>DASXOB010000001.1:0-63063 GCA_036494545.1 Chthoniobacterales bacterium
CTTCGTTTGCACGAGTGGCAGCGTGCCGGAATGCTTCTGGCGGTTTGGGTTCTACTAGTTCTCGCGTACCGGTATTTAAGGCTCGGGCGGTGGTTTGAGTGGCCGCCATCCGCGCTATGATTACTCCGTGGACCGCTTGCCGGCCTAACCATGCAATGGAGCAGACCGCGAGCGGGCGTACAGTCTTGCTTTCTCTGACTTCGTTGTTTCACCCTGTTGCTATGCACCCTCCCGCTCGCAGCAGCTCATCTTGTTCTCGTTAGGTCTATGCAAAGCCTTCTAGTCGCATTAGCCGTCGCTGCCATGAGCGGCCTCGCGTTCGTTGCGTATCATCATCCGACTCAGTTTGGCATATTGTCCGTTCCGCTTACGCTTGTGGCCATTGCTCTGTTCCTCGGCGTTTTCGTATTCGAGGCCGGCTTCCTGACCGGCACCAACACGATGTGGCCTTTCATAGACGCGGCCAAGATTAGTGCTGCCCAGACGGCTTCCAAAGCTAAAGAGCCTTCTGTCGGTATCTGGATTTTCTGCATCGCGCTCTTCTCAGGATATGTCTCGTTGCTCGTGTTCCTGGGGCCGTTTCTCAAGAAGAAATCCACCGATGATGGTTCCCAAAAGACCTAACCATGCGATGGAGCGAACGGCGGACCGGCGTACGCTCCACTCTTTGAGGTGACTTCCAAACTTTCAGTTCGAGCGACGCGCGCTCTCGTCCGCCGTCGCTCATCTTGTTCTCGTTAGGTCTTATCCATGAGCGGTTCTCGCCAATTCCTCATCGCTCTCAGCGCTATTCCTGTCGGTGGCATCGCAGGTTTTGTGTGTGCCGCGATTATCGTCTCCGCGTGCGTCCTCTTCGGTACGCTCTATGACCATACTTCTGGCTCAGCGATAGACTGGCAACTGCGTGCCTCTTATGTGTTCACCACTGCCGTCGTTCCTGGAGCGGTGGTGGGAGCACTTTCTCTTGCGGCGGCGTATCTCATCCTCTTTCGGACACTGTCGCTGTCGTCTCTCTTCGCTGCCGGTCTTTGGATTGCAGTTGGGGTCCTCGGAGGAGGCCTGCTCGCGTCGTCCGCGCAGGAGTTCTTCGCTCTCATCGCTACCATGATCGGTTTCGCAGTTGGATGCAGACTTGCATATGTTCGCCCAAAGACCTAACCAGGCGATGGAGCGAACGGCGGACGGGCTTTCGCTCCACTTTTTAAGATGACTTCCACATTTCACCTCCGAGCGACGTGCGGCCTCGTCCGCCGTCGCTCATCTTGTTCTCGTTAGGTGTAAAGAGCGTTCCGTGTGTAAACGATGCCACTAGACTCATTGAAGGACTACGAACGCTTGGGGGAACATCTCGCCGCGATTGATTCCCCTTTGGAGGCCTTCGCTGCCGCACACCGATACACTGTTATCCGGCGCGGCCACTATCCGAACCGACGCATCACGCAGGAGGGGCCAGTGGTTCGCAGCATTCACATCACGATGGACATCGACGAGCACGGCCATCGCTTCGATCGTTTCTTCCCCGAGATTCCGTATATCGTTTTCGGGGCCGCGTGGATCGACGACTGGGCCATCCATACCCGCTTCAGCAGCCCGCACATTAAGACTTGGGCAATCCCGTTTTCCGCGTTACAACGGCACCTCACGGTTTACCTCCACCATTTTCATTCTTATCTATCGGCGCTCACAGAGGATTGCGTCCGAGCTTACGGCACCGCATCGCAGCTTGCGTCCGGGCCACCTGTGTCGGAGTTGTGACTGTTCATGACGCGCAAAACGCCTAACCAGGCGATCCAGCGAACCGCGGCCTGTCCTTATGCCCGGATTTGAGAACATGCGAACGTCAATCCCCGCTCGCGCGGTCGCTGATCTTGTGTCTCGTTAGGTGCTAATGAAGCAGGTCTTCCGGTTAGCAGGACTGACCTTACTGTTTCAATCTTGCGCCCTATCGCCCATGGGCGTTGTGCGACAGCAAGGCGCTGAGTATGAGTACACCGATTATCGCCTTATCCCGCCCCAGAAGGCTTTCGATGTGGCCGCGGCGCCGGAAGGTGGAATGGAGGCCTTCATTTCCCATTTCAGCTATCCGGACTGGCTGCGGGAAAAGCACGTCGGGGGAATCGTCATCGCGTTAGTTTCGCTTGACGCAAGCGGACGTGTTCTCAGCGTTCAAATTGTCCGCTCAGTCTATCCTTTTCTTGACCGCATGGTGCGCGAGGCGATTCTGCGCACAAAATGGACTCCTGCCTTGAAGAACAAGAACCCGACTCCAGCCAAGTTTTATCTGCCGGTCCAATTTAACAAGCCGTGACGTCTCCGACGCCCGCACCTAACCATGCGATGGAGCCAACGCCGCCCGACCTGTTTACGAGCTTGCTCGCAGTTCAACCCTTCGCATGTAGCCTGCCTCGCTCTCGGCGGCGTGGCTCATCTTGGTCTCGTTAGGTGACTCAAACACGCACACACATATGGAACCAACCTGGAAGCATCACGAAGTTTTTCCGATCATCGCTCACATCATCGAGCGGCAGTATCGGGAGCATCAGCGTTACATCACGGCTCGTGAGATCGCCGCTCAGTTGCTGCAGGACGACGCGACGAAGTCTCTCATCGAGCACGCACAATCGCAGCAAAGCAAAGATTGGTCGGCAGAGCGCCTCGCACACAACATGGTTGCCTGGTTTAGTCAGCGCATCACAGTTGGCGATTCACCGTGGTCGAAGAGCTTTGAACGCACTAAGATTGACGACCGCTGGGCTTACAAACCAGCTTCGGATACGCCATGACATATCACGCCAAGACCTAACCATGCGATGGAGCGAACAGCGGACCGTCGTACGCTCTACTTTTTAGGATGACTTCCACACTTCCACTCCGAGCGACGCGCGGGCCCGTCCGCCGTCGCTCATCTTTTTCTCGTTAGGCCTCATGGAATGCGCGACACATCAGCAGGATGCAATAGCCGTGTGCGCTTATTGTGGTCGTGCGCTTTGTGCTGCTTGCAAGCCGGCATCTTCGTCTCCGCGATTTGCATGTTCTGCTGCGTGCGCTGACGCGTTGGCAAAGAACAATCGGGCTATGGATCTTATCCTTCGCAAGAGCGTTCAGATGGCTAGAGTGAGCGGGTACGGTTCTCTCGTCCTCGGCGTGCTATTCATCGCGCTCGCCCTCTACGGCCATCATGTATTGCCTCAGATGCCGGTCATCCACCCATTTGTCGGAGCATTTGGCGTCCTGTTTATCCTCTTGGGACTCTGGTATCGACGTGTTGGGAGTAAGAAGCAATGATAAGGGCCTAACCACGCGATGGAGCCAACGCCGCCCGATTTGATGATGAGCTTGTTTGCAGTCCAACCCTTCTCCTGCAGCCCGCCGCGATCTCGGCGGCGTGGCTCATCTTGTTCTCGTTAGATTTCATGAAGAATTCCCTGCCGCGTTTACTGCCACTGACCGCTACTGCGGGATTCTTCGCTCTCACTGGGACAGTGGTTTCGGTGCTGGCAACGATCCATGAGATCTCTCAGTTCGCGCCCGGTGAATCGGTGCGATTTCTAATGGACGGTGCGATCGCGGCGACTATCACAGTGCTCTTAACCTTAAGTTTTGGCCTGGGAGGAATTTGTTTGGAGCGCCAGGTCCTATACAACGCTATGTTTTTGTGTATCGCGCTGGCGGCTTTTCCTCTATCAAGCTATTGTTTGGTTCACATGGCCGCGGCTCGCGGTGTTATCTTAGCGCCGTGAAGCCATCTAACCGGGCGATGGAACTGACTGCGAGCCGGCGTAATGTTCCGATTTGTATGACTTCAATCTTTCAATCTGCAGCCAGGCGCGAGTTCGCTCGCAGCAGCTCATCTTGTTCTCGTTAGATGCTAGCGCTTACTTCATAGCAGTCTTGCTCGCTCCCTGGCGGGCTCCCTACCGCACTAGCTATCGAATCGAGGCACACTCAAGCTAGCGCGTTCACATCGTAGGGTCCCAAAGCTCCTTGACTCTGGTTCAGCCGCCCGGCTAACATGGCCTATGCGCTGTTGTTTCGTCTTTCTTCTCACAATATTCCTTGGTGTTTCGGCGCGGCAATTAGCGGCGAAGGGTAGCAACGACAATGACGATGCTAATCGGCGCTTTGCCGCCAAATTGGATATCGTCGCTGCGCCCATGCCAGCGTATCCTTTTGCGGCAAGGGTTGCCAGCCTGCAAGGACGCGGCATTTATCAAATCACCTTTGACCCTGAGAGCGGCCTGGCGCGCAAGGTGACCGTTCTTCATTCCACGGGTTACGCGCTTCTCGATCAGGCCGCGATAGACTCGCTCTCCAAGTGGCGAATCAAGGCGCACCGTGCCAATGCGATAAAGGTCCCGGTCAATTTCGGAATCGAAGGCGAAACAGCCGCTCGCTTGCGCGGAGACGATCCGAATGTCCTCTACGCGGTTCCGCCACATTTTCCCGTGCTAGCTGCGGGCTTAGGCGTAAATCATGCGTACCCCAGGCACGGGCGCTTTCAACTAAACATCGACCCGTCGACTGGGCGGGTGACGGATGTCAAAATTCTCGAAACAACTGGACTTGGGTCGTTTGACACCGCCGCGGTGCGAGCGTTCCGCCAGTGGCGTTTTCGCCCTCACACCCTGACACAGTTCGTCATTCCGATGAGCTAGAAATGATTTAGCTTAGGCTGTTGGGTGTCAGACGAGATCATGAGCAGATATAGAGATTTCCTCAGACGCTGACGAGGCTCCCGAATTGCCCTCTTCTACCACCCATGACTCGAATGCACCGGCATCTAACTATGCGATGGAGCAGACTGCGAGCCGGCGTACCATTTAGATTCAGATGACCACCTTTTATTTCGCTGTCACCCGGGCTATTGCTCGCAGCAGCTCACCTTGTTCTCGTTAGATCATGAACGACCTGTTTGAGCGATTTCGATATCGTTTCCAGTTGTCGCGTCGCACGCAAGCTGAGGATTATCTCGGGTCTTCTGAGGTCGAACCCCTTCCTGAGTCTGAGACCGACTACGTCTCTTTCTACTCGGGTCCTAAAAGCATCATAAGGCTCAAGGAGTCGACTATCCGATCGGTAGGCCGCATCGTCCAGGTCTATTTCGGTATCATCATTATCGTTTCGTGGATTTGCTCGCTTCTCGTCCGATCCATTCCTTCGGCACGTTTTGCTATTGGCGTGAGCTGGCTTGTGCTCGTCGCGTTTTGGACGCTCGCGATGATCCTGGACACCGTACAACTATCGAGAGCAAGAAAGCAGTATAGGGAGCGGCTCGCAGCAAAGTCATCTAACCAGGCGATGGAGCGAACGGCGGACCGCCGTACGCTCCACTTTTGAGATGACTTCCACACTTCCATTACGTGCAACGCGCGTTTCGTCCGCCGTCGCTCATCTTGTTCTCGTTAGACCTGTCGAATGAGCGCCGGGCTGTTTTGGTTCCTCTCCTACGCGACTACATCTCTTGCATGGTTCGCGCTGATCGTCTGGCTTTGTCTTCTGCTCTACCGCTCGCTTCGCCTACCCGCCCTTCCTTGGATCGCTTTCCGTTATTTCTTGGCCTTTTTCGCGTGGCTGGCGAACAGCTACATTTTCCACCGCATTTTTCCTTCGGGCACTTTTATCCCGAGCGATCGCTTTGCACCGGACGGCTGGATTCTGTTCTGGGAGATGGGGATCGACGCAATCTCGGATCTCCTTGTCGCGGTTTTAGCGTTTTCCGAAGTGGCGTTTCTCATTTCGCGTGCTTTCCCTGAGGTCCAATCTCGACTTCTGGTCTTTCTCCTGGCAGCGCGCCGACGCGTTGGTGCTATCGGTCTGGCCGCCTGTCTTCTAACCTTTTGTGTGCCAATCGGATCTCTTCTTTTTCTATGGCTTCATGGCCCTGTTTCCCATAAGGTCTAACCAGACAATGCCAACGCCGCCCGACGTGATAATGAGCTTGTTTGCAGTTCAACTCTTCACCTGCAGCCACCCGCGCTCTCGGCAGCGTGGCTCATCTTGTTTCTCGTTAGATGTAGCGGAGTCGAGATGTTGAGGCTCATCAGCGCACTTTCAATTGTCACGTGGGCGTCGCTCTTCGTCGAATCATTGTCGGCTCTCTGGCAATCGCGTGCGATTATCTACGGGATAACGGTGGGCATCAGTGCCATAGCGATCGTTTTGTCGACAGTCATGCTGGCGCAGAATCGTCCATTTCTGCTCGGGCTAGCGCCTTTTCTTTCTGTTCTTGGATTACTTCCGGGGCTTTCCGGTCTCGCAGCGTTGTTCTACTGCATTGGTGGGCCTCCCGCCCGCTCTATCGACTGGTTCTCCTCGATCAGCCTCGCGCTCATGCTTGTGCCACCTTTCAACTGGGCGATTTTGTGGCGCGATTATCGTCATGATATTGCACTCAACATCTAACCAGGCGATGGAGCGAACGGCGAACCGTCGTGCGCTCCACTTTTGAGATGACTTCCACACTTTGATATGGTCGCGCTGCTCCCAAACCCTTTGGGCTAACGTCTATGTCGTGGCTTGACAGTCCACTCCATTCACTCCGAGCGACGCGCGCCCTCGTCCGCCGTGGCTCATCTTGTGTCTCGTTAGATGCCTACCATCGCCACTGAATTGAATGCTACCTGCGTTAGTGACGCGCGGAGCTGTAAAAAATAGGAAATCGGGTGGCGAGACCCCGATCGTTGTTTCTATCGCGGGGACACTTTCGCGTCTGACAGGAGAGGAAACTATATTTGACATATTGTCTGGTATACCAGACAATGCATTTATGTCGAATATACCGCCTACTTTAGATCCGAGCATGTCGCTCCGCGAAAAAGGCGCTTGGGTTTGCCTGCTCACAACCGTTGCAGTGTTCGTCCCTTATTTTGCCCAGATCTTCCGCTTGTTCGCCCGCGGAGAACTAAAGACCGGTTCGGTAATTACGGCGTTTTTCATCGCGAGCTTTTGGCAAGTGCTACTGAACGTGATCGCCAAAATCGTCATCGCGGTCCGCTCCAGGCAGGAACCGAGGGACGAACGTGATATTGCCATCGAGACCAAGTCCTTTGGGCACGCCTATTGGGTTTTCGCATTCTTTCTTTGGCTCGTTATCATGGTTGCTCCCGTTTCATCCATTGCCGGTCACCTATTAACGCCGGCACTTATTAGCCAGATGTTGTTCCTGTGCTTTGTCATTGCGGAAGTGACGAGGTATCTGACCCTGGTGATTTGCTATCGTCGCGGAAGCTGATCATGAGAAAGGTCCATGTAACTAATAGCATCAGGCGATTGCGCTTTGAGTTCGATGAAATGACGCAGCAGCGACTGGCTGAGCAAGTCGGTGTAACTCGGCAGACCATCGTGGCGATCGAAGGCGAGAAATACTCCCCTTCACTTGAGTTGGCGTTTAGGATTGCCGCGGTCTTTGGCAAATCATTGGAGGAAGTTTTCTGGTATGAAGATTCCAAGCCCGGAAAAAAAGGTCGAGCGGTGTGAAGGCATCTAACCAGGCGATGCCGCGAACCGCGGACCAACCTTATGCCTGGATTTGAGAGCATGCGCGCGTCATTTCTCATTCGCGCGGTCGCTGATCTTGTGTCTCGTTAGGTCTATGCGCACCGATCCCACGACATCGACGAAGGATGGAGTGCGTATCGCGAGCATCGGCCATGCGGTATTTGCGGCGACCATGGTAGCCCTCGGAATCCTCGGTCTGAGCAAGGGCGATTTCAGCCCGGTGTGGGCGCCGGTTCCCAAGGTCGTGCCGGCGCGTGAGGTCCTGGTTTATCTGTGTGCGATGATTTCTCTTGGGTCCGGCCTGGGCCTGGTTTGGCAACGCACAGCTGTCGCCGCTGCCCGCGTGCTGCTCGCCTGGTTGTTGCTTTGGTTGCTGCTTTTCAAAGTGCCCGCTGCCTTCCCTGCGCCCACTGAGGTAGGTTCCTGGTATGGCTGCGCCGAGACTGGCGTCGTGGTTGCGGGGGCCTGGGTGCTGTATGCCTGGTTCGCCGTTGAATGGGACAAGCGAACCCTGGCTTTCGCCACGGGCGACAAAGGGATACGCATCGCACGGGTGCTCTACGGCCTGGCTTTAATCTTCTTCGGTGTGGGTCATTTCGCCTACCTCAAGCAGACGGTTGTGCTGGTGCCTGCCTGGCTGCCGGGGCATGTGTTTTGGGCATATTTCACCGGCGGGACCTTTATCGCGGCGGGCGTGGCGGTGCTCATCGGTGTGTGTGCACGGCTGGCAGCCACCCTCTCGGCGTTACAGATAGGCATGTTTATCCTGCTGGTGTGGCTACCGATCGTATCGGCCGGCCACATCAACGCCTTTCAATGGGGTGAGTTCGTGGTCACTTGTGTGCTGACGGCCGGCGGGTGGGTGGTGGCGGATTCCTACCGCGCCATGCCATGGTTCGCGATGAAAAAGCCCTAGAAAGCCGCCGTAAGACCTAACCCTATGCGATGGAGACAACGCCGCCCGATTTTATGATGAGCTTGTTTTCACTTCAATTCGCAACTTGCAGCCTGCCTCGTTCTCTGCGGCGTGCCTTATCTTGTTCTCGTTAGGCCGCAAGGCCACGACCAAGACCACATAACCAACAACAAAGAAGACCAGGCCATATGAATAGACTCATCCAATTCATGCTCATCGCAGCAGCAGCCGTGCTCACGACTGTTTCCGCATCTGCCGAACCCGATCAAGCAACGCAGGCCATCTTCAAGAACCTGATGGCAGCAACCGTGTCCAACAACTACGACGCTTTTATTGCTGAGTCTGACGCCACCCTGAAAGCAGCCTTGAGCAAGCGGATGTTGGAGCGTGTGAGTAAAGAGCTGGAGCCGCGCGCCAGGCAAGGCTACGATGCACAGTATCTCGGCGACCTGAATCGGAAGGGATATAAGGTGCATCTGTGGCGTCTGAAATTCAGGGATGGCGGCGATGACGTTCTCGCTACCTTGAGCGTCAAGGATGGGAAGGCAGGAAATTTTCTCTTACAATAAGGCGATGAGGCCTGACCCTGCGATGCATTCAACCGCTGGCCGAAGTACGCTCGAGTTTTCCATGACTCCAACCTTACATCCCGCCGCTACGCGCGCCTTCGCCAGCGCTGGCTGATCTTGTTGATTCACTCATGCGATTCGCTCACCCTTCGGGCTGCCCGTCTATGTCACGGCTTGCCAGTCCGTTCCATTCTCGTTAGGCTCACGGAACGTTAAAACCATGTCGTTCGAACAAATATCCTATCTCGCACAAATTGTTGCCTCGGTGGCCGTGGTGGCTTCTTTGATCTTTGTTGCTTTACAGATCAAACAAAATACGGCCGCCCTCCAGCGGAACGAACACAACTCCACCATGGCGCAGTGGACCGTGATCCGCATGGCCATCGCCAAGCATCGCGACATCGCGGAGTTGATGACCGCCGGTCTTCATGGGGAGAGCCCGCTGGACGCAGCCGATCAGCTTCGATTGGAGCAGATGTTGCAGGAAAACGCCTGGGCGGCTTTTCACATTTGGGACAGAACGCAGCGCGGTATCTTTCCGAAGGGGACTTTCGAAGCGACAGGTGGAGCGCTCCTGGGCACCTTGCTCAGCACGCCGGGTGGCGAGAGCTGGTGGCGCAAAGCCAAACATATTGGATTCCATCCTGGGTTCGTCCTGGACGTCGATGCCGTGGTCGCCAGGACCTAATCATGCGACGGAGCGAACCGCTGGACCGCGTCCTATGTCGTTTTACTTTATGAAAACACGTCCACTGCAGCCACGCGCGCAGTTGCCAGCGGTGGCTGACCTTGCTCTATTTAGATGGGAAAACCGGCGATGGAAACTCAGATGATTAAGCCAGAAATTTCCAGTGTAGCGCCATTCTTTATCGTACAGAGCGCCGCCGCAGCACTTTCGTTCTATCGCGACCGGCTCGGATTCGACATCACGTTTCAAGAGCCCGCTGATGACCCTTTCTTCGGTATTGTCTGCCGGGGCGGCGCGATGATCATGCTCAAGGCTGTGGGTGTGGACCCCCTTCCCAATTACAAGCGAGAACCGCAGGCACGTTGGGACGCCTACCTCTATGCTCCCGATCCCGACACATTAGCGGCGGAATTTTTGTCGCGAAAGATCGAGCTTTCTGAACCTCTCAAGGATACCCCTGATGGTTTGCGTGGATTCGAAGTCAAAGACGCTGACGGCTACGTTCTGTTTTTCGGGCGTCCTCGTTCATAGCGCGAAAATGAAGTCCCGTATGTGAGTTGCTTCCACCTACCCATGCGATGGCCAACCCGCGAACCGTCCTTATGCCTGGATTTACTTGCTCATGAACGCCATTCATAATTCGCGCAACCGCTTATCTTATTCTCGTTAGGGGGTGATCATGCGTCTGGTTGTTGCAACTGTCTTGGCAGGGATCCTCGCTGTTTCTCATGCTTACGAAGGCGACATAGTTGCCTTCCGGGAAATTGTCCTGCCGCAGAGCCAATCGGGCAGAGCGCTCAACGTTCCAATTTGGTATCCGGCGGAGTTTGGCGGCTCGGCCAAAACCATCGGCGAAAATGCCGTTTTCTTTGGCGTACCCGGGTCTGAAAATGCGGCCCCGAAGCCGGGCCGCCACCCACTCGTCATAGTGTCGCATGGCTGGCCAGGCAACTGGTCCAATCAAGACTGGCTGGCCGAGGCGCTTGTCGAGCAAGGCTATATCGTCGCAGCTCCCAATCATCCCGATACCACTACTGGCGACGTGCGGCCAATTTCTCCCGATAACGCCTTGTGGGAACGGCCACGCGATCTTTCCCATATCATCGACGCCCTGACCGTCTATCCATCCTGGTCTTCTTTGATCGCACCAGAACGGATCGCTGCCGTCGGTCATTCGATGGGAAGATGGACGATCATGGAGTTGGCCGGGGCGCGCTTCGATAGTGCGCGGTTCGAAAGCGACTGCAAGAAGCATCCGACTTCGCTTCGTGCGAGGTCATGCGAAGTGTCGGTTTTAACGCTTCGTCGAATCAAGAAACAAATATCCGTCTCAGAGAAAGCTTGAAGGACAAGCGAATCAAGTCCTTCGTCTCTCTGGATCCTGGCTTTGCCAGAGGCTTTGATCCGGTCACTCTCGCAAGATCGACCGTCCGGTGCTGGTGATCGCCACCGGCCGAACGTGTCCTTTTCGTCGAAAATTCAATCGGATCTGAATTCAAAGTACATGGCGGATCTCATGCCGCCCGCCACCACCCGTTATTTACAGATCAGGGATGCCGCGCATTTCAGCTTTCTTCCGATCTGCAAGCCAAATGCAAAGGCTATTTTGGGAAATGACGCCATGCTCTGTGAGGATGGTCACGGACGAGATCGGGTTGCCATTCATCAACAAGTCAGCAAGGAAACTATTCTCTTTCTGGCGACGACTCTTTCGAAGGCTCCGTGATGGCCGAACGGCGCCAATCGAGTGGATTCTCGCCGGTTGTTTCCTTCTCTCCGCCAGCACTTCGGCCTCTTCCAAACCTTTCTTTTTCCTTTCCCTCCACACATCGTCCGTGTTGCACTTAGTTTGTGAATCCGCGAGACCTAACGAGGCGATGCCGCGAACGGCTCTTGGCGTTGCGGTTCCACACTTATGGCAGCTCGTAATTCTTTTACTCCAAGCCACGCGCGTTCTCCGAGCCCTTGCTCATCTTATTCTCGTTAGGCAGCAGACGACAATGTCAGTTAACTTGTAAGATCTACCATGGAATCACCCTTACAAATCACCCCGTTCTCGATCCAAATCGAGGCAGAGATCTTGTCTGACCTCCGAGAGCGCATTCGTAAGACGCGCTGGCCTGATCAAGCACCGGGCGCTGCCTGGGAGCAGGGGACTGACCTTGAGTACCTTAGGCAGTTGCTTGCGTATTGGGCCGACGAGTTCGATTGGCAGGCACAAGAGCGCGAGCTAAACAAGGCCAATCAGTTCCGCGCAGAGCTCGACGGCGTCGGCATCCATTTCGTCCATGAGCGGGCCAGACATGGACGCGGCATTCCGCTGATCTTGATTCACGGCTGGCCTAGCACGTTCGTCGAGCTGCTGCCGCTCGTGCCATTCCTGACCGATCCACACGCCCATGGCATCGACGGTCCCGCCTTTGACGTCGTCATCCCTTCCCTTCCCGGTTACGGGTTCTCCGAGCGGCCCCGTCAGGTGGGCGTGAACTATCAGTATGTCGCTGAGCTGTGGCATCGCCTCATGCAAGGCTTGGGTTACGAGCGCTACGGGGCGCAAGGCGGAGATTTCGGAGCTGGGATTGCCACCTTCATGGCGTTGAACAATCCAAGACGAATGATTGGCGTCCACCTGAGTAATCTGGAGATAACTCCTTACACTGGGCCAGGGGCACGGCCACTGTCCGCAGCGGAGAAAACTTATCGCGAGCGCAACGAGGCATTCTGGCAAGAGGAATATGGTTACAAGGCAATCCAGTCCACAAAGCCCCAGACGCTCGGATACGGGCTGAACGATTCGCCCGCCGGGCTCGCCGCCTGGATTCTGGAAAAGTGGCGCTCCTGGGCCGATTCCGGCGGTAATCTCGATCAGTGTGTCTCCCGCGATTTCTTGTTGACCACAGTGACGATCTACTGGGTAACGCGGACGATCACATCCTCCATGCGGGATTACTTCGATAACGACAACCGACGGTTCCGAATCACGCTTGGACCACAGGAGTTCGTCGAGGTGCCAGCTGGGATCGCCGTTTTCGCCAATAACTTTGTCGATGAAGGAACCCCTCCCCGTGAATGGGCCGAACGGTTATACAACGTGCGCCGATGGACGCCGATGCCGAGAGGCGGCCACTTTGCGGCAGCCGAGGAGCCCGAGTTGCTCGCTCGCGATATCGCCGCGTTCTTTGCCGACTTGTGAGCCTGCATGGACCTAACCAAGGCGAAGTAGCGAACCGCGAGCAAGCTTGCGACTTACATTGTGCGTGTTTACCATCCACACTTTGGCTGCGGGTGACGCTTTCGAGGACTCGCGGTCGCTGAGCTTGTTCTCGTTAGGCTTATTTGTTTATGCATCGACCGTCTTCGCAAGAGATCGCTGAATGGGATCGATGGTTTGCTGCTCATTTTAACAACCTAGCCTGGACGCTAGCTGAGAAAGCGGACCGCACGCAAGCCGAAGGAGAAGAGATGCTCCATCTCGCTCATGCTTCGGCGCTTCATTGGGGTAGAGTCGGCAACGAGCTCAATAAAATGCGCGCTGATATGCTTCTTGCCCATGTTCATGCGTTGCTTGGAAACGGCTCCCTGGCCTTAACCTGTGCCCAGCGCTTTTATGAATACTTTTCGTCCCAGCCAAGCCCCGGCTGGGAGATGGCGCTGGCGGAGGCCATCCTCGCGAATGCGGCCGCTGTCGCGGGTAACCGTCCACTCCATACGGAGCATTACGCGCGCGCCAAGGTTCTGGGCGAGGCTATCATCGAGGATCGAGATCGGATTGTTTTCCGACGCATCTTCAACCAAGTACGGGCGCCTTCAGACGCGCGAAGGGCCTAACCAAACGATCGAGCCGGTGCTATAACTAGTCTTGTGATGAGTTCGCCTGCCCAAGCCGCCGCAACGTGGGCCCTCGCTCGCGGCACCTCATCTTATTTTCGTGACACCTCTGAGATCTTCACAGCGCTCCATCAATCTACTAAATTAACAACATGACCAAAGAAATAATCACGGCAATCGCATCAATTATAGGGACGGTATTGGCCGCAGTCGTTCCGCTCATCATTCAAAACAGAAGTTTGAAACGAAGATTGGAGGAGGCTCCTACGATTGCTCGTGGACTTGCGGTCGGTTACTTCCAGAACTTTCTTCGTCCTGTGAGTTCGATACTCAAGGAATCGATGCTCGAAGTGCTATTTCCTCCCGCGGAAGCCCGGATCGCGCCTGTCAGTGGTTCATCCCAGCGGTTGCGTAAGTTTTCAAACCGGCAGGTGGAAATAGTTCTTATCGTTCCTAAGCGCCTCACAGCGGCAGCGATCTCCCATGCTATCGACGAAGCCAGGCTTGCTCAAGCCGATCTCAGGCAAGCGGAGGTTCTTCGCCCTGGCGCCCAGCGAGGCTTCACTGTGAATTACGATCTTCTGGAGCGAGGCGGAGAAACAATCCTTGTCATTCGGGACTTGGTGAAGCCTTATTCAGCGATTAAGTATTACGCCGAAGACTATCTCAAGATGGACCAAGATTCCGAGCCGTGGCGGAAAATGGAGCAGGACACCTTATCTGAATTTCGCCAAACCATAGAGCGTTTGCGTAATCAAGGAGAGGGAGTGGGAATTAACCAAATCTCGTGGAAGGAAATCGAATAAAGTCCAACCCGGCGATGCAGCCACCCGCTTCATCGCGTACAGCCTCAGTTTTGCATGAGTAAAACAGGCTCATTTCAAGCAGCGCTTCCCGCCACCAGCGGCAGCGCATCTTGTTCTCGTTAGACCTCGACTGATCCCTCCATGTCAGGACGCCAAGATGACGGATCAGTTTCAACACCCAATGGTCCTGACTGTCTAAAGAGCATGCGCAAACTGCTCTCGCTCGCACTCATCTTCCTTGTCGTCCTACGCCATCGCAGTCGCAATCGGAGCGCCTTGTGGCCACCGTCGCTGAGCTCGGCTCATTAGACCTCGCGCAGGCCCACACACTTCAGGAGAACTTATGTTTGACCACGTCAAATTCGGAGTCAGCGACTATGCGGCGAGCAAGGCGTTCTTTCTCAAGGCACTCGAACCGCTCGGCCTAGTTGTTGTCTCGGAGGGGCCGCCAACGTACGGTGTCGAGCTTAGCGCAAAGGGTAAGGCTTCCTTGTGCCTCTACCAAACCGAGGAGAAGCCGGCGCCTCTTCACCTGGCGTTCAGGGCTGAGAATCGCCAGCAAGTCGAAGCTTTCTATCGCGCGGCTATGGAGGCGGGTGGCAAAGACAATGGTGCACCTGGTCTGTGCCCGGACTACCACGCGAACTACTATGCAGCTTTCGTCATCGGTCCGGACGGACACAACATCGAGGTGGTTTGCCACGAACCTGAGGCCTAACCCTTCCATCGAGGCGCCGTCCACAGGGGGACTTTGCCCACTTGCGGCCGCCCCTCGTCACAAACGCTAGGTGGGGGTGCCTTCGCGAGTGAAATGCCGCATGAACAGTTCACGAGAGCGTCGCAGCCCCTCTTCGGTGAGCCAGACCGATTTAGCCTTGCCCACCAGATCCCCGATCAGGCCTTTCACGTGCAGCCGGTCCATCGCATCCCAGTCGTGGCCCTTCCACGCGCGGTTCTCGTCACGCAGTGTCAGATACAGCAGTGCGAGCACCATCTCGTCCACTTTATCCTTGTCGTATTCCATGAGCAGCAGAGTATCGTTTTCCCTCGCACGTGCGCAAGATATTGCCTTCATTAGGCATTTGTACTCGTGTTCCAAGAGGAGTTTTGCTTCCATGCTTTCCGTGCTCCGACGCCGTTTCTCCTTCGAGGGGTTTGCTCCATACTTTCCCGGCACACAATGTCCAACACCTGACCAAGCGGTGGAGCTGACTGCGAGCCGGCGTCCTGCTCAGATTTCTATGACTTCAATGTTTCATCCCGCTACCACCCGCGCCCTCGCGTGTGGCAGCCTATCTTGTTCTCGTTAGGCACCCTGGAGGATACCATGGAAGAATTGCAGAAAGCCTTTTACACGTTAGTCGGGCCCAGGTTTGGTGGGATATTGGGCGCCTTCGTTCTCGTTCTTGTTCTCATTCCTTATATTTATCGCGCCTGGGAAACATGGCTTGATGCTCGGTCCGGCAAGCGTTTCCGAGAACTGGAGAGAGGGCGATACGAGCTTCTCAAGATTCGGTATGAAATTGAAGCCATCCGTAAGCAGCATGAGTTGCCAGAGTTTCGTGATCAACCTCCGAGTGAGAAGCAATCGAGTCTGTCGCCACCAGTACCTGCAAAGCCGAGCAACCCAAGGACCTTCGACCAACCAAAGCCGCAAGTCGAAACGCTAAAACCGCGAACTCGTCCAACGATTGTTCTAATGCTCGTCCTTGTCCTATTCTCCATTCTTGCCGTCGCAGCGCTATTCGGAGCATTCATTGCATTGTTAGGTGGAATTCTTATAAGCCACGATTATGGGACAGGAAGCGCAATGCTGGCTTTTTCCCTTGCAATTCTCTTTGGCACATTCGTCGGGATCCGACGTATCTCCCGCCAGTTGCCTGGGCGTCGCAACAAGGCCCCGGTGGAACAGGAAAGGGGTAAGAGCTTTTAACAGCTTGGATTCCGTCCGCGGAGTTATTCCATTTCCGTTGTGGTCTGCGTTCTGGATCTACCTTGTAATTCGAGCTTGCATCAAGCCGCGCGCTTTGCCAAAACCTGGGCAGTGACGCATTCCGCCTCCCGCCAATTCCTCACCGCACCCGTGTTCGACGTAACATTTAACGCTTTTGAAGACGTAGATTTTTCTAGTTCTCGTTAGGCCTACATGAGTCGAACATCGTCGCTATTCGACAGGTTAGACCTTCTTGATCGGTCGTTTCTGCATTTGTTAGAAAAGCAACTGCGCCTACTTTCGGACCGAGGATACTCTGTCTACGTCGAACGATGCCGCGACAACGCATTGTTTGCTAGGCGTTCGTGGCGAGACCCAAAGACGAAAGAGATAGAGGACATTGAGAAGGAGTTGCGGGCTCTATGCACAAAATTAAAGGTCGATATCCGCGATACTAATCTGCATATTCTAGAGAAACTTTTGGCACGGACACAAACTTGGAATCAACGACGCAACGGTCAGGTTACAAAGGTTGCTCGGGAGTTGCTGGAGGAGAGCAAAAGCAGGCCTAGCCAGGCGATTCAGCGAACGGCTGGCCGTTCCGATGCCTAGCTTATGATAGCCACGACCTCTTACCCGCAGCCACACTTTCTCTCGCTGGCCGTCGCTGATCTTGAGTCTAGAGCGGCCGATTTTCGTCAGGGCAGCAGTGGACAACATCAGGTCGATAAGAGTGCTGCAAAAATGCGGTTTTAAATTCCTCATTTTTCATGATTCCAGATCGCAGCACGCTCGCCGGCGCGCGTCTCATCTTGAACATTTAGGTGTAAGAAGCCGTGAACGCTTGCATTTCGTTCCTCGAGACACGGGACGACAAGTTTAGCTTGTAGCCCCTCCCGCTTCTTTATGCTTCCAGGAAGAGTATATGCCACACGACCGCAAGCAGGTGGACCATCTAACCAACCGGTGCAGGGAGACCGCGAAGCGCCGCACTATCGATCCTGGCATGAGTTCGACGCGTCCACCGGCACAATGCGCGCTCTTGCTTGTGGCCACCCATTTTCTGCTCGTTAGGCCGATCGCTGTCGATGCAAACGACAGTTGCGGCGGATATTTATTGGCAACAGATTTTCCGGATGAACAGCCATGCCTTCGACCACGTTGATCTGCGCGTTTCCAGCTTCGCCGAGGCGAGGGAATTTTATGATGTGTTCCTCCCAGCATTGGGGTTCTCTGGCATCCGTGAGACGGAAATCGAGATTTGCTACTACGCGGTGGGCGACCGCAAAATGGTGCCGTTCATCGCGCTGAACGAGGAACCGGACCATCGCGGTAACGCCAACCGCATCGCCTTCCGCGCGGAGAGCGAAGAGGAGGTCGATCGTCTGGGCGCGATTATCCGCCAAGCCGGCGCGCGCCACCTGGAAGGACCGGAATACTGCCACGAGTACACGGCGGGCTACTACGCCGTTTTCTTCGAGGATGCCGACGGCAACAAATGGGAGATCTGCTGCCGCAACGCCCGCGTGCGGTGAAACCCCGCGATAGGATGCCGCTAGAGTTTTCCTGGGGAGTAGAGGGTTATTAGACGAGGGTTGAGGGGGAACAATATTGCGCCCTTACTTCCGGCGGCTCATCTTTTTACCGTTAGGCATATTTTACCTATCACAGAAGACGCGGACACATGCGTCGTAGTCGCTATAAGCTTACGCCGACAGCGAACCCTACGGCGCGGTTAACCGCCGATGTAGGTAAGGGTCAGGTCATTGCCATCGCCACCCACATCGCTCACCATATACACATGGTTATTGATTCCGATTGTGCCGCCCTCAGACAAGCCTACCAAGGTACCGGTAATAGGGGTCGCAGCGGTGTTGTTGATGAGAGTAAAGACAGTTCCGAGAGGCGGAACACCGTCAACGGTCTCGAAGCTCATCTTGTGTCTCGTTGGGCATTGTGATTTCCGTGGTTTACATATTCGCGTACCGCGGCCTTTACAGCCATGCGATCATCCTTAAATGAGTGACATTCGCTCCATTCGTCATGTCACGCGCCATTGGAAGGACTTTTTTGTCCAGATTGCCGCCATTGCGATCGGTCTGTTGCTGGCACTCGCCCTTGACCGAATTGTCGGATATTTCCACGAGCGCCATCAGCTCGCGCAGGCACGAGGCGATCTGCGGCTGGAAATCGAGCGAAACCGGCACGCTTGGGAGAGAAATGTGGCCGAAGTGCAAAGAGTGCAAAAAGAGCTCGAAATCGACCTGAACTTGATCCAAGCGTTGCGGACCAACTCGCCGGCGACAGGCCAGCTCGACTACTCCGAGAACTTTTACGCGATCATCGATGGGCCGTGGCAGGCCGTCCGGCAGAACGGTTCGCTCAGCTTGATGCCGAACGAGGAGCTGCAGACTTACGCGTGGTTCCACCAGATTCTGACCTCTCTCATGGACGCCGTGCACGCGGCCGAACCCGCTATCCAAATCGCCGGAGCGATCGCACGTCAAGCACCATTGGATAAGCTGACGCCGCGCGATCTCGATGAGCTTGCAAGCAAAACCTCGGAAGCCCAGGGACGGTTGGCCGTTCTGAGTATGTTCTTGCGCTACGAAAGTGACGGGCTCGATCAGCTGAGTCATGGCGCAGGCATGCTTCGGCGATAACCTAACAGCCCGATGAAGCTAACCCAGCTACGTGGGATGCTCCTGAGGAGAAACGCCACGTTTTGCTTCAAGTGGCGAGTTGGCTTATCTCTTTTTCGTTAGGTGTTAACAGGTGAGCGGAATGAACGATCTTGAGTCTGGCCAGCTTCGATTTGTAAGGTGCGACGATCTACCGTGGAAGCCATCAACCTTCGCCGCAGGAGTGTTTGTTAAAGACGTTGCTGTTACCGCTGGGTTGGAGATGCAGATTGTCCGACTCGAGCCCGGCGCAAAACTTCCCCTCCATACCCATGAGTGCCCGGAATTTATCTACGTGCTCGAAGGCGAGCTCATATTGGGAGATCAACATTTAAGTCCGGGATGGGCGAGTGTAGCTAGTATAGGGTCTGTGCATACCGATGTACATTCCGAAACGGGTTGTGTATTTGTCCTGGTCGATCGCCCGGTATGAGCCTCGGCTTCGCCTGCGTTACGGCCGTCTACGTCGTGGATTGCCAGCCCACTCCAGTCGCGCGGTGGCTCTTCTTGTTCTCCTTAGACCCATGCGCGAGCCTCCTCGAAATATTAGCTACCAGGCGGATTGATGAGTAAGGACCGATTGATTCAGTCGATTGCGCTGGCGGATAACTGCGTCACGATCCCAGGACTTCTGCTGGTGATCCTTCAGCTCCGCCAGAATCGCACCTTAATGCGCGCTCAGATCAGACACGAACTCGCCAGCACGATCGTCGATCTACTTAACTCATCCGCAAACAACAGCCAGCTCGCAGGCGTAGTGCGTCGGGGGACGCAAAGGGAGCAGATGCAGTTTCGCGTGCGAGCAAATATCGCTCGTCTTATTCTCGTTAGGCTTCTTCACGGTTACCGTTTATGAACGACGTGCTACTGGATCTTCGTTATGCGTTACGTGTACTGTGGAAGTCTCCCGCGTTCACTCTCGTAGCCACGCTTACGCTGATGCTGAGTATTGGGGCGAATGTTGTCGTCTTCGGAGTCGTGAATTCGCTCCTGCTCCGTCCGCTCGACGCGCGCGAGCCGGGGAACCTCTATCAGCTTCGCCTCCAGCCGTGGACGAGCTTCAAACTACTGACGACCTCATATCCAGCGCTTCAGGACTTTCGGCAGCGAAACACCACCTTCAGCGGCATCGCCGGCTTTAATGGATATTGTCATGCGAGACTGCGCTGGGGCAATACGGTCAAGAGTGTCTACGGTCATGCAGTTACCGGCAATTACTTTGAGCTGCTGGGGGTGCAGCCGGAGGTCGGACGGTTCATCCGCGAGGCGGACGAGCATGGCTCAGATTCAGCGCCGTATGTGATCCTGAGTCACCAGCTATGGGGAAGCGTATTCAACGCAGATCCGGGCGTCGTTGGGACGACCGTGAGGCTCGGCAAAGATCCGTTCACCATAATTGGCGTGGCCCCGGCGCGGTTCCACGGCACCGACCGTTTCGACTGGCCCGAGTACTGGATTCCGGCCGTGAATTACTTCGGGCCGGATGAGCTGCGGAGCCGGACATCCACCGCGCTGACGGTGCTGGGCCGGCTGAGGCCTGACGTCACTGCCGAGCAGGCTGCGGAAAACCTGAGTGCAATCGCGGCCCAGCTGGCAAAGGAGCATCCGAAGACAGATACCGGAACGCCGCTGCGGCTGGTGCGGCCGGGACTCTTCGGCGACGATGGTGATGTCATTCGCGGATTTCTTTGGACCGTGAGCGGGTTTGCTCTGCTGGTGCTGGCTGCGGCCTGCGCTAATCTGGCCAGCCTGTTTGCCGCGCGCGCGGCGGATCGCAGCCAGGAACTCGCGTTGCGTTCGGCCGTTGGGGCAAGTCGCTGGCGGCTTGTCCGGCAACTCATGACCGAGGCAATGGTGGTGTCGCTGATCGGTGGAGCGGCCGGGCTTTTCGCGGCGCGCGCGCTACTCGGTTTGCTCAACCAGTGGCAGTCGCCCTACGGCCGTGCGGCAGTAAGTGCGGATGCCAGTGTCTACCTGGCGGCTCTGATTCTGGCCATCATCAGCGGGCTGCTGTTCGGCATGATTCCGGCGCGTCAGGTCTGGCAGAGCAGTCCCTTGCAGGCGATGAAGAGCGGACCGGTGAATGCAACGAGGTTGGACCGCTTCAGACTGCGGGATCTGTTGCTCGGAGGGCAGATTGCGGTTTGCACGCTACTAGTCATCGCCTCGCTCGTCGCCGTTCGCGGCATGGTGCGCATGCTGCACGCTCCGCTGGGTTTTGAGCCTCGCGGCGCAATGCTGGCTGAGATGGATCTGAGCGAGGTGGCGGGGGACGTGCCGCTCGAGAAAAAGAAAGCAATGCTCGACGCGCTGCAAACGATTCCCGGCGTGACAGCCGCCGGCATAGTCAGCCGGGTGCCGTTCAACGGGGGGCTGCGGGGGATTCCAATTTTCCGCGCGGGGACGACAGACTTCACACCAAACAATGCTGCCCTGTCGCCGTACGTCTTCACGATGTCGCCAGGATATTTCGAGGCTGCCGGCACGCGGCTCGTGGACGGCCGGGATGTCTCATGGCATGACACCGGCGACACGCCGCACGTCGCGGTCGTGAACCGGACCTTCGCGCAGAAGATGTGGGCCGAAAAGCCGGCCATCGGCCAACGCTTCATCATCTGGAGCGAACTAACGGAAGTGGTCGGCGTGGCAGAGGACGGCAAGTATCACAACATGCAAGAGCCACCCCAGCCGGCGGTGTTTTTGCCGTTGGCGCAGAACGAGCGGAGTCCAATAATCTTTATCGTGCGATCGTCGCGCGCGGAGAGCGACCTTGCAGCAACGCTCGAACGCACACTGACGTCGCTCGAGCCGAACGCGATCATCACCGTGCAGAGCTGGGATGATGTGCTCAACGGGGTGAACGCACTATTTCCCGCACGGGCATCGACAGCAGCAATGAGCATCATGGGACTGCTGGCGGCGATGCTCGCAGTGACCGGTATCTTCGGCATGGCAGCTTACAACGTAAGCCGCCGCATGAAGGAATTGGGCATCCGTGTGGCCTTGGGCGCACGCGCGAAGCATCTGATTAGGGCAGCGATCGGGCGGCCAGCCGGACTACTCGCGGGCGGATCATTGCTCGGTCTGATCTCTGGTATCTTCACCAGCCGGTTACTTGAACAGATCGTCTATCAGGCGAATCCGCGCGATCCCGTCGTCCTAGGCGGGGCGGTGCTCACGATGGCGCTCCTCGGCATCGCCGCGTCCGCGATTCCGGCGCTGCGAGCGCTCGCCGTTGATCCATCCAAACTCATGCGTGACGACTGAGAGTATTGTAATTGCGCTTTCATCGGTTGACATGGTCTTGAGCAAACACCTTCCGGCGCTTTTGCCGCGACTCGTCGTCTGATGACAACACAGACCTAACCACGCGGTGGAGACCGCCCTTTCAACTCACTTCCCTATGACCGCCGTCCATGCGCCCCTCTCACATAAGCGAACCAAGGATGTTTGATTGAAATGGGACGAGGCCAACTCCGAGGTAAACTGGCGGGCGTGAACCTGCTCTGTTTTGAAACTGTTTAACAATGTGACCGGGTTCGCCTCACAGGGTGAAGTGTCGCCATTATCGGCTGCGCGAGGTTTCGGGCCTAACGACCTTTTTGCAGAAGGAGTGATAGACTGCCAACCGCGCCGGCTCCGCCGCCGGTAACCACGGCAAGACCGGGTTGCTGCCGCGAACCGAAACGACCGAGCGCGAGGCCAAAGGGCGAGCCGGCTGTCGAGTCGACGATGGCGTTAAAGTTTCCCTGCCCATCGTTCAGGCGGACCTCGAGGCCAATGTTGTTTTCGGAAATCGCAAGGTCAGGAGAGCCGTCGCCGTTCAGGTCGGCGGCGAGCAGAGCGAGCGGTTCCGCAGGGAGAGAAATGTCGTCGCCGTTCACGAAAGTGCCGGTGCCCGTGCCGAGCAGTTGACTGATGCTATCGGTCAGCACGTTCGCGATAATCAAATCGGGAATGCCGTCGCCGTTCACGTCGGCCACGGCGATATCGAGAGATTGTTCGCCGTCGAGGGGATATGTCGTGGGTGTCTGAAAATGGCCATCGCCGTCGCCTAGCGCAACGGTCACGAAGTTCCCCTCGAAGTCGGCGACTGCGATATCGAGATTGCCGTCGCCGTTGAAGTCTGCGATCGCGATTCCGTTCGGATTCTGGCCGGCCGATATTGGGCTCGGATTATGAAATGTGCCATCGCCGTTCCCGAGGGAGATGGAGACGGCGTCACTCGTATTAGATGTCCCCACGGCGAGGTCGAGTTTTCCGTCGTGGTTGAAGTCGGCGGCTGCGACCGTAATGGTCGGCCCGGGGAATCCAACAGGCCTCTTACTTTGAAAAGTGCCGTCGCCATTTCCAAAAAGCAGGCTGACATCTTCTTCGCCGGTGTTTGCCACGACCAGATCGGAATTGCCGTCGCCGTTGAAGTCGCCGCTGGCGATTCGGTTCGGGGCGTCTCCCACAGCATAGTCGCTCGCCGCGGCGAAGGTGCCGTCGGGCTGGCCGAGCAGGACGGAAACGGTTTCGCCGATCCCGTTCGCGACCGCGGCATCCGTCACGCCGTCATGGTTGAAATCGTCGAGGACGACGTGAGTCGGCCCGGCATCGGTGGTAAAACTGCCCGACGCGCTCAATCTTCCGCTTTTCGATTCGCGAAGAAGGGTGACAGTGCCGCCAGCAAAATCGGCGACGAGTAGGGCGCGGGAATTGCCAAAGGCGCCTTCAGCGAAGGCGGACGGTTGGGCGCCGACAGTGTAAGAAACTCCCGCCTGAAAGGTACCGTCGCCGTTTCCTTTTAGAGTAGCGAGGTTGTTGCCGTCTTTGCTGATCGCCGCGAGGTCGAGTTTGCCGTCACCATCCGAATCCCTCGCGATGATCGCTGACGGCATCGCGCCAATCGGATAAAGCGTCGCCGCGCCGAGGCCGCCGTTGCCATTTCCGAGCAGCACTGCAACGTTGCCGCCTTGTCCGTCATCGGCCGCATAAACCGTCGCTGCCACATCCATTTTCCCATCGCCGTCGAAGTCACCAACCGCTACTGCCGAGGCCAGACCGCCAACGTCGAACGCGTGCGCGGGCTTAAACGTGCCATCGCCGTTGCCTAACGAAATCGCGACCTGCGAGGCTACGTTTTCGGCGACGACAAGATCGAGCGTACCATCGCCGTTCATATCGGCGAGTGTGATCCCGGAAGGCTCGGCACGATTGCGCAATTTCACAGCCATGCCCGGGGTGAAGGTGCTGTCGCCATTTCCTAGAAAGATGCTGACCGAATTAGTCGATCCATTCGTTACCACGAGATCGATTTTGCCGTCGTGGTTCAGATCGCCCGCGGCGATGGCTTCCGGGCTCACGCCAGTGTCATAGGTCGCGGTGGCGGCAAATGTGCCATCGCCCTGGTTGAGCTCGACGGTGACGCTTCCATTTCTGCACTCGCCGTTGATGCAAGTGTTGACCACGGCGAGATCGGGCTTGCCATCGCCATCGAAGTCGCCGCTCGTGAGCGCGACACAGAATTTGCCGCCGGTGGCAAAAACACCGGCTGGCTGGAAGCTGCTTCCACGGCCGAAGAAAACCGAGACCGTTCCCAGCAGGACCTGATTTGAGACTGCGAAATCAATCTGCCCATCCTGGTTGAAATCGCCCAGGGCGACACCGCTGGGTGACGACCCGACAGAGATGAATGGCGCCGAATTAAAAAGTGGCGCGCTCCTTCCGCAAGTAACTCCAAGCGAGAGCAGAGCGAGAGAAAAAACGAGACGATTGATCAGTGAAAACATCTGAAACTCGTCGTGAAAGGCGCCCGTTCTGTCGACCGAAATCGGGCGGAATAAGGTAACGCATTCGTTACGCGAGTTCGTTAGGGAACGTTTTGTCGCCAGACGCGTCAGGCGGGCGAGTTATGGGATGAAATAAGTTTTTTCCCAGGAACAAAAAACGCGATGCTGGGATCCTCACGCAGTAAGTCAGGGACCATATCCGAATTCTCGAAAGAGCAGAAACACGAGTTGGGGCAAACCGACGGCTTCGAAGTGGTCGGGCCAGCAAGGGCCGTTCGCATCGCAAGTGCGGGTCATGCCGCCTTTTGCTGCGAGCATGATCACCCTCGGATTGGATTTAATGTTTCGCGGGACTCATATCTCGCGGTCGCGCTCTGCGGCGTCTTATGGCGGTGCAGGATGCGATCGACACGGACAAAGACCTAACCGTGCGATGGAGTCAACGCCGCCCGATTTGCTAATGAGCTTTTTCCGCGGTTCAATCCTACACCTTTAGCCTACCGCCTCTCGGAGGCCTGGCTCATCTTATTCTCGTTAGGCGGCAATGCTCGCCATGAGTATCGATCAGCGCAAGAGAACGAACCGTCGCTTTTCTACGTTCTGATCCCATCAACCGAAGGGGGATTCGGCCCAGGAGATCGCGCTGATGTGCTCGCAGTTACTCCCGATCAATCAAATCCCCAGATCTTGACTGTGGCCGTCGGTTTATCACCCAGGATCTTGTATTGGATCTTCGCCCATGTGAGGCGCCCCTTGCGTCCCGGAGCATCCGTCGCAGCGGTCTGTCCTCCTGCCTTCAGGGTTCCGACATTGGTGAGCGTCGTGTCTTTACGATTGTCCCAGCCAAGGACAACGCTTGTGATCTGTACGTCAGCGCCCTCGACAGAGAGCTTTACCTGCTTGACGTCTTTCTTTCGTCGACCCCCTTCGGCCTTAATCTCGGCGCTGGGATCGGCGGACTTGATGGTTTGCTCGCCCATCACAAACCACTCATCAGCAGCTCTGGCGGTGTTCACAGTCCCGAGCAGGGCGGCGGATGCGGCGACAACGCAAAACGTTGCCAGTTTATGGATCTTCATATTACTTCACTCCTTGTCCCATGACTTTGGGTGCCTTCCAGTCGGGACCATATAGGACCTTGGTCTTATTCCTGGAAAGCATCTCCGTTCTGTCCTGCGTTTGGGGGAGCGTCAGCTTTGGTGCCGATCTCCGCCGCTCCGGTCGATGAGAATGACGCGCACTCTTTACATGCCGTCTATTGCGATCGAGCCAACCGCAGGCCGCTGTACTAAGAAACGTTGAGGGTTGAGAGATGATAGTTGAGAGTGCAGCGGCCGCCGCCAGCGGTGGCTCAGCTTGTGGTTCGTTAGACCTGATGTGGAAGTTTGCTTCGTTCCTGTTCTTCTTACCCGCGATCGCGTTCGCACAGCTCGCGCTGAAAGACCAATTACCATCGTGGCCGGCGGAGCGTTGGGCTTCAGCCGCAGGGCACGGCAGGCCGAGGTCTCGGGCCGGATCAACCCCTTCTTTCCTTAAAGTGGGCCTCCGCACGCAAATGAGCGCAACGCCTAACCCTGCGATGCAGCGAGCCGCGAGCCGAGCTCTTGTATGTTCTGCGTGTTTGCCGTCCACGCCTCGCCTGAGTGGAATTTGCACCCGGCTCGTGGTCCCTGATCTTGTGCCTCGTCAGGCGGCGGGGTAACACTATGGTCTTTGTAAGTTCGCCGGTTGCATTAGGAGGATATATGTCACGCACGATGCTCTTCATTGCCACGATCTCGTTTCTTGGCTGTCTCACAACACCAGGCATTGCCCAGGACAGCAGATGGGGATCGCCAGACGACTCCACCGTCAAATTCATTGTCGCGACAGAGGCAAAATGGGCCAGCTCAAGCTGTAGCCCCCAGCCAGACCTAAAGGCCGTTATCGCAGACGATTTTCAAGGAACGGCAACCGATGGTCATCGCTACGGCAAGGCAGATGCTATTGCCACCGATCCCAAGACAGTCTCTCGCGACTGTCAGCTCGGTGACGTTAAGGTGCGATTCTTCGGAGACTCCATTGCCATCGCGTACGGAGCAGAAAGCCGCCTCCGCCAGGCAGAAGGCGGCAGTGACGCAAAGCGATGCCAGGTATGGACTGACACGTGGCTAAAGCGCAAAGGGCAATGGCAAATCGTCGCGGCTCAAGATACGGTCGTCTCGTGTCCCCAATGATCGATTCCTCCTCTTATCGTTGGTGTACTTGGGCGCTGTCTCTGGCTTTCCTGTTCCGCGCGTTTCGCGTAGCAAATCGCCTGACCAAGCGCTGGAGCGAAACGCAACCGGCTCGATGTCTATATTTCAGATGATTAAAGCAGCTTCAGATGAAACAGAGCTCAGCCAGGATAGCGGTCAATCAGCTTGTTCTCGTTAGGCTTCCGAAAGATGTTTATGCGCGTCACCGTTTGCGAAACACCTCATGATCCACCGGCCGCGGAGAGAACTTGGGCAGCGCTATGTGCGCATGCACGAGCCGAAGGCACTGATCTATTGGTCCTCCCAGAGTTTGCGTTCCTGGAGCCTGTTTGGGAGAAGAAGGAGTTTGACCCATTGCGATGGACCGCACTCGAACGAGCCGCTACGACCTGGCTTGCCCGTTTGCCAGAGCTGCAGTGCGCCTATGTGGTTGGTTCCGTGCCTGTCACCACAGCGGGCAAGCCATTGAACCAGGGCTTCCTTTGGTCGGCCGCCAGTGGCTTCGTCCCTCTCAGAAGCAAGCGACACTTGCCGAACGAGGCCGGTGGATGGGAGGCGCGCTGGTTCACGAAAGGCAGTGAAGAGTTCCCCACCTTCTCGGCTGGATCGCTCAAGTTTGGCCTCAACATTTGTACCGAGCTCTGGGCTCTCGAGACCTTGGGTCCATATGCCAGAGCTGGAGTGCAGGCGGTCATATCACCTCGGGCTACCGCCGCCGCTACAACGGAGCGATGGGTCGCGCTGGCTAAGACGGTGGCAGTTCGGACCGGCGCCTTCAGCCTTTCCTCGAACCGGAGGCACAACGATGGTTCATGCGGAGGGGTCGGCTGGATCATTGATCCCGAAGGTAATGAACTAGTGCGCACTTCCGCATCCAGCCCCATCGCTACTCTGGACCTGGATCTCGCATCGAGTTCCATTGCCAAATCGAGCTACCCACGCTACGTGTTCGCCGAGGCCTAACAAGGCGCTGCGACCAACAGCCGCCGCGCCACAGTTTTGACTCTTGCTTTCGTCAGGTCGCTGTGGTGCCGGCACGAGCGCGTCGCCATCGGGCTGTGCCTGAGCTTGATCGTTAGGCCTCATGTGCGTCTTTTCCGATTTCCACAACTTAACCATGAATAATGCCACCAAACGTTCGATCCTTCGCTGCGTTCACCTTATCCTTAGCATCCCGATCCTGGGTTACATTTATGAACCGGCTTCGGAAGTTCAACAGTATGCCGGCGCTGTTCGGTTTGTCTTTGTTCCTATAATTATTCTTTCGGGCTTCTGGATGTATTCAGGCGTGGTCTTCGCCGTGATTGGAGTTGCCCTATGGCTCGGGGCATATCGCCTGTCTGGATTTGGGGCGGCTCTCCTGAGTCAGGTCACACTATTCATTGCGCGGAAAATTTGGCTGATGATCCGTGCGCGGCAATCAAAGTGACCGGAATCAACCCATGCCAGGCCGCGAATCGCGAACCGTCCTCATGCCTAGCTTTGAGAGCGTCGAACGTCATTGGTAGCTCACGCGGTCGCCGATCTTGGATCTCATTTGATGGATGCAATCGGCAGGCCAGCACTCGGGCTTTCGGATAGCCGATGGCTCTATTGATTGATCTCGACTCCTTGCGCTGAGCGTGCTTCCGCCGTGCGCTCGCCTTTCGTCGACCGCGCATGGACAAGGCGGCACATGGCACGCACAAGACTGGCGGGAAATTATACCCCACCCTCTCAGCCATCGGCGAGGATGCTGAATCCTTAACGAGCAGCGGGATGTGGACGATTAGCTGACTTAGCCGTGATGCCTCACGACTTTCCCATGCATGTCCACCTCGAAACCTGACTCTTTCCCGTTTGCTTTGACGACGACCTCGTAGAACCACCTGCCATCCGGATCGTCTTCCCTCATTACCCGAACGACCTCTCCGCCGGCCGCCTTCTGACTAATTGTCTGTTGGACAGAGGCGGGGAGCGTCTTTAGGTCGACCATTTCTCCAGGATGTTTTCCAGGTTGAGCGGTCGCGCCCAAAGTAAGCCCGATACCTACCATTATCGCTAGCACTGATTTCGCCGTTTTCATAGTTACCTAACGTTACTGCCGCATCAAAAATCGTCTAAAGATTTCATGGCGGAGATTCCTTACATCTTTGTAATTGACCGATCCGAGATTGCGGCATGGCGCAAACGAGGTGAGGCGGCGATTGGCGGCTCGTTCATCTTAGAAACAGCCATGGCACTTCCGGTTGACTCTTTCCAGCAGGTATCCTTTTTTGTGGCTCGCGAGGCGGCAGTTTTTAGCGTGTGTTAGCCGAGGCAGACTTGAAACGCCTAACCAACCGATGAAACTGATCACGAGGCACCATACGGCCTCGCTTTGCGTGACTACTTCCCTTTCACCTAGCGTCACGCGCGCCGTCGTCTCAACCCGCGGTTATACTGCGTCGTGCTTTCGGATGTTTATCCTAGCCAGTATGATTCAGATCGCTGCCAGTTGCGTCCGCCGGAGCGGCAGCTCATCTTTGTCTCGTTACCGCGAGCGGCATGTTCACCGAAGGATATCGCAAAAAGGTTCACGACCGTGTCCTCGGGCTGGCCGCGGAAGACACGCGGATCGTTGCGAGCGCGGTGGTCGGTTCGCTGGCACTTTCCGACGGGGACCGCTGGTCCGACCTTGACCTGACCTTCGCGGTCTCTGAACGCTTTGCTGTTACGGACGTGCTCGCGGACTGGACGGGCAAACTCATTCAGGAATTCGATGCGGTCTCGCTATTCGATCTAGTCGCTGGCGCATCGATTTATCGAGTGTTCTTACTGCCAGGATGTTTACAGTTTGATCTCTCCTTCACTCCTGCATCGGAGTTCGGGGCCAGCGGTCCAAAGTTCAAGCTCCTCTCCGGGGTCGCGATCGAAAAGCCGCACATTCAGCCAACGCCGGCCGAGGAGCTCTTTGGTTACGCCGCACATCACGCCGTTCGGGCTCGGGTTTGCGTCGAACGAGGCCGCTTCTGGCAGGCCGAGTACTGGATCGGCAGAGCTCGCGATTACGCGCTCAGCCTCGCCTGTCGTCGTCGTGGCCTCTCTCCATTCCATGGTCGCGGGTTCGATGATTTGCCCGCCGATGCGCGCGAGAGGTTTGTCAAAGGATTAGTCGCTTCGCTCGACCGGGGCGCAGTCCTGGAGGCGCTCCGCGTTGTCGTGGAAGGCCTGCTACACGAAGCAAGTGATTTGCCTGAATGCGTAGAGAAGGTCGAGCCACGGCTCCGTGAGCTATTACAATCGTGAATAACTAATCCGACTAGGTGAGAAGGCGCAGACCAAGCTTATGTGTATCTTGATTGATATAGGCATATGACGGAGGAACATCCACAGGGCTCGGTTGTAGGTTTATGTTCTGCGGCTGCAACCTGTTTTGCGGTTTGCAGCGCGTTTCTTGGGTTTTGGGGATTCCAAGGATGGGGTTCGTGGCGGGCGATTGACAGTCTTGTCCTGCTCCCATTGGCGATTGGCAGTCTCGTGCTGGCGATCACTCCTTATGTGGCCACTCGCCCGCGAGCGAATGCAGTCGCAGCGGCGCGTATGTTCTTCCTGATCGGAGTCGTTCTTGTATGGCTAGCTCTCTGCATTGCCACCATCCTGTCCGTTACCGGATTGGGTGGCATACCCAAGATCTAACAGCCTTGGATTCATCGGCATTGTCATGAGACTCGATTATCCTGACAGTCGACCGCGGAGAGATCAGGAAGACGCTAAGCGTAATCTCATAAGAGGTGACCATCGCGCATCACTTTCTCGTTAGACGGTGGCGCTTCTTAGTTATGAACACCAGACGAACTCTGAAGGTAGTCGGGTGGATCAGCGTGCTTGCTTTTACTTCGGCAGCCTGCTGCTTTTGGCTGATGACCGTTCCGCTTTCCTACGATCTGGTCTATGTCGTACTGGCCGTATTTATCGGATCCCTGATCGTGTTTGTTATTGCACTCATCACCCTATTCATCCTCGCCATACGATTGCGCCGTTCGCGCCGTGCACCGCCCGGCTCGTCATAACACCGAGCCAAAGAAATAAAGGATAAAGCTGAGCCGTACTGAATCGCTGCTGAGTGGGATGTGGGCAGGTGCAACTCTATTTGGTGCCGAACGCTTCTTCTTCGACTGGCTTTCCACTGATTTCGGTGAACGCTTGTTACCAGGGCATCAAGAGGGGCCCCCAGTCGAGCCATATCAGGCCCTCGCAAAGCTGTGTTGTTAGTGACGTTGCGTCTGATCCCTATGGTGCATGGGATTATTCGTAGATTGGGAATGCGTACTAGGAAATGAGCGCAAACTATCTCTTCAATCGTCGGACCGACCGCGAAGTAGGTCCTATAGGAGATTATAGGCCTCGACCAGACCTACGCCGGTCGCGTTATCTTTTCCGCGCAGGATTGCGGTGTAGGCGCCGGGAGCGAGAGTCGCTTCAATGGCTGACTCGCGATCATCGATGGGAGCGAGTCCCGACATCTCGATCTCACTTTCCTGCGTATCTTGCCAGTCATCATTGGTTGCGATCAGAGCGCCGCTGCTATCGTGCAGTTCTAGTGTCGGATCCTGCAAAGCGTTGTTGACGTTCATCGAGCCTAACGACGGACCGATGCCTCGAACCACGATCGTCGAGGAGCCTTCCTGTCCGCCGGCAATAATTCCGCCGATCATGACGTTGTCGCCCGATTGGACAAAGCCGCGCGTGCTAATGTTTGCCAGTTCCGACGCCGCGGTTTGATCGAGATCATAAGCTTCGACCAAACCCACTCCTATGCCAACCCCTTTGCCGTGCAGCACGACTGTGTAGGCGCCCGGTTGCAGCGTGGCCACGATCGCTGATTCCAGCGAGTTTGACGGTGGGATGGTTGTCGCGATGATCTCGTTCTTTTGGGTGTCCTGCCAGTTATCGTTAGTTATGACCGTGCCATCGGGCTCGTGTAACTCAATCACTGGATCGGCCAGCGCGCCCGTCACTCCCTGATCAGCCAGCGATGGGCCCAGGCCGCGGACGAGAACCTGCTTTGCATTCGAGCCTGTAATGATGAACCCGCCTATGAGGACATTATCGCCGGTCTGGACGTCCAAACGCGTCGAGATATTCAGGAATGAAACCGTGCCAACAGATGAGTCAGAATGAATCGTAAGATCGGCCGCGCCGGAACCTGCGGCATTGTTTGCGCTAATCGGGACAATGAAAGTTCCGGCGCTCTTCGGCATGCCGGAGATACGGCCGGTGCTGGTCTCAAGCGTCAATCCCGAAGGCAGACTTGTGGCCGTATAACTCACGGGATTATTAGTGGCCGTGACTTGATAGGTAAAAGGAGCGCCAGGAGCCGCGGCGGCACTGGTAGGGCTGCTGATTACAGGTGCGCCGGCAACCACGCTATCGATCTTTACCTGAAGAAAAGACCCGCCGTTGACGATAGAGATACCTGCCTGGGTCGGAGGCGAGATGGTTGCAAAGGAACCGGTGACGGTGCCGGCGTTGATAATTGAAAAGATTTGGCCAACCGTCGGAGTAAAGCCATTGACCAGTCTGACCCGCAACGTGCCCCCCAGGGTAGCGGTTCCGCCAGTACTGATATTGTCATAACCAGAAGTTGAATCAGTCCCGCCAATTTCGACATAGAAGGTACTACCTGCTTGCTGAGCGTAATTGCCTTGCAGCGTAAACTGTCCTAACTCTTCCCCAGGGTTAAAGCGTCCGCCCGACCCGATCGTCAGGTTCCCATCCAGCTCACCTGCACCACCGGCCAATCCGCCAGATCCGACAAAGACTGCTCCAGGCACACCGGTGTCATCGAGTTGAATGAGAGACTTGTTTTGAACGATCCTGGCGTTGACCTGCGCCCCACTGCTCATTGTCACGGAGCTGCCGCTTCCAATCCGCAACTGACTGCATGTCACTGTTACCCCATCATTGATGGAAAGAAAAAACATGCCTGGCCCGCCGACGCCGCCCAAGTCGATGTTATTTGCCACGTTGATTGCCGTCCCCGGTTCGTTCACTCCTACCTCGCCCCAATGTCCACCGCCGGGCGAAAGCTCGCCAGTTGAGCTGCTGCGTCCGCCGAAAAGGTGAAGGTTTTGATCGACAGTTAGCACCGCGCCATTTGTCACATCGAGGAAACTACCGGCAACGGAAAAATTACCGCCCACGTGCAGCGAACTAGAAAAGACAGGAAGGGCATCAAGAGAGACGGAAGCATTGCGCGTATTAAACAGATTCCCCTGGACATCAATAAAGCCGCCGGTCTCGTGTGCGGAAGTGCCACTCACGTCGCAAGCGACATTGGCAGTCGCCGCCGGGATCGTGATTTTACCACCGTTATCTGCCATGAAAGTCGCAATCCCAAGGAAATTAGTTGGAGTTATGCTATTAATGGTGGCATGGCCGAAGCTGGTCGAACGAAGAGTGGATGCAGTAAAGCTACTCGCATTTAGGAACCCTCCGTTGACTATGGGGCCCGCCAGGCCGGTCACTGTTTGAGCGGTCAATGTACCAATGCCGGAAATCAGGACGGCGTCAGCCAGGTTCATGGCCGAGTAGTCAGCAGTAAGGTAGAGTTGAGCGCCACTATTGCCCGAGAGAGTCATGGCTCCCGTAGGTTTGTTCACCTGCACGTTATATTCACCCGAGCCCAGATTGACATTATCATTTGCCGTCGGTGGTCCGGCCGGTCCGTTAGGGTGCTCGGTGTTACCCCAGTTGTTCATGTCTTCATACTGGCCGCCATCTGGATTAATCCAATTGTAGTCATCGGCGAAGGTCAGCCTGAGACTAAGCAGCATGGTTAACCCCGAAACGATAAGAATAAGACACCGAGTGTTCGTTGAGTGTTTCATAGGATTTCGGCCGATCTTTTTGCCTGACTCAAAGCCACGCCCAAATGGCGTGAACGCGGACCACCGCTCCTGCGTGAAAGGGGATTATGCTGCTGCGACATCGGCCAGCGCACCATGATGCATATTGGCCGCAAAATTGAAAGCAAATAAAGGCCGTCGCCAGAAGGATGCAGAATGGGATTCCGGCTCCAAGGCGATACACGTTCCTCGCTCGGATGCGCCAATTGCTAGCCGGGCAGTTCTAAGCTATGTGTTTGACGAGGCCGAACGTAAGATTTGGATTGAGCGTCAGAAAGGCTGACGATCTTTGCAAAGAAGCCGCTAGTGAGCAGGAGAATACAGGCGCGATAGCGCATAAAACCTCGCGGTCAAAAGTAACTCAATGTTATGGGCGACGAGATAGCCAGACAAGCAACCGCCGAGTTGTCACTATCCAGCACTGACTCGCGCCCGGTAGCTCGCAGGCGGTGGTATAACGTTTTTCCCGTCGTTAATTGGTTGAGTGCCTACGAGGGAAGGTGGCTGCGCGCCGATTTGATTGCCGGCGTTACGCTGGCGGCTTACCTCATGCCTGCCGGGCTGGCCGACGCTTCGCTGGCCAATCTTCCTCCTGAAGCAGGTCTCTACGCCTGCCTGTTCTCCGGGCTTGTCTTCTGGTTATTCTGCAGCTCACGGCAAACGGCTATCACGGTAACATCCGCCATTTCGGTGTTGGTGGGAGCGTCGCTGGGGGATCTCGCTGGTGGCGACGTCTCACGATTCGGCGCTCTGGCAGCCTGCACTGCGTGGATCGTAGGGGCGATCGCTTTCATCGCCTGGCTGGCTAAAGCAGGAGTGATTGTCAACTTCATCTCTGAAAGTGTCCTGGTCGGATTTAAGTGTGGTATCGCTCTGTTTATCGCAAGCACTCAACTGCCGAAGCTTTTTGGATTCAAAGGATCGCACGGCGATTTCTGGGAGCGCTCAGGCTACTTCTTTTCGCACCTGCGCGAAACAAACGTGACGTCGGTCTTGCTCGGTCTCTGCGCGCTGGCTGTACTATTGTTAGGCAAACGATTTCTTAAGAATAAGCCGGTGTCACTCTTCGTTGTCATCGCGAGCATTGTTGCCGCTGCAATGATGAATCTTGGTGGTCTCGGCGTAAAACTACTGGGTCAGGTGCCGCAAGGATTGCCTCCATTTGGACTTCCAACCGTCCATCTGTCTGATTTGAACGACCTCATGCCTCTGGCGCTCGGATGTTTTCTTCTCGGGATGGTCGAAACCGCCGCTCTCGGTCGCATGTTTGCGGCAAAGCACGGCTATCGTTTTGACGCAAACCAGGAACTGCTCGGCATCGCCGGCGCTAACGTCATGGCTGGGCTGGGTCACGGTCTGCCAGTTAGCGGCGGGATGTCGCAATCGCTGGTGAACGAAAGCGGTGGCGCGCGCACACCGTTGTCCGGATTCGTCGCTGCAATCCTGATGCTGTTAGTCGTCTTATTCGTATCTGGTGCATTGCGCTACCTTCCGCAGCCCGTCCTCGCAGCGATCGTGCTCATGGCCGTGCTCGGCTTGTTCCAAGTCGCGGTGCTCAAACATTTCTGGCGGGCAGACCGCGCCGAGTTTGTCGTCGCGATTGCGGCCTTATTAGGTGTGCTCGGGTCTGGCCTGTTACGCGGCGTTCTCATCGGCGCTACTATTTCGCTCGTGCAACTGTTGCGTGCCGCTTCGCGCCCTCATGTGGCCTTCCTGGGGCGGATTCCGGGAACTCGTCGATTCTCAGATCGCGAACGTCATCCGGATAATGAGCTTATTCCCGGTGTGCGCATCTTTCGGCCTGAGTCCAGTCTTATTTATTTCAACATAGAGCATGTTTGCACGACCATCCTTGATCGACTAAGCGCGGAAATACCGCTGCCAAGACTGGTAATCCTTGACCTTTCGGCTGCGCCGCGGGTGGATTTGCAAAGTGCACATGCACTTGGTCAACTAGCCAATGATCTTGCTGCCAGACGTATCCAATTTCATGCCGTCGAAGCACGTTCCTCCGTGCGCGATCGGCTCCGTCATGAAGGCATCGACGATAAAATGGGCGGAATTAACCGTTTCATAAGCGTGGCCGACGCGGTAGAAACTTTCCAGAAAGTGTGAGCAAACCATTAGGCAAGGACTAACTCCGAAATGATCACGAATCTCTTAATTGCCTCCCTTCTCGTGGCAATCACGGTAATCATGCATGCCGCTGGCCTCGGCATGTCACTAAGCCACGTGATGCATTCGACCGCGCGGTCGAATGCGGACTTCTGGCCAATTACCTGGCTGCTGATTCGCGTCGCGTGGTTGCTGATTATCATACACATGATCGAGATCGCAGTGTGGGCGCTATTTTTTTGGTGGGAAGGATGTCTGCCCAACATGGAGTCATCGTTCTATTTTTCGGGAGTTACCTACGCCACGATTGGTTACGGTGACTTAGTCCTGCCACAAGAGTGGAGATTGTTCGGTCCGGTGGAGGGATTGACCGGCATTTTGATGTGCGGGCTCTCGACGGCATTCTTCTTCATTGTCGTCAGCAAACAAATTCTTGAAGGCATGGACAGCAGCGGCCAGGCCTGAATCGAACGATGGGTTTCCGTAAGTCAGGTGATAGCAGGCAATCGCGCTCGTTCAGCACCGACTCTCTGTGCTGACTTGTCCTGGCAGCTTTTTGACGCTTCATGCGATTGATAAGCAACTCTCTGTATTAGCTGCCACTAAACTGCGCCGCAATAACGCGGGTAAGGATCAGGAATTGGCGCTCCGTGAGTGACAGAGTAATTATAGTGCGGTCGCCGCTGGCGATGGCGCGGATGGATGACAATGAAGCCCGAGATTTCCATAATTATTCCGGTGGCAAACGAAGCGGCGGCTCTTCCGAGGTGCCTCGGTCGTATTGAGGGCGTGCCTAACGAGGTTATCGTAGTGGATGCCGGAAGCGAAGATGGCACCGCCTCGGTGGCAATCAGTGGTGGTGCGCAGATTCTCGCCTATCCGGAGCGCCATCGCGCCCGGCAGATGAATTACGGTGCGGCCGCGGCGCGGGGGCGCGTTCTGCTTTTTCTCCATGCCGATACGCTTCTCCCGCCAGGGGCACTTGTCCGGCTGCTGGGAGCACTGGAGCGGCGCGAAGTCGTTGGCGGAGCTTTCAGTCGCCGTTATTGCTCTTCCTCGTTGGTGCTGGCCATCACCGCCCGTCTTGCCACTCTGCGCAATCGATTGTTCGGCTGGCATCTTGGAGATCAGGCACTTTTCGTTAGGCGAGAAATTTTCGAAAGGCTCGGTGGTTATCGTGAGCTGGCAATGTTCGAGGATCTTGATTTCTCACGCCGGCTGCGCCGAATAGGAAAAACCGTCACGCTCACGCCGCCGGTGTATTCTTCGGCCCGCCGCTTTGCGCAGCACGGCCCGCTACGCACCACCTGGCACGATCTATTACTCACTTTTCGCTATTTATCGGGTGAAGATCTCAACGATTCGGCAGAGGCAGATTGCCAAGCCCGGTCGGATCGCCTAAAAGCTCTGCAACCATGAACACCTATCTTGACCATATCGATCAACAGATCTCCGCTCGTCACTTGTTGACGCATCCATTTTATCTCGCCTGGACCCGGGGCGCGTTGCGCAAGGAAACGCTGGCCGACTACGCCAGCCAATACTATCAGCACGTCGCCGCTTTCCCGACATATCTCTCCGCGGTGCACGCCCGGTGTAACGATCAGGCGACACGCCGCCACCTATTGCAAAACCTGATCGACGAAGAAGCTGGCGAACCGAATCACCCGCAGCTCTGGAAAAACTTTTCTCAAGCGCTGGGCGTGTCACCTAACGAACTCGACACGACCGAAACCTGGACGGAGACGGCGCAGCTTATCTCCACTTTCCGCGACATTTGTGGCCGGGCCGACCTCGCCGAGGGCCTGGCTGCGCTCTACGCCTACGAGAGCCAAATTCCGGCCGTCTCGGAATCGAAAATCGACGGACTGATCAAGCATTATCGTTTCAACGATCCCGAGAGTTATCGCTATTTCACCGTGCACATTGGAGCTGATCGCGAACACGCAGCGATCGAGCGCAAGCTGCTGGCCAGCAGGGTCGGAAAAGAGAATTTCTCGACCGTTACTTTGGCGGTTGAGCGGGTGCTCAACGGGCTCTGGGAACTGCTGAGCGGAGTCTGCCGCCGGCATGCCATCGCGACGTAAGACGCGGTCACCTTTGCACCATCAATCCACGGAGGGAAGGACGGCGTTCCCCTGAATGTAACCAAATCGTTACGAAATTTAGTTTCGATTCACGCGATTGGCCTGTCATGATCCTGCGCCACCAAAAAACCATGAAAACTTATTTTAAATTCGCGTCTGTTGTTTGTTGCGCGGCGGTCTTCTCGCTGGTCAATGTCAAAGCCGATACCATCCCGGTTCAAGTAGGTCAGGGCGGCCTAAAATTTGTGCCGGCGAATGTCTCGATCCACGTCGGGGATACGGTGCAATGGACTTGGGCAGCCAGTGGCCACAGCTCAACCTCGGGCACGCCTGGGAATCCCGATGGGATGTGGGATTCCGGAATACAAAATAGCGGGTTCGTTTTTACCCATACCTTCACCACGGCGGGAACGTTTCCGTATTATTGCACGCCACACGGCGGTTGCTGCGGCATGGTTGGAACTGTGACGGTGACTCAGGCCATCGACACGGTCACCATCACCCGTGCTCAATATAACAGCACCAATATGCAGCTGACGGTGGCGGCGACTGACTCGGATCCTACTGCCACCCTCACGGTTTCGGTCACGAGCACGGGGCAAATCCTCGGCACGATGAGGACCCGTGGCGATGGCAACTACAGCGCCAAATTCGCGCACGTTGCAACAAATCCGCGAATGATCACCGTCTCGAGCAGTCTCGGTGGCACTGCGACGTCGCGTGTAAGACAATAGTCTTTGAACGTCAAGAGTCAGTCAGGACTGGGGTTCTCGCCGGACGAACCTAACGTAGCCTTTTGCCGGGACGATGGACGAGGACAAAGTCCCCCGGCGAAGACTTCGTCCGTGAGGCTGTTCGCGCCATTTTAGGCAGTAGGCCGCTTGGGACGAAAAAACGTTAGTCGGAGGCTACCGTCGTTATGTAATTGCGAGATAGCTAGGACGCGGCTGGACCGTGAATAGGTGAGCCTCTTCCGAAAGTAACCAAAACGCCTTGAAGTCTCGGCTTGCCTCAATGAGGTGACCGATTACCATGTTGCGACCAAACCCATAAAAAACTATTCCAAATTCGCGTTTGCTCTTTGTTGCACAGCAGCCTTTTCTCTGCTGAATGTCAAAGCCGATACCATTACGGTTCAAGTAGGCGAAGGTGGCTTGAAATTCATGCCACAGCAGGTAGCGATTCACGTCGGCGACACGGTGCAATGGACCTGGGCGTCGAGCGGACATAGCTCGACGTCGGGCACACCCGGAAATCCGGACGGGATGTGGGATTCAGGAATTCAAGATAGTGGGTTCGTCTTTAGCTACACCTTCGCGGCTACGGGGACGTTTCCTTATTTCTGCACCCCGCATGGCCTCTGCTGTGGAATGGTTGGAACAGTGAGGGTGACTCAACCGATTGACACGATCACCATTACGCGCGCCCTGTATAATAGTACGACTATGCAGCTGACCGTAATGGCGACTGACTCAGATCCCACGGCCACCCTATCGGCTGGGGCTCCCGGCCGCCGTAGAATCCTTGGCACTATGATGAGTGATGGCAACGGCAACTACAGCGCCAAATTCTCGCACATTGCAACAAATCCGCTTTTGATCGCCGTCAAGAGCAACCACGGTGGGTTTGCACAGTCGCGTGTAAGAATAAGACAATAGCGTTTGAGCGTGAGGGCCCAGTCACGACGGCTCTAGCGAGCTGGCAAGGTAATTCGGAGGGCGGCACTGTTGTCGCCTAACGAATGTAACACAGTCTTTTGCCCGGATGCAGGGACGAGGAAGAAGTCTCCCGGGCGAAAGACTTCGTCCCTCACCGCTATCTTGCCGTCGAGACAAACAAATAGCGCGAAGCGCGGTTCAAGCAAAGCTGGTCGTTCGCCGGCGATCTCCCATTTTTCGACGATGAAATGCGGGCAGCGCAACAGCTCCTCGCCCTTAGCCTGAATTGGAGCGGGCTCGTGATCGTCGAAACAAATGGCGCGCATCGACTCTGCAATATGCAAGTGGCGTCGCCGGCCGGGGCCATCTTGCCGATTCCAGTCAAAGACGCGATAGGTCGTATCGCTGTTCTGCTGAATTTCGACCACCACGTTTCCTGCGCCGAGTCCGTGCAGGCGGCCACTCGGGACGAAGAAACTTTCCCCTGCCCGCAACGTCAGGCGGTGAAGGAGGTCGGGAATGCGACCGTTTTGCAATGCATCGGCAAACTGCTCGCGCCGCACGCCTGCCCGCAAGCCGGCAAAAATTTCGGCCCCCGGTTCAGTCGCGATAAAGTACCAAAGCTCGCCCTTCGGCTCTCCGCCTAACGACTGCGCGACGTCGACGGGCGGATGTACCTGGAGCGATAACATCTCCGAGGCATCGAGAAGTTTGCCGAGAAGAGGAAAACGCGGCGAATTCGGCATTCCGGTCCCGAAGATTTCCGGCCGGTGATCGCTCCAAAGCTCATGCAAAGTCTTGCCTTTAAGAGGGCCTTGCCTAACGACGCTTTGACCCTCGGGTCGATCTACGATCTCCCACGACTCGCCAATCTTTTTTGCTGGGGGCAACGGTTTGCCTAACAATTCCTCTAGACGCCTACCACCCCAGACTCGTTCCATGAAAATTGGCTCGAAAACAATTGGTCGCATATCGACAGGGCTAGAATAACGGGTGGATCGGCGATTGCCACCTTGCGAGGCTGCGGCAGTCGACGCGAGGACAAAGTGGCGCTCCTTGTCAGCTTGTCTTCGGCACCTAGCTTGGCCGCTTGAATCTGCGTCGTTTTCTAAGCGCCTGGGGACCCGTCGTATTTTGGATGGCGCTGATGGTTTTCGGCTCGACTGATTTGATGTCAGCCGAGCACACCTCGCGCTTTATCACGCCATTCCTTCGGTGGCTCAAACCCGACATCTCGCCCGTCGCGATTGCACACGTGCACATGGTTGCGCGCAAGACCGCACATCTGGCCGAATACGCCATTCTCACCAGCCTGCTCTTTCGTGCCTTGCCCGAACGAGTGCATGGCTTCTGGCGGCGCGCCGGAATGGCATTCGTTCCGGCAATGATCTTCGCGGTAGCGGATGAATATCACCAATCCTTCATTCCCTCTCGCACTGCTTCACCGATCGACGTGCTAGTGGATTGTTGCGGTGCATTCCTCGGCATTTTGAGTTGTCGCGCGATCTATCCTGCCCGCGCGCGCCGGGAAGCAATGGCCAGAAAGTCGAGCACGAATTGACCATGGAATAAATTGCCTCACCAGCCTCCAGCCTGTGATTTCGAGTCGACTGAATGTCGCCAGGCTGATCCATCAAACGCCGCGACTGCGATTGTGCTTGTCATTTCACATATCGCCCATGCAGTCTGAGTGACCCTTTGCGACAAATGATCCGCCGATCCTTTCGTCGCGGGCTCAATACGTCGACAAACCTAACCAAAAGAAAGGAATGACAGTCATGAAGAACTTGTCACTCGCAGTTATAGCCGCGTTCGCCCTCAGCGTTGCAGGCCATGTTTTCGCCCAGAGCGATGCACCGTACACGGAAGGCCCAGTCTGGGCCATCACGATGGTGAAGACCAAGGCCGGAATGAGCGATGACTACCTCAAGATGCTTGCGAAAATCTTCAAAGCCGAGAACGAAGAGTTGAAGAAGCAAAACATCATCATGGATTTCAAAATCCTCGTCGGCGACGCCTCTACGCCGCAGGATTTTGACATCCTTTTGCTGGAAGAATATCCGAACATGGCTGCTTTCGATGGCTTGCGTGAGAAGATCGACCCGATCGATCGCAAACTCATCGGCAACATGGAAACGCAGCGCCAGGGCGCAGTCAAACGCATGGAAGTGCGCGAGATCATGGGCAACAAGCTGATGCGGGAGATCACCCTGAAATAATTCCTGACCTGGTCATGAAACTGAGTGCGCCTCTCAGTGCAAGAGCGGAGAGGCGCACTCGTTAGGCAAGCCAGGCGAGCTGAGCGCCTGACGTTTTTCGAAGCTCGACTCAGCTTCACTCACGTGCGCGGCGGAATGAGCATCCGATCTGCGAACTCCCGGCGTTTTGGAAAGAGTGAAAGGAGCGAAACGCAAGAGCCGCGCGACGATGCAAATTGTGGCCGGCGCTCTTTGCGTGATCTAGATCCTGAGCACGCTGCCAACGCCGCTCTACGTCCTTTACCGGCAGGCATTCCAGTTTTCACAGATCATGCTCACGGTGATCTACGCGATCTATATCGTCGGCGCCGTCCTCACGATGTTTTTCTTCGGCCGGCTCTCCGATCAGATCGGCCGCCGACCGGTGGTCTTAGTGTCGTTAGGTATTGCCGCTCTTGGAATGCTTCTTTTTCTCGCCGCGCAAAACACATGGTGGCTCTTTCCCGCGCGAATTTTTTCCGGTCTGGGCATCGCACTTGTTTCGGGGGCGGCGACTGCCTGGATCATCGAAGCAGAGCCCGAGGGATGACAATGGGCGATCGGCGCCAATTTTCTCGGGCTTGCGCTCGGAAGCTGCACAATCAGAATCATGCCGCCGCCGGCGCCATCGTCGCTGAGCTATTTGCTGTCGGCACGCTGGCAATTGCGCTCACTCCACGCCTAACGAGTCATCGCGGTCTTCTCATCGCGCTCGCGCTTCTCCTTCCGAGTCTGCTTCTTCTTCTCACTCCTGAGCTGCAACCCTCGATGCTGGCGTTGCTCATCGGCACGGCCCTGGCCGGTATTGCAACTGGCTTCGGCTACCGCTGCAGTCTGCAAAAGATCAATGAAATCGCAACCGAAGATCAGCGTGCCGAAATCGTTTCAACCTATCTGATCGCCTGTTACTGCGGCGTCTCGATTCCAGTCATCGGCGTCGGCCTGGTCGCGGCCGCAACCAACCCGCTGTTAGCTGACTCGCTTTTTGCGGGAATCATCGCGCTGATGGCAATCATCGCTCTGCTGGTGGAATGGAAAATCTCGCCGGCCTGAACAATCGTCAGGCCATGAGCGCGCAAGGCGGCGGAGAGTTTTTCCAGCTCGGACTCCGTTTCCACGGCGATCTTCCCATTTTCGTTAGGCCGAGACGCGGTGCTCGTGAGATCGTCAGGCGGTTACGCGAGAAAACATCCGTAAAGGACGCAATCGAGGCCTGCGGCGTGCCGCATCCAGAGATCGATCTCATTCTCGTCAACCACCAGCCGGTCGATTTCGCCTTTTGCTTGCAAAGCGATGCCAGCATCGAAGTCCATCCTTTTTCCGCGCCGCCAGAACTCTTTCCCGGCTCGCGCCTTCAGCCGCGCAGCCAAAATGGCTTTGTCGCCGACGGTCACCTCGGCAAGCTCGCGCGCGATCTGCGATTGTTAGGGATTGACGTCGCCTATGCGGCGCTCGCCGCCGATGCCGAATTGGCCGCGCTGACCGTTGCCGAAGGCCGTGCCCTGCTCACGCGCGACCGTCGATTGCTCATGCACGCTGCGATACAGGCTGGTTATTATCCGCGTTCGCAGATCGCCGAAGAACAAACATGCGAAGTCTTGCGGCGCTTCGCACTGCGCGAGCGCGTCGCGCCTTTCACACGTTGTCTGCGCTGCAATGGGCTGCTCACTCCCGTTTCCAAAGAAGAGGTTTGGGAGGAACTCGAGCCCTTAACAAAAATTTACTACCAGAGCTTTCGCCGTTGCCACCTTTGCGGGCAGATTTACTGGGGAGGCTCGCATTCGAACAAACTGCTCCGTCGCGTCGAACGATTGTTAAAATAAAGCGCGCGCAATTCGTTAGGCAAAACGAAATCGTCCAGTATCATGGGAGTCTTGACGAATCCGGCTTCACCCAGCACTGTTGGCTTCCTCCGACGCCGCTGGCGTTGTGTCGCACCGGGCCTGTAGCTCAGTTGGTTAGAGCATGCGCTTGATAAGCGCAGGGTCAAAGGTTCAAATCCTTTCAGGCCCACCGCTCCTTTGCGTTTGGATCGCGCGAATTTCTGTCCGATACTTACCGTAACGAGTGCGGGCTCTTATTTTCACGCGTCTCATCCGCGACCGACATTCTGCTCCAAGTTGCGGTCAAAGCAGAACATTCAACGGAACGCGCGCCAGAATGTCGAAGCCATGGTGAAATTCCCGTTCGCTCTGTTCGCGGCCGTTACAATTGCTGCGTCGTTAGGCAACGCCGCTCCACTGGAGCCGGGCAGGCCGCCGGTAGACGTGCCGCCACTCCATTTCGAGCGCGAATCGCTGCCTAATGGCTTGGAAATTTACTCCGTGGCCGACCATTCCAGCCCGACGGTTGCGGTGCAGGTTTGGTATCATGTCGGTTCGAAGGATGATCCGCAGGGGCGGAGTGGGTTCGCGCACCTTTTCGAACACATGATGTTTAAGGGTAACGAACATCTCTCGCCCGATACCTTCGATAATCTGACGGAGAATATCGGCGGCGAAAACAATGCTTTCACGGCTGAGGACATGACCGTTTACCATGAGATCGTTCCCTCAAACTATCTTCAGCCCATCCTCTGGGCCGAGGCGGAACGCATGTCCTCACTCGCTCTTAACGAAAGCAACTTCAACTCTGAACGCGATGTCGTAAAAGAGGAATATCGACAGCGTATTCTTGCGAATCCTTATGGAGAGTTTTATCTCGACACGATCAAAAATTCCTATGCCGTCCATCCTTACAAGCGGCCCGGCATTGGCAGCATTTCCGACCTTGATGCTTCAAAGTTGCCGGAGGTTCGAGCTTTTCACTCTACCTTCTACCGTCCTGACAACGCGACGCTCATTGTCGTGGGCGATTTTCAGCCTAACGAATTAGAGGATTGGGTAAAAAAGTATTTCGGCGCAATCAGGAGGCCGGCGGAGAAAATTCCGCGCGTCACCACCAGGGAACCAGCGCGCACGGAAGACAGGAAGATCGTCGAATACAGCGCAAAAGCACCGTTGCCAGCGATCGCGATTACGTGGCTGGCGCCTTCTCTTCGGAGTGAGGATGAACCGGCGCTGGAGCTGGCGGGTGAAATTTTGTCCGGCGGTCAATCATCACGGCTGTATCAGTCACTGGTTTATCAACAGCAGATCGCACAGCAGGCAAGCCTCGGCGCCGATCTGAAACAAGACCTCGGATTGCTCACCGCGCGCATGATCCTGGCGAGCGGAAAATCGCCTAACGACGCCGAACATGCGCTTATGCAGCAGCTCGACCAGGTATTGCGCGACGGCGTGACGCCGGCGGAATTGGAGAAAGCAAAGACGCGTTTTTTGACGGCGAAATTGCTCGAACGTGAGACGAATAATGGCAAAGCAAGCGCCCTCGGAGAAGCCGCCGTCCTTTACGGCGATCCCAGTCGCGTGAATACCGACCTCGCAAAACTCCAGGCCGTCACAACTAATGAGATCAAAGAGGTGCTCAACCGCTATCTCAGCGGAAAGAAGAAGGTCACGATCGAATACCTGCCCGAAGTGATGAAGAGCAAAGACGCAAAACCCAAACCCCAAAGCTCACCGTAATGAGGCCGGGATTTCCAATGATGAAGAATGATCAAGTGACTCATGCGGGTACGTCCGTTTTCGATTCTCGCTTCCAGAGTTGTTCCGGATTCCGCATTGCGGGTTTCACGATTTCAGCCGTTCTCTGTGTGCTCTTTTGCCTAACGAATGTTCATCTCGCTTTTGCCATCGGTGGCGTTGATTCTCCTCCCTCGGCCTCAGCGCCGCATGAAACCAAGTTTGCCGAGCCAAAAGAAACACGGCTGGCCAATGGTCTGCGCGTGATCGTGGCCGAACGTCCGCGGTTGCCATTACTCGCCGCTCAGTTGCTCGTCCGTCACGGCGCGGAAGTCGATCCCGCGCGGCTCGCCGGAACCGCGAGCATGGCCGCCGCGCTTCTTACCAAGGGCACCGACAACATGTCTGCGCCCGAGATCGCCAACGCCATTGAGTCGTTAGGCGGTTCGATCGAGTCCGGCGCTGACTGGGACGCTTCCGGGGCGAGTGTGGTTGTGATGTCGGACAAAGCGGACGCCGCGCTGAGAATTCTGGCCGATGTCGTCCGGCATCCGGCCTTTGAGCAGGAAGAGCTCGATCGTTTGAAAAGTCAGCGACTCGATGGCTTGCGCGTGGCAATGCAACAGCCGGGATCACTCGCACGCTTCGTCACCGTGCGTGCAGTCTATGGCGCAGGAGCCTACGGCCACGCCGCCAGCGGTACGCCTGAGTCCATCCAGGCGATGACCCGGGCGGATATCGTGCAGCTTTACCAAAAATATTATCGGCCCCAGGACGCCGCCTTTGTCCTGGCGGGCGATCTCACGCTCGAGCAGGGAAAGGCGTTCGCCGAAAAATATTTTGGCGATTGGAAGAACCCGGAAACTGCGCCTAACGAATCGACCTCATCCGGCGCGGCTGTTTGGAAGCCGCAAAGCATCGTCGTCGATATGCCTGAAGCCGGACAGGCGGCTGTGACGGTGGCGCGTCCGGCCATCGCGCGCGCGTCACCTGATTATTACGCCGCCCTGGTGACGAACGCAGCGCTCGGCAACGGCTTCGTCTCACGGCTTAACCGCGAGATCCGAATCAAGCGCGGCCTGAGCTACGGCGCGGGCAGCTCCCTCGATCCCCGGCGCGAGGCAGGGCCGTTCACCGCCTCGGCGCAAACCAAAAATCAGTCCGCCGCCGAGGTGGCCGACGTCATGAAATCGGAGCTGCAACGTCTCGTCACGGACCCGGTGAAAGGAGACGAGCTTAAGTCGCGCCAGGCTGTTCTCACCGGCGGCTATGCGCGGCAACTCGAAACGAATCGTGGCTTCGTCGATCAGATTTCCGATCTTGCGACTTACGACCTACCGCTCGACACGCTCGACAGATTCATCCCATCGATCAATGCAGTGACGAGCGAATCCGTGACCGCGTTTGCCAGAAAATATCTGGCCCAGCAGATGAGTCTCGTCGTCGTGGGCAAGAGCAGTGATTTTCTCGACGCACTGAAGAAAGCGAGGCCGGAAGTAAGAGTGATCGAGCAAAAAGATCTCGATCTCAATCAAGCCAGCCTAACGAGGACAAAATAACAAGTCTATCTGCTTTTTCGCTTCCGCGAGCGACGGAATCGAATCTGGCTCGCCTGATGCAGATAGCAAAGTGTGAACGGTGATCGGCGAGAGGACTCAATGTCCTTAGTTCGTTAGGCACAATCCCGCCGGCGCTCACACCAATTACTCATCGCGTGCGGCTTCGGCAAAAGCCAGGTTTCCCGAGCGCAAGTCCAACTCCACTTCAGCGGGCGTTCCAAAGATCCGTGCGCGGTCTTGGTCGAACTCCCCTTCCCAGCGCGCCACAACCACCGTCGCCAGACAGTTACCAATCAGGTTCGCGCACGTGCGACCCATATCCATCAATTCATCGACCCCGAAAATAAGCGCGACACCGATCGGTCCGAGTCCGGCGGGCAAAAAGCTGTTGAGCGTTGCGAGAAGAATGACCAGCGATGCGCGTGGCACCGCCGCCACACCTTTCGAACTGATCATGAGCGCGAGCATGGTCGTGATCTGCTGATCGAGACCGACGTGATGGCCGGTAGTGGTTTCCGCCGCCTGCGCGACGAAAACGGAGGCCATCGCGAGATAGAGTGTCGAGCCGGTGAGGTTAAAAGAATAGCCGGTCGGCATGACGAGCCCGACGATGTGAGGCGGAACGCCGAAGCGCTCCATCGATTCCATCGCCTTGGGCAAAGCGGATTCGCTGCTCGTGGTGGCGAAGGCGAGCGCGGCCGGCTCGCGCACTGCCCTCACGAATTGGCGGAGCGGAATGCGCACGAGCAAAATGACGCTGCCGAAGACGAGAACGATGAAAATCACGAGCGCGAAATAGAGTGAGAGGATGAGGTTGCCCAGGTTGACGAGAACGCCGAGCCCCTGGGTGCCAATGGTATGGGCCATGGCCGCGCCCACCCCGATCGGGGCGAACATCATCACGTAGTTGGTGAACTTGAACATTACCTGCATCAGGCTCTCCATCGCCGACACGATCGGCCTACCCTTTTCGCCAACCGCCGAGACCGCCATCGCAAACAGGACGGAAAAAGCGACGATCTGGAGGACATCGCCACGCGCCATTGCATCGATCACGCTGGCCGGAAAGATGTGGACGACCGTTTCGAGCAACGTCTTGGGATGAGTTTGCGCGACGGAGGTCACGATTTCGTTAGGCCCAGCCACCAGTGCTACGCCCAAGCCCGGCTTGGTGAGATTCACGACCGCCAGTCCGATGACGAGAGCGGCAGTGGTAACGATTTCGAAGTAGACTAGCGCCTTCAGTCCCAATCGACCGACCTTCTTCAGACTGCCCGCGCCGGCGATGCCGACGACGATGGTGGAGAAAACGAGCGGCGCGATGATCGACTTGATAAGATTAAGGAAAATGTCGCGCAGGAAGTAGACCTTGTTTCCCCAATCGGGGCGCCACCAGCCGATAAAGGCACCGACGATAAGGCCGAGAAGAATCTGCGCAGTGAGCGACGGTCGATACCAGGGACGAGGCGACGTGGCGTGACTTGTCTGGCCCTTTTCGACAATCATTCCGCCAGCGACTAACACGAACCCGACGTTGGCGCGAGCGTCAAGCGCGCTGATGGAGCTATCGTCCTACACTAGATAATACGCTTTTCGCACACCACGACGTCCTGATGCCCGATCGACACGATCCGACGGATGTGGAAGAAGGTTGCCCAACGACGACGGACGTATTCCTCGCTATGAAAACTCGTTTGATAGTAATCCGGGAGACCGGCCGTGCTCCCACAATGGGCGTAGCAAAACCCACGCGAGACCAGTTCCTCATAGGAGTTTGCCGGCACATTCCTGAACGATCGATCTCCGTGGATGCTCAGCAATAAAATGGCCCCCGGTTTCGCGACCCGGAGCAGTTCCGCGAGCCATAACTGCTCCATGCTTTCTGGCAGGTGGGTGAAGACCGAAATGGCCAGGACCAGGTCGAAGAAGTCGTTCTCATAGCGGAGCGGCGGATGCGTCGCATTGGTGGTGAATCTTGCCAGACTAACGAGATTCTCTTTGCACCAGCTGATCGCTTCCACGTCTACATCGGTGGCAAATAACTGACAGGAAGCGGGTCGATCCTCGAAGAATCGCAGGACGCGTCCGCAGCCGCACCCGAAGTCAAGAATGCGCTCGAACGTATGCGACGGACACTGCTCTTCCTCCAGGATTCTCTTTACGTGTGACGCAACGGCTCCTCCGACGGACAAGAAAGTCGCTTCATCTGCGGCCCCATGAACCCGAAGTCTCAGTGCGTCGGGTGGTATCGGCAGGCTGGATCGTGCTTTGTGTTGCCGCGCGAGTTCCTCGGCTTTTTCACGTTGCAGCGGTGCCAGCACCGCCCTGGTATCTGCGAGCTCCGCCTTCAAGTTGTCACGTTGTCTTTTGAGCCTGGCGTATCGTTGCTCCAATTCATCGAGCTTTTGAACCCACTGCCGTAGCAAAGGAAGACGACGCGCCAGGGACCGCTTCATTGTATGAGTGCTTAGGTGAGCTTGGACCCGTGCAGACTGCAAGCTGCGCTATACTGGCGGCAATGTTTCTAAAGCATCTTTATTGCACGTCTTGTGGTCAGATCCACGAATGGTCGCAATTGCAAAATCTCTGCACGGCGTGCGCTAAACCCCTTTTTGCGAACTACGATTTGGCAGCGATCAAAAACAGTTTGCAGCGCAAAACGCTTGCCACCCGGGAAAAATCGCTCTGGCGTTATCGCGAACTCTTGCCGCTGCCATTGGAAATCGAGCCGGTGTCGTTAGGCGAAGGCGGGACGCCGCTCCTGCGTGCGCAACATTTTGGTCAGGAATTAGGCCTGACGAATCTCTGGATCAAAGACGAGGGCCAGAATCCGACGGAGAGTTTCAAAGCGCGCGGAATGTCGGTCGCCGTTTCCATGGCGAAATATCTCGGCGCCACCAAACTCGCCGTGCCGAGCGCCGGAAATGCTGGAAGCGCGCTCGCGGCTTATGCGGCGCGCGCCGGAGTCGAGGCGCATATTTTTATGCCTAACGACACGCCGCGTGCAAATGTGATCGAATGCCGCGAGACCGGCGCGCATGTGACGCTGATTGATGGGTTGATCACCGATTGCGGCGCCGAGATCGCGCGGCGCAAGGAGAAAGAAGGCTGGTTCGATGTTTCGACCTTGAAGGAACCGTATCGGGTCGAAGGAAAGAAGACCCTTGGCTACGAGATCGCGGAGCAACTCGGTTGGGAACTGCCGGATGTGATCCTTTATCCAACCGGCGGCGGCACTGGCTTGATCGGGATGTGGAAAGCATTCGAAGAGTTAGAGTCGTTAGGCTGGATCGGCCCAAAGCGTCCGCGCATGTTCTCCGTCCAGGCTAGCGGCTGCGCGCCGATCGTGAAAGCATTCGAGACCGGCGCAACCAGTGCGGAAGAGTTCCCCAATGCCCATACCCTGGCGTCCGGTTTGCGCGTCCCGAAAGCCGTCGGCGATTTCGTGATGCTGAACATTCTGCGCGATTCCCAAGGGGGCGCGATCGCGGTGGAGGACGAAGAAATGATCAGCGCCACGCGGAGCGTCGGGGCGGCGGAAGGCATCTTCGTCGCGCCGGAAGGAGCGGCCTGTTTTGTTGCCCTGCGGAAACTAATTGCCGCCGGCAAGATCGAACCGGATCAGCGCGTGGTTGTTTTCAACACCGGTTCGGGGATCAAATATGTCGAATGTTATTCGGAGTGATCCATTCGCCGGCCGCCGGTTACCAGATTCGGACCCGCTTATCCGGCGCAACGTATTCTTTCGCGTCAGGTTTCACCTGAAAAGCGTCATACCACACGTCAACGTTACGCGTCGGGCCGATCACCCGAAACTGTCGCGGCGAATGGGGATCGCTCACCACCTGCTTCCGGACGTAATCGTCCGATACTTTCCCGCGCCACGCTTGCGCCCAACCGAGGATAACGCGCTCATCGCCTGTAAAACCGTCGAGCACCGGCGCCGGCATTCCTTGCAACGACTCTCGATAGGCTGCGAGCGCGAGGGTCAATCCCCCCAGGTCCGCGATATTTTCGCCCAACGTCAATTCGCCATTTACGTGCACGCCGGGCAACGGCTCGAATTTAGAATATTGCGCGGCCAGCACCTGTGCCCGTGCCTTGAATGTGGCCGCGTCCTTCGGTGTCCACCAATCGCGCAACGCGCCCGATGCATCGATCTTTCGGCCTTGATCGTCGAACCCGTGGGTCAGCTCGTGACCAATCACTCCGCCGGCCGCTCCGTAATTGATCGCGGGATCGGCGTTCGCATCAAAGATGGGCGGTTGCAAGATGCCCGCCGGAAACACAATGTCGCGCAGCGACCCGTTGTAGGCGTCGTTAGTCTGCGGTGTCATCCCCCAGCGGCTCTTGTCCACCAGGCCATCAAAACTGCCGGTATAGAAATCCCAATCCGCCTGGGCGCAGCGTTTCACGTTCCCGATCAGATCGTTCGGATCAATCGCGAGTTTCGAGTAATCGCGCGGATGGTCCGGGTAGCCGACCTTGATCGTGTAAGTATCGAGCTTTTTCAGGGCTTCCTTCTTGGTCGCGTCGCCCATCCAGTCGAGTTTTTCGATCCGCGCCCGGTAGGCCGCCTTCAGATTGGCGACCAACGATTCGATCTTGGCTTTCGCTTCCGGAGGAAAATATTTTGCGGTATAGAGCTGGCCGACGCCGAATCCCATCGTGCCGAAGGTGCCGAACCGGTCGCCCACACCGAAATCGCCGCCGCTCACAGCCGTGATCGCGCGTTTCCAACGGACCTGCTCTTCCTTTTGCCCGGACAAAGTTTTGCTGTGCAATTCGAAGTAGGCGTCGCAAAACGGCTTCGACAGATACGGCGCGGAATTGTCGGCGATGTGGAAGGCGTGCCAGGCCTGGATCGTCTGTAAAGGCGCCTTTGCATACACTTCCCCCAGTTTCGGGAACGCGCTTTTCTCCGCGACGATCACTCGTGTGAGCTTTGGCATTTGAGCGTCGGTGAGAAATTTTTTCCAGGCAAACCCGGGTGTGAACCTTTCCAACTCATCGACGCTCATCGGGTTGTAGGTGGCGACCAGATCGCGCTGTTGCGCCTTGGTCCAGCTCGCCTCGGCTATCTTCATCTCGAAATCGACAACGTCCCTGGCCCGCGCATCCGGTTCAGGCCAGTTCACCAGTCTTAGAAGCGTGGCGACATACTTGCCGTAGGTTGTTTTCTGGGCTGCAAAATCCGGCTTTAAGTAATAATCGCGATCCGGCAACCCGAGTCCTGCTTGAGTAAGATAGAACGCATATCTGCTCGGATCCTTCAGATCGACCTCAATGCCATAGTTAAAGAGAGAGGAGTCAAAATCGGTGGCAGTTCGTCCCATCAGCGCGGCAAGGTCATCGCGCGTCTTCGCTTTCTTGACGTCGTCCAACTCCGACTGGATTGCTTGCGCGCCGACCTGCTCGATTCGTGCGTCATCCATGAACGATCGATAAAATGCGCCGACCTTGTCCTCGAGAGTGGCGGGATTGCCGCCTTTGTTTTTTTGTTCCGTGGAAAACGATTCCATTAACTCGTGGAGCCGCTGCTCGGTCAGATCAGTCATGGCCAATCGAAGCGAATATGCCGGTTTATCCGGGGGAATCTGGGTCTTATCGAGCCAGGTGCCGTTGGCGTAGCGGAAAAAATCGACTCCCGGTTGGATGGAAAAATCGGCGCCGGCCATATCGAATCCCCATTCCCCGTATTGCGGCTTGTTCGGCGGTGCATCGTCAACAGCAAAGAGCAAAGCAGGAGCGATAAAGGCCGCCAAAGCAGCGAAAAAGAGAGTGATAGGACGCATAAGCTGGATCTTGCAGTTACAGACCATCTAACAGGGGAATTGCAAATACAGAATTAACAAGCGCTGTTGCGCAATATCCCAGGTAGCCACGCACTGATGAACTGTGGAGGCAGGTTGATAGCTATAGTCTGCCACAACAAACACCAGTTGCGGGAGGACGGAGCTTCCTCCAGCCAGCAGCGGGAGAAGTTTCCCGGCGCCGCGACCTAAGGCTCGTGACTTTGGAGGCAAGGGAATTCGAACCCCGGACTTCCAGCTTGCAAAGCTGGCGCTCTACCAACTGAGCTATGCCCCGGCGACGGAGCTTCGGGTCTCGAATGCCGAACTCCAAATGCACCAAAACAGCCGGACGGCATCGATCGTCCAGCTGTTGGGTTGCCGCTGTCGCGGCCAGGTGAAGGCGTTATCCGGGAGCCTTGTAGCTCAGGACCCGACTACAACGTTGGCCGCGACATTACTGTAGTGAAATGGCGATCAATTCGCCATCGGTTTGAGTAACGTAGAGGGTCTTATTCCTATTGTTAAAAGTCATCGAGCTAGGCACAGGAGTCAGGCAGTCCGCGACGACGACAGGCGGATCGGCCGGATCATCGAAGCGCAGGACCGTTCCCGGTCCGGAAAAGAATGGTCCTTCGGACGAAGCTTCAAGCACAAGATACCCTGAGGGGGAGCGACCTCGAAAAGGTCGGATATCAATTGCGGTTGTCAGGTTAGAGATGAACTCGGTGTCACTTCCGGTCCTTGGATCGATCTGTTCCACGGTGGAAGTGCCCGTCGGGAAGGGAGCTCCCCGCAGGAGAGTGACAAGCAATTGACCGCTCGCCACCGCAATGCCGGTCGGGACCGCTTGGAGAAAAGGCCCGCCGATGTCCGGGAACAGCGGGTTGGGAATATCGGCGAAGGCTACGAGCGGCGAGAAGTCGCGGGTCCTGAGATTGACCTGCCAGACGTGATTCCGTCCTCCATCGGTCGCATAGAGCATGTTTCCAATGCTTGCCAAACCGTAAGGGTTGGAGACTTGGATGTTGTCGGGAACGTCCTGCAACGGAAACGGGATGAAGTTCGGGAAATCGACAACTACCTGGATCGTGATCTTGTCCGGTCCGCCATTCGAGAGCGTAACGACCTGGCCGTCAGCCAACGCCTGTTCGTCATCGGGAGCGAGAGTAAATCCAACCGTATTCCTCTCGACAAAAGGACTTATATGAATCGCCAAAATCGAGCTGAAGATAGGTGAGGATGGACCGTTGGGATTTTCCAGCGTTGTGCCCGGCAGCGGACCCATGATTCCCACATCGCCCGTCCCGACGAGGAGATACAAAATGCGACCGCGCATAACGAAACCGGTCGGGCCGGAGGGATCACCGACGTCGGCGGGCGCCGAGGGCAGGCCGTCGAGCAACGTCCGCAGATTACCGTCCGGATCGACGATCGAGAGGCGACCAGTATGCGCCTCGCCGGTGCCACTCTCCGCGATCAGGAGGTTGCCTTGATCGGTCAGGCCGCTGCCGATCGGCTGGCGGAGGCCGGAGAGGATCTGGGTACATTGGGCCTGGGTTCGGGCCGCGCCGAGCAAAAACGCGATCGCCGCGAGTAAGAGCACGGAGACGATGGAAGGAATGAGCTGAGCTGTTTTTTTGTTGGTTCTTCTTGGGTTCATAGTTTGCCTTTCACCGGAACAAACAAGAAACGCCGCCCGAAGTGATCATCCGATTCGGAAAAATTTGGTTAGGCAGACATTTTTCAGGGGAATAGGATAAGAAATCGTGGAAAAGCCTTCAGCGTCCTCCGAACAAGTTAAGCAGTTGCTAGTGGCTTGCCGCGGCGGAAGCGACGCCGCTCTCGCCCAGCTCACGCCGCTTATTTACGACGATTTGCGGCGGCTTGCTCATCATTACATGAGTGGTCAACGGCAGGATCACACCCTGCAAACGACCGCCTTGGTCAACGAGGCCTATCTGCGCCTGGCCGACCAAACCAATCCAACCTGGCAGACCCGCGCTCACTTCTTCGCCGTAGCTGCACGGGCGATGCGTCAGATTCTCGTGAACCATGCCCTTGGCTACCGCGCGCAAAAGCGCGGAGGCGGCGGGCAAAAAGTTGAGCTCGATGAGGGCGCGCTCGTTTCTCCGAGTCAATCGAAGGAGATCGTCGAATTGCACGAGGCCTTGGAGCGGCTGGCGGCGCTCGACGCGCGCAAAGCGCAGGTAGTTGAGCTGAAATACTTCGGCGGCCTGAACTACGAAGAGATCGCGGAGGTGCTCAAAATCTCCGCGATCACGGTGCGGCGCGATTGGGAGTTTGCGCGCACCTGGCTTTACAAGGAATTGCACAGCGCGCGGTAAATCCGCTAGACTCCGACGCCCTCGGGAACGGGCGAATATGACGCCGGTGCAGCTTCAAACAATTGAGGAGATCTTTCACTCCGCGTTGGACAGGCCACCGCACGAGATCAGCTTATTCCTCGACGCGAGCTGCCAGGGGGACGAACTCTTGCGCGCGGAGCTGGAAGCGTTGCTCGCTGCCCGCCAGCAAGCCGGCCACTTTATTGAAACTCCCGCCGTCGGTCTCGCCGCAAAGGTCCTGGAAAACGCCCAGCCTGATACACGGATAGGTCTAAGAGTAGGTCACTACGAGCTGCGTGAAAGGATCGGCGCCGGCGGAATGGGGGAGGTTTACCTGGCCATCGACATGACGGCAGGTCGCAAGGCCGCCCTTAAGTTTCTACCCCGCCGTTACACCGGCGATCCAGAGCGGCTGAGGCGCTTTCAACAGGAAGCGCGCGCTGTCGCACGAATCAATCATCCAAACATTGTGACGGCTTATGAGGTGGGCGAGCATGACTCATCTTACTTCATAGCCAGCGAACTAATTGATGGCGAAACCTTGCGGCAACGTCTGTTGCGCGGACGGATAGAGTTAGAGGAAGCGATAAACATCGTGACACAGATAGCAACTGCGCTCGCGTCCGCACATGAAGCAGGCATCATTCATCGCGACATCAAGCCGGAGAACATCATGCTCCGTCGCGATGGCTACGTGAAGGTACTCGACTTCGGTATTGCCAAGCTGGCGCAACAGGAATTGGTAGGAGCGAAATCCGAACAGGAGCCGGCGTTAATCACGCAGACTCAGGTGGGATCTATCGTGGGAACAGCTCGTTATATGTCGCCCGAACAAGCGCGCGGCGAGCCAGTTGGTCACTTCAGCGATATCTGGAGCCTCGGTGTGGTTCTTTACGAAATACTAACTGGACATGTTCCTTTTAGCGGCTCTACGCCAGAAGAAGTCAAGACTGCCATCCTGGAGAGGGAACCGTCAACGCTCACAAGCCACCGGGCGGAACTTTCGGGTGAAATCCAGGAGATCGTGGCCAGGACCCTGCGCAAAGACTTCCTCGAGCGATACCAAAGCGCCGGCGAACTGACTCAGGCGCTGCAGCAGACACAGCGTCGCATCGAGCTAAGGAGTGAGTCGGTAGCAGTAAGCGCAACTCATGCCTGGCTTTCGTGGACACGATTGGCGGCTAGTGTCGCAGTGTTACTCCTGGCACTTAGTTTCGCGTTAGTCACCTACTTCTCGCGTAAGACGAGGTCGGGCCTGGCATTGACTGAGAAAAGCATCGCGGTCCTGCCCTTTGAGAACCTGAGCGACAATAAAGGAGACTCTTACTTCGTTACTGGAGTGCAGGACGAAATTCTGACAGACCTGGCCAGGATCGCCGACCTCAAAGTGATCAGCCGGACTTCGACCCGCCCCTATCAGCCGGGTAAGCCGCGCAACTCACGCCAGATTGGAGAGCAACTCGGCGTGGCTCACCTGCTTGAAGGTAGCGTGCAACGTTCCAACAATCGTTTGCGCATTAACGCCCAGCTCATCGACGCGCGCACCGATTCACATCTTTGGGCGCAGACCTACGACCGGGAAGTCGAAGATCTTTTCGCGATCCAAACTGAAATCGCCCAAACGATCGCGACTCAACTCCAGGCGAACATATCGCCGCGGGAAAAAGCCGCCATCGCGCGAATGCCGACGACCGACCTGGTGGCAAACGAGCTTTACCGCCAGGCGAAGGCCCTCGGAGAGCAGAGTTCTGAGACGAAAACTTTAACCAGGGAGGCAGACCTACTCGAACGTGCGATCGCGCGGGATGCACGCTTTCTCCCGGCCTACTGCGCGCTCGCCCTGGTGCACGCCGAACTCTACACAAGTAACGGTCAGGGCAAAGCTCACCTCCAGGTCGCCCAAGCAAACATCAGAAAAGCTTTTCAACTCCAACCCGACTCGAGTGAAGCGCATCTCGCACAGGCCCATTATCTCGCCCGCGGCCTGCGTGATTATGACGGCGCGCGCGCTGAACTGGAGCTTGCCCGGCGCGGCTTGCCTAACGATCCCCATGTTTATTTCGAAACGGCGAGAATGGACTACCGCCAGGGGCGCTGGGCGGAAGCCCTGCGAAATCACGACCGCGCGATCGAGTTGGATCCACGCAATCTGCTCCTCCTCAGCAATGCCATGGCCGGTTACTCCGAGGCACATTGTTATCCCAAAGCGCTGCAACTCGGCCGGCGTGCGTTAGCTCTCTCACCACGCGACAAATGCATGCGGCTATTCGTTGCTTCACTATCGTTGGAAGAGCGGGCGGATCTCCGGCCTTTGCGCGCGGAACTCAGCAGCATTTTGGCTGAGGAGCCCGGCGCTATGGCCGATATCTGCTGCTCCGCATTGGATTGTGCGATTTTCGAGCACGATGCGGCGGCGGCCGATCGTGCGCTGGCAGCGATTCCACCGGAAGGACTTCCGGGTTTGATGGGCTTCGTAGCGCCACGGGAATGGTTCGTCGGTTATACGGCCCTTATTTTTAACCGCGCGGAGGCTGGTTACCCAGCGCTGCTCACCGCACGCGCCCGCCTCGAAAAGCGCCTCAGCGACCAGCCCGATGATGCCATGAGCTGGGGATTACTCGGCAGAACAAAGGCATTGCTCGGCGAGAAGCAGGAGGCGATCGAGGCGGCCCAGCATGCTTGCGAACTCTGGCCACTGACCCGAGAGGGTCGATGGGGTCTCACCCCGCTCCGCCAGTTGACTAAGATTTATGCCTACGTCGGCGATAAGGGCCGCGCGCTCCAACTACTAGGTCAGTACGCCGGACAGCCATCCTTCATCGATTACGGCGAGTTGAAACTCGCTCCAGATTGGGATCCGTTGCGCGGCGATCCGCGCTTCGAAAAAGTCGTCGCCTCCCTCGCGCCTAAAGAAGAACTCTCTAAATAAGAAGCGAAACCCATTCCTGCGGCGCGAGGCTCGAATCCAGTGAAAGATGGAGACGGCTGTGGACCTTCCGAGGAAATTTGGAGGCAAGGGGATTCGAACCCCTGACTTCCAGCTTGCAAAGCTGGCGCTCTACCAACTGAGCTATGCCCCCGTGAGGAATGGCGAGTCTAAAATGCCAACGGTGGAATGCAACCGCACGGTGAACCGCCTACTTTTTTCACCTGGGACTGCACAGCCGTAATGTGACCTATCTACTCTGTCCGTAATGCCACCAGCGGATTAATGCGCGTGGCGCGGCGCGCCGGCAACCACGTTGCCAAAAATGTGGTCGCGGCGAGCAAGAGAAAGGCGCTGGCGAACGCCGGTGGATCAAACGCGCTGACTTGATATAACATTCCGCTGAGAAGTTTGCCGGCCGCAATCGCGAGCAGCAGACCGATGAATACTCCGCCGCCGAGCATGAACGCGCCTTCGCGAATGATCATCCATTGCACCATGTCAGGACGCGCGCCCAAGGCCATGCGGATTCCGATTTCACGTGTGCGCCGCGCCACCGAATAAGCTTTCAAACCATAGACGCCGACCATGCACAGGAGGAGAGCTACGGCACCGAAAATCGTGAACATCGTGGCGCCGGCTCGTACTGCCCAAAGTTCCAGGTTGGCGTCAAGATGCTTGGCAAAGGTTTTCAGCGAAAGCACCGGCAAGGCCGGATCGACTTCGCGAACCGCACGCCGGACGGCGTCAGTCGCGCCCGCGAGATTTCCCTCGTTCAATGAGGCGAATCGGATAAAGAAGTAAACCTCGGATTCGAAGCCGCGAGCAAATGGCACATAGATCGCGCCGCGCGGTTGCTTCTCGAAAAATGCAGCTCGCGAGTTCGCCGCGATTCCGACGACTTCAATCGGTTCCTCCGGCTTTAGACTACTGTTGCCGGTGCTTTGAACACCTGCGCCGCCGCCGCCATCGTCGCGATGCGCACGCGGCGCGTTGTCGGCCGCGATCTGGATATGCTGACCAAGTGCATCGCCGTCGGGCCAAAGCTTCTTCGCGAGCGCTTCGTCGATGATCGCCACCGCGCCGCTGCCGGGCTGTGCAGCTTCCGTCGCCGTAAAGGCACGACCGCGAAGAAGTGGCAAACCGATCGCGTCGAAATAGTCAGCGCCAATGCTGTTGAAAGTCGAACTGAACGCCAGGCCTTGCGCCGCCGTCGCGGGTTTATCTTCCTTGTTCACGTGCATCCCGGCGCGCTGAATTGGTTTGCCTAACGAAATCATTCCGAACGGTGCTGTCGCGGAAATGCTGACGTGCTCAACTCCAGGCATAGCTGCCAGTCGATCGCTCAAGTCACGGTATAACTGCCGTGCACGCGCCTGGTTAATTCCACCGAGGCTCGCGTCGATCTCAAGGAGAAGATCCTTATTCATCGCGTGCAACCCTGTGTCAACCGATGACGCCTTGGTCGCACCGCGAATGAAGAGCGCCGCCGCGGTCAGAAGCGCGAGGGAAAAGGAAATCTGCGCGACGACCAACGGATTGCGCGGTAGAAAACGCCAGCGGCGTCGGACGACATCATCGCCGGCGTGCTCCTTGAGTTCGGTGACGATACTATCGCGCGAGAGTTTCAAGGCCGGGCCGAGCGCGAAAACGAGCGTTCCGACGACGCAAAAGATCAAAGTCGCAACCACGATCGGAAGCGTCGGTCCGGAACTCCAAACGAAATCGATCGGCAAGAGACCGCTCATCGAAGACGCGAGCAAATCCGACGACCACAAGCCAAGCATTAGGCCCGCCGCGCCGCCGATGAGCGCGAGCAGGAAACCTTCCGTCAGCAGTTGCCGCACAATGCGCCAGCGATCGCCGCCGAGGGCGAGACGGATTGCAATTTCCTTCCGTCGCGATGTTCCGCGGACGAGGAGCATATTTGCCAGATTCAAACATGCGATCAGCAACACAATGCCAGCCATTCCCATGAGCAACGGTCCGATCGCAGTGATGTCACTGTCATCGGGCGGGGCATCGCTGATCGAGAAGCGGGAGATGGGTTTGGCGATGAAGGTTTGGTCCTTCTGCTCGACCGGATAAGCTTTTTCGAGGTTTGTCGCGAGAGTCCTGAGCGCGGCCTCTGCTGTGGGAGCAGTCATTCCCTTTTTGAATCGGCCGATTAACAGAAGGTTATTTCCAGACTGACCGGACATTGCCTCCTGCTGAGAATCGGCGAAATCGTTTTGCACAAAATCGTAGGCACTGAACGCAACCCAAACCTCCGGGGAAAGCATGGCGAGGGTGCCGCAAAATTTCGGTGGTAGCACACCGACGATGGTATAGGGACGGCCATTGATCTTGACCTGTTGCCCCAGAATCGACGGGTCGCGATCATGTTTGCGCCAATAGTTATAGCTGACGAGGGCGACGGAAGCCGCATGACCCGGCGTCTCTTCCTCCACTGTAAATGTGCGACCGATGACCGGCGTCACGCCCAGCACCTGAAAGTAATTGGCTGTAACGATATCGGCAAAGGTACGGCGAGTGTTGTCCTTTTCACCTAAGCCAACCAACGCGACATTGTGGCCGGCCACTCCGGAGAAGACGGAGTTTTGGTCACGAATGTCGCGCAGCGTCTGATAAGAAAACGCGCGGTATTTAGTAGGATTCTTCGTGTCCTGGGAAAAAACCTGCACGAGCTCATTTGGCTTTGCGTATGCGGGAGGGGAAAAAATCATGGTGTAAACCGCGTTGAAAATGGCGGTGTTCGCGCCGATGCCCAGCGCGAGAACGAGTACGGCGGTAATGGTAAAGCCCGGCGCCTTGCCGAGCTGACGTAAGGCAAATCGCAAGTCGGAGATCATATTTTCAATCAGATGCGGAAAGTGACCGGATCGGATTCACGATTTCGCCGTCGTTGCGATTTAAATGATGGCGGCGAGCCGAGTGATCGAATGTCAGCGGCAGGCGACGAAGTGTTTGGCGACAAGCGGTGTCCTTCTCCAAAACAAAAAATGCCGGAACGCAAAGCGCGTCCGGCATGTGGAGTCAGCAATCAAACAAAAACTGAATTGTGCGTTACCGTCGTTTCCTTTGGCTCTGGTTTCTTTCGATTCCGGAGTCTTAACGGCATGACTTGAATCCCGAGAGACTCAAGAGTTAGCCGTCGACCTAATCGCATCCTCGAATAAATCCGAGGTGCGGTTTCTCCTTAGAAAGGAGGTGATCCAGCCGCAGGTTCCCCTACGGCTACCTTGTTACGACTTCATCCCAGTTACTGCTCATAGCGTAGACGGCTACCTCCCTTGCGGGTTAGTGCGCCGGCTTCGGCTACAAGCAACTTCCATGATGTGACGGGCGGTGTGTACAAGGCCCGGGAACGTATTCACGGCGCCGTAGCTGATGCGCCATTACTAGCGATTCCGGCTTCATGGAGTCGAGTTGCAGACTCCAATCCGAACTGAGCCCAGTTTTACTAGATTTCCTCCACCTCGCGGTCTCGGATCGTTCTGTACTGGGCATTGTAGTACGTGTGCAGCCCTGGCCGTAAGGGCCATACTGACTTGACGTCGTCCCCACCTTCCTCCCCGTTTCACAGGGCAGTCTGAACAGAGTGCTTCCCAATCAAGGGAGTGGCAACAGTTCACAGGGGTTGCGCTCGTTGCGGGACTTAACCCAACATCTCACGACACGAGCTGACGACAGCCATGCAGCACCTGTGCAAGGTGTGTCTTTCGACACTCACTGGCTTTCACCAGCTTAGCAATGCATGTCAAGGCCAGGTAAGGTTCTTCGCGTTGCATCGAATTAAGCCACATACTCCACCGCTTGTGCGGGCCCCCGTCAATTTCTTTGAGTTTTAATCTTGCGACCGTACTCCCCAGGCGGCGCGTTTAACGCGTTAGCTCCGGCACGGAAGGGGTCGATTCCTCCCACACCAAACGCACACCGTTTACTGCCAGGACTACCGGGGTATCTAATCCCGTTTGCTCCCCTGGCCTTCGTGCCTCAGCGTCAGTAACTGTCCAGAAACTCGCCTTCGCCACTGGTCTTCCTTACGATCTCTACGCATTTCACTGCTACACCGTAAATTCCAGTTTCCTCTCCAGTTCTCTAGCAAGGCAGTATCCAATGCAGTTCCAGGGTTGAGCCCCGGGATTTCACATCAGACTTACCCCGCCGCCTACGCACCCTTTACGCCCAATGAATCCGAACAACGCTCGAGACCTCTGTATTACCGCGGCTGCTGGCACAGAGTTAGCCGTCCCTTCCTCTTCGGCTACTAGCAAAGACCACCGTAGTTACCAGGCAATCCCTTGTTCACCAATGACAGGAGTTTACAATCCGAAGACCTTCATCCTCCACGCGGCGTCGCTCCTTCAGGGTTGCCCCCATTGAGAAAAATTCTCGACTGCTGCCACCCGTAGGTGTCTGGACCGTGTCTCAGTTCCAGTGTGGCTGGTCGTCCTCTCAGACCAGCTACCCGTCATCGCCTTGGTGAGCCGTTACCTCACCAACTAGCTGATAGGCCGCGGGCCCATCCAGAAGCGCCAGGTTGCCCCGGCTTTAGCGTCCCAAAGAATCCTTCGGTAGCCACATTCGGTATTAATCCGCCTTTCGGCGGGCTATCCCCAACTTCAGGGCAGGTTGCCCACGTGTTACGCACCCTTGCGCCACTAAGCACTATTTGTATTGCTACAAACAGTGCCTCGTTCGACTTGCATGTCTTATCCACGCCGCCAGCGTTCGTTCTGAGCCAGAATCAAACTCTCCGTAAAGAATTTGTCCCCGAGTGCTAAACCCGAGGGAAACTTCTGACTGTTCATCTTCCTGCGCTACCCTCGCTCGCCGCTTGCGCGACCGCGTCAGGCAGAACAGGGATCGTTCAGTCTTATAATACTTCGATTACACTCAAAAAAGAATTGATCGAGTAACGCACAATTCAATCTTTGCTAATTTAACTAACAATCTTACTTACCATCTTAATTATCT
>DASXOB010000002.1:0-444148 GCA_036494545.1 Chthoniobacterales bacterium
GGCACGCTGCCACTCGTGCAAACGAAGGCATATCAGCGCCGCGATCGGCAAAGCGCCCATAGCAACGACCACCCCGAGCCAAACGAGCCCGAGGGGAAAGAGGAATGGCAAAAGAATGATCGCTCGCCAGGCAACAGACCATAGTCCCTTAGCATCTGACTCACCCTTGTCACGCGTCGCTTTCATTGGCCTAACGAGAATTAGACGAAAAGTTTTCGTCTAACTGGATATACGGAAATTGGGAGGCGGAGGGCGGGTCGTCCAACGGACTGCGAACCGCCAGGCCGGGCCGATTCAGAACGTGAGTGTAGATCATGGTAGTGGAAACGTCTTTGTGACCGAGCAATTCCTGCACGGTACGGATGTCCTGTCCATTCTCAAGGAGGTGGGTCGCGAAACTGTGCCGGAAGGTATGACAGCTTGCGGCTTTGGCAATTCCGGCGCTACGGACCGCGGTTTTGACCGCGTTTTGAAGGTTTTTCTCACCTATATGGTGTCGCCGTTTCTCGCCACTGCGCGGGTCGCGGGAGAGCTTGGCGGCTGGAAACGCATATTGCCATGCCCAGGTTCGCTCCGTATTTGGATATTTTCGGCGCAAGGCAAATGGGAGGTAGACGCCTCCTCCTCCAGTGCGCAGGTCGCGTTCGTGTAGTAGTCGGACCTGCTGCAAGTGGGTGCGGAGCGGAGACCGAAGTCGCTCGGGGAGCACAGTAATGCGCTCGCGCATTCCTTTGCCGTCGCGAACGATGATATGGCCGTAGCCAAAATCGATATCCTTGATGCGAAGGCGAACACACTCCATGAGACGCAGCCCCGCTCCATAAAGCAGTTCCGCCATAAGCCTGTTATGTCCTTGCAAGTGATCAAGCACCGCGCGCGCTTCAGCACGAGTAAGGACAACCGGAACCTTTGCTGGGCGCTTCACGCGCTCGATTTTGTCGATGAAATCGAGCTTGCGTTCGAGTACCTGCTGGTAGAGAAAAAGCAAAGCGCTTAAGGCCTGGTTTTGAGTCGAGGCAGCGACGTGTTTTTCGACTGCGAGGTGAGTTAGGAACCGGGCGATTTCTTCCTCTCCCATTTCGTTCGGATGCCGTTTTGCATGAAAGCAGATATAACGCCGGATCCAATCGATGTAGGCTTGCTCGGTGCGGATCGAGTAATGCTTGACGCGCAGGTGCCAGCGAACGCGATCGAGGAGTTTCGGGCGGGGAACAGTCGAATCGAACATGAACTAATGGAAATGTATTTCAGGCATTTGCCTTCGCTTCAAGAAGAAAGTTGCGGTGATCTAACTGCGTAATGGCTATCGTCACTTGCGACTTGAGCCTTTAATCACGTTACATCTTCCTTTTGCAATTCATGCTGCACTTGATACAGGTCCTACTCTTTCGACGCTCGTGATGAGCAAGGCAGAAAGATAGTGCTGGCGGCCGTCGGCCTCTTCAATGGTGACTTGAGGTATCTCGGTCGAAGCGGCTAATACGAAGTCGGGATGATCGACTCGGTATTGGCGCCCATCCGCCATGCGAATAAGAAATGATTGAAAGGGACTGGCGTTAAGAAGTTCTCGTATCCGGGGTTTCATCGGACCAGAATATCACAAAGGTGGGCGCGGCCAGTGTCTGGCCTATTGCGCCTTGAGCACTTGGATGAAGGCTTCCTGTGGGATGTTGATTTTGCCGATGCTTTTCATCCGTTTCTTTCCTTCCTTTTGTTTCTCCAGCAGCTTGCGTTTGCGGGTGATGTCGCCGCCGTAACATTTGGCAGTCACGTTTTTGCGCAGGGCGGAGACACTTTCGCGCGCGATGATTTTGCCGCCAATCGCCGCCTGGATCGCGACCTGGTAAAGCTGGCGGGGGATGACTTCCTTTAATTTAGCCGCCAGTTGCCGGCCGCGCGCTTCGGCCCGATCGCGGTGGACGATGGTGGAGAAGGCGTCAACAGGTTCGCCATTCACGAGTAAGTCGAGTTTGACTAACTTCGCGGCGCGATGACCGGCGTGCTCGTAATCCATCGAGCCATAGCCGCGCGTGATCGACTTAATCTTATCGTTGAAGTCGACCAGAATCTCATTGAGCGGTAACTCGCAATGCAACATGACGCGCCGGGTATCGAGTGACTCCGTGTGGTCCATGGTACCGCGCTTCTCCAGGATGAGCTGGAGGATGTCGCCGATGTTCTCGTTAGGGCAAAGGACATAAGCCTTAACAATCGGCTCGCGAATTTCCTCGATCACGCTCGGATCAGGCAGATGTGCGGGGTTATCAATCAGGATGGTCTCGCCTCGGGTGGTGAGAATTTCGTAGATGACACTCGGTGACGTGGCGATGATGTCCATGTCGTATTCGCGCCGCAGACGCTCCTGGATGATTTCCATGTGCAGGAGTCCCAGGAACCCACAGCGAAAACCGAAGCCGAGCGCGACGGAACTTTCCGGCTGATAGACGAAAGCGGAGTCATTGAGGCGAAGTTTGCCGATGGCGGTCTTAAGGTGTTCGAAGTCGGCGGTGTTGATGGGATAGATGCCGCTGAAGACCATGGGATGAATCTCCTGAAAACCGGGAAGCGGTTGGCGCGCGGAATGACGCAAATCGGTCATGGTGTCGCCGATCTTGATTTCGGCGGTGGTTTTCATGTTGGCGATGACGTAGCCGACGTCGCCGGCGTTCAGCACCGGCTGGGCGAACATTTTTGGAGTGAACACTCCGACTTCTTTCACCTCGTAGCGGGAGTCAGCGCTCATGAGCTTGATCGCCTGGCCCGCGACGAGCCGGCCGGAGACGACGCGCACATAGGAGACAACGCCACGATAAATGTCGAAGACCGAATCAAAGACGAGGGCGCGCAGGATGTCGTCGGCTGGTTTCACTGGTGCGGGGATTCGCTTAACGATGGCTTCGAGGATGAGCTCGATACCGATGCCCATTTTGGCACTGGCTTCGATGGCTTCTTCGGCGGGAATGGCGAGGATCTCTTCGAGCTGACGTCTGACAGCGGGAAGGTCGGCGTTTGGAAGGTCGATCTTGTTGATCACGGGAATGATCGTCAGGCCTTGCTTATGAGCGAGGTGGACGTTGGCGACGGTCTGCGCTTCGACACCCTGGGCGGCGTCGACGATCAGAAGCGCGCCTTCACAGGCGGCCAGGGAGCGAGAGACTTCGTAGGCGAAATCAACGTGGCCCGGCGTGTCGAGAAGGTTGAGTCGGTAGGTTTTCCCATCCTGAGCATCGTATTTCATAGCCACGGGATGGGCTTTGATCGTGATGCCGCGCTCGCGCTCGAGGTCCATGGAATCGAGGAGCTGATCCTGCTTTTCGCGCTCGTGGATCGTGCCTGTGGTCTCGAGCAATCGATCCGACAAAGTAGTCTTGCCGTGATCGATGTGCGCGATGATGCAAAAATTGCGGGTCAGCTCGATCGACATTCGGGAGGGGCACTATGCGGGCGAGGGGAAGAGTGGTCAATCCAAGGCACTGGGACCTGGCGACCATTTTACTGTTCGGAACGATTGCCAGAAGTGATGAGCACGGCTAAGGCCCGGCGTCAGGCAATAAGTGATGGAGGAGCATCCGATTATACTCCTCCGCATAGGCGCGAGCCCGGATATTGAAGCTGAAATCCTGTGACTTGGTGGCGAAAATGCGAAAGGGCCGCCTAACGAACTTGGTGCCATAAATCCATTTGAGGCTCTGGTGTTTGTCCAGCCCCGGCACATCCGTGTCGGAGCGGTTGACAATAACAAAGCGGAAATCGCGCCTTTTGATAGCCACGGTTGCATCTTCGCGCGGATGAGCCAGCTGCGGATAAAGGAGGTCAATTCCGGCGTAGGTATCCTGTCCCAGCGCGCACAGAGTGGAACTAAGGCCCACCGCCCAGATGAGGAACGAAATCAGGAGCTTTTTCATCGCTGCCAGATCTTACGGTATGCATCAAGGGTGTAGCATGCGAGCGGATCAGGTCGACAAAAAAAGGGGCATCGAGGCAAAGCGGCTTCCCCCGCCAATACTCGGCTAGGATTGGCAATTAGGAGCGGTCGCCGAAAGCACAATGATTCTGATGCGCCAGTGGCGATTGTCGAGCTGCCCCGAGAAGTCGCCATCGACATCCTTGGTGTCCTTATGGTTGAGAGTTACTTAAAGTCCAGGGAGTCGATCATCCGATCGACGACAGTCAGGCTTGGCTGAAACTCGTCGGCCGGGCAGGATTGGATGAGGATGTAACGCGGATCCTTTTCGAATTCATCTGGCATGGCAACCCATCCATCGAGCTTGGGATGTGTCACTGCGAAATTAGCAAAAACTGTGAAGCGATGGTTTCTGCTAACTGCCCAGACCTTATATCTCAGCGCGCCATTCATGGGACCGGGCGGATGGGTATCATCCACATCTTGACTTAGAAGAGAGATGCCATCTCCCCAGCGAAAATGCTTTTGTTCAAAGCGTGCGCAAAAATAACCAGAGCCACCGTGCCCGTTGTGCAACTCCGGGGGCCAGGGCGAAAAAAGATCTCCAGAATCATCGAAGGGGGTTTCGTATCCATCCTTAGCCTGAGTGCAGACCAACAAGATCTCCTTGCTAAGTCCGGCATAGACATCGATCCACCAATCGTGGTTCCTGCCTATGTCGTTTGTGATTGGTCCCCAGTTTCCTTGATATCGAGTGAGAGGAACACCCGCGGTGAATGACACTCTCCCCTTGCCGCTCACGGCATCATCTTTCTGAAACTGGTGTTGTTGAAAAGCAGTTTGAAAATCGGCCGGGACTTCGAGCCGAGCCGCTGGGCGACTTACAGGTGGCGGCGTAGAACAGCCCGTCACAATCAAAACGAAAATGAGAAAGCGCGACATCGGCGGCAAGCAAGACAACTTACGGACTTTTATTGAGAGGAAGGTGGCGTGCTTTGGCTTTGTCCTCTCAGCACGGGCTCGCCGGGTTTCCGACCGAAAATTGTATATCCTCCCCATGGGCTATCGAGTTCGAAACGAGATCCATCCAGGTAACGCACGGAACCATCGTCTAAACCCCAACAACGATTATCAGAGTGCACTCTATGCCAGTGAAAGATGAGACGGCGATTATGAACATGCCACAGTCCTTCGAAGCCTGGCCTATAGTCCGAACTGCCAAAGTTCTTGCAATAGGAGAAACACCGCCCATCTCGGCGAAACTCGACGTAGATCGCATTCCAGGCATCATACCATCCACCGACAACAGCGTGACGAATGTCCGCGTCTGTTACTGCAACCTTGTTCTTTGGCGGTGTGTTTTGGCAGCTGGCCAAGGAAAAGAACAAGCTGACGACAAGAACAAGGCGCCCGAGGCTTTGTTGAAACCTCGGGCGCGCGAGATTAACCGTAGATAGCGCGAGACGACCTTTGTTCTGGAGCACCTTTAGTCGTTAGGCCTTTTCGTAGCGCTTTCCGACTTCGTCCCAGTTTATCGTGTTCCACCAGGCCTTGAGATAATCGGGCCGGCGGTTCTGATAGTTCAAGTAATAAGCGTGTTCCCAGACGTCGACGCCCAGAACCGGTGTGCCTTCGCAGCCGGCGATCGCTTTGCCCATGAGCGGGCTGTCCTGATTGGCGGTCGAACAGATTTCGAGGCCGCCGCTCTTGCCTTTAACGAGCCAGGCCCAGCCGCTGCCGAAACGTTTCACGCCGGCATCGGCCAGCTTTTCCTTGAACGCATCGAAGCTGCCGAAGCTCGATTTGATGTCGTCGGCGAGTTTGCCTTTGGGTTCGCCGCCGCCATTCGGGCCCATGATTTGCCAGAAGAAGGAGTGGTTGGCGTGGCCACCGCCATTATTGCGAACTGCGGCGCGGATGTCTTCCGGGACAGAATTGAGATTGGCGATGAGATCTTCGATCGATTTGCCTTCCAGGCCGGACTTGCCTTCGATCGCTTTGTTCAGATTGGTGACGTAGGCCGCGTGATGTTTGTCATGATGGATCTCCATCGTCTTCGCATCGATGTGCGGTTCCAGCGCATTGTTTGGGTAGGGTAATTTTGGTAATTCGTATGCCATAGTCGCAAACTTTCGGACTGCTCGCGCCGGATGAACAGTTATATTTTTGCATTCCGGGAAGCAGCGGGCCCTCCGCCACGTTGATGTTGAAGGGTGCAAACCCCTGCTGGCCATTCCGCTGCACCTGAACGAAGAGGCGATAAAATCCGGGTTTGGCGGCGTAGAAGCGAAAGTGCAGATCAGGCCCACCGCGATCCTCAGGCAGGAGGGGCCGCGCGATCTCGGGATGAATGTGCAAAGCAGTCGTGCGGTCATCGCGAAAGCCGACGATGTGGGCAAAGGCTCCCATGACCGGCTCGAGTTGGGTAAAGCCACTGCCGTCTGCCGCCGCGACATGGACAACTCCTTCGGCTGGCTCCCCGGATTTGAGCGGGCGATCAAACGAGAGGGTGTATTGCAGGCCGTCGAGGGTAGTCGTTAGGCGATCAGGCTCTTTCTCGAGAGGCTCGGCGTGCGCGTCCGAGATGATGAGCGCCATGGCAAATTCCTGCACATCGGTTGAGATCGGCTGGAGATCGGCCCAGAGTCGATAGTTCCCGGGTTTTTGTGGAGTGAAGCTAAAGTCATAGCGACCGGGAATGGCTGTGGGCGTGGGGTGAATGTGATGGTAATCGGTCAGGCTGCCATCGATGAGGAGGAGATGGATTTTGCGTGTGTGCACTTCACGCAAGTCGTCCAGGGTCACTGGTTCGCCCTTAAGAGTCGTGAGGATGAGATGCGCTTTGACCTCCGCTCCTACTTGCAGCGGAGTCTCAATTTGCACGCGCGCTTTAATCGTGTTGCGAAACACACCTGGGGCGAGCGACATGGCCGAAAGCCGCACCGGCGTACTGAGTGGCATTCCGCATTTTGGACAGACAATGTCTTTCTTGCCGACGACGTCGGGATGCATCGGACAGCGATATTGTTCCGACAGAGTCAACGCCTGCTCGATTACCGCGGGTTCATAGAGTTTCTCCAGCGCAGCGAAATTGTTTCCCACGTCGTTGGTCATGGGTACAGCGGTGACCTGCTGGAGGAGATTTTGCAGCTGCATTCCAATCTGTCCGCTGATTGCCGACGGGTTCTTGGTGTTTTCATCGCGCAGTGCACCGAGGGCCGCAAGCAGATTGTCGCGCCGCTCGGTCGCCTGGCGCGATGATTCGGCGACGGGTTCGCGATTTTGAAAAATGATGCCCCAGGCAATTTCCGTGAGGGAAGGGGATTGAGCTGAAGGAATTGGACTTGGTGCGCTCACCGCTAACGGCGTCATGCTCGGCGGGGCTGGTTCAACCGCGAAGGCGATGTTGATCCCCGTACCGCAAAGGCAAATCGCGAGCAGGAGTCGCAATAGTGGCCGGAACGTCGGCGGGAATTCTCGCAACAACATGGGAAGCATTTTGTGCATCAACGATCGTTTTTGGCAATCATCGCCAACACAATCCAGTGGGCTCACTTGCACTAGCCGAGGGCAGAGGTTACGTCCACCGGTTTGATCATGGAAAAATCTCCCGTTCGCCAGTTGTCCTTGCGGCTTTGCCTGCTGACGCTCGTGCTCGGGGTGACCGGCGGTTGCCAGCGTAAAACCGAAACCGCCGCGCCCGGCTCGCCAGCTCCCGGCAGTAAGAACACTTCCGTCCAAGCCAAGCCCTTCGCGACGCCAATTAGCGGACCGCTGACACCTGCACTGGTGACTCAGGCGGCGGATTCGATTACGCATTATCTGCATTTTCCCAAAGATCCGGAGATCGCAAAGCTCAACGACACCGTGCAATTCTACTGCGACGTGACCGATACTGGCAGCGTGGAAAGCACCGATGCTGTAGTGGGCAAGAACCCAGCCTTTGAAGCAGCCGTGCAAACAGCGCTCGATTGGGGCCGGTTCGCGCCGGCGATGGTTAATGGCAATCCGGTTCCGGTTTATCTGAGTGGGACGGTGCTATTCGGACATCGCAACGAACAGGAACTCATCATCGTTTCACTTGCGACTTACGACCGCGAGCGCGTCACGAAGTTTGCGAATTACATCCAGCCGCAGTTAGTCGGCGGTTTGCGTCAAACCATGCAGAAGGCATTGGCTGAAGGGAATCGGGGAAACATCTCCGCCGGTCAGGCTGAGGTCGTGGTGAAGGTGGATGCCAGCGGGAAAGTAACCGACATCACATCGGTCTCGGAAAATCCGAGGGACAGCGGGCTTGCGCAAATCCTCAACGATAGCCTGCGTCAGAGCCAATTCACGCCGGCTTATGAAAACGGCAAGGCGGCCACTGGCGCGATCAATGTCGTGGCCGATTTCTCGCAGTTCTAGCTCCTGGAGGAGCTGCGGCCGGAATCTGTCAGTCCGTCATCGTCCGCCCTTTTCTTGAAATGAAGCTGGCCGACGCGCCGGCCGTCAGTCTGCGAAACCGTCACGAGATAATCTTCGATCGGGACCTGTTCGCCCTGTTTGGGTAAATGGCCGAGCAGCTGAGTAACGTAACCGCCGATTGTGCTCACATCGGAATTCTCCAGCTCGATATTGGCCAAATCCCGCAGTTCGTAGAGCCCGAGTCCGCCAGCGACCGTAAACTCGTGCTCGTTGATTTTGCGGAATTCTGCTTTCTCCATGTCGAACTCGTCCTGGATATCGCCGACCAGTTCTTCCAGCACATTCTCCATAGTCACCATCCCAACAGTGCCGCCGTATTCGTCGACAACCATCGCGAGATGGGCGTGCCTAACGAGGAAAAGATTGAGCAACTTCTCCAGCGACATCATTTCCGGCACCGGGATCAATTCACGTTTGATCTTCATCAGGTCAGGCGCCGGATCACGCATCATTGGGACCAGCTCCTTGATGTGAATCAGGCCGATGGTGTTATCGAGATGTCCGCGACAGAGCGGGAAACGCGTGTGCTTTGATTCGAGAGCCTTCTTTACGTTCTCATCGAAGCTGTCCTCGATATCGAGATAGATGACCTCTCCGCGCGGAGTCATGATGTCTCGCACCACGCGGCGTCGCATATCAAGGGCGTTGACTAGAATGTCGCGACCGATGGAGGAGACCTCGTCTGACTTTTCGCTTTCGTCGAGAATGAGCCGCAGCTCTTCCTCGCTGTGCGCCAGCTCGGAGCCGCTCACCGGCTTCAGGCGGAGCATCTTTTGCAGAAAAAAATTGGAGGAAACGTTGAGCAGCCAAATGAGAGGTCGAAAGAGAAGGTGAAAAACTCTTAATGGCCTAACGAGAAGGAGCGAGATCGGCAGAGGATTGGTGATCGCGAGATACTTCGGCGCTAGTTCGCCAAAAACGATGTGAAGAAAGGTGATCCCGAGAAACGCCAGCACCACCGACGCCGTTGTCACGAGAGTGGCGGAATGAAGGTGAAAGACGCCGAAGGTGGGCTCCAGGATGCTGGCGAGGAATTGTTCACCCGCCCAGCCCAGGCCAAGGCTCGCCAGCGTCACTCCCAGTTGCGTTGCCGAGAGATAAGAATCGAGATGAGCGCGCACATGTCGGGCCAGGATGGCGCGAGTATTTCCCTCGTTGATCAGCGTCTCGAGCTGGCTCTCGCGCACCTTGATCACGGCGTATTCGCAGGCGACGAAAAAACCATTCAGGGCAACAAGCGCCGCGATGGCGAGAATCTTACCAAATAACACCGAAGGTGAATCCCAATGTTCAGAAGCGTCCTCCGCAAGCATCGCGAAGGCCAGAAATGGAAATGGAAATTTCATGGAGCGGATGCGGAAGGCGCACCCGAGACCGGCGGGAAGCTGGCTACCAGCTTGACTTCGTCACGCCGGGAATGAGGCCGGCGGAAGCAAGCTCGCGAAAGGTCAGGCGGGAAATCTTGAAGCGGCGAATAAAGGCACGACGACGGCCGCTCACCTGGCAACGATTGACCACACGGGTAGGGCTGGCATCGCGTGGCAGCTGGGCCAGGCCAAGGTAATCCTTCTTCGCTTTCAGCTCAGCCCGCACGGCGGCGTATTTCTGCGCCGTTTTGCGTTTGCGCTCATTGCGATTAATCCAGGATGTTTTCGCCATAAAGGAGTGCGGAAATTAGCGGGAATTGCCTATGACGCAACTGATTTGTTACCCGGCATTCAGGCGGCCCACCGTCATTTATCTCGAAAAGCGGAATCCATCTTGCTAATAATAAATGAGAGTTACGCGCCAATGTTTCCGCTCCAGACCAAATCGCTCCCCGAAAATGCCGACAGGCTGAGGGACGCGCTCGAAGAAAGCCTTAGGCAGTTTGTGCGGCCAGCCGCTCATCGCCTGGTGACGCTGGAGGACAAAAATTATCCCGAGCTGGAAGCCATTCGCGTTTCTCTCGATGGCGCGACCGCAGGCGAGCGTTTGCCGGCGCGCCCGGTTCCCGTGGACCCGGTCGAGCCCGCATTGCGAGCGACGCATTTTGAAATAAGCGGTCAGCCGGTTTTGGTGCAGGGAGCGGCGGTCCACCTCGAATGCCGGGCGCGAGAGGTGAGAATCGGCCAGGCGCACGATGCCGCCGGAAACCTGCTTCTTCTGCTGCAGGACGCGAGCGACGGGACGGTGGAAGTTGCGATTTCGCAGCCCGATCTCGAGGCGCTCGTGCGCGCGGGGGCGAGCGCCGCGACCAAAGGGCAGGGCATCATTCTGGAAGATGTGCGGGTTCAGTTACAAGCGCTCTCGGAGCGCGCTCTCGCCGCAACGGTTTGCGTCCGCGCGCGCAAGCTCTTTCTCAACGCCGCTGTCGAAGTCAAAGGTCGAGTGGAGATTGATGAGGAAATGACAGCGCATTTGTCCGGGCTCGTTTGCTCGGGTGAAGGCACGCTTGGAACGATCGCCTGCGGCTTTCTTGGACCGCATTTGCAACGTTTCGAAGGCCGCACATTCTCCCTTCTGGCTTTGCCGTTAGGCGAAGTGCGCCTGCGCGACATTCGCCTGAGCATTGATGACCGGCTGCGCGTTCATGCCGAATTTGGCCATACGGCCTAACGAAATACGGGACGGCCGTTTCCAGAGCTGAAGCTGTAGCGTTAGCGAGCCTGCTGCCTGGCCAGGTCTTTTTGATCCTGATGCCGAGTTATTGCTACTGGCGATTTTCGGGGCCAAAAAGAGAGTTACGGTTGTTTGCTAGCAATTGGTTAGTTAACCTCGCCCAAAATGGAGAACGCGGCTAACTCTTCTGGTCGAGGGCAGATGCGTCGCGACTTGGTTCTGCTCATAGCTCTGGCTTTCGCGAGACTACTGATTCAGTGCCTCACTGACGGTCGCTACGGTTTTCACCGTGACGAACTTGGAATGCTGGACGATGCGCGCTTTCTCGATTGGGGGTACGTCTCTTATCCGCCGTTTACACCCTTTGTTGCTCGGATTGCGCTAATCCTCTTTGGATCTTCGCTTATTGGGCTGCGCTTCTTTGCGGTCCTCGCTCAGAGCATGGCCATGGTTATCGCCGGTCTTATGGCGCGCGAGCTCGGCGGCCATCGCCGGGCGCAGGTCGTCGCCGCGCTCGCGACCGCAATTTCTCCGATGTCGGTCTGCATGGGGACAATGTTTCAATACATCACCTTTGATTTCCTCTGGTGGGTCCTGGCGGCCTTTTTTGTCATTCGTCTTCTGCGCACGGAAGGCCTTCGGTGGTGGCTTGCAATCGGCGCGGTCCTTGGTCTCGGAATGATGACCAAGTATACGATGATGTTTTTCATCGCGGGCCTGGTCGCCGGCGTGATGCTGACGCCGGCCCGGCGTTATCTGAAGAGTCCGTGGCTCTGGGCTGGCGTCGCGCTTTCGTTAGGCATTTTCGCCCCCAATATTTATTGGCAGATTCGCCATCATTTTGTTTCGCTGACTTTTCTCAATCACATCCACGCCCGTGATGTGAGAATCGGACGGACGAACGATTTTCTTCTCCTTCAGCCTTTTGCTAACGCGAATCTCGTCACACTGCCGCTTTGGCTCGCCGGTCTCTGGTTCTATTGCCTCTCGCCCGGCGGCCACCGCTATCGCGCGCTTGGCTGGATGTATCTAGTTCCGCTGCTCCTGTTTCTCTTCGCGCGCGGTCGCGCTTATTACATGGCGCCAGCGTATCCGATGCTCTTTGCCGCGGGAGCGCTGTTGTGGGACAACTGGCTCGCGCAGCGTGCGGCCTGGGCACGCCAGCTGGGATGGGCGACTACTGCCGCAGCGTTCTGTCTCGGGGCGGCGTTCAGCGCCGTGACCATGATGCCGCTCGCTCCGATCAATTCCGTTGGCTGGCGCCTGACGAGCAAGCTGCACGACGACTTCAGCGAGCAAATTGGCTGGCCGCAGTTCACGCAAACCGTCGTCCAGATCTATCAGTCGCTTCCGCCTAACGAAAAGTCGCACACCGTCATCCTTGCCGGAAATTATGGCGAGGCCGGTGCGCTGGATCTTTATGGACGCAATGATTTGCCGCCGGTGATTAGTGGCATCAACACTTTCTGGTGGCGGGGTTACGGAAAGTCTTCGCCCGAGGTCGTGATCCTCGTCGGTTTTTCGCGCGAATCGGCGGAGCGTCTTGCTCAGGATGTCAAATTGGCCGGGCTCGTAACCAATCCTTACGGCGTGAGGAACGAAGAGACGCGCGATCATCCCGAGATTTTTGTTTGCCGGCGTTTCAAAAAGCCGTGGCCGGATTTCTGGAAAGATTTCCAGCGCTTTGGTTAGGCGAGACGCGCCGGCGCATGCATCTTGGGCGATCAAAAAGGGCGCGACATTCGAACTTTCCGAGCAAAGATGCTGATCAAAATTGGATTCGACATTCAGTTTGAGCTGGCGGCGCCGACGCCGATGATCCTCTTGCTTTTTGTGCGCCCTTCCCGCGAGGACGATTTGCGCGCACCGCAGGAACTGCGCGTGATTCCGGAGACGCGCGTGTGCCATTACAACGACCTTTTTGGAAATCATTGCGCCCGCGTTTATGCCCCGGCCGGATTGGTCTCTTTTCAGCTCGAAACTCTGATCGAAGATAGCGGCAGGCCGGACCGTGAACGACTCGACGTCCCGCAAGTTCCCGTGCAGGATTTGCCTAACGAGACCCTGGCATTTCTTCTTTCGAGCCGCTATTGCGAAGTGGATAGGTTGGGGGACGTAGCCTGGGACCTTTTCGGTAACACCGAGCCAGGTTGGCCGCGCGTCGAGGCGATCTGCGAGTGGGTCAATCGCCACATCACTTTTGGTTATGAATTTGCCGACTCGACCAAAACAGCCTGGCAGGTCTATCAGGACGGCAAGGGAGTCTGCCGGGATTTTAATCATCTCGCGGTGACCTTCTGCCGCTGCATGAACATTCCCGCGCGCTACGTTACCGGTTACCTGGGCGACATTGGCGTGCCGGTCGCGCCATATCCGATGGATTTTAGCGCGTGGTTCGAAGTCTTTCTCGGCGATCGCTGGCACACCTTCGACGCCCGTCACAACGTCCCGCGAATTGGGCGCATTCTGATGGCCGTTGGGCGCGACGCGGCCGACGTTGCCATCACGACTAATTTCGGCAGCGCGTCGCTAAAGAAGTTTCACATCATCAGCGATCTCGTCTCGGAGTAGACTATTGCTTGCTCAGGCGGCGAAAGAGAAACGCGCCAATAACGATAAAAAGTACGTTAGGAAACCAGACGAGCAGATCCGGATGCACACGCGGATTGGCCCGCATGGTGTCGGCGATGATGATGAAAAGAAAATAGAAGACCGCCACAATCAGTCCGGTGGTGAAGCCAACCGACGTCTCACGCCGATGAGTGGTGATGCCTAAGGGCACGCCGATGAGGGCAAAAGCGACGCAGGAAAACGGAAAGGAAAATCGTTTATTGATCTCCGTGCGGGTGGCGCTGCGGTCCTGGCGCGCTCCCGATTTTAACTGCTCCATTAACTGCGAAAGGGAAAGCGCCGAGCGGCTCGGCCGTTTTTTTTCCTTCTCGTATAGCTCCTCCAGACTGATCGGCAGCGTCCCTTCCGCCAGGCTAATTCCGTCTCGAATCTTGCGCAGATCGTAAGGATCCTTGGCGTCGCGCTCCTGATAACGCGCGTTGTAGAGATGAAGCAGGAGTCGTTTGTTAGGCAAATCGGTTTCTAATTTTCCGGTGCGAGCGTGCGTTACTCGCACCGGCAAATCGTGTTCGTCCATCTGAAAAACGATGATGTTTTCCAGTTTGTTTCCCTCCTTTTTGCCCACATAAATCTTTCTCCCGGGAAATTGATCGATCACCTGATCGCCGCCAAAAAGCGCGATCGGGTTTTGGGTCGCGAGATCGAAAATACTGCTGCGCAATTTTTCCTGCGCCGCGGGTGCGACGTCGACATTCAGCCAAAGACAGATCGCCGTGCAGAAGATCGACAAGAAAACGAGGGGAAGGCAGACGCGTGTCACGCTTACGCCATTGGCGCGAAGAGCGATCAATTCGTTGTCCGCCGAGAGCCGGCCGAAGACCAGGAGGATCGCGGTCAGTAATCCCCAGGGAATGGTGAAGATGAGGGAAAACGGCAGCACATAGGCGATGAAAGTGATGAGGAACTCGACTGGCAGATCATGGTTTACGAGCAGCGGAAGCAGCTTGCGAAAAATATTGCCCACCACGAGCACGAGGCTGAGAACCACAATCGCGAAGAGCACATTCACGACTAGCTCGCGGCCGACAAAGCGATCGATCAATTTCATGGCCGGATTCTGCAGAGCGAATTCATGATCATTTGCCAACGTGCGGTTTCAAACTCTTCGAGAAGAAACCTTCCGCTTTTCGGCAGTTCTACCAAGTGAATCGTTGACCATTTATCCAAAACCTGACTAAAACTGATGCTCACCTTTGACCAATACCAAAACCAGGAAAGAATTAATGAACAACGAAATCGCCAGCGAGGATAGTTGTTCGTCCCAGACGTCCGCGGTTCAACGTCCAAGTCGCCGCAAATTCATCAGCCAGATTGGCGCCGTCCTGGCCGGCAGCGCAGTGCTGGGAAAGGTCTCACAGGCCTCGGCTCAGTCGGAGGGTCTCGGGGAGGTCGCCACATCAACTGATCCACGCGTGCAGCAGTTCTACAGGATTCGTGTCTCGACTGCGAAAACAGAGGCACTCATTCCGGTGCCCCCACATACGACCAATGGCGACGAGGAACGTTACCCCGATAAGTCGGGCACATACAGCAAGTGCATTCTCCAGGACGCGATCGGCCTCGTAAATCCGGAAGCCTTCCAAAGCTTTAGGCGCGCCATCGATTTAGGCACGTTCGAGGCTTTCGAGCAGGTCATCACTGGCGGCACTCGCACCCTTAACGGTCCGCTTGGCGGTCGCGCCTTTGCCTTGGAAGGAACTGACGACGCGCAGTTCGGAAGCGCGCCTTCCCCGGCCAATCAAATCAACCAAATCGTTGTCCCGCCGGCTCCGGCGCTCGCGAGTAAGACTTACGGAACTGAGCTGGTGGAATTGTACTGGGCTTCGCTCCTGCGTGACGTTGCCTTCACGGACTATGCGACAAATCCTACCTCGATCCAAGCCGCAGCCGAGTTGAGCTCGATGCCGAAGTATCTCGGACCACGAGATCAAAGCGGCACCGTGACGCCCGACCTGCTTTTCCGCGGTATTTATCCGGGCGACACCGTTGGGCCGTACCTTTCCCAATTCATGTTGCAGCCGACTTTTCTTGGCTCGCAATCGATCGATCAAAAACTGAATTCCTATCTTGCGGGTCAGGATTTCATGACAGATCCGATCACCTATCAGCAGGTCCAGAATGGCATCGGCACCGGCCAGACCGTTGTAACTGATCCGGTCCCCCGCTACATCACCTCGGGTCGCGACCTTGGCACGCTCACGCGCCAGGACGTCCTCTTCCAAGAGTATTTTGTCGCTTTTCTGATTCTCGCTTTCATAGGAGCGCCGGTGAATCCGGGCAATCCTTATGTGGGTTCGACGAAACAAAATGGCTTCGGCACTTTTGGCGGACCGGACATTGCGGGCACGCTCTGCGGCGTTGCACGACATGCTCTGAACAATTGCTGGTACCAAAAGTGGTGGATTCATCTGCGCCATCGTCCAGAGGCAGGTGGGGCAATCGTGCGCCAGATCCTAACCGGCTCCGGGAATACCTTGCAAGGCCATGTAAACAGCAACGTTCTCAATTCACAAGCCGTGCAGGCCAGCTTCAACAAATACGGTGATTACTTCCTCTCGCAGGCGTTTCCCGAGGGTTCGCCGGCCCATCCGGCTTATCCAACCGGTCACGGTGTCGTCGCCGGTGCGTGCATTACCGCTTTGAAGTTTTTCTTCGACGGCAACTTCGTTGTGCCAAATCCGGTTGTGCCGACTGACGACGGGCAGACTCTCCTTCCCTACACAGGGGGCGATGCCGGGCAGATAACAGTGAACGGGGAGCTAAACAAAATGGCCAACAACGTTTCCTTTGGTCACGGTATTCATGCCGGCATTCACTGGCGCACGGACACCTCGTCTTCCATCCAACTCGGCGAGGCAGTTGCCATCAGCGTGTTGCAGGATCGCGCATTGACCTACAAGGAACCATTCACGGTCAACTTGACCAAGATCGACGGGTCGATCGCGACCATATCGAATCAGTAGGTTTGAAGGGCTGACTCGTTGTCGCCCGAAGAAGCGGTTAGGCAAGCAGGCGCGCCTAACCGCTTCGCCATTTTAGCCCATGCAAGTTTCAGGTTCCCCCCGAGTTTGCTAACTTGTCGGTTCATGCCTGACTCGATCTACGACGCGGCGATCATCAGCGGCGGTCCGGCTGCAACAGTCGATGGCGAAACAGAGTACGAGCATCAAGCTGCCTGCTTGATTCCACGATTTTACAAAAAAGATTGCTTTTTTTCCCAGAGATCACAATTCTGAATTCCCTAATAGTGAACTTAACTCGAAAAATATCATGAGAATACGGCCGATCTTAGCGCTAGTTATTTTATTAGTCGCCTCCGCCGACTGGACACGCGCCCAATCGGTGACTTTTCATCAAGCCTTCGGAAACCTCATCAGCGGGAGTGATAATCCCAATCAACATCGCGTACCCGATGCGAATCTCGATCCGGTTCGACGCTGGAACCAAATTGCGTGTATCGCTACTGGACTCGACCACACTCCAGTGATGCAGGGCGAACAGCGTGTGTTCGGCGAACAGTTCGGTCCCTGCCGGGCTGCTCGCGCGATGGCGATTACTCACATTGCAATTTTCGACGCGGTAAATGCAATCGTCGGTGGTTATCAAAGTTATCTACCGCATGAGTCCGCTCCGTCGGGGACCTCGCTCCGCGTTGCCGTCGCCCAAGCGGGGCATGATACGCTCTCCTGGTTGTATCCATCGCAGAAGGATTCCTTTGATAACTGGCTCGCAGAGGATCTTGCAAAAGTCCCCCAAAACGGGCCACGGAATAAGGGCATTCGTCTCGGGACGGAAGTCGCAGCTGCAATCATTGCTGCTCGAACCAATGATGGATCGCAAATTCCGGAACCGGTACTTGGTGTCGGATGGTTCGCGAGCGATCAGCCCGGCCACTGGCGGCAAGATCCGATCGCCCAACAACCAATAGCCTTGGGCGCCTGGTGGAAATTGGTGCATCCCTTTGCCGTTGAGTCTGCCTCGCAATTCCGGGCCTCGGCACCGCCGGATCTTGCGAGCCAGGATTACGCGGACGCTTATAATACCGTAAAACCTTTGGGTGGTGACGGCGTCATCACGCGAACGACGCGAACCACAGATCAGACTTACATCGCGATTTACTGGGCGTATGACGGAACACCGAGCCTATGTGCACCCCCGAGATTATACAATCAGGTGATGATTCAGTGTGCTAACGACCACGACTTGAACGCAGCTAGTACGGCGCGCTTGCTCGCTTTGGGCAATGTCGCAATGGCTGATGCTGCGCTTGGGTGTTGGGAATCAAAATATTTTTGGGACTTCTGGCGGCCAATTCTCGGTATTCGGGAATCTGATCCTGGTACCGGTCCGACTGGCAAGGGCGACGGCAATCCCAACACTAAAGGGGATGTTACCTATTCACCGCTCGGAGCTCCGGCAAGTAATCTGACGGGGCCGAACTTCACGCCGCCATTTCCATCCTATCCTTCAGGACATGCTACGTTCGGAGGCGCAGTCTTCGAGGTCCTTCGCCGTTTCTTTGGCACCGACAATTTTACATTCACCTTTACCTCTGATGAATGGAATGGAGTAACCAAGGATAATCAGGGCAATATTCGTCCATTGATTCCGGAGACTTTCACCAGCTTCTCAGAGGCTGAAGAGGATAACGGACAAAGCCGAATTTACCTCGGGATTCACTTTTCGTTTGAGAAGACAGCAGGAATCGCGATGGGCGAACAGATTGGCGACTATACGGCGGACAATTATTTCCTGCCGGTGCAATAGGGCTTAGTTAATAAGCATGGGGAGCTGTTCGGGCTACCCACGCTTTGATCGCCGCTCGAGGAGAGTGGCTTCCACGGATGAAATGTCCCGGCATTTCAGGGCATGAAGAATTTCACGGTAACAGAAAAGATATTCCAAGTTCTAAGAGTCGGTGCTGCGATGTGTTTCATCGGCCATGGCGCCTTTGGCGTCATAACCAAACCCATTTGGTGCAATTACTTTGCCGTCTTCGGAATCGGCCACGACACGGCGTACCAGCTTATGCCGATTGTTGGCACGGCCGACATTCTAATGGGAATCAGCATGCTGGTTTATCCTACCCGCGCAGTGACGATGTGGTTAGTCATCTGGGGAATCGTCACTGCGTCTCTGCGACCTCTTTCGGGAGAACCTTTTGCGGAATTGATCGAGCGGGCTGGCAATTATGGCGTGCCACTAAGCTTGATCCTTCTTTGTGGCGGATTCGCCCAGGTGAAACTGGCGCCGCTAAAACGAATCCGCGCCGTGACATCAGACCCCGAAACCTCGCGATGGGTCTTTGCCTGCCTTAGTTTCACCACCTTCCTGCTTTTCGCGGGGCACGGCTGGCTGAATCTGATCGGCAAACCTGGCTTGCTAAGTCAATATCAAGCACTCGGCTTTAGCCAACCGGAAACAGTTGCGCATTTCTCTGGTGCATTTGAGCTTCTTTCCGCGATCGCCATCCTGGTGTTTCCTAATCGGCCACTGCTCCTGGTCCTCTTCGTCTGGAAAATGACTTCTGAACTCTTTTATCCACACTATGAGTTATTCGAATGGATCGAGCGCGGTGGTAGTTACACTGCAATTCTCGCGCTTTGGTTCTGCCTTGAGCCGAAAACGCGTCATGAAGCACAGGGACTTTCGGATGATCAGCTACCTGGGGCGCCGGTTAGAGCATAGCTATGGTCAAGAGTTTTTCTGTGAAGGTTTCTGTTTTCATCCTCGCTCTCGGGCTTCTTGGTGTTCCGCTCGGTTTCACCAGTGAACCGGAGCTAAAAGATCAAAAAAGCCAGCTGAGCTACGTCGTCGGGTTACAAACCGGTCAGTTGATTAAGAATCGGCAAATCGAAGTAAATGAGAAGTTGGTGGAAGCCGGCATCCGCGATGCCCTAAGCGGCAGGACGCCGCGTTTGACTGAGGGGGAAGTCAAAAGCTTGCTAGCTTCGATCGACACCAATTTCCTGGAAAGGCGCGCCGCCGATCGAAAAGCCGCAGGAGAAAGAAATGAGGCGGAGGGACCGAAATTCCTGGCGCAAAACAAGAACAAGGAAGGAGTGATAACAACCTCCAGCGGGTTGCAATACAAAATCCTGCACGAAGGAAATGGCGCGATGCCAAGGGAAGCTGACCGTGTCGTCGTAAACTTTATCGGGATGACGATTGATGGGAAGGAATTCGAAAATACTTATGACTCCGGACATGCGGAGACTATTCCCGTGGACCGAATGATCATGGGTTGGCGAGAGGCGTTGTTGTTGATGAAGTCCGGTTCGAAATACCGGCTCTTCGTCCCGCCCGAACTGGCATTTGGTGCGAGAGGAGCGGGAGCGATTGCGCCGAACGCGACCCTCATCTTTGACCTGGAATTGCTCGGCGTTGTGCCAGAGCCTTCAGCGCCTTCCAAGGCCCATGATACACCTCAGGCGTCTGTTTCTCCTAAGTCATCCTGAGTTCTGTAGGCGCAAATGCATCGAGATTGAGCTCTGATTGCTGATTCAGCGATCATAGCAAGGGGCAGCGAGCCGCAGAGAATAAATGGCCTCCCGGTCGTTTGCTTCCGACGCGAGTTTGCTAACTTGTCGGTTCATGCCTGAATCGATCTACGACGTGGCGATTATCGGCGGCGGTCCGGCTGGGAGTACGGCTGCGACCCTGCTCGCCCGCGCCGGTCGTCGCGTGATCGTTTGCGAACGAGAAAAGTTTCCGCGCTTTCACATCGGCGAGTCGCTTCTGCCGGTGAGCATGAAGACGTTCACCCGCCTCGGTGTCCACGAAAAATTCGAGCGCGCCGGATTCCCAAGAAAATTCGGCGGCGAAATGACGAGCGCCTGTTCGGAAAAAGGGGTGAAGTTTTACTTCAAAGACGGTTACGGGTCGCAAACTGAGTACTCCTACCAAGTATCGCGGGCTGAGTTCGACAAGGTGCTGCTCGATCACGCGAGGGAAAACGGTGCCGAAGTGCGGGAGGAGACAGTCGTTAGGCGGGTGGAGTTTTTCCCCGACCTCGTCGAGCTTCATCTGCAGGAGAAATCCGGCACGGCCGAGAAGATTGCCGCTCGCTACGTCATCGACGCCAGCGGACGCCATTCGGTCATCGGAAGCCATTTCAAGCTCAAGGAAGCGTATCCACACCTGCACAAGATCTCGATCTTCGCGCATTATGAAGGGGTGAAATTGGAAGAGGGCCGCGACGCCAACCTGACTCGCCAGGTGCGCTCGGCGGACCGTTGGTTTTGGTGGATTCCTTTGCCTAACGACCGCTCGAGCCTCGGGGTGGTGCTCGACAGTGAGATCTACCGGCAAACAAGGAAATCGCCTGAACAGTTTCTCGAAGAATCCCTGGCCGAACAGCCGTTCCTCGCCCGGCGCATGATTCACGCCCGCCGGGTCACGCCCGTATATGCGAGTGCGGATTTTTCCTACCGCCTAACGAAATTAACCGGCGAACGCTGGATGCTGGCGGGTGACGCCGCCGGGTTTATTGACCCGGTTTTTAGCAGTGGAGTATTCCTTGCCTTCCTCGCGGCTGAAGCAGCCGCCGATATTCTCAACGTCGTGCTCGATAACCCGCGGAAAGCGCGCCGGCTCTTTGCCGGGTACGAGCGCCGGCTGCGAACTGCGATGAAAGGCTATCTTCGCTTCGTCAACGCCTGGTATTCGAAGGAATTCATCGAGGTTTTTCTCTATCCCCAGGATGTCTGCCAAATCCCGCCAGCCGTAAACGCAGTCCTTGGCGGCAACATCACCGGGAGTTTCGCCATCCGCTGGCGAATGGCTGCCTTCTACTTCATCGTTTGGCTGCAACGTTACCTCCCCCTTTGTCCTCGACGCACCCTCGTCCCGCCGAAGCGAGAGGAATTGACCGAAACGTTGCGTCCGGCAGCCTGACGAGGATGAGTTCTTCGCCTCGCCTCGTCGGCCTTGTTCTTCTTGCTCTCGCCTGCCTGACGAGCTGCGCCGCTTATCGTCATCAGCTTGCTCAGCCCACTCCGGAATGGCAATCGCGCATCGGGCAATTGCAGTATCGAGGACCGAAGACTGCTCTTATTGGCGAAGTGCTGGTGCGCTATTCGAGCGCTGGCGATTTTGAACTGACGTTCACCAAAGGCCCCGGCGTTCCACTCCTCACCGTGCGACAGGACGACAAATTCGTTCGGGTGAGCGGGCCCCTGGCGCGCGGTTCGTGGTCGGGTCCGCCTGAGGACGCACCGGAGCGGCTCCGCGGCTGGGTTTCGTTGCGCGACGTTCTTCTCCGTTCGCCTAACGAACCACTTGTTCGCCACTCACTCGGGCGCGATCGGTTTACCTTCGCTTTCTGACTCCGCGCAGTCGCTGATGTTGTACTCCGAAATTGTCGCTCGTCTTGTCACTCAGCGGCGCGGTTTCGTCTGGCTGGGGGTCGCAATCGTTGCGGCGCTGAGCGTTCTCATCCTCATCGCACGATTGCGGCTCGACACCGAGGTCCTGGATCTCCTTCCAGGAAAATTCAAGTCGGTGCAGGGTTTGAGAACTTACAACCGCGAATTCGCCCAGACACGCGAGCTTACCTTCGCCCTGCTCGCTCAGCCTGACGACATTGAGCGTCTCGACGAGTTTGCTCCCATTTTCGCGGAACGACTCCGCCGGCAACCGTGGACGACACGCGTCCTGAGCGGCTCGCCCATGGAAGCGCCCGAGGGCATTCCCGATCTGCAACGCATCGCAATCCCGCTTCTCCTCAACCTCGATCCTAAATCGTTCGAGGAAACGATTACGGTCCTTGAGCCCGCGAAACTCCAGGCGCGTCTTGCCCGGCTGCACGAGGAGATCGAAGGGAGTTCGCCGCGGCCGGAAATGGAACTGCAATTGGATCCGTTAGGCGTGGTCGCGCCCGCGCTCAAGCCTTTCGCGGGGAATGCCGCACTCGAACAGGATCAACCGCTCACTTCGCCCGATCGGACTTTGCGCGTCATCCTTGCGGTTACGAACCAACCCGGCATTGGAGCCTTTGATTGCCAAAGGCTGATGGACAAGGTGAATGCCTTTCGCGCTCAGGCGGGAGCAGGATGGGAGGGTCGCAGTCCGTTGCGAATCCTCGTCACCGGCCGTTCGGCTTATGTCGCGGAGATTTCGCGCAGCATGCGGCACGACATCGTCGTCACTCTCATCGGTTCGATGCTGCTCGTGGGTGGAGTTTTTTTTGCGGGTTTTCATCGCTGGCTTCCTCTGATTGGGATGGGCTTTTCCCTTCTGCTTTGCTGCCTCGTGGCGCTCGCTGTTGGGCTCCTCATCTTTCAAGAGCTCAACATGGTGACGATCGGAATGTGCGCCATCCTCATCGGGCTGGGCGTCGATTTCGCCATCCTGATTTTTGGCCGCTACCAGCAGGCGCGTTTGGAAGGAAGCGAGCATCCGGCCGCGATTGCCGACGCGATTACCAGTCTGGGTCGCGCAATTTTCTTTGGCGCCCTAACGACCGCGGTTGGTTTTCTGGCTCTGCTTCTCGCCGGTTCGGCGGGTTTCACTCAGCTCGGGGTGCTGATCGCGATCGGCATTCTGGTGGCGGGAGTGTGCATGACGAGCGTGTTCTTCCTTTTCACCCGTCCGCGTTCCCTGCCACCGCGGCACGATTGGATTTTTTGGCTCGTCAGGCAATACGTCCGCCGGATGCTGCGTGCGCCCCGGCTCATTCTCTGGCCCGCACTCCTTGTGCTCGTCATCCTTTTCGCGATTGCGCTTCTGCCGCAATGGCCGCTCGTCTTTGACGCCAGCGCACGCTCCATGGAACCAAAATCCAGCGCCGCCGGATACGCTCTCGCGACCATCATGGAACGGATGCCCGTGCGCTGGGAACCCGTCCTCGGAATCGTGCGCGCGCCTAACGAAGAAAGGTTGCACGAATACTGGCAAAAGGTCGAAGCCCGCTGGCATGACGCCGAGCGTCGCGGCGAGATTAAGAATTTCTCCACTCCGGCCGCGCTCGCCCTTTCGCCGCGCCTCATGGAATCCAACCGGCTCCGCCTCGGCTCGGTAGAATTTTCCGCCACACGGCGCGCCCTCGATGCCGCGGTCGCGAAAGAAGGATTCAGCCACCAGGCCTTCGCCCCGGCCTTCGAGCTCCTCGAACAACTTGAAGCCGTCGCACGCGGGACGATTCCCATTCCAAACTGGCGCGGGGCTTTGCCGCCCAGTTCACCCTGGTGGTTTCTGGTCGATCGATATTTTGCCCAGGATCCATTGCTCACCGTCGGCTTCGTCACGACCAGGCAACCAGTTGCAACTCCCGCGCAAAAGGAAATGCTGGAGCGCGAGCTGCCGGTCGCCGGTGTGCCGATGACGCTCTCCGGCTGGAGCTTCACCCTCACCGATCTCATCCCATGGTCGCATCGGCAGTTGATCCTCATCAGCACGCTGATGGCTTTCTTCGACGCTGCACTTCTGGCGGTCTTGTATCGCGATTGGCGGCTCTGGCTCGTGCAAATTTTCACTCTCGCACTCGCCATTGGCGCGATGATCGCAACGATGAAAATTGCCCGGATCCCGCTCAACTTGCTCAACGTTCTTGCCTTTCGGCTCGTCCTCGCGATCGGCGTCGATTACGGCATTTACGTCCTGCTTGTCTGGCAAAAAGCCCGCGCGCTCGAGCATGACGTGACCGGCGTGCTCAAGCCGGTTCTCCTTGCCGGGTTGACCGCCATCGCCGGTTTTGGTTCGTTAGGCATTGCCAATAATCCGACCCTGAGCGGACTCGGCGTCGCCTGTGCCATTGGTCTCGCCTGGAGCCTGTTTGCCACCATTTTCTTCACCCTTCCCGCCGCCGCGGCGATGAATGCAAAGAACTCTGCCTGATGCGTCGCCCGCTTACTGCGACCAACTCGCCAGGCGCCAACCGCTAGCGCGAGAGTTCGATTAATCCATTTCGTTCTCTCTCGAGAAACGATTCAATCGTCAACTCATGATCTCTCGTTACGTCCCTTGCTTCGTCTTGCTTTTCTGCTTGTTCGTCGACTTCCTCGCTGCCGAGCCGCTCGCGCCTAACGACGTGAAGGTTTTACTTGAGCGCATCCGCACCAAGCGCGCTGCCGCCCCGCAGGTGCAGGCTGAGTTCGAAGAGGAAAAAGAGGTTCACTTCATGAACAAACCCATCAGCGGCTCAGGCCGGGTTTGGTTTGCCGCTCCGAACAAGTTTCGTCGCGAATTGAACGGCAATTCACCGAGCGTAACGGTGAGCGATGGTCAGCAACTCTGGATTTACTACCCGAAGTTTCAATCGGCCGAGCACTATTCGTTAGGCAAGCATTCGCCTCTCGACGCCGGCATCGCTGCCATCACTGCCGCGCTCAACCTGGAAAATGTCGAAAGCAGCTATCACATCACTGGGAGCAAGACCGCCGCTGGCTATGAGCTCCAACTCCTTCCACGCAATCCATCGCTGAAACGGCTTCTCAAGACCTTTACCATCCAGATGAACGGTGACCTGCAAGTGCAACGCACCGAAATGACCCAGCCCAGCGGTGATCACATCGTCACTATCTACAGGAACGAATCGCGTAATCCGATTCCTCCCGATACTTTCGAGTTCAAACCGCCGCCGGGCACGATTGTCACCACCCCGCTCGGTCATTAGACGAACGCCGCCGTTCTTGCGCCCGATTTTGAAAATTCCATTCCTCGGCTAGCGTTCGCGCATGTTTCGACCGCGCTACATCAAGCATAGCCATCTTCTCATTCGGCACGCCGAAAAGCTGGTTCGTTATCGACGCGATCAGCTGAGCGCAGAGGCTATCGCTGCAATCAAAGCCCAGATCGACAAAGTCGGCTCCGCCATGAAGGCGCGCGACCAACGACTTACCCACGAGGAATCGGAGAGACTCGATGCGCTGCTCAACAAGTATACTCCGCCGCCCAAGGACGCGGTCTGGCGGGAGAATGTCGAGGTCATCCTGGTTGCGATTGTGGTCGCGATCGGGATTCGCTCTTATTTCATTCAGCCCTTTAAGATCCCGACCGGCTCGATGCAGCCGACCCTCAACGGCATTATCGGTCATCCTACGACCAAGCCTGCGCCTAACATTTTTCGCCAGGTCCTCGAGTTTGTAGCCCTCGGTCGTAACTATATCAACGTTGTTTCCGGTACCGATAACACCGTTTCAAATATTACTTCGCGAAAGTTCCTCTTCTTTTTCACCTTCTCCCGCATCGATTGCGATCATCAATCCTTCACCGTCTACGCGCCGCCGGAAATTCTACGGCAGGATTTTCAAGTCTATCCCGGCAATACTTATCGGCAGGGGCAAATTATAGCGCGCGGGGCCATTGATACAGGCGATCAGGTTTTCGTGGATAAGTTCAGCTATAACTTTGTTCATCCGACTCGCGGCGACGTTTTTGTCTTTCGGACTGATCATATCTTTGGGATTCGCGAGGATCCCGAGTTCGGCGCCCCATTTTTCATCAAGCGACTCACAGGTACACCTGGCGATACGTTGCGAATCGATTCGCCCAACCTCTATGTGAATGGCCAGCCGGCCGAAAGCTTTGGCACGCGACGGGTCATGGCGGCACGAACGCCTTATCGTGGTTACTCTCAGGGCCCGCCGCGGATCGAGCTGGGCCCGGGGATGTCTCTCCCCGGGCTATCTACTCCCGACGCCACCCTGGCCGTTCCTCCGCATCGTTACTTCGCCATGGGAGATAACAGTTACAATAGTTACGATAGCCGCTACTGGGGCCCTGTTCCGGAAGAGAACATTGTCGGTCGCGGTCTTTTTGTCTACTGGCCTTTCAATTCACATTGGGGCTTTATTCGTTAGGCCAAATACCTTGCCATGATTGAGTAATGGAGGGCATCATTACTCCACTCCTCCAATATTCCATCCCTCCATGGTTTTTGCCGATCCTCGGTCTCGTCATCGGCTACGGACTGGTCATGATGGCGAATCCGGTCCGTGTGGCCTTGCGCGACGGGTTTCGCGCTGTTCTGCGTTTCAAGCGCCTCTGGCTGGTCTTCGCGCTCTTTGCTCTTGCTTACTCAATCTTTCAATTCGTGACTTTTACCCCCTTTACCTCGACAGCCGATCTGCGCTGGGAACAGTTTGCGTTAGAGGCGTGGCATTGGCCGACCTTTGTCCAAATCTGGAGCGAGAGCGCATTGCATACGCTCGAGTCAGTCGCGGGGATTTTCGATGCCGCTTCTACGACTTATCCTCTTTCGATCATCGCCGCCGTTCTTCTGGTGATTAATTGGCGCGGCCTCCATTTCAGTCTCGTGCGCGCCTTGCGCAAACAATTCGGTACGGCTGGCTGGTTGATTTATTTCGCCGTCCTTTGCAGTGCTCTTGCCTCGCTCCTTAAGCCACTTATTTACTGGCTCTACCCGGATCGCGTTTCCTTTCTTTCGCCGGCCCGCTTTCTCCAAATCTCGGTGGCGGTCGATACCGTCGCCTTCATTTTTGAATATCTCTGCGCGGTCTATCTCCAGGTCTACCTCATCACGGTTGCGCTGGCCTGGATTAAAGGCTTGCAGTTTCGCGAAGGAGAATTGCTGCGCTTCGCCGTCCGTCGGTTTAGTTTTGTCCTGAAATGGCTCGGGCTGGTAGTCCTGGCCAGTACGATTCTTCTGCGCTGTCCACTTCTTCTGGCCTATTTCCGCGACATGCCGGGAGTGCTCGATTATCTTCCGGCGGGCCGTTGCGCGATGGCGGCGTTCATTATCTGTTTTGCCACCATGCAGATCTCGCTTGTCCTGCATAACGAGACGCTCGGCGAAGCTTTCCGCGCCCATCGGCAGTTCGTCAGACGCCACTTCTTTCGCCTCGGCTGGTTTCTTCTCATCTGTGGATTGAACTATTGGTTTCTCGAGCTGGCCGATGCCATCCTGCATACCGCCGCCAGCGGACGACTGCTCGCGCTGTTTTTTTGGAGACTGCTCTATCTCACCGGCCATGCCTTTCTTACCGGTTGGTTCCTCGCAAGCTGGGTATCGCTCTTCCGGCAATGCGAAGTCGGCCGGGTAAACCGCGAGACCTGGATTCGCTACTGACCCGATGCCGGAGAAGACGCCAAGCGCTGCTGAAATTACCCAGGCAAGCAAATCGAATCTCGCTTTTGCCTTTATCTCGTTAGGCAAAAAGCAACGGCGCGATATCACCGTCTTCTACGCTTTCTGCCGGTTGATCGACGATATCGCGGATGCAAACACGTTTAGCCCGCAGGAAAAAGCGATCCAGCTAAGTGCGTGGCGTCAGGCCTTGCAAAGTCCCTTCCCTAGCGAACCTGGTCTGGCTCCGGAAGTGCGCGGTCTGTTCTCACGTTACGCGATCACGCCGCCAATGCTGGAGCTGATCATCGACGGAGTGGAAATGGATCTCACCACCAGCCGTTACCAAACTTTTGCCGAATTGCGTGAGTACTGTTATCGCGTGGCAAGCGCCGTCGGGCTGGTGAGTATTGAAATCTTCGGCTATCAAAACCCGGCCTGCCGCGAGTATGCCATCGCGCTTGGGCTGGCTCTTCAGGTAACTAACATTCTGCGCGACGTCGGCCGCGACCTGGAGAACAATCGCGTCTATTTGCCGCAGGAGGACATGCGCCGGTTTGAATACGGGCCGGAAGACCTGGCAGCGCGGACTTATAACCAGAGGTTCGTTAGACTAATGCAGTTCGAGGCCGAACGGGCCCACGAATATTTTCGGCAGGCCACCAAACTCCTGCCGCCAGAAGATCGACGAGCGATGATCAGTGCCGAGATCATGGGCTCGATCTACCACGCCCTTTTGCGGCAAATCGAGCGCGACGAATTTCACGTCTTCGATCGCCAATACGGGCTGAGTCGGCCGAGCAAGGTTTTGCATGTTGCCCGCCAAATCTTGAAGCTTGTTTGAATAGCAAGTGTTAACGTCCGTCTGAACCTTAATCTTCGATTTTATAGCAATATGAGAAAATATTTTGTCCCGGCGGCATCGGCAGCCGCTCTTCTTTCACTTTGGCTGAGCTCGTGCACCTATCCAGGATATCCAGGGTATGCGACCGCTCAGGGCGCCGGGATCGGTGCCGTCTCGGGCGCGCTCATAGGCGCAGGCGCGGGTGGCGGTCGCGGTGCGGCCATTGGTGCGGGAGCGGGCTTGCTCGCCGGTGCGCTCGTCGGTGCGGCGATTGACTCGAATCAGGCGCAATATTATCACGCACCTCCGGGAGGCTATCCTTACGGCAGGCCAACCGGCACGCCCGGTTACGTCTACAGCCCGTACGGCTCGCATAACATGATCCTGGTCCAGGACATCCCACACGGCGCGTTGGTGCGGGATCCTTCTACCGGCGGCATTTTCCGCAATCCCTGAGGTCTTTGCCTGACGATCTTCGATCGGTGGGTTGATCTCGCATCTCTGCGAGGTCAACCCGCTTTCTTCTGCAACTGGTCGACGAGCCGACGCGTCGCGTCATCCATCCGCGCCAGCTCCGGCCAGCCGCGGTGATAACCTTCGCCAGGTAATTTGCGCGTCGCGTCCAGACCCATGTGCGATCCGACATTCTGAATGCTCGGCGCGTGGTCGAGTGAGTCGCTGGGATTGGTGATAATCGTGCTGTCACGCTTCGGGTCGGTATTGGCGCAAAACCGAAAGAGCACTTCGCTTGTGTTGTGCACATCGCAATCTTCGTCCACGACCACGATGTATTTGCTAAACATCATCTGTCCCATGCCCCAGAGACCATGCATGACTTTGAAAGCTTGATAAGGATACTGCTTGCGAATGCTGACAAAGACCAGGTTATGGAAGACCCCTTCCGCCGGAAGAGCCATGTCCACAATCTCGGGGAAGTTCATTTTGAAAACCGGGAGAAAGATCCTGACGCTGGCCGAGCCGAGATAAAAGTCTTCCATCGGCGGTACTCCGACGATGGTTGCCGGATAGATTGCGTCGCGCCGATGAGTTATCGCGGTGAGATGAAACACCGGATATTCCTCGAGCGCGGTGTAGAAGCCAGTATGATCGCCAAATGGACCTTCCGGTCTCATTTCGCCTGGTTGCACATACCCTTCGAGCACGAAATCCACATCCGCCGGCACTTCCAGGTCGTTCGTTAGGCATTTGACCAGTTCGACGGATTTCTTGCGCACAAAGCCGGCGAAAAGAATTTCATCGAGGCCGTCCGGCAACGGCGCCGTCGCAGCGAAGGTGTAGGCCGGATCGCCGCCCAGGGTTACCGCAACTGGCATGCGCTCATTCCGCTCGTAGTAAACCTTGCCATGTCGCGCTCCCACCTTATGCACCTGCCAGTGCATGCCGGTCGTTAGGCTATCATAAACCTGCATGCGATACATGCCGAGGTTGCGCGACCCAGTCTCGGGATCGCGAGTGTGAACGTTAGGCAAAGTGATGAAGCGCCCGCCGTCTTTCGGCCAGCATTTCAGAATCGGGAGATCGTTCAGAGTAAAATCGGCCGGACTAGCATTGTCGAAACGATGCACCACTTCCTGACAAGCGGCCGATTTTGCCTGCTTCGGCCGCGCGTGAAGCAAATTCATGCCCTGCTTGAGCAGGGTCCAACCCTCGCGCAGATCGGTCGGCGGCTTGGCCTTGAGGATGAGTGCGATCTCCCGCGCGAGATCGGCCACGCTCTCCACCTGGAGTGCGAGCGCCATCCGCTTTTCCGATCCCATGGTGTTGATGGCGAGCGGGAATTGCGAAACCCGGCCTTCCACCATCGGCTTTTCGAAAAGCAATGCCTTGCCCCCAGCGGGCGACTTCATTTCCCGGTTGGCCCATTCCGCAATCGCCAGCTCTGTATCTACCGGCGTCGCGACGCGCCGCAGCTCACCCGTCTTTTCCAAGACGTCGAGAAAGCGTGAAAAGGAAGTGTAAGCCATCGCCTCGAATGAGGTTCTTTACTCCGCTTTCAGGCACCTGGCTAGCCCGCAGCTTGTGCCATCCGGACGCCAGCACGAATCCAGGCGCCTCTTTAAAAGGCTATCCGATCCAAGAGCATCGCAGCTCTGCGTCTAGCCACTGCGGCATGGTCATATCACTGGAGCTCATATGGCCTAACGTAGATAGGCCCGCGTCATCAGTAAAGTAGCTGCCGTCTATCTTGATTTCAGTCTTTGACGCCGAGCCCTTTTATCAGGCCAACAAGCACTGAGTCCGCCAAGGGAACGACGAATTGGTTCGCACAAATTGTGCAGTTTCTTTTCTAACAGCGACAGGATCTGGGTGCCGGTCAACTCAAAATCCGTGTTTCGGGGATGCGACCCAGCCGCGGCTGTAGTAATCACTTAGAGTGAGCAGCAGCATGAGAAGCAGCCAAAGTAGCCCTGTGATCGCGGCAAAGTGAAGCAGACGGCTGCTGCCTTTGATATGCATGAAAAAAAGCACGATCAAGATAGTCTTGGCGAACGAGATAGCCAGAGCTATGACAAGGTTGAAGACGCCGAAGTTCACATAACCCAGTGCCCAGGTCAGGGCAAGCAGGCCCATAAGCCAGAGACAGTTAGTCCAGTAAACCTTTGACGAGTAAGTCTCGTCCATTACCTATGTCCTGCAAGGTAGAGCAGTGGGAATAGGAATACCCACACAATGTCGACAAAGTGCCAGTAAAGTCCCGCTATCTCCACCGTCATGTAATTTCCATTCTGGAATTTCCCCCGCCCGGCGAGCAGGGCCAGCACCAGCATGAGAATAATACCGATCGTGACATGGATGGCGTGCAGACCGGTCATGGCAAAGTAAAGCCAGAAGAATATCTCGGCCGCCTGGGGGTTGGCTTCGTGCCATTGAAACGCCGCGCCTGGGACGAGATGGTCGATAAAGTCTTTATGATACTCGAAGCCTTTTACGACCATAAACGCGATCCCGAAAAGCGCCGTCCCGAGCAAAAGCCAGATGAGTGGCTTACGCCGGGAGAGCTGCGCGGAACGGACCGCCAGCGCCATCAGTGTGCTGCTGAAGAGAAGGATGGCGGTATTGGCGCCGCCGAGAATTACTTCGGTATGGCGGCTCGCCGCCGCGAAAACATTGGGATAGAGATAACGGTAAACCGTATAACTTAGGAAAAGCCCACCGAAGAATAGGACTTCGGTGGCGAGAAAAATCCACATTCCGAGCTTGTCCGCTTCGTGCTGTTGCTCGAGGTCGTCAAACTGCTCGGCGACCAAACTGGCGGCTTCGCTCATCGTTCAATGATTCATCGAGCGTGACGAGAAAATTGCGTGGCTCTCATTTTGGCATCGAGCTTTTGTCTTTCAACAAGCTCGCCTCAGAATCCTTCATTCCTCACCATCGAAATAGTCCAGGGCTTCGCCGCGCAACAGTCTTCGCTCGGGCGAGCGGACGATCCATTTGTTGCTATCGGGATAATATCCGGATTCACCGATAGGATTATCCGCTACCACGTAAAGCAACAAATCTGCCTCGCCATCGTTAATAAGCTGATGCGCTTCGCCAGGCCCAAAGATGAAAGCGTCGCCTGACACGATAGGCGTCTTGCCACTTTCATCGCGGACCAGACCCTTGCCCGAGATCATGTGATAAAACTCCCACTGTGCCGAATGCGAATGATAGGGATACGGCGTTTGTCCAGGCGGAATGCGCAAAAGCTCGATCGCGAAAGGATGGCGCGCGCGTGCGTCGCCCTGCGGATCCCAACCGAGCGCCTCCGAAACTTCGCGACCCGCGCCGGCGAATTTCCCTTTCGGCGATTTCCAGACAAGCTCTTCCAGTTGATTGCTGTTGATTTTTTTCATCGCGAGCCGAGTTCGTTAAGCAACTCTTTGTTCGCCGAAACGCGCCCGGGATCTGGCAATCGCCTTCGCCTTCTCGGCCTCACGATCGCGTCGTGGCGCGTGCGTCACAAGCGAATTGAGCAGCTCGCGCGAGGCCGCCGCGACTTTCTCCACCGCCTGTTCGAAAGCAGCCTCGTTCGCCTTCGATGGAACGGTGCAGCCGCTTAGCTTGCGCACATATTGCAAGGCGGAGGCATGGATTTCCTCGTCCGTCGCGGGCGGTTCGAAGTTATGCAGCGTTTTGATGTTTCGACACATAGGGAATTCTCCTGCGGAGCGCGATTGAGAGCAAGAGCGCTTCCCGCAATTGCCGAGACCGTTTCTCGCCCGCGGCGATTCCTTTGGAATCTCTTTCCACTGGTAAATAGACGGTCGTGGATCTAAATAAAGCGCGCCATGCCCGCTCCTTCCGGCTCGCAACCAGTCTCCGTCGTTACCGGGGGCGCCGGATTTTTGGGCTCACATCTGACCGATCGGCTCCTGGCCGAAGGCCATCGCGTGATTGCGATCGATAATCTCGTCACCGGTCATCTGACCAACATCGAGCATCTCGCCGGCAACGAGAACTATCGCTTCATCAAACAGGACGTGACCCAGTATCTCTTTCTGCCCGCCGAGATCGATTACGTTTTTCATTTCGCCTCGCCCGCGAGCCCGATTGATTATCTCGAACTGCCAATCCCGACCTTAAAAGTGGGCGCGCTCGGCACCCACAACACCCTGGGGCTCGCGAAAGCGAAAAAGGCGACCTTCCTTCTCGCGTCGACTTCGGAGTGTTACGGCGATCCGCTCGTTCATCCGCAACGCGAAGATTACTGGGGCAATGTGAACCCGATCGGACCGCGTGGAGTTTACGATGAGGCAAAGCGTTTCGCCGAAGCGATGACCATGGCCTACCACCGCTATCACAAGGTCGATACCAAGATCGTTCGTATCTTTAACACTTACGGGCCGCGCATGCGGCTGCGCGATGGGCGAGTGGTGCCGGCCTTTATTGGTCAGGCGCTAAGCGGCATGCCCCTAACGATCTTCGGTGACGGCAACCAGACACGCTCTTTCTGCTATGTCTCCGATTTGATCGACGGTATCTATCGGCTTTCGCAATCGGACTTTCATGAGCCGGTGAATGTGGGTAACCCACGGGAGATGACGATCAAACAATTTGCCGAAGAGATCATTCGTATTATCGGCACGAAATCCAGCATCGAATACAAGCCTTTGCCGGTGGACGATCCAAAGGTGCGTCAGCCCGATATCTCGCGCGCGAAAAAGATCCTCGGCTGGGAACCGAAAGTCGAGTTTGAAGAGGGTATCGCACACACGATCGAGTATTTTCGGCAATGGATGGCTCGGGCCGAACATCGCTGATCTTCAAGACGGGCTGGCGACGCAGATGAAAAGACCTGCAAATATCCCACGAGAAAGTCTTAAGGGTTATAAAGTTAGATCCGACGCCAGAGTTGCCCAGTTCCACTTATGAAACTGCTTCGACCAACAGCATTGCTTATTGCTACTTTCGCACTATCCCTGACGAGCTGCTCCCAAAAGAACCACGATTTCGAAGTCGCGAAATCGGCGGTTTCCCAGGAGTTGGTCTCGGCGGATACAGCGCGGTTTTGTCCGATAAGTGAGGCTATGTTTTCGAGGAAGAACGGCGCGCGGTCAGTGAAGCTGTGGGTTGAGAGTCAGAACAAGCTTGGCAGGCAGGTTCGTACCCATTTTGAGGTGACGATTGATCCCAAAAGCGGCTCTGTCACAGGAGCGACATGTCTCGAATGCGCGGCTGAAGACGAGAATCAAAAACTGCCGGAGGCGATGGCCGAATTGCAGAAACTTACTTCGCCTCCAAAATAGACTTTGCAATCGAGTTCGCCGCTGGCCTTCATTACTGGCTGGCCATTATGATCACGAGACTCTTGCACGCAAATTTGTCGTCTACGACGCGTTTAATGCCGATGTCTGCGCCGCGTGGCTGCCGAATCGGGTGGGACGGAATTACTTGCCGCGAGCGGCTATAACCGTTCTATTGCCAGGATGAAAATTGCGGTTGTCCTTGCGTTTTCGGTTCTTTTGTTCGGATGCAGCTGCCTCGAGGTGCACCGGCGAAGCACCGCGGAATTGAGAGCGCGTTATGTGCAACTCGAACGGCAGCTGGCTTCGTATCATCCCGAGGAAACCGATCGGGCGACCCTGCGACGCTTTGTCGATCTCACTGAGGAAGAACATAGCGTCGAGCGCGAACTCTTCCGTCGTTGCCATGCCGGCGATCATGAGGCCTGCCTGCCGCATTTTCATCTTATCGCGGCAGATCTCTGAAGGCTCATTCTCGTCCGGACAGAGTCACGATTGGCCGATAACCATTAGCTTGAGTTAAGAGGTAGGTACGCGGCCGTAACGGTTGCGGAGGAACGATCGGCCCCCCAACGTGAGCTGCCGAAGCGCTTATCGCGGACAGTCGGTCTCATTACTTCCGTTCTGCGGTTTTCTCTGGGCAGAGTCGGACCGCTTTGCGACAATCGAAGCCATGAAAACGCTTCACTATATGTTTGTTGTTTCTGTCGCCTGCATTGCGAGCGCGCTCGCTGTCGATCCGCCGCCGGATGGCGGCTACCCGAACGAGAACACCGCGGAAGGTGAAGACGCGCTTTTTAGCCTTACGACCGGAAGCAATAACACAGCCCTGGGATATCATGCACTGCACGCCAGCGTCGGAGGAACTGATAATACCGCGGTGGGCCAATCCGCCCTGGCCGCGAATACCGCTGGAATTTCCAATACCGCGGTAGGTAGTGACGCGCTTTTGTCGAGCACGACCGCGGCCGTTAATACAGCCGTGGGTTATGAAACGCTCCAACTTACCACTACTGGAAGCGATAACACGGCACTTGGCGCGCTGGCACTGACTTTTAATACCACTGGCTCCCAGAACACCGTGGTTGGTCTGGCAGCCTCGGAAGCGAATACCACAGGGAGTCAGAACACGGCCGTAGGCTGGGATGCCTTATCGAGGAATCATAAAGGTACGAACAATATTGCCCTGGGCTATCAGGCGGGAAAAGGTTGCCATGGCAGCGATAATATAATGATCGGAAACCTTGGCACACTCGAAGACCAGGGAGCCATTCGAATCGGGACTGTACGAACGCACCGCTCTGCCACGATCGCCGGTATCAGCGGAGTGACGGTGGCTGGCGGTGTGGGTGTCGTGATAGATAGCGATGGTCAGCTTGGAACCACTACTTCTTCCGCGCGCTACAAGGACGATATCAAACCGATGGATAAGTCGAGCGAGGTGCTGTTAAGCCTTAAGCCGGTGACTTTCCGCTATAAGAAGAACTTGGACCCGAAAGCCATCCCGCAATTTGGCCTGGTGGCCGAACAAGTGGAGAAGGTCGATCCCGATTTGGTTGCCTACGACGACCAGGGTAAGCCTTACTCAGTCCGCTACGAAGCCGTGAACGCGATGTTGCTCAATGAGTTTCTCAAGGAACATCGCAAGGTGGAGGCACTCGAAGCGAAGGTCGCCAGGCTGGAAGGAATGGTGGAAAAAGTGGGCGCCGCCCAGCAGGCCGAAAGCTCTTCGGCGCCCCTCGTGACTAACGAATAAAGGAGCTAGACTCGCACCTCAGCCATGCCAGATTAAGAGCGATCTCGTTAGGCCAGGCTACAACGGCTGCGCCCGATATTTTCTTGCGGCATCCGGCTTATCCCAATCTTCATAAAGCGTGACCAATCGTTGCCGCGCGAGCTGCGTACGGGGATTAGTCGTGCCCTGCGAGTGGTTCAGACTCTCATAGCTCTCGACCAGGAGCGGCTCGGCTTCGTTGTAGCGACTCTCTATCGTCAAACACTCGCCCAGAGCGCTGTCAGCCAGAGCTATCCAATAATGTCCTTTTGGCAGCGACGCGGCGCGCAGCTTGACTGCTTCCCGCAGGATTTTTTCGCCTTCGGCTGGCTGGCCGGTTTTTGCCAGAATCAAACCCTGGGTTATGAGAGCCGTGGGGTAGGTATCGTAATGGACGCCGAAAGTCTCGCGATAGATTTGGAGGGCCTCGGTTACTTTGGCGAGTGACTCGCCGTACCTTCCCTGCTCGTAATAGGAAATTGCCTGGTTGCGAAGGTTGTCGCCTGACCAGAGATTGGATGGCGCCAAGAGCTTGCGGAAGATCGCTTCGGCCTCATTTAGGCTTGCGTCGGCTTCGGCATAATCACCTTTTTCGGTCAGGAACCCTCCCAGCACGGTCAAAGTAAAACCGAAATTCGGGGTATGGGTCTCGCCGCGCTGGCGATATTCCGCTACGGCTTGGCGGGCTGTTTGAAGTGCTTCTTCGAATTTGCCTTCATCGGCCAGCGTAGAAGCAAGGGTGCTGCGGGTTGGCCCGATGATATAAAGTGCTTCTTTAGGTATCTTTGAACTCAATGCCAGGCTCTCACGGAACAACGATTCGGCTTCTTTGGAATCGCCTTGCGTTCGCCGCAAGTAACCAAAATTTTCCAGGGCGCCCGCGAGGCTTTCCGCCGTAACATTTCCTTTTCGTTCTTCGCTCCGCATCAATGGCAGAATCTTACGATAATGTTTCTCGGACTCCGCCAGCTTTCCCTCGCTGAAAAGCATCGATGCCCGACGTTCCGATGCCGCCATCGTTTTAGTATCGTTTTCTCCGTAGAGTTGACGATGGAGATCGAGATATTCCTGGTCGTACTTTCTGGCTAACGCATAGTTACCCTGCCCGTAGTAGCATTCCGCGATAATTTGCTCTAACTCGACCTTGATCTCCGGTTGATTCGAGAACTCGCCGGTCTCGAGCTGATTGGCGGTCTCGTCCAAAATCTCTTTCACAGTGTTTTGACCGTTTTTCTGGGGCGAAAACGCAATTGGGTTTGAGGAGTTCAACATGCGCACGAGGGCATTCTTCACGTCTTCGGCTTTGGCTTTTTCGTGGCGCGCTGCCTGCGCCTCCCAGGTGGCTGTGATTATCCCGCCGACCAGACTGAGCAGAATTAAAAATGCAGCGGCGACAGCGACGCGGTGTCGCCGGACGAACTTGGAAGCACGATAAGTGAAGGTGTCTTTGCGTGCGACGACGGGCAACCCTTCAAGGTGTCGTTGAATATCCGTGGAGAATTGCGCGGCCGATTCGTAACGCCGCGACGGCTCTTTGCGCATTGCCATCAAGACGATGTTGTCGAGATCACCGCGCAAGGATTTAGCATGGTAGGAGAGGTGCGTGGTCGACTTCGCAATCGCAACGCTCGGACGTTCCGGGTCTTGTTCGGTAATGGCGCGTGTCAGCTCATCCGGTCGAGTTATTTTGGTCCGATAGGGACTCCGTCCAGTTAGTAACCGGTAAAGGACGACACCGAGGCTGTAGATGTCGCTCGTCGTCGCGATGGCTTCGCCGCGCAGTTGCTCGGGACTCGCGTATTCCGGGGTCATTGCCGCGGGAAACGTCATCGTTTCCTCGCCGGCTGGCACGGTCGCGGGATGAAGCAGCTTGGCGATTCCAAAGTCGAGCAACTTCGGCTCACCGTCCGCGGCGACACGAATATTCGCCGGCTTGATGTCGCGGTGAATGACGAGGCGCTGATGCGCGTAGGTGACAGCCGCGCAGATCTTCCGAAATAGCGCGAGGCGATCGAGGAGTGATAAGCCATTTTCGCTGCAATAGTGATCAAGGCGGGGACCATCCACGTACTCCATAACAAAGTAGGGCACGCCATCCGCGGTGACCCCGCCGTCGTAAAGGCGCGCGATATTCGGATGGTTCAAACCAGCGAGTATCTGCTCCTCACGCTGGAATCGGCGAACCAAGTCCTGCGTGACCATGCCCCGCCTTACGATCTTAAGCGCTACCTGACGCCGCAGTTTTGGGTCATGCGCGAGATAGACGTCGCCCATTCCGCCGCTCCCGATAAGAGATATGATTTCATAGTCGCCAATCCTTTCGTTAGGCCCTGGCTCTCGATCGGGAACTAAAATCCGCGCGGCGACTTGCATGGCGGGTTGTTGCAGAAACCCGCGGGCCGGTTGTTGAAAGTGCAAAAGCGATTCGACTTCCGCTCGTAAATCGGCGTCGGAGCCGCACTCCTCATCGAGGAACGATGGCCACTCGCGCGGGTCGCGCTCGAGGCCGGACTTAACCAACTCCGCAAGGCGCGCGGCGCGCGTCTTAAGAATTTCCATGTGACGGAGTCAGCTCGCGGCAGAGCCAGACCCTGGCAAAGCTCCAATCGCGCAAGACCGTTTTCTCCGAGACCTGTAGCACTTCCGCAATCGCGCGAGCCTCCATGCCGCCGAAGAATTTCAAGACCACCACCTGGCTTTCGCGCGGAAAACTCATCGCGAAAATTTCCAAGGCATCATCGAGCGCGCCAAAATCAGGCGGGCGTTCCTCCCAGAGTTCGTTCGTTTGGTCGAGGTAGAGTTTCTCCAATTTCCCGCCGCGCTTGTCCCGGTTATGGTCGCGCGCGTATTGCACTAGAATACGCCGCATCAGTTGCGCCGCCACGGTGGAGAAATGCGCCTCGTTCTTCCAGGTGGCGCGGCTTTGATCGACCATTTTTAGATAGACTTCATGCACGAGTGCCGTCGCCTGCAAGGTGTGATCGGCCCGCTCGTGGCGCAAATACTCGGCCGCGCGCCATCGTAGTTCCTCATAGACAAGCGGCATGAGTCGCGCGGGCGCGTCCTTATCGCCCGCGCTCCATTCTTGCAGGATTTGTGTGGCCTCTCCCTGGGTCCCGAGAGCCGGGGAAGGTGCATTCATCACACCGATTGTATCTTCATCGCGGCAAGATGGGAACTATTTCATCAGTAATGTCCGTTTTCGTCCTGCAATGGCGCGTTTAAAGAGTTGAGACCTATTATGACAAAAAAATCGACAATTACTCACCGCGTTATCAATGATTGCGCTTGGCAGGCTATCGAATCATTTCGCACTGGCACGGCACTTTTCCTCTTCATGTTCCTACTGGCTGTAGCCGGGGCCACGGTGCCTGCCCAGGCCGCAACCTACACCGAGCTTTTTGACTTTCTCAGTGGCGGCCCGGGGCCGCAGTGGCCAGGAGGCCCGCTCCCGCAGGGACGCGATGGCGATCTCTACGGATACTCATACGCCGGCGGCGCCAATAACACCGGCTCGATCTGGCAAACAAACACCTTGGGGACGGTGAGTGTGATTTACAGTTTTGGTTCCGGCACGGGTAACGATTGCCAGAACGGTATGACCCTGGGTGCCGATGGCAACTTCTACGGCACCGCCTTAACCAACTGTGGCGGTCCCGGGTACCTGTTCAAGGTTACCCCCACTGGAATCCTGACCGTGCTGCATACCTTTACCGGCACCCCCGACGGTTCCGGCCCCGGCCTGCTTGTCCAATACACCGACGGCGACTTTTACGGCGTCACCAGCTCAGGCGGTGCGAATAACCTGGGCTCAGCGTTCAAGGTCACACCGACCGGCACGCTGACCATACTCCATTCGTTCGATAACACTAACGGTCTCGCCAACCCTAGTTATGGCCTAACTGTGGGCAACGACGGCAACTTCTATGGCAGCACGACTAGCGGGAATGGAAGCATCTTCAAGATGACCCCCACGGGGGTGACCACTCTACTCCACACCTTCGCCGGCGGTCCCAACGACGGGGCTTCGCCAGTGAGCGGCGTCATTCTGGGGAAGGATGGCAACTTCTACGGGACCACTCAGTACGGCGGCTCCGTCGTGTATGACGAATTCTTCAATGAAGGCACCGTTTTCAAGATGACCCCTGCGGGCACCGTTACGATTCTCCATAACTTCAATTTGAGCACCGATTATGCAGTCTTTCCGACCACGCCTTTGCTGCAGGCGACCGACGGCAACTTCTACGGCACGGCCGACAGCTGTAATCAATTTGGCTGTGGCACCCAGGACCTCTACAAGGTGACAACGAACGGTACCCTTACCGTTCTGGAGGAGTTTACCGGCTCGGGTGGGGGCGAATTCCCGTACTGGCCTTTGATGCAGGACACGAACGGGATCATGTACGGGGTGACGCAACAAGGCGGCACCGCGAACGGAGGGGTGCTCTTCAGCCTGAATATTAGCGCAGCGCCGTTTGCCCGTTTGATGGCTGCCTCAGGTAAGGAAGGAGCAAAGATCGGCATCCTCGGCCAGGGCTTCACCGCAGCCTCCGTGGTCAAGTTCGGGGGGGCGCAGGCCACAACCATTCAGCGCAGCGGCGCCACCTTCATCAACGCCACCGTCCCTGCGGGAGCGCTGACCGGATCGGTAACTGTGATTACCGGGACAACCACCCTTACCAGTTCCCAGATGTTCAAGGTAACACCCACCTTCCCCAGCTTTAGTCCGACCAGTGGTTCGGTGGGAACACCGGTCGCCCTGACCGGAACCGGACTTACCCAAACCACCAGAGTAACATTTGGCGGAGTGCAAGCGACTGCCGTTACGGTGAACTCCGACACTCAGGTAACGGCCAACGTGCCCACGGGAGCGGTCACCGGGCAAATCGTTATCACGACCAAGGGTGGGAGCGCTAAGAGTAGAACAAACTTCACAGTCGATTAGGGCAGGGCCCCTTACTTCAGCGTAGGTCGCCGATCATACATGTCCGGGAGCGCGATGCTCTCTCTTCGTGAGGAAACAACTTACAAAGGAGTAAAACAAGAAATGCAAAAGCCAATTATCGCACTCCCATTGCCGTGCTTACAAAAGGCGGGTGTAAGGGCGCGGGTCCAGGGCGGCTCAGGCAGCTTGCGCGGATGACACTCTGATCGACGATCTTGCACCGATGGCGCGGCGCAGGAGCGAACTCGAAGTGGCTCAACAATCGCCAGCATCCGTGTTCGAAACCCACGGGGATAGCCACACCTCATTGGCTGGTGTTCGAGGTGTTCTGGAAGGGAAAGGTATTTCGGTGGTCGTCGGCCCGGATGGACAGCTGAGGATAGCGGACCTCCTCCGTGCGCTTCAAGGACGACATTAAGCCGACTGAGAAGGCGAGCGAAGCGGTCCTAACGCTGAAACCAGTGAGCTTTCGCTACAAGAAAGAGTTAGACCCGAAAGGTATCCCGCAATTTGGATTAGTGGCCGAGGATGTTGCGAAAGTCGGTCCGGACTTGGTGGCACGCGGCGACCAAGGTAAGCCTTACTCAGTCCTGGACGAAGGCGTGAATGCGATGTTACTCAATGAGTTTTTTGAAAGAACATCGCAAGGTGGAGGAGTTAGAAGCCACTGTCGCTAAGCTACAATCGACGATTGAGAAGGTGAGTGCACGGTCGAAGAGTGCCTTTAGGATTGGTTGTCGGATTTCCTTCAGGGCAGACTGGTTCCCAAATAGCGGTTGGCCTTATGGTAGTCGTTCTTGTCGATAACTCCGCTGTTGTCGATGTCGGAACGGAAATTCAAGATGCTGCTCGTTTGTGATCGTGCCGCTCCGATCGCGGCAAGGTCCTGCTGATCCACAATTCCATTTGCGGTCACGTCGCCGATAAGTAATCCCATGGTAACATCGGCCTGAGCGAGAACGTGTCCTGTCTCATCCATCACATTCGTAGCCGAAACCGTGATGTAAGTGGCATTGCAAGCGTCCGAGGCGCTCGTCAGCGGGATGATCACATTGTGCGGATCGATTTGATCAATCGACGCTTGCCCGACGGTCCCGCAGGTCGCGGTTGCGCCGCCGACCGAGCCGACCCGATGATTAAAAGTCATGATGACACGATATCTGCCGGTCGGCGCTCCCAGGCGGTCTTCGATGCCGGCCGTGCCGGTTAGGGGCAACGCGATCCGAAAGCCGTTTCTGATTGAGGCCGCTCCAACCAGCGATAAGCTCTCGTCGCATGTCATATCGTCCGCGCGAATCAACCAGTTACCCGGAAGGCCAAAATTATCGATGAGGTCAACAAGGCTGTTGCGTCCCGGATGGACAAAATTGACTGGTGAGCCATCGGCATTTCCCGAGACCCAGCTTCGCCGCTGGGAGATCGTTTCATCGATACCTTGCTGGAGGAGCTCCGGTGCGAAGTTTGGAGTCGCGTTACCAACAAAAAAGCTGGTCGCGCCAGCCGGGAGCGCAACCGGCGGATCAAAACAATAGGTCACAAATGTGTTCGTATTCGAGTTCTGCACGGCGCCGACGACGCTGCCAAGCAACGCCGCATCATCCGGCGTGCCATCGCCGTTCGGGTCACTCCAAACGCCAATCGTCACAAGCATGCCGTCCGGGCTCCTGAACAATATCATCGACGGATGCTGGCGCGTCTTTATCGCTGTCTGGATCCTGGCTGCGATCTTCACCAAGCGAACCGTTTACCGCGAGAGCGGAGTCCAACGTTTAGGGCACATGATCCCGATCCTGATCGGCTGCTATCTCCTGTTTCGCGGTTACCGTCTCCCGTATCCGTTCGATGTCCGAATCATTCCCTCAAATGAGTTTGTTCTTGTTGCCGCAGCGATCTTATGTGTCTCCGGAGTTAGCTTCTGCTTTTGGGCCCGAGCCGTCCTTGGTCGCAACTGGAGCGGTACAGTTACCCTGAAAGAAAATCACGAATTGATCGTGCGCGGGCCTTACCAATGGGTCCGGCATCCGATTTACACCGGCCTGCTAGCCATGGTCATTGCAACAGTCATGCAACATGGGCATATGGGGGCAATCATCGGACTCCTCCTTATCTTCGTTAGTCTATGGATCAAATCGAGCCACGAAGAAGAAGTCATGCGCAAGCAATTCACCGATCAATACCTTGCTTATCAAGGGCGAGTCAGGCGACTCATCCCGTTTGTTCTTTAATTCCGACGCTCGGAACAGAATCACTTCTTCAGGCTTTCGCTGCAAATAAAGCGTTGAGTCGTTGCATTTTGCTTGACGGCTGTGGGCGAAGTTGAAAGTCTCACAGCGCCGGTGCTTAGTTCGTTAGGGATTCCGACCTCCACCTGACTTTCCTAGCGCAGGTGAAACCTATGAAAAGATCTCTTCTTCTCTTTTTCGCCACAGGATTGGCGTTGCTGCAACCGTGCGCGGGCGCACCATTTCAGTTTGAGCAGACCGGCTCGCTCGCAACCCCGCGCTTGCAACACACGGCGACATTGCTGTCCACCGGGAAGGTGCTCGTCACAGGAGGAACGGACCTCTTTACGACTTTCGCGAGCGCGGAACTCTACGATCCTGAGCGCGGGACCTGGACGGCCGCAGGCAGCCTCGTCACCGGACGCACTCAACAGACGGCGACTTTGCTGCCCAACGGCAAGGTGCTCGTTGTAGGAGGACGAAACTCCAGCATTGGAGTTCTGGCGAGCGCGGAGCTCTACGATCCGGTGAGCGGGACCTGGACAGTCACTGGCAGCCTCGTGGCCGCACGCTATTACCACACGGCAACGTTGCTGCCCAACGGCAAGGTGCTTGTCGTGGGAGGAGATGGATGCTGTGACGCTCTTGCGACTGCGGAACTTTACGATCCAGCGAGCGGGACTTGGACAGTCACCGGCAGCCTCGCCACTTCACGAGCCTTACACACCGCGACGTTATTGCCCAACGGAAAGGTGCTCGTCGCCGGCGGTCTCGATTTCATGAACTTTCCTCGCGCGACCGCGGAACTCTATGATCCGGTGAGTGGCACCTGGACGGCCACCGGCAACCTCGTCACTGCGCGCGGCATACACACCGCGACTCAACTGCCCAACGGCACTGTCCTCGTCGCAGGAGGAGACCCCGGAGATAACCACGCTGAAATCTACCATCCAACGAGCGGGACTTGGACGGCCACCGGCAACCTCTCTACCTCACGCAGTCATCACACGGCGACCTTGCTGCCCAACGGCCAGGTACTCGTCGCAGGCGGTTTCAACGGTACCGTCGGAGAACTCGCGAGCGCGGAACTCTATGATCCGGCAAGCGGGACTTGGACGGCTACCGGCAATCTCGTTGAGGGACGCGAAATTCACACGGCAACAACGCTGCCTAACGGTAAGGTGCTCGTCGCGGGTGGTGTTATCGCCGACGGGCCGCCTCTCGCGAGCGCGGAACTCTACGATCCGGCGGATGGAAGCTGGACAACTACCGGCAGCCTGGCCACCGCACGCGGTGATCACACGACTACGTTGCTGCCCAACGGCAAGGCGCTCGTTGCAGGCGGGTATAACGGCGACATCATCGGCTATCTCGCGAGCGCGGAACTCTACGATCCGGCGAGCGGGACCTGGACGGTTACCGGTAGCCTGGCCACCGCACGCCAATATCACACGGCCACTTTGCTGCCTAATGGCAAGGTGCTCGTCGCAGGCGGTTTTAACCTCAGCAGTAACGCCCTGGCGAGCGCGGAACTCTATGATCCAGCGACCGGAACTTGGACCGCGACCGGCAGCCTTACCACTGCTCGCGAGGAGCACACGGCCACATTGCTGCCCAATGGCAAGGTGCTCGTTGCAGGCGGGTTTCAGCAGGCCTTCATCTATCTCACGAGCGCCGAACTCTACGATCCAGCGACCGGAACTTGGACGGTCACCGGCAGCCTCGCCACGGCCCGCGAGCAACACACGGCGACCTTGCTGCCCAACGGCAAAGTGCTCGTCGCAGCTGGTGCTGGCGCTGGCGGCACCGTCTATCTCGCGAGCGCGGAACTCTACGATCCAGCGACCGGAACTTGGACCACGACCGGCAGCCTCACCAAGGGACGCCTTGGTCACACGGCGACATTGCTGCCTGATGGCAAAGTGCTCGTCGCCGCCGGTGCTTTCAACGGCAACGAGCTCAGGAGCGCGGAACTCTACGATCCGGCTAGCGGGACCTGGACGGCCGCCGGCAGCCTCACTACCAAACGAACTCTTCACGCGGCGACCTTGCTGCCCAACGGCAAGGTGCTCGTGGCAGGCGGTATCGATGTTGCGAGCGCCGAACTCTACGATCCGGCTAGCGGGACGTGGACCGCCACCGGCAGCCTCGCCGCCGAGCGGGATAGTTCGACGGCGACCTTGCTGCCCGACGGCAACGTGCTCGTCGCCGGCGGTATCGACCCTTATCTTGCAAGCGCGGAGCTCTACGATGTCGGCCTTGGGTTCAGCAGCGGCTGGCAGCCGAAGATCAACGCCGTTAAGAACGGCGGAAACCGGTTTCAAGTTAGCGGCAAACATTTCCAAGGCATATCTCAGGCTTCGAGCGGTAACACCCAGGACTCATCGAGTAACTACCCAATTGTGCAGTTGCGCAGGATTGACGGCGGTCAGGTTGCCTTTCTTCCCCTGGACCCGCGCCGCGGCTGGTCGGACACCAGCTTTACTTCCAGCCCGATCAACGGCTTTCCTTCCGGGCCAGCCCTGCTGACCGTGTTTACCAATGGTATCCCAAGCACTGCGAAATATCTCACGGTCGAACAACCCTAAGAGAAGAGTAAAGACACACTCGTCCCCCGACACCTCAGCCTGGTAGGCCGGCTTCACGATGGCTCTGGTTAATCCGATCGGTCTCGTCGAAGTAAGAACCTTCGAAGAGTCGCGAGCCATTGATATCTGAGAAGGTCGTCCGCGATACCTATGGGTAGTCGAGTAGAGGCAATGGTTTGCCGGGTTGAAGAGTCTACTAGGGGGTCAAGATGCTATCAGGCGGTGCTTAAGTCGACAGTAAGCTCTCAGCCGGTCAAATTGCACTTTCGTAGTAATTAACGCCTGTGCCCGAGTTTGATTATTCCGTCGAGTCAGGGCAGCCCTATGTCTAAACACTTTGAAGTTTGATCGGATGCTGGCTTGCAAGTTATCACAGAGGCGGAACGGCAGAATGTCAAAATATTAAAGACGGAACCCCGATTGCTTCCCCGCGAATAAGAATCGAACCCGTTGGATGAAGATATTTCGACGTGCCGAAGCAAAATGTTGCGGCTCAGGAAATCTTTGATATCTTGAGGCTCGCGAGCCGGGGCCCGGAAAGGCGCGGGTTCCCAAAATGTCTTCAACTGGAGGAATAGGGAATGAAAGTCGTCGGCACCAATGATCATGGGGATGCCGTCCTTGGGACGAGCACCGGCGGAGGCACAGGGGTACGGGGCATAGCCAAGGGCAGCAATCGCAATGGCATGCACGGCATTGCGGCCAATGGCGATGGCGTGGTGGGCGAGAGCACCAAGGGCGGCGCGGGTGTCCGAGGGGTTGCCAAGGGAAAAGGTCACGTGGCCGTGCATGGCATTGCGGCCAATGGTGATGGCATGAGGGGCGAGAGCACCAAAGGCGGCGCGGGTGTCCGCGGGATTGCCAAGGGAAAAGGTAACATAGGCATGCACGCCATCGCGGCCAACGGTGACGGCGTGGTGGGCGAGAGCACAAAAGGTGGTGCGGGTGTCCGCGGGATTGCGAACGGGAAAGGTCACGTGGCCGTGCACGGCATCTCGGCCAATGGTGATGGGGTGATTGGGACAAGCACAAAAGGCGGGGCGGGCGTCCGGGGAATCAGTGACAGCGTCGATCATGCAGGAGTCACAGGTGAGAATAACGCAAAAGGACTGGCAGGTCTGTTTTTTGGAAACGTTAAGATCACCGGCGATCTGACGATGGCCGGCGGCGATATCCTTCTCAATAACGCTGACTGTGCGGAAGAATTCGCTATCTCCGACGTCGAAGCGATTGATCCCGGAACGGTAGTTGTAATCGATGACGCGGGGACGCTCCGCCCAAGCAGTCATTCCTATGACAAGAGGGTAGCCGGAGTCCTTTCTGGCGCTGGTGGGTATCAACCGGCCATCACTTTGGATCGGAGACCTGGCGACAGAAACCGCCGGCCTGTCGCTCTGCTCGGCAAGGTCTGCTGCAAAGTAGACGCTACCTACGACTGCATCGAGGTGGGAGACCTTCTGACGACTTCTCCTACTCTCGGCCACGCGATGCGAGCAACTGACGCTGGGCGAGCTTTCGGCACGGTTATCGGCAAAGCCCTTGCCTCACTTCGGGAAGGACGAGGCATGATTCCCATCCTGGTAGCTTTGCAGTGAGTCTTGCTTATGACCTCAATCCGGGCACTGGCAGATTGCATCGGTCTCCCCAAAAGTTTTTCCGTCCTGAGCAACTTCCTCGGTTTTTTTCGCGGAACCTTACCCCCGGACCCCAGTGGCACCCGAGTTACTGTCTCGCTCGCGCATCAGGCTCGTCTCCTCAAAGGGCCGCACTTCAATCTCAACGTCATTGCAGTGGGAGCAGACAATTTTACCGACGGGGACCGAAGCGTGGTCGATTTCGCCATCTTTAGGAGTCGTCAGATTTACTCCCAGGTCGGGGTGGGAGTGGGACGAGTCTTGCATTTCCAGGTTTCCGTCGCTGCGGCTCACGGACTTGATGCACCGACTACGGAAGGTCAACTTGAGGATATCTCAAATCTCAAGGTCGTAAACAACGACGCTTTGGATATTTCAGTTCCGGATGCGATGAATGTGAGCAGCAACGGCGGAGTTACTCTAGGTTTATCGCCCGAACCCGGTCCCTGTGTGGAGAAGGACCAAAAAGGAATGAATGGATCGGTGGTAGGACTCTTCTCGCCCGACCAAACGGCCCGGACGTTCTCCCACGAGCTGGGGCACAATTTCGGGTTAGGGCACCAAAACGATCACCATAATAACCTGATGTGTCAGAGCATTTTCGCGAACAGTATCCGCAATTCTGTTAACCTGACGGCTGACCAGGGCGACACGATCAAGGGCCACTGTCTCATGAAGAAGGCATGTTCGGGAAAGGTGAATAAGAAATGACCCGGAATCAGGCAAGTTCCAAGGCCGACATGATAAGTCTCGATCCCGAGAAGTTTGGGATCGATGAGCTGCATAAGATGATATTTGAAGGCAAAGGCCCTTTGCCGAAAGTCCTGGCGCTTTCCGTCCTGAGACGAAAGGATTACCCAGATAAGATAAGGGATCTTAAACGCGTCCTGATGAATGAACGCGAAGAGCCGCGGACCCGGCACGCTGCAGCCATCGAACTGAGCCGGCTCGGTTCGCCGGAGGCTGCCGCCGCGCTGCGACAGGGTTTGAAGGTAAAACATAGTCTAGTCGTACGCGGCGCCAAGTCTGGTCTGGCCGCCCTCGGAGAGGTGGCTCCAGACTCTACTCAGCACTGGCCGCAAACGCTTCTTCGTTACCAAAAGGGCATCGCGGAAACGAAAATCCCTTTCCCTGCGCCTTCTAAGTTTATCGCACTCGGTAAAGCGAACGAGGTGCAGTTTCATCCCGCTAACGATGATGTCGCGGCGTTGGCCATCCAACATGTAGCAGCCTCTGGCCTAAGTTTGACTCTTAGGGCGCAGAATGCCATTGCCCTGCAATGTGGCCAGCGAGATCTCCTCCTGCTTTTCACGGAAAGCCTCATCAATGGAGAGGCGGCGAAATCCAATCGACCGGCAGTCTTAGGTGTAGTTGCAGCTCATTACACCGAAGAGTCAGATCACTGGTCTCCAAACTATCTTGTTCTTTCCCAACCTTCGCGTCAGCATGCTGAGTTACAGGTTCTTGTTACTAGCAGCACTGGCGTTGTCGTCCTGGGCGGAATGGCTAAGCTGGCTGGTCAGCACGCCGATTTCGCGCTCAAAGCCGTCCGGCAACCAGGTACAGTTCCAATAGAGGTGGAAGGCGCTTACGACGGAGGGAAAATTCATCTCACCCGTGTTCGATCCCAGCGGACGATGCTGAGTACCGATGATGTAGGGCCCTGAGGTCGCGAGACGTGGGGTGTCGATAGTTGGCTTTTCGATTTCGAATCGAAGTAAAATCTGTTTGGCACCCGACTGGTTCAAGTTGCGGCGCAGGCAAGGTGACATCTGACCGATCGGCTTCTCGGGGATGACCAACCGGTGGTCTCACATTTGGCAGGTGATATTTCACGGGGTGTAGTTCATGCCCGGAAGAGAGCTTTGATGCCGCGGTGATACGTCCGGCCTGATTTCTTTATCCGAACGAAGGGGGATGAGATATAAACAGTTAATCGCAGGGCTGGCGAGCGCGGTGATCGCGGCGGGGATGTGGGTGCAGCCGAGCGCGGGCGAGATCGGGATCTCGATTAGCGTCGGAGACCAACCTTACTACTACGGGCCAACCTATTGGGATGCGGGGTATGAATGGTTCTGGGTGCCCGGCTATGACCGCCATGGCCATTGGACGCATGGTCACTACGAAAAGCGAGGCGCATTCCATAAGGAGCACGCCCACGACCATCACAAAGATCGCCACCACGATGGCGATAACCACTAGGCATTGCTGGCGAGCCTCGCCCGACGGCAGGCCTTCATAGAATCCTGACCTACGGCGGAGTGTGTAAGGCTAAGATAGAAGTCTACATGTCACCGCATCGTAGCTCGTCTGACGAACGACGTTTACCTGAAACTTATTGTTGCCGGCCTTGCTCGAACGATAATAGTATACGCCCGGTCACGCCGTTATAAGAGCCCCAAATCCACCCACGGTTGTCTGGATCGCGAACTAATCGGATTCCATTGCTTCAAAAATTACCCCTTAGCCTGTTCATATGCCGCGAAATCCCGGTTGTTGACGCTGACGTCGTCGATGTAGAAGTCGAGCGCGCCGCCTTCACCGGTGCTCAAGGACCGTGAACGATTCTTCAGCTACGAAGTAGTCTCGATGGAGTTTGGTCAGAACCTCCGGCGGAATCGGTGGCGCCCGGAGCTGATTGATCGCCTGGAGCGCGATTAGGAGGCCTACCCGGCCGCCGGGATGCGAGATGACTTTGGCATGGCGGACCTTTGCGCCAGTGGCAGGGATTTCAAAAGTGGTAGCCACTGTGCCGACATCAGCTCACGTTCGTGGACTTTAACTAGCTTATACCAAATCGGGCCGAGCCGATCTTCCATCTCCTTCTCATAGCGCGCAACGGCGGGGGAGAGGTGTTCTTTCGGTTTAGTGGCAACCCTCTACGGTGGTACGCCTGGCAAACGGCAAAGTTATGTTTGCTTATGCTGAGAAGAGCATGACCGCGTCAATGTTAAAGTGCTTAAGGCAGCCTTGAAGGATTTCAGCGAGTCGCCTTCGGCGTAGCTCTTCTCTTTTCCCAAGTACTTATTTCGCGCGCATACTGGTCAATCCAGAGCACCGCCGCCGACATCGGTTGAGTGTGAATGATGCAGCCCGAAATCGTGGGGATCGCGGTAGAGCTCTGGCGATAGGGCGCCGAGAGCGCCTCATAATCTGCAGGACCAAGCTGCCGAAGCGCAAAGAGGGCGTACATCTGGCCCGGCGGCGTTGCCTCGCGTAGAAGCTTGCGCAATAGTGTTTCCGCCTGTGGCCCATCCCGGACTTCCCGCATCGCAAGCTCTTGCGGCGTGATCGCGCCAGCGACCCCGACGCCGCCGATGGCGAAATGGTCGGCCGCCTTCACAGTCTCGTAAGCGTTCTCTTTCCCAGATGCGCCTGGCACAGGTAATCCCGCCATCATTGCGACAACGAACCCAACGAATAGCTCCTTTCGGAATTGTAGCATAGCTTTCGCCTAACCTAACGAGACACAGGATCAGCGATTGAGCCCGATCGCAACTGAAGTACGGCGAGGCGTCCGAGGGACAAGAATGATTCCGGGACGAAGAGTTGCCTGAGAATGTGTCTCCGGCCGCCACTGTAACAAGCGCGAAATTGCTTACAAAATAGAAAATACTGGCTTTTGGCCGAACTTCGTTTGAAATTACAAACGCAATGGAAACCCCCCTCCATCTGACCCTGCTTGCAATCGCGTTCGCCACCTGTGGGCTCGCGCAAAGCCCGCCGAAAGAATTTCGGATCCTAAAAATCAGCCGTGATCTGATTACGACGCCGCAATTCAGTTACAGCGGCGCCGAGCAACACCGCGACATGCACAACCGGTGGCTGCGGGTGGAAGTGCAGTTTTCGGCAACGCCCGATTTCACCGATGAGCTGACCTTTAAGTATTACATCGCGATTGGCGGCAAAGTCCTTACGGGCGAAGTGACTCATGTTCATATTCTCGCTGGTCGCGAGCTTTACTCGGTCATGTATGTGCCGCCGCATGCGCTGGGTCATTTCCTGCAAAACCGGCCGCCGAACACGAACTCGATTGAGAACATTGCGGTCCAGATCCTGCAGAAGGGCGAGGTGAAAGACGAACTAAGCCTGGTTCGGTCGCGCGTCGATTGGTATGACTCACTTCCAATGCTTTCCGGTTTCGTTTTGGACAAGAACGAAACGCCGTTCGCGCCGCTCTTTTGGGACCGTTACGAGCAGCTCAAGGCCGTGGATCACTGACCACATTTTATGACGACGTCTCCCCAGATCGTTAGTCTCAACCTCGGCTCGCAAACGCTGAGTCTGGCCAGATTTCAGGTTCAGCCTGGCGACAGCCTGGTTCTTACCGCCTATGAGAGGCGCGAGATTCTTTGTGATCCACTGAGCGAGAGCGATCACGCACGCCAGATCGCCGAGGCCTTACCTGGCATGCTGCGCGGAATAGGGGTCAAGCGAGGTCCGGTCCATTACGCAGTTTCAAGTCAGGCAGTGTTCACGCGTTTCGTGAGGCTGCCGTCGGTCGATTCGGAAAAGATCGAGCGCATCATCGGCTTTGAAGCCCAGCAGAACGTGCCATTCCCGATCGATGAAGTGGTTTGGGATTACCAGGTCGTCGGATCGGAGCTGGCGCAGGGAGTAGAAGTCGTGCTGGTAGCCATCAAGGCCGACTTACTGGAGGGAATCAACGCTGCGGTCGAGGGCGCAGGGTTACAAACGCAGTTGGTCGACGTCTCGAGCATGGCTCTCTGCAATGCCTTTCGTCATAATTACCCGGAGCTAACTGATTGCTCGTTAGTCATCGATATCGGCGCCCGGACGACCAATCTGCTGTTCGTCGAGCCGGGAAAGATTTTCAGTCGCAGCATTCCGATCGGCGGTAGCTCGATCACTTCCTCCATCGCCAAAGAGTTTGGCGAATCATTCGCTGTTGCCGAATTGCGCAAAAAACGTGACGGACTCGCTAGTCCGAGCAGCTCCGACGAGGGGCTTGATCTGGAAATGGCGCGTGTGTGTACGATAGCGCGCAAGACAGTGACGCGTCTGCATGCTGAACTGATGCGTTCGATCAGCTTCTATCGCACTCAGCAAGGCAGTCAGCCGGAGCGAGTGTTTCTTTGTGGCGGAACGGGAGCGATGCCTCGGCTGCGCGAATTCTTTCACGAGAAATTGCAGCGGCCGATCGAGTTTCTGAATCCACTGCGCAACGTCACTCTCGGTTGCGCAATAGTGGTCGAAGATGTCGCACCCTCCGATTATTTGTTAGGCGAGCTTGTCGGCCTTGCTTGCCGCAGCAGCATGAGTTGCCCGATGGAGCTAAGTCTCCGGCCAGCGAGTGTCGTCAGGCGGCAGCGGCTCGCGAAGCGGCAGCCGTTTTTTGGTTTCGCCGCGACCTGCTTCATCCTCGGTCTGCTGGGTTGGGCGTTCTATTTCATGGGCACGGCGCACCTCGCGACGCAGTTGGCCGACGGTCTGCAGGACGACCTTGATCGAATGCAGGGGGTCGAACGCCGGCTGAAACAACTCAGCCGCGAAATCGCCACACTCGATGCCGCGGCCACGCCGCTGTTGAGAGCGATCGAAGACCGCGACGCGTGGCCGCGGATCCTTGACGATCTGAACGCGCGTTTGCCTAAGGAAGATATCTGGATCACGGAACTGGCGCCGACTTCGGGCGGGCGAGTCGTTGATCAAGGCTTCGCGGGAGCCAGTGCTGCCGCCCCCATTCCCGTCTCTCCACAAGGGCACACTGGCAGCCATCTTGCGAAGCCAGCGAAGAGCGAGCGGATGATCGACGGGGTATTCGTCAGGGGACTCTACCTTTACAACCCGAAGCAGCAGGAAGTGGTGGTCGATTATTTTCGAAACCTGATTGGCTCGAACATCTTCGAAGTCGATCCCGACAAGCAATCGGAAGTCATCCGTCCGAGTACGCCGACAAACACGGAGTGGGCTTATTCCTACGAGCTGCGGCTCAAGTTGCGTCACCCGTTCGCACTACCATGAATTGGTTTCAGCAGAATCGCTTTTTTGCTGCTTTCCTCGGCGCGCTCGGTCTCGCGACTCTCTTTGGTCTTTGCTTTCTCTTCCACGAAAAACGCGCAGCTCATGATGCCACAACGCGACTTGAAGCGACCGTCAATGAACTGAACCGCCTGCGTCAGAGCGTTCCCTTCCCTAACGAGAAGAATTTGCGCAAGACAAGAGCGCAGACGAAGACCTATGGCGCGTCGCTGCTCGCTCTCGAAAACGAGCTAAAGAACCGGATGTTGCCAGAACTGCCGCTGCTCCCCAACGAATTTCAGGCACAGCTCCGGCTGGCGCTAAACGAGGTCCAGGATGCCGCTGCCAAAGCAAAGGTGCAATTGCCGCTCAGCTTCCATCTCGGCTTCGACGAATACGCCAGCTCGTTGCCTAACGGTGAAGCTGCGCCTCCTCTTGGGCGACAGCTGCGTGCCGTTGAGCGGATCATGAACATGATGATCGAGGCGCGCATAGATTCGTTAGGCAGCCTGATCCGCGCGCCGCTGCTGGAAGAGAAATCCAGCGGACACATCCCGAATGCGGCAAACACGGGTCCCGCTTTAAGCTCCAAGACGAGTCTGCGAAAGATCGTCGATCTCAGTGCGATCGATCTTGCCTTTTCTGCAAGCCCAACTGCGGCGCGGCGGACCATCAATCAGATCGCGGCGTGCAAAGACCAGGTTTACGTCATCCGCACGCTGGTGGTGAAAAATCAGGTCGACAAAGGTCCAAAACGCAGTGAGTCGGAAACGGTTGCTGCGGCGCTTGCGTCAGCGCCGAAAAAGCCTGCTTCTTCCTCCATTTCGCTCACGCCAAAGGCAACGAAAGAGGGGATCAACTTCATCGTTGGGACCGAGCATTTGGATCTCGCAGCCAGGATCGAGATCATGAGTTTCTCGTTTCCGGAAAAGGAGCCTCGTTAGGCATGGAATGGCTGAGGGAGAACTACGATCGCGCTCTCGCTTTTGCCGCCGCCCTCTTCCTCGTTCTGTGTTTGGTCTTTATCCTTTTCGGGGTAGCAGGCTTCCGCAGACGCTTCAGCGACCGGGAAAGTGTTTCGTTGCCTAACAACAACGTTGCCGCCGGGAAATCATCCCGGATCGTCGAAACGATGCAGAAGTTGCAGGCACCTGCTCAATGGGAGACGAGCAGTCGCTCAGGCCTTTTCGTGCCCGAGAAACATTTCAGTGGCGCGAACGGCGAGCCGACTGCCTTGCGGAACGCCATTCTTCATCCGCCCGTGCCTAACGAGTGGCTGGAAGAATTCGCTCTGCCCATGGCCGAGCCCGATGTCCTCACGCAGGATCCGGATAGAGACGGCTTCACGAACCGCGACGAGTGGGATGGCCGCACCAACCCGATCAAACGAGATTCGCACCCATCCTATATCTCCAAACTCAGGCTGCGTTCTTCGTCGGAGGAACCATTTCCGCTCATTTTCTCGTCCTCGATCGGTGACGTCTATGCGATCAACAACCTTGATCGGAGAAAGCCAACCCAATTCCTGCGGTTGGGAGAGATGGTCCAGGGCACAAAATACAAGCTGACGAACTACCGCGAAAAACACGCGATCAATAAATACGGCACAACCATTGACGTATCGGAGTTGACCCTGGAGGAGATCGAGACGCGCGGTGTCGTTAGGCTGGTGAAAGAGAAGCCAACCATCTCCCCCGAGTCGGTGGCGAATTTCCTCTACACCTGGGGTGGGACCGAACAGAACTTTTCAGTCAAGAAAGACCAGGAATTTTCGCTGAAACCGGAGGAGGAAGTGAAGTATCGCCTGAGAGATGTGCTACCGGATAAAGCGATCGTCGTTTTGATGGCGAAGCCCGAAGAGATCATCGAGATCGGTCTCGTCGGCGGAGCGGCTCCATCGCCGGGAATGTGAAGCTACGCACACGAAGTGTCCGTCCAACAATCGGCGTCCTCAGATTTCTTCTTGCCGTCTTTTCGCACCGTTGCTACAAACGCGACATCCCCCATGAAACTGTTCCTCCGTCCTTCCGCTACCCTTCCTATTTTCGTTCTCCTTTCTTTCTTTGCCGTCCGGCTGCCGGCGCAAAACGTGCGCAGCATCGCAGAGCACGAAGTGGCGCGCCGGCAACTCGCTATCGCACAGGCGCAAAGCGCGCTCACTCGTGGTCGGCGCGTGATGCAGACGAAAAATTTCGCCAAGGCACATGAAGAATATCGCCTCGCCGTTAGTTATCTTCCCGACTCCCTCGTGAGCGGCAAAGAACGCGACGAAGCGATCCGCGGGTTTTGCGAGAGCGGAGTGAAATTGGCGGAGCAACGGATCGCGGAAGGCAAATATGGCGAGGCCGAACAGATCGTTAGGGAGATCATCAGCGACCGCTACGACCCGGATTGCCGCGCAGCCGCCAATCTGCTCGCTCATTTAATTGAACCTGGTTACTACAACAGGACGATCGGGCCGAAGTTCGTCGGCAAAGTGGAGGACGTGAAGAAGCTGCTGGCCGACGCTGAAGGTTACTGTCAGTCGGCCCGCTACGACCTCGCCTTTAAGAAATATGAGCAGGTTCTCCATCTCGATCCCTACAACGTTGCGGCTCGGCGGGGCGAAGAGCGCCTCGACCTAACGAAAACGCATTACGGCGAAGAAGCGTACAACGAGACGCGCTCTCGTCAGCTTTGGCAGGTGCAAAAGGGTTGGGAAGAACCGGTGCGGCTGTACGGCCAATCGGTTAATCCAATCAACGATCCGTTTGCGCGGGACGCTGGCGGGACCGCGCGGATCACCAACAAACTGAACAGCATCATCATTCCCAAGATCGAGTTCCGCGACGCCAGCATTCGCGAAGCGATCGATTTCGTGCGAGAGCAGGCGGCAGCTCACGATCCTTCCACCGAGGAGAAGAAAGGAGTGGATATTGTCTTGCGCACGGCATCGTTAGGCAGGCCGGAAACGGCTGCTTCGATCCCGCTCCCCGAGCCTACGCCAGCGTCGCATGGTGTAACCGTGGAGCCGACACCCGTGCCGGTGGCAACGCCAGGGACGACTTCCGTTTCCGCCGCTGACGCGCGCATCACGATTACACTTACGCAGATTCCGTTAGGCGAAGCGCTGCGTTACATCGCGAGTCAGGCCGGATTGAAAGTGAAAATCGAACCCTATGCCGTCTCGATCATTCCAATCAACGAGCAGAGCAACGATCTTTTCACAAAAGAATACCGGGTGCCTCCGGGCTTCATCAGCAGCTCGGTGAATATCGGCGCCAATCCGCTCGACCGCCCCGCAACTCATACCACCGGCGGCAGCGGCAAAGACACGCAGGAAACAACCGGCGGCCAGCAACTCATCAAACGCCAGACCGCGCTCGATTTTCTGAAGGACCAAGGGGTGCCGTTCCCAGTGGGCGCGAGCGCAAACTTCCTCCCGCAAAGCAGCCGGCTCATCGTACGGAACACCGAAGAAAACCTTGAGTTGGTCGACGCGCTCGTGGAGCAGGCGAATGTCGCCGGGCCAAAGCAGGTTGAGATCGAAGCGAAGTTCGTTGAGATCACGCAAACGAACCTGAAAGAGCTGGGCTTCGATTGGTTGTTAGGCCAATTCAACATCGGCAACCATCAAGTCTTCGGCAGCGGCGGCACACAGGGCACAAGCCCACCAATCGACCCGCAAAATTTTCCGTTCGTCAATTCAAGTGGGCAACCCGTCGGCACCTTTCCCGTAACGGGGGGCAATCGGAGCGGAAATCTGGCCATCTCGGCCAACGCGCTCGATGCGCTGCTCTTCGGTGTGCCGGGCGCCACTTCGCTTGCGCCAGGTATTTTCGGCCTGAGCGGCGTTTTCACCGACCCGCAATTTCAAGTTGTCATCCGCGCCTTGAACCAGAAGAAGGGCGTCGATCTTCTGTCCGCGCCGCGCGTCACGACCAAGAGCGGGCAGCGGGCGGTGATCGAGATCGTCAGGGAGTTTCGTTATCCGACCCAATTTGACCCGCCGAAGATTCCGGACTCGGTGGGAAGCAACGTCGGCGGTAACCTTGGCGCCTTGGATCCTGTGACCGGTCTTTTTACTGGCGGTTCGGTCAACTCGTTTCCGGTGACTCCCACCACTCCAACCAGCTTTGAGACGTGTAACACGGGTGTAACGCTGGAGGTCGAACCGGTTGTCGGGCCGGATGGTGTGACGATCGATTTGAATCTCGTCCCGCAGGTAGTCGAGTTTGAAGGCTTCATCAATTATGGAAGCCCGATTCAGACGACGACGGCGGGCCCGATGGGAGTGCCCATCACGGCAGTAATCACGCCGAACACGATCAACCAGCCAATCTTCAACTCCCGCAAAGTGACGACGAGCGTGAGCGTCTGGGATGGGCAGACCGTTGTGCTCGGTGGCCTGATGCGGGAAGACGTTCAGAAGACCGAAGACAAAACTCCGATTCTCGGAGATGTCCCGTTGGTTGGACGCTTATTCCGCACAAACGCCGAGCAACACATCAAGCGCAATCTCGTGATCTTTGTTACGGCGCGACTGGTGAATCCGGCGGGACAGCCGCTCCACAGCGTCGAGGAAGAAGAGGAAACCGAAACCATCAGTCAGATCGAGCCTCCGGTCTTGCCCAAAGTGCCATCTTATAAGAAGTAATAGCAAAATCTGCTACGTTCGTGCGCGAGAATCGAACGAGCGGCCAAAACGCTTGTGGGGGTGATGGTCGCGCGGGGAAGGCGACAGATCCCTTCCCGCCGCGCCAGGTTTACGCGAAACTAAGGCAATCTCGTTAGGCAAATTTCGAACGGCGATGTCCAAACCGCGCAGCGTCATCGGTATAACCGGCGGCATTTCCACCGGTAAATCCACCTTCGCAGAGCGTCTCCGCCAGCGGCTAGGCGCGCGCTTCTTCGACGCTGACCGCGCCGCTCGTCAACTGGTCGATCACGATCCGGAAGTGCGTCAGCTGGTAGGGGCAAAATTTGGTCCGGAAATTCTTTCTGCACATGGCCATTTGAATCGGAGCGCGCTTCGCGCCATAGTTTTCGCCGACCAGGAAAAGAAGCGCGCGCTGGAGCAAATCTTGCATCCGCGCATCCGCCGTCAGTGGGCCACTGAAGCGGAGACCAGCCGCAAATCCGGCGAGATTTTTCTGGCCGATATCCCACTTCTTTATGAAACCAAAGGTGAAACTCTGTGCGATCGCGTGGTCGTTGTTGCATGCTCCGAGGAGATCCAGCTGCAACGCTTGATTGCCCGCGCCCGACTCACGCCTAACGACGCTCTTGCCATGATTGCCTCGCAAATGCCACTCCCGGAAAAAATTTCTCGTGCCGATCACGTGATTTGGAATAACGGGCCGCTTTCTGTTCTGGAAGCGCAGGTGGAGATTCTGGCGGGTTTTCTCGCTCACGGTAGATGAAACAACGTTCCAACAATCCAACGGTGGCAGATCCGTTACAGGCGGCCGCGGCTCTGACGATCGCGGCTCCGCCTAACGAATCAAATTTGGCTGACAATCCTGTGCCACCGAGCGAAATTCCGGCGCCGGCCTCGCCCGAGCCGCTCGAAGTTGAACAACTCCAGCAACTCGAACCGGCAGCGCTCCAGGACCGGTTCGCGAAAGCCGGCTTGCGCGCTCACCCCGGACGGACGCGGCATCAGCTGATTGGTGATCTGGTGCGTCACGCCGTGCTCAACGGTCAGCAGGTACGGACGAGTGGTTTTCTGGAACAGCCTAACGATGGCGGAGCCATGCTGCGCTCCCCGAGCTACAATTTCCTCCACCTCCCCGAAGACGTTGGCATCCCGCATTTTTTGATCCGGCAGTTTGGGTTGCGACCGGGTCAGGCGTTGTCTGGCACAATCCGTCCGCCGCGCGACCGCGAGCGCACGCTCATGCTCGATCGAATTCTCGCAATCGAAGATCAGCCGCCGGCCGAATGGCAATCGCCCACCGCCTTCGACAATCTCACACCGCTTTTCCCTCAGGGTCGCATCATGCTGGAAAGCGACGAACTCGATTCCACCTGTGTGCGCGCGATTGATTTGCTTACGCCACTCGGACGCGGCCAGCGTGGCTTGATTGTCGCGCCGCCCCGTGTGGGCAAAACCATCCTTCTCAAGCAAATCGCAAAAGCGATCCGCAAAAATCATCCCGAGATTGTTCTCATCCTGCTCCTGGTCGACGAACGGCCTGAGGAGGTGACCGATCTGGAGCGCGAAGTCGATTGCCAGATTTACAGCTCGACTTTCGATGAAGCGCCGACAAGACACATTCAGGTCGCGGAAATGGTGAGTGAGCGGGCGAAACGTTTGGTGGAGCAAAAGAAGGATGTCGTCATCCTGCTCGATAGTCTGACGAGACTGTCTCGCGGTTATAATTCTCTGGTCAAAGGCAAAGGCCGCACCATGTCGGGCGGCGTCGAGTCGAAGGCGCTCCTTAAACCAAAGCGTTTTTTCGGCGCGGCGCGTAATGTCGAGGAAGGTGGCAGCCTGACGATTCTGGCCTCCGCTCTGACCGATACCGGCAGTCGGATGGACGAAGTCATTTTCGAAGAATTCAAAGGCACAGGAAACATGGAGCTGCATCTCGATCGTTCGTTAGTCGAGAAGCGGCTCTATCCCGCCATTCACATCCAGCAGTCCGGCACCCGCAAGGAAGAGCTGCTCTATCACCCTGAGGAGTGGGAGCGGGTAAAACTCCTGCGCAAAACGATGGCATCCATGCCGCCGCTCGAAGCGATGGAGTTATTGATCAAAAACCTGCACGCGACCAAGACGAACGCGGAACTTCTTTTGGGCGGGTTGCGGTGATCGTTTCCGACACACAACTTGCCGATTTGCTCCCCCGGCTGTGTCATCATCGCCGCATCGCGGTCGACACCGAGGCCGACAGTTTGCATTGCTACTTCGAAAAGCTGTGTCTGATCCAGCTGACGTTTGATGATGAGGATCTGCTGGTTGATCCGCTTGCCTCGGTCAATCTGCAGCCGCTCTGTGATGTTTTGGCGGAGAAGGAGATCGTTCTTCAGGGAATGGATTTCGATCTGCGGCTATTGCGTCGCACTTTCCATCTGCCGGTCCGGGATGTTTTCGATACCGTGATTGCGGCCCGCATGCTCGGCCTGGCTGAGTTCAGTTATGCCGCGCTCACGCAACGCTACTTTGGAATTAGTTTGGCGAAGGGCTCGCAAAAGGCGAACTGGGCACGAAGGCCCCTTCCACCCGCGATGGAGGCTTATGCAAAGAACGACACCCACTATCTTCTCCCGCTGGCAGCGATGATGGAGGAGCAAATGCTGTCGTTAGGCAGAATGGAGTGGTTTCGGCAATCCTGCCGCCGCGCGCTGGAGCAGACCCTGGTCGCTCGAGAACGCGATCCCGATTCCGTCTGGCGTGTCACTGGCAGCGGAATCTTATCACCGCAGGCTTGTGCGGTTCTGCGCGCGATCTGGCTCTGGCGCGATCGCGAGGCACAGCAGGCCGATCGCCCGGCGTTTCATATTCTGCAAAACACGGTCATGCTCGAGGCGGCAAAGACGTTTGTCGCGGGCGAGACGCCGAAGCTCCCGTTTCTCCCAGAACGGCGACGACGCGGATTGCTCGCTGCGGCCGAGGCGGCCCTCGCGTTGCCGGAGGAGGAATGGCCGCAAAAGCCGCCGCGTATGGCCCGGGTCCGCACGCCGGGCTTCGACAAGAAGGTGGAAGCCTTGCGACAGCGGCGCGATCAACAGGCAAAAGAGCTGGCGGTGGATCCGGCCTTTATTGCTCCGCGCAGCGCGCTGGAAGGTATTGCGGCCGATCCGAGTCGGAGCCAAACACTCCTGGTTGCGTGGCAGCGCGAATTGCTCGGCTTGTAGTTCGTCAGGCTAACATTGAGGCGAACAGGATGGATCTGGAAGCCTTTCGCGATTACTGCCTCGCCAAAGCGGGCGCGAGCGAAGACATGCCTTTCGGGCCCGACACCATTGTGTTCAAGGTGCAGAAAAAAATGTTTGCTCTCGCTTCCCTCGAAGCGGTTCCGCCGCGCGTGAACCTGAAGTGCAATCCGGAACTCGCGCTGGAACTGCGCGATCTCTACGAAGAGATCCGACCTGGCTACCACATGAATAAGAAACACTGGAATACAATCGAGCTGAATGGTCGCATTCCGGCAGTCGAGATTCGTAAGATGATCGATCACTCCTACGATCTGGTTGTGGCGCGCCGGGGTAGGGAACGGTGAAGTAAACTGCGGCACCAGGCCGCAAAGGAATCTTGCGCGCGCCATTACTGGTCTTGCAGCGCCAATCTTATCCTTCCCAGAAGAACTTTGTCGGCCGCTCCATATCTGCCGAAAGGCTGCGATGCACGGGACAGCCAAGCGCCGTTTTCTCGAGCAACTCGCGTTGCGGGTGATTGGTCGGAAGCGGGATATGCACCTCGGTCGTTAGGCGGCCAACCCGGCGCGGGGCGTCGGCCATTTCCTTTTGCACCTGCACAGTCAGGCCTCGCAGTTCGACGCCATGACGTTCGGCCACGATCGCCATGGTTGTGGCGATACAAGTACCGAGAGCGGTTGCAACAAGATCGGTCGGCGAAAAGGATTCGCCTTTGCCCATGTTATCCAGTGGTGCATCCGTCTCGAGCACTTTACCCGAAGGACCGTGTATCGCGCTGCAATGCAATTTCCCTGTGTAGTCGATCGAAATCTGGACCATGCATGAGCATCGGACGTTGCGGCGAATTCGCAAAGGCGGTTCGCCTAACGTCATCGCGAAAATCAACCTCGATGGATTTCATCGAGCTGCGTTGCGTGACCGGCTTTGCTAACTCTGGCCAAGCCAGATGAGCCCGGCAATCACGACGAGAAAATAGGGAACGAGCGAGGCGGCGCCTGGATATTCTTTCGCCATTCGTTGACCGAAAAAGAGCGCGAGCAATGTGAGCCCGGCCAAAGCCACACCGTAAAAGCCGATGGACGCGTCGTGCCGGACGAGAACCGACACGCAACCGATCGCGCATAACGCACCGGTTGAGAGTTCCATTACGGTAATGATTCCGAGTAACAGCGGCACCATTCGGGCCAGCGGGCTCTTTGCGAAATGTCCGGTCAGCCATTCCAGATTGCCGCGCCGATCCTTCACTTTATCGATGCCCGATTGGAGAAAAAGAATGGCGAAAAATGCGGAGATTAAAACCTGGAGAACGAAGATGGCGCCAGCAGACGAATGGAGTGTGGACATGCCGCCGATTGTAGCATGATTGGTATTCCCGGACAGGCGCGCTGTCGCTGCGTTCCAAGCACTCGCCGGAACGCCATGGGAATAACCCTTGCGCCCGCGAGTCGGCTGGACATTATTTGCACTCCGCTGATTCGGCGGCTAGCGCGGGTGTAGCTCAGTGGTAGAGCACCTCCTTGCCAAGGAGGACGTCGCGAGTTCGAGTCTCGTCACCCGCTCCACTTCGCGCCATCTTCCGCCGTTAGGAAATTTCGTAGGTCGTAATCTCGAGCCGGAGATCATTCAAGTCGCGAAAGTAGATCGAGTGTGAGATGCCGTGATCCTCGAAATGAACGAGATGCCGCGCTTCTTCAATTCCTCCTGCGCCCTGACAAATCCCGCCCGATTGGATCGGAAAGCAAGATGCAGCATTGGGCCACCGCGATCGACGGCCTGGTTCCGTTCTTCAGCCGGAAATAGAGCCAGGGCGGCTGAGCCTGCCCCGATGAACGCCGGGATCCCATTCCATTCGTCCGCATGCCGGCGCTCGAGCCCGAGGACTTCGCAATACCATGCGACCGTTTTCGCGATATCCGGGACAGCGATCGCGACATGGTCGATTCCTTCCAGTTTCATTCGTAGAAAAAGATTGTTGCCATGCAGGCAACGCGTCAAAATTTTCAATCGTGTTCGTTCTGCCTCCAGATCGTCGCCAGTTTCTCAAACTGGTTGCCGGTGCGACCGCCGCGCTCTCCACGCCTCGGTGGTTGCGCGCATTGGAGAGTATTCAACCGGATGTCGTTAGGCTATCGATCATTTACACGACCGATTTGCATGGCCACATTCTGCCCACCGTGGATTACGAGGGCCATTCCGACGTTGGTGGTCTGGCGCGTTGCGCGACGCAGATTGCGGCTTGGCGGCGGGACAATCCAAACTCCGTTCTCATCGACATCGGTGACGTTTATGAAGGCACCCAATTTGGCTTTGGCGACCGGGGCCGCGCGATGATCGAGCTTTTCAACCTCCTGCGTTACGACGCCTGGATCGTAGGCAATCATGAGTTCGATTGGAGTATTGAACCGTTTTTGCAAGCAGTGAGCCGCTCGGCCATGCCCGTGCTCGCGGCCAACACTACGCTCGCCGGTAAACCCGCGGGCGACTTTGAAGAGCGCAATCACCCCTTTGCGCGCATTCAGCCATTTCTTCTGCGGGAGATTGCCGGGATCAGGCTGGCCATCGTGGGCCTAACCACGCCTGGCATGCCTTTTTGGTTTCCGCCGCGCTTCACAGAAGGAATCGAATTCCTGGATCCCATCGAGCCGACGCGGAGAGCAATCCAACAAGCGAGATCGTTAGGGGCGCATGCCATCATTCTAGCCGGGCACATGGGTTTGAAAGAACGGACGGGCGGAGACGACTTTGCTAATCGCGCCATCAGCCTGACGGCCGAGTTTCCCGAAGCGACCGTCTTTATTGCCGGTCATACTCATCAGCCGATCGAAAGTCGCCTAACGAATGGCGCCATCTTCACTCAGGCCGATCATTTCGGGATCCACATCGGCCGCGTCGATCTGTTCTTTGATCGCAATTCGAAGAAACTGCTGCACCAGGAGGCTCACGCCGAACTCCTGGACAGCCGGATCGAAACGGACCCTGTCGTCCTGAGTCGCGCGAAACCGCAGCTGGACGAAGCGGCGAACATCTTGTCTCAAGCCGTGGGCGAATTGGCGGAAACCCTGAGTGCACGAGATCGCCCCGGCGAACCAAGTCAGATTGCGCTTCTGATCGCCATGGCGGTAGCCGAAGCACTGGCCGAACGCGGCCTGACGATTGATGGTCTCTTTCAAGGCTCGTTCGACGTACACGCTTTCCACAAGGGGAAGAAGACGATCGGCGATATCTGGCAAATTCTTCCGTACGAAAACTTTCTCGTCACCGCTGAGCTCGACCCGCTCTCGCTCAAAGTGATGATGCAGGAAACATTCGAGGTTCAGGAGGCGCGCAGCCTTGCCGGATTCCGCTTTGAGGTGGAAGGCGACCAAAGAAGTCGCCACCTGATGAATTTGCGTCTGGTCGACGGGTGCCCGCTTGATCCCGGCCGGCGTTATCGGGTTGCGCTAAACACCTTTGATGCCAGCAGCGCCGGTCATCGATTCATGAAGCTACGCGAAATGCTGCAACGCCCCGAGGCGCGGATGACGCTGCACCCGATCCAGACTCGGGAGGCGCTCATCGCCTATTTTCGATCTCATCGGGTAATTCGCCGCTCGCTAATCGAGACCTCACGGCTGGCGGCAGCCTAACGACTGGACTACTTCAGCTGCGCACCGGCCGCACATCCCAGCGGCCGACATTCGTCTTGGGCGAAGACGCCGCCCACGCGATATCGCGTACGAAAAGATTAAACGGCAGCTTCAATCGCGAATAGCGGGTCGCGGTGCCACTCAGAGGAAGGTAACTCACCTTTTCGAAATAGAATCGAAGGAGCCGGTCCAGTTCCTCGAACGAAAAATGGTGAACGTGTGTTTGCTCCCCCGAAAGCCGTTTGCCACGGAGCACTTTCCAGCGCCGATGCAGGTGATAATCCAGTGGCACGGAGCCCACGAAAAGACTGGCCGGTTTTTTTTTCAGGATCCGATAAACCTCCCGAATTGTAATCGATGGATAAGGCAGATGTTCCAGCACTTCCGTCATCATTATGGCGTCAAACGCTTCGTCGCGAATGGCGATGCCGGCGGTGAAATCCATTTCCGTGCAAGGAATCCCGGAAGCTCGTGCGACTGCAAGAGCTTCAGGATTAATATCGACACCATACCAGCGAATCCGGGCAACCAGCTCAATCAGCGCGCCGCCACGACAACCCACATCCAGCCCGATGCTTTCTTGATCGTGATGATTCGCATCGAGGTGTTTTTGAAAAAAGGCGGCCTTGATTTTTTCGTGCTGACCGCCCCGGCCTTTGTAATTGCGCGTTTCGCTGTACTGCTCGTAGAACTCGCGAATCAGCCGCCGTCCGCGGTCGGGTTCGTGCAGGAGAAATTGTTCATCGAACTGAGGAGTGCTCATCTGGCTAACGGTGTCGCACGGTTGGCCTGCATTGGAAGGCATTACATTCGGACGGTAATTGAGAGTCAATCAAGTTTGCCCCATTCATCTCTGCGCTTACGCCTGTGTGCCGAGCACCGGTTTCTCCCGAAATTGATTCTGCTATTTTGCTCGTGTGTTGCCGGAGACTTTTTTCCAGAGCGATCCTCTGCATTGCGCTGAGCAGCTGATCGCAACCGAGCTTATCTGGGGAAAATGTGCAGGGACCGTGGTTGAAGTGGAGGCGTACCTCGTGGAAGGCGATGAAGCCTGTCACACTTTCACGCGCCCAAGCACTCGGGAGTTCGTCAGGCGCAACAAGCCGGGGGCGGCCTACATTTATTTCAACTACGGCGTGCACTGGATGCTCAACGTCCTCGTCAAGGGTGGGCCACGCAATGGACTCATCCTCATTCGTTCACTTGAGCCGCAGCGCGGAATTGCCCTTATGCGCAAGCGGCGCGGTGTCGACGATGTACGGCGGCTTTGCTCCGGTCCGGGCAGGCTTACTCAGGCACTTGGCATCACAAAGCGTCATCACGAAATCGATCTCAGCTCCGATCCAGCGCATTGCTTTCACGCGCGACGTGACGGCGACGTAGAAGTCGTGGCTGATCCGCGCATCGGGATCAGTCGAGCAAAAGATTTTCCCTGGCGCTTCACGTTGCGCGGGAGCGCGTTTGTCAGTGTGCCGGTCAAGAGACAAGCAGTGAATTGACGAGTTCCAACATCCTTGGCCAGCGTTGACCATCCCGGTGTTCGCGCCGAATTTACGCGCCTGAAATGAACCGGACGAAACCACGCGTTCTTCTTGGCATGAGCGGCGGCGTCGACTCGAGCGTTGCGGGCTATTTGCTCCGCGAGCAGGGCTACGAGGTTGTTGGCGTGACGATGAAGGTCTGGCCGCAGGATTGCCTCTCGCGTGCCGAGGATAAGTGCTGTGGACCGCAGGCGATCGCGGATGCGCGAAGTGTTGCGCATTCGTTAGGCATCCCGCATTACGTAGTGGACGAGGCCGATCAGTTCGAGCGCGTGGTGATTGATTATTTTTCCAGTGAATATCAAGCCGGTCGCACCCCTAATCCGTGCGTGATGTGCAATGAAAAGCTCAAGTTTGGCAGCCTTTGGGAGAAGGCGCGCGCGCTCGAATGCGACTACATCGCCACCGGGCATTATGCGATTATCGAACAGCACGTCGATCGAGCCATCTTGCGCAAGGGTCGCGACGCGCGCAAAGACCAGTCCTATTTCCTATTCAGCCTGCGCCAGGCACAGCTGCGGCGCGCGCTGACGCCGTTAGGCAAGATGTCGAAACCAGAGATCCGTACGATCGCGCGCTCGTTAGGCCTGAAAGTCGCGGACAAGGTCGACAGTCAGGAGATTTGTTTCGTGCCGGGCAACGACTACAAGGCATTCCTGCGCTCGCATCTGGATAAGGGTGAATTCCATCGCGGCGGCATTTACGATCTCTCGGGAAACTTCCTCGCGCAGCATGATGGGGTCGAGATGTTCACCATCGGTCAGCGCAAGGGACTTCCGGGCGGCTCGCCGCGACCGCGCTATGTCATCGACATCGATCCGAAGACGAATCGTGTCTTCGTTGGCGATGCGGAAGATTTACTTGTGGAGGAGTTTGAGGTTGAACGGTTGAACTGGAGCAGCCGGCCGTTCACGGATCGCCCGCTCGAACTAACCGTCAAGATCCGTTATAGCCATCCGGGCGCGCCGGCGGTGCTTCAGCCATTGGAAAATAACCGTGGTCTCGTTAGGCTGGCGGAACCGCAAAAGGCTGTTACGCCGGGGCAGGCGGCGGTTTGCTACGATGGCGACGAGCTTGTTGCGGGCGGCTGGATTTGCCGGCATGCCGCAGTAGCCCCAGCCTAACGACCGATGGCGGATGAAATCCTGCTCGTCCTGAGCACGTTTCCTGATCTTGAGACGGCGCGGCGAATTACCCGAGACTTGATCGACAAGAAATGCGCCGCCTGCGCCAACATCTTGCCGTCAATCGAATCGATCTATCGATGGCAGGGAAAGGTGGAGGAAGGCAACGAAACTCTCGTCTTCTTCAAAACCTCGGCCAGTCAGTTCGAAGAGTTGCAAAAAATGTTGCTTCAACTGCACCCGTACGAGACACCGGAAGTCATTGCGCTGTCGGTCGAAGCCGGATTGCCAGCCTATTTGCAGTGGGTAACGGAGAATGCCGCGGGCTGAACGAAACATATGATCATTCGCGAAAAGGAACCGGCCAATCTCGAGATGCCGTTTGGCGGGCTGCAGAGCTTCATCACGCCTAACGACCAATTTTACGTCCGTTCCCATTTCGCCGTCCCGCAAATCGATCTCGCGAACTGGCGGCTCCGGATTGAAGGCGCAGTCGAGCGGCAGCTGGAGTTTTCGCATCAGGACTTGCTCGCGCGCAAAATGATTACCGTTCCCGCGACCATGGAGTGCGCCGGGAACAACCGCATTTTTCTTCAGCCGAAAGTCAAGGGCGTGCAATGGGAGTTGGGCGCCGTGGGCAATGCGAACTGGACCGGAGTGTCGTTAGGCGAGCTCCTGCGCGAAGCGCGCTGCTCGGAGAAAGCGTGCGAGGTTATTTTGAAAGGTGCGGATCACGGGTCGCCCTCCGAAGGTCCGAAGCCCGCCGGGCAAATACATTATGTGCGCAGCCTCTCCTTAGGCAAAGCGCTCGACGATGTTCTGCTGGCTCTGGAGATGAATGGCCAGCCGCTCACTCCCGCGCATGGATTTCCGCTTCGTGCCGTCGTGCCGGGCTGGTATGGCATGGCGTCGGTGAAATGGCTCCAGCGGGTTATCGTAACGGAAGAACCATTCTACGGATATTATCAGACGGTCGATTATGCCTTTTGGGAACCTGCGACCGGCGGGGCGCGGCTCGTGCCGATTACTGAAATGCTGGTGAAAGCGCTCATTGCGCGGCCAACGACAAGCGAGGTGATTTCTCCCGGCACGACCTATCGCGTGGCCGGCGCTGCCTGGACAGGAAATGCCGAGATCGTGAAGGTCGAGGTGAGCATTGATCGGGGAAAGTCGTGGAATGAGACGTCGTTAGGCGACGAAACCTCGCGTCATAGCTGGCGGCTCTGGGAATGGCAATGGCAGACGCCTAACGAACCCGGAGCTTGCACTCTAATGGCACGAGCAAGCGACTCCCGTGGCCAGACCCAACCAATGGAGCGCGATGCCAATCGTGGCACCTACATGGTGAACCATTGTCTGCCGATCGAAGTCGAGATTCGTTAGGGGATCGAGTTTCTCTGCATCAGGCTGCGATGGCCGAAATGGCCATTCCGAGAGTACGCCCGGGCTACAAATGCTCCCAATCGACCGGCACACGCTGTCGGCGGGCGAAGCGGTCGCGGAAGAACAATTCCTTATGACGGCAGCCATGCTCGTGCACGAGACGTGTCACCTTGACGTCGAAGCAGCAATACTCGGCGATGTCGACTAGTCGCCGCTCGCGCCACCATCGGATTGCGTCGAGGCCTGCCGCGGTTTTGCGCACACCCAGGGTTGCTTCTGCGATGGCCTCGAGGCCAAGCCGATGGCCGAGTTTGTTTTCCATTTCGACCATCAAGTCAATCGTTGGCACCTCGTGAATGAGATCAAGCACGGTGTAGCCCATCAGCACGTGGTAATCGAAATTGAGAACATTAAAGCCGATGACGAGATCGGCCGCGCGCAAGCGATCAATCAGCTCGTGGACGCGCGTCTCCGGAAAAATTTCGTAGCGCGCGCGGCCTGTGCTGTAGATGACGCCGACCGACATTTGCATATTGCCTTTGCGATCCCAGCCGCCGGCGTCGTTGGCGGTGCGTTGCGTTTCAAGATCAAAATAGACGAGATCGCGCGTCATCGAGCTACTTCAATTCGAAATCGCCGCAATCAAACGCGATCATCTCGGGAAGATTAGAAACGCGGAACTGTTCCACGACTGCGCCGTCATCCTGGAAGACATCGATTGTGTTGTCGTTAGGCCGGCCAAGCACGACACGCACGAGATGAGACGTATCGCTGATCGTGCGCAAAGGAAGGCCATCGTCGGTTTGCAGAAAACTGCCGTCGGCATCGAACCCGACCGCCAGACTGACCTTGCCCGGTTGGTCGTGCTGCAATGGATCGGGCCGTAATTTCTGCGCAACTTTTTCCAAGGCAGGCTCGCGTCCGCCTGGTCGGGGAACAGGTTTCCCATTTTCGAGGGAAAAATTCTGGTGAGTCACGATCTTCTTTTCGAAAACCGTCTTCCAGTCTGAGACCGATTGGTCAGCGGTCTCTGCCGTGGTGCGAATCAGGGAAAGCGCGCGCAGACGCTGGAGCTGGTCGTTCTCTTCGATAATAAAAATTTTCTCTTCGTTAGGCGACGCTTCGATTCGTCTCGGCGATGGATCGCCCGCGGCGTAGGAAAGTCGACGCAGGAGGCGATGATCGCTTGCGATCTGCTTCACTTCCGCCTGCGCGGTGCCGCCGAGTGAATCGACGAACCACGTCGTTTCTAGACGGCCGGGAGCGCAGTCGATCGGAGAAATTAGGTTGGGCAAGGTAGGAACCTGTGGGCAGTGCGCACCACTGCGCGGGGGAAGTTCGCCTTTGATTTCGCCGGTGTTTTGATCGCAGATCAATGTCGTTCGGCGGTCTCCAGCGAGATCGGCTTCGACCTCAAACACCCCACTTTCCATCCAAATTTGGCCTAACGAGTGAATGTGGGGCGATTTTTCATCGGTCACCCAATCATTGAAGAAATAGTTTACGCCTTCGACTTTCAGGCCGCCGACAACAAATCCGCGCGCGTGATATTTTCCGTTAGACAATGCCTTTCCGCCATCATCCGTTCCGTCCCAGGTCGTTTCGAGCGCGTCATGCCCGGCGGTGAATTCCGAAATGGCATCTTCCCGATGAAGGACACGCACGAGTTTGCCTTCGCCATTGTAAACCCCAAGGCTGATTGTGCCTTCGAGCGGCGGAAGAGCGAAGCGTAGCGTCACCGATTTGACCGGCGCAGCGGAGCTCGCGGCGAGAGGTGAAGGCGAGACCGAAGCCGACGGTGCGGGCGGTTCCTGGGCGACGACGGTCGTTAGGCCAATGAGCAAGGAGAGAATCGCGCTGCGCATTCGTATTCGCTAAAGAAAGTGTCGCCAGTTCAAATTTGGGAAGAGGTTAGCCTGCTCTTCGCATTCGCCAAGAAAATCGAAGTCGACCTGGCCGCTGCCCAGTTGCTGCTGAAAGCGATGGAATCGAAGCAGATGATTCTTCGTGCGTTGCGTGGCGTATTCGGTTGCGGTCCTGGTTTTGATCAGAAAAGCCCAATCACTTGCCTGGGCGAGAAGGAGTTCACGAGCGGCTTGTTTCAGAGCGCGATCGATCATCGGATCAGTCGTCTCGCGATACTGGCGCGCGAGTTCGGTCATCCGGCGCGTGGCGGCGTGGAGGTGGCAATAGATCCAGGCATTTTTCTCATCGAGCCAGACGCTGCTGAAACCGTGCTCACCCCAACTGGAGGGATTGGGCCGAACGACCTGTTGAACCGGATGCTCGAGTAGGAATTGACCCGGACTAACGAGTCGGAGTTCGAGCGGCTCGCGTGTAGCTCGAAGAATGAAATGCTCCAGGAACAAAGGACCTTCGAACCACCAATGACCAAACAACTCGGCATCGAAAGGGCTAACCAGCACCGGATCGAAAGAAACGTCTCGTGTTCTCTGAAAACGGGCCCGGCATTTTTGGAAGAAATCTTCCGCATGAATCTTTGCCGCGATCGAAGCGCGATGACGGTCGTAGAGTTCTTTCTTCGGTCCACCGCTGACGCGATGATATTTAATTCCGCTGAATTTGCGGATGTCGGGAGGACGAAGGAACAACGCGAGTTCTTCTGGCGAGCGATCGAAACCGATGTCGCGATAAAAATCCCGATACACAGGTTCACCCGGATAGCCGGATTCGGCACTCCAAACCGCGCGGTTTGATTCGCCATCACGGGCAAAAACGGCTGGACCCGCCGGTGTAAAGCAGGGCGCGAAGATCGCCCGCTGCGGTTGGCCCTGCGCGAACATGAGACCATGGGTGTCGAGAACAAACCAGCGGATATCGGCAGCCTGGAGGAGCGAATCGAGACCGTGGCTGTAACCGCATTCCGGCAACCAAAATCCAAGAGGCGAGCGACCAAACATTTCGCGGTAGCTCTCGCAGCCAATCAAAACCTGGGCGCGTTGCGCCTCGGGAAAATCCTGGAGCAATGGAAGAAAAGAATGAGTCGCCGCGCTGGCCATGATTTCGAGGTAGCCGGCATCCTGTAATTCGCGAAATCCTCTCACGACATCGCAGGCGAGCTTCTCGAGGTAAAAGGCGCGCGTCTCTGCGAAAAACTGGGCATAGAAGCGCGAAAGCTCACAGAGCTGGAAATCGTTTCGATTACGCTCGATCTCCTGATGGGCAAGTCCGATGAGACGCTCGAGGTGAGACAGGTAGCGCTGTTGCAGAAGCGGGTCGCAAAGCATCGCGCCGAGCGTTGGCGTGAGCGACATCGTCAGGCGAAAGTGGCGGCCTTCTTCCGCCAGCCGGCGCATCATGCGCAAGAGCGGCAAGTAGGTTTCGGTCAGGGCTTCGAAGAGCCAGTCTTCCTCCAGGAAATATTCGTGTTCCGGGTGCCTAACGAATGGAAGATGAGCGTGAAGAATGAGCGCGAAGGAACCGGCCATAGGCGAAACGCAAACAGTCTTTAGGGCACGGACTGCGTAGCTTTGCAACCTTTGCTCGCCGGGGACGAACGGGAAATGACTGCTCGTTGGGTGCCGATCTCGCGCGGAGTCACTCTAGCGGCTCTTTGCAATCAAAGGAGCGCCGCCCGGCATTGACGGAACAGCCTGTAAGTGGAGAAATGAGTCTATGGGCAAGGGATTTTTTGAAGTTGGGCTGGTGATTTTGGCGACAATGGGATCTGGAGCGATCATGGCCCAACAGCTCGACAAGGGGCGGGACGCAAACACCGCCGCTCCGAATACTTCAAGCATCACCTTCGGCGGCAACTTCGTCGCCGATCCGTGCCAGACGTGTAAATATAATTCGGAGCCGAGCGGGTTCTTTGTCTGGGGACGGGACAACTGCACATCGCCTGGGGACATTCAGTCAGTGGCTGTGCCAATTATTGCCGCGGCGAATGGCATTCCCAACCGCATCTTAACCTCGATTATCCTGAACAATCCGACGGATTGTCCGACCGATACGGTAACTCTAGGCCTTTACACCGATACGTGCGGAGATGGTCCCGGCACATTGCTAGCGCAAACGGAAGCTACCGTGGCCGACGCGGCATGTGGACTGACTATCGCCAAGCTGGCTGGCGCACCTGCTTTGAGCGAAGGAACCAAGTATTGGATCACGGCGACGACCCGCCGCAGAGGCAGGTCTCGATTCGAGGTGGTATGCTTCCAACAATGCGGCTTTAGCGTTTGATCTTGGCGCAGGTTGGCAGGCATCCAACGGCACGACACCTGCATTCGGCATCCAAGGTCCAGGTACGATGTCAGGTGAGGCGGCAATTGCTGCGTCGCATCCGGCATTTGGCGGCAACTTGTTTGTCGATCCCTGCACCGGCTGCAATTACAATCCCGACGTCGCGGGTCTCGATGTCCGCGGCCCAGACAATTGCACATGGCCTGGGCAAACCGCATCCCTTGCAGTGCCATTCGTCGCGCAAAGGACCGGTGTTCCAAGACGCATTTCGGCTGCAATACTCCTCCATAACGCTACCAATTGCCGCTATAACAAAGTCACGTTAAGTCTCTATACGGATAACGACTGCAATGGCACTCCGGGTATCCCGCTAGTGTCCGCGCAGGCAACTGTCCCACAGGGATCGTGCGAGTTGGCGATAGCCAAACTTCATAACTCACCCCAGTTGACCAGGGGAGTTAGGTATTGGGTGACTGCGACGGCAACTGCCGCCCAAGCGCGCCTAGACGCTAGCTGGTATGTTTCAAACAGTGGCCAGTTTGCGGTAGATCTTGGTGACGGCTGGACAGAATTTAGCGCCGGTACTCCCGTTTTCTTGGTGGAATAAACAGTTTCCGGGGGAGACTTAACGATGGTTGACGTCTTAGAACTATGCAACGGCAGCAAAAGCCGACCTAACTCTAGTCAGGGACACTCTGAGCAACGATGATTAGACCTAAATGCCAATTCTGTTCCAGAGACAGTCTTTAACCGATATGAAGAGCGGTATTAGAGCAGCGGCTCCGGCAATAAGCCACAGCTGATTATTCACTGTCAGCCTTAGCCTGACGTTAGCTGCTACGGTCTAATGAAGCCTAGCCAGTTAAAAGCGCGACGTTGCAGGAGAATTCTTCTGCCTGGGACAAAGTGCTTCATTTAACGAGCGACACTTGTCGAAGAATTTCCGCGGTGATGCCGCTTAAAGGCCTAGCTACCTGCCGAAGACAGTTTACAGCGTGCGGCAGAAATCCTGAAAGCGATCGAGACCCTTCTTAATGATGTCGATGCTGGTGGCATAACTTAGGCGCACTGTGCGATCGTCGCCAAACGCAACCCCAGGCACCACTGCGACATTGGCTTTGCTCAGGAGTCGATCGGCGAAGTTCTGAGAGGTCAATCCGAGCTGGCTGATATTGACCAGTACGTAAAAGGCTCCCATCGGTTTGACGGCGCTGATATTCGGGATTTTCGAGATGCGATCGAACATGTAATTGCGGCGCATATCGAATTCGTCGTGCATGTCGGAGAGTGGTTGCTGGTCGCCTTTCAGGGCGGCGATGGCACCTTTTTGCGCGAACGAACACGGATTGGAAGTGCTGTGGCTTTGAATGGAATCGACCGCCTTCGCGATTGCTTCCGGCGCGCCCATGTAGCCGAGACGCCAGCCGGTCATTGCATAGGATTTGCTAAAGCCGTTCACGGTAATCGTGAGGTCGTAGGCTTGTTTGGAAAGTGACGCGACGCTGATGTGCTCCGCACCGTCGTAGACCAGCTTTTCGTAAATTTCGTCGGATAAAATGTAGATGTCCTCTTCCGCGGCGACGTTGACGATTGCTTCGAGTTCGTCGCGGGAATAGACCGAGCCACTTGGATTACCCGGGCTGTTGAGGATCACCATTTTGGTCCTCGGCGTCATGGCATTCTCAAACTCTTCCGCGCTCATCTTCCAGCCATTGCGTTCGCTGGTTTGCACAATGATCGGCTCGGCCCCGGCGAGTCTAACCATGTCTGGATAACTGACCCAATACGGCGCGGGGATGACGACCTCGTCGCCGCGTTCGCAGGTAGCAAGGACGGCGTTGTAACAGGAGTGTTTGGCGCCGTTGCTCACGATCACCTGGCTGGCGCGATACTCGAGGCCGTTATCGGCGGCAAACTTGTCCGCGATCGCCTGGCGCAATTCCGGCAGGCCAGAGCTGGGTGTGTATTTGGTGAATCCGGCCTGCAGCGCGGTGATGGCGGCTTCCTTAATATGCTCCGGCGTGTCGAAGTCGGGCTCGCCGGCTCCGAAGCCGCAGATATCGATCCCCTCGGCTTTCATTGCCTTGGCTTTGCTGTCGATCGCGAGGGTGAGCGAGGGAGTCAATTGTGCGGCGCGAGCGGAGATTTCCATGGTAAAAATGTTCAGGTTCCTTTTGAAAAAGGGGAGCGCAAGCTATGGGCGCGCGTAAAAGTTTTCAATCAAAGGTTTAAGGTTGTTTTCTCGCACCTGCACGATCTCCATCTCGCGTTTGGCGTTCTCCGCTGAGTCGGAAGCGTGCGCAGCATTGACCATGATGGTCTGGCCGAATTCGCGCCGAATCGAGCCGGGCGGTGCTTTGCTTGGATCAGTCGGACCAAGAACGTCGCGGATCTTGCGCACGGCATCTTCGCCCTGGTAGACGAGGGCAATGCATTTCTCCGTGCCTGGGACGTGGCGCAGACCGTCAGCCGTCGCGCTCGGACGCGCACCGGACATGAATTCGACGATATCTTCCCAGGCATCGCGGCCTTTCTCGGCGCCGAGTTTGTTCGTCAGAACGTCGAGCACAGGCCCGTAAAATTCCTCGGCCTGGGCCACACTCATGCGATGGACCTTGAAGCCGATGATATAGAGTCCGGTGCGCGAAAAGACTTCAATCACGCCGCCGGGTCGGATATTGGGGAATTTAAAATTGTCGGGCTTGATGAGGACCAACGCCTTTTCAACCTTGGCGCCGGGCGGATAGGCAATCACATCGTCAAGAATTCCGCCGTCGGAATCCGAAAAACTTGTCCAGAGCTTGAGATTTTCCTCGACCGACTGGGCATCGAGCGAAGCGATCACGCCCGGCTCGAAATACTTCACCTCGCCACTTTCATCAGTGATGTAGTCGCCGTAGGTATCGCGGATCGTTTCGCCACTCGTGCGCTCGTGCACGATATGTCCGACGACGTGGCGGATTTTCTCGACTGCGTTCTCGCCGCGAAAAACCAGGAGCAAGACCCGCGGCCGATGACCGTCGCGTTCGCCGCTGAAATTTTTGCGCACGTAGTCGCGAATGATCTCTTGCGTTGCGCGATGGCGAGGATTGTCGGCGGTAACGATATTTTCGGTGAAGCGCCTGACCAGCTCCTCACTTGGGGCGAACATACGACCGCCGACCAGATCGAGCCCGGTGCGGGAAATGAGTCGGGAAACAATGCCGCCGGTGCGCGACTTGCGCATGGAGTAGGGGGTGACGATGACGTAGGAAAGTTCTTCTGCCTGCATAAGGGTTGCGAGCGGCTCTGGATTTCGCCGCCAGGTTGCAGGCAATCGAAGTCGCTCAGACGCGTGGAAGTTAGCTGGCGACGAGGAGCCTTCAAGAAGCTTTTGCGCTCAGGTTTTCAGGAGCGTTGTCCCCGATTAGCGGGCGAGCTGACAGAGAAGTGCGACCCATTTCCCGCGTTGGCGCAGCTGCTCGAGCCGAAAACATTGATCTTCGAGAACGCTCACGACCAGTTGGGATTGATTGTGCAGGATCCCGGAAGCTATGAGCCAGCCGCCCGATCGCAGCCAAAGTCGGAAGTGCGGCAGTGCGGTGATCAGAAGCTCGCTATAGAGATTCGCCGTGATGATGTCGTAGCGGCTGACTGTTTTCCAGCGCAACACGTCGGCGCCGATAAATCTTACGCGCGCGAGGCAGTTCAGGTTCGCGTTCCGACGAGCGTGTGCAACTGCCCCCGGGTCGATGTCCATTCCAAGTGCTTCTTCGGCTCCCAGTCTCCGCGCGGCGAGCGCCAGAATGCCGGTGCCTGTTCCGATGTCCAATAGTCGCCAGCCACGGGGGAGTTTTCTCGCTCTCTCGGCAAGCAGCCGTAGCGACATTGCGGTCGTGGCGTGTTCGCCGGTACCGAAAGCACCCGCCGCCGGAATGATGAGTTGTTTCCCATCGCCGGTCGATGATTGGCAAGTGCCGACGATTTGGAGATGACGGCCGATCCGAATCGGCGGATGATCTTTTGTTTTCGACTGCCAATTGCGGCGCAGGCTTTTGAAGCTGCCTCCAAATTTCTCGACCAACTTCGCCGCTTGGGCCCGAGCCGGGCAACTAATTTGGGCAATAGCCTTTGTCCTGCCCGGGAGCATGACGATAGCGAGCCTCCTACGCGCGATTTTTTCGAGGGTTGGTTCGTTCCTCGCCAGCCAGGCGCCGGAGACCCGTCTCTGCCAGAGGATCATGCTCGTGGGGGCGTAGCTTCACGCGAGACGAGCTTTAACCTGAAACGCTCGTGATAGCGCCCGTGGTTGAAAGCGCGACAGCAGGCCAGACAGGCGCACGCGCGACGAAGTGGGCGGGAACGTGGAAGCTCTCGGCCGCAGTCGGCGCAAACGTAGAGGTAGCGCCGTCGTTGGCGATGAACGGGAAGAGGGAGGTTATGACAACGCATTTCATTTGCGATCCCAAGATCGGCGCAAGCTCTTCGCCATTCTGCGCCATGCGGGGCGATATGACGACGTCCGGCGCGAAACTGAGCAAGCAGATGCGCCAGTTCGTGTCTCAAGGTGCGGTCGATCTCGGCTTCGCCGTAATCGGACAGCCGACAGTTGAGTAACACGCTTCTTTTCGCGTATTCCGCGCGACCGGCAGCGGAGCGCAGGCGCGCCGACCATTCTACGACCACCCGCGCCGCCAAATTCTGGGCCCCGTTTTCGCGAAACAACTGCCGTGCCAGCGTTTCGAGACCTGGATCCGGACCGGGCGTTCGTGCTGGAACTGAGCAGCGCAATGTGAATTCGAGCTGGACCAGTGGAAGCCGCTTCTCTTGCTTGGAGAAGCCTTCACTCCTTTTGGAGCGCCGCGGCAAACTAAACGCCGGCATGATGCACCGATTCGTTAGGCATTCGGCGTGTCTGACGTTGCACGATTCGTCCGAGAACAGCCGCGGTCGCCACAATTTCCTCCATCGTGGTTTCTTTGCCTAACGATAAGCGAATCGCGGAGGCGGCGCGCTCGCGCGGGAGTCCCATCGTGAGCAGCACGTGTGAGGCGACGACCGAACCAACCATGCAGGCCGAACCGCTTGAGGCGCAGACGCCTTCCAGGTCGAGGGCCATGAGCATGGTTTCGGATGGGAAACCAGGAAAACTAATGTTGAGAGTGTTAGCCAGTCGCGGCGCGTCTGCGCTATTTTGCTGTGCGCCGGAGAAAATGCGGGCAATCATCTGCCAAAGTTGGTCGCGCAGTTTTGCTTCGCGCTCCTGTTCGTTAGGCAAGCCGCGCAGGACTTCCTCGGCTGCCGCCGCCATGCCGACAATCGCCGGGACATTTTCCGTTCCCGGACGGCGTTCGCCTTCATGTGCACCGCCAAATTGGATGGGGTCGATGGACAAACCCGAACGGAGATAAAGGAAGCCCGCTCCTTTTGGGCCGTAGAATTTGTGCCCGGCGAAACTCGCGGCGTCGATACCGCGGCAGTCGGTGAGTAGTTTGCCAAACGACTGCACCATGTCGCTGTGCAATACGATGCCATGTTTGCGGCAAACCTCCGAAATCTCATTCAAGGGTTGAATGACCCCAGTTTCATTGTTCGCGCTCATGACGGAGACGAGCGTGGTATCGGGGCGAATGGCGGTCAGGAGCTGGTTGGGGTCGATTAAACCCTTGGTGGAAACCTTCAGCCAGGTCACCTCGAAACCTTCCCGCTTCTGCAAATATTCGAGTGTGTGCAGGACCGCGTGGTGTTCGGCGCGATTGCTGATCAAATGTTTTCCGCTAGGCGCGTTTCGTGTTGCCAGGCCAAGCAGGGCAAGATTGTTCGCTTCCGTTCCACCGCTCGTAAAAATGATCTCGTGCGGCTTTGCGCCTAACAATGCCGCGATTTGGTCGCGTGCGTCGTCAAGCGCGGCGCGGGTTTCGCGACCGGCCGCATGCACGCTCGATGGGTTTCCAAAATGCCGCTCGAAATAGGGCTGCATAGCGCGCCACGCTATCGGGCTGAGCGGCGTGGTTGCGTTGTAATCGAGGTAGATCACTGAACTGTCCGCCTTGGAACAAGGGCAATCGCGAACATCGCCTGATTCTTCAAAGCCCCTTTTCCTGTTCGGCCGGTCGTTCGCGTTTCGAGATAACCCGCATCTGTTTCGCCTCGTAATAGACTAACGAATCCGGCGGCACACTCTGCATGAGGAAAACATTCCCTCCGATCGTGCTTCCTGCACCGACCGTCGTCCTTCCGCCGAGAATGGTTGAGTTAGGATAGATCGTGACATGATCCTCCACATTGGGATGACGTTTGCCACCTTTTTTGACGTGACCGTGATCGTCCTTTTGAAAGCTGCGCGCGCCTAAGGTCACCCCGTGATAAAGCTTTACGTGCGTACCGATTTCGCAGGTTTCGCCGATCACCACCCCAGTGCCATGGTCGATGAAGAAGTAGTTCCCGATTTTCGCCCCGGGATGAATATCGATGCCGGTGCGGCTGTGCGCCCATTCCGTCATCATGCGCGGAATCAGCGGCAGATCGCTCTGGTAAAGGATGTGCGCCATGCGTTGGATCGCGATCGCCTCGAGTGAAGGATAGGCGAGAATGATCTCCTCGAAACTGGTCGAGGCCGGGTCGCCTTCGAAAGCGGCGTCAATATCAGTCCAGAGCGTTTCGCGCACGTCGGCCAGCTTGGAAAAGAAATCGCGCAGGATACGATCCGCCTCTGGCGCGACCAATTCATGGCGGTCACGCCGGGCGAGACTTTTGCACATCTCCGGATGAAGGCGCGCGTGCAACGAGCGGAGACGACTGCGCGTCAGATCGGGCAAATCGCCGGGATGAACGACCGCCGCACCGTGAAAACCGGGAAAGAGCAAACTCAGCAATTCCACGCAGGCCGTATCGATGGCCGGGCGCGAGGGAAGCGTGGCCGCGGCGTCGAGGTAGTTGATACCTCCGTCCGCACTATAAGTACGAAGTAACGCCTGGATCGCATCCTCGTTAGGCGATTTTTCCATTACCCTAATTATATCAGTGGACCTGAAGGAAAATAGGCGAAAGTCGGAGGACGGCGCGGGGCGCCAGTGAACCCAGAGCGCGAATCTGCTTGCCTTACGGTCGGGTGCTTCTATGAAGAGCCTATGTCTATCGGTGTGTGCCCACGTGATTTGAGGTTTGAAGTCGCAAAGGTGTTGCAGCGTGCCCTGGCGGCGGGTGGATTGATGATCTGTCTTTTTGTCCTGTCACTCGCTGGTGTGCAGGCGAAAGAAAACAAGACGAAAGAAAACAAAGATCGCATTAGCGATAAAGGTGGGCACATCAAAACCGCTCAAGAGTTGCTCAAGGAGCAGAAATATCCGGAAGCAGTCGACGAGCTAACGAAAGCGATCGCGGAGAATCCGAAGGCAGCTGCGCTTTACGACAATCGTGCCGCGGCCTATTTCGCGCTGCAAAAGTTTCCCGAAGCGACTGCCGACTATTCGAAGGCGATCGAGCTCAAACCCGATCAGCCGCACTTTTACTGCAATCGCGGCACGGTTTATCGCGCGCAACAGGATTTCGAGAAAGCGCTTGGCGATTTCAGCAAGGCGATCGAGGTCGCACCTAACGATCCCCAGGGTTATTTCGAACGCGGCCAAACTTATGTGATGGAAAAGCAATATCGCGAGGCCTTGCCGGATCTAAGCAAGGCAGTTGAACTGAAACCCGATAGCGCCAGTGCGCACCGTCAACGAGGATTTGCGAACATCGGGTTGAGCGATTGGAACGCGGCCATCACCGATTTCAGCAACGCGATTCAGGCAGATCCAAAGGACGGCCGGGCCTATGAGCGCCGGGCTTTGGCCGAGCGCAGTCTGCACAAATTTGACGAAGCACTGGCAGACTACACCAAGGCGATAGAGATCGACCCACAAGATTTCGAGGCACTCGACAAACGCGGCTACACCTATTCGCTCATGGGCAAGTGGCAACCGGCAGCGGCCGACTTTAAGGCCGCTCTGGCGATTAAACCAGGCCAGCCGGACACGATGTCACGTCTGCAGTACGTCCAGCAAAAACTCGCACCGCCACCACCTCCCGCTACTCCCGCACCTACTCCACCGCCGCCAATGGTGAGCGCAACGGGCTGGATTGCGATTGGCGCGGGAGGCGGCCTCCTCTTGCTCATCATTATCGCCTTCGTGGTTCGTTCCAAAATGCGGTCGGACTAACACGCGGCGATCCCGAATTGGAACCGAGAAATTGTTTTGACAGGGCGAAGCGCGCTGTTAGTTTTGGCACGCTTTTTCGGAGAACGAGGCAAGTCCCATGGTCGTTCAAGTAGCTTGACGGCTAATGGGACTTTCGCTTCTCATGCCGGCGAGCAAACCGGTTTGTCCCGCCCAACTTTGTGCTGGACAGGCTAACGATAATGAGCGGCCCATGTAGCTCAGTTGGTAGAGCACGTCCTTGGTAAGGACGAGGTCACCGGTTCAATCCCGGTCATGGGCTCCAGATTTGAGCCCGCGACCGAAGAAACAATCTAACGAAAGAAAGTAACCCAAAGGAGAATTCCAGATGGCTAAAGAAGCATTCAAACGCGACAAGCCGCACGTCAACGTCGGGACGATCGGCCACGTCGATCACGGCAAGACGACCCTCACCGCCGCGATCACCACTGTCCTGGCGAAGAAGGGCATGGCGGAAGTCCGCGCCTACGATTCGATCGATAACGCACCAGAGGAAAAAGAGCGCGGTATTACGATTAACACCGCGCATGTTGAGTATCAAAGCGACAAGCGCCACTACGCCCACGTCGACTGCCCGGGCCACGCGGACTACGTCAAAAACATGATCACAGGTGCGGCGCAGATGGATGGCGCCATTCTTGTGGTAAGCGCCGCCGACGGTCCTATGCCGCAAACCCGCGAGCACATTCTTCTCGCGCGCCAGGTCGGCGTGCCGGCCATCGTCGTTTTCCTTAATAAGGTCGACATGGTGGACGACCCTGAACTACTCGATCTCGTGGAGATGGAAGTGCGCGATTTGCTCACGCAGTACGAATTTCCGGGCGATCAAATCCCGATCGTCAAAGGAAGCGCGCTTAAAGCGCTGGAGGGTGACGCCGAGCAGGAGAAGCAAATTCTCGCGCTTGTCCAGGCGATCGACGATTACATCCCGGTGCCAGATCGGCCGATCGATCAACCCTTCCTCATGCCGGTGGAAGACGTGTTCAACATTGAAGGCCGCGGCACAGTCGCGACCGGTCGTGTCGAGCGCGGTATCCTTAAGAAGATGGAGGAAGTTGAAGTAGTCGGTATCAAGCCGACAGCAAAGACGACCGCAACTGACATCGAAATGTTTCGCAAGCTTCTCGACGAAGCGCGCGCTGGCGACAATGTCGGCGTCTTGCTGCGCGGCGTGAAGAAGGAAGATATCGAGCGCGGCCAGGTCATCGCCAAGCCAGGCACGATTAAGCCGCACAAGAAATTCAAGGCAGAAGTCTACGTGCTCTCGAAGGAAGAAGGTGGCCGTCACACGCCCTTTTTCTCCAATTACCGTCCGCAATTTTATTTCCGCACCACCGACGTCACCGGCGCAGTGAAGCTGCCTGAGGGCGTTGAGATGGTAATGCCGGGTGACAACGTTGCGATCGAAGTCGAGCTCGGTACGCCGATCGCCATGGAAAAAACGATTCGATTCGCAATTCGCGAAGGCGGCAAAACCGTCGGTGCGGGTCGCGTGAGCGATATTATGGATTAAACTCTTCTATCTCTGCTCTTGCTCCTGCTATTTCCAGCAGGAGGGAGCAGGAATAGAGTTAAGAGCAGGAGTAAACTTACGCCAGTAGCTCAATTGGTAGAGTAGCGGTCTCCAAAACCGTCGGTTGGGGGTTCGAGTCCCTCCTGGCGTGGATGGCAAGCCGGAACGGATCGCATGATCGGCAAAACGAAAAATTTTTTTAACGAAGTCCGGGTCGAACTCCAGAAAGCGTCCTGGCCCTGGGATCCAAAGGAGAAGGGGATGAAGCGCTACAAGGAGCTGACCGACTCTACTCTCGTTGTGATCATCGCCATGCTCCTGCTCGGCGGGTACGTCGCGCTCTTCGATTTCATTCTCGTGAACGTCATTCACTTTCTTACTCGCCTATAGTCATGGCTCACGCTCTCGCTGGCAAAGATCAATGGTATGTCGTGCACGTCCTCTCCGGGCAGGAGAACAAGGTGCGTGACAACATCGAGAAGCGCGTCAAAACCGAAGAGATGGCCGACGTAATTTTCGAGGTGCTCGTGCCGACCGAGCGCGTCTCGGAAATCAAGCGCGGGAAGAAAAGCGAGACGACGCGAAAGTTTTTCCCCGGCTATCTCATCGTTAATATGCACCTGCTCGACGAGGAGGGTCAGCTCATCGGCCGAACGTGGTATTTCATCCGCGAAACGCCAGGTGTGATCGGTTTTGCTGGGACCAAGGATCGACCAATTCCGATGCGCCAGGCGGAAGTCGACAACATGCTCGCCCAGATGCGCGAGCGCGAGGAAAAGGTAAAACCGAAGGTAAGCTTCGAAGTCGGCGAGACGGTCAAAGTGGCCGATGGACCATTCCAAAATCAGAGCGGCGTAGTTGAGGAAATCGATCCTGAGCGTGGCAAGCTTCGCGTCTCAGTCACGATTTTCGGCCGGGCTACTCCGGTAGAACTCGAGTATTGGCAGGTGGAACGCGGATAAGAGAAAGCGGCTCTCAACTAATAACTCTCAACCTTCAATCTTTCTTCAGATGGCAAAAGAAGTAATAGCTCAGATCAAACTCCAGATTCCCGCAGGCCAGGCCAACCCCGCGCCGCCCGTCGGCACCGCGCTCGGACCGCGCGGTGTCAACATCATGGCATTCTGTAAGGAATTTAACGCTGTCACCCAGAAACAAGCCGGCGACATCCTTCCGGTCGTCATCACCGTTTTCAAAGACAAGAGCTTCACCTTCATCACGAAGAGCCCGCCTGCTGCGGTCTTGCTGAAGAAAGCGGCCAATATTGCCGCGGGCTCGAAAGAGCCTAACAAGACCAAGGTCGGCAAAGTCACGCGCAAGCAAGTGATGGATATCGTTAAGACTAAGTCCAAAGATCTGAACTCACGCAACGACGAAGCCGGCTTCAAAATCATTGCCGGCACCGCGCGGCAGATGGGTCTCGAAGTCGTCGACTAATGCTAAGAGACGCTGTTCCCCTTTCGGAAGAACAGCGCATAATCCCTTTTGGAACGGCTGCGAATTCTTTCCATCGCAGCTTATGTTAGCGGTGGGACCATTGCCGCATTTTCCTGCTTCTTTCCTCTTTACGTCGTTTTCCTACTTGGCGTCACCTTCGTTCCGGACTCTGCCTGGAATATTCCTCGGCCGACATCGTCGCCGATTTCGGCAAAGGGAGCTTTAAGCTCGGCATCGGCTCCTGTGATTGCTCAGCCGCCAAATAACGCTCCGCCCAAGTTTCTTTTTCGGATTCTGGGTGGTTTTTTTGCAGGTCTTACAATAATTGGCTGGACGGTCGGAGGCCTTACTGCCTACTCGGGACGATGCATTCAACGGCGGCGCAATAAAGTGCTGATCTATGCCATGGCGGCAATAAACTGCCTGTTTCTCCCGTGTGGAACAATGTACGGGGTCTTCGCAATCATCATTCTCTCATCACCGGCTGCGAAATTGGAGTTTCCAAGTCCTAGTTCTGTTTCGCGAGGGCAATTGGTTCACTGAAGTATTCGGAACGCTGCAACTCGATCGGCACGTTCCCATTCTTCCAAACGAAATCATGGAAGGCACCCAGATTAAACTTGTCACCTTCTTTGAGGCGCGCTTCCGCAAGGAACTTTGTGATCTGAAGTTTTCCTATCTGATAGGTGAGCCCCTGGCCGGGGCCGGTGGAAAAGGCGACTGCTTCTGAGAGCGCAGTCTTTGCGTCCATCGGCACTTTTTCTTCCAGATATTTCGCCGCCTGCTCGAGCGTAAATTCGCCGAGCGCGAGTTTCACATCCACTTCCACGCGCAGCGCGCGCAGACGCATGAAATTGTAGATGATCTCACGCGTGTGTGGGCTGTCGTCGAAGAGTCCGGCCTGCAACATCATCTCCTCGGCGTAAAAACCAATGCCTTCGTTCGCGCCCGAGTCGTAGTAATGACAGCGGATTGGGTCTTCGTGTTTCCAGGAAAGACAAAGCTGCAAGTAATGGCCGGGAATTCCTTCGTGCACCGTCAGCGGCCGCGGGTCTTGCATCGTAGCGCGCATGAAATAGCCAAGGCTGGCCGACGGCGGTTCGACATAGCGAATGCAGTTTTCTTTCAGGCGCGATGGCGATGTGAAGTCGTCCTGCTCGGTGAAGCCTAACGAATGAAGGTACTCCGGCATCGGTCGCAGCGTGTAATGCTGCAACCATGCTGGCACGGTGAGGATGCCGCGCTGTTCGAGGAATTCGCGAATCTGTTTTTCTTTTGCTGCCGCATCTTTGATCCAGGCATCGAGATTGTCGGCCACCTTCACCGGCGGGACGTCTTTATTTCGATTGCGTTCGTAAGTCTCGAAAGTGACGGCGCGGTTCCACTCCTGTCGGCCCATCGCCAGGATTTCTTCAGGCGAGAAGGGATAAAGCGCGACATTTTTGAGAAAGAAAACGTAGGCTTCGCGGCCAAGAGCAGTCTGTTGCGGTAACTCCGGCAAACGATCCTTTAGCTGCGCCTGGAATTTTTCCAGCGCGTTCGCGGCGCGCGTGAAAGCGTCATTCAAGCCTTGTTCCGAAAACGTGGTCGAAGGCCGCAGAGCCTTCGCTGCTGCCTGCAACTTCGGTCGAATATTTTCCAGCGCTTGAATCGCAACGGTGGCGAATGGCGCCGGCGGATTTTCCAGATTGACCGACCCGCTTTCGAGGATCGCCGGAATATTCTCGATCCGACTGAGAATTTCCTTGCTGCGCGCATCATCGAATGGCGGCGGCACGGTCAGCGCCTCAGCCAGTGCGGTCAGGGTTTGGTCGAGATAAAAAGTGGGATCGCGTTTCCAGCGGGGATTGATTTCCAGTTCCCAATGCACCCGCGCCAGGGCGGAGCCGATCAGACGGTAATCAACCTGCTCTGGAATCGGCCATTCGTTAGGCCGAAGTGTTTTCCAGCGCGCTTCAAAGCCGGCCAAATCTGCGCGGCGTTTTGCGATGGATGAGGTCGACCAGTCACGCAATCCGCCAGGCCGCTCCATCCGATTCACGTCGTCGCCGGTGAAGGGTGCATATCTCGCCCGCCAGGTCCAAAAATCGTCCGCCAGTTTTTGCAGAGGGCTGACTTCCGCCACAGCCGGCAACGACACCAGGCAAAGCGAGAGTCCAAGAAAAATGTTTGTTTTCACATCCGGAATTCTTAATGACTGAGTGAATTCCAGCGGAAATTAGGGAAATTGAAAGTCGAATGAGACGAGAATCATCCCGGCCGCCCAAGTCACTGCGAGGTGACGTCGTTCGAGAACTGGGAGGTGTCTCCGGCTGAATTGGTCGCAGTGGCTGAGATCGCGTAACCCGAAGTCACGGTTGCTCGAATGGCTTTGGAGAAACTTACCGTCCCTGCATTGTTGGTCTTCGCGGCGATCGCGTCGAGAAAGGTCTGACCTTCTCCAAAGCCGGATGGATCGGCGGTTTGATTGGAGAAAAATTCAAGGGTGAACTGAGTATTCCGAGTGCTCGTAAGGTTGCCACTGATCGTGATCTTATTCCCGTTGATCACCGCACTGGTAAGTGTTGGCGCAGCCTGCAAATCGTTAGGCGTGCCTCCGCCGTCGGTAGCTAGCCGGATGCCGAGGTCGCCGTTGTTGTTGATCGAGTTTTGCCGAATCGAATTGAAGTTCGTGCCGCTATCGAACAGCGCGATACCTTCAAAGGTGTTGCCAGAGATCGTGTTGCCGGCGCCGGCGCTTGTTCCGCCAACCATGTTGGATTGTGCGCCGCCAAAGATGGTGATCCCGCGAAACCCATTGGCGATCGTGCCCGTTCCCGCTGCGTTCGTGCCGATAAAGTTTCCCTCGACCAGATTGAGGTTTGTTCCGGTCCCGGCAATGGAAATCCCATCGAAGGTGTTACCCGAAATGACATTTCGGGCAACGGCCGACGTGCCGCCGACGGTGTTGCCTTGCACTCCGAAGATACCAATTCCGTCGGCGTTGTTAGGAAGTGCGGCCGTTCCCGCAGCAGTCGTCCCGATATAGTTCCCAGCAATCAGATTGCCGGTTGTTCCCGGATCGAAAAGGGTGATTCCGTTGCCAGTGTTACCGGCAATCACATTGCGCGAACCGTTGGTTGTTCCGCCGATCGTGTTTTGAGTCGGCGCGGCAAACAATGTGATTCCGTCGCCATTGTTAGGCAGCGCAACGCTGCCGGCCGCGTTGGTGCCGATGTAATTGCCGGCAATGACGTTCTGGTTTGTCCCCGGGCCAACCATAATGATCCCGGTCGGATTACCAGAGATCACGTTGCGCGCGCCAGCCGTTGTCCCACCCACAGTGTTACTGGTCGCGCCGGGGCCGAAAGAGATTCCGGTATATTGGTTAGGCACCGCAAATGCACCGGTTCGATCGGTGCCGATATAATTGCCGAGGATGAGATTGGAGCTGGTCACGCCTAACGACACACCGGCGCTCAGGTTGCCGCTAATCACATTGCGCAGCGATGCGCTCGAGCCGCCAATGGTGTTGCCCGACGCAGCGTTGGTAATCGCGATCCCATTGTAGGTGTTCGGAGCGGCCGCGGCGCCGTCAGCGTTGATTCCTATGTCGCAGGCAAGGACCGAATTTCCGGTGGCGCCGGAGCCGAGAATCTGGATTCCGTCCTCCTGACAATTGACGATCGCGACCGATTTCAAAGTACAGTTGGTATCCTGCATGAGAAAACCGGGCATCGGATAATCCGGCGCCGGTCCGCCCGAGCCATCAATAACAATCGACGGACCTCTTCGATTCCCGTTAGGCTGAGTGGAAGCATCAATGATTGTCCCCGTACCGGGCGACGTCATCACGTCGCTCGGCTTTATGATCCAAGTGTTGCCGACGTGTCCCGGATCGCTGGTCGGGATATTAAACGTGATTGTCGTTCCGGGGTGATCGATGCCAAAAAAAATCGCGGTCCGAAAACTTCCGAGCCCGCTGTCCTTGGTGTTAGTCACGACGTTGCTGATCATCGGGCCGGCGCCATAAACCGAGACCATACCCTGGCGATCAAAGACACTCAGCTCGCGTCCATAGGTGTTGCCCATGACGTCGATGTATTGGGTGTAGCCCGCATTGGGCTCGATCGTATCCAGATCAGGCGAAATCGAGAACGCATTCCGCGCATAATGCATGATCGACAGGAAGTCGTAGCTGGTGCGGTTATTGGAATTCGGGAGCAGAGCAAAGGCGAATTCGTCGCCGGGCACGATGTTCTCAGTCAGAATTGTAACGTAGATATCGCGATCGGAGCGCTGATGCTCGTGGACGTAGCCAAGCGCGTGGCCAAGCTCATGGCAAAGGGTGTCACGAGTCCAGGCGTTCATCTTAAAATCCTGCGGTCCACCAAGCATGCCCACGCCCGACGAATTGCCAGTGTCGTTTTCGACCAGGAGATAATTCGGTTGCGTCGTGCGCCTAACGAAACTGACGTGCGCAAACGATGCCCAGTCATTTGCGGCATCCACAAAAGCCTTTTGATGCACCGGTGTGATGTCAGCGGAAAAAGCGTAATAGACGATTCCGTTAGGCCAAATGGTCACATCGCCGTCAAAAGCGGAATCGCCTCGCGGACGACCAGAGCGCAGCCAGTCGCGGGCGTGGCGGACATATTCTCGCGGGAGAATCATGTCGCCTGCATGAAGCAAACGGGCATTGGCAGGAGCGGATCGGAGGAGACGGTCCCAGACTTGGGCCGACCATTCGTCGCTCGACCGGGCAAACGAGTTATCAGCAAAGCACAATTGATTGCCCGCGATCGAGGCGAAGAAGAACAGAACAACGCCTGACACCCATCTCACATCCCCGCCATTAACAAAAATGCGCTGTCCGAGTCAAGCCCGGAGCGAGCTAGTCGCAGAGAACGTAGCAGCCGGTTGCGGCGAGCAACCGGGGCAGCACAACAAGCGGCAGGGCGAGTGCAGGCCAGCCGGGGCTAGACCGGCTTCCGACTAAGCGCCGCCCTGTATTCACGACTTTAACATTGTCCATCGCTCAGTCGCGCGTAGCTTTTGTCCATGAGCACCGCCATCGCTTCCGAGGAGAAAACCAAGCCCAGTCAGCTCAATCAGATGCGGGCGTTTACAAAGATTGTTGCCGACACGGCCGATTTTGAGTCGATCAAGGATTTTAAACCGGAGGATGCAACGACGAACCCGAGTTTGGTTTACGCCGCTACGCAGAAGGAGCAATACGGTCGTCTGCTTGATGAGGTTTTAAAAAACCGACAAAAATCCGGGCTTAGCGGTCAGGAACAAATCGAAGATATTTGTGATCATCTCCTCGTCCAGTTTGGCAGCGACATTTTGCAGATCGTGCCTGGACGTGTTTCGACCGAGACCGACGCCCGTCTCTCATACGACGTTGAAGGTTCGATCAACAAAGGAAGACGGTTAATCCAGCTTTACGAGAGAAGGAAAATCCCTCGTGAGCGCGTTTTGATCAAAATCGCGTCGACCTGGGAGGGATTACTCGCTGCCGAGCAACTGCAAAAGGAAGGGATTCGCTGCAATCTGACGTTGATGTTTTCGCTCGTTCAGGCGGTGCGGGCGGCGGAGGCGAAAGCGCAACTCATCTCGCCGTTCGTCGGCCGGATTTACGACTGGTACAAGTCGCATGAGAAACGTGATTACAAGGGTCCGGAGGATCCTGGCGTGCAATCGGTGACGGAGATCTACACCTACTACAAGAAATTTGATATCTCTACGGAAGTGATGGGCGCGAGTTTCCGCAACACTAGCCAGATTGTTGAACTGGCAGGCTGCGATTGCCTGACAATTAGCCCGGAGCTGATGGAAGAACTCGCCAACTCGACCGAGCCGATTGAGCGCAAGCTCGATCCACAAAAGGCGAAGTCAGCCCAAGTCGAAGAATTGAAGCTGGATGAAAAGACCTTCCGCTGGATGCTGAACGACAATGCCATGGCTTATGAGAAAACGGGCGAGGGGATTCGAAAATTTGCGGCCGACGTGGTGAAACTGGAAAAGCTCGTCGCAACCAAACTGTAGCCTTAGCGTTCTCTGCCTTAGCCGACGACCATGTTCAATGTCGTCCTGGTCGAGCCGGAAATTCCGCCCAACACCGGCAACGTTGGGCGGCTTTGTCTGGCCACGAGCTCAACATTGCATCTCGTCAGACCGCTTGGATTCTCGACCGATGACCGCACTCTGAAGCGCGCAGGTCTGGATTATTGGGCTGAGGTGGATGTTTGTTATTGGAATTCGTTAGGCGAATTGCAGGCTGGCCAACCACCGAGCACACGCTATTTCTATCTCACAACCAAGACTGGTCGTCCCTACCACAGCGCAAGGTTTCAGCCTAACGACTTCTTCGTTTTCGGACGCGAGACAAAGGGATTGCCCGAGTCCCTCCTTGCGGCAAACACGCAAAAGCTTCTCACTATTCCGATGCATGGCACGCGCAGCCTGAACCTCGCTACCGCCGTGGCCATTGTCCTCTTCGAAGCGGCAAGGCAAACGAGCATCCGCCACGCGGCATCCGGCTCGGAAGATCTTTGAATATTTGGTCGAATGCTCCGGTCTAATCTTCAAAGGAAAACTATGAAACGCTTAACTTTTGGAGTTCTCACGTTCTCCCTGGCGCTGAGTCTGGCTCAATTCGCGTCGGCGGATCCTCCGCACCATCGACACGGCCGCCCGGCTGACCGGCCTGAGACGGTCGATCGCAACAGCTTCGCGGTGGCACGAAGCCACGTCACTCACGTCGCTCATCCGCGCTCCTGGTGGGTGGCGCGTTACCCACACACCCGCTTCATCCTCTTTGGCGGCGGTTATTATTACTGGTGGGGTGGTTATTGGTACCCGGCCTACGGTTATGACCCGGCTTACTCAACCTATGCATATGGTGAACCAATCTACGGCTACAACAATTACGCTCCGGGCCAGGTGATCGAAAATGTGCAGGCGGCCTTGCGTAACCAGGGCTTCTATCGCGGCGCGATCGACGGTTTGGTCGGTCCGGAAACGCGTTCGGCTTTGGCGGGCTTTCAGCGCAGTCATGGCTTGGTCGTGACTGCAGCGATCGATCAGCCTACCTTGGCCGCGCTAGGGTTAGCCTAACGATCGCGCAAAGAATCAATTGATGGCCGCGTAGGGAGATTTCTCTACGCGGCCTTCTTTTTGCGAGGAGGAACGGCAGCGCGATCAGAAGCTTATGATCGCATCCACACCCGCGGTCAACATGTGAGAGTCGTTGCGAGTCGTTGAAGGGATGAGTGTCGTTGAGCGAGGAGTCCTAGCGTAACTCGGGGCGGATTTATCAGGCCAGTAAGCGGTTTCGGCACGTACGGCTTTATCGTTGATGCTCGTGCCACTTGCGGCTTTTGTCGGCCGTCGGAATCTCCACGTCTGCCGGTTTTCCGGCGGTGGCCAGTTTGCAGGCAAGTGCCAGGGAAAGCAGGATAACCGCTCGCAGAAGGGTGGTATTCGTCTTGGTTAAGGCTGGTCGACTAACGAATGCCTGCGGTGGAACCAACAAGAGCGATTAGCCGGCTGTTCCCAAAATCGAGTGGCAAAGGCCTGATCTAAAGAATCTTAGCGCGCGGGTTGCGGAATTCAGAGTCGGCACAGCCACACGAAGGATGGAGATTCACCGGATCATCTGTGCAATTCAGCCGTGGCTGCGGACTCATTATAACGAGGCGATCGCTTACTTAAATGAAGTTCGTCGATATCGTGGATTACAAGTAGCGTCTTCCTAACAATCGCGATCGAACACACAATTGAAGGCCGCGTAGAAACCTTCTTTTCGCGAGTTCCTTTCTACCAGCCGCGATTGCGGTGTCAGAAGTGATATCTTGCCGATACAGCCACGAACCGGCCTGGCTCGGGGATGCGTGCGCCCACGGGCACGTCGCTATCGAGGACTTGGTTGATCCCGGAAAGATGTTCCGCATACCGCCTGTCGAAGAGGTTGTCCAGAACAAGGTCGACGTCGAAGTGGTCGGCAAAGCTGTAACCGGCGCGGAGGTTGAGCACCGCGTAGCCGGAGCTGGGCAGCTCGTCATTGAAGGTCGCGACTTCGTGTTGCGGCGCAGCCCAGGCTAATTCCACCGCACTGCGCCAGCCCAGCCAATGTTGCTCTAAGCTGACTGTGCCGTGCAGGGGTGCGATTCGATAGAGGTTGTCGTCGTTATCGCGATCGATGCCGCGCACGTAACTCAGCTGTCCGCGCAGCCTCAGTGCTTTATTAATGTCGTAGTGAGCCTCGCCGTCGACTCCATAAAGATCGGCGCGATCGATATTTTGATACTGCAGCACAATAGTATCGAAGAAAACCTCATTAGTCGGTGTGCCTTGAATGTAGTCGTGAACGAAATTGTAGAACGGTGTCACCTTGATTCCCCAAGCGTCGCCGTGCCAGTCTCCGGTAAGGGCAATTTGATATGACACCTCAGGGTCCAGGTCGAGATTGCCGAGGTAGAACCGCCCGTCCGACGCGCCGGAGGCAAAGGAGAATGGTGTGAATAGATACCGTTCGAGAATGCTGGGCGAGCGAGTTTTGCGGGCCAAGGCCAGATCATAGCTTTGATTGCTGTCGGGCATGAAGCGCACCGAGGCCATTGCATCGAAGTTGATGTCGGTCTTGTCGCGGGAACGGGAGTTAAATGCAAGCGCGTCGGCCTCGGAGTCCATGTAAAACCGCTCGATTGGGTCGGCATCACTCCAGACGTTATCGTTGCGAACGCCAGCGAGGGTCGTCCAGTGCTCGTCCCAGTCTCTCTGCCACTCAAAGTAAACGCCGACTCGGGAGCGCGTGGCGTTGTTAATGTCTTCCTGGCTCATGCCGCCCGAGATGTCCTTCTCGGAGGCGTCGAAGCGATTCAAATGAAAGTCGACCCCTGTTCGGAAAGTGTCGCTTTCGCGTGGAATAGCGAGGCGCACGCTACCGCTCAAGTCGTCGCTCTGGCTTGGAGCGACGAACGGAAAGCCCATCTCATCCGGCATGCTCGTGAGAGGCCGCAGGGAGAAGTTATCCATCAGGTGATAGGTACTGTTGAAGGCGATCCGGCTGTCGAGTTGGCCAAAGGAGTAATCGCCGGTCTGACGGAGGCCTGCGAACCAGCTGTCATCTCTAATCATGTCCATCGGCTGCGCCGGGGCAGCGGCGTCGCGCGTACGTGTGATTCCGCCGAAGGCTTCAAAGACGCCACCGAAGAGATGCCCGGCGACCTGGCCCTCGTGTTGTTGGTAGGATCCGAATCCACTGTCGCGAATGGTGCCGTCGGGAATACGCACATCGTCAGCGGTTGCCCAGGAACCATCATAGGAAGCGCTCCAGTCCTTGCCTGCTACATTGAGGTTGCCGTTTACTCCGGTGCTATCATCACTGCTGCGATAGAAGGAACCAAGGTCGCCCGACCAAAGCATCTGCGAACTAGGAGAAAAAACCGGCGGTTTCCGATCCGCCAGGACAATACCGCCGATGTTGTCGCCGCCGATACTAACCGGACTTATGCCTGCTAGCACAGTGAGAGACTGGAGGGAAGAAGGCGCTATGTTTAACAGCGGTGGATCCATGTGATTCGGACATGCCGGAGTAATCTCCATGCCGTTGACCATCACGTTGACGCGATCGTCGCTCAGGCCTCGTAGTTGCACGATGCCGGTGAGTTGTCCGTTCCGGACCACGGCAGCTCCGGGAGCCTGCTCAAGCAGCGAAGCGCTGTCTGAACCTCGGAGCTGAAGTTCTGGTGTCGGAACAATTACGGTCGCATTTGGGAGTGGCTGACCAGTTACAACGATTGTTGGAACTTTGGCTGGGGTAGCGGTTGGAGAAGCATCAGGAGCTTGGGCCCAAGCCGAAAGCGTTACAACCGCGAACGCCAACGAGGGCATGGAAATTTTCTTGTAGTTGGTAAGATTGGATTTCATTGAACTGCGAAGTGGGTTTTGTCGTTCCCTGGTAACTCCGAGTCAGCCAGCGCACGCAACGCTGTCGCGTGGAATGTCCAGGATTGTTTTCAGATCTCCGGGCGTTCATGATCCTGGTTTTGGCTTCAGTTCATGGCGCAGACGAAGGGTTCGGCTTGAGAGAATCAAGCTACCCTCGGCGGCGGTTTGGGCGGGGCGTTAGAAAAATCGGTGTGCTGCGATGAAACCGATGCGACATTCCTAACGATCACAGGGCGGAAAAAAACAAGGAAATTGGATTGTGGGAGAAATTCCGGCTGATGCATCTCACTCAGGCCTGAAGGTATCTTCTGCTCTTTATTGAACCCGTCCCGAATTTTCGGGCAGAGTGAGCAGGCATAACGTTCGTCAAAGGCCTTCTTCACGGCCGTGCACCAGGAATCTTGTTCGGCGAATTCGATCAGCATTCGCGTATATGCTACCGACTGAAGCACGGCCCAGTGTCCCCCAGCAGAAGTAAAAATGCCCAGCAGGCAGGCCATTGCGGCTGTAAGATGAAGCAGGCGTTTTCCGCGCTGAAGCGCGCGTGCATACAAGCTCGCCGCCAGTCGATGCAAATGGCGAGAACTTCTCATTGGCGCGCAGGTAACTCGACCGGTCAGCTAGCCTGCGAAGTTGATGGCCATTTTGCAGGCGAGGGAAAGGAAAAAAAAACGGTACGCAGAAGGGTCGTATTCATCTTGGTTAAGGTGACTAACGAATGATTTCTTGCAGCCAGCAAGAGCGATCAGGCAGCTCTTCCCGAAATCGTGTGGCCGGCAAAATGCATAATCTCAAGAATTTGGCCGCGCAGGTTCAGGAATTCAGAATCGCTACGATCCCGCGGACGATCGAGATTCACCGGGATGACCTGCTCGATTCGACCTGGCCGCGGACTCATGATTACGATGCGATCGCTCACATAAATCGCTTCGTCGATATCGTGGGTCACGAAGAGCATGGTCGTGTTGCGCAGTTTCCAAAGGCGCAACACCTCATCCTGCATCCGCATCCGCGTAAAGGCATCGAGTGCTCCGAGCGGTTCGTCCAAAAGAAGGACTTTTGGCTGATTAATCAAAGCCCGGGCCAGAGATACACGCTGGGCCATTCCGCCGGAGAGATGATGCGGAAAGGAGTTAGCGAAGGATTCGAGGCCGACGAGACGCATGAACTCATCCACATCCTTTCGCTTCTCCGCCAGGACATGCCGCGCTACCAGCCCAGACTCAATATTCCGACGAACGGTTAGCCATGGGAAAAGATTAGGGTCCTGAAAGACGAGTCCACGCTCGGCGCTCGGCTCTGAAATCCTTTCGTCGCCTACCAGTACTTCACCCGAAGTCGGCGGAGTGAGACCGGCAATGATTCGAAGAAGGGTTGATTTTCCGCAGCCACTCGGCCCAAGGATGCAGACCAATTCACCGGGCGCGATTGTCAGAGTTACCGTTTCGATCGCGAGAGCGCCGGGAGTTAATCCATGATCCTGGGAATCAAACTGCTTGCGGACTTCCCGAATGGAAAGTGACACTCCTTCGTTTAGAGTCATGTTGCGATTGATACTTACCATTTGATTGTTCCTTTTTGCCAGACAAGGACGCGATCGCGCAATTTGAAGAGCAGAGTCATGATCGTGGAAAAGAAAGCGGCCATGATAATGAGTGCCCCGTAAACCTTGCCATATTCTGCCCAGCCCTGGGCCCAGCTAACGTACCAGCCCAGTCCCGACTTTACTCCGACCGTTTCGGCCACCACGAGGGTGAGGAAGGAAGTTCCAAGACCCATAAAGAGTCCAATAAAGATGTTCGGCATCGCCGCCGGGATTGCGACCCGAAAGATGAGATATAGGCGGTTCGCTCCGAGAGTGCGCGCAACGTCCAGATAGGAAGTCCGCGTATTGGAAATGCCCGAAGCGGTCAGCATTGTGACCGGAAACCAAACCGCAAGCGCAACCAAACCAACAGCCGAAAACATTGCAGAAGGCGCGACGACCATGGCGAGTGGAATCCAAGCGGTGGCCGGGATGGGACCCACGACCTTAAGCAAAGGCATCCCCCAATAACGAGCGTGAGGGAACCAGCCAATGGTAACTCCTGTAATGAGAGCGATACAGGTTCCGATCGTATAACCTGATAGCAAGAGAAACAGCGAGTGCCAGGTGCTGTCGAAGATCAAACCGCCATCGTTAATGATCGAGCTGACGACCGCCTCCGGTCCCGGAAAGTAAGGAAGGGGCATTAGTGCGAGGCAACAGGTGCATAATTCCCAGACTCCGGCGGCGAGTGTCGCAACTCCCAGAATAGGGCACATATGTCGCATCCATTTTCGAAGGCCCTCCCAGAAAGGGTATAAGGCAGCGAGAAGTAAGCCGAACCCCAGCATGACGAAAAGCAGCGTCGGGTAATAGTTACTCGTCGGCACCGGTTCACTCTTCGGCACCAGGTAGTGAATCGCGAGAGCGCCACAGGCCCCGACCGGAATGGCAAGGACGGTTTGTAGTCGGAACTTCACGCGCTTTGTGATTGCTGGCGTCGCTTTACGCGAAACCCGCTTCGTCAGTGTCATGGCCGGGCTAGCCGGCGGCATTTCTTGGATTGCAGTACTCATTTATTTACGATGGTGTTCTTCGGCAGACAGGGTGCATCGGGATCGGCCATGTTTGGAGCGGCCTGATCCGGTTGATCATACATTTTCCTGGCGCAACAGGCGTCCAACCCGTCGGTTTCGATCAGCTTGGCGTAGAGTCGGAGGTCCATGTTCGGATCAGCCTGACCGCCTGCGACCTTTTCGACTTGCAGAGACTTAATCCATTCGTCTGTCACGCCGTCCAAATGTTGAAAAGCCTTTTTCGCCAGCGCATCGGTGTCGGTGGTTGGCGAAAGCATCTTTGCCTGTCGCATTTCCCGGGCGGCGGTGTAGAGCGTCTGCTCAGCGAGCGAGATAGAAGGAATGTATTTCAGCCGCGAGAGCGCCACCGTATTTAGCTCCACGGTGGAGGCCAGATATTTCTTGTCGATGGCTAGTTGGGCTGCCGCCCTCGGATTCGCCTGCACCCACACAGCTCCTCTCAGAATGGCCCGGGTCGCCCCCGCTGCGCTACGCGGGTTAGCATCGATCCATTTGCCATTGGCGATAAGCTCACAGCAATATTCACTGGCGTAAGGCTCGTCTGTTGATTCATCCATGCCCTCGACGTTTCGCGCGATTCCTTCCGCGATAAGCAGACTTCCGATCGGTTCGGCATTGGCGACGGCATCGACTTCACCTTTCTTTAAAGCCAACCCGAGTTCTCCCGCTGGATAAACCTTCCAAGTGATTTCTTTGCTTGCGTCAACTCCGTGCGTGCCAAAAACTCGGTTCGCGAACACAAAGGGTGGCGTTCCCATTCCAGGAACACCGATGCGTTTTCCTTTCAAATCCTGAATCTTGTGGATGGGGCTGTTGACTCCAGTTTGGACTCGAAGGCAGCCGTTGTGAACTCCGCCGAGAAAGCGCACGTCCAGCCCTTGTTCGATCGGCTTCAGGAAGTACATCACGAGGTGATGAGTGATGTCGTAGGAACCGAGGGCGAGATTATCTTTGTATTGTGCCCAGCTGCACTTGACCAGCTCCGGCTCGATGCCCTCTTCCTTAAAAAAGCCCTTTTCGTAGGCGACATAGATCGGCGCTTCGCAGGTCAAACCGATGAAACCAATCTTGACGTGTTTTGAGTTCACGACCTGGACTTGGGTCTTGCCTGATTTCTTTCCACAACCTGCGAAGCCAAGCAGGACAATCGTGAGGAAGACGAAAGATCTGCTGGCATTTGAAAGGCGAGCAACAATCGCGCCCGTAATGGAACGGAAGACAGAAGGTAATGCAGGTGTAATCCGAGAAATAGCGGTGAAGGCGGATAGTGTCATAAGCGGGACGGATTAGAGATTTGGATGATAGAGCAATAGATTGAAATTATGAAAGCAAAATTTTCGAAAAAATTTTGCGAGGTTGCCAAACGGCCGGCCCGTGCGGCAATCTAAAGCGATGGTGCACGACCCTCTTGAGATTCGGCATATGCGTTACTTTCTCGCCGTGGCCGAGGCTGGCAGTTTCAGCCGAGCCGCTGACCGGCTTGGCCTCTCGCAGCCAAACATCTCACAACAAATGCGTGATTTGGAGGTGTCACTACGGGTCGAGCTCTTCCAACGACGGGGGAAGCGCATCCTGCTCACTTACGCCGGTCGAATTTTTGCAGAACACGCCCGCTCCATCCTGCGTCAGGTGGAAAACTTTCTGCAGGAGCTCAGCATCGAGCCTGGCCAAATGCGCGGCGCACTTCATGTCGGGGTCGTGCCAATCTTAAACAGCGCCCTCATGCCGCCGCTTCTCGGCATGTTTTCCGCCACCCATCCCGCGGTCAGCCTTATTATCGAGGAAATTTCTTCGACCGAGATCGAAACGGCCATCGAGGAGGGCCGGATGGATGTTGGGCTCGGTTTTCTCACCCGGCATTCACCCAACCTGCGCTATGAACGGCTTGGCCCGGATGAATTCGCACTGATTGTGCATAACAGCCATCCTTGGGCAAAACGGGGGGTGATCAGCCTGAGCGAATTGCATCAACAGCCTATGCTGCAATTGCCCGATACATTTGTGATGCGACGAATGACCGATGCCATTTGCCGCGAGCATCAGGTGCGGCCGCGCACCGTGGCGGAGATCAATGCAATTGAAACGCTTCTCCGCTCGCTCGGCCCTCTCAAGGCCGCTGCACTCATGCCCAAGATCACTTTATGCAAAACGACTGATCTCACGGCGGTGCGCTTGAAGGGCAAGAACCTTGGGGTTGATATCGGTCTCCTCCGTCTGATCGACTCCGGGTCGAACAGCGCGGTGGAGGAATTCACCAAGCTCGCCCGGGCCGAAGTGCCGCGGATCATTCGCAGCGTCCCAGCGACTCGTTAGGGAACGTTAGGCTGAGGAGCAGGTAACCGTTTCGACGGGTCGCCTAGCCAGCCGCCTTGGGCGAGAAATCCTTCTGCCGGCGCTCGCCTAACAGCCGGATGACGACCAGGAAGCAGATCAGCGCCAGCGGCGGGAATGTTGGCAACCAAAGGTGACGTTGCGTGAGCACATCGAGCGCTGTCATAGCGTAGCCTGCGCTGAAAAGCGCCGCGCCCAGAAAAAAGTCTGTCTTTGAAATTATCCAGATAAAGCCCGCAAGGAGAGCGACAAGCAATACGGTGATCCAGGCAACGGCTTCCGACGCCGGACGAATCCAGGCATTATCCTGAATGGTAGCAATGGCAGTCGAGAAGACGTTCGGTGGTTGCAGCGGATCTTCGGCGACGCGAAGGAGAACAATCTGCTGATTGAGGTTATCAGTTTTGGGCGACTTCTGGCGGTGATGGTCTTTTTCCTCGGCCGCGAATAACAGTTCGCCAAGACTGAGGTGCTGGATACTCCCGATCGCCGCTGGATTAATCGTGATCGTGCCATCGCGACGAAGGGGAATTTGCCATCCATTTGGCAGCACGATTTTCGAGCCGAGTTCCACTTTTACATCGGCTGGCGTGAGGCGTAGCCAGAGCATGATCGCCTGCAGGGTAAAAGCCGGAACTACTTCGCCACGATACTCAAAAACCAGCGGCACCCGCAGGCCATTGATTTGATCGTTAGGCAAATTAACGAAGCCCGGCGTGGAAACTAGACGAATCTCTTCATCGGGCTGACGGCTCACCCCGACAAACTGCGTCAGGCTGGTCCGATTCCCGGTTATGTTAGGCAACGTGGGCAGATCATCGGTTGTGAGGTCGTGCTGGCCTTTGGCGCCCAGCTCAAGAGCGACAAGCAACTTCGGGACATGCATCGCCTGATCGAGGAAGATTTGCTTTTGAATCCTGTCGCGTTCTGGCCAAATCAGCATCGGCTCGATGGCAATCACCGGTGGATTAAAGTCCAAAACAGCCTGAAGAAAGAGCGCATACTCGAGCGGCGAGAGCGAACGCCGGGCCGCTTCGCCTTTCGGCAATGGTTTCACTTTTTCCGCAGGCGCGAGGCGCAGGATATCGTCGCGTCCAATCTCAACCAGAGTCACGGGTGCGGCTGGCAAGGCAGACGCGGAGTTTTGCAGGAAAAACGAGAGAACAATGTCATCGATCCGCCGCAACCTGGGCTCTCGTAAAATAAGAGCGCCGACAAGCATAACGACGAGAGCGAGCCACGGCGATAAGCGGCGCATTTCGCGCAGAAGCTATTGACCCCCTTGCTCAAAAACAAACTGAAACTGAAGACAGCGATGGCCAGAGCTACAGCGAGTCGTGTCATCACCGATCAGCAAGCGGCCGAAAAGTCGCGATGTCGCGCTGGTCCCCTCTCACTTTTTTTCTTGAAGGCACCGCACATCCCGCGAGACGGTGCGGGCCATCATGGCGGATTCGGTCGAGAATCAGGAGAAATTCACGTCACGTTTGGAAGCCTTCAGCGATCTGGTTTTCGGCTTTAGCCTTTCGCTTCTCGCGACGCGACTTGATGTGCCAGCGAAGGTCGAGAACATCTACGACCCGACACGCTGGCTGCCGATCATCGGCACGTTCGGTCTCGTCTGTCGCTTCTGGTTGGAGCACTACCGCATTTTTCGGCACCGTTTTGTTGCCGGAATGTTCGATGCAGTAGTCAATTTCGTTTTTCTGTTCGCTGTTGCCGTTTTGCCTTACGCGGTCCAAACATTTCTGCGCTTCCGCCTCCAGCTTCCGGCCTTTGCACTCTACCTCGGCGATTTTGCTGTGATTATTTTTACTCTGGCAATTCTACGAGTGCGCGGCCTCCGCCAGCGTCGCAGCGATCCGAACCTCGGCCAACGCCTGCGCGATTCGCGTCGCTCGGTGCTCCAATTCGGCATTAGCGTTCTGCTCGTTTCGCTCCTCCTTGGATTGGAACTGCACGGAGGGAGCGTAGGAGAGGCGCTGCGCGATTTGGATGTTTACGTCGCCCTCGCCTTCCTCGCCATGGTGGTGTTCTGCCGGAGTCTTGTGTGGGGCTTACCCCGCTTCCTTGTCTAACCGCAGACTTGGCGATCTCCCGCTGCTCATGCACTGCGACATTTTTTCGCTCTCATGATGCGGCGGCACTTGGGCAAATGAACGCAACGATTTCATAGGCGGACACCATTTTTCCCGATTCTTTTGCATGAATCTTGAACAATTCGAAGTGAACCACGTCCAATGCGCCGTGAAGTCGAAGGCACGTCTCAAGGATACGACCATCACCCGCAATATCGCCCCGGTGCGCGCGGTGGAAGAAGAACAGGATCTCGATTCCGAGCTTGACGCTGAGTTGTCGCGTCGGCCCGGAGTCGGCACGCTGGCTCGGACCAAGAATTTGATCCTCGCCGCTGTGCGCGTGTGGGAGCTCAAGCGCGGTCTACGCCATTAGTTTGATCGGAGCCGAGATCATCTCGATCTGATACTGAATTGGTCGCCGATTGATAAAGTCGCAGCGGCGCGAGCGCTCCGCTAAACGATTTGGCGATCTATGCACACGGGTGATCGCCACCGAAATGCACTATCTTTTCGTTGCAAAGACGACCTTCCAATCCCGACGTGAAAACAACATCAGCAGAATTCCCGGATAGACTAGGCTGAGGCAAAGTCCGATCAGGCGCGCAGGTATCCCTGAACCGTTTGCCGTGGCACTCGCGGAAAGCGCAGGAAAGCAAAACACTGCCAAGCCGCGTGCGATAGCCAATGAAGCATAGGTTAAGTTTAGCGGGCGGGCTGAGCGCCACATGAGAAACAGCGCCACTGCGGAGACCAAGGCTACGGATGAGACGAGTAAGCCGTAAAGAGAAAGACTCAGGAGATGCAACGATAAAGCCTGCTGTGCTGCCATCGCATTACGCATACCCATGCTTCCCTCCACCAAGATAGTCTGCTTTGCGCCGAGAAGGGCAGCGGCAATACCTAGAAGTGAAAGGACGAAGCCAACGGCCGAGAACAAGAGATCTACTACGACAACTACGGTCATGCCCAAGGTCCGCTCTTTTGCCATAGCCGGGGCTATTTTATTGCACGAGCTAGGGTCGGGTCGCGCTCGGATCGGCGGCATTTCTCACTATGATTTTACGCGCGCCAGAACCCAGCGTGATTTTCGAGATACTTGGGGTTTTTTCCCGGAGGGACTGACCGGCGAGAAGAATTTCGCTCTCATTCAGCCAACAACCGGACATGGCCAATAGACCCTTCGGTGTAACTCTTTCGACGTGCTCAGTCATTAGGTCAAAGATCCAAAGCGAAGGCGGCGGACCGGTCCAGTCTGGGCTACTGAATTCTTCCTCATCCATATCGACTTCGAGCAACAATCTCTTTCCGTTGGGCGAAAGATCGATTGTCGCGTTACTACTGAAAGAGCCATGGGGAAAGATATTGTTTAGCTTCCAACTCTTCAGTTCTCTCCCATCCAATGAAAATTGGACTAACCTTTCGAGGTTCTGCGTATAGAAAGAGTGGCCATCGGCCGCCCAGCAGATCGACCACCAGCTATCGAAAGCTGAGGTGGATTTCTTCACGTAGGCGAAGTCACTCCCATCCGTTCTTATCATGGCGACATGCCAATTGTTATCCGTCCAGATATTGAAAAGAATACGTGTCCCGTCCGGCGACCAAATCGCATGCTGGCAATTATGGCTGGGAATTTCCTTGTCAAAGACTTTTACGCGTTTGGTCGCGAGATCGAGAATAGCAATCTGGCGCACGACTCCATTGTCGTTGGAGGTATCGGTGTGAAAAGCGATTTGTTTTCCGTCGGGCGATAGGAGAGGAAGAGTGCCCTGAGCAAGCTTGTGCGGCTCACTGCCGTCTAGCTTCGCTATCCAGATAGCGTCACCGCGCGCAAAGGTCATTAGGGGCGCGTCGTTCGCCAGCGCGGTACCGACGACCGACATCGCGATAGCAGAAAGGAAAGAGAGCCTCAAGCGCGCGAGTTAGCGAAATCCGAATGAAAATTGCAAGCCTCTTGTCAGTGTCGCCGCCACACGGGACAGGAACAGCCAGACCAAGACTAGACTAATCCGCGGCGCCGAAAATCATCCAGATTTCCGCCACCGGAACGCTCGATCAGATCAATAGTGAACTTGAGCAGACAAACCTCCCATGCATCATCGACACCTTGAATGACGGCACTCAGCGGATCGTCCGTCCGTTCAACCTGGGCTTTCGTTTGTGCAACAACCGAAGCAATGGTGTCGCGGACCGTTCGTTCCGTCACGTCCGTTTTGCGAAACTGGAAGCCATAACGCAGCACGGCAAAGTTTTGACCGCGGTCGCGCAGGTGCTCAGCGAAGCGCTGCGCCTTCTCGCCAAAGCCATCGAGAAGAAGTCGGGCATAATGGTCTGGGGTGAGAATTTGTGGACGTTCGGCGTGAATGCGTCCATTGCGCACGCGCACTTCATTTACCTGATCCATTAATTCACTGATGAGGTAAAAGCGAAAGCTGGTGTGTCCGAAAGTGGCGATCTTGCCTTGCGGGGCCACGATGACTTCTGTGTTTTCGATCGCATACTGAAAGTTATCTTCACTCCACATCTTTCCAACTATAACACAGGATCACTTCACTTGCGCCAGGCGATATCCCTGTGAGCAACTTACATCTCGACCGGCTGGAGTGGGCTCGATCGCGTCGCGCGCCACTGAAAGACGGCGTCGCAGGTGAAAATGATCAAAGCGAGCCAGATAAGGCTAAAGGTTAGGAATTGGGCACGGCGGAAGGTCTCATGATAAACAAAAACCCCGAGAAAAAAAGTGCAGCTCGGAGCGAGATACTGCAAGAATCCTAGTGTCGTTAGGCGAAGATGGCGCGCGGCATGAGCAAACCAGATTAGCGGCACGCCTGTGACAATGCCGGTGCTGACTAGGAGCAACGCCAGGGCTGGATCGTGAGTCGTAAAGTGTTGCTGTTCCTGGTGGACGAGATGCAGCAGCCAACCGAGGGCGAGGGGGAGAATGAAAGTGGTTTCAAGGAATAACCCTGGGATCGGAGCTGCACCTGAGACTTTGCGCAGAAGTCCGTAGAAACCGAAAGACACACAAAGAGTTAGCGCCACCCACGGCAGCTTGCCAAAGCCGAGAGTAAGAAACGTGACCGCTGCCGCCGCGAGCAAAACGGAAATAAACTGTGCGCGGGAAAGACGTTCGCGCAGAAAAATCGCACCGAAAAGGACATTCACGAGTGGGGTCATAAAATATCCCAGGCTGGTTTCGAGCACATGTCCGGCGTTCACTGCCCAGATAAAAACGAACCAGTTTATGGCAATGGCGATCCCGCTTCCTGCGCAAAAAAAGGCGGTACGGAGCGAGCGAAGGTTGTTAATGACTTCCGGCCACCGCCGTTGCCAGCTCAGAAGCAAAATCATAAAGACGCAGGTCCAAAGAAAGCGGTGGGTGAGAATCTCCCCGGCGGGAATGAGACGGAGCAATTTCCAGTAGATGGGCACGATCCCCCAGGTGATGAAAGCGGCTGTCCCCGCGATGAGACCGGAGGGATCGTTAGGCACCCTCTCCGGCTTCATGGCGCGTTCTATTTCACGGAAACAGTGCAACGGCAAACCGAACCATTCCTGCGGATGGGCTTCATGATTGTCGGAAGACCGTTTTCCTCGAGAGATTCTGCATTAATCCTTGCTGGGTTTCGGGTGCGTTTCTCGCCGGGATTTGGAATCAGAACAGGAAAGCATTTGACCGGACACAAGGGAAGGCTACCAGTCAGGGGCTTGCTCATGACTCCATCCGATCCAACACCGTCGCGAAGCCGCGCTGATTCGATGCGCGCGTTTAGCATCATGTTTTTCGCCGTCGCTTTGCTGTGTTTTCTGCTCGGGTGGGCCGACGGCGTCCGAAACGACAAGAGCTACCTTCACATTCCGCAGACCGGCAGCTTTCTTGTGGCCACTGCGGTGCTGGTGGCGCTGGGCGTGATCTTTCTCGTCTGGGCGCGCGGACCCCGCCGCTCCTAAGCACGACCTCCTTTTCTAACCGGGCGCGGGGCGGTCAGCTCGGTCATCGACGTTTCTTTGGCCACCTGAAGACAGGCCGTGCCGCCGGTGTTCTTGCGTTACGTGTGTAACATGGTAACATTCTCCCAATGAAACAGGAAGCGAAGGTTTCCAAAATTGTCGAGCGCGTCCAGATCGGAGCGCGGATGGAAAAGACGCTGGTTAAAACCCTCAAGGCACTGGCCGAATATCTCGATTTGTCGTTGGGCGATTTGCTTGAGGGAATGGCCTTGCACGCCCTCGAAGGCAAAGCGCCATTCAGCCAGAGAACCCTGGGTCACGTGAAAAAGCTTAAAACGATCTACGGCTTGGAGTTGACCGCGCGCGACAGTCACAAACTGGTGGAGGTGGACCGTGCCGGAGAATGACTGCGTGCCCAGACTCCTGGAGGAGTTCGAAGCCGGCGGGATCGATCCGGCGCTTTTCCGCCATCGGGAGCATGTTCGGGTCGGCTACGAATTGTTGGAACGACTGCCATTCCCAGAGGCTCTTCTCCATCTGGCGCGCGGGTTGCGACGCCTTGCCGCCAAGGCCGGAAAACCAGAGATCTATCACGAGACCATTACGGCGGGATTCCTCGCCCTCATCGCGGAACGGCGTTTACGCCATAGCTATGCAAACTGGGAGGATTTCGCGACGCAAAATGCAGATCTTTTCCGCAAGCAACTGCTCGAGGAAATCTACGAACCGGCGGTGCTGCAATCGGGTGTAGCCCGCCAAACCTTCGTGCTTCCACAGGGCGCACGATTGACGAAGAGAGTCGGATGAAATCATGATCCCAGCTACACCGCCTTGTTGTGCAGCGCGGCAAGAGTAAACCGCACGCGTATTCTCGCAGATCGTGCACAGTGTCGTGCGGAGACCATTGGCTCGATCTACAGGAGTCATTCGCGACGGCTCGGTGATTCTGCGTCAGTAATCGAGAAGGCCTAACGAACAAAGGTCTCGGTTAACCGTGCTGGGATCGAAGATCTTCGCCGTGCAGGTGACGTTCATTGGTCGATAAGATGATGCCTGGGGACAGCAAGATCGTCCCGCTGAGCGAGGCTCGGCAGGCGCCTCGCAAGATTTCGTTAATAATTCGGACGTCTGCGGGTTAGAACTGGTGACGAGTTTATGCACGTGGCCGAGCCAGTCCCAGCCGAAGACAATGAACTGGCGGCGTTGCTCCGCCGCTTCGAACGACCCCTCCCGCAGTACGCCACGCGCATCCTCGGCGATCGCGAACGGGCGCGCGATGTCGTTCAGGAAACCTTTCTCGAACTGGAGCGAAAAGGTCGACGTGAAACCGATTCGGCGCCGGCCAAATGGCTTTTCACCGTCTGCCGCAATCGTGCCCTCAACATTTGTCGGAAGGAAAAACGCATGACGTATCTCGATGAGGAGATTCTCGAACGAGAGCCGGCCCGGGAGCCCGCGCCTAACGAGCGAATCGAGCGGGAGGAGGCGAGCGGCTTTCTCCTCCGCATCGTTGCCACTCTTCCGCCACGGCAGCAGGAGGTGTTGCAGCTCAAATTTCAAAACGATCTCAGTTACCAGGAAATCGCCGAGGTCACCAAACTGTCGGTCAACCACGTCGGCGTGTTGATTCACACGGCGCTCAAAACCTTGCGCATCCGCCATGCCGTTGCGGCGCGCGATTTCATCCTTTTTAAACCACGACTCGCACCATGAACATGAATCTCGATGATCCGAAACTGACTGCCTACGCGCTGGACGAATTAACCGGCGCGGAGAAGGAAGAAATAGAAACCGCGATCGCCGCCGCGCCGGAAGCGCAGGAGTTCGTTAGGGAACAGCGCCTTCTCACGGGAAATCTTCGCGCCGAGTACGCAGCGGAATGCGAATCGCATCCGATTGCACACGCAAACATCGTCCCCTTGGCGGAGCGAGATGAACCATGGAGCCTGTCGCACCGACTCGCACTTGCTGCCGGAATCGCATTGTGCGCCTGCCTCGGCGCGATTGCGATCGGGACGCTAAAGCGCTCGACTTTGGTTGGCGAGTCGAATCTGGGCAGCGCATCGCGCCTGAGTTCGGCCCAGGTCCTGCAAACGCCAGTGGAAGGGGTTGATGAATTCAATGAATCCAATGTCGAGGCCGAAGCTGCTCTGCCCCCGTCCCATGCGCGTACTTCCCAGCCTGACGAATTCAAGGCCGGCGCGTTGCTGGCCAATCGCTCGCTCGACGCGAAGCTCGCCCCTGGCACGGCTGCAGGTCGCCTCGCCATCGAAAATTTCCGCCGCGAAGCAGCACAACCGTTCAGCACCGCGCGCTATGGGAACATCGAGGAGAATCCTTTCCTCGCCGCGGTAAGCAATCCGCTTTCCACCTTCTCGATCGACGTCGATACAGCGTCCTACTCGAACATGCGGCGTTTCATTGAGAGTGGCTCGCTGCCACCCAAGGACGCCGTGCGGATCGAGGAGATGATTAATTATTTCACCTACCATTATCCTCAGCCTAACGACAGCGTGCCGTTCTCGGTTAATCTCGACGCCGCGTCCTGTCCCTGGGCGCAGACTCATCGCCTCGTCAGGATCGGTCTGAAAGGCCGCGAGATACCTAACGAGAAAAGGCCTGCTAGCAATCTCGTTTTTCTCCTCGATGTCTCCGGATCGATGGAACCGTCCAATCGCCTCCCGTTGATCAAGCAGGCGATGCGCCTGCTCGTCGATAAGCTGGGTGAGAACGACCGGGTTGCGATTGTGGTTTATGCCGGCGCGTCGGGGCTCGTCCTGCCTTCAATTACGGGCGACCACAAGGAACGGATTCTCGATGCGCTTGAGAGTTTGCAGGCCGGCGGCTCGACCAATGGCGCCCAAGGTATCGAGCTCGCCTATCAGACGGCGACGGAACATTTCATCAAGGGCGGAGTGAACCGTGTCATCCTCGCAACCGATGGTGACTTCAATGTCGGGACGACGAGCGAAGGCGACCTCGTCAGGCTCGTCCAGGAAAAAGCTAGGAGCGGCGTCTTCCTCAGCGTCCTCGGGGTGGGCGACGACAATCTCAATGACTCAATGATGCAGAAGCTGGCCGATAAGGGGAACGGCAATTACGCCTATCTCGATTCGGTCGAGGAAGCGAGAAAAGTGCTCGTTAGGCAAATCAACGGCACCCTGGTCACGATTGCGAAGGACGTGAAGATCCAGGTCGAATTTAATCCTGCGCGGGTCGCTTCCTATCGGCTCATCGGCTACGAGAAGCGACTCTTGCGGAAAGAAGATTTCAACAACGACAAGATCGACGCGGGCGAGATCGGCGCCGGACACACTGTAACCGCGCTCTATGAGGTGGTTCCGGTCGGCACGGAGTCGAACCCTGCAGCGAGCGTGCCGCCGGTCGACCCGCTTAGGTATCAGCCGACCGCACCAGAGGTGGCATCGTTAAGAAAACCTTCTTCGCCCGAGATGCTGACCGTTAAGCTGCGTTACAAGGAACCGGCCGGTGACACGAGCAAGCTCATCGAGCGACCTTTCGTGGACAGCGGAGCAGAATTCGCCAGCGCGCCGCCCGATCTTAAGTTTGCCGCGGCCGTGGCTGAGTTTGGAATGCTCCTGCGCGATTCCGAATACAAAGGCGACGGCAGTTTTAGTGCGATTGCCCAATGGGCGCAGCAAGGCTTAGGCGACGACATCGAAGGTTATAGGGCTGGTTTCATTCGACTGATTCGCAAAGCCGAGGCGCTCAAGAAGGGTAGCTGATCGGGGAAAAACCGTGGTGCCTAACGAGAGTTTCGTCGCACCAAGCGGAACACGACTGGTCCGGCGGCGATGGCGACAGCCGCGCCAATGATCGCTGGCAATCCGTATTCGCCATCGCGCAACGAGATTGCGACCACGCCAGTCAGCACAATTATCGGTGACGCTGCGAGACAGGCGACGCCGCCACGCCCGAGTGGAATGCGAAACGCACCCCGGAGCGATGGCTCGGCCTTGCGGAGCTGAACGAGCGCGCCGAACTCGAGAAAAAGCGCTAACGAGTAAAGGAGCACATCCGCGATGACGAGTTTGCCAAAGGGCACGAGGATGAAAAATGAATAGCAGACGGCCGAGACAATCACGGCGACGTGAGGTGTGCCGCGGATGTTTAACCTCGCAAGGCTTTGTGGCAACAAGCGGTCGGTCGCGAGGACGAATGGGATACGCGAGTAACTAAGGAGAAGAGCGTTGAAAAGAGCAAGCGCACTAACCATTCCGCCGACGGCGATCCAGGCCGCAATCCAAACTCCGGTTTCCCCCCCAACGGCGCTGGCAGCGATCTTAGGCCAGCCTCCGTCGGTCCAACTCTGCCAATCGGTCGCGCCGAGTGCCATGAGCAAAGGCACCAGATAGCCCAGCACAACGAAAGGCAGCGCGATCGCTAATGCCCTCGGATAACTGCGCGAGGCGTCTTTCACTTCGCCCTGTACTGTGGAGGGATTATCCCAGCCGATGTAATTCCAAAGCGCAATCGAAATGCCGATGACCAGCCCATTAAGGCCGTGACTTTCTTCCGAGGCAAAGGGATGCCAGGGAATATGTGTTAGGTTCGGTATGCTCCAGACGGATAAAGCAAGAAAGCCGAGCATGACAAACAGGCCGGCAATGATCGAGGTCAGGCCGACCCGAATCGATCCGCGCAGGTTGATCCAGGTCGCGCCCCAGATCATCGCGAGAGATATGAGCCATTCGCGGCTTGCGTCAAGACCGGGCAGGAAATAGCGCAGGTATTGGTTGAAAAGCACCGGATAGATAGCCATATCGACCAGCGAATACATCCAGGTGAGCCAGCCATTCTGAAACGCCCAGAAACGGCCAAAAGCGCGGTCGACCCAGCGATAGTAGCCACCTTCTTCCGGCAACATGCTGGCGAGCTCTCCCACGATCAGGACTTCAGGCAGCGACCAGATGAGCGGCACGAGGACAAGAATGAGCAAGCCAAGGCCGGGACCAATGGAGTGAATTAGCGTCTCGGTCGTGTAAGGACCTCCGGAGGTGCAAAAGAAAAGAATGAAAACCAGTGAGAACGTACCGACACCGCGGCGTAACTTCCGCGTGGTCACAAATTTTCCGCCGCCGTGATGACAGCTGCCTGCGGTTTGACGCGGGTGGCGAGGAAGGCGCCGAAGAGCAGGATACCCGCACTGGCAAGTTGCGGCATCGTTAGGCGCTCGTGAAAAAGCCAGGCGGAAAGAAGGATTGCGCCGAGCGGACTGAGCAGCTGCAAGCTTTGCGAAAGTGCCACTCCGATCTCGCGGATGGCGACGTAATAGAGAACGTGGGCGATGGCGATGCAGAGCACGGCAGAGATGATGAGGATAGCGTTAACCTGCGCGCTGACTTCGAATGGTGTGCCCAGCTTTCCGAAAAGCCATGTCAGCGGGAAAAGCATGAGCGAAGTAAGAAAACTGATAATGCCGAAGCTGCGGACGCTTCCAAGTTGTGCCGACGGTTTTTTCGCGAGGACGCCATAGAGCGCCCAGCAAAAACTGGCTGTAAATGCTATCGAAAGTCCGGCCAAGGAAACCTGCCGGCCCTCCCAGCGCGGTTGAAACCAAAAAACGCCGACCGCGCCTAACAAGCCCAGGAAGGTTCCAACTTGGAACTGCCATTGGCGAATGATCCACCGTTCCTCTGGAAAAAAAGCGAGAGCCAGTAACGCGGTAATAATGACCGAGGAGCGAATGAAGACGCTGTAAACGCCCGGCCCCATGTAAAAGAGCGAAACGACCTGAGTAATCTGGTGCACAACGTTGGGTAAAGCGGGCAGGAAACAAATGCCCAGTGCTCTGCCGTCAAGCCGCGGCCCGTCTCGGCGAGCGCGATAAATGACGAATGGCAGGATGGCGAGGAAAGCGATCGAGTAGCGATAGAAATTTTGCGCGAAGGGATCGTAATAACGGTTAAGAAAAAACTGAAAAAGCGATGGCGTGGACCAGATAAAAATGGTCGCAACGAGCGCGACATAACCCTTTCGTTCGCCGTGCGAAGTCATTTCTCGTTTCGAAGGACGGCGATTAAGCGGAAAAGCAGGCTGCGAGCACAGACCAATTATGCATGCCGTCGGCAAGCGTTAGGCAACCAGGCTTGGCGGGAATAGTCATGAAATAAGGGACCGGTTCCTTCCCGCTCTGTAAGTGCTGGTAGATATATCAGTGGCAGGCAAGCCGGTTGTCTCTTACAAGCGCCAAAGGATCGCGATCAATAACTCGACCGCCAGGATCCAAACGAGAATGACCTGCCACAGCCGCAGGTTACGCGCGCCGTAGTGGTCGCCGACAACTTGAGGATCGCGCCCAAAGAGCTTTTGGCGGTTTTTGAAAATGCGATAGCCGCCGAAAAAGACCGCTACCAGGCAGACACTGAAAAAAACGCGCAGAGCCAGGACTGAGTCTGAGTGTGACCGGACGATTGCTACCTGAACGTTAAGCGTCGCGAGCGAAGGGACACACGACAGTGAGTTAGCGAACTGCGTCATGTGATTTACTCTTTGTTTGCAGGTTCGATGTCATAATAATCTCAGTTCCATCATTGTTCTCTGGGAACGGATCGCCGCAAACAGAATGTTGGCCCGGTCAAAATACTCCAATCGCGGTGGTGGCGGCGAGAATTCCCTGAACTTCGCCCCGACGTTGCAAACCCGGCGGGCATCCCTAGGGTGTTTGGGTGAGTTTGTTTTCCATTCACCCCATCGACCCGAATGATATTGCCGCCATCCTGCATGGCTCGCATGCCGATCCCTTTCGCGTCCTCGGACCGCACCGGGCGGGGAGCGATCTGGTGATTCGAGTGTTTCGTCCGGAAGCGAAGGCCATTTCGGTCGTGGCGGCGCAGGATCACGACCGTATTATCCCGGCGGAACGCTTGCACGTGGAAGGGCTTTTCCAGGCGACCGTGCCTAACGAGTTGCAAGACTTTCCCTATTTGCTCAATGTGACCGCGTTTGATGGGTCGGAGCAGCTCATGCGCGATCCTTACAGCTACGGGCCGATGATGGGCGAGATCGACCTGCATCTTTTTGCGGAGGGCAATCATAAGCGGCTTTACGACAAGTTCGGTGCGCACCCGCGCGAAATCGCTGGCGAACGCGGCGTTTATTTTGCCGTTTGGGCACCAAACGCCGCGCGAGTGAGCGTGGTGGGCGATTTCAATTTCTGGGACGGCCGAGTGCATTCTATGCGCAAGCTCATGCCAAGCGGCGTATGGGAGATTTTCATTCCCGGGGTGCCGGAGGGCACCCACTATAAATTCGAAATTAAAGCGCAGAGCGGCGCTTTGCTCCTAAAGAGTGATCCCTTTGGCTTCTTCAGTCAGCACGGCAAACAGACTTCGTCGCTGGTTTTCAATCTCGATCGCTATAAGTGGAATGATGAGCAGTGGATGGCGGATCGGTCAAAGAAGGTATGGCATCGCAGTGCGATTAGCATTTATGAAGTACATCTCGGTTCGTGGCGTCGGGTAGCGGAGCAGGGGAACCGCTTCCTGAGTTATCGCGAACTCGCGGAGACCCTCCTGCCTTATGTCTTAGAAATGGGTTATACCCATCTCGAGTTACTGCCGGTCGCGGAGCACCCGTTTGAAGGTTCGTGGGGCTATCAAGTGACTAACTATTATGCGCCCACAAGCCGCTTCGGGAATCCCGATGAGTTTCGGCATTTTATCGATGCCTGCCATCGAGCTGGCATCGGCGTGATCATGGATTGGGTGCCAGCGCATTTTCCGAAAGACGCGCATGGACTGGCGGAGTTTGACGGAACCGACCTCTACGAGCATGCGGATCCACGCCAGGGCGAGCACCAGGATTGGGGCACGCTTATCTTTAACTTTGGTCGGAATGAGGTGCGAAATTTCCTCACCGCTAATGCGCTCTTCTGGCTGGATAAGTATCATATCGACGGGCTGCGAGTGGATGCGGTCGCCTCGATGCTTTATTTGGATTACTCGCGCCAGCCGGGGCAATGGGTGCCAAATGCTTTCGGCGGGCGCGAGAATCTCGACGCCGTCTTTTTCCTCCGCCAGACTAACGAGGTCTGTTATGAGAGTTTCCCCGGTGTGATCACGATTGCGGAGGAATCGACTGCGTGGCCCGGGGTTTCGCGGCCGGCTTATCTCGGCGGGCTGGGTTTCGGCTTCAAATGGAACATGGGCTGGATGCATGACTTCCTGCACTACATGACGCTCGATCCGATTTATCGGCGCTTCCATCACAACAACATCACGTTTTCCATCATGTATGCCTGGAGCGAGCATTTCATTCTCGTGCTGAGTCACGACGAAGTGGTGCATGGCAAGGGCTCGCTCATTAACAAAATGCCGGGCGATGAATGGCAAAAGTTCGCCAACCTGCGGATGTTTTTTGCCTGGATGTACGGGCATCCGGGAAAGAAGCTGCTTTTCATGGGCGGCGAGTTTGGGCAATGGCGCGAATGGAATCACGATCGCGCCCTCGATTGGGATCTGACCAATCTGCCGAAGCACGACGGCCTGCAGCGTCTCGTCCAGCACTTGAACTACGTCTACCGCAATGAGCCGGCGCTCTGGGACATGGATGACTCACACGAAGGCTTTGAGTGGATCGACTTCCACGACTCCGATAACAGCGTAGTCGCGTTCCTGCGCCGCTCGCGCGAGGAGGAGATGCTTGTCTTTGCTGTCAATGCCACGCCAGTTGTTCGCTACAATTATCGGCTCGGTGTGCCTAACGATGGATTCTATCGCGAAATCATCAACACCGACGGCGAGACTTACGGTGGGAGCAATGTTGGCAATCTTGGAGGATTGCAGGCCGAAGCAATCGAATGGCAGGGCCGGACTCATTCTATCATTGTCAATCTTCCGCCGCTCGCGGTCGTCGCTTTCAAACGCGAAGTTCCGTCGACTACGGAGGCCGAAGAGCAGCCGGGAAAAACACAGGCTTAGTACGCCGGCGCCTCCAGGTTCAAAAAAAAAAGCTCTTTTTTTCGCTTGACCGATCTGGTCAATCCGAAGAGTTTCAGAATCGTTAATTCTTACCCCCATGAAAACCCTCAATTCTGCATTCACCCTCATCGAACTACTTGTCGTTATCACCATCATCGCGATTCTGGCCAGCATCGCGTTTCCTGTCTTCAATTCCGTAACTGAGCGCGCGAATCAAACAAAAGACCTGTCCAACATCCGGCAGGTCGGAGTAGCGCTAAAACTCTTTGCGGGCGATCACAACGGGAGCTTCCCGCGCACGCAAGATCCGGAAGGCACCGGTAACCCCGATATTACGACAGCGAATCAGGCTTTTCGCACGCTCTTTCCGACTTACCTGACTAACGAAGAGATCTTCTCTGTTAAAGGCTCGGTTTATACTCCAAACACGCCCGACAACCGCATCGATCAAAACCCTACCGGTGGCAATTACACTCAAACCCTGAAGCAGGGCGAGAATAGCTATTCCTATGTCCTGGGTTTGAGCGAGACCTCAAACGCGGCCTTTCCGGTGGTGGCGGATGGTTTCGCCGATCCAGCCGCGAATCCTCCTGTTTACGACATAAACAAGACGGTCAAAGGAGGAGTGTGGGCTGGAAAACGCGCGATCGTGCTGAATTGCGACGGGAGCGCGAACAACCTGAGCTGCGACACGGCTTTGGTGGCCCCGGTGCGAACCGATAACGGCGGAAACAAAATCAATCTTTTTGCCACCACCGATTCGACCTGGCTTGGAGCGGCCAACACGGCGGTTAATCCCGAGTAGCCGTTTAGCCTAACGAGACTGAGTCGAACTCCCCGTCGCTCACCCGGGTGCGGAGTTTCATTTTTGGCCTAACGACCGCTACGGAGCGGATCAGGTTTCCGTCGACGTCGCGCGTGATACTGTAGCCACGCTTCAAGGTTTGTTCCGGCCCAAGAAGACGCAACATGCTGTTGGTGCGTTCCCAGCGCTGGCGCGCGCGCGTCAGGCATTTAGAGGCGCATTCTCTTAACCGGCGGTGAAATTCGAGAAAGGATTGACGACGGGCCGCCAGCTCCCGCGCCGGGTTGTGCGTTCTCAGAGCAAGCTTAGCGTTCGTTAGGCGATTTAGCTCGAAAAGCCGGCGGCGCTCGACGGTGCGTTGCAGTGTTTCTTTCGCCAGATCGAACTCCTGCTGCGCTTCGCGCAACCGGCGACTCAGCTCACGAAAGAGCGCTTTCTCCGAAACCACGCTTAGGCGGTTACGGGCGTGGAGGAGAAAACTGTGCAAACATTTGTCGAGACAACTCCGAAGCTCGCTCACGCGGCGTTCGATCTCGCGCACATCCGGCACGATCAATTCGGCAGCCGCGCTTGGGGTCGGTGCGCGCAGGTCCGCCACGAAATCGGCGATCGTGAAATCCACCTCGTGTCCGACCGCCGAAACGACTGGCACGGTGGAGTAAAAAATGGCGCGTGCGACGATTTCTTCATTGAACTCCCAGAGGTCTTCGATGCTCCCACCGCCACGCGCGAGAACGATAACGTCAAGTGGTTCCCATGAGTCGTCCGGTAAATTCAATTCACGAATTGCGGTGGCGATTTCGAGCGAAGCGCCGATCCCCTGCACCCGCACTGGGTTGATCAGCACCTGCACCCCTGGCGCGCGCCGGCGGAGAATGTTGAGCATGTCCTGAATCGCAGCCCCGCTCGGCGAAGTAATGATTCCGATCCGGTGCGGAAATTTCGGCAGGGATCGTTTGCGCGAGATCTCGAAGAGTCCTTCGGCTTCCAGTTTGCGCTTTAGTGCTTCGAACTTCGCCTGCAGGATGCCGAGCCCGCGCGATTGCAGAATCTGCACACTGAGCTGGTATTGCCCGCGCGCTTCAAAGACCGTGACGCTGCCGTAGACCTGCACTTGCATGCCATCGGCGAGCGGGCTGGGAAATGGAGGAAGCGTATCGCGAAAAATCACGCAGGCGATCGCGGCGCGCTGATCCTTAAGAGTGAAATACTGATGACCGGACGGATGTTTTTTGTAGTTCGAGATTTCACCCTGAACCCAGACGGCGCGAAACCGCGTCTCAAGCAGACCGCGGATTGAGCGGGTCAATTCGGCGACGGTGAGAACCCTGGCAACGTTTGGAAAAAGATCGGCCGAAGTTTCTGTCATCATCCTTTTCCTAACATACGAAATGGCGAGGGCGAAGTTCGCGCGTGCAGGATGCGTTCAACGGCGGGCGGAGCGTGCACCTTACCCGAGAGATAATTCTGATTGAGGTCCCATGGGCGGCTTGAGCCCGAGTTTTCGGTAGGCGTTAGGCATGGCCACGCGCCCTTGCGGTGTCCGCTTGATATACCCTTCCATGATCAGATAAGGCTCGTTTACTTCCTCGAGCGTGCCGGCTTCTTCGCCCACCGCAACGGCTAATGAACTCAGTCCCACCGGGCCGCCATTGAACTTGTGAATGAGCGTTTCCAGAATGCGCTTATCCCATTGATCGAATCCGTCGCGATCGATTTCGAGCATCGTTAGGGCGCGGTCTGCCAGGTCGGCTGTGATGCGTCCTTCCGCTTTGACCTGAACGTAATCGCGCACCCAGCGGAGGAGATTGTTCGCGGTGCGCGGCGTGCCGCGAGTGCGAGTCGCGATTTCCGCCGCGCCGGGCGCATCGATCTCCACGCCTAACAATCCGGCGCTACGCAAGATGATCTTCTGCATTTCCTCCGCGGTGTAGTAATCGAGCCGCGCCGTCATGCCGAAACGCGAGCGTAGCGGGGCGCTCAACATCCCCGACCGCGTCGTGGCTCCGATCAAAGTGAACTTCGGCAATCGCAATTGCAGGCTGCGAGCCTGCGGCCCCTGATCGATAATGATGTCGAGCTTGTAGTCTTCCATCGCGGGATAGAGGTACTCTTCGATCGTCGGCTGGAGCCGATGGATTTCATCGATGAAGAGGACGTCGCCTTTTTCCAAGCTCGTGAGCAGCCCCGCCAGCTCACCCGCCTTTTCGATTACCGGCCCGCTGGTGCTCTTGATGTTGACGCTCATCGCGTTGGCGATGATATGAGCGAGTGTCGTTTTGCCCAGACCCGGCGGGCCACTTAGGAGAATATGCTCGAGAACGTCGTTGCGTTTCTTTGCCGCTTCGACCAGCACTTCAAGCCGATCGCAGACCTTTCTCTGGCCGGTGAACTCGCTGAACATCGGCGGACGCAGAGAGATTTCGAAGGCTGGGTCAGGTGCAGATGGAACGGCAGCGGGCATCGAACAAGTTAGCCAGGATCGATGTGATTATCAGAATTAAATTTCTGCGAGTTCGTTAGGCTGACGATATCTCTGTTAAATCTGGCTGACGCTTTCTACCTTCCATTCCAGATTTTTCGTCAGGACCAATTCCGTTCCCCGGCTTCGGAGAACATAGTCGACCGTATCGAAGGCGTTCCGGATGAGATGAAGTCCGAGGCCGCCCGGTTTGATCAAATCCGCCGGTCGACTCTTCATTTCGCTCGGTTCAGTTTTTTTTCCGTAATCGCGCAGCCGCAGGCAGACGCAGTCGCTCTTTTCCTCAAGCGAGAGGGAGATGGGTCGATCTTCGCGACGTTGATAGGCGTGTCGGATGATATTGGTGCAAGCCTCGTCCACGCCCAAGACCATGAGCGTGCGCTGACGCTCTGAAAAAGGAAACGCTTCGAGAAAGCGTCGCACGTTTTCGCGCATGAGAGCGAGGTTGCCTGTGTGACTGGAGAATTCGATTTTCTTCTTCGCCTTCTTCATCGCGGGGAGCGCGCCTCTCAACCGTCCGCGCTCGTGTCGCGCGAAAACTGACGAATTTCAACGCGGCTGGCAATGACATTTCCGTAGCTGGTTACAGACTTGTGCGGTTGCTCGAACGCAAGCAGGCAGACAGCGCGAAGGAAGGGCGAAAGGCTGAACGTCGATTTTTCCCCGGCTCATCGTGTCCTGTGGTTCGGCGGTTGAAAGGTGACAATCGCTGGCAATCGTGGGCGCGCCGTGCACTATTTTTGCGCATGTGGAAATCATTGTTCGCCGCACTTTTTTTCGCCACGTCGCTATTTGCCGGACAGCAGGAAACAGCTTACGAAGCGATGCGCACGGTCGGGCACCAGCTTAATCGTGAGCTTGTCGATCACGTTGTTTCGGTCACGGGGACTAACGGCAATCCGCAGCCCGCAACCTGGAGGATCTTGATCGACGACCAGCATGCGCGCGGTGGCGTGCGTGAGGTTGAGGTGACAGATGGCCGCATCAGTTCCGAGCGCACCCCATTACGTTCGTCAGTTGAGAGTTCGCTGGGCGCGGTCATCGATACCGGCAAACTCAATCTCGACTCCAGCGGCGCTTATACCCTTGCGCAGCAGACGGCCGCGAACTCGCACGTCAGCTTCGCGACCGCTGATTACATTTTGCATGTCGATGATCGCGGCAATCCAATTTGGGAGGTTGCGCTGCGACGCGAAGATGGAGAACCGGCGGGACGGATTTTCATTGGCGCAAATCACGGAACGGTCACGCGCACAGAAGGTCTGTTTGTCGGTCGTAATCAGGTTGCGATGGAGCAGGCAACCGACGAACCCGAACATGAAGAGGCAGATGATGACGATGGCGACACAAACGCCGTAAAGTTGCACATCAAGCAAGCCTGGCGACAGATGCGCGCTGACGTGCATCGAACGTTTCACAAGGTGCGCCGTTCCTTCGTAGATTTTTTTGAGGATAAGTAGCCTAACGTCTTTCGAGACGATTCTTGCAATCTGCGCTCGGCACCGGAAAATGACGACGATGAAAGCCGACAACCAGCAGGCAGCCTGGACAAATGTCAGTCACGGCTGGCAGCAGCTTTACGGCAATTTTGAGGAAATGGGAATCAGCCTCGAATGGCATGACTTCAGGAGCAGCTGCCCGTTGGATTGGGGTGAGAGTTTTCGTCCGGGAAGCGTTGAGTTTTGTCTGAATCTTGACGGTCGCGGCGCTGTCGGCCGCGGAGGCGCCATGCATGATTACGGTCCGAGCAGCTCGGGATATTATGCCATTGGCAACGAACCGCTCAGCGCGACACGGCAGGCGAACGATCACCATCGCTTTGTCACGCTCGAATATTCGAGGGAACATTTACAACAGCAGGTCGCCGCTTCGGAAGAGGAACTGACGCCGTCGATCCGGGAAATTATCTTCCCAAGCAAGAAACAGAGCATGGTTTCGCCGCCGCAGCCGATGACGACTGAGCAGCGCGCGATCGTTTCCAGCCTCACGCAGCCGCCCGTGCCCAAGGCGGCGCGCATTCTTTGGTATCAAAGCAAAGCTCTTGAGCTGATCTCGCATTTTCTCTTCCAACCGAAGGACCCGGAAATGTTTTGCATGCGGCAAAAACGTGTCGCGCGAGACCGGGTCGTGCGCACGAAGGAGCTCCTCCTACGCGATCTGGCGAATCCGCCGACACTGGAAATGCTCGGGCAGGAAGTTGGTTGTAGTCCCTTTTATCTCAGCCGGATTTTTTCGCGGGAAGTCGGCCTGACGATTCCGCAATTTTTGCGTAACGCACGCATGGAGCGCGCGGCGGAACTACTCCGCAGCGGCCGCTACAACGTGACCGAAGCCGCAACCGAAGTGGGGTATGCCAGTCTGAGCCATTTTAGCAAAGCCTTCTGCGAAACGATCGGGTGCTGTCCGGTCCTTTATCCAGCGGCAAAACATATCGTGTTTGATCGTTAGGCCGAGATGAAGACCGCGGCCGTCCGAGCCGGAGAGAAGCACTCCGGCTTTTTCCTCTTGCCCACTGCAACTCTCTGGCAGCGCGAGATTGTGCGCTTCTATCGACAGCGCAATCGCATTATCGGTGCGTTGCTTTCGCCGCTCGTTTTTTGGTTTGTCATCGGCTCGGGGATCGGATCGTCGTTTCGCGTCGGCTCCGCGCCTAACGGAATGCGGTATCTCGAATATTTTTACCCGGGCACTCTCATTCTCATCATGCTTTTCACCGCCATCTTCTCCACCATCTCCATCATTGAAGATCGCCGGGAAGGTTTTCTTCAGTCGGTCTTAGTCGCGCCCATTTCGCCAGGCAGCATCGTTTGCGGAAAAATTCTCGGCGGCACGACGCTCGCGCTCCTGCAGGGATTGATTTTCCTTTTGCTCGCACCGCTGATCGGGATTCCTATCACGGCGGAGCGCCTCTTCATCTGCCTCGGTTCGCTTTTCCTGGTCGGATTTGGCCTGACGGGCTTGGGTTTTCTGATCGCATGGCCAATGGAATCGACCCAGGGATTCCATGCCATCATGAACGTTTTTCTGATCCCACTTTGGCTCATGTCTGGCGCGCTTTTCCCTGCGACCAATCCGAGTTCCTGGATCTATTGGGCGGTGCAGATCAATCCCGTCACTTATGCCGTCGCGCTCGTTAGGCGCGCGCTTTATACCGGCGACCCAGGCGTGCTGCATCTCCCGAGCTTTGCGCTTTCACTTTGCCTAACGATCGCCTTTGGATTGGTCATGTATGCGGTGGCTTGCCTGCTCGTGCAGCGGAAATCGTCATGAAAATTAAACGCGCTCTCATTTCCGTTTCCAACAAGACGGGCCTGGCTGATTTTGCTCGCGCGCTGGAAAAGCAGGGAGTCGAACTCATTTCTACTGGCGGTACCGCCAGCCTGCTGCGCCAGGAAGGGATCAGAACGATCGAGATTTCTGATTTCACCGGCTTTCCAGAAATCCTGGACGGCCGCGTGAAAACCTTGCACCCCAAGGTGCACGGCGGACTGCTTTATCTGCGCGGGAACAAGGAGCATGAAGCAGCGGCGCAAGAGCACGGTATCGAACCGATCGATCTGGTGGTGGTGAATCTTTATCCTTTCGAGGAGACCATCGCGAAGCCAGACGTGGGTCTTGCCGAGGCGATCGAGCAGATCGATATCGGCGGGCCCTCGATGTTGCGGAGCGCGTCCAAGAATTATCAGTCGATCACGGTTGTAGTTGACCCGGCTGATTACGAGGCCGTGCTCGATGAAATGCGCGACCGCGAGGGCGAGACGACGCTCAAGTTGCGCGAGCGGCTTGCGATCAAGGCGTTTCTCAAAACCTCCGAATACGACCGTGCGATCGCCTCATTTCTCAACGAGAAACAAAAGACCGAGACATCGTTTTCGCTGTGTTTGCCACTCGTTAGCCGCTTGCGTTATGGCGAGAATCCACACCAGAAGGCATCGCTTTACGGCCGGTTCCCGGAGCAGTTTGAGAAGCTGCACGGGAAGGATCTCTCCTTTAACAATTTGCTCGACATCACCGCCGCGGCCGACCTGATCTCGGAATTCTCCGAGCCGACGGTGGCGATCTTGAAACACACCAACCCCTGTGGGGTGGGAAGCGACCCCGACTTACGCGAGGCCTGGTTAAAAGCCTTTGCCACCGACAAGCAGGCGCCCTTCGGCGGCATCATTATTTGCAATCGGCCACTCGATCTGGCGGTGGCGAAAGCGATCGCTGAAATCTTCAGTGAAGTCATCATCGCGCCGGAGTTTGCGCCGGAAGCGCGAGCCTTGTTGCAAAAGAAGAAGAACCTCCGTCTCATGCGCGCCTTGGCGTCGAAATTGCCTAACAACAAGCAGGAAATCGATCTTCGCTCAGTGCGCGGTGGCCTTCTCGTGCAGGAAAAGGACGTAGCCGACCTGGACAAACTCGAGACCAAAGTGGTGAGCCAGCGTCCACCTTCCAAGCAGGAAATGGCCGCGATGATCTTTGGTTGGCGGGTGGTGAAGCACGTAAAGTCGAACGCGATCGTCTGTGCGGCGTCGGACCGAACCCTAGGCATCGGTGCTGGACAAATGTCGCGTGTCGATGCTTCGCGCATTGCCGTCTGGAAGGCGCAGGAGGCCGGGCTCTCGCTGCGAGGCAGCGCGGTGGCGAGCGACGCCTTTTTCCCTTTCCCGGATGGACTCATCGCCGCCGCCGACGCGGGAGCCACAGCGGCAATTCAACCTGGCGGCTCGGTGCGCGACGAGGAAGTGATTGCCGCAGCTAACGAACGCAAGATCGCGATGGTATTCACTGGCGTGCGGCACTTCCGGCACTGAAAAGGAGCTGAACCTCGGAGAGGAGCGTCGGTTAGTCTGTTGTCGGGCGTCAGAGGAATCGAGTCTATTCTGGTTACAGCGATTTGCTCCCGGGTTGGTCCTGCGCAGTGCTTCGTCCGCTTTGTCAGCCGGAAGTGTCGCTGACCGTTTTGCTCCCCGTCGTGCTGTCACTCGTCATCGCAATCACTTCGATTTCGAGCTTTGCCCCCTTGGGTAACCCGGCAACGGCGACTGTCGAGCGGGCTGGCGGGTTTTCGCCAAAATAGGTCGCGTAAATCTCATTCACTGTCTGAAAATCGTTCATGTCGGTGAGAAAGACGGTCGTTTTGACGATGTGATCAAAGGAGAGCCTCTCGGCCTTCAAAATCGCAGCAATATTTTCGAGCACGCGTTTGGCTTGCACGGAGACATCGCCCGTCACCATTTGGCCGGTATTCGGGTCGAGCGGAATTTGGCCCGCGGAAAAAAGCATCGAGCCACAGCGAATGGCCTGCGAGTAAGGACCGATTGCCGACGGCGCGTCGCGGGTTGCAACAATTTTCTTCATTGCCGGAGCTTAACTGTAAAACCTCAGGGCACAACGCGAGGCCTTACTGAGGTCGCTGCCGATGGGTTCCGTTGATCAGCGGCGAATCTCGCCGATATTACGAGTTCCCATGGTCAATTGGATTTTAAAGAAAATACTCGGCTCGAAGAATCAGCGTGAGATCCGGCGGCTGCAGCCGATCGCGCGTTCGATTAATGCGTTCGACGAGCAATTTAAGGCGCTCTCCGACGAGGAACTGCGCGCCAAGACTGCCGCCTGGAAACAAGAGCTGGCCGCGGTTGAGGACCCTGAGATGCTGGCCCGGCGGCTGGAGGAAATTCTACCCGAAGCTTTTGCCGTGGTGAAAAACGCCGCACGGCGGCTGACCGAGCGTCAGCAGGCGTTCGAGGTCTGCGACCAGCCGATGACCTGGAACATGGTGCACTTCGATGTGCAGCTCATCGGCGGCCTCGTCTTGCATCGTGGCCGGATCGCGGAAATGGCAACGGGCGAGGGCAAGACATTGGTCGCAACGTTGCCGCTTTATCTAAACGCGCTCGCCGGCCGCGGCGCGCATCTGGTGACGGTGAACGATTACCTCGCTCGACGCGATGCCGAATGGATGGGCCAACTTTACCAGTTCCTTGGCCTAACAACGGGCTGCATTCAGCACGATCAGCCGCCCGACCTCCGACGCGAACAATATGCCTGCGACATCACCTACGGCACGAACTCGGAATTCGGTTTCGATTATTTGCGCGACAACGGCATGGCTACAACGCGTGACCAGCAGGTACAACGCGGGTATCACTACGCAATCGTTGACGAGGTCGACTCCATCCTGATCGACGAAGCGCGCACCCCGCTCATTATCAGCGGCCCGGCGACGGTTTCGACGCATCAATACGATCGTCTCAAGCCGCTTGTGGATCAGTTGGTGAAAAAGCAGAATATGCTCTGCAACCGCCTCGCCAGCGAAGCGAAGGAAGCTTTTGAAAGCGGCGATAGCGAAGCCGGTGGCATCCTGATGTTCAAAGTGAAACTCGGCCAGCCGCGCAACAAGCAGCTACTCCGCATGATGGAAGACCCGGAAAAGCGCAAGGCGATCGACAAGGCGGAACTCTCTTTTTACCAGGACACGCGCAAGGAAGAACTCTTTGCCTTGAAGGAAGAGCTCTTCTTCACCATGGACGAAAAGTCGCATGAAGCTGATCTCTCGGAAAAAGGGCGCGAGTTCTTGAATCCTGACGATCCTGATTCCTTCGTGCTGCCGGATTTGATCAGCGAATTCACCGAGATCGATCTCAATCACGACTTAAGCGCCGAGGAAAAGGACAAGCAAAAAGCCGATCGCCAGGAGTATTGCGACAAGCAGGCCGAGCAGATTCACAACATCTCGCAGCTCCTTCGTGCTTATTGCCTGTTCGAGAAAGACGTGGCCTACGTCGTCGAGGAGAACAAGGTCGTCATCGTTGACGAATTCACCGGACGCAAAATGCCTGGCCGGCGATGGAGCGATGGTTTGCACCAGGCGGTGGAAGCGAAGGAAGGCGTGCAGATCGATCGGGAGACACAAACCCTCGCGACGATCACGATTCAGAATTATTTCCGCCTTTATCACAAGCTCGCCGGCATGACCGGCACCGCCGAGACCGAGGCGAACGAATTTCACGACATCTACAAACTCGACGTCGCAGTCATCCCGACGAACCGCCCGGTGGCGCGACTCGATGCCAATGACCGGATCTACAAGACGCGCCGCGAAAAATACAACGCGGTCATCAACGAGATTAGAGAAAGGCACGCCAAACAGCAGCCGATCCTCGTCGGCACGGTAAGTGTGGAAGCCTCGGAGTTACTCAGCCGCATGCTGAAGCGCGAAAAAATCCCGCACAACGTGTTGAACGCAAAATATCATCGCCAGGAAGCGGAAATCGTTAGTCGCGCCGGCCAGGCAGGGACGGTGACCATTTCGACAAATATGGCTGGCCGCGGCACCGACATTAAGCTCGGGTCGGGCGTCGCTGAGAGGGGCGGCCTTTACGTCATCGGCACCGAGCGCCACGAATCGCGCCGCATCGATCGCCAGCTTCGCGGACGTTGCGCGCGCCAGGGCGATCCAGGTGCCACCCGTTTCTATGTTAGCTTCGAGGACGACCTCATGCGCAACTTCGGCGCGGCCGATCGCATGACGAAAATCATGGAACGATTCGGTCTCGAGGACGGTCAGGAGCTCGAGCATCGCTGGCTCAATAAATCAGTCGAGACCGCACAGAAGCGCGTCGAACAACGCAACTATCTCGCACGCAAACGCACGCTCGATTTCGACGACGTGATGAACAATCAGCGCGAAGTCGTTTATACCTATCGCAACGAAGTCATCGACACCGAAGACCCGCACAAACTTGTCTACGAAGTCATCGACGAAGCCGTCCCCGCGAAAGTGAAAGAGTACCTTGGCAGCGGGGCGCCGAGCGACGAGGTAAATTATTCCGGCCTCATTCATTGGATCAATACCACCTTTCCTCTCGGCCTAACGAAAGAGAAAGCGCAATTTGAAACTCGTGCACCGGAGGAGAATGCCGACTTCCTTATAGGCAAGATAAAGGAAGCCTACGAGCGCAAGTCCAGCCATGAGGAACCGGCTGCGGTCAAAAGTCTGGAACGTTACATCATCCTGAACGCGATCGATCGCTTATGGCAGGAGCACCTTTACGCGATGGATGCCTTGCGCGAAGGCGTTTATTTGCGCGGGTATGCGCAAAAGGATCCGCTCATCGAATACAAGGCGGAAGCCTACGAGATGTTTGTCGAATTGATGGCGAGCATCAAAAACGAAGTTTTGCACAATCTCTTTCGCAGCACCTCGAACCTACAGGCTTTCGAAACCTTTCTTTCCACGCTCCCACAATTCCTCATGCGCGAGCAGGGACCGACCGCGCCGACTGCCAACGGGCCGGTTCCGGGTCGCCGTCCTGAGCGCATTCGTGCACAGATCGACGGAAATGGAGAAGCCGAGGGCGATGGAGCGGAGGTAAAACTGGAGTTGGCTCCAGTGCGGCGTGAAATGGCAAAGGTCGGCCGGAACGAGCCGTGCCCTTGCGGCAGCGGAAAGAAACATAAAAACTGCTGCGGGCGTGTAGCCTAACGAATTTCGTTTTTTGAGTTTCCGTAAAAGAAAAACGCGCGGTCGAAACCCAGTTCGATCGCGCGTTCTAGCGGTAAGCAGGATTAACTGCTAGCCAAGCCCCATCGAGTTAAGCAATTGATGATCGATGCGGCCACCGACCGGAAGACCATTGGCACGCTGATAACTGCGGATCGCACGCCGAGTGCCTTCGCCGACGACACCATCAATCGCGCCATCATAGTAACCAGCAGCGGCGAGCTGTCGCTGGACACGAGTAGCCACTGACACATCCTTGGCGTCGCCACGGTTGGTCGGCGGCGACTGACCTACGACGTGCCCTTGGTAAACGCCGTTCGGATTATAGCCATAAGGTGAGCCGACCGGGTACCCATAGGGATATCCATAGTAGTAGGGATAGCTCCAACCCCAGTATGGGTACCCATAGAAATACGGAAACCCGAATCCGCCGACGAATACATGGACGTGGCCATTGCCATTATGATGGAAGTCGTGCCCATGAAAGCTCGCGCCTTGGTGCATTGCGCGGGGCCCCGTTTGCGCGTCGCCAGCAGGCGCAGCCAGTGTCACTGCCAGCGCCGCTAAGAGAATTGTCAAAGCTTTGGTTAATTTCATTGTGACCTCCTTTTCAGATTACAAAGTATAGCACATTTTGCTCGCTTTTTCCGCCTTTTAAGGAAGCCTAACCTGGGTTATTCTCGACTTTCTCCCCATGCTTGGACCCACCCGAATTATCGTCGCGGCCTCGATTGCTTTTGTATTCGCTATTCCCAGTCTGCTCTCTGCTGCAAAACCGCGCAGCACCAGCACGTCGCGACAGTTTGTTGTCTACGGGAACGATGTCGCCATGCGTGGCGCGATTTGCGATCTGGCGGAAAAGACGAAGGCGCACCTGCTCAACCTGCTTGACCTACGTGACAACTGGAAGACACCGCTGGTCGTCAACTTGGATTACCCGCAGGCGAATTTTCCCGAGGCGCCCTCCTCTTCCCTTCAGGTGAGCCAACTCGGCTACGGGCTGAAACTGCAACTCAACCTTGTTGTGACGAGCGACTTTCAAGCCTGTGATGTGCAGCGCGAAGTACTCCGAGCGATCCTAATTGAGATGATGTATCGCGACCGCGGCGACCTCCCCGCTGGCACGCCTTACGTCGCGCCGCCCGATTGGCTACCTGATGGAATCCTTGGCTTGCAACCGGGCTCTGACTGGGATGAGAACGCGCAGCTTCTGCGTAGATTTATAACTGAAAATCGAATTGCGCCGCTCGACGTCATCGTCAGGCAAAAGCGCGACCAGCTCGATAGCACGTCGCGCAAACTTCACGGCGCGTATTCACAGGCTTTGATCCAACTGCTCCTCGATGCTCCCGGCGGCCGGTAAAAATTGCTCCAGTACATTCACCATCTGCCGACTGGGCCTAACGACATGCTGCCGGATCTGCGCGTCCATTTCCCCGAGATCCTGGCGCGGGCGCCAGAAAAATGGTGGGCGCTGGCTGTAGCACACCTTTCGACGGCCGATCGCTACGAGCTGTTGAGCGCGGCTGCGACCGCCGCGCAGCTTGATCGTCTGCTGCGTTTCAGGATCACCGCGCCCGATGGTGCGACGAAGCAATATTCGTTAGGCGAGTATGGGCAATTTCGCAAATTTCCTGCGCACCGCGCTGCGCTCGAACTGGTGGGTCGCCAGTTGCGCCTGCTCAGCGCGCGCGTCCATCCGCTTTATGGAACGATTGTGCAGGAAGAGTATGCGGTGGTCGCGCTGCTCCTTCGCGGCAAGCCCCACGGGATACCCGAGCGACTCAATCGCATCGCGCACGATCGTGTCGCAATCGACCGGCAGGCGAAAATGATCGATGACTATCTCAATTGGTACGAAGCAACTCAGCTCAAGTCCTTGAGTGGCGCCTTTACTCAGGTGCTGAAATCGTCTTCCGACAGCAAACCGCCTCGCCGTTACGATCCGATTTCGGTCTATCTCGATTCGATCGAAATGGAAACGGATCTTTAGCCGAAAGGGCAAACTATTGCTTCTTCCGGGAGCGGGCCTTTTCTCTCTTTCGTCGAAAAAGTAGCTGGAATTTTGGCATTTTCTGTAAGAAAGTCCGAAGCCATTTCAGGTGTGCAATCGTCTTTTCAACCTACTTGCTTATGAAGCTTATTGTCCGCTTTTCGCTCGTCGCAGCTCTTCTGGGCGGTGGCCTCGCCGTCCAGGCCCAATCCACTGGCACTGACAACTTGGTTGGGCAACTTTCGGTCGTTGCCCATCGTTTGGTGGCCGACCCGGTACGCCACCGTATCTATGCGAGCCTTATGGCAGACAATTCGGTAGCCGTCATCGATACGCAAACGCTAAAGATCACCGACACGATTCCAGTGGGAATGGCGCCGGCCGGAATGTCGATCTCGGCGGACGGACTTACTCTCTATGTAGCCCTGAGCGGTGCCACCCAAGTGGGTGTCATCAATCTCACTACGCTCACGACTTCGAGTCCTTTGACTGTCGCCGTCAAACCATGGCAGATAGAGGCAGGATTGGCAGATCGGCTTTACATTACTCCAGTCGATGAAGATGACGCTTTGCTGCAAATAGACGCGACGACAGGTGCAACGGAGGCGACCCTCGACGCTCAACCACATAAAGAAGCGTTGCTTCAGATCAGCCCAGATCGAACGAAACTATATTCTGGTAGCACTCAAGTTTCGCCCGCGACGCTCAAGCGATACGATGTCTCCACTGCCACTGCCATCTTGGAGGAAAATACGGACGACGAATCTCTTGACGTAGGTCAATCGGGCAAGGATTTGAAGTTAAGTCATGACGGTGCGTCTCTTAGTTATGCGACACTCTTTGGGAATAACAATGACAACTATGCTTCGGCGACTGCCTTGTTTGATTCTATGGATTTCACGCAGAGTGATGGCAGCTGTATCATTGGCCCTAATCCATCCTTTCTTACCTTTAGCCCAGACGATTCGATCCTTTTCGAACACCGCGCTGGTCCCGGGCAGGTTTATCTCTTCGATACAGCCACTTCGACGAAGTCGGGCGTCCTGAAGGTTCTTGAGGATTCCGTCTCAGATCTAATAACTGACGGATCTGGGCGATATCTTTTCGTGGCGGATGGGACTGCGGTCGAGATTTACGATCTTTTGGCGAATGTTACCACTACCTTCTATGGCACGACTGGAAAGCTCCAAAGCTTTCAGGTCCCAATTTACATTAAGCCCACTTCAATCAATGCGACGGACTTACTCGCGGGTCTGACGCTTGACTCGGCAACCAAGGTGATTTCCGGCACTCCCACAGAGGATGGCACTTTTCCAGTAGTTGTCACTGCGAGCGACGGCACTCACACCGTAACTGCTACTTTAACTCTGGTCCTTTATCCTAATGAACACGCGGTGAATATTTCAACGCGATCGAGCGTCAACGTGGGCGACGGTGTCTTGATTGCCGGCTTTATCATTACTGGCGCGGACGCGCAAAACGTCGTGGTGCGAGGAATTGGCCCGAGCTTGCAAGTTGGAGGTCAACCCGTACCCGGACGGCTGGCCGATCCCACGTTAACTCTTTACGATTCCCTCGGTAATGTAATTGATACCAACAACGATTGGCAGACGGACTCACAATCCAGTCTTGTCACCAGCGTTGGACTGGCGCCGACCGATCCGAAGGAGGCTGCGCTCTATCGAATTCTCGATCCTGGGGCGTACACGGTAATTGTTAGTGGAGTTAATAACACGACAGGTATTTCCCTGGCGGAAGTCTATAATGTGTCCGACGATTCATCACGACTGGCTAATATCTCCACCAGAGCTGATGTCGAGACCGGAGATGATGTCATGATCGGCGGTGTCATTGTGGGCGGAATTGACGATGCCAATATGGTTTTCCGCGCGCTTGGGCCATCGCTTGCGTCAGGCTCAATAAGCGATGTCTTGGACGACCCGCAGCTTGATCTTTACGATTCGAACGGGAACAACATCGCTTCCGACAACAATTGGCGCGACACCCAGGAAGCCGAGATTGAGGCGACAGGTCTGGCGCCGACGAACGATCTGGAGTCAGCTATTAGTATATCGCTCGCTCCGGGCGCATACACGGCAATCGTCAGCGGCGCGGGAGGAACCACGGGAATAGGTCTGGTCGAGGCTTATAACTTGCCATAGCCTGTCTTCGCGCAATGGCTTTATTTTGTAGGCGCGGGACTTAGGGTTAACCGTTTTTCCACTATCGATGGAGCGGATGACGCGAAGATGGTCTTTCGCGCGCTTGGGCCGTCGATCCCATCATATCCGCCAATCGACGTCTTGAACAATCCGAAGTTGGATCTCTACGATGCGCAGGGCAACCAACTCGCTTGCAATGACAATTGGCGCGACACCCAGGAGTCCAAGATGATGGCTACGGGCCTTGCTCCTACTAACGACCAGGAGTCGGCATTAAGCATTACGCTAGCGCCCGGTGCATACACCGCGGTCGTCAGTGGTGCAGATGGCTCAACGGGGATCGGCTTGGTCGAAGCTTATAATTTGCCGTAGGCGGGAAAATTCGATTGCTCAAGGCACGGTTCGCGGGCTTAGTGCTCGCGCCGAGCATGAACATCCACGAATACCAGGCTAAGGAATTGCTCGAGAAATTCGGCGCGGCGACAACGCGCGGAAAGGTCGCGGCCACGCCTGAGGAGGCGGAAAGGATTGCACGCGAAATTGGCGTTGGCGATATCGTAGTCAAGGCGCAGGTGCATGCCGGCGGGCGCGGTAAGGGGACTTTTAAGAACGGGTTCCAAGGCGGCGTGCACGTCGTGAAGTCAGCGGCTGAGGCGGGCGAGGTCGCGAGTAAAATGCTGGGACAAACTCTGGTTACGCATCAGACTGGCGAAACGGGTCGCGTCGTGAATCAGGTGCTGGTTGCGGAATCCGCCGACATCGCACGCGAAGTCTACTTTGCCATTTTACTGGATCGCGCGACCGCCGCGCCCCTCATTGTCGCGAGCACGGAGGGCGGCGTAGAGATTGAGGCTGTAGCCGAGAAATCGCCCGAGAAAATTATTCGCGAATCGGTTAACCCACTCGCTGGTTTGCAACCTTTCCAAACGCGCAAACTGGCCAGGCAGCTCGGATTCGCTTCCGAGCAAATCAAGCCGGCAGCAAGGCTTTTCAGCGCGCTTTATCGCACCTTCATCGAATTGGATTGCTCGATGGTGGAAGTGAATCCGCTCGTCGTGACAAAGAATGGCGAAGTGTTAGCGCTGGATGCAAAATTTAACTTCGACGACAACGCTCTTTATCGGCACCCTGAAATCGCCGCGATGCGTGACACGGCGGAAGAAGATCCGCGTGAAGTTGAAGCTTCAAAACATGGGCTTAATTACATCGGCCTTGATGGCAACATCGCCTGTCTCGTCAATGGCGCCGGCCTGGCCATGGCCACGATGGACATCATCAAATTTTACGGCGGCAGCCCGGCTAACTTTCTCGACGTGGGCGGCAGCGCAACGGAGGAGCAGGTCACTGAGGCTTTCAAGATCCTCGTCGCGGATAAACGCGTCGAAGCGATTCTGGTGAACATCTTTGGCGGGATTGCCAGGTGCGATGTCATCGCGCAGGGAATCCTCAACGCCGCCAAGGCCGTTAAGTTATCGGTTCCTTTAGTCGTTAGGCTGGAAGGCACCAATGTTAAGGAGGGCAAGCAGCTCTTGAAAGAGAGCGGACTGGCCTTGATCACGGCCGATGATCTGGGCGATGCAGCTAAAAAAGCGGTCGAAGCCGCTGGCGGAAAAAAATGAAAGCAACCAACATTGCCTTTACCGGCATTCCCGTAACCGACATCAAGCGCGCGCGCGCCTTTTACGAAGGCGTGCTTGGCCTTAAGCCTTCCGCCGATTTCGGCGAAGGCGTTTGGATCGAATACGAAATCGGCGATGACACGCTCGCGATCGGGAGTGTGGGCGATCAATGGAAACCTTCGCCAGATGGAACCAGCGTTGCGATTGAGGTGGATGATTTCGAGAGTGCGATCAAAGACCTGAAAGCGGCTGGCGCAAGGTTCGATACGGAGAATGTCGAAAGCCCGGTTTGTCGCATGGCGGTGGTCCAGGATCCCGACGGCAACAAAATCATCATCCATAAACTAAAAAATGCCTGATAGTGCCTAACGATATGATCAAAGAAATTGCATTTGTGGCGGTGGCGGTTTCGGATTTCGCGAAGTCGAAGAAATTTTATGAAGAGACTTTGGAACTGAAACTGGAGTCCTCACCGGAAGGTTTTCCCTGGGCAGAATTCGACGTCGGCGGCGTTACAATCGGCGTGGGGCAGCATCCGAATTGGCAGCCGTCGCGCGACGGGACGACAATTTCCTTTGAAGTGGACGATATCGACAAAACGATCGCGACATTGAAAGAGCGTGGTGTGAAGTTCGACATGGAAAAATCGGAAACGCCAGTCTGTTTCATGGCGCAATTCCGCGATCCGGATGGCAACAAACTCGTCGTGCACAAGCGCAAGTCAGCCTAACGATGTCCGTTCTGGTCGACAAAAATACCCGTCTCTGCGTCCAGGGAATCACCGGCAGCGCCGGCGGTTTTCATGCGCGCCAGTGCATGGAGTATGGCACGAAGGTCGTGGCTGGAGTGACGCCAGGAAAAGGCGGCCAAATGTTTGACAACAAAGTTCCCGTTTTCGACACCGTTTGGGAAGCCCGCGCGGAAACCGGCTGCGACGCATCCGTGATTTTCGTGCCCGCGCCGGGCGCGGCCGACTCCATCCTGGAAGCGGTCGATGCCGGAGTTGAGCTGGTCATTTGTATTACTGAAGGCATTCCAGTCATGGACATGATGCGGGTCAAAGCGCAGATGGCCGGAAAAAAATCGCGGCTGATCGGTCCGAATTGTCCCGGGATCATCACGCCGGGAGAATGCAAGATTGGCATTATGCCGGGTTACATTCATAGGCCGGGCAACGTGGGCGTGATTTCACGCAGCGGGACGCTCACTTACGAAGCGGTCTGGCAACTGACTTCACGGGATTACGGGCAATCGACGTGCATTGGCATCGGGGGCGATCCGATCAACGGCATGTCGCACCTCGACGCAGTGAAGCTTTTCAACAGCGATCCGAAAACCGAAGCGATGATCCTGATCGGCGAAATCGGCGGATCAGCCGAGGAAGAAGCGGCTGCGTGGATTAAAGACAATTGCAGAAAGCCGGTTGCCGCCTTCATCGCCGGTGCGACGGCGCCGCCGGGACGTCGGATGGGGCATGCAGGTGCGATTGTTTCCGGAGGAAAAGGCACCGCCGCGGGCAAGATCGAGGCGCTCAAGGCGGCAGGTATTGCAGTTGCCGATACGCCGGCGACAATGGCGGACACGCTGATTGCGCAGATGAAGGAGCGAAGCTGATGCCGGTAACAGCAAAAGGATTGGAAGGCATTGTCGCGAACACGACCGCGCTAAGCGACGTCATTGGCGATAAGGGACAGCTCATCTACCGCGGCTACGACATCAACGAGCTGGTCGGCAAAGTCGATTACAAGGAGGTCGTTTTCCTTTTGTGGAGAGGACATCTGCCAAATCGCGCTGAGCTGAACGATTTTGTGAAGAAGCTGCGCGCGGAGCGCGAACTGCCCGGCGGAGTGATCGATTTCATCGAGACTGCGCCGAAAACCGCAAACCCCATGGACGTGATGCGGACGGCGATTTCGATGCTTGGCCTTTACGATCCGGAGATGGACAAGGACGCGACACGGGAGATTAACGAGCGGCGCGCGCGCAGCATCACGGCGAAGATCGGAGTGATCGCGGCGTATTTTCATCGCGCGCGACAGGGGAAATCCTTGCCGCCGGTGCGCGACGATCTTACCGAAGCGGAGCACTTTCTTTATTTGATCAACGACAAGCCGCAACCAAAGGAAGCGAGCGACACGCTCGATGTCGCATTTGTCCTCCACGCGGATCACGGCATGAATGCGTCGACCTTCAGCGCGCGTGTGACGATTGCGACCCTGACGGATTTTTATTCTGCAATTACATCAGCGATCGGAACGTTGAAGGGTCCATTACACGGTGGCGCGAACGAAGGGGTGATTCACATGCTCGAGGAAATCGGCAGCGAGGACAAAGTGGACGCCTACATTGAAAGGAAGCTCGCGAACAAAGAAAAAATCATGGGAATCGGTCATCGTGTCTATAAGACGCTCGACCCGCGCGCGCCGCATCTTCAGCGCATGGGCGTGAAATTGAGTACGCAATTAGGTGAGCCGAAGTGGATCAAAATGTCGGAGCGCATCGCCAAGTTGATGAAGGAAAAGAAGAATCTAAACGCGAACGTCGATTTCTATTCCGCGACGGTTTACTATTCGTTAGGCATACCGACCGACCTATTCACCCCGGTCTTCGCGATCGCCCGCTGCTCCGGCTGGTGTGCACACGTTCTCGAACAACTTGAAGATAACCGTCTTTATCGACCGCTGAGCGAATACATCGGCGAGCCGGTGGGAAAGAAAGTCGTTCCGATCGACGAGCGCGGGTAAAAAGCTGCCGGCGTGCACCGAAGGACAGTCCGGTCGCAGGGCGAAGCTTGATTTCGCCTAACAGCAAGGTCGCCGTGTTTCACTTCAGTGGCTGTTGCCTTTGGCGGCGCGTTCTGTTCCAATCGCGCTGGGCTTCCGGGAAAACAATGTTGCGCAAAATCCTCCTGCGACTCGCGGCCTCGCTGGCGCTAGTGGGCCTGTTCTCGAATTGTTTGCCAAATCAGTCTTTTCGGCCTGGCATTGCTGCGACCGAGCCTCGGCTACCTGGAGCGCGCGATTACGATCTTGGCTTTATCGAGTTCGACGAGCAGGGAGACTTCTGGGACCGGGCCCAGCTTGCGGCGGCGGTTAATCTCATCAAACAGACAGCGAAACCACTGCTTGTCGTTTATGCACATGGCTGGCAGAACAACGCCAGCGACCAGGTTTATGACGTCCCGCAATTTCGCGGTGTCCTGGAGAAACTGGCGCGCACCGACCGCGTGCGACAGCTCAATTATCAGGTTGTCGGCGTCTATCTCGGATGGCGCGGAAAACAGGCCTACGATCCTCTGCTAAAGCTTCTCAGCTTCAAAAATCGCAAGGACGCTGCGACGCGCATTGGAAGTAGTAATACGATTACCGAAGCAATTTTTCGCGTCGTCTACGAGGCACGGCATCGGTCCAGTGATGCGCGCACGATTCTCATTGGTCACTCCTTCGGTGCGCTCGTGGTCGAGCGAGCCGTCGAGCAGGCGTTGACCGGTGGGATTCTCAGCGGCAAACCGGTGGTGCCCGCGGATTTCATATTGCTGATCAATTCGGCGGCCGAATCGATCTACGCCAAAGAAATGCGCGACATGATGACTGCCACCCTGAGCTTCGATACCGCGCGCAAGTGTTATCAGGCACCGGACGATTCGGGTTGTTATCTGAAGGATGAGCCGCGCATCATCTCGGTGACTTCGGAGACCGATACAGCAACCGGTCTCGCGTTCCCGATTGGCGCGACTATTTTTGGAGTCGGGAAACTTTACCGCGATTACGACGGGCCCGAGACCTACGGGCAGCGGGTGAGCCAGCGGCTCTTTTTCACTCACACGCCCGGGCATAACGATCGACTACTCGACCACGCGATTGTACCGCTGACCGGTGAACTGCCAACGCCGCGCCGGACGCGTGCGTTTGAGGAAAATCTCGAATTCCCCCAGGCTTTGCCGACGAGCAGCGCGGACAATCAGGCGACACCGATCTTTGCCACCGGCGGCGAAGAAACGGCCGCCGGCAAAACAACCACGTGGCGATGGTGGCGGCTTGATTATACCGGCGACCCGAAACAGCGATCGCCATTTTGGATTGTGAAAGTGCCGAAGGAAATTCTGAACGGTCACGGCGGCATTTTCAATCCTAATGCCCGCGATATGATGGCGGCGCTTTTTCGTTTGAGCAATGTTCTCGATCGGGGGAACACGGAGCTGCCGCGGATTGAAATCAAGGCCAGGCCGTCGAGCGCTGGGCAATCCCTGGTTGAAGCGAAACCGCTCGCCGCGCCGGCCGTCTCGCTGAGCGAGCCTGTTACAAGCTCTGCGGCGGAGACGACGGCGGCACAGCTTTCGCCATCGCCGGGCAAAATACATCGCGGCCGAACCCGCAAACCGGCGTTCCTCCAGCTCAAGAAACGGGTCACCAGTCCTCCGTCCGCCGCCAATCAGGGCGTTCCCTAACGAACAAAGCAATGATTGCGGTTGGGGCAAGTGGTCGGAAAATCAAAATTATTTGTCCCGCTCAACGCGCCAGGACCTGCTTCGTTAGGCACGATCTGGTGGATCCTGAGCGGTGTGAAAAAGGTGCTGGTAGAGCGAGGAATTACACTGATCTCCGCGGGCACCGATAAGGTCCCGGGAGTTTACAAGGACGTCGCCACTGTCATGCCGGCACAGACTGACCTTGTCGAAGTCATGGGTCGCAGATGGCGCCGACAGATCGGCTTTGCCCTTCATTGCGACCCCACATTTCCCCGCTTATCAGTTGCTGCGATGAAAACCGGCGTATCACCCTGGGGACGCGAGACGCTCGCTCTGCTGCGTCCCGGACCATTTCGCCGCTACATCGTTGGCACATCAATTTCCGATACAGGAACCTGGATGCAGATCATGGCTCAGGGCTGGGTCATGAGCACGCTGACCGACAAGGCGATTATGCTTGGTATGGTCAATTTTGCCGCTGGGCTGCCGATGATTTTTCTCACCATGTTTGGTGGTTCCATCGCGGATCAGTATGACAAGCGACGCATCCTGATTTGGACACAGGTCGTTCAGATCGCCTTCGCTCTGGTGATTGGTGCGCTTATCTTCACCCACCAGATCCAGATCTGGCACGTCATCGTCATCGCGGGATTGCTCGGAATTGCCTTTGCTTTCGAGCATCCGGCGCTCTCGGCCCTCGTCCCGGAACTTGTTAGGCGGGAGGAGATCGCAGCCGCGGTCGCATTGGATCGAGCGGTCTTCCATTGCTCGCGTCTCGTCGGCCCGTCCGTCGCGGGGATTGTGGTTGGTCTCTGGGGCGCGGCCAGTGCGTTTTTTATCAATGCATTTTCCTTTTTTGCCTTCATCATCGCACTCCTTTCGCTGCCGGCTCGCGCGCATGGCAACCGTGAGGAAGAGGCGCAAAGAGCGAGCGGAATCGGGGATGGCTTTCGCTATATGCTGCAAGACAAACCGAGCCTCGCCATGGTCGGAATGATGGCCACGATGACGATTTGTATTTTCCCAACTGTCTCTGTCATGATGCCGCTCTATGTGCGCAATGTACTGCACTTCGGACCGAATCAGCTCGGATATCTAATGGCCTTTTCCGCTGCCGGCTCGGTGCTGGGCGCGATCACGCTTGTCTCGATTCTCCGGCCGCAACGCCACACCGGCATGATGCTGGCGGCGCTGGGTGTGATGTTTTCCGTTTTTGCGCTTAGTCGGGTGCACGCTTTTGCTTTTGCGGCGGGTTCACTCGTCGTGGTTTCGTTCGGCCTGTCGCTCATTTTTGGACTTTCGAATACAATTGTGCAGGAACGCGCGCCCTCGACGTTGCGCGGCCGTGTCTCTGCCGTGATGGGATTGAGCTTCTTTGGCCTGATGCCGGTCGCTGGTCTGGGTGTGACAAGTCTGGCGGACGCGATTGGCATGCGCACGGCGCTTGCTGCTTCAGCGATTGGGTATGGCGTGGTGGCGGTTCTCATTCTCAGCCGGATCGGAGGCCGCTTGAACGAAGCGCCTCCCGCCCTAACGAGTCCCACGGTGCCGGAAGTGGCAACCGTGCCGTGATCGTTAGGCGGGCGATATGATTGCATTCTCCACCTGCTGGAATTCCAGCCGGCACACCGCCGGCGACGCAATGCTGCGCGAGATCAAGGATCAACTCGACTTCGATCTCGTCGAGCTGGGGCACGGCATCCGGCTTTCGCTCATGCCCGGGGTGCAAAAATTCTTCGAGGCTGGCGAGGTGCGTTTTAGTAGTCTGCACAATTTCTGTCCTTTGCCGGTTGAAGTCATGAGTGCGTCACCAGATTGCTATACTTTTTCCAGCAGCTCGGGGCTGGAGCGTCAGCGGGCAATAAAGCAAACCCTACAAACAATCGACTTCGCGGAGCGATTGGGGGCACCATTTGTCGTGCTGCATCTTGGTAAAATCCCGATGAAGCCGGTGACCGATCCACTCATCGCTTTGGCCAAGGCGGGCGAAATGTTTTCTCGCGAGTATGTCCGCCGGAAAGTGAACGCGGTCGCGAAACGAGAATCTCTCGCACCGGGTCATCTGGCGAACGTAAAGGAATGTTTGAAGCCAATTATCGAACACGCCGCGACGAAAAATATTCGTCTCGGAATCGAAGGCCGCCGCGGCTATGAAGAGATTCCGAGCGAACGCGAAATTCCCGCGCTCCTAGACGAGATCGACGCGCCGCACGTCGGCTACTGGCACGACTTCGGCCATCTTCAGATCAAGGAGAACCTCGGATTTATCGACCATGCAGAATGGCTACGAACGATCGGATCGCGAACCGTCGGTTGCCATGTGCAGGACTGTGTTTGGCCGGCGCAAGATCACCAACCGCCGTTTGCCGGCGGGATCGACTTGGAAAAACTAGTTCCGCTTCTGCCGCCATCCTGCTTGCTTGTCTGGGAAATGAGCCCGCGCAAAACGGCCGAAGAAATCCGTCGTTCCGTTGTCATCTGGAAGGAACGCTTCGGCGAATGAAAAAATTTTACGCTGGTCTATTTCAAATCGCAGTCACCGTCGCGGTCCTGTTCTGGGTATTTCATGATCCGCACAAGCGTGAACAAATGCGCGTGGCGTTGCGAATGGCGGACTACCGTTGGATTGCGGCGGCCTTGTTCGCCTACTTCCTGGTCGAATTCGCTGCCGGTGTGCGCTGGCACATTTTGCTCAAGGTGCAGCGCATTCATCTCAGTATTTCACGTGTGGCAGGACTTTTCCTTATCGGCATGTTCTACAATCAGTTTCTTCCCGGGGGGACCGGCGGAGACCTCATAAAAAGTTATTTGCTCCTCAAGGAGACGCCCGGCAAAGCGACCGGAGCCCTGCTCGCGGTCATCTTCGATCGCATGGTTGGGCTGATTGCGCTCATTACCATCACTGGGACGCTGATCGCATTGCGTTATGAGTGGCTCACCCAACTTCCGGAGACACGGCGTCTCGTTTGGGTCCTCCTCGCCGTCCTCGGTAGCGCGGTGCTCATGCTACTGACTTCTTTCATCGTGAGCGGACTGAATCTTGCCCACAGGTTGCCGCAGCGTGTCCCGGCCCGCGAAAGACTGATCGAACTTTCCGCGGCTTATCATCTTTATGCTCACCATTGGCGGGCAACATTAGTCGCGTTTGCCGCTTCGATCATCGCGCACCTCTCTACCTTTGCGACTTTCCTCTGCGTGGCTTATGCCTTTCGCGCGCAGGTCGCGGTGCTCGACTTTTTTGCCATCATGCCGATCGAGCGCACGATCTCCTCTCTGCCCATCAGCTTTGCCGGTGTCGGGCTGCGGGAGAAAATTTTCCAGATCATGCTTCATGGTTTGTGTGGTGTGCCGGAAGCAGTCGCCATCCTCATCGGCTCCATGAGTTTTCTCGTGATGCTCGCCTGCTGCGCGCCGGGCGGCATTGTTTACTTGCTCTACAAACCGAGTGATCACGCCGGCAGAGTGAAGTTGAGCGAGATGCGCAAAAAAGTCGCCACTCTCGAGCATGAAATCGCCGAAGCAGAATAACATCCTTTTACCTCCGCGCAGGCCAAAGAAACGGCCGCGGCCCTTTGTCGCGGCAACCTTTGCCATGACTGTGGACGGCAAGATTACCACGCGCACTTTTTCGCCGGTTGATTTCACCTCGCGTGAAGACAAACGCCATCTGCTGCGACAACGCGCTTTAGGCGATGCCGTCCTCATTGGCCGTAGCACGCTTTCACACGACAATGTCAGGCTCGGGCTGCCGGATCCGAAGATGCGTGCCGAACGCGAAGCGCGGGGGAAGCCGCCATATCCAATCCGCGTCATCGTTTCAAATGAGGGCCGTATCGAGCCCACGCTCAATATTTTTGAGACCGATTTTTCCCGCATTGTCATCTTCTCGACCACGCGCATGCCGCGCAAGTACCAGGTCGCTCTGCGGGACAAGGCGACTTTGCGTTTGAGCGAAAGCCGCGCAGTCAATCTGCGGCGCATGCTGGAGATTTTGCGCAGTGAATACAACGTACGCCGCGTGGCATGTGAAGGTGGCGCGGAATTATTTCGCGGACTGCTCGCGTTGAAGCTCGTTGATCAATTGAACCTGACCATCGCGCCTTATATCTTTGGCGGTAAGGCTGCGCCGACTCTGACTGGCCGCAGCGCGACATTTCTCCCGAAAAGCGTGCGGTGTTCGTTAGGCGAAATGCGCGTCGTGCAAGATGAATGTTTTGTTACCTATCGAGTTCGCTATTGAGGGCCTGCTTTTGCCCTAACGAGCAAAGGTAAACTGCTGGAAGGTAGCGGGAATATTCTTGCTCTTAAAGCTGAAAATCTCTACGATCCGCGCCTTCCGACATTTTAAGGAAAGGTGATTATGCGTCTAACGAATGCGGTCATGGCCTGCGTTGCCGCAGCTCTCCTCTTCATCTTAGGATCGAGTCTTTGCGCTGACGATTTTAGTCGCACTGCCAACGGCTCTTTCTCCAGCACGGATTGGTATGACAACACCACCAACATGCCGCCGCCTCAAGGGCCGCCCGGCGGCGGCGACACTGCAGCGCTCAATGATTGGAGTGTCAGTGCCAATAGTGGCTCGGTCATGACGCTTGGCGGTGGCGGCACCCTGACGGTCACGGGAAGCTTTATGGCTCAAACCGCGATGGGCTTCACCCTTGCCGGAGCAGGAACACTCAATTCGACGAACTGCTCATTTATCAATGTTAGTGGCGGGAATCTCGAAACTCAAAACGATACCGGCGGTATGATCGCCGTCTCCGACGGCGGCTCGGAAATGGCGGTGACGGTGGCGGACTCTAGCAACGGTGTCGTCTCGAGCGGCGGTTCACTTGGGATCGTGGCTGGCGCGATTGATCTTAATCTTACCTTGCAATCGGGCGGCATGGCCGACGTGACCGATTTGGTCAACGGCCAGTCGGTCACGGTGACGATCGACGGGAGCGGCTCGCTGCTGACCGTCGGCACTTTTGATGTCGCCGCCGGCTTTTTGGACATAACCAATGGGGGCGCACTCACTGCCACATCGAGTATGAACCTCGATGGGATCGGCAACATCGGCGGTGGAGGACATTGGAGCGGTGGGGGGACAACCGTCACGACAACGGCGGGAAGTCTCGTGATCGGCGACTTCGCCGCCCTGCCTGGCTTTTCTCTCGCGGTCAATACCGGCGCGAAGGTGAACGCGGGCGCCGCTTCCATCGGTAACTCGGCTGGTGGCGTCGGCGTGGTGAATGTAGATGGAGTCGGCACGGTTTGGAATGAAACCACCGGCGGATTGGTCGTAGGCGCCGCGGGTCAGGGAACGATGAACCTGACCGCCGGCGCGCACCTTGTTTGCAGCAACGCACTTCTCAGCGTCGGCGGTGAATCCGCCTCGACCGGTGTGCTGACCGCCGATGGTGCGGCGTCACTCGTTAGTCTGACCGGCAGCGCCGCACTCGGCGTAGGAGTCGAATCCGGCTCGACGGGCACAATCACTCTGACCAATGGCGCCACTTTTACCGCCGCCAAGACTTTCGGCATCGGCGTGGGCGGCAACGGAACTTTCGCTGCGCGCAGTGGGAGCAAGGCGACCTCCAGCAACACGAACGGCTTCATCATTGGGTCGGAAGTCGACAGCTACGGGACGCTCGAAGTCTTCGATAATGGGAGCACCTTCACCGCCTCCGGGCCGATCACGGTCGGAGCAGCCGGTCATGGTTTCCTGAGCGTGGCGACCGGCGGCAAGCTCACCCTGCCCGACCTTACCAGCCCCGATTACATTCCTAATCTCACCTTGGCCGATGAGGCCGGCAGCTCTGGCGAGATGGATGTGTCGGGCGCTACCTTTACCAGCCCCGAAAACGTCGTCATCGGCCGGCTGGGCGCTGGAACATTTAGTGCGACGCTTGGCGCCACGGTGGATATTGCAGGCTTCAGCGCGCCATCACTGACCGGCGGCCAGGGGACGATCACGGTCGATGGTTCGGATTGGACCAATAGCGGCGACGGCCTGATCGGCACTTTTAACGCGAGCGATCCCGCCTCGGTCCTGACTTTGCAGAATGACTCGAGTATGAGCATTGCCAGCTTTCTCGCGATCAATAAGAGCGGGGCCGTAGTTATCGATAAGACTAGCCGAATGGCTGTCGGCACCGGCGGGTTTGGTCCGTTTGGCAGCTTGCAGGTGAGCACGGGGGGCGTCCTTGCCGGCGCCGGTAACGTCACGGGAACTGTCATTCAGGCTGCCGGCGGCAAGATTCTCCCCGGCTTTTCACCCGGGGTCATCACGATCGACGGAGACTACACGCAGAATGCCGGCGCCACCTACACGGCCGAAATCGGTGGAACCGCCCCGGGCACGGGCTACGATCAGATCAATGTAAGTGGAACCGCGACCTTGGGAGGAACACTTAATGTTCGCTTCGTCAAAGGTTTCATTCCCAGCGTCGGACAAACCTTCGATATCGTAAGTGCCAAGTCACTCAGCGGGTCCTTTGCCATCATCTCGCAACCCGGCCAGGCAAGCGTCTCTGTGGCCAAGACGGCTTCCGGCATGACTGTTACAGTGAACAGCGTAGTCACTGGTGCACCCGTCATCAACAGCCCGACGACGGTGAAGACTGCGCCGAACGAACCATTTCGGTATCAAATTTCGGCGACGAACAATCCGGCCAGCTTCGGGGCGACCAAGCTGCCCGCCGGCCTAACGATCGATATGAATGGCATCATTTCCGGCACGCCGACCGGGACCGGCGCATCGGTCGCGTCCATTTCCGCGACCAATGGCGCCGGCACTGGGCAGGCCGATCTCACCATCGTGGTCGACCCGATGTTTAGCCTCGCTGCGCTGCCCGCCTCGAACTTGCTCAACATCTCGACCCGCCTCGATGTGCTCACGGACGACAACGTGCTCATCGGAGGATTCATCATCACGGGCGACGATCCGAAGAAGGTCCTCGTGCGCGGCCTCGGTCCATCGCTCACTGATCAAGGCGTGAGTGGTGCACTTTCTGACACCGTGCTCGAACTACATGAAACCGACGGTACGGTGATCACCAATGACGATTGGCAGACAACACAGAAACAGGAAATTATTGCCACCGGCATTCCGCCGACCAATCCGTTAGAATCGGCCATTGTCGCGACACTAGACCCCGGAACCTACACAGCCATTCTTCGCGGCAAGAATGACGGGACTGGAATCGGCTTGGTCGAAGCTTACGACATCGATCAGTCCGCGGACTCGCAATTAGCCAACATCAGCACGCGCGGTTTAGTGCAGACTGGCGACAGTGTGATGATCGGCGGATTCATTGTCGGCGGTGGCGGAACGGGCAGCAGTACCGTGGTGGTGCGTGCGATTGGACCTTCCCTGGCAAGTGTCGGAGTCAGCGGCGCGCTGGCCAATCCGGCGCTCGAATTGCACAATTCCGACGGAGACATCATCGCGTTCAACGATGATTGGCAGGATACGCAGAAAAGCGAAATCCAAGCGGACAAGCTCGCGCCGGCAAGTCCGCTTGAATCAGCCATCGAAGCCGAAGCAGTGCCGGGCAATTACACTGCTATTGTTCGCGGCGTGAACAATACGACCGGCGTCGGCTTGGTCGAGGTTTATAACCTCCAATAACGGCCACGGCAAAAATTCCACTGGAAATTAGCCGAGGTCGGTAGTGCATTCTGGGATGGACAAAGGATTAAGACTAGCCGCCGCGGCAATTCTGGCGACGTGTGTTTCGGTTTCAGCGCAGGAACGGACGACCTTGGATTCGACGAACTTTCTCGATGCCAATGTTGCTGCGGTCGCACGTCGTGCCGATTCCCAGTCAAATCGTCCGGTGAACTTAGCCAACACCTATGCTGCTCCTGCTCCGCTTAGCCTGATCGATAATGACCCCTTTACCTTCATGGAGGCTTTTGCCTGGACCGCGGTGACGCCCGCAGTTGTCCTGTCGCCAGTTTCTGCTCCGAATCCCGTCTCGCTGACCGCCCCCCCGCTGGGAATGCAAATGGAAAGACAACCGGTGGCGATACAACCCAAATCTAACTATGCCTGGGGTGAGCTTGGTGGGTTGTACGGAACGACCCTTGGTGATAAATCGAGCCTGGAAATCAGGCAGGGCTATCTCATTGGCGGTTTCGGAAACGATAGGACCCAAATTACGGTTGGCGCTTCCTATTCCAACTGGAAGGGGTCGCTGCCAGCAAACTTTCGCTAGCCTCGGGCATCAAGTTCCGACGGATTTCACTGCCACGATCGAGCCGATTCTACGATCGGTGCGGGTATCATTATTGTTACGAATTTCCCGCCGAAACTTTACGTCCATTCATTGCGCCAGATGAGCCGCCGTTTATTCTGACGCTCCCGTTAGGAGACGATGCAGACCGGCAACTCAATTATCATGCAGGCGCCGATCCGGACTGTTTTCGAAACAGCGGCCGACCTTGAAGGCTGGCCACACATTCTCCCACACTACCGCTATGTCCGTTTCCTGGAGCGTGGGCCGGCACTCGCCATCGTGAAAATGGCGGCCACTCGTTCCGGCATTCCGATCTCGTGGACCTCGGAGTTTGTGGTCGATCGGGAGCGAATGGAACTGCGCTTCTTGCATTTAAAAGCATTTACCCGCGGGATGCACGTCATCTGGACGTTCAGGGAAACGCCCGCCGGCGTGTTGGTGGAGATCCTGCACGCTTTGCGTTTTCGTGTGCCACTTCTGGCTTCCTTCGCCGAGCCCATTATTGGCGACTTTTTTATTCATCACGTCGCCGGCCAGACCCTTCGTGCGATGAAGGCGCACGTGGAGACATCAGGCACAAGAGTTTCGGCAGCCTAAGGAATGATCATAAAGCCAGCAAGACGTCGCGCAGTGATTACCGGTCTGGGCCCGATTACCGCAGTCGGGATTGGGCGCGAGGATTTCTGGAAGGGATTGCGCGCCGAGAAAAGCGGCGTCCGGCGCGTCGAAAGTTTCGATAGCTCGATCTTCAACGCCCATTGCGCCGCGGAAATTCCGCAGTGGACTCCGGAGATCTTTTTCCCACCGCATCGCCTCAAGCGGCTTGATCGTTACGCGCAGTTCGCCGTCGGCTCTGCAAAGCTTGCCCTCGAGGATGCGGGTATCGAATGGTCGCGCGAGAATCCGCAGGAGCGAATCGGTGTAAGCTTCGGTACCGCGCTCGGCGGAGTCGCGAACGCGGAGTATGAACACGCGCACTTTTTGAAAAAGGGAACGCGCGGAGTGAATCAAACCCTCGCTCTTCAAGTCTTCGGTGGCTCCGCCCATACCAACATCGCAATCGAATTTGGCTTTCGCGGTGTCGGCACGACGAATTCGAACAGTTGCGCCAGCGGTACGGTCGCGGTGGGCGAGGCGCTGCGCTACATCCGGGATGATTTCGCCGACGTGATTGTTGCCGGTGGCGCGGAAGCCCCGCTCAGCCCCTTAACTTTTGGGGCATTCGCCTTCATCAAGACGATGAGCCAGTTCACCGACGATCCGACGAAGTCCTGCCGTCCGTTCGATCTTCTGCGCGACGGTTTTGTCATGGGCGAAGGCGCAGCCTCGTTGGTCGTTGAGGAACTGGAGCACGCTAGTGCGCGCGGCGCCCACATTTATGCGGAAGTGCTCGGTTACAGCCTCAACAACGATGCCTTTCATATGACCTCACCGCTCCCCAGCGGAGCCTCCTGCATTCGCGCCATGCGTGAGGCGCTGGCCGACGCCCAGCTTGCGCCTAACGAAATCGATTACATCAACGCTCACGCCAGCTCGACGCAGCTCAACGACAGCACGGAGACCTTGTCGATCAAGCATGTGTTTGGCGAACACGCGAGTCGGGTTCCGATTAGCGGAACGAAGGCCTACACCGGTCATCCGTTAGGCGCGACCGGCGCGATCGAAGCCGCTATTTGCTCCCTGGCGATCGAGGGCGGATGGCTACCGCCGACATTGAACCGCGAAAATCCAGACCCGGCTTGCGACCTCGATGTCGTCCCACAACGCGGTCGCGAAATGAAAATCAACCGCGTCTTGAGTAATTCATTTGGCTTCGGTGGTATCAACGCCTGCATCGTGCTCGGCGCGTTGTAAAGCGCTCCTCCTACGGAGCCGTCGTCCGGCAATCTGGATTAGACCAGGCGAAACGACCGCTCCAGAATCCCGCTCGTCGTTGACGTCGCCCGTGCGCGCTCCTAACATGCGCGCGTGCAAGCCGAGTTGGAGCAACTGCTCATCCTGCAGGATCGCGCCCAAAAAATCCGACAAGTCGAAGCCGAACTGCGCAACATGCCGCTGGAGCGAAAGTCGCTCGATGAGCAATCCGCCGCTGCCTCCGCCAAGTTTGAGGCTTTGAAAGATCGTGCCAGGCACGTCGAAGTGGAGCGCAAAAAATTGGAGCTCGATGTGGGCATTCGTAACGAGAGCATCGCGCGTCTGCGGACCCAGCAATTTGAGACGCGCAAGAACGATGAATTTTCCGCCATGGGCCGCGAAATCGAGCGTTATCAGCAGGAGATCACAAAGCTGGAGGATGAAGAGCTGGAGTTGATGGAGCAGGCGGACCAACTCAAAGCGCAGGTGGGCGCGGAGGAAAAGCAGACCGCCGCCGTGAAAGAGGCGCTTAGCCGGCAGGTCACCGATCTGGATTCGAAGGAGAAAACACTCACGAGTCGGCTGGAGGAGTTGAGAAAAGAGCGCGAAGAATTAGCGACAAAAGTCGATGAGGATTTGCTTGATCGCTTCAATCGTCTCTTCGCCAGCAAGGGCGATGCTGCGGTCGTTGCTCTCGAACACGATTTTTGCGCCGGCTGCCACATGAAGGTAACAACCGCGACGGCCGCAAGGGTCAAGGCTGACAGGGAAATTGTGAGCTGCGAGCAATGCGGGCGAATTCTTTACGCTGCGGAATGACCTTTGGAGTCTTAACGGGCTTGTGGCGTTGATTGGGTTTCTTGGTTCCGATAAAATCGTCTGCCTATTAGACATTGAATCGAAACTCGACCACGTCACCGTCCTTGACGAGATAGTCCTTTCCTTCGATCCGGAGTCTTCCTGCTTCGCGCGCTTTGGCGAAACTGCCTAGCGAGACGAGATCGTCGTAATGCACCGTCTCCGCCGCGATGAATCCGCGCTCGAAGTCGGAATGAATGACGCCCGCTGCTGCTGGTGCCTTGTCTCCTGCGTGAATCGTCCAGGCGCGCGTCTCCTTTTCGCCGGTCGTGAGGTAAGTGCGCAAGCCTAACAAATGATAGACCGCGCGAATCAGCGCGCCGACGCCGCTGCTCTCGACGCCGAGATCGCGCAAATATTCCTGCGCTTCGTTCTCCGAAAGATCGACCAGCTCACTCTCGATCTGCGCGCTGATTACGACCGCTTCCGTCGCGAAATGATTACGCGCGTATTCTTCTACCGCGCGAACATGCGGCGAACGCGGTTCGCTCAGCTCGCTCTCCGCCACGTTACACGCGAAGAGGGTTGGCTTCGCCGTGAGAAGGAAAAAATCGCGGGCAATGACTTTCTCTTCATCGCTCAAATTCGATGTTGTCGCCGGTTTTCCCGCATCGAGATGCGGCAGCAACTTCTCAATGACCGCAGTCTCCGCCTTGGCAGTTTTTGATCCGGCGCGGACTTCCTTTTGCAAACGATCATGCCGCTTGCCTAACGACGCCAGGTCGGCCAGGACCAGCTCGGTGTTGATTACCTCGATATCGCGCACCGGATCGATGGAGCCGCTGACGTGGTGAATATCGCCGCTCTCGAAACATCGTACCACCTGCACGATGGCATTCACTTCGCGAATGTGGCTGAGGAATTGATTACCCAGTCCTTCGCCTGCGCTGGCACCTTTCACCAGCCCGGCGATGTCGACAAATTCAATCGCGGCTGGAATGATTTTTTGCGAATGCGACATCTTCGCCAGAACTTCGAGTCGCGGATCTGGAACGGTAACGATGCCGAGATTTGGGTCGATTGTGCAGAAGGGGTAATTGGCCGCCTGCGCTTTGCGCGTTCGGGTAACGGCGTTGAAAAGGGTTGATTTCCCAACGTTAGGCAATCCGATAATTCCGGCACTGAGCATAGAGAGAAGCAAAAAGGCTGACGATGGACGGTGTAGGAATGGCTGGCAGGGTTCATTCTTCCCGCCTTCCTCCTCACCCGTAAACGTCGGGCCGGCGAGATTCGAACTCGCGACCTCTTGAACCCCATTCAATCACGGCGCACTTGGGAAAAGCGTATTTTCATAGGTAAAATGACTGACGATGGTTTTCGATAGTTCTTGCAAGACCGTTTTTTAAGGGCACCATAGGGCACCGATTGAAAGCAGCTCGATTTAAAGCGGTGAAGACTTCCAAAGGGTGGAGGTTGAATGTTCCTGCCGCCTTGTCAACTAGCGGAAAGCGGTCCCGGCGGTTCTTCAGAAGCCGAGAGGAGGCTGATGCAGACGCAGCCAGGCTTCGGACGCAATTTCTCCAGCACGGCACCGGTTCGCGGATTTTACCGCCAGCGCAAGCCGACGCCGCCCTCCGCGCGTTCAGATTATTGGGTGAAGATGCCGCGCCGGAAAAATTGTTGAATGCCGTGCGCGAATACTTGAGCAGTCGCCAGTCGCGATTGGCCAGCGTCACTTTCGAGGATGCCTTTCAACAATTCGCAAACAGCCATCGGCGAAGTGGATCTTACGTCCGATCGCTTCGACAGTTCCGAGCCCGTCTTAGCGCGCTGCATGGCCGGCTTCTGTGCGACATCACCGCAAGGGATATCGAATCGGCCATGGCCGATTTTCCCCCAACAGTGTTCAATTACGGGCTCCGAATCCTCGGGGGACTTTTCAACTTCGGACGGAAACGAGACTTTTGCGCGGAAAATCCGATTACGAAGCTGGATGCAAAGAAGCTTCCACCAAAGGAAATCGAAATTTACTTACCCGCGGAAGCCGCCGCACTCTTGAGTGCCGCGGAGCCCTCGCTGGTTCCGTGGTTGAGTTCATGCATGTTCGCCGGGTTGCGAGCGAGCGAGGCTCGCAAGTTGACTTGGGGCGACTTCGATTTTGTTGAAAACTTCATTCGCGTTCGTGCGGCCGTGTCCAAGACGCGTCGGCCACGCGCCATTCCTCTGGAAGCTTGTTTGCTCGAGTGGTTGCTCCCTTATCGGCGCCAGGATTCAGCGATGATTGCGCCGCAGGGTATGAATGCGCTTCGGAGACAGCTTCGGGCTGCGCACCAGGTCTCCGGCGTCAGACTGATTAAACACGGTCCGCGCCACAGCTACGCAAGCTATTTGCTGGCACGAGACGGCAGCGTGGACGCGCTTTTGCTCAACATGGGGCACGAAGATGCAGCGACCACATTCCGGCATTACCACAGGGTCGCCAGTCAACGGGCAGCAAAGACGTTCTGGAGTATTCTGCCGCCTACTAGCGAAGGTAGCGGAAAAATCGTCGGGATGGCGGCCGCCTAACCCCCCCTGTGACCCTGTCTGCGTGCAGGGCTCCGGATTGCGTTGCGGCGTCCACGCCCCGCCAAAGGCTTGATGCGATCCTCGCCTTGCAACCAAAAATGCGCCCCAAGCAAATCAGCGAATGACGGCCATTCGTTTCTTAGAAGTTCGATGACCGGAGGCCAGTCGGTGCGCTTTGCCCGGAGTTCGTTGATTGTCTTACGCAATCCAAATAATTCCACCGCTTTCTCAATCCAATTGGAAAGCTGCAGAGCCGCGGCGAGATAGCTGCCTTTTTGTCGGGCTGCATCGCGAAGCAGACTGAGTTTGACGACGAGTACCTCTTCGATCGATTGATGAGCTTCCGATTGACTGAGGGTTGCGTATTGCTGCCACAACTCTATGGAGATCTTGAGTCGTTCGTTCTTGTCTCGAATCTTTTGTAAACGCGTGATTTTCCGATTAAGGGCAACGGCCGAATCGATAGCGTTCAGCATTGATTCCGCTATTTCCTCGTCAGATGCAGAGTCGCCTGGGCCATCGCCCAAATCGGGGTCCCGGTATGTAAAATTAAACCTGTCTGTATCCAGCAGCGAGATCGGCCAACCGGCCTCTTGTCGCAGCGAATCCGGATCTATACCGAATCGCAGCATGATCTCGTCTAGCAACCAATCAGGAATCGGCCTCCCCGCTTCGAAGTCTTGGATGTAACGCGCTGAAATTCCTAACATTTTCGCAAACTCCTTCTGCGACGATTTGTTTAGGGCATCGCGCAATCTGTGAAGCGGGTGAATGACTCTCGGCGGTCTAGGCACGTAGCACATTAGCGTGTGTTTATCGTTAATCAAATGCGCATTCCATATTGAGCGATGAGTCGTCGTGCGTAGATATGGTGGCCATGAAAGACGAAGCCAAACTCGTAACTACCAAAGAATTGGCGGAAGAATACCGGCAGCCGGTGTCGACAATTCAACGTTGGGCTCGGAGTAGACTTATTCCCTCGATACGACTCGGCCATCGTAAGCAACTGTTCGATCCCGAAGCGGTGCGTCGCGCATTACTCAAACGGACGATCAAAGAGCGCGAGCTGACTCCGGCCTAGGACAAGCAATGAGTGTCCCACATGCCTTTTGCGTAGCGTCTTGTGCAGGTGTGTCCTTTCCCTTCACGAAATGTTGTTCGCGTGAAGGTTCCTGCCAGGGCGCTACGCAATCAAATCTACCGATTGAATCAATGACGACGGCGACGACCGCCTAGCAAATTCCCGCTAACGGGAAAGAAAAATGCCGGAGCGCTGTTTCGCGACGAACGCCCCGGCAAAGATGAACTGTGAAGACAAACGTTACCAGAGGGCCTGGCTTTATCAAACAGAGTCGAAACGCCGAAGTCGATCAACTCATGATGTATCCGATCGCCTTTACGCTTCTAACTCAAGTGGCCCGCCGGGCACTTAGAACCGGCCAGCAATTCAACCCGCACAACCTTAAGGTGGGCCAAGCGCTACTCGGAGACCATCAGTCAATCGGTGCCACCCAGCAGGAATATCGAACGGCAAAGAGTCAGTTGGAGTCTTGGGGCTTTGCAACGTTCGAAGGAACGAACAGAGGAACAATAGCCACTCTCACAGATACGAAGGTGTACGACATCAATATTGAAGAAATCAACGACCCAGGTAACGAGCTAAATAACAGTCCAACAACGTTCCAGGCAACGACTCCGGCAACGACTAAAGAAGAAGTAAAGAAGTTAAGAACCAAAGAAGAAAAAGAAAAAAAGAATACACGGACGCCTTCTGTAGAAAGACTCATTCCTGCTGGTTATTGTGAAAATGCCAGGAAAGTCATCGAGAGTTGGCATGAGATAGCCGTCGCTGGTGGGCTGGGGTTTCTACCAATCGAGCAATATTCGGCCAATGTTGATCTATTTCTTCGCGATTCCCAGGAATCGGACTTGGACTATTGGCGGCAAATCTTCCGCTTTCTAGTGGATCAGGAGTCCAAATCTCCGACGCAATACAGTAAAAGCTTGCGACGGGTTATCGAGGAGTCCCCGCAGTGCACAGGGATCCTTTCAGGATTTCCGGACTGGAAAAAAGAAGACGATGAAATTCCATTTTGAAACCTATACACGCCATGCCAGCCTCTCCCGCCGACGGGAACGTAAGGCACGTAACACATAAGCGTGTGATTAATTTGATCAAAGTGACATTTGATATTGATCAATAGTTTCTGATGGAGGAGCAGTGGCAAGTTAGGAAGAACTATGAATGATGGCCGACTCCGCTCCGCTGGCGAGATAGCATTCGCGAATCACGAACGTTCGGCTTTTGCCGCCGAAGCATCGCGACAGGAGATCCAGCGTCAGCTCAGCATTATGCGTCCTACGCCGCCAGCACTGTCGCCGAAGGATCTGCAACTTCGGGGGCCGATACTGAATGCCGACTACGGTGAGCTACTGGCGAAGCTGGATTCTAAGGTGCGAGACAGCCGGATCGATTTTGATGGTCACAAAGTGATGAAGCACGGGGAAGATGGGGTTCACACCCTTTTTTCGCTGGAACTAGACGCCCGCCTGGAACCCATCTTCGGGACCAACACCGATTTCACGAGCTTCGAATCCGTCGCCCGACCAGTCTTGCAGGCTGGTGCAGAGGACGCAATTACCGCACCGCGCCGGACGATGGCGGACGAGGTAGCCGGCACAGCGCAGTGTTTGGACAAAATCCGATCCGTAGTTTCGTTCTTAGGATTCTGGAAGTTCGGGAAAGGCCAGCCTACTGCTGTTCGAAAGTGTTTGGCTTTCTATAACGAATTCGTTAGGCTCATTTTTCTTCAAAGTATTTGCACCTGGGTTAGCGATGATTGGCGACTCAGTCACCGCTTCTTCTGTTCTGGCTCCGCCGGCGTTAAGGCTAATTGCTTTGAGTCCTGCTGCCTTTCAATGCTGAAGGGCAGGCACTTTCGAGTCATTCTTAGAGATGCCCTCAGCTCGATCGTCCTGTGGCTAGTTGGCGAGACGAGCGAGCTGCCCAATCCACGATCGTTATACGCAGAATGGTCCGGGAAGCGCTGTATCTCTCCTGAAGAAGTCCTGTTATCCCGGAGTGTCGTTGAAGCCTATCTCTTGGGAAAGTCGGGTTGGGAAGCCTGGGATTACATCGGCACTTCATGTAGCAGTGAGCCGCCGGACGAACTCATCCGTGGGACGTGGGAACGAGATTTGAAAAGACGATTCCCAAAGGTTGCGCTGTTCTGGTCCGATACTCAGCAATATTTCCTGGAATCGGTATTGGGTCACCCCGGAATCTTCAAAAAGCAGTCCGAAAAACATCGCACATTTATCGAGCAGAAAATTGAGGCCTTGAGACAATGTGTCTCCGGGATCGCAGCATTGACCCTTAGCGAGAATCTGCCACCTGATGCCATTCGTGCGCGTTTCCGCGATTTTATTCTTTGTAGTGGTGAAGCAAAGCCAGACATCGATGAACTAATTCGGTCCAAGCTGGTAGCTGCTTTTCCCGGTGGGGTCTTTCAAGTGGAGATAGAAACTCTATGAGCGAACCATCCGAGGAGGAGTTACGCAGGCGCCGCGTCGCAGTCGCGTTTTTGGAGGACGAAGATTGGCGCAAGAGGAATCGAAGTGGCGCGCCTAGCAAAAAGCGCGATGCGGCGGAGAGCAAAAAGGTTGTTAATCCTACTCCGCTTCCGCCAAGCCATGTTTCACACGCACAGCACGTCGTAATCGCGGTGCGGAATCTCACCATTGGCGATCGGCAGCTGTTCAATGGTCAGGAAATCCCACCTGACTTGTTCTCGCCTTCGGAGATCGATAGGCGATTGGACTGCGGTGATCTCGCACCTTGCAAAACGCGTCGCAGCTTATTTCGCCTGCTGCATAAGTTTAGTAAATGCTCCGAAAGCGATTACTCCGAAGAACATCGTCAATACAGACTATAGCCTATGTCATTTCTAAACTCTTATACTGCCGCTTTTTGCGAGCGCGCACAGACAGTGTGTGCGCTCCTTAACTCCCATCCACCACCCGTAACGCGCCGCCCGCAGATCGTCATAACTGCTCAAGCGCAAGCAGCGCGGGAAGCCGACGACTCCAAGGATTTCGCGCAATTAGTAGCAGAGGCAGGACAACGACTAATGGCGCAACGAAATCCAAGACCTAAGCGTCCATTGGAGCGCCCGGCAAATACCGCAAACGATAACAACAACAAGAGTTTCGCCGACCTACTGCGTGAGAAGGCCGATGCTATTCGTAAACAGCGTTCCATTGAGCGTTAGGAGTTATGAGTCACGCTAAACCGATACGGCACCCCCGCGTTCGTCCGCATGGAACCTCTCTGCTGAAGTTTTACTTGCCCGGGGAGTGTCTAAATGAACTCAAGAGACGTGAGTCAATTACCGGCAAAAATCATGCAAGCATCGCCGCGGACGTTTTGGCCGATCAGTTAATCGGCTGTGAAACCCTACGCCCTAGGCGACTGTAAAATGGCCAAACGTTCACTGCCACTGCGCCTGACGTGCGATCCGCCGATCGAGTATGACGGGAAGACTTATAAGACTCTTACCTTCGATTTCGACGCGCTGAACCGGAAACGCCTCGACAAGATCGCAAAACGCAAATTCAACAAGATGTGTAAGCCGGAAAAGTTCGCAACGGCGATCGCACTGGTTGCGAACGGGAGAGGAGTCCCGGTTGGACTGATCATGAAACTTCCGATCCGCTATTCTAGGCTTCTCCATAGCGAACTGTTTAAGTTCCTAGATGAGACAGAAATCGAGGTGAGATAAGAGAATGGCATCGGCCAAGACTTACACAGCGACCTTCGCCATAGGGGCGAAGATGTTGGGGTCATTCAAGGGCGTCATGGCGCAAGCGCAGGCCAGACTGCATCGTTTGAACACGGCCGCGTTGGCTATAGGTCGAAGTGTCCTGAAATTAGGCTCGATTTTTGGAGGGCTCTCAGCTTTGGGAGTTGGCGCCGTCTTCAGTAAGATGTTCGAGGGAACGAATGAAGCCGCGGAGGCGCTCGAAACTCGAACCAGGCGACTGACCGAGGCGTTGATGACGCACAACAAGATCCGGTCGCTCGGACGAGCTATAGCCGAACAGCAGGTTCAGAAAATCTACAAAGCCAATGAGGCCTTGGCTCAACAAGGTGTCATCTCTAAAGGTGCGTTGGATTCCGCTGCATCAATGCTGGCGCTTCAGAAATTAAGCCCCAAGCGCATCGTGCAGACTCTCGGGCCGCTTTCCGACATGCTCGTTGCCACCAAGGGCGTAGCGGAAGCTCAGCAGATGTTGCCAGAGGCAGCGTTCGCGTTTGGAAAGGCAGTCCGAACGGGCATGACAAGACCGCTCCAGCAATTCGGTATTACGCTTAGCAAGCCGGAGCAGAGACTGCTTCAGCAGAAAGCGAAGGTCGGAGATTTGGAAGGCGCATATAAGTTCCTGATGGCGCGGGTCAAGTTATACGCAGGTTCGAGCGCCAGAGCCCTAAAGACGCCCGAGGGCAGAATCCAAGCGCTCGATAATGCACTTGCCGGGATGCGAACGCGGATGGGTGAAGCATCTCAAGAGTCACGTGCAAAGATGGCTGACGCATGGCGAGGATTGCTTCCGGAAATAGAACCGATCCTGACCAAGCTGCGTCAGCTCGGGTTCGAAGCGATGGAAAAACTTGCCCATTGGGTGCAGGAAACAGCGCTGCCGGCGTTTCACAGGTTCAAGGTCTTCCTCAACGGGCCTTTGGGCGACGCGTTAGGTCGCTTAAAGAAGTCGGCGAGCAATTTGGGCAGCGAGATCGGCTCCGCGTTTGGCAAAATGTTCGAATCACTCACTGGGGGGCAAAATAAGAAGCCACAGTTCTACAGTTTCTACGGGCATCTCATCCCGAAAAAGCGAGATTTGGCGAGCGCGATCGGTGATGACGTCCTAAAGGCGATAAAAAAGCTCGGCGACGCTTTCGATTGGCTCGCGAATCATAGGAAAATCTTAGAACCCGCCATTAGGGGCATCACGGCTGCGTTGGTAGCTTACACATTCGCAGCAGGACTTGCCTCAATGGTCAATCCATTCTCAGCTATAGCGCTCGCAGTCGGAGGTGCCATTTTCGGAGTGACATGGTTAAATGAGCACCTCGGCGAGCTCCAGAAGCGGCAAGATGTGTGGGGAAGCATCGCCCGCGGATTCAAGACAGTCGACGATGCGGTCAACCCTGTGGTGAAGAGCATCAAAGAGTGGGTTGCGTGGTTATGGAATCTCGCCGCGCCAGTGCGCGAATTCGTTTACGAGTGGGAGACCGGTTTGATCGACAAAGTGCTACATCCTATCCAGGCGATAAAAGAAGCATGGGATGGTGTAGTTAAAGCCTTCGAGAAGATCCCGAATTGGTTCGGCGGAACGAAGCCGCCGGCTATGGCCCCGCCGCAAGCCGCCCCTATAGGAATGTCGATGCCGAAGGGCATGGCAACCGGTGGCATCATCCGAGGCCATTCGCTACTTCAGGTCGCAGAGCGCAACAAACCCGAAGCGATTATCCCGTTGACGAGAACCCCGCGGTCGGAAGGGCTGCTGAACTATGCGAGCCGTGCAATGGGGATGGGGAGCGTTACAAACAATCGCGGCGATATTCATGTGAAGCTCGAAGCGCCCATCACGATCAATGGCAACGTTGGCGACAGCGAATTACGCGCCATCGAAGCTCGACTCGACAAGCTGCCAAAGCAATTCGCCGATCTCTTCAAACGAGCACAGGAGCAGGGACGCCGAGTCAGCTTCGAATCGGGCTACTCCTAATGCCGGCAGACCATCGAACCAATCCCGCGGGAACGATGGTGGGTGCAACATCTCTCAGCGCCGACACAACAGAAGCGGACTTCATTTGGGGCGATGATTGCCAGTTAGTTTATGCCAGGCGTTGCAACGAAATGGTTTGTCTGACTCATTCACGGAAGATGAGCTCAACTGAGTTACCATCGCATTGCTCAGACGCGGTTGAGTTGAGTGATCTCTATCGACAACTTGCTCGAGGCTCTGCTCTCAATTGACACCAGTGAAAGAAGAATGGGGATTCACCGGCGCCTGGCGGCCGCACACCCTCACCTCACAACTTTGACGATTAGGTTCTGTTATTCGGCAGAAAGATTGCGAGAGCGGAGACTGGCAAAATTTGGCTAGAGAATGGGTTTTGAGAATGTCTGTCGGTGTCGTTTTGAACCGGGTTATTGGTAAGAATTAAGTGCGATGCCATCGAGAAAAGGGGCCATTCTACGACAGATCGTGAGCGGGCAAGAGCTGGCGTCTATGTTCTTAATCAGCGAGCGGCAGATACAGCGCCTGACAAATCAGGGAATCTTGCGTCTGGCGACAGACAACAAAAGGCAGGTCATCCGCGGCCGCTACGTTTTGGGCGAGGTAGTAGGCAGCTACGCCAAGCATCTTAGGGACAGCGTGGCTCAAGATCCGGAGGAGAAACGCTACAAGGCCGCACGAGCGCGCCGGATGAATGCGCTGGCGAGAAAAGAAGAATTGGAGCTGGAGGCGAGAGAGGGCGATCTGCATTTCGCGGAGGACATCGAGTTCTGCCTCACATCAATGTTCACTTTCATGAAGCAGCGGGTGCTGGCAATTCCCGTGCGGGTAAGTCGAATGGTTTTGGGCGTTACCGATTTTAGAAAGGTTTACGAGACTATTAATAATGAGGTTCGAGGGTGCCTAACCGACCTGTCGACGGCGAAATACGCGGAGATTATGGCCGCACAGCGGACGGCCATGGGTCGGGCGCAACCGGCGGGAGAAGTCAATAACCCAGCCTGCCTGAGATCAGACGAAGGAAAATGACTACACGCGCTCTCAATCAGGATGAACAGAAACGAATCGAGCAGAAATTCGACGAGTTGTTCAACGCATACATTCCAGGGACCACGGGATTCGCGGACGAGATGATCAAATTCATTTGCGAGGAATTTGGCTTTTCCGAAGGTCGGGCGCTCGACTTAGTCGAGGCTCACATCAAGTCGAAGGGCCGCCAGGTGGACACAGAGAATGCGACTAAAATGCGCAACTGGGTTGCCGAGAGCTTTCCAGATGAGGAAATTCCGCCGCTTAGTTATTTTTTGAAGCAGCAAAGCGCTGAGGACTATACCGATCCGCCGCTGCTCAACAGTCTCGAAGAAGTTCGTGATCACATTGCCTTGATTTGCAAGGCGACGCGCTTGTCGATGCGCTGGTTAAACTCGCGGCGCGAGGCATTCGCCCGGCATCCGGAATTCACCACCAGGCCAGAACTCGAGAACTTTTTTCGTGAGCGTTATCAATGCGAGACGCCCGCGGAACTTCAACGCGCAATCGAACGTGAAAATGGCGCTTCGCTTTGAAGATTGGGGGGCTCGTTTGAAGCGGCCCTGCGGGCGGAAGCGGTTTAGTCCGCGCAACGGAAATAAAGTCCGACATGAAAAAGCTTGCGCTCTCGCGATGATCGAGAATGGACGAGCATCTAAAGCGAGCATTACGAACAGCGAAGCGGTCGCTTGAGGCAGCAGAGGGCAGCACCATACGGCCGGAAGATGCAATTAAAGTCCTTTTTGACGCAGTCCATCAGCTCGTATTTTTCGCCGAGAAATTGATCGAGGAACGCGAAAGCGAGCAAGAGCCACAGTAGAGAAAACGATCGATCCCTAAGAACGATTTTCAAAATATCGATCAATGAGCTGCTGGGTGGCTAATCCTTCGCTTTCGGCAATCGAATCGAGTCGGTCTTTCTCGTTTGGTGTGAGGGGTACGGATCCGTGTCGAGTTTTGAACGTCACTCCCAAGGTGACAGCTTCCATTCGCCGCACGATCTCTTTTAAGAACTGATCTTGGTCGCCTTCGTCGGCTTCCATTTGTGCGGTGATAGCAGAAACGGTTCGATGAGGTCAAGCTCGGTGCAGGCGCGCCATCTCAGTCAGCCGAATGACAATCTCAGGGCAGGTGTCGTGGCTAGCGCGCATTTCTTCAAGAGCTGACGAGGCATTGTCGGACAAATGAACGGTGTATTTTTCATATTTCCGACCCCTGGATCTCGAACTTTCGGATGTAAAACTGGTCGCCGATCACACGGCCGTCCGGCGCCAAAACCATACTTTCTTCGTCTGAGCACACGGCTGCGACGATACAGTCCCAAATATAATCAGCCGGAGCTTTGTTATCGAGGACTGCAGCTCGTTTGATTCGCTCCCACATCTCGCGGTCGCTCGACATGAACGCGGCGGCTGTGAAGCCTTTCGGGGTCTTTGGCTGATCGTCGTCGTCATCATCGGTGTGCCATGGCACCTGTGCTGGAAGCTCGTTTCGCGAGTAGCGGCGGAGGAAATCTTCAACGCTCCACCCAAACGAGGCGGCCATTGGCTTCAACATCTCGCGGAACTCGTGGTTGAGATTCCAGACGATGACCCGATTTTTTACTTGGACTTCGAATCTCATAGCAACCTCCCGCCCACTTCCGGCAGGTCATGGCCACGGGCGCGAAGCCGCTCCTGCATGACCTCACAAAATACATGCGCGAGAGTGACGCCCCTGACCTTGGCGATTCGAACGAGGGAAGCGTAATTCCTCTCCGAAACATCGAACTCCAGCCACGGCTTGCGGCTGTTGCCGCTAAAAATGCGAATCCGTTTCATCGCCGACCCCCCGTGCGTTGAACGCTCTACGTATTCCGTTGTCCGAAAATCGGGATGCGCCTCCAGCCACGCTAGAACGTTAGCGAGCGTGTCTCTTGTCGCATACCGCATGATATATCCGGCCGCCTTCATCGCGGAAATGTAGTGCGGTCCGTGGCCAATCTCGGCCGCAAGCTGTCGGCAGTTAAGGAGTGTTTTGTTCATATGGGGGTAGTCAAAAAACGCACTTCTTCAGAGTGTCAACCAGCTCGAATTATTGAAACGCGATATGACAAAAAATGGCACGCTTCTTGTCGCCCAAGAAATTGAAACGAATTTCGAAACGCGCCTCCTCTACAAAGGTCCCACGACGGGAATTGAAACAAATTCTTGAAGCCGTTGAAACGCGATATTGAAGAGCCAAAAATTGAAACGAACCACCCCTGAAAATATATTTTTTGGAAGGCGATTTTGCCCGCTTTTTGCAGATTCCGGAATCATCTGGAGGTAGTTTTTGCAGGAAAACTCGATCGAGCCTCTTGAGTGTTCACAGTTTTTCGAAAATCGTGGTCAGCTTCGTAACGAGCGTCCGCTTAGAATCCCAGAAATGCTCACGAGCAACCGCGACCATGTTCATTGGAGCATTACCCTGCAAGCATTGTAGAATGAGGGTTTTGAGTGTCGTAGTGAGGAGCTGATGCTTTCTGTAAGCCTCTAGTCCATCGGAAAACCCGAACAACTTGAATTTGCTCTCATAAACTGAGATTTTCCTCTCTGATTCGTCAACAATCCTCAGAGTGTCGCGGAGTTGGGCCTGGAGTATTGGGAGCGCTGCTTGAGCCTGAGGGTTTATCCGACTCGATTCGAACGCTACTAGGATTTTCAATGCTTCTTCAACACGATCTTGCAATTCATCGGAACATTCTAAGAACCTTTCGAGAAAATCTTCTTTGCGTCGGAGTCGGTCTTGAAGCTTTTGGTGTGACTGCGTGAAACGAGCAACAAACAAGGCTACGACTGCGGTGCAAATTGGAGCAATTCCATACTTTGCGAAATCGCTAGCAGCTTCGGCCCATTTGGGGTCGGTTTTCATTTGGTGATGGTCTCTTCAATGTTGCCGGCACCGTCGACAACGCGGACGTCACCCCCGGACCATTTCAATCGTTCCCGTGCATAGCCGATGGCATATTCTTTCGCCTTCGGACCGACGACGTAGAAAGCCCCAACGCCTGGCGCCTCGAACACTTGCCAGCCGGCTTTGTGCGGGCGCACTAGAATTGTTCGCATCAAGGGAAAGTTCTTCCTAAGATGTATCTGCCGGGGGGCCAATCGCGTTCCAAGGCGAGAGCTTTGAAGCGTGCCACAATCTGTCGTTCCGCCCGATTTCGTTGAAAGCCAATAAGTTTTTCAATCCTTTCCAGGTCCGTCTTAATAAATTTAGGGCGAAGAACGTCCCATACACCGACCTGCCCGTTTTCCCCGATCTCGATTTGAACCCCGTCTATTCCGTCCGGCCCGAAACTGGAATGCGAGATTGAAGCGCGTTTCGACAGGTCGTGATGCGCTTCTTGGATATCGCGCGTGAGTAGAAGAAAATCGTGAGCGTCGGCGAATTCGGAGTCGTCAAAGGTCCGAAACAGACCGGCGAGACTACCGAGCCCTTGGTTATTGCCGAAGGGTCTGGAATACGTGATCACGATTCCTGTTTCAATCGGCCGATAGACGTTTCCTGCATGAAGGGACTCGTAATTATCTATCAAATATTTGGTCGCACCTTGCGCAGCCGAGAAATCGCACTCCGCCCATATCAATCTTCTAAGGGCGGTGACTTGGCTCGGCGGAGATCGTCGTCGCTTACACATTGCGGGCTGCGCGCTGGCATCTTCAGCGCTTGGTCTAAAACCATTCAGTCGTGTCGATTTTGTATTTAAGAACGAAGTCTTTTAGAAAATCGAGACTGCCAAAAAAGGGATCGCTCATGAGAGGTGAACATAATCTGGAAAGCGACCTTTTACCGATACCGGGCGCATTAGCCAATCTTTCGAAGAGTTCAGGCGTTAGGTCTTCCTTGTAGTAAACCTTGTGTTCTCGCAGAAAATCGGCGACCAGGTCGGGCAGCCGTTCGAAATTCAAGTGACGTGCGATTGGCTCTCCGATTCTCGAAACACCTGAACTTCTGGAAGCCAGCACTTCTTGGCACGGATTGTTAGTTCGCTCTAATGCCACGAGCAATTCGTCCATCGCCTTCCCTAAATCCTGCGCAAGCCGTCGGCATCCCGTCAGGTTGTGCTCGTAAAGGACGACTCGGTAATTCGCGATATCGAAAGGAACGTCTTCTCGCCGCTGCGAGGTCATGATTGTTTTGTTTGTCAGGGCATGCGCGATGCCGAGCTCATAAAAAACGTTTGCGTTCTTACCGGTCAGGTCCGCGATAATCAAAGCGGAGTCCAGAATTCCTTCGATGATATCGCGCGTTATCGAGCCGGGCCGGGCAACCTCATCTACCCGCCAGCAGTCGATTTCTCGCTCACGACAGGTTGGAATGTAAACATCAGTGTAAATTTCCCTCAGAGCCTCCTCAAAGGGCATCAACACAAAGCATTTTTTTCGATCTTCTCCTGTGTCGCTCATTCCGGGAGTGTAGGGGCACTATAAGGGCACCTCCGACAGTTGCGGCCTCTTAATATTGGCATCCAAGAACCATCGATTTCCATAGGAGAAAGTTTATAATCGGGCCGGCGAGATTCGAACTCGCGACCTCTTGAACCCCATTCAAGCGCACTACCAAGCTGTGCTACGGCCCGAAGTGCGAACTATTCGCCGCAGCGCCTGCGCTTGCCAAATCTTTTTACGTTCCGTCCTATCGCGAACGAATCGAGTTGAACGAGGCTAGGCGTCCCACGAGGTGAGAAAGTCATCGATCAACTGCGGCAGTTGATCACTATATCCGCCCTCCAAGACCGCGCCGGCGGCAACGCCGCATTCGCGCAGCCATTTCCCAAAGAGCGCGAAGTCGTCCGCTTCGAGACTCATCTGAGTGATCGGATCATTCCGAAAGGCGTCGAAGCCGGCGGAGACGAGGAGCAGATCAGGTTTGAATTTCAGGAGCGTATCGAGCGCGCGTCGGGCCGCGTCACAATGTTCGGTTCGTGGGGCAAAGGGAGGGACAGGAAAATTGTGCACGTTGCCAGACGAGCGCGTGCCGGTTCCAGGGTAGCCGGGAAATTGATGCACGGAGGCAAACGCAATCCGTTGATCGCTACGGACGATCGCCTCCGTGCCGTTCCCGTGGTGCGCGTCGAAATCCCAGATGGCGACTCGTGGTACCCCGCGCTCGAGTGCATCGAGCGCCGCGAGTGCGATGTGGTTGAAATAACAAAAACCCATTGCCTGCTCGCGCGTGGCGTGATGTCCCGGCGGCCGCATCAGACTGAAGGCACGTTTTCCGCCTAGCGACTCCCCAGCGACGGCGCACGCCGCCCCGGTCGCACGCGAGGCGTGTGCGAAAATGCCCTCATAGGCCGCGGTATCGGCATCGAAATCATGCTGGGCAGCGCGAACTCGAATCAGATGAGCGGGGCTGTGGGCGCGAAGGAGCACTTCTTCCGAGGCTTCGTTGGGCCTGCGCCATTCCCAATCGGCATGTGCGTCCTTCAAATGAGCAGCACTTGCAGTGACTCGCGCTGGTCGTTCCGGATGTCCGATTGCGGAATAATCAGCCGCCTGCGGATCGTGAAAAACGATCACGAAATCGGTCGCTGGAACAAAGGGCGATAATGCTGCCAATATGCCCAGACGAGATAAAGCGCCAGCAAAGCCACGACCAAGGCGAGCGGAATGCCGCTCGGTGCCATCGTGCAGTGGAAAAGCACAATATTGAAAATCACCGGGCAGAGGATGGTAAGTCCCAGCACCGGGAAAAAATTGAACAGCAGCAGCAATCCGCCGATGAGCTGACAAAGAAAAATCACATGCATATAGTCGGTAGTTGTAACGGCCGCGAAAAACTGTCCAGCGGGGCTGTCAGGCGGTGGTGGCGCGCCCATCGGAATGAAATGGAGGAAGCCATTCAACCCGAAAACAACAAACGCGAGGCCGAGAAGCGTGCGGACAATGATGGTCAAAATCTTCATGCGCCAAGGGTGCGCTCCCGCACGAAGGAAAAAAAGAGAAATCGACGAACGATCAACAATTCCCGGGTCCGATTATCGGGACGTAATCGTTACCGAGCGCCGGATGCGCAATTCACTTTCCGATGAGGATAAAAATTCCGGCGAGCAAAGCGAGAATGCAAAGAATGGCGATCGCGCCCAGCCCAAGGAGACCGTTGATCCCAAAGGCAATGAGAAAGATCGCCAGAAACAGCATTCCGAGGTTTTTTGTGAAATTCATCGCGACATGATGACGCTTCCGCCAGCCGATGCACGCACAATTTCGCGCCGGAATTCAATACTGGCTATTGACAGTATCGCAGCAATCTCAATAAAATCGGTTGGTAAGGCGGAACTCAAGCTCAACACCCATCGTGGCTTGGGGCATTCCGTAATCTCAAAGACCCAGTCATGGACCGATGCATAAAACCCCAGCTTGTTAAACTTAGTAAGATCGAAGCCGCACGGCGGCAAATAGAATCAGCCGTCTGGCTTTGGTTTATGGACGGAGACATGGTCTCTGTTTACACTCTTGCCTCCGCCGCCCGCCGGACACTGGTTTCTCTCGCCAATCTTTGGGGCACCGAGGCCTGGCCTTCCACGGCTGCCTATCTGCCCAAACAGACCCAAAATCAGCGCCGTATTCGGACAGACAACGCGGCCACGTTTTTTAAGGATGCGAAAGAAGAAGAGAGTTATGAGGTAAGTCCACAGTGGACCGAGCTTTATTTATTCGACGCAGTCATGGCTTACAGCAACCTGGCGGCAGATCGTTGCGGAAGTGCGCTAATGTCAACTTTCGTTGTCCGTTTTGCGGTTGAGAGACAGGAGCTCTTTGTCCCCGACGCGTTTTCCCTGCTCGAGAAACGTGTAAGTAAGACATTTAACTTGGGAAGGTTAGAGCAGCTCTCCAAGATTGAATTTCTTAAGGAATTTTTGGGAATTCTAAGTAGTCCTGATAAGTAAGTCGACAGACTTACATCCGCGAAAATCATCCCTCTCGCGGTCGCGTTCACCGAAGCTCTAAGTTCCTGCGGCTAGCTAAGTCCGGTGAAATCGGGAACGTCCTTGCAGGCAGCGTCAGTCATGATGCACATAACTTTATTCACTAAGCCGCTGCATACGGATTTGATTGCTCTTATGCATTTCGTTTTGTCGATGAGACATATTATGTCGCGGCTTTCGCATCATCGCGGCGGGATAGCCTTTGTTCGATCTGACCAGAGCCCTGAATTATTTTCGTGAAAATCATCCGCTGGCGATTTTATCGCTGCGGCGAATCATCGGGCTTGCTTCTCTTGACCGGTTTTGAGGCCGATTCTACAATGCCCACTCACCGCGCCAGCTCGAAGCTCGGCATCGACTTTGCGGTTTGTTTGTTACATCGGCAGCGGATTAGCCCAAGAGAGACTTACAGACGATGGATTTTGCCTGGTCGGATCAACAACGCGAGCTGCTCGACGCGGTCAGCCGTTTCGCGCGCGAGCAACTCAATTACGAAGTGATCGAAAACGATCGCAAGGCCGTATTCAATCACGAGGCTTGGAAAAAGTGCGGGAATTTTGGGATTCAGGGTTTGCTCGTGCCGACGGAGTTTGGCGGCCTCGGTCAGGATCCACTCACCACCGTCGCTTCGCTCGAGCGGCTCGGTTATCACTGCAAGGACAACGGTCTGCTCTTCTCCATCAACGCCCATATGTGGACTGCGGTAACTCCGTTGGTCTTTAACGGCACCGAGGCCCAGAAGCGAAAATTTCTTCCCGGGCTTTGCGACGGGAGCCTCATCGGCGGCAATGCGATGAGCGAACCGAATAGCGGATCCGATGCTTTTGCCCTTGCCACGACCGCAACGAAGCAAGGTGACAAGTACGTTCTCAACGGCAGCAAAATTTTCGTCACCAATGGTCCGGTCGCCGATATACTTGTCGTCTTTGCCAACGTCGACAAAGCGCGCGGGCAGGACGGGATTACCGCCTTTGTTGTCGAGAAGGGCATGCCCGGTTTTGATCCCTCGCACAAGATCGAGAAGATGGGCGTGCGTACTTCTCCCATGGCTGAAGTGTTCTTCGAGAACTGCGAAGTCCCGGCCGAAAACCTGCTCGGCAAGGAAGGCGGCGGCGCATTCCTCTTCACCCGTTCCATGACTTGGGAGCGCGGGTGCATTCTGGCCAGCGCGGTGGGAGCGATGCAGCGATTACTGGAGAAATGCATTCGTTATGCGAACGAGCGCAAACAAGGTGGCCAATCCATTGGCAAATATCAGCTCGTCGCGAGCAAGATTGTGGACATGAAGATGCGCGTCGAAAGCGCGCGACACATGCTTTATCACTACGGTTGGGCGGCGGGGCATCGCAAGGCGGTTTACCTCGAAGCTGCCATGACAAAGCTTCATTTGGCGGAGGCCTGGGTGAAATCCGCCGAGGACGCAATTCAAATTCACGGAGGCTATGGCTACATGACGGAATATGAGGTGGAGCGCGAACTGCGCGACGCCATCGGCGCCAAGCTCTATTCCGGTACGAGCGAGATCCAACGTAACATCATCGCCTCACTCATCGGCCTGTGAGGTTGATGCCTATCTCTGGCGGGACATCTCTCGCATCCAGGCTGAAACTGACTCTCAACGCTCGCTCATGAAAATCCTTGTCCCATTCAAAAGCGTTCCGGATCCCTATGAGTCCGCCGCTCCCGGTGGATCGCTCGCCACGGCGAAATCGGTTATCAATCCTTTCGACGAAATCGCGATCGAAGAGGCGCTTCGCATTCGTGAACGTGGCGACGCGGCCGAAATCGTCGGGCTAACCATCGGTCCGGCAAAAGTTGACGAGCAGGTGCGTGCGGCGCTGGCGATGGGAGTCGATCGTGCCATTCGGATCGACGATGCGCGCCCACTAGACCCTTACGCGATTGCTCGTATTTTGCGCGCTGCGGTGGAGAAGGAAGCGCCGCAGGTCGTGCTCATGGGCAAACAGGCGGTGGACGACGATTCCAACCAGGCCGGACAAATGCTGGCGGGCTTGTTAAGCTGGCCGCAGGCGACGTTTGTTTCCAGGATCGAGTTTATTGACGATAAAGCCCGGGCGCGCTGCACTCGCGAGACCGACGCCGGTCTTGAAGTAATAGAAGTCAATCTTCCCGCCGTGATTACCACCGACCTGCGCCTGAACGAGCCACGGTATGTTTCCCTTCCAGGTCTGATGAAAGCGCGCAAGAAACCAATCGAGGTCCAGACCTGTGATCAGCTTGGGGTGAATGTACAACCGCTCACGACCGTGCTCACCACCGAGCGTCCGTCACGACGCCTTGCCGGTGTGCGTGTCGAATCGGTCGAAGAATTGGTTAAGAAACTCAAGGAAGAAGCGAAGGTGCTTTGATGACTGCGAACACGCTCGTTCTTATCGAACACGATCGTCGCGAAGTGAAACGAGCTTCGCTGCACGCCGTGACCGCGGCACGAGAACTCGGCGGTAGTTTCGCGCTTTTGCTGGTCGGCCAGGATCTGGAGGAAATGGCGAAGTCGTTAGGATCGTTAGGCGCAGAGACTGTTATTCTGGCGGACGACACCGCCCTGGCGGAGCCTCTCGCGGATCGCTATGCCGTCGTCGCGGCAAATGTCGTTGAGAAACTGAGTGCGACCACACTTCTCGGAACTTCTTCTACTTTCAGCAAGGATATCCTGCCGCGCGCCGCCGCTTTGCTAAACGCACCAATGCTGACCGACGTCCTCGCGATCACGAAAACTCAAAACGGGATTAGCTACCAACGACCGATCAACGCCGGCAGCATGCTCGCCACCGTCCAACTCGCTGGCGCTCGCCAAGTTCTAAGTATCCGAGCCTCAGCCTTCGCCGCGCCTGAGGCTGATGCGGCAGAAAGCCCGACGGAACGCCTCGAAATTGATTCGAGTGCCCTGCCTAACGGAACAAGGTTTATCTCTCGTGAAGAGCGCATGTCTGATCGTCCCGATCTCACTGAAGCCCGTGTCGTCATTGGCGGCGGGCGCCCCTTGAAAGATAAGGATACCTTCGATCGTCTCGTCGGTGGTTTGGCCGACACTTTGGGTGGTGCGATTGGTGCCACGCGCGCGGCGGTTGATACCGGGCTTGCGCCTAACGATTATCAGATTGGACAAACTGGCAAAGTGATCGCTCCCGATCTCTATATCGCGCTCGGTATTTCCGGCGCCATTCAGCACCTCGCAGGGATCAAAGACTCGCGCATCATCGTGGCAATAAACAAGGATCCCGACGCACCGATCTTTCAGACGGCGACCTATGGCCTTGTCGGCGATCTGCATCAAATCGTGCCGCAACTAATCGAGGCGCTGCAACAGGGTTGACCGCCCTTCTAAGCTTGCGCCATGGATAACGCGACGCGGCAGGTCTTCGGCAACATTGCGCCATGGATGCAGGTAGTGTTTTTTGCCATGATCTTCGCCAGCTTTGCCTCGCTGGGGTGGCAATTGGAACAACATCGCCGGCAATGGCGAAAGGGACGGCGGCCAGGGTTCACGCGCGATTGGCGGGTCTGGCTCGAGCGGCTCACCGTTTACGCGCTGGCGCAAAAGCGTGTGCACAAGAAGACCCTCGGCGCGCTGCTTCATCTTTTGCTCTTTAGCGGATTCCTTGTTCTCACCATCGGGACCACGCTCCTCGCGATCGCGCACGACGGACCCTACAACTTTCATCACGGTTGGTATTATCTCATCTATGAGCTGACGATGGATGTCTTTGGAGTGGCGTTCATTCTTGGCTGCCTGCTCGCGCTGTATCGAAGGGCGTTTCGCAAGCCGCCGAGCCTTGGCCACAACTTCAGCGACTGGTGGCTGTTAAGTCTCCTTTTATCGTTAGGCATTACCGGCTTTGCCGTCGAAGCGCTACGCTTACACTACACCCAGGTGCAGGCGCCGATTGCACACTGGTCAACCGTCGGATGGCTCATCGATCGCAGCTTCCTGCGCGGCCTGAATATCCACACGGCGCAATCGATTCACCTTGGCGTCTGGTGGCTGCATGCCATCCTCGTGGCTCTTCTTTTTGCGACTCTCCCGATCAATCGCTTTCTCCATATCATCACCGGCCCTCTCAATATCGCTACCCGCCCTGATCGTCCCATGGGTGCGCTTGCTCCTCTGACAATCGAGGAGGTGGAGGCAACGGGCCGGACCGGTGTGGCAGAGTTAGCTGACTTCACTCAGTCGCAATTACTCAGCCTTGACGCCTGCATGGAATGTGGCCGCTGCGAAGAGGCTTGTCCGGCGACCGCTTCGGGCAAACCGCTTTCACCAAAGTCAGTTGTGATCGATCTGCGAGACTTAATGTCGTTAGGCGGCGGTAATGTTCATCAGACGATCAGGGATGAAACTCTCTGGGCGTGCACCATGTGCCAGGCGTGTGTGCAAGAGTGCCCGGTGCTTATTGGGCATGTCGATCTGATTGATGACATGCGGCGCGATTTGATTGGCGAAGGCAAGCTTTCCGGCCCGCCCGCGCGCGCTCTACAACAGATCGCAAATCAGTCGAACCCTTATGGCCGTCCGAATGCCGAGCGACTGGCCTGGGCGGAGGGCTTGGACGTGCCAACGGTCGAATCGAATCCAAACTTCGATTATCTTTTCTGGGTCGGTTGCGCGGCTTCCTTCGATCCACGCGCGCAGAAAGTCGCGCGGGCGACAGTACAGTTGCTGAAAGAAGGCGGCGTAAATTTTGCTGTGCTGGGCAGGGAAGAAACCTGCACCGGCGATCCGGCGCGACGGATTGGCGATGAGTTTCTGTTCCAGGAACGGGCACAAAGCAATATCGAAACGCTGACTCGTCGCAACGTTCGCAAGATCGTGACGCCCTGCCCCCATTGCCACAACACACTGAAGAATGAGTACCCACAGTTTGGCGGCAACTACGAGGTCCAACACCACTCGTCGCTCCTCGCAGAGTTACTTGCTGCCGGCAACCTGCGCCGGGGGATAAGTGATGGTGAGCCAATCACGCTGCATGATCCTTGTTACCTGGCCCGGGTGAATCAGGAAACGGCGGCGACGCGCACGGTCCTCAACGCGCCTAACGACAATAGCTATCGCGAGATGCCGCGCTGCGGGAAGAAGACATTTTGCTGCGGCGCGGGCGGCGGTCGCATGTGGTTTGATGAAGCACCCGAGCAGCGGGTTTCCCGGCTGAGAGCAGAGGAGGCGGTTGCCACCGGCGCCAAAACGCTCGCCACCGCCTGCCCCTTCTGTCTCAACATGATGAGTGACGGGATGGCAGGAACGAAAGGCGGCGAGAACGTCAGGGTGCTCGATATCGCCGAGGTGCTACTGAACCGCCGCGACGCATTCTTAGCACCTAACGAGTAAAGGGCTCGAGCTCGCCGAATCTCGCGAAAGATGATCAGGCGGATCGGCCTTCTCTCGCTGCAGCTTTTTGTCACAGCTGTCGGCATTTGCTATGTTCTTCATGATTCGGCGCGGCGCGCGGAGGTTCTTGATGCGCTACGCCGAGCCGACTGGCATTGGCTGCTGCTTGCCTGGATTTCATACTCTTTGGTCGAGACACTGGCAACGATTCGGTGGCAAGTGCTGCTGCGCGTGCAGAGCGTGACCATAGCCTGGTGGCGCGCGGGTGCGATCGTGATGATCGGCCTCTTCTTCAATATGTTTCTGCCCGGACTTGTCGGCGGCGACGCGATGCGACTCTACTTTGTTTTCAAGGAGGCGCCGCGCCAAAAAATGCGCGCAACACTCGCCGTAGCGATCGATCGATTAATTGGATTGGTTTCCCTTCTCCTGCTCGTCGCTCTCGTAGTCGTCGATCGCTTTAAGTGGCTCAAACAGTCACCGCAGACTCTTCATATCACTTACATTGCGCTCGCTTTGCTCGGCGGCTCTGCCCTTTTCCTGGTCTTCGTCGCCAGCGCAGTTGGCTTGGGTTGGTTGAATCGATTGCCAAAGAAATTCCCGTTGCGCGCCACGATCTTGGAGTCGGGCAGGGCTCTTCGTCTGTATGCTGCGCGGCCGTGGACCTGTTTGGCGGCGGTTGGCCTAACGATGCTCTCTCATCTCGCCTATTATTTCAGCTACTATTGCGCGATGCGTTCGCTGCATGCTGCCGGAAACACCGCCGGGCTTTTCGATTTCATCTGCGTCATGCCACTCGTGAATACCATCACCGGTGTGCCCGTTTCGTTAGGGGGACTGGGTGTGCGCGAGACGCTCTTCCAGAAACTGCTCGGAGACCTTGCCGGAGTGCCCGCCGCGCCGGCCGCGCTGAGCGCGTCGCTTGGCTATGCCGTGCAGGCGTCGTGGGGATTATTGGGCGGGCTGGCTTATCTCCTTGTGCCTTTCGGGAAAAGGCGCGTCACAAACCGTCGTTAGGCAGGGCGCGGCAATCGATTCAAATGTGTATTCGCGTCTCACTTGCCAACTCAGCGCTTGGTCGGTTCCGACGAATACTGAATACCATTCTTGAAAACCATCTTGATGTCTGAGGCGTGCCCAATGTCTTCGAGCGGGTTGGAATTCAACACGACCAGATCAGCATAATGCCCTGGCGAAACACTCCCCATCTTTGGTCCCATTTGACCGCCGAAAGCTTTCGCTGCCGTAGTGGTCGTGCTCCGCAGAATTTGCTGATTCGTTAGGCCAGCTTCTTTCATAAGCTGAAACTCGCGAAAGAGCGCCGGTCCGTGGATGGTGCCGATGTTGCCGGCATCCGTTCCGGCTGCGATTGGAATACCGGCATCCTCAAGAGTCTTCAGGTTCTTGAAAGCGACGTCATAGGTTTTCTTGATCTTGTCCATGACCTCGTCTGGGTTTGCGACGGCATCTTTGATCCTCTCCGGCACTTTGTCCGGTGGGAGCTTGGTCACGTCCAGAGTGGCGATTACATCCGGGCTCCCCCAGGCAAGTTCTTCCCTGGTCAGATTTAACCTATGGCAGAATGTCCGCCCGTAACGCTCGAAGACAACGAGGGTGGGGGTGAGCATGGTGTTGTGCGCTTTCATTAGCCTAACGAATTCATCGTCGACCGGTTTGTCGGTCACGCTGTGGACAAGAAGATCAGCGCCTTCTTCGACCGCCGCGCGGGCTGCTTCCAACTCCGTGGCATGAACCGCGACGCGCAGCTTCCGTGCGTGGCTTTCTTCAATCACCGCATGCACAACCGGACGGAAACTCGAAGCGGGTTGCTCGGGTGTAACGATGTACCAGATCTTGACGTAATCGGGGTGCTTCTCCGCCAGTTTGCGCACAAAGGCGCGACCTTTGTCCGGGGTATCGATTTTTAGGATCGGGGGATCGCCGAGGTCGAGTTGCGGACGCGCCACGCTGGAGATAAGTGGGCCAGCCGCAGCCATTCGAGGCGCACTCGCGGTCGAGTTCGCGCGTTCGCGGACGGCGAAATTCCACATCGGACCGCCAACATCGATGACTCCCGTGACGCCGCAGCGCAGATAACGCGTGAAAGTATCCATGAGGTTGCGCTTGATCCAATTCACTTCGTCCGGATAGGGCCGCACCTTGGTGAGGTCGACCACATCAGGCCGGGTAAAGAGATCGCCCGATTGAAAGAAATGCACATGGGTATCGATGTATCCCGGCACGATGAATTTCCCACTGCAATCGATCCGCCGCACTTCCGCCGGCAGCTTCACGTCCTTGGAGGGTCCGGCGGCGGCGATCATGTTGCCGTCGATGAAGACGGTCCCATTCTCGATTGTTTTGCCGTCTTCCGGATTGATGACGGTTGCGCCGGTGAGGGCGATTTTTTCGGCCTCGAGACTCGTTAGGCAGAGAAAGAAGATTAGGCCGGCGGTGGCTGAGCGTATCATGTGAAACGAATAGCTAATTTCGCGTCTCTGCACAGAGCGGAATGCGAGGCCGACTCAGGGCAACAGGTCGGGCCGGTTTTCCCGGGTACGACGTTCTGCTTCGCGTTTGCGCCAGGCGGCGATCTCAGCGTGATGGCCGCTGAGGAGAATTTCCGGCACTTTCCAGCCGCGAAATTCAGCCGGGCGCGTGTAGGATGGCGCTTCGAGCCAGCCGCGACTGAAGCTGTCGTCGGCCGCCGATTGTTCGTGCCCGAGCACTCCGGGAAGGAGCCGGACAACTGCATCGACGAAGATGACCGCGGCAATCGCGCCGTTCGTTAGGACATAATCGCCAATAGAAACCTCGACATCGATCAGATGTTCGATGACGCGATGGTCCACTCCTTCGTAATGCCCGCAAACGATAATGAGATGTTCGTGATCAGAAAATCTCTGCGCCATCGCCTGATCGAAGCGCCGACCTTGCGGCGTCATGAGGACGACTTTACTCGTGCGGCGGCGAAGGGATTCGACCGCAGCGAAGATTGGCTCCGCCTTCATCACCATGCCCTGACCACCACCAAATGGCGCGTCGTCCACGACGTGGTGACGGTCGTTAGTCCAAGTCCGCAAGTTGTGGAGGCACAGCTCGAGCGCGCCGCTGCGCTGTGCACGGCCCATCATGCTTTCGCCCAGGGGGACGCGGCAGAGCTCGGGAAAAAGTGTGATGATGTCGATACGCACGTCCTTAATGTTCGTCCTGTTCCGGTGGGACGGAGGGCGCGGGCTCGTTGCGGAATTCGCGATGGCGAATCTTGCCGCCGGCGTAGGCAATGTAACCACCCATCCCCAGCGCGACGAAAGAAAAGAGCAGCGTCATCACCGCCAGAAGGGTGGCGGTTTTAGGCCACTTCAGTGGTGCAAAGATCGCGAGCGCGGCGAGCCCGGCCACAACATAGAGAGACCAAACCAATTTGTCGGCGCGATGCATGTGGGCCTTCAGCCATGCCTGCCCCTGATCGTCAGACATGGAAAGAACGCGGTCGTATCCTTTCTCGCCATACGCGACGACCGGCCAGGCGATCGCGCCGCTCAGCAGGATGAGAGCGAGCGTGGCGATTTGTGCCGAGCGGCTGCGCAGGATCAGCGCCAGGATCAGGCCGATGATTCCCATCGTTAGGCCATAAACCGGCAGCGGGTTAATCAGGACGTGGATGTATTCCGGTTCACTGAGCGCTTGGCTGAACGAGGCGAGCATGAGTAGTTGGGTGTTGAAAGACGGGGAGGAAACTGGCGTTATTGGTTTAACTCTTCAACGCTCCAATTTTTTGGCCTCGCGAATCGGCGCATAATTCTTCCAATCGTAGGCGATGAAGTGCCACCACTCCGTACGCATGCCGTAAAAGCCGCCGTGCTTCATCGCGGCTTGCAGGATTTTGAGATTGTGTCTCACGACTGCGTCGTTGCCATGATAATGCAGACGCGCCGCTGGAGAGAATTCGTCAAATGTGCTCGGCATTGCCAATTCGCGGCCTCGATCGTCGACCAGGGTGGCGTCCACCGCTACGCCCCAGGTGTGAAGCGACCCGTTGCCATTTTGCGGGTCGGCCACGAATGAGCCGTTGTGGGTGAGCTTCCACAATTCGATCTGCGCAGCGAGCGGTCGGTAGGCGTCCCAGATTTTTAGGCCGTAATGGTGAGGACGCAAAAATGCCTGCGCCTTGGCGAGCCGGGCTGCGGTGCTGGGTCTAACCAGAGCGGGCATATCCGGTGGATAAAGTGCGTGGCCGGCTATGTTCCCGGCGCGCGCGTATTGCAGATCCACCCGAATGGTCGGATCGACTGATCGGATATCGACGAGGTTATCGTAATGCGGCGCGGCCCAGAGGGAGCCAGCGAACAGGCAGAGCGGTAGAGCGCGCAGGATCGAGCATCGCTTGCTCAAGCAGCCTAACGATAACTTCACGGCGCGACAGGGGCCGGCTGAACCTTCGCCAGACGTTGCAGCAGCAGGCGGGCCGCGCCTTCGGGGATTTGGAAGTCGAGAGTCAGGACATCGTTTTTCTGCTCGATCTTCGGCGGCTCGGTCGTGAAAACAAAATCAGATCCCGGCAGCGCGAGCCAGCGAGCTGCCTCGTTCTGGAGAGAAGTCGCCAGGTTTTTCGCTTTTTCCGGATCACGCGCCCAAACGATGAGACGGGCTTTCGATGGGACTGCCAGATTCATGCTCAGGCCAAGCCCCCGGGTGGCCTGGGTTAGAAGCGGTGAGAAAAGTTGACCAAAAAAAGAGCCTGGCTCGGGAGAGGTGCGGAAAACGAGGCGGAACACACTATCGCCTTCGAGCGCCTGGAAACGTTGCAGGAGCGGGTCCTCGACTTTCAAATCTGGTTCAGTACCGAGGCGCACGTGGACGAGATGCTCCACTTCGCCTAACGAACCGACAGCGAGCGTGCGTGGTCCGACTCGGGCTACGCTCACATCCCGGCCTTGGAAAACAACGAGGCCGGTGACAGTGCTGTTGGTGAAGCTTTTGTCCTGGGCGATCGAGCGCATGACGGGCGCGAGGTCCCCCTTCGACTCCACCAGCACATATTCTTCCTGGTGCCCGAGATCGTTATTCGTTAGGGCGCGGGTCACTCGACTGGCGTCCTGTGCGAGGTTGAGCCCGGGAGTGTGAGCGGCTTCGCCGAGCAATCCAATCACGACTTTTTGCCAAACCCCGGGTTGTTCCTTGCCCCAGCGCCGGGCGAGCGGACTTTTGTTGAACTGCTCAATGTCGAGCGAGAGAATGGCCGAGGTTGCCTGCGGTAGCCAATCGCGCTTGGCAGGCGATTGCGAAACCAGCGGGAGAATAATGGCGAGGAGGGCGAGGAGCGAGAAGATGGTGAAGTAGAATTTTCGAAGCTCCTGCTTGTCGATTTTTTTTGAGAGCTCAGCCAGTTCGGCCTTGTGTTGCGCGTGGTGATCGACTGCGGCGCGGCGGCGCTGCACCTCGGCAAGCAGGTGCGGGGCGCTCGGCGGCGCGATGCCCTGCGACGCCAGGTGTCGCCCGATGTTGAGATAGGCCGGATTCTTTTTTTCCTCCACCGTCTGATGTTGCTGGCGTGCCTGCCGCACTTCTTCCTCCTGGACGCGAGCGCTTTCGTTTAACTCGCGATCGCGCGCTTCGAATTCGCCGCGGACTTTGGCGATCTTTTTGTCCGCCTGCGCAAGTTGTTCGTCGGCCGCGGTCAGCTTTTGCTTCGCGTTACGACAGGCTTCCTCGCTGCCGAGCCGGGCCTTTTCCATCTCACTGCGTTCACGCGGAAAACGCGCCCGCTGCGCGCTCAGCCGATTCATCTGGTCCTGCAAGTCGTTAGGCGGCGGCTCGGTGGCTTGAAGCGCTTCGACCTTTTTCAAAAGCTCGCGATCAGCGTTATCGTGATCGCGTAAGCGGCAATCGACGGTTGCAAGTTCATTGTCGCAACGATCGGCGACCGTCTTCGCTTCGTCGCGCTGGGTGAGGATTGGGCGTCTTTCGTCTTCGAGTTTGGCGAGAGCGGCGGCTTGCTCGTGGGAGTTGGCCTGCCGTTGAGCGTCGATCCTCTTCAACGCTTCTTCGATCTTAGCAATGCGGGCGGCGACTTCTTTTTGTTCCTGCTCAAACTTTTTCAGCGCAACAATTTCGTTGCGCACCTCAGGAAACTTGGCCGCTTCCGCCGTTCCAGCGCGGCCGAGCACGATTTCGGATTTTTGCAGGAGTCTCTTCTCGTGCCGCAGTGCAATGCGCGTGCGCTGGCGGCGCACCTTGAGCGTTAGCTCGCGAAAACCGGTGGTGATGAAACTCACAGCACCAATCTACTTCATTCCTCGGCGCGGCTGAGTTTTGCCAGCACGCTGAAATCTTCCAAGGTGGTGGTGTCGCCGGTGACGGTTCTGCCGCTCGCGATTTCCTTGAGCAAACGACGCATGATTTTTCCGCTGCGCGTCTTCGGAAGCGCTTCGGCGAAACGCACTTCATCCGGTTTGGCGATCGAGCCGATATGTTGGCCAACATGGCCGCGCAGTTCTTCCTTCAGGCTGAGGTTCGGGGTGACGTCCCCTTTGAGCGTGACAAAGACGACCACGCTTTGGCCTTTGATCTCGTCCGGGCGACCGACCGCTGCGGCTTCCGCGACCTTCGGATGACTAACGAGGGCGCTTTCGATTTCCGAAGTGCCGAGGCGATGACCGGCCACATTGAGAACGTCGTCTATGCGGCCGACAATCCAGAAGTAGCCATCCTTGTCCCGCCGCGCGCCGTCGCCGGTAAAATAGTTGCCCTGGTATTGGCTCCAATACTGTTTTCGGTAGCGCGTCTTATCGCCGTAGATCGTGCGAAGCATGGAGGGCCAGGGGCGCCTGACAATCAATTTTCCACCCACGTTAGGCGGCACCTCCTTGCCCGCGGCATCGACTATTGCGGCATCGACGCCAAAGAATGGCAAAGTTGCGCTGCCCGGCTTGGTCGGCGTCGCACCCGGCAATGGAGTAATCATGATTCCACCGGTTTCTGTCTGCCACCAGGTATCGACAATTGGACAACGGCCACGCCCGATCGTCCGGTGATACCACATCCAGGCTTCGGGATTGATCGGTTCGCCGACCGTGCCTAATAGTCGCAGCGACGAAAGATCGTGCTTTTTCACCCATTGGTCTCCCCAACGGATAAAGGCGCGAATCGCAGTCGGCGCCGTGTAGAGAATGCTGACTGCGTAGTCCTCGATGATCCGCCAGAAGCGATCGGGTTCAGGCCAATTTGGTGCGCCCTCATACATCAGGGTGGTCGCGCCGGCGGCGAGCGGTCCATAAACGACGTAGCTATGTCCCGTCACCCAGCCGACATCCGCCGTACACCAGTAGATGTCGTCTTCGCGCAAATCGAAAACGTATTTTGTGGTCGCGTGAATTCCGACCAGATAACCACCGGTCGTGTGGAGGATACCTTTCGGTTTTCCCGTCGATCCGCTGGTGTAGAGAATGTAAAGGGGATGTTCGCTGTCGAGCGCCGCTGGAGGACAATTTGCGTCGACATATTGCAGCTCGCGATGCCACCAAACGTCGCGCCCTTCTTCGATGTGAATGTCGTTCCCGGCGCGCCGAAAAACGATCACGCGTTTTACCGTGCTCTTCTCTACCAGGGCTTGGTCGACGTTGTGCTTGAGCGGAACAAGCGCGCCCCGGCGGTAACCGGCATCGGCAGTAATGACGGCGGTTGCACCGCTATCGGCGATGCGGTCGCGAATGCTGTCTGCGCTAAAGCCGCCGAAAACGACGGAATGAATCGCCCCGATTCTCGTGCAGGCGAGCATGGCAATGGCCGCCTCCGGAATAGTCGGCAGGTAAATGATGACGCGATCGCCCTTTCGAATTTTGTTTCGCTTTAGAACGTTGGCAAAACGACAGACTTCGCGATGGAGTTGCTGATAAGTGAGAATGCGTTTGTCCCCGGGCTCGCCTTCCCAAATGATGGCGGCCTTGTTGCGCCGAGCACCTTGGAGATGGCGATCGAGGCAATTCTCCGAGAGATTCAGTTTGCCGCCGACGAACCACTTTACGAAAGGCACTTTCCACTCCAGGGCTTTTTTCCATGGTTTTTGCCAACGCAGTTCGCCGGCTTCGCGCGCCCAGAATTTGTCCGGGTCGCGGATCGATTCGCGATACATCCGCCGATACTGCTCGAGGCTGGAGATACGGGCCTTTTGGGCAAACTCGCGTGACGGCTTGAAGACGCGAGTTTCCTTTAAATGGGACTCAATATTTTCTTCCATGAGCGCAGGGCACGCTAACAAGCGGTCTCGGCTAGCTCAATCCAAAGTTGCGGAGACGTAAGTTCGTTAGGGAGTTTGCCGGTGAAAGCCAGCGGAACGAGCGTCGTTAGGCTGCCGGTTGATTGCGCGGAGACGTCGCAACCGGCGAAGGTCCTGCAGTTGTCATCCACAGGTCGTCCGGCGAGTGTCTGCCATGAGCGATCACGTTTATAAAAAGCTTGAGCTGGTTGGTTCTTCCCAAACCTCAATCGACGACGCGGTTAAGAATGCGATCAGCCTCGCCTCGAAAACCATTCGCAACATGCGGTGGTTTGAGGTGACTGAGATGCGCGGACATATCGAGGACAACAAGATCAATCACTGGCAGGTGACAGTGAAAGTCGGCTTCACCCTTGATCGTTAGGCAAGGTCCGCCAAGGTTACAACCCCGCCCGCGGGGAAGGGAGAATCGGCCTAACGATCATCCTCGCTGATCAGCTGGTAGAGTTTGGTCGCGCCGTAGATGAGAATGGCCGGCTTAAAAGCCATGAAGCAAAGTCGAAGCAAGCCGCCCAGGATGCGGAAGATCGGCAGACGATCCAAAACGAATCCCGTCGCCACTCCATAGAGGAGCGACTTGGTTGGGTTGGCGCGGACGTAATCCTCGGTTTGCGCCATAATCTCGTCCCATTGCTCTTTGGTGTATTGGAGGCCTCGGGCCGCAAAGTCGCCGCTCATTTCGTCGCTTTCCATATATGTCATCTTCGCATCGCAATCCTCGGTTGCGCGTCAGGAAAAAGCTAGCGCAAGATCAGCCAAAGGGAACGCGCCGCGACCCCGAGTGGAAAATCGGGGAGTCGCGTCGGGCGCTGGAAAGTGCCGGCACGGCGGGTAGCTTTAAGGCAAAAGCGACCCATGACCTCGAGGACCCGATCGTCCAGACGGTTGCAATTGGTTGAGAGCATAATCTTCGCGTCCCGCTCCGCGATCTCGAGGGCGTTGAAAAGAAGCTTCTCGAAATCGTGTTCCACCTGCCAGGCCTTGCCCGTGCGCGAGCGGGAAAAGGTCGGCGGGTCGAGAACGATCAGGTCGAAGCGTTCGCCCTTTCGGACAAGCCGCGGAAGGATGGCCATGACGTCGTCAGCGAGGAAACGGTGACGATCGGTCGCCAGTCGGTTAAGCATGAAATTATCGCGGCCCCGATTGAGCGATTTCTTGGAAAGATCAATACTAAGGGTTTCCGCTCCGGCCAAACCGGCGACGACTGAAAACGAACAGGTGTAAGCGAAACAGTTCAACATTCGGCGCGGCGCCGCTCGCCTAACGAATGAACGATTTTCGCGCTGGTCGAGAAAAAGGCCGACCGAGTAACCAGCGCCAAAATCGAGCGCATAACAAACATCGCGCTCCAAGACCGTGCGCTGGAGTGGCGCTGCCGCATCGCCGAAGATGAGCTTGGGCGCGTTCCGATCCGCATTTTGTTTTGGAAGATGGCGACCGAAGATGCGTTCAAAGCGCGCGCCAGTAAGCAGCCTCCACTCATCCAGCTCGTGCAGGATCGCTTCCCGCGCCGCCTCGTTCCGGTTTGAAATCAGAACGTCCGACCCATAGCGTTCGATCCAACCGTCAGGCTTGGTGCAGAGCCGGTAAGCTTCGGTTTTCTCCGCCGCGAAATGGCGCACCTGTTCGAGATCGATCCAGTCTTTCATTGGTGTTCGCGCCCTCGTCTTGCCGCGGGAACGGCCCAAGCTACAATCTCTGCGGCGGCCCCGGCTCTTCGCTCTCCATTTTTGGGCGACATCCATTGAACAAGCAACAAATCACAGTCCGCGTCCCTGCCACCACATCGAATCTTGGCCCTGGGTTCGATTGCCTCGGCGTTGCGCTGCAAATGTATAACTTTGTGACTGTCGCGCGTGGTGAGAGGACGGAAGCTGGCATGATGGCGCAACAGGCGGCGCGCCATTTCTTTCACGCCACGGAATACGAGCCGTTCGCCTTTTCCTGCCGAATCGAGGGTGACGTGCCGCATTCGCGCGGGCTGGGGAGCAGCGTGACGGTACGGCTTGGAGTTTTGCACGCACTCAATGGCCTTCTCGAAGAGCCGCTCCGGCGCGAGCAGATTTTGGGACTCTGCGCCGAGCTGGAAGGCCATCCCGATAACGCTGCACCAGCCGAGTTTGGAGGTTTCGTAGTCGCGCGCAACAATCGACACCAGAAGTTTCCGCTCGACGCGCGCCTGTGTTTTGTGCTCCTCATCCCAGCCTTCGAAGTCAAGACCTCCGAAGCGCGGCGCCTTTTGCCTAACGAGATCGATCGATTGCGCGCGGTCGAGTCTTGCGGCAATGCCTGCGCCATCACGGCTGCCTTGGCCAGCGGCTGCTATGAAAATCTCCGCGGCATGTTGAGCGATCATTTCCACCAGCCTTATCGAGCAAAGTTTGTTCCTTTTCTCGACCGCGTGATTGCAGCGGCGGAAAGTGTCGGAGCCCTCGGCGGTTTCCTGAGTGGTTCCGGCTCAACCATCGCCTGTCTGACCCTGCAACGACCGACAGAGGTGGCGGTGGCAATGCAGGAAGCAAGCGAATTAGACAATACCCAAACTCGCATTCTCTTGGCGGATAATGCCGGGACACGCACGGTGATCTCAATTCTTGCTCCCTGATGCGCCGCTGGCTGGAAAATCTCGAACAATTCGCCATCGACGTCATCCTCGGGCGTCGTCACGGCGCCCGCGCAGCGCTTCTGCGTGCTTTGCTTTTTGCCCTCTCGTTCGTCTACGCCTGGCTCGTCCAACTGCGCTTGTTGCTCTATCGCAGGCGCGTTCTGCGCGAGCGCGCACTTGGTTGTCTCGTCATCAGCATCGGCAACCTGACGGTTGGCGGCACGGGCAAGACCCCAATCGTGGAAAAGTTCGCACGCGCCCTGCAGGCTGGGGGCCGCCGCGTCGCGATTCTCAGCCGCGGCTACAAGAGTGTGGCGAAACCTTCCAAGCGCACCTGGCTCGATCGACTGCGCGGCATCGCGCCCGATCCACCGCGCATCGTTTCCGATGGCCATTCGCTCCTCCTCGATTCACTCACCGCTGGCGATGAGCCCTACATGCTGGCAAAGAACCTGAAGGACGTCATCGTGCTCGTGGAAAAGGATCGCGTGAAGAGCGGCCTTCACGCCATTCGTGAGATGAAAGCCGACACTCTTCTGCTCGACGATGGTTTGCAGTATCTCCATCTTAAACACCGTCTCGACATCGTGCTGATTGATCGTCAGGCGCCCTTCGGAAATGAGTTTCTCCTGCCGCGCGGAACGTTGCGCGAGCCGCCGCGAAACCTGCGCCGCGCCAGCTATGTCTTCATCACCAAGAGTACCGGCGAGCCCAACGACGAATTGATCGAACGCATCCGGCGCTATAACCGCACCGCAGAGATCATCGAATGCGCACACGAGCCGCTTTACCTGGAGGATGTTTATTCCGGCGAACGGCTTCCGCTCGATCGCCTAACGAACACTTACATCGGTTCCTTTTGCGGCATTGCCGCGCCGGAAAGTTTCGAAGATGGACTGCGCAAGCTCGGCGCAAAAATCGAACTGGCAAAACGCTTCGCCGATCATCATCGCTACAGCGAAGCGGAACTTCAGAGTTTCATCAACCGCTGCATTCGACGAGACATCGATATGATTGTGACCACTGAGAAGGATGCGGTGCGTTTCCCGCGCCTAGCGAAACCGGAAGTGCGAATCTATTTTCTCCGGGTGGAGATTCTCATTCTGAGCGGGCATGAAACCTGGGATCATTGTGTGGAGCGCATTTGTCAACCCCAGCCAATGCTGTCGCCGGAACGTTTTTTTTCCTGACAAGGGAAACCTGGGTGCGGGAAGGCGAATCTCATTTGCTCAAACGATAGCGACAAAGGCGCAGCGCTTTTAGAATCAATTGCATGAGTAATCGCGCGGAGTTGATCGTGGAAGGGCAGAAGCTTTCCGTCTCAAACCTGGACAAGGTTCTTTACCCAAAAGCGGGCTTCACCAAAGGGCAGGTGATCGACTATTACATCCGCATTGCCGGCGCCCTCCTCCCTCACCTGAAAGATCGCCCCCTGACGATGAAGCGTTATCCCAATGGTGTGGAGAGTGAATTCTTTTACGAAAAGAATTGCCCGTCGCATCGGCCCAGCTGGGTTAAGACCGCCAAGGTCTGGAGCGAAGGCAACAATCGGATGATGGATTATTGCCTCGCGCAGGATCTGCCGACGCTCGTTTGGGCGGCTAATCTCGCCGATCTCGAACTGCACACTTCCCTCTCCCGCAAGAATGCCGTCGAGCGTCCGACAATGATGGTCTTCGATCTCGATCCCGGCGCGCCGGCGGACATCGTGCAGTGTTGCCAGATAGGGATTTGGCTGCGCGAAATTTTGCACGACATGAAGTTGCAAAGCTGGGCAAAAACGTCGGGTTCGAAAGGCCTGCAACTTTATGTCCCGCTCAATACGGCGGTGACGTACGACGAGACGAAAGCGGTTTCGCGTGCCCTCGCCGAATACCTTGAACGCGAGCATTCGAACCTGGTGGTTTCGAAAATGTCGAAAGCGCTACGAAAAGGAAAAGTCTTTGTCGACTGGAGTCAGAACGATGAACACAAGACGACGATCTGCGTTTACTCACTGCGTGCCAAGGATGAGCCGACCGTTTCTACGCCGGTGACATGGGAGGAAGTAGACGCCACACTAAAAAAGAAGGACGCGAAGCGGCTGGTTTTTCGCTGTGAAAAAACGCTCCAACGCGTGGAGAAAATGGGAGATCTTTTTGAAGAAGTTGAAACAAGGAAGCAAAAGCTGCCCAGAAAATGGAATCTTTAGTGGCGGCCTCTTTCATCTGCTTCCTCTTCTGAAATGCTAGGCAATGACAGTTGATTCTTCCGTTCCATTGGTGGTTGGCGCCGGCCCAGTCGGCCTAACGATGGCGAACGAGCTGGCTCGTCATGGCGTGCGATGCCGCATTATCGACCGCGCGGCAGAACGTGCACCGACCTCACGTGCGCTTGGTATTTTTCCGCGAACGCTCGAAGCCTTCAGTATGATGGGAGTGGCAGACAAGTTTATCGCGGCAGGCCATCGCCTCCAGGGTCTCTCGATTCATCACGGCGACGATCGGCTGGCGAAGATCGATATCACCTCCGTCGCGAGCCCTTATCCGTTCATCCTCAGTCTTCCGCAATCGGAGACGGAACGATTGCTGAGCGAGCAGCTCGGCACTGTCGGAATCGAAGTCGAACGCGCGACAACCCTGACGACTCTTGAACAAAGGAACGAAACGGTCCGCGCAACCTTAAAACATGACGACGGCCGCGAAGAAGTTGTTGAAACACCATGGCTTCTTGGCTGCGACGGCGCACACAGTGCAACCCGTCACGCGCTCGGGATGGCGTTTGCCGGCGCGCAATACGACGAGAGCTTTATCCTCGCCGACCTGCGGATCGGGGAATTAATCGATCCGGACCGGGTGCATCTTTACCTTGGGACAGACGGGATTCTTGGATTCTTTCCCTTTGGCGGAGATCGCTGGCGAATTGTTGCGAGTATTCCGTCGGAATCGCGCGATCAATCGCTCTCTGAGCTGACGTTAGGTGACGTGAGGGAGGTGGTGGAACGGCGAGGACCGCCGGGCGTGAAAATGGATGATCCGGTCTGGATGTCACGTTTCCACATTTCGCATCGCATTGTGTCGCAATTCCGCCAACTGCGCGTCTTTTTGTTAGGCGATGCCGCGCACATCCACAGTCCGGCGGGCGGCCAGGGGATGAACACCGGTATTCAGGACGCGTTCAATCTGGCTTGGAAACTTGCCTTGGTCGTCAGGGGCTTCGCTCCAGCGCAGCTGCTCGCGAGCTATCATGACGAGCGCGCGCCGGTCGCTCGTGGTGTGCTTAATCTCACTGATCGCATCACGCGCATGGCCACGATGCGCAGCTCCCTCGCGCAAAGTGTGCGCGATTTTCTGCTGCCGGTGGTGACTGGTATTGACTTGGTCGGAGGAAGAGTGGCCGATCAGTTATCTGAGCTGGCGGTGAATTATCGCCGCGGTGAATTTGTCGAAAACGCTGGCGGTGGCCGCTTACGCGCGGGCGACCGGGCGCCGGATGCGGAATTGCGCGATGAAAGGGGGGAGGCGCGGCGGCTTTTTGAGCTCTTTCGCGAGCCGCGTCACATTCTCCTCCTCTTCGTTGGTCCAGGCTTTGGCAACGCGAACAAAGCGGAGCAACTGGCTGCCGAGGTCCAGGCGCCGGGGTCTCAATTATTTGATACTTACCGTGTGACACGTGGATTCTCAGATTTACCGGCAGAGTTACGCGACCTGAGCGGTCTGGCACATGCGGCCTATGATTTGAGCGAAGGGGGCGTGGCTCTCGTTAGGCCGGATGGTTACCTTGGCTATCGCAGTAAAGACTTCGAGCCGGCGCGCCTGCGAGGCTATCTCGGCCGCCTCTTTACTTCCTAGGATAACCGGTTGGCCTAACGAAGGACATAGTGACCGTGGATCCAGACGCGGTGTCCATGTCGATGTGCCCAATGCCCCGATACCCAAACGTAGTGGCGGCCGCTTTCGACATAGTAGGGTCCGTGCACGTAATAGGGCCGGTCCTCGACTGCAACGGTCACACCCACCGGTGGAGGTGGTGGTCCGGGAGGACCGACAACTGTGGTGGTGCATCCGCAAATAAGGAGGACTGCGGCTGACAATAGAGTAATAGATAGTTTCATGCTGATTCCTTTGTGCACGGAATATTGCCTTGCGAAGAGTTATTCGAAGGAGACAGGAGCAAAGGATGGGTCAAATCGCCCAGGTCAGATCCGTTTCCTGGTGCTAACAGCGTGCCGCAGGACGAGGATAGTTACCTGAGTTATACTCCGACAGATGCTGGATCATTCGTGCATTCTTCGATTGGCGTGGCGCGATTCTGGCGCCCCAACGGAATGCGCATGTCGACCGGAGACGAGTTCGTCCTGCAACGCTTCCTGAGTAATCAAGTTGCGCCGTCTTAAGGCACTGGCGGCGGGGTAGTCGGTCCAGGCGGCTCCGCAAACGGATGGTGATACCTCATGCGTTTGCGATGTTCTTCTTCCATCTGAGCAAACTTCTTCTGCTGCTCGGGCGTGAGAATGGCCGAAATCTCTCGGTTGGTTTCTGCGACTCGCTTCTGCACCCGATGCGTTGTTGCGCTGTGAATCTCCTCAAGATCGGCAGTCGTTCTTTCGATGATCGGCTTGATCTGCGCAGCTTGCTGGGGAGTAAGTTGTAAACCGGACTCGAGTCTCTCCATCATGTGATGTGACATTTCACGAACGTTGGGCGGGCGGATAAAAGTACGTCCGATCCGCGGTGCGACAAACGCGCCTGTAATCGCTCCGGCGAGAAAGATGAGCAACGCGTAAAGAACTACGCGCAGCGTGCGCGACTTACTCATATCCATAGCCGGCAACCAGCGCGGAGTCGGCAATACGCGCTTCAGGATCATTGCGGCTCCTGAAGGCGGCTAACTCGTCGCTCGCCATCGTTCCGGCGAGCAGGGCTATGGCGCAGGCCATGAGCGCCGCCCAACGCAAGCCGCGCAGCAAACCGGCGGCAGCTTTTCGTCGCGCAATCGTTTCCCGCCAATGGGCCACAATCCTGGTCTCCCAGCCATAAGGCGTTCCGGGAATTTCCTCCGGTGGCAAACGACGCACAAAGGAGAAGAGACGTTGCAAGAATTCTTCGGTATTCATGACGTAAAGATGGGCGCTAGCTTCGGATTGTTATTCAACATCTTTTTCATTTTCGCGCGGGCGCGGAAAGCGCGGACCTTGATCGCTGATGGGTTCCAGCCGGTCAGTTGATGAATTTCCTGCACAGAACGCTCCTCGAGATGCAGCAGAGTGATAAGAAGGCGGTCCTCCGGCGGTAACTGAGCGAGAAGTTGATGAAGAATATCTTTTGCGAGCCGCGCGTCTGCGGGTGAGCCGAGATCAGCTTCGGTTCGTGCCACCTGTTCGATCGCGGTAGAGGTCTCCTCATCGAAATCGGAAAGACGCCATTCCGGCCTGCGTTTCTCCGCCCGCAATTCGTTGAGACAGGTGTTCACGGCGATGCGCGATATCCAATGCGCCAAGGGTACCTTGCCTGAGTACTTGTCGAGGTTTTGAAAAACTTTGATGAAAATCATCTGAGCAAGATCCTCTTCGCTGACCCGCCGTGGGAGATGGGAGCGCACCAGGCGGAGAACAAACGGGCGAAATTGTTGCAGGAGCTCATGCGCCGCAGCCTCATCACCTTGTGCGATTTGTTGAAGGCATGCTTGCTCGTCAAAACTCGCATCGGGCATGGGCGGTCGGGCAGCGGATCCACATCGCAATCAAGACACCCACAGGTCGATTGGGTTACAAAATTTGATACCAACCCATGTAACCAAGTCCCGGCCAGGTTGTCTTTATCAACGCGGGATTATACCCCGAAACGACAGAGAAGAAATGGAAATCAATGACGTGCTTTCATTCGCCGCTACGGCTCGCCGCGTGCCAACCGGGCAGTCGAGCCACCCAGCCGAGGCAGAGTGCATCGGAATTGCCGCAGTCCTGAAAAAGTTCTCTCAAAGTACCTGTAACCGATCGGCGACCGGGGTTGTCTCTAAGTCCGACAATATCCGCAACCAAATTCAGTAACCTAACGAATAAAGCAATGAAATACAGGAAGCTTTCTCTTCTTACTCTCGGCTGTATCGCCCTGCTCGCTCTTGCGCCGATCGCAAACGCACAGGGACCGGAAGATCCAATGGCGTTTCATCATCATGGTCCACCCGATTTGACTCTGATGCTGACGCGGCTTCTCAACCTGAGCGACGCGCAGCAGGCTCAGGTCAAGCCTCTAGTGTCGGAGGTGCAACCTCAACTAGATGCCATTCATAAGCAGGCTCGGGAGGCGGCCGATGCGATCATCAAACAACTGAACGCAAAGATTCGCCCGCTGCTTACCGTCGATCAGCAGAGGCGTCTGGACGCTTTCGAAACGCTGCACGCGCCGCGGCCGGAGTCGCCAGCTTCCGGCGGGGCGACGCAATAACTTTTACCAGGTAGGGTGGTCAATGGGAACGAGGGTTGCGGCTTTGCCGTGACCCTCGTTCTTCTTTTTTGGGGATTAGCTGGCCAAAAGCGAGCGTTGCCTGACGATTTTCAAAATCAGCGCGGCTGGGTTGACCATAGACTTTGTCATTGGTCCGGCGCCATAAGTGGCCGGATGGCTCCAGGAGGGGGCGCCCCGCGTAGAGTTGACCGAATCCAGCTTATTACGTTCGTCATGCGGCACGCCGGATTTTCATAGGGTAATTTCTATTTACCCGAGCGGTTTTGGACCCCTGAAAGAGACAAGAACAAAGCGGGAATCATGACCGCCTGCTCGCTGCTTTTCGTCGGAGGCCGTCGTGCCCTAACGATCCATTCCCCAGGGCGGGGTCGCGACAAACATTTGAAACCTGCAATCAACGCCGCTAGATCACGCCTCCAATGCGCCGACGGAAAATGTCCCAACCGGTAAGGAACATCTCACTCCTTACCGCGACATGCATTGTGGTGGCCAATATGATTGGCACCGGAATCTTCACCAGCCTTGGTTTCCAGGTTGGCGATCTTCCGACTGGCTTCGCTATCCTCGCGGTCTGGACTGTAGGCGGCGTCTGCGCACTTTGCGGCGCCCTCTCGTATGCAGAGCTGGGTGCGGCTTTGCCGCGTTCAGGAGGTGAATATAATTTTCTGCGCGAAATCTATCACCCCGCAGTTGGATTCGTCGCCGGGTGGATTTCCGCGACCGTCGGTTTCGCAGCGCCGGTTGCGATTGCGGCCATCCCTTTTGGTACTTATCTGGCCGGAGTCTTTCCTGCGCTTAATCCGCTTGCTCTCTCGTTAGCCGTTGTGGTCCTGACAACCCTCGTTTTGCTTTGGGATCTGCGGCTTGGGAGCGGATTTCAGAATACATCGACACTCCTTAAGATTGCTTTGATTCTCATCATCGTTGTCGCCGGGCTTGTAACGAGGACCGGCCATCTGGTTTCGTTCTTTCCATCACCCCGCGATCCTTCGCTTATTGTGAGTGCACCATTTGCGGTCAGCCTCTACTGGGTCATGTATGCCTATTCGGGTTGGAATGCTTCCACCTACATCGTGGGTGAAGTGCGAAATCCTTCCCGCACCATCCCATTGTCGTTAGGCATTGGCACTCTGATTGTGACCGCGCTTTATCTTGGAATTAACGCCGCTTTTCTTCGCACCACCCCCCCGAGCGAGATGGCAGGCAAACAGGAGGTTGGTCTTATAGCCGGGGTGCACATCTTTGGCCAGGCCGGCGGCAAAATCATGGCGCTCTTCATCGCACTCGGGTTAGTCTCAGCGGTCAGCGCGATGATGTGGATCGGCCCGCGTGTGACCATGACCATGGGAGAAGATTTCAACGCGCTTTCCTGGCTCGCGAAACGTAACCGCCGTGGCATCCCAATCCGCGCGACCCTGGTTCAATGTGCCATCGTTATTCTCCTGATCGTGGTCACGAGTTTTCAGAAAGTAGTGAACTATGTCCAGTTCAGTCTCGCCCTTTGCTCGACTCTTACCGTGCTTGGCCTCTTTGTCCTTCGCTGGCGTCAACCGGAGTTACGACGTCCATATAGAACATGGGGTTATCCAGTCACGCCGCTTATTTTTCTTGGTGTAAGTCTCTGGATGCTTTGGCATCTGCTCGAAAGCTCTACCACGCGCACGCCTTCGCTCTGGGGTCTTGCCACCGTCGCGCTTGGGCTTGCCGTATACTATCTTTCGCCCAGAGGAAAAGCTGCGAAAGCCAGTCTTCGGTAAATTCCCATACTAAAAAGTAAGCCAATTATTAAGACGGTAATGGCGACGATATTACGCTTACTTTCGTGCCGTGACTGAATTCTTGCTGTGCGTTAGTCGAAAGTTTCGATGCCTTTGGTTAGTGCGAACACCATCGGCCGCACGACATTTTGCTCGAACGAAGGCTTGCAACCACTTGGCTATTTCGCGAGTAAAAGCCTTAGGAAATGACTATCGGAGAACTTCCTGCCGGTGCCTTGTCTAACAACAACAAGATCGAGCGAAGGAATGACGTAGAGGCGTTGATAGCCGGAACCGATGCAAGCCACCAGATCACTCGGAGCTTCGCGGCAGAGACAAGCGTCGTGCCAATCCTGGCCTGACCATTTGGGTGCCAGCATCTCCTCGAAATCGAATTCGCGCCCGTCGGGCGCAGCACGATTGTTCCACCAACCTAAGGAGAAGGCGTGATTGGCCGGCGAGCCACGCCAGGATAGCGCGAGAGTTTCAGGCCTGACCACGGGTTTGCCTTTATCCAGCACGAGCTGACCCATCCTGGCCCACTGCCGTGCAGTCATCATGAAGCCAGCGGCGAGCAGGGGATTGCCCGCGCGATCGTCAAGATAGCGTTGCGGCCCAAGTTTCATCCGATGCAGGACACGCCGCTCGAGGTATTCGGTCGGCGTTTGTTTCCCGAGTTTCTCCTTCAGGACTTCGTGGAAGACCTGCAAGGCCGACGGTCCATAAATGAATGCCGTGCCTGGCGCTGCAACCGCTGGCAAGCGCAGGGCGGTTTTGTCGCGGTTGCCGTATTCGTTGACCTGCAGTTCGAAACCCGGCGCCAGCCCAGAGGAGAAATCGAGCAGTTGCCGAATTGTGATCTGGGATTTGCGTGAATCTTTGCGCCAAGCCGCGATGGTGTTTGCCACGCGCTCGTCGAGGTCAAGAATGCCGTCGTCGGCCGCGGCGAGCGCAGCCAGGTTCCAGAAGGCCTTTGTCCCGCTATAAATCCGTTGCGGTGTCCTGGGATCGCCCTTGCGATGGTATTCTTCGAGCACGTTTTTTCCGTTTTGCATCACCAGAAGCGAAAGCCCGCAATGTTCCGCAGAATACTTCTCGGCTCTTCGCGCGGCGGCGAGGTCGAGTCTTGCTCCGGCGCCATCCACGAAGAGAAAAACCGGGAGAACTCCGGAAGCAATCGTTACGTAAAAATTTCTTCTCCGCATCATTTGTTGACTGGATTACGCTGCCATCTTGTTCGCGTACTACGTCAATAATTTCAGTCCGTTCCTGGTCAAGTTTGGACCAACCTTTGGGATCCGTTGGTACGGGTTTTCCTATCTCCTTGGATTTCTCTGCGGATTTCTTCTTCTTCGCTGGCTGGCAGAGCGGCGTTATTGCGCTTTACCGGCGGAAAGAGTGGGAGATTACATCATCGTGGCTTCGTTAGGTGTGGTGATCGGTGGCCGACTGGGTTACGCCTTTTTTTATCGTCCTTCCCTGACAATGAGCGATCCGCTTTTTATCTTTCGGGTTTGGGAAGGTGGAATGTCGAGCCACGGCGGCATGATCGGCCTCACCCTCGCAACCTTTCTTTACGCGCGTTGGCAAAAGATCTCATGGGTGGGATTGGCTGATAACATCGCGGTCGTCGCGCCGGTCGGTTTGTTTTTCGGACGCTGCGCCAATTTCATTAACGGCGAGCTTTACGGGCGTTCTTCCTCGGTCGCCTGGGCAATGCAGTTTCCAAAGGAAGCGCTCGATATCCCGGAGGTTGGCAGTCGAACTCTTGCCGCTGCGCATGCGCTACAGCTCTCAGCTGGCGATCTGGAGAGCATCATTACGCGGGCCCGGGAAGGTGACGCCGCCTTGCAACAAGTACTTCAACAAACGCTTACCCCGCGTCATCCTTCGCAGATTTACGAAGCAATACTCGAAGGCGTTTTTTTGTTTGGGTGCCTGTGGTTCCTCCGGCTTCGCACCCGGCAGCCACGCGGCATGCTGGCGGGATTGTTCCTCCTTCTTTACGCCTTCGTTAGGGTGATTGTGGAATATTTTCGCGAGCCGGATGCACCGCTCACCGGACCATTCACGCGCGGGCAAACCCTCAGCGTGTTACTGATCGCCGGCGGGCTTTGCTTCATCATTTATGCAATGAAGACAAAGTCGTACGAAGCAGCGCAAACCGGGGCCAAATAGTCTCGCGTGGCAAATGCTTGCGGACGCGCGACGACCTGACCAGAAGCGCCTAACGAACACTCGTCAGTTTCCGGCAAATGTCTGTTTCCGCAGTACGAAGCCGGCAACCAATCCAGCGCACAAAAATCCAACCACCTGGGTGAAAATGTAGGACAGCGTGTAGCTCGTCGGAAAGCCGTACCAGTTCCAATAGGAGATGTTGGTCGCAATCGCCGCCAGAATTCCGGCGACAATCATGAATCCCACCCGCGCCCCAAAACTCATCAGGCGCGTCTTACTCAGCAGATAAACGGCGAGCAACGCCTCCGTCACTTCGGTGAGAAATTCCACGCCCAGCCAGCGAATCATGTCTACCGGACGCGAGCCGGCTGAATTGTACATCAAAATTCCGGAAGGACGGCGCGCGAAGTTATCTGCCATGTGCTTCATCGCCTCGTTTTTTTGCTCGCGCGTCGGGTTGGGCCCAAGCCCAAACCCTGGAAAAATGTATAATCCGGACTTCTCCGCGATGTTGTTCTGCAGGGCATCGAGAACCGTTTGTTCGTTAGGGATTTCACGTAACCCCGTCTCGCCGAGTGGCAGCGCCATATGTGCAATCGAGCTCCAGATAAACATCGCAATCCCACCCAACAGACCGGCCAAAAATATTCGAGTCATAGATCAAATGTTCGCGATCATGCTTTAGTTATTTCGGAGAAGTCGAGTGGCGAATGGTAACGGATTGTTCGGTTTTCTCCGCCGCGTGATTTGAGTCCACGCATATCTGGCACTCGTGAATCGTTATCGATCGAAAGTAGCGCGCGGTACGCCTGTTGCAGTTGGCGAATTTTCGACAGCACCAAAGACCTCCCTTTGAGCACGAAAGCCGCGACCACGCTGAGACAAAGAAATCCCACCAGCTGAATCAGCATGTAAGGGAGGATATAACTCGCGGAAAATCCATACCAATTCCAATGAGGCACATTGGTCGCGATCGCCGCGATTACGCCGATCAGGAGAATAAACCCCACGCGGGCCAGGTAAGTCCTCAGCCTCGTGCAACTCAAAAGAAAAACCGCGGTAAACGCTTCCACCAGTTCGGTCAAAAATTCGATCGACAGCCAGCGAAGCCTCTCGATCGGACGCGAACCGGCGGCATTGTACATCAAGATGCCCGACGGATAGCGCGCGACCTTTTCAGCCAACTTTTCCGTCACGATATCGTTTCCGGCTGCTGGCGAATTTAACTCCAACCTAAGGCTGGGAAAAATATAGACGCCGGATTTTTCGGCGATGTTGCTTCGCAATGCACCAAGCACCGCGGTCTCGTTAGGCAGTTTTTGCAGGCCAGTGTTGCCAATCCTGAGACTGGTGTAGGCCAGGTGAGTCCAGATAAACGCGGCGATACACCCAAACAGGCTGGCAAAAAAGATCCGAGTCATCGTCAGTAGTTTCTTACAATAATGTTAGAAAGTTGATCCATCGCAACGTCCAGAACGAAATGGATTGAGGGCGCCGATTCGCGGGAGCGACGGCACTCCTCTGAGGCGAACGTAACTCTTCAATTCGCTGCCGTCTTTGCTCAGAGTCTAACTTCTGTCAGTATTAGCGTTTTCCATGAGTGAAACAGAATCTCATGTCGAGCTGAAGACATTTTTGGCGAAGGCTCTCGCATCCCGTCGGACAGCGGTTGAGCTGGAAAGAAAATGAAGGCAAACCAAGCGGCCAGCCATTCGCTTTTGCGAGATTTTCGAACCGACAGCCGAATGCTGGTCTTAATCGGGTTGGCCATCCCGATTGGCGCGGTGAGCGCGGTCGTGGCCAAAGTCCTTCTTTGGCTGATTGCGGAGCTTACCAATATCGTCTTTTTCCAACGCTTTTCCTCCGTTCTCCCCGACCTGCAGAATCATCATCTCGGAGTGTGGGTGATCGCGGCGCCGGTTGCCGGTGCATTGATTATCGGGCTCATGGCCCGTTACGGTTCGGAAAAGATTCGCGGCCACGGGATCCCCGAGGCTTTAGAGGCAATTCTGCTCGGCGGCAGTCTGGTCGAGCCGAAGGTTGCGTTCCTTAAGCCAGTCTCGTCGGCCATCTCAATCGGAACGGGCGGGCCATTTGGAGCGGAGGGTCCGATCATCATGACCGGCGGCGCCTTCGGCTCGCTGATTGCGCAGTTTTTTCACCTCACGGCCGCAGAGCGAAAAACGCTTCTTGTCGCCGGTGCTGCGGCTGGAATGGCAGCGGTCTTTTCTACTCCGATCGCGGCCGTCTTGCTCGCGGTCGAGTTGCTTCTTTTCGAATGGCGACCGCGCAGCTTCGTCCCGGTCGCGGTCGCAGCGGTCGTCGCTGCTCTTCTTCGAGTACCCTTGTTGGGCGCGGGCCCGATTTTTCCAGTTGCCCCCCATCCTGCGCTCGCGGCGACGGTTATTCTTTGGTCGGTCGCGATTGGTCTTCTGGTCGGCTTCGGGTCGGGTTTGCTAACGATCCTGGTTTACTGGTGCGAGGACCTTTTCCTCAAGGTGCCGATACATTGGATGTGGTGGCCGGCGTTAGGCGCGCTTTTCGTTGGCCTGGGCGGTTGGTTTGATCCGCGCGTTCTTGGAGTGGGCTATCGCTACATCGATGGCTTGCTCAATGGTCACATTTTAGGGCTAGCGGTTCTTTCCTTGCTTTGCCTGAAGGCGCTGGTCTGGTCGATTTCGTTAGGCTCCGGCACTTCGGGAGGTGTGCTTGCGCCGCTGCTCATCATCGGCGGCGCAACGGGAGTTTTCGTTGGGCAATGGGTGCCGGCCGGCGATCCAGGCCTTTGGGCAGCGGTCGCGATGGCGGGCATGATGGGCGGCACCATGCGTTCTCCTCTCACCGGGATGTTCTTCATGCTCGAGCTAACCGGAGACATGAACACGCTCCCCGCCCTTCTCTGTGGGTCGGTGGCGGCTCTGGCTGTAACCGTCTTGCTCATGAGGCGCTCGATCCTGACGGAAAAGCTTGCCCGGCGCGGTCAACACATTGCTCGCGAATACAGCGTCGATTTTTTCGAGCTCATGCGCGTGGCGGATGTGATGGATCGAAATGCTCTCGTCTTACCCGGAACAGTTCCACTTACGCGCTATGCTGCTCAACTTGCCAAGGGTGATGTGTTGGTTTGCCGGCACCAGGGAACATTGTTAGGCGACGAAGATGGTCAGCTCACCGGTATCATCACTCGAGGTGATGTCGTGCGTGCCCTCGAGGAAACAGGCAATAGTTCGATGACCGTGGCCGAGGCGGGATCGCGAGACGTGATCGTCACCTATCCCGACGAGACATTGCACGACGCAATTACAAAGATGCTTCGGCGCGACATCGGTCGACTGCCGGTGGTAGAGCGGGCATACCCGAGAAAGGTTGTCGGATATCTCGGACGCGCCGGCATCCTGAGCGCGCTGCAGCGTTATCATCGGGAAGAACATGTCCGGGAGCGCGGAGCAAAGATCAGAAGCGCTAATCAGGAAAAAATTGCGTCAGTCCACGCCTGACGCGAGCGCACGCCGGAGCGCGGCTACGGTTGCTGCGGCTGCAGTGCGTCGGGATGGAATTTTTGCCAGTAGCGTGCCGCTGCCGTCACAGCCATATAGCTTGGATCGGCTCGCTCGTAGTCGGCCAGTCGTTCGTTAGGCGCGCCGGCCTCGAGAAGATCCTTTGCTTCGTAACGCGCGAACTCCGGGACTAACTCCGACTCGACGCGACCGAGGCGGAATTCATCGCGAAACCACTTCGCCCAGCGCTGAACTCGTTCGCTCAACTTGTCGAAATGATCGTCTAAGTTGCCCGCCACCAAACCGAAGTGCGGGAGATGAAGTCGCTTTGCGCCTAATGAACGCGCACTTTGGATCGATGCGAGCCATGACTCCACATGAAGCTCAGGCGGAACGAAAGGGGGAATGGGCGGTCCACCATCGAGACGGACGCCGGCCACATCGCCGCCAAACATCACATCGTCCCAATGATAAATGTTGTGATGCGAAGCGTGCCCTGGGGTTGCGATCGAGCGGATCGTAAACTGTCCTACTCGCACAGGATGCTTGTCATCGGTCGCTCGCACTTGCTCTTTTGCGATGGGGCGCATCTCGCCCCACAGGCGTTCCATTTCGTCTCCGAAAATGCGCGCGGCGGATTCCATCAGTCGGGCAGGATCCACGAGATGGGCCGCGCCGCGCTGGTGGACATGGACGGTTGCACCCGCTTTCGCGAGGTGCCACGCCGCTCCGGCATGATCGAGATGAATATGACTGAGAAAGACGTGACGAATGTCGTTAGGCGCAAAGCCGGCCGCGCGCATCGCCGACACAACATTTTCGAACGTCGAGTCGGCCCCGGTATCGAAGAGAGCGATTCCATCGTTCGTCTCGAGCGCGGTCGCGGCGATGACTCCAGGCCTGCCGAGATGTCGGGTGTCTAGAACGTAGATCATACAGGACGGGCCATCGGCGATTGGCAATGGCAAACACCCGTTCGACTCACTCCCACTCGATCGTGCTCGGTGGTTTGGTCGAGACGTCGTAGCAGACGCGGTTGACGCCTTTGACTTCGTTTACGATACGACTCGAAATGCGGGCCAGAATATCGTAGGGGAGCCGGACCCAGTTGGCGGTCATGCCGTCCTGGCTCTCGACGATGCGCAACGCGATGGTGTTTTCGTAGGTGCGCTGGTCCCCCATCACGCCGACGGATCGGACCGGCAGCAGGACAGGAAAGGATTGCCAGACGCGATAATACCAGTCGCTCGCTTTCATCTCGCTCACGACGATGGTGTCGGCCTCGCGCAAGATGCGCAGCCGCTCGGGCGTGACTTCACCCAGGATGCGCACGGCCAGTCCCGGCCCGGGAAATGGCTGGCGATGCACGATCTCGTTAGGCAAACCGAGCTGCAATCCGGCCTGGCGCACTTCGTCCTTGAAGAGTTGTCGCAATGGCTCGACCAGCTCGAAGTTCATCTTCTCCGGTAAACCGCCAACGTTGTGATGGCTTTTGATGAGCGAGGCGGGATTACCGCCGATCGCCACGCTCTCGATCACGTCGGGATAAAGCGTGCCCTGAGCGAGGAAGCGATAGCCAGCGTGCGGCCGTTTGTCGGCGCGATCCTGCGCGAGCAGTTCTTCAGTCGCCTCCTCGAATACTCTGACGAATTCGCCACCGATCACTTTGCGTTTCGTTTCAGGATCGCTCACTCCCGCGAGCAATTGGAGAAAGCGCTCGGATGCATCGACGTATTTGAGTTTGATCTGGAAATTTTCCACAAACACCCGCTGCACCATCTCCGCTTCGTTCTCGCGCAAGAGCCCATTGTTTACGAAGATGCAGGTGAGTTGATCACCGATGGCCTTGTGCAGAAGGGCGGCCGCGACCGAGGAATCCACTCCGCCACTTAAACCAAGCACGACCTTTTCATCACCCACCTGACGTCGCACCCGCTCGCACGCCTCGTCGATGAACGAGCCCATCGTCCAATCCATCGCGCAGTGGCACGTGCGGAAGAGAAAGTTTTCGATGATCTCGCGGCCACGCGGAGTGTGGGAAACTTCGGGATGAAACTGGAGCGCATAAAGCTTGCGCTCGACGTTTTCAATCGCGGCGAAAGCGGAATTATTCGAATGCGCAATGGTGCGGAAGCCGGGAGGCAGCGCAGTCAGTTTATCGCCATGGCTGTTCCAGATATCCATCTGCTCGCCCAGCCCGTGGAGGAGCGACGCCGACTCATCGATCTGAAGCGAACCGGCGCCATACTCACGACGGGCGCTGAACTCGACCTCGCCGCCGAGATGATGCGCCATCAATTGCATCCCGTAGCAAATGCCGAGAACGGGAATGCCTAACGAAAAAATTTGGGGATCGATTTGGGGCGCACTTTTTTCGTAAACACTTGCCGGCCCGCCGGAAAGAATGATCCCACGAGGTGCCAGCCGTTCGACCTCGGCCGCAGAGATGTCATGCCTAACGATCTCCGAATAAACCTGGCATTCGCGCACGCGGCGGGCAATGACCTGGGTGTACTGCGAACCAAAATCAAGAATGAGAATGCGAGAATGCGCCGAGGTTTTCACGTCGTTATCGTGGTCGGCCCTCTGGCGGCGGAATGGGTTCCTCGGGATTGTCGAGCGGAACGATGTGGCCCTGACCGGACAGACCGCGCTCCAAATGTTCGCGCAATTCCTCAGCCGAAGGAGTGTCTTCGGCGGCGCATGCGGCGATGATGGCCGCCAGCAACAGAAGCAAGAGGGGCTTCATCTGGAGATGTTAGTGAGCCTCGCTGCCTTTGCAAGGAAAGAGCGGACGGAGCGGCGCGCACTTCCGAATGGAGAAGGAGAAATACGCAATGATCGAGCCTGACCTGCTCCTGAACGCTTACCGGCTGGGAGTATTTCCCATGGCAATGGAGGATAACGAGATTCGATGGTTTTCGCCCGAGCCACGGACGGTTTTGCCGCTCGACGGTTTCCATGTGCCGCATGGGTTGCGACGCGAGCGGCGAAAGCGCAATTTCGAAATTCGGATCAACGCCAATTTTGCAGAAGTCATCCGAGCCTGCGCGACACGCGAGGACACCTGGATCAATCGCGAGATCATCGCCAGCTACGAAAACCTTCATTCGTTAGGCTGGGCCCATTCCGTTGAGGCCTGGTCGCCTAACGAACTTGTGGGCGGACTTTACGGGGTCGCTATCGGCGGCGCCTTCTTCGGCGAGTCGATGTTCCACCGCGCAACCGGCGCTTCAAAGATCGCCCTTTGGGCGCTGATCGATCGATTGCGCGAACGACGCTTTGCCTTGCTCGATACACAATGGATGACGCCGCATCTCCAGCAATTTGGGGCCCGGGAAATCTCCAGGGCGATGTATTTGCATTTGTTGAGTGAGGCAGTGGAACTACCGCGTCGCTTTGCTTCCTAGACAGCTCCGATGCGGCCGACGGCCCTGCTTGCCTGCGGAAAAGATTCCGCCATAGTGACAGCCCGGCGGTCTGAGATTGCTTCGGATTTTCCAGATTCGAACGTCGTCGTCGGTCTGCGGCTGGATAGCTCAGTTGGTAGAGCAGAGGACTGAAAATCCTCGTGTCGGGGGTTCAATTCCCTCTCCAGCCACCACTCCGAATCGCACGTCTATAGTCTCCTGGTTTGCGCTACAGAGCCTAACGAGCCTCTTCTTGACTGGCATCCGACAGCTGCATCTTGCGATACACCAGGTTCGCGGCCGTAATGTCTTCCACCGCTACTCCGACCGATTTGTACAGGGTCATTTCCCTGTCGGACTCACGACCAGCTCGAGTCCCGGCGATGACTTCGCCCAGCTCGCCGAAGATTTGTCCCGCTGCGATTACGTCGCCAGATTCCTTGCTCGCCGCTTCGCGTGATTCGACAAAAAGCTTCGCTTTAACGAGCACGTCATCATCCAGTTCGCGCCAGTTTGGTCGCGTCGCGCCGACGGCGTTGATGTGAACACCGGCGCTCAGCCATTCGCCTTTCAGGAGTGGCGTGGTGGCGGAAGTCGCGACCACGACCACGTCTGCGCCAGTCACCGCTTGTTCCGCGGAAGAAGCCGCAATCACTCCATGTTCTTTTGCAAACCGCGCCGCATTGCGCGGACTCCAGACGCGGATTTCACGAAATCGCCTAACGAGTCGCAACGCTTCCAGGTGACTCCTCCCCTGCACACCCGTCCCGAGGATCGCTAGAATGTTCACCTCGCGTCGCGCGAGCAGGTCGGTCGCGACCGCCGAGACCGCTGCCGTGCGCATCTCGGTGATGAGGCGCCCGTCCATTGTCATCAGCGGCTCACCTGTTTCGGGCCGAAAGAGGACGATGAGTGCGTGATGCGTTGGGATTTCTTCATTGTTAGGGAAAAACGTCACCAATTTCGCCCCGAGCGCTCCGCCGTACGCAGGCATGACGCCGAAAAATCCGTCGTACTCCGAGACCGGCAGGACTTGTCGAAGCGGCTGCACGACTTTACCGGCCGATAAATCCCGCATCGCTTCCGCCAACGCGGGAATCAGCTCCTCCATTCGCAAGAGCGAGCGGACGGCAGGTTCGTCGAGAAACATTTGCAGGGCGGCCGTATCCTTACTCGTTAGGCAAGGAGATCAGCTGGCAGAATTTTTCCAAGTCGACATTGCCCCCTGAGACGATGCAGACAATGGATCCATCGGCTTTCACTTTTCCGCTCAGGACCGCGGCGAGAGGCAGCGCTCCCGCGCCCTCGGCGATGACGCGTGCCTTTTCAGCCATCACGCGCATGGCATTTTTCGTGTCCTTCAGACTAACGACTAACGAATCGTCCACCACCGACCGCATTCGCTCCCACATCCGCGGAAACACGCTTTGTCCGCCCGCCCCGTCGACAAAGGATGCCTTCCAATCCTTAAATTGTTGTGGCGATCCTGCCTTGAGCGACAGAGCCATTGGGGCCGCTGTTTCGGGTTCGACGCCGATTACTTTCGTTCGCGGTCGAAGCGCCTTCAGCGCGCTTCCGATCCCAGTGATTAATCCACCGCCACCGATACTCGCGACGACCGCAGCGGTATTGGGTTCATCTTCCAAAATCTCGAGTGCCATCGTCGCGTGACCGGCAATGAAATTGTCGTCGTCGAAGGGATGAATAAAGGTGCCTTCGACTCCCGGATAAGTCCGTTCATCGAGCGTTCTCCACGCGACTTCGTAGGGCACCAATAAGAGCTTTGCGCCGAGTGCACGCATGCGTTCGAGCTTCGCGACCGGCGCCGTTTCGATCGCAACCACCGTGCAGGGCACGCCAGCCTTTCGCGCGGCATAGGCAACCCCTTGACCAGCGTTGCCGGCGCTGATCGTCCAGACGCCTCGTGCTCTCTCTGCTTGAGTGAGCATCGCGACCGCGTTGGCTGCACCGCGCAACTTGTAAGCATTAATCGGCTGAAGGTTTTCCAACTTTAGCCGGACGTCGGGAAACTCTGGACCAAGCTCCAGCCTGATGAGCGGTGTGCGGATGACGGTGCCGGCGATGCGTGCACGGGCCGCCTCAATTTCCGAAAGCGTAATCGGACGGACGGGAGAAGGAGTCATGCGGCTTCTTTCAAGATCCCAAAGGACTAAGTTAGAATGAAGCGATGGCAAAACCATTTCTCCTTTTCGCACCCGGCGCCGGCGCACCTTCTTCACATCCTTGGATGCAAGGTTGGAAGACTCGCCTGCAGGAAATCGGAGAGGTAGACACCTTCGATTACGATTACATGCGCGCGGAAAGGAGCCGTCCTGATCGGTTGCCGCAGTTGATCGCCGCGCATCGGGCTGCACTCGCAACCGCGCGGGACAAATTTCCCCGAGGCACCGCGATTTTTCTCGTCGGCAAAAGCATGGGCGGACGCATTGGATGTCATGTCGCCCTCGAAGAAGAAACGAACGGGGTTATTTGCCTGGGATACCCGCTTTGCGCGATGGGCGACCGGAACAAGTTGCGCGATCAGGTTTTGCGCTCGTTAGGCAAACCGATTCTTTTTGTACAGGGAACGCGGGATCCGCTTTGCCCGCTCGATTTGCTCGCGGCGGTGCGTCGCCAGATGAGCGTCCGCAACGAGTTGCATGTTGTGGAAGGGGGCGATCATTCGTTAGGCGTCAGGAAACGCGACCTGCAGATTGGCGGAGACGCACAGGAGAATGTCGATCGTCGCATCTTCGACGCGATCGCCCGCTTCGTCGCTTCCGCCTCATGATGCAATCAAGCGCCTTCGCTCCCGGCCGTGTCGAGCTGCTCGGGAATCACACCGATTATAATCAGGGACTTGTTCTGGCGGCGGCAATCGACCGTGGGCTACGGGTCAGCGGGGCACGACGCAGCGATCGGCGAATCGCGTTGTGTTCGAATTCGGCCGGCGAATTCGAAAGTGATCTCGACAACCTGCGGCCGGTTGCGGAGCCAGCCTGGGTTAATTACCCACTTGGAGTCGTTAGGGAGTTACTCGAGGCAGGTGTCAAGATCGGCGGCTTTTCCGCAAGGATCGAAGGCGATCTTCCCTCCGGCTGGGGCCTTTCCAGCTCCGCCGCGCTTGAGGTTGCAACCGCATATTTCCTTCTGCGACTCTTTTCCGCCGAGCTATCGCCGCTCGCAGTCGCCAGGCTTTGCCAGCGTGCCGAGCACCATTTTGTCGGAGTGCATTGCGGATTGCTCGATCAGCTGACCTCAATCTGTGGCCGGGCCGGTCATGCCATTTTTTTCGATGCGCGCAACGATGAGGTGCGGCCAATTCCTTTTCCGGCCGACCTCGTCCTGATCATTGCCGAATCGAGCGCGAGACGTGAATTGACCGCGGGCCTTTACAACCGGCGCCGACTGGAAACGCGCGCTGCCGCCGAGGCACTCGGGGTGAATTCCCTGCGCGACGTTTCGCCTAACGACCTGGCAAGAAGCGATCTCCCACTGCTGTTGCGGAGGCGTGCGGCTCACATCGTTGGTGAAAACGATCGCGTGCGACGCGCCCTCAAGTTACTGGCAAGAAGCGATGGCCGTGGATTGGGTGCGCTCATGTTCGAGTCGCACGAAAGCTCGCGATGCAATTTCGAGAACAGCACGCCCGAGCTAGATCTGTTGGTTGAGATCGCAAGGGACGTTCCGGGCGTACATGGTGCGCGTCTGACCGGCGGCGGTTTTGGCGGTGCAACCGTGACGTTGTGTGAAAGCGACACGGCCGCGCAAGCGGCAGAGGCAATCGCGCAAAGGTATGCGCAGCGTTCCGGCCTAACGGCGCGGGTTTTTGTCTGCCGACCAGCGAACGGAGCGCATTGATCCTGGGCGAAGGCTTGTTAGGTTTCCTGGATGGCCACGGAAATGCAGCCGATCGAAATCGAACAACTTCGCGCGCGTGTGGGCGAACTGCGGAGGTTTCTTTGACCTGCCCACGCTGCAATCTCGCCTAACGAGTCTCGAAGCCCGCATGGCTTCGGGTGATTTTTGGTCGAACCGCGAACGGGCTCAGGTTGACGTGGAGGAGGTGTCGCGTCTCAAGAGTTTGCTTAACCCCATGCGCGAGCTGGAGCGCGAGGTCGAGGATCTCGAAGCCCTGCAACAGCTCACGAATGAGGAAACCGATCCGAGCGCGCGGAGCAAGGCTGAAGAGGAAATGGTGCTGGAGCATTCCCGCATCGTCCGGCGATTGGAGGAATTCGAACTGCGCCAATTCCTTTCCGGCGAAAACGATCGCTCCAATGCTTTCGTTACTATCCACTCTGGCGCCGGCGGAACGGAATCGTGCGATTGGGCCGATATGCTGCGGCGCATGTATCAGCGCTGGATTGAGCGCGCCGGTTTCACCGCACAGACGATCGACATTCAGCAGGGCGAAGAAGTCGGAATCAAATCGGTCACCCTGTTGGTGAGCGGCGAATATGCCTACGGCTATCTCAACACCGAGCGCGGGGTGCATCGGTTGGTACGGATTTCACCCTTTGATGCGAACAAGCGCCGGCACACTTCCTTTGCCAGCGTCGATGTCGTGCCCGAAATCACGGACGAAGCCCCGATAGAAATTAACCCGACTGATATCGAAGTGGATACCTTTCGCTCCGGCGGCAAAGGCGGCCAGAATGTGAACAAGGTCGAAACGGCGGTGCGCATTCTGCATAAGCCAACGGGAATCGTCGTGGCGTGTCAGGCCGAGCGCAGCCAGGGACGCAATCGCGATCTGGCGATGAAGATGCTGAAGGCGAAGCTTTACGAGATCGAACAGGACAAGAAGCGTGCTGAAATTGATCGGCAATACGGCGAGAAAGGCGATGTGGCGTGGGGCAGCCAGATTCGCTCCTACGTTTTCCAGCCGTATCAGATGGTGAAAGATCATCGCACCGGCGCGGAAACGAGTAACGTCCAAGCGGTGATGGACGGCGACATCGACCTTTTTATCCAGGCGAAATTACGCGGGCAGAAAGCGAGCAAAGGCGACGGCGCGATGGAGAGCGAAGGTTAAGGCAGTTTCGGTTAGAGGCCGATGAGCAACTGAAGATCGACGACGCCCAGTTCCTTTCTTATAACGCCGAGGATGTGGCGTGGGATCACAGGCGCGTTGGTCATATGTGTCTTCTTGCTTTCGCTTTGGGTTCTGAATGGGCGCTCGCTTTCGCTTGCACTCGATCGTCTGCACACCGTGCCAATTGAATCGCAGGCAATTGCGCAAATCGGTCTCCGCGATGTCAGCGGCGGCATGTTGCGCCTGAACGATATCCCCTTCAGCACCGTCGCGCCGGACAACCGACCTTATCCGGTCGAGATGAGGGTCGATGCCATGGGCAGCTTTATCGTGCAAAGCCGCGATCGCACCATCGTGCTCGGGCGCACCGACGGTTCGTTAGGCGCAGTTCTCAAGCCGGCAGGCGGCGACAAGGCGCGACTTCGGATTGATCGTGGACTAGTCAGCTGGCCAACACCCTTCGAGACGAATTTCATGACCGGAGCGTCGCCATCGTGGCGGCGACATCTCTACTATCGATTCAGCTGGAAAAAGGCGGATGGCAGAGAGCTGCTGATCACGTGGCGTTACGAGCAACCGTACTATCAGGGATGGGCGAGCGGCTTCATGACCCACGAAGGCACGACTGGACTCATTGGCGTAGACATCCGGCCATGAATCGCACAATCGCTAGGCGATTGCCTGATGACCGGTTAGTCTCACGCCGTCCGATCGCGGATGTTTTCCGACACACCGCGCACTGGGCGACGCATCTCTGCGTGCGTTGGGGCATTTCCGCGGACGCAATTTCCTACCTCTCGGTCATCTCTGCGACGGCGGCTGCCTTTTGCTTTTGGCGGTCAGCGCGACACCCGTGTTTACTGCTGGTCGCGCCGCTTTTTTGTTTTCTGCGCCTGTGGTGCAACATGCTTGATGGAATGGTCGCGCTTGCAGCGGGCAGCGCGAGTGCTCGCGGTGAAATTCTGAATGACCTGCCAGATCGAATTTCCGATGTAATCATTTTCGCCGGCGCCGCCCACAGCGGCTGGATGCATCCGCTCATCGGCTATTGGGCTGCCATCTTCTCGTTAGGCACGGCCTACATCGGGATGCTTGGGCGGGCGGTCGGGGCGCGCCGCGAATTCGGCGGTCTGATGTCGAAGCCATGGCGCATGGTTGCGCTTAGCGTCGGTGCCTGGGTCAGTTTTCTACTGTGGAATTTGGGTCGCCCGGGTCGCTTCTTTGGCCTAACGACGCTCGACCTGGCGTGTCTCGTGGTGGTAGCGGGTTGCTGGCAAACAAGTGTTCATCGCCTGCGGCGCATTTTGCGTGAGCTGCGCGCGCCTATCGAATAATGTCTCCGCACGCGGCACTGCACGATCTCGTCTTCCGACGCTACGTCGTGATTGTCGGATCTCTCCTCCTGCTCGCAGGCCTGGTCCTGGGTCTTCTGCTGGTCGTGTTTCGAAAAAGGCTGGAAGCGGTGTGGATGACCTATCTTTCCTGGCTTTGGCTCGCTCCGCTCATCGCCCTCTTCATCTTTGCCGGGCGCGCAGTTTTCCTCGCCGGGCTCACTGTGATTGCCGTCCTGGGGTTCCGCGAATTCGCGCAGGCGACGCGAATGAATCGCGACCGGTGGATCATGAGCACGATCTACCTGGCTCTGCTCGGATGTGGAATTGCGTTACTCCTGCAACTTCCTTCAGTTCTCATTCTCCTGTTGGCGATCATCGCGCTGGCGGTAAAGGGAGCGCCTGGTTCACTCTCGTTAGGCGCAATCGCCCTCATCTTTTTTGCCGGTGCGATGGGTCAAATTGGGTTGCTGGCGAACAACGACAATGCCTACGGCTATCTCTGTTTTCTTTTCCTTGCGACGGAATTGAACGATGTGGCCGCGTTTATTTTCGGCCGAATCTTTGGTCGTCATCCGTTGCTGCCGCAAGTCAGTCCACGCAAAACCTGGGAAGGATCGTTAGGCGCGCTCGCTTTTTCCCTCCTTCTTCCCTGGCTGCTGCGTTTCTCTTTTCCGTTCTTTGACGCGCGCCAGTTGATCTTGACCGGCCTGGTGATTGGGATTGGCGGACAACTCGGTGACCTCACGTTCAGCGCGCTCAAACGCATGCTGAGAATCAAGGATTGGAGCTGCGCCATTCCAGGACACGGCGGCGTTCTCGACCGGATTGATAGCCTGATCTTCACCGCGCCGCTGTTCAGCTTGCTGGCTCGATACTATTATCCGGACGCATGATGAGAGTGGCGACAACCGTGGCACTCGAGCGCCGGGCAGTGGATCGTCTGCGTCGTTTTCCGCGCGAGACACGACCATTCGAACATGCTGTCCGCATCGGTCTTGCACTCCTGATTCGGGCGCTCCTGCGCGTTTACTGCCGCTTCGAAATCGTCGGTGAAGAAAATTTGCCTAACGACAATAAATCGTTTGTCCTGGTGGCAAATCATACCAGTCATCTCGACAGCGTTTGCCTCCTTGCGGCTCTGCCTTTGCGCAAATTGCATCGCGCTTTTCCTGTGGCGGCCGAAGATTATTTCTTTTGCAGTCTCGCCCGCGGCTGGTTCGCGGCCGTGGCGATGAACGCGTTACCTTTTGCCCGCCAGCTGCGGGTCCGCGAAAGTCTGGCGATCTGTGCGCAGCTTCTGCAAAAGCCCGGCAACGTCCTGATTATTTTTCCAGAGGGCACGCGGTCTCGTAGCGGACGGTTGCAACCTTTCAAGCCGGGCATCGGCGCATTGCTGGCGGAGCAGGAAGTGCAAGTGCTGCCCTGTTACCTCGATGGCGCCTTCCGCGCCTGGCCTAAGGGGCAACGGCTTCCGCGACCGCATAAGGTGCGCTTGTTCATTGGCGCATCGTTTTGTTGCACGGAGGAAGCAGCCGGACCGATTGCGCGCGAACTGCAACGTGCGGTGCAAGAGCTGGCAGTAGAAAATGGAAGCCGTTGAAAAGAACTTTCCCACTTGGGACGGTACCGAGCTCTTCTACCGGGCGTGGTTGCCTAACGAACAAAAAGCGAGAAAGGCGCTCCTGCTTTTTCATCGGGGCCATGAGCATTCGGGACGATGGCAGGAGACGGTTGACTCGTTAGGCTTGGAGGAGGTCGCGATTTTCGCCTGGGATCAGCGCGGCCACGGCCGGTCGCCGGGAGTGCGCGGTGCGGCGGGCGAGCTGACGGAGCTGATCAAGGACGTAGACGCGTTCGTTAGGCACATCGCATGTCGATACGGCATCGCGGTCGAAAACATGATCCTGCTCGCGCATAGTCTGGCGGCGGTCACGGTCGGTGCCTGGGTGCACGATTATGGCCCACCGATTCGCGGACTCATCCTCGCGACAGCGGCCCTGGAAGTGAGACTATATGTGCCGCTGGCGATTCCGGCGCTGCGTTTGCAACAACGGCTGTTTGATGGTGGCCAGATAAGCAGCTACGTGCGCGCGAGCATGTTGACGCACGACCCGCGCGAAGTAGCGCGCTACAACGCCGATCCGTTCATCTTTCGTCAGATCTCGGTCAACGTTCTGCTCGACTTACACGATACTGCGCGACGGTTGCTCGCAGACGCTGGCGCAATCCACGTTCCAACGCTGATGCTGGCGGCTGGGCGAGACTACGTCGTTAGGCTCGAAGCCCAGCGCGAGTTTTTTGATCGCCTCTCTTCATCCTGGAAGCAGATGCACGTCTTCCCAGCGATGTATCACGCCATTTTTCACGAGCGCGAGCGCGCCCAGGTGGTCGCGCGGGTGCGCGCATTTTGCCACGAATGTTTCGCCCAGCAGCGGCTCAACGGTTCGCTGCGTCACGCTGATCGTTATGGCCACACCTGGGAAGAATTCGAGTGGCTGAAGCTGCGCGGCAGCCCTCGTTTTCTGATCGCAAAGGCGGCTCTGAAGCTGGCGGGTCGTTTGAGTAAGGGGATCGAACTGGGATGGCGGACCGGTTTCGATTCTGGTCAGTCGCTCGACTACGTTTACGAAAATCGGCCCGAGGGTTCGTCGCGTCTCGCCAGACTGGTGGATGCCAACTATCTCGACAGTCCTGGCTGGCGCGGCGTCCGTGTGCGCAAGGCAAATCTGAAAAAAGCGCTGTGCAATGTGATCGACAAGTTGCGCGATGCTGAACGTCCTGTTCGCATTCTCGACGTTGCCGCGGGGGCGGGGCGTTATGTTTTAGAAACGATGCGCGAGCTGCCGGAAATGCCCAGCAGCGCGATACTGCGCGATAACAAAACGGAGAATGTGGAAGCAGCGCGCCGGCTCGCATGTCAGTTTGGCCTCGAAAATGTCGCGGTGGAAATTGGCGACGCTTTTGATCGTGCCGGGCTGGCGAATATTGCCCCTCGCGTGACGATCGGAATTGTTTCTGGCCTCTACGAACTCTTTCCGTCGAACGATGCGGTCGTGGATTCGTTAGGCGCGTTAGCCGAAGCGATCGAACCCGGCGGGTTTCTCATTTACACAAATCAACCGTGGCATCCACAGCTTGAGTTCATTGCGCGCGTTTTGCGCAATCGTGAAGGTAAACCGTGGATCATGCGACGGCGCACCACGCCGGAGATCGATGAGCTGGTGCAAAGCGCCGGTTTCGAAAAATGCGGTATGGAAATCGATCGCTGGGGGATGTTCACCGTCTCGATCGCCCGGCGTATTCAAGCTTGAGCGTCCCTCGATCCGTTTCGCGTTGGCAGGCGCTGGCAGTGTCGATTGGCCTGTCGCTTTTATTCCTCGTGGTTTACGGCGGCTGCATTTGGATTACCTCACGGCGAAGAGACGTGGGCGTTTTCTATTTTCAATGGGAACGCTCGATCCCGTTCCTGCCTTTCATGATCCTGCCATATCTCTCGATTGACCTTTTCTTTGTCGCCGCGCCGTTTCTTCTGCCTAACGAGAAAGAGCTTTGGCTTTTCGTTCGTCGGGTCGCAGCAGCAATTCTCGTCGCCGGTTTATTCTTTCTTGTTCTTCCTTTGCGTTTCGCTTTTCCGCGCCCTCCAGCACCTGGTTGGCTGGGCGTGCTCTTCGATTCCTTTCGCGCCTTGGACGCCCCTTATAATCTTTTCCCGTCACTGCATGCGGCGTTGCTCGCGTTGCTGGCGCACGTTTATGGGCGACGTCTGCGCGGTTTCTGGCGTGTCGCTGCTCTCACCTGGTTTATCCTCATCGCATTCTCGCCGCTCTTAACCCATCAACATCACGTAATCGACATCGCCGGTGGTTTCGCTCTGGGGGCGGCTTGTATTCTTCTCATCCCGGCAAGAAATCCCTCGCTTCCGCGGTCACAGAAGCGTCATGATGTTGCCTCGATGCCATGAACTACAATGAATTGATCCAGCTTTATTTCGAGCGCGGGACGGCGATGCAAAATTACTGGAACCTTTACGTCCTCGTGCTTGGCGGGATCCTCGCTTTTTCGTCGCTGCGCAAGCAGCCGGCCGGGACTACCACGCTCCTCGTTTGCCTGCTCTTTGTTTTGTTCGCGTACGAAAACCTGGGCGCGATGAAGGACTGCACCGCGCAGCGCTTTGCTGTCTTGACTGAAATCAAGCAATTCGACGCCAACGGCGGCGCGACAATTAATCCGAAGCCAATCCGAGACCTGCTCGAACCGACTTTGACTCCGGCCACATGGGGAAGCGTGAAGATGACGCATCTGATAAGCGACGTCCTGACGGTCGCTGCTCTGGTGGCGATGGAATTTCGGCGCCGCACTTTGCACGCCGGCGTTTCGGCAGCGAGGCAGTCGGTCTAAGCGGTTCACGGCTAGCGCATGAAGAAGTTTCTCGCGAGCGCCTTGCTGCTCAGTCTCGCTTTTTCCGGCCCGGCGGCGGAGGCGAACGCAGTCGGCGATTTTTTTAAGAAGATCGGGCACAGCTTGTCCAAACTCGGCAAGAGTCAACCGTCGCCGAAAAGTACTCCGCATAAGAGCGGAAACACGAGCGAGAGAACATCGCCGACCCCCAGCCCAATGCCGACGCCCAACCCGGCAAAGCCTCCCGTGCAATCAACGCCTGTTCCGACTCCGACGCCTGTCGACATCCGACCGGCGGCACTCGCTCCGCACGCTCATGCTCGGCGCGATGTGCCGTTTGGCGTGGCCGTGCCCAACAAGCCAGGCTTTGTCACCAGTCCCTATGCGCCAAATCAGGGTTACGTCGACGTCCGCGCTTTTCCACCCTCAACCGAGGTGCTTGATCCGTTTACCGGCAAAATTTTTCTCACACCCTAGGAACTGCTAACAACTGCGGCTGGGTCGGCCTGAGTCTTGCTCTTTTGATCAGACAAGATGAAGAATGGAGTGCGGATTCTCGCGGTTGAGGACGAAACCGCAGTCGCGCAACTGCTCGCGCTCGTCCTGTGTGGTCCGAAATGCAACGTGACGACCGCGGCCGACGGGGCGGAGGCGTTGCTCAAGATTGACCAGCCCGGGCCACCTTTCGATATTGTGATTACGGATCATAGCATGCCGCACGTCACCGGACTCGAGTTGGTCCAGCAGTTGCGAGCCCGCAATTTTGAAGGAAAAATCGCGGTACTCTCAGCGCATCTAACGGAGAAAAATGTGCGTGCTTACGAAGAGCTGCACGTAGATCTCATGCTCTCAAAACCTTTCGATATTGATGAACTGCGGCGCGCCGTCGATATTCTCGCGGAACCGACACCGGTCCTGGTTGGCCGCGGTGCGAATTTATTTTCTGCGCATCGCTGATGGCGCAACGGCGACTCAATCGGTGATCAGTTAGTCGCCTAACGAAAAGCTGGCCAAAATAATTCAGGCGATCTCGTTAGGCTGCGAAGGGGCGGCCGTTCCGGCCAGATCGAGGCGTGCGGCATCGGCCTTGAGCGCGGCGATCACCTCTCCTATCACCTCTTCCAACGGCATTCCCAACTCAGCCGCGCCGCGAACGATATCGTCGCGATTGACGGCGCGAGCGAAAGCCCTGTCCTTCATCTTTTTTTTCACCGCCCCGACGTCGACCTCGTGAATGCTCTTATTCGGTCGAACCCGCGCAACAGCGACGACAAATCCGCTTAGTTCATCGACTGCGTAGAGCGTTTTCTCGAGCGGAGTCTCCCGTTGGATTCCCGAATAATCGGCGTGCGAAAGGACCGCGCGACAGACTTCTTCGCTCCAACCTTGGTCGCGCAGCCAGTCCGCGCCGACAAATGGGTGCCCTTCACTTGGGCTGCGATCCAGGTTTGGATGTCGTTCGTAATCCAGATCGTGCAACAATCCAACCGCTTCCCAGAGGTCGGCGTTCGCTCCCCGCAAATGAGCAAAGTGCCGCATCGAATCAGCCACCGCGTAGCAATGCTTACGCAGACTCTCGGATTCGACCCACTCGTGAAGAATGGCTTCTGCGCGGCTAACAAGTGTCGACATTGCATTTAGAGGTTGCGGCTCATGATAACCGCTTCTTCCTCTTCGCGTGCGACATCAAAACCGAAGCGACCAAAAAGCCGCACCGCCGGACTGCCGGCCTTTACTCGCAAAGACACGGCGGTGAGAGTGGGGTTGGCGCGGATCATTTGCGTGAGAAGTGAAGCGCCAATGCCTCGCTGGCGATGGCCCGGGCGGACGACAAAAGGCAGCTCGACCGGCGAATCCGCCTGGCCGCTGCCTAACGACGAGCGAAGCCAGACTGCGCCGAGCAGAATTCCACTTTTTTCCGCGGCGAGAAAACCCTGATCGCCTTCTGTGCCCCAGCCTTCGACATAACGCGCGTATTGTGGTTCCCGCATGATCTCCCGCGGCGGCGGCGCGCTTTCCGCCGGAGTGAGGGCAAGATAAAGCATCTCCCAAAGAATTGCCTCGTCGTTAGGCGTGAGCGGCCGAAGAACGTAGTCAGAGGCGGTAAACATTTGGATGCTTACATTCTTTGGCTAAGCTGTCTTGTCCAGCAATGGACTTCCGATCACGCCTCAGCCACGGGCGGCGAAGAGTGGATTTAGCTCGGCCGACTTTGCGCCGTCGCCGAGTAACGTGAAATCTCCTTCCTCGGCGATCTCGCGCGAGGCGCGAATAAAACTGCCCCACGCCGCCAGCGCCAGGCCGGAACCGACCGAAATGCGGCGCACGCCAAGATCGGCTAATTGGGCGAGTGAAAGCTGGGCGTTAAAGCCGGCGACAAGAACATTAACGGGTCTCGGCGCAACCGCTTTCACAATCTGAGCAATTTCGTCAGGCTCGGTCACGCCGGGAGCATACAGGCAATCTGCGCCAGCCTCAGCATATGCGACAAGCCGGTCGAGCGCGATTTGCAACGGGGACTCCTGCCTAACGAGAAACGATTCGCAGCGGCCGGTGAGGACGATGCCGGAGCCGGTGTCGTCGATCGCCCGGCGGGCGGCTGTGATTCGCTCGAGGGCGAGATTCTTCTCGTAGAGCGGTTGGTCGGTGCGGCCAGTGGAATCCTCGACGGAAAGGCCGGCGACGCCCGTGGCGACACAGCGCGCGACGTTTTCGGCCACTCGATCAGGAGAATCGGCGAAGCCGTTTAAGAAATCTGCGGTTACGGGCAGCGAAGTCGCGGTCACCACCTCGCGAATGTGCGTGAGCATCCCCTCCAACGAAACGCCGCCATCAGGACGTCCATGACTAAAGGCAAAGCCGGCTGAAGTGGTGGCGAGGGCCTTAAAGCCAAGATACTGGAGGTAAACGGCTGTGCCGATATTCCACGGGTTGGGCAAGACAAAACAGTCTTGCGTGTGCAGATGGCGGAATCGCTCGACTGCAATTTCGCGCGCATTCATCGCATTGTTCATCCTCCATGTTACAACCCTCACCACATACGCGCACGAGAGCGGGCCATTTTACGCCCCGAGCACAACTCTGGCTTGCGAGCAGCGGATTTTTCCGAATGATGCCATAGATTCGGTCCTCAAAATGCTGAAGCTTTTCGTTTCACTTCCGGCATGACCCCTCTCGTCAGCATTATCATTCCTACGTTCGATCGGCCTCATTTTTTGAAGGAGGCGATCGAAGCGGCACTGGCCCAGACGTACCCCAACATAGAAGTCCTGGTTTTCGACAACGGGACGCTGGATGAAACCGTCGCCATCGTAGAGGAAATTGCGCGGCTCGATTCGCGCCTCATCTTTCGGCGCCACGAGCGCAATATCGGGATGTCGGCTAATTTCAACGCGCTCGCTGCCGCCGCCCGCGGCGAGTTTTTGGCCGCAATCGGCGATGACGATCGGCTCCTGCCGAACTTTGTCGGTCGCCTCGTTGCAGAGATGACACCGGAGGTAAATGTCGTTTTCTGCAATCACTACCTGATTGATGCTGACGGTCGACGTCTGGAAGAGGACAGCCGCGCCTACAATCGTCAATACGGACGAGAAATGCTCCCAGCCGGTGTTCTGGCTTTACCCGAAGCCGCCGTTTGGCGGCAATCAGTTGCGATGTCGGCCTCGCTCCTGCGTACCTCCGATATGCAACGGCTGCGTTTCCGCGAAGATTTGAATACGCCCGACGCGGAATTTTTTATCCGGTTGGCGTCGTTAGGCGCACGCTTTGTTTTCGTACCCGAATACCTGATGGAATATCGAGTGCACCTTGGCGCGGTGACGGTGGGCGGACTCTGGAGCGAGCAATTGGTGGAATGCCTCACGCCGATGGCGGTGCGACCGGAAGTGGAGCGTTACAAGCGACAGTTTCTTTCGCCCATGGTGGTGAATGCCGTCAGCCGTTGCCTGCAACAAGGCGACATGGAGCGGGCGAGGAGATTTTTGCGCAACAAATATTATCCGCGTCGTCGCCAGGCGAACGGCGCTTCAGTCTACTCCGCGGCGTTAGAGGACGATCATGGATTCAGGCAAACGGTCGGCTCTTTTTTGCAAAATTTTTGCGCCAACCTTCCGCCGTCGATCGGCGCGTCCATTTATCGCACGATCCGAAAAATGGGCGGCGCCAGTTTCGCCCGCAAACATGTTCACTAGCCGATGGCGTTGTTTGCAAAACGAATCTTTCTCGTCACGGGCGCGAGCGGCGGAGTAGGGGAAGCGATCGCACGCCGGCTTGGCGATAATGGAGCAACCGTCTGGCTCTCCGGTCGAAATCTAAGACGTCTTGATCGCTTGGCTGAACAACTTCCGACAAGACGCGGCCGCCCAATTCCAGGTGATCTGACAGTGGAAGACGAATTCCAGAAAGTCGTCAGGCAAGTCATGGCGAGACCCGGACACTTGGACGGCATTATCCATTGCGCTGCGACGATCTCGCTGGCTTCCTTTGCCACAGCCTCAAAGGAAGATTTTGAAAAACAGTTCGGAATCAACGTGCTTGTTCCTTTCCGTCTCACACAGCTTTTGCTCCCCGCACTCACCTCTTCGAAAGGTTTGGTGGTTTTTATTAACTCGACTGCCGGCCGCACTGCCCTTGCTGACGTTGGTCAATACGCTGCGACCAAACATGCGTTAAGAGCGCTCGCCGATAGCCTGCGCGACGAATGCAACGCCGCTGGCGTCCGTGTTTGCAGCATCTTCCTCGGGTCTACCGCGACCTCGATGCAGGCTGCAGTGCGTGCGAAACAGAAGCGAGCTTATCACCCTGAGCGTCTGATCCAGCCTGACGATGTCGCTCAGATGGTGAGCGGCATTCTCGCGTTGCCTCAAACCGCGGAGGTGACCGATATTATCATGCGACCAACTGTGAAGGCCTGATTACTGCTAAGGCTAAAGTCTGATATCCCGCTGATACATGAAGATTCTGGTTACCGGCACTGAGGGTTATCTCGGTTCTCTCTTGGCTCCGATGTTGATCGAGCGCGGGCATGAACTTCGGGCGATCGACGCTGGTTTTTATAAGAGCAGATGGTTTTTCCATGGCGCATCGGTTACTCCGTTGACCTTGACCAAGGATATTCGGCAGATCACGGCGGATGACTTGAAAGGAATCGACGCGGTTGTGCACCTGGCTGAGTTATCAAACGACCCTGCCGGTGAGTTAGCTCCCCATATTACTTATGAGATTAATCACAAAGGTTCTGTCCGCCTTGCTCAGCTGGCGAAGGAAGCGGGCGCAAAACGCTTTGTCTACACTTCTTCCTGCAGCGTCTACGGGATCGCGGATGAGAGCTATGTGACCGAAGAGTCACGGCTAAATCCGCAAACCGCCTACGCCATTTGCAAGACACTTGTTGAGCGCGATCTGTTCGCGATGGCAGACGACAGCTTCTCGCCCACCATTCTGCGCAATGCCACCGCCTACGGCGCCTCCCCGCGGATGCGGTTCGACATTGTTCTCAACAACCTCGCCGGTCTGGCTTGGACGACAAAGGAAATCAAAATGATCAGCGACGGAACTCCGTGGCGTCCGCTGGTTCATGCTCTCGACATAGGACAAGCTGTTGTGCGTGTTCTCGAAGCTCCACCTCAAGCGATTCATAACCAGATTTTCAATGTCGGCGAAACAAGCCACAATTATACGATCAGGGAAATTGCGGAGGTCGTAGCGGAGGTCTTTCCCGGTTGCAAGGTATCCTTTGGCGAACAAAGCGCGGACCAGCGGAGCTACAGAGTATCGTTTGATAAGATTAAGAAAGCTTTACCCCACTTTGAGTGTCAGTGGGATGTGCGGCGGGGCGCCGAGCAGTTGCGCGCTGTCTTCGTGCAAATTGACATGACTTCGGAAATCTTTGCGGACCGGGCTTTCACGCGCTTAAAGCAGTTGGAGTATTTGCGTCGGACCGGTCAGCTGAATCAAAACTTTTTCTGGAATAATGGCCAAATGCCGCGGGCCATTGTCGCGCAGTGACTTTTACTGAAACTCCACTCAAGGGCGCGTTTCTTATCGATTTGGAACCACGTCGAGACGAGCGTGGTTATTTTGCCCGCACCTATTGCGGCAAGGAATTCGAAGCCCATGGCATCGAGCTATCGATCGTTCAATCCAACCTTTCGTTTAATCGAAAGGCGGGAACATTGAGAGGTATTCACTTTCAAAAGGAACCCAGGGGTGAGGCCAAACTTGTCAGATGTACGCGGGGTGCGATCTTTTATGTCATCGTCGATCTTAGCCCGCGGTCCTCGACCTTCGGTCAGCATTTCGCGACAGGACTCACTGCAAAGAGTCATCGCGCGCTCTTCATTCCGGGGACATTCGCGAACGGTTTTCAGAGTTTGGTTGATGACACAATCGTCGAGTATCAGATGGGCGAATACTACGTCCCGACGCTTTCCAGCGGCTATCGCTATGATGATTCGGCGTTCGCCATTTCCTGGCCGCTGCCGGTGAGCGTAATCTCAGCCAGAGACCTTGCATGGCCTCCTTTCCAGCAATGACTAGCGCCGGAGAGGAGATGCATGCTTTGGTGGCGCGACTTTATCCGATTTACCGGAGTATTACCGGCGCGGGACTTCGGCAAACATTGAGGATTATTCAAGAGCAACTTCCCATTGATATACGTGAGGTGCCAAGCGGGACAAAGGTATTTGACTGGACGGTGCCGAAGGAGTGGAACATTCGCGATGCATGGGTGAAGAATGCGCAGGGCGAGCGAATAATTGATTTTCAGAGCCACGGTCTTCATGTCGTGAGTTATAGTGTTCCGATCCATCTGCGCCTCGGCTTCGCGGAGCTTAGAGATCATCTTTTTACCGTCCCGGACCACCCAGACTGGATTCCTTATCGCACTTCCTATTACAAAGAGAACTGGGGCTTCTGCCTAAGTGAAAACCAGCTGAGACAATTTCGGGAAGACGAGAAGTATGAAACATACATCGACTCATCCCTGGAAGATGGACATTTAACCTATGGAGAACTGCATTTGGAAGGCGAGGAGGACGGGGAGATACTTATCTCGTGCCACACTTGCCATCCATCTTTGGCCAATGACAATCTTTCGGGCGTTGCGGTCGCGGTGCACCTGGCACGCAGACTGATCGGTGTTCCACGCCGTTATTCTTATCGGTTTCTCTTTGTCCCTGGCACCATTGGCGCCATTACATGGCTGGCTCGAAACGAAAATGTGACTTCGCGTATTAGACATGGCCTCGTCTTGACATGTTTGGGTGATAGTTCGCACCTCACTTACAAACGGAGCCGGCGAGGTGACGCAGAAGTCGATCGCGCATTTGCCCACATCCTAAAACAATCGGACGAGCCGCATGGTCTCATCGATTTCTTTCCCTACGGCTATGACGAGCGCCAGTATTGCTCGCCCGGTTTTGACCTCCCGGTAGGTTGCGTGATGCGAGGTCGTCACGGCCAGTTTCCCGAGTATCATACTTCGGCTGACAATCTGAAGTTCGTTCAACCGGAGGCACTGCAGGACTCGTTCGAGAAGATCGGGGCGGTTCTCCAGCTTCTCGAGGAGAACAGAACCTATATTAATCAGAATCCGAAGTGCGAGCCGCAACTGGGCCGGCGCGGATTGTTAGGTGGTCCCGACGACTTATCTTTGTTGTGGGTTCTGAATCTCTCAGATGGTAGACACTCACTTCTCGACATCGCCGAGCGGGCAAATCTTCCTTTCGCGATGATCAAGGATGCCGCAGCAAAATTAGCAGGGAGCGATCTTCTGAAGGTAAGATGAAAGTCGATTGCGCGGTTATCGGTGGAGGAATTATTGGCCTGAGTGTCGGAATGCGTCTTCTGAGGAAGCAACCCGGCCTGCGACTCATTGTCCTTGAAAAGGAAACGGAGTTGGCCTTTCACCAATCCGGTCGCAACAGTGGAGTAATTCATTCCGGTATTTACTATAAGCCTGGGACTCTCAAGGCCCGGTTCGCCCGCCGAGGAAATCGCTCGATGGTCGCCTTCTGTCGGGAGCACGGTATCCCACACCAAGTCTGCGGAAAAATCATTGTTGCGGCCGAGGAATGCGAGCTGCCGTTATTGGAAGATCTCTACCAGCGTGGAGTGGCCAACGACTTGGAAGTCATGAAGCTTTCACGAGAAGAGGTCTTGGAATTTGAGCCGCACGTCTCGTGTCGGGCCGCACTTCGAATTCCTTCAACCGGGATCGTTAACTATCGAGCGGTCTGCGACGTATTTGCGAGGCTTATTCGGACGGACGGTGGGGAGATTCGCACCAAGGCTGACGTAAGAGAGATTCGCTCGTCAGGTGAGGGATATGTGTTGGAAACTCCGAGCGGCATAGTCGAAACGAAGTTTCTTCTTAATTGCGGCGGCCTTCAGAGCGACCGGATTGCTCGTCGGACCGGTCTCCAACCGCAGGCTAGGATTATGCCCTTCCGGGGTGAATACTACCAGCTTATTCCCGAAAAGCGACATTTGGTGAAAGGTCTGATTTATCCTACGCCCGACCCCGCCTTCCCATTTCTGGGAGTCCATTTCACGCGCATGATAGATGGGACAGTGCACGCTGGACCTAATGCGGTGCTCGCTCTACGACGAGAAGGTTATCGCAAAAGCGATGTTGGGCTTGGGGCTTCGCTCGAGATCTTGACTTATAGCGGGTGTTGGAAACTCGCTCGGCAACATTTTAGGGCGGGCGTGAAGGAGGTGTGGCGATCGATAAGTAAGAGAGCATTTACAAGTAGTCTGCGACGACTGATTCCGGAAATCTGTGAGACCGACCTGATTCCGGCAACGCCAGGCGTCAGGGCGCAGGCCTTGCTGCCGAATGGTCAACTCGTGGATGACTTTCTTATTCAGCACGGCCCACATTCTCTCCACGTGTGTAACGCTCCTTCGCCCGCCGCAACCGCCTCCCTCGAAATTGGAGAGGCGATCGCAGCGCGAGTGCCGGAGTTACGAATGGCAGCAGTAGTATGCTGAAGGACGCGCCCGCCTTGTATCACTGTCGGTTTTGTAACCAGCCACTGAGGCATACCTTTGTGGATCTTGGCCTCTCTCCGCTCTGCGAGAGTTATATCGACCAAGGTCAACTGTCCTCTCCAGAGATCTTCTATCCCCTGCACTGCTTCGTCTGCGATAAGTGTTTTCTTGTTCAGCTACCCGAACACGTTACCGCGAGCGCAATCTTCGAGGAGTACGCCTATTTTTCTTCGTATTCCGATAGCTGGCTGGCGCACGCCAGAGATTACGTTGAGGCGATTACTCCACGGCTCGGTCTTGATCCAAGGTGTCTGGTGGTGGAGTTGGCGAGCAACGACGGATATCTCTTACAATACTTCAAAGCCAGGGGCATTCCCGTCTTAGGAATCGAGCCGGCGAGAAACATCGCGCGCGTAGCGGTGGAAAAGGGAATACCGACGATAGCAGCTTTCTTCGGACGTCGGCTGGCACGCGAGCTGGCGAGCGGAGGTCAGCAGGCGAATCTGCTCTTAGGCAACAATGTTTTGGCTCACGTCCCGGATATTAATGACTTCGTCGCGGGAATGAAGCTGCTCCTTCATCCACTCGGAGTCATTACGATGGAATTCCCGCATCTCATTCGACTGATTGAGGAGAATCAATTCGATACCATCTATCATGAACATTTTTCCTATTTGTCTTTTACAACCGTAGAACGGATCTTCGCTACTCACGGTCTTACTCTCTTCGACGTTGAGCAATTGCCGACTCATGGAGGATCATTGCGAATCTACGCGCGACATATGGAAGATGACTCGCGTCCCGTCACCGAAAGCGTGAAGGCTTTAGGAATGCTGGAGGCGAAGTGGGGGATTGATCGGATAGAATGCTATGACGCCTTTTCGCGGAAGGTGGAAGCCACCAAACGTGATGTTCTGCGCTTCCTCATCGAGGCACGGGATAACGGTCGATCGATCGTGGGTTACGGCGCGCCTGGAAAGGGCAATACGCTCTTGAACTATTGCGGCATTCGAACAGACCTTCTCGACTACACCGTGGACCGCAACCCGTATAAGCAGGGAAAATTTACGCCCGGGATGAGAATTCCGATTTTTCCTCCCGAGCGGATTCGAGAGACGAAACCGGACTTTGTTTTGATCTTGCCCTGGAACTTGAAGGAAGAAATTATCGCCCAGAATAGTTTCATCCGGGAATGGGGCGGCCAGTTTGTGGTGCCTATTCCCGAGGTCCGGGTTTGCTGAAGGCCGCGCTTGGTAGGCCGGCATAAAACCAGCTAAAATGACTTGTTTCATCTCAAGCGTGGCATTAGGCGTTAGTTCTGAGTCATGAAAGTGGTCTTATTCTGCGGTGGTCAGGGGATGCGGTTGCGCGAAATGCCGCAACCTGTGCCAAAGCCCATGGCCATGATCGGATATCGGCCCTTGCTCTGGCACTTGATGAAATATTATTCCCACTATGGGCACAACGACTTCATTCTATGTCTCGGTCACGGAGCGGATGTGATCAAGGAGGCGTTCCTGAGTTACAATGAATGTGTGTCGAATGATTTTATTCTGTCCGGCGGCGGAAAGAAGATCGAGTTGCTCCGCAAGGATATTGAAGATTGGCGAATTACTTTTGTCGATACCGGTCAAAACACCAATGTAGGTCAGCGCCTCTTGCGGGTCAGAAGATTTATCGGGGATGATGATATCTTCCTGGCCAATTACGCGGATGGGCTGACCGATCTGGTCCTGCCACAACAGATCGACTATTTCATGGCGAGCGGGAAAATCGCTTGTTTTATTGGGGTTACTCCGACAGCCAGCTTTCATCGTGTGACGCTTCAACCCGACGGCGTGGTCGAAGAAATCGCGCATATTGCCCGCTCTGGAAATCTCATCAATGGCGGGTTCTTTGTTTTTCGGCGTGAGATATTCGATTACATCAAGGAAGGGGAAGACCTTGTTGATGAACCTTTTCATCGATTGATTGTAAAGAAGCAACTCATTGCCTATCCCTACGAAGGCTTTTGGGCGTGCATGGATACCTTCAAGGAAAAGCAGCATTTGGACGACCTGCATGCTACCGGTCACGCGCCATGGCAGGTTTGGGATCCAGGCGTAACCGTCCTCGACGGGAGATAGCGTTGTGCTTCAGCTTGCCCTAAGAGACGCGCGGAAAGTACTGTTCCTCGGCGCTCATTCTGACGATATCGAGATAGGCTGCGGCGGAACGATCTTAAGCTTGTCGAAGAGTAATCCCAGTCTTGATATCTTATGGGTTGTTTTCAGCGCGAAAGGAAGACGCCGTCAGGAGGCGCGATCGAGTGCGCAGTTCTTTTTGGGAAGCGCTGGGCGATCGAAGGTCGTAATAAAGTCTTTTAGGGAGAGTTATTTTCCAGGCGAATATGCGCGAATCAAAGAATTCGTTGAGACACTCAAGACCTTCGCACCGGACGCGATCTTTACTCATTACCGGGACGACCGCCACCAGGATCATCGGGTGCTTTCGGATCTAACCTGGAACACATTTCGTAATCACCTCATTTTTGAATATGAGATTCCAAAGTATGACGGCGACCTGGGGCAGCCGAATGTTTTCGTACCGCTCGAGCTTGAACTCGCGCGCGCAAAGGCGCGAAGTCTTTGCGAGGCATTTCAGTCGCAAGGGAAGAGGCATTGGTTCTCGGCGGAGACCTTCCTCGGCTTGATGAGATTGCGGGGGGTTGAATGCGGGTCGCAATTTGCGGAGGGATTCCACTGCCGAAAGATTGTCTGCTCCTAACCATGAAGAAAAACCTGTTGCCTGAACAGCAGCTGGCGGCCCGTGATCCGAAATTGGCGGCTCTGATTGAACGAGTCGGTCCTTTTCGGGTGCAACCGGCCGCGATCGTTCGCGCATTCGATGCGCTGGCGGAATCGATTGCCTACCAACAGCTGAGTGGTAAAGCGGCAGCGACCATTTTCGGGCGCGTGCGAGCGCTTTACCCGCGTCGCAAATGGTTTTCGCCGGAGGCGATTCTGGCTACGCCGGACGAAACTTTTCGCGCAGCCGGCCTTTCCGGAAGCAAGACGGCGGCGCTCAAGGATCTGGCAGCGAAAACACTCGACGGAACCGTTCCGCGCCGCGCGGCGCTCGACCGCATGACGGATGAAGAGATCATCACTCGCCTAACGACCATACGCGGTATCGGACGCTGGACGGTGGAAATGTTTTTGCTCTTCGACTTGGGCCGGCTCGACGTTTGGCCGGTGCACGATTACGGCGTGCGTAAAGGCTATGCACGCACATTTAAGAAACGAAACCTTCCGACGCCGAAGGAGCTTCTGAAGATCGGAGAACGCTGGCGACCTTATCGTTCCGTCGCAGCCTGGTATTTTTGGCGGGCGCTTGATTCGCCGGCCGGCCGTGCCTAACGAGCGGTTGGCGGGGCGCGCCCGACCTCGTCATCCGGCGCTCCCCGATGCATCCGGAGGAAAACGCTCGGATTCAACCAGCCGCGAGTGTCTTTGCGATAACCTGCGCCGATGAAAGGCGTGTCGAATTCACGCATCTCGAAATGAAGATGGGCGAGATACTTTCCGCCGCCAGTGCCGACGGTCGCAATCTGCTGCCCACGTTGGATGCGTTCGTACGGCGCGACGAGAATCGTCTGCAGATGACCATAGAATGACTGCACGTATTTGCGTTCGCCGTTCTCGAGGTAGGCGTGGCAAATGATGATGACGTTGCCCCAACCAGGTCCGCCTTCGCGGGCTATCACGACTTCGCCGTCGGCTACGGCAAAAACCGGATCCCCGAGATCGCTATTTTCTCCTCCGATGCCGTTGAGATCGTCGCCGAGATGACGGTTTTCCGTGAAAGGTTGCGCGTCGTAGGTCATTGCGCCGTGCTCGCTGCCGATTGGAAAATCAAATCGCGTCGCCATCGGGAGCGAAGCGAGCCTGGTGGCTGAGAACATCGTCAGGCGTGGATCAAAGCGATGACGGTCCAGCAGCTCGGGTCCCACGCGAAAGCCGAGATCGCCAAGCAACGCGATGAGAAACGCGAATGTCAGGGCAAGGCAGACAAGGAAACGGTTCTGCCTGCCTTCAGGCGGAGTTGTTCTCATGGGAAGTTCGCGCCTTGCTCGAGCGGCGCTTCCTCCTTACCGTCGGCGCGATGAAAATTCTCGTCACGGGCGGCGCCGGTTTTATCGGGTCGCATCTTGTCGAGAAGTTGCTCGTTGATGGACATGAGGTGGTGATTCTGGACGACTTTAACGATTTCTACGATCCGCAAATCAAGCGCGGCAACATCGCGAGCTTTACTGACGACGTTGCGGTTTATCAGGTGGATCTGCGCGACGCACAGGCGGTGAGAGGCGTATTTCATGGCGAGAGATTCGACACGATTGTGCATCTCGCGGCGCGTGCGGGGGTACGGCCTTCACTCGCGCAGCCGCAGCTCTATTACGATGCGAACGTGAACGGCACGCTGCATCTGCTCGAAGCATCGCGCGTTGTTGGGATCGAGCGTTTTATCTTCGCCTCGAGCTCATCCGTTTATGGCCTGGCGAAAACGGTCCCTTTCTCGGAGGACCTGCATCTGACGCAAACCGTCAGTCCATACGCAGCGACCAAGATCGCGGGTGAGTTTTTATGCTCGACCTATTCGCACCTCTACAAGATGCGGGTGGTGGGGTTGCGCTTTTTTACCGTTTACGGACCACGGCAGCGGCCGGATCTTGCGATTCACAAATTCACTCGTCGCATTTGGCGCGATCAACCGATCGACCAATTTGGCGATGGCACGACGCGACGCGACTACACCTATATTGACGATATCATTCAGGGAGTGGTGGCTTCGTTAGACTACGAGGGGCCGCTCTTCGACATTTTCAACCTTGGCGAAAGCGAAACCATTCAGTTGAAAGACCTGATCGCTGCCATTGAGGAGACACTGGGTCGCAAGGCAAGGATCAATTTTTTACCGGAACAGCCGGGCGACGTCCCACTCACTTGCGCTGATATTTCGAAGGCGCGCCGTTTGCTCGGCTACCGGCCGACTACCCCTTTGCGGGTCGGTTTGCCGCGCTTTATCGAATGGTTTCATCAGACGCGCAAAATCGCCTAACGATCGCGCCTCCGCAGCTATTGAATAAGTTGTCCTCCCCGGAGACCATCCTTCCGACTTGCAATAACGGGCCTCTCGTGAATAATAAGCGCCGGTGCTGGGAACCCAGGCGCGAGTCTGCTTCCGGCGATCGTCCAGATTTTGGGAGAAATTGATGGCCCACTCGTTCTCGCAATACAGTCGGCCGCCCAGGAGATCGCACACAATCAGATCCTTGTCTGTATTCCCGCCCACTGAGGTGGAGTTTCCTCCGGCTGCGCAGCCTGCTCTCGAGCTGCTGGATCGGACCTTTCGAGGTTCGCGCGCCGTGGACCGTGCATCCCTTGATGCGCTCTACCCGAAATACAATTGGCTAAACACTGGAGATCACTATGAAATCTCAATCCTCCGGGAGAACTTCACGCCGGCGACGTCGTGGAGGATCCCGCAGGCGGTCCGAAGTTCGTGGCGAACGCGAGGCTTCGAAGGCTCCCGCAAAAAAGAGCTTTTGGCAGAAAATCACGGCCCTCTTTGGAGGCGCCGCTAGTTCGGAAAAACCTGTTCTTGCCTCCGCGCGCAACGGTTCGGTACAGGGACGCAATGGCGCGCCGGCCCGATCGGCCCGCGTTGCGCGAAAACCCGAGACTGTTGAAGTGACCACGCCGCGTCTCTACGTCGGCAACCTTTCCTTTGAGGCAACGGAGAGCGATCTTTACGAACTCTTCAATGGAGTTGGTCAGGTCCAGAATGCAGAAGTAGTAACCTACAGGCATAACGAACGCTCGAAAGGCTTCGCTTTCGTCCAGATGCAGTCGGTCGAAGAAGCGAAGCGGGCAGTCGAGGAGTTGCACGACAAGGAATTCCTGGGCCGCAAGCTGGTCGTAAGCGGAGCAAAAAGCGAAAGTCACTCGCGCGAATAGAACGACGAACTTTTCACAACCGGGAGATCGTGCTGGCAAAGGCCGCGCGTCTCCCGGTTTTGTTTTGTCGGCGACGGCAACGCGATTTTCCAGATGGCGCGACGCTCGATGCCGGCCGGAACTTTACCCACTTTGAAAAACGTTGTTTTCCTTGTCGGACCCACTGCGAGCGGCAAATCACGAATCGCGGCCGAAGTTGCGGCGCGTTGCGACGCCGAGATCGTCAGCGCCGATGCCTACCAAATCTACCGCGGCCTCTCCATTCTGACAGCACAGCCTAACGAGGCGACGCTAAACAAAGCTCCGCACCATCTAATCGGGGTCGCACCACTCACCGCGGAAATGAACGCGGACAAATTTCGTCAGCTGGCGCTGTCCGCGATCGAAGATATTCATCGCCGCGGGAAGCTGGCGCTGGTCGTCGGCGGCAGCGGACTTTATGTCAAAGCGCTGACACATGGACTCGCTCCCCTTCCCGAAGTCGATCGCACGTTGCGCTCGGAATTGAGCCTCCTTTCGCTCGAAGAACTAGAAAGTCGCCTGATGGCAGTCGATCCGTTAAGCGCGGAGACAATCGATCGCCGCAACAAGCGCCGCCTTGTGCGGGCGCTGGAAATTTTTGCTCAGACCAAACGTCCGGCCTCGGAGCAGCGGAGGGAATGGAAAGAGCAGGCAAGCTACACCCGCGGAGTTTTTGTCTTGCGCGATCGAGCGGAGCTCAACGCAAGAATCGACCGCCGAGTCGAAGAAACATTTCGTGACGGTGTAACTGAGGAGGTGGCCGCGGCGCGCGAAGTGAGTGCGACAGCGGCGAAGGCCCTTGGATTTTTCGAGGTCAGGCAACTGCTTGAGAACCGAATGACACAGCCAGAATGCATCGCCGCGATCCAGCAAAAGACCCGCCGCTATGCCAAAAGGCAGTTGACCTGGTTTCGTCGGCAACTTAGTTTTGAAGAGCTGAATTTATCTCGATTGAAGGATCACCACGCCGCTGCCGATTGGATCCTGCAAAAGGTTCTCCTTTTGCGACCCTCTGAATGATCGAAACGAAACCGCACCGTCGACAGGAGCGCGCGCTCCTCATCGGCCTCGAGAAAGAAGGAATTTCCAAATGGGATCTGCGCGATTCCCTCGAAGAATTGCGCGAACTGGCCAGTTCCGCTGGAGCCCAAGTCGTCGACACCGTCACGCAAAAACTGCCGAGGCCGACCGCGCCCTTTTACATCGGTAAGGGTAAAGCGGAAGCGATCAAGGATTCATTCCAGGACCAGCAAGTCACGTCGGTCATCTTTGACAATGAGCTCTCGCCCGCGCAAGGCCGCAATCTGGAAAACCTCTTTTCGAGAAAAGTGCTCGATCGAACCCAGCTCATCCTTGATATCTTTGCCCAACGCGCGCGCAGCCGCGAAGGCCGTTTACAGATTGAGCTGGCTCAACTGCAATATCTTCTCCCGCGCCTAACGAGAATGTGGACTCACCTCTCGCGCCAGACCGGCGGAATAGGTACGCGTGGCCCTGGCGAGACGCAGCTCGAAGTCGATCGCCGTCGCGTGCAGGAGCGAATCGCCCGACTGGAGCGCGATCTCGAGGAGGTACGCAAGCATCGCGCGGTGCAAAGGCAGGGACGCAAGCGCCATCAGTGGCCGGTGGCCGCTGTCGTCGGCTATACCAACGCCGGCAAATCCACGCTCCTGAATCTTCTCACCGGAGCCGACGTTGTTGCGGAGAACAAGCTTTTCGCCACGCTCGATCCAACAACCCGCAGCCTGACGTTGCCTAACAGACAGCGGATCTTGCTCACCGATACGGTCGGTTTCCTCAGAAAGCTGCCGCACACCTTGATCGAGTCGTTCAAAGCCACCCTCGAGGAAGTGGTTGAAGCCGACCTGCTCATCCACGTAGCCGATTTGAGTCACCCGCGGCTCGACGAGCACATGGTGGCGGTCGATGCCGTGATCAAGGAAATCGGCGCTTATGGCAAACAGACACTCATCGTTTTCAACAAATCTGACGCGCTGGTCAATCGCGATCTGGCAAAGGTTTACTTGGAGAAATTTCCCGGCAGCGTGGCGATTTCAGCCCGCACGGGAGAAGGTGTGGATGAACTGATCTCGGCGTTGCAGAACGCGCTCGGCTCATGGCGACTGCGCTCTCGCTATTGTGTGCCCCAAAGCGAGTCGGCTCTCCTCGCGGAAGTGCATCGCGTGGGTCATGTGCTTGAATTGCATTATGAACACGAATTTGCCGATCTCGTCGCGAACGTTCCGCCACAGCTCGAGCAAAAGCTCGCGCCTTATCTGGTTCCATCTGCCGAAACCAGTGTGCCGGCCTGACGACCGGTGAATTGGTACGCACGCTGGGTGAATCGGCTCGGTCTCAGCAACCGGCCGCGAGTGCGAAAGCTGATCGTGGGAGTGATCGGCGGCACAGTCGTATTGTTCGGGCTCGCACTAACCGTTCTGCCCGGACCGGCGGTGGTGGTCGTGCCTCTTGGTCTGGCCATTCTCGCGACCGAATTTGCCTGGGCGCGCCGGCTCGTTAGGCGCGGCCGCGCCGTCTGGGAAGACGCGCGGGGCTGGCGGTGGCGACAAGGGAGAAACAAAATAGGAGCATCGTTAGGCCATGACCAGGACTGAACGCGCCAAAGCATTGGTCGGCGCTTTTCCAAAAGTGTATCCAGATGCGCACTGCGAGCTGAATTTCAAAACGCCGCTCCAATTGCTCGTCGCCACCATTCTCTCTGCCCAATGCACGGATAAGCGTGTCAACCTGGTGACGCCTTCTCTTTTTGCCCGCTATCGGTCGGCGGCTGATTTCGCCCGAGCCAGGCCGGCGGAATTAGAGAAGGCGATTCAATCCACTGGTTTCTTTCGGAACAAAGCCAGGAGTATTCGGGCGGCCGCCGCGGCGATTCAGACGCGACATGATGGCAAGGTGCCCCAAACCATGGAAGAACTGCACGCTCTCCCCGGCGTAGGCCGCAAGACTGCCAATGTGGTCCTCGGCAATGCCTTCTCAAAAAACGAGGGCGTGGTTGTCGATACGCACGTTGTTCGGCTGTCGCAGCGGCTTGGCCTAACGACTCACAAGGATCCGGAGAAAATCGAACGCGATCTGATGAAGCTGATTCCGCAGAAGGATTGGACCAACTGGAGCCACTGGCTCATCTGGCACGGCCGGCGTCGCTGCTTCGCGCGCAAACCCGATTGCCCAAATTGTGAGGTGTTGAAGCTGTGCCCTTCGGGTCCGAAATTCATTCGTCGCGGCGAGGCCCGCAGCTTAGCGTGACCCGGTTTTTTCGCTGATCCGCTCCATTTTATCCGCTGCCTGCTCCGAACGGTTGCGCAAGCGTTCGAATTCCTTTTGGAACTTGTCGAGATCTGCGTCAGAGAGCGTCTCCAGATCCATCAACTTGTTGCGCGCGCCGTGGAGACTGCGAATCAATTCATCAAGCTTGAGCTGAATCGCTTTCGAATCGCGGTTCTGAGTGTTTTGAATCAGGAACACCATGAGAAAGGTAACGATGGTGGTGCCGGTATTGATGATCAGTTGCCAGGTATCGGAGTAATGAAAGACATGTCCAGTCAAACCCCAGACGACAATCACGGCGATGGCGGCTATGAAGGCCCACGCCGAGCCGAGGATGACGGCAGTCCGATGCGCGATAACGCGAAAAGCGTCCTGAACGCGGCAGAAGATATCGCGTTCCTCTGATTTTTGCTTCCGATTGTGCTGGCTGGTTTTCCTGGCGATAGCAACTAATCTTCGCGTCGCGAAGCGCGGCTGCGTGCTTCTTTCAGATTCTTGAAGGCCAAACGTGACCCAGGTTCTGCATCTCAATCTCGACGACGCGTGGGAAACCGGTGTCCTTGGCCTGCCGACAATGGATCTCCGCAAGTGGGGACCCCGGCTGCGATTTTCAACGCCGACACGCGAAATCGAAGACTTTTTTCAAGCGGTCGCGAACGGTTTAGCACCATTTCTGATTTACGGCTCGGGCGACTTTCACCATCTCAGCGCGCTTTGGCTGCGACGGCTCGATGGACCGACGACACTCGTCTCGTTCGATAATCATCCCGACTGGGACATTCGACCGCCGCACTGGGCTTGCGGCAGTTGGATTAATCGGGCGCTCGAATTGCCACAGATCGAGAAAGTGAGTGTGTGGGGCTGCGGTAATTTTGAGTGTTGGTGGCCGATGCGCTTTTTTGGAAACAACCTGGCGGAGCGCAGAGGCCGACTGGAAGTTCATCCCTGGGCGGACGGTCGTAGCACAGGCGACCAGCACCGTCGCGGTGCGATCTTACGCCCGAATTGGCGGGAGAGATTCAACCGTTTTGTCGAGCAACTTGGCGCCACGCGCGTTTATGTGACGATCGACCTCGATTGCTTGCGCGAGGAAGACGCAATCACCAATTGGGAAAGCGGTCGCTTCCAGTTGGACGATGTGGTTTGGGCGCTCGACCTGCTCGCCCAGGGAGATCGTATCGTGGCCGGTGATATTTGCGGCGCGTGGTCACTGGCCAGCTACGCGCGGCGAAAACAGCGCTTCGTTTCAGAGATGGATCACCCGAAGCTGCCGCCGCGCGACCCATTGATCGTTAGGCAAATCAACCGCTCTGCCTTGGAGCGCTTGCTTCCGCGCCTAACTCATCGAAACCAGGATAACGCCAAGGCTGATGATGATCGAGCCGATCGTTAGGCGTGGCGTGAGCTTTTCTTTTAGGACGAACGCTCCGGCGAGAGCGATCAGGATGACGCTCAGACCTTGAAAGGGAAAAAAGTAGCTGAGATCAAAGCGCTGCAGCAGACCGAGATTAAGAAAAAAATTCACGGCAAAGGCGGCGATGGCCGCCGCGAAAACCATGGCCGCCTGCGGTCGCGAGTAGTTTTCGCGTGCAGTGATATCCATCGCGTGCTTGAGCAAAATCTGGCCGGCGACGAAGCAACTCAGAGTGATGAGGATGAGCAGGGCGGCGAAATAGGTCACAGGCGTTCCTCCAATTTGGCAGCGGGCTGGGCGATGATCAGGAGTCCTAAGAGAAGCAACACAATGCCGGACCAGCGACACAACGAAAGGGTTTCACCGAGAAAGATCCAACTGCTCAACGGGACAAGAATGTGAACCACGTTTGCTGCCGGGAAAGCGAGGGTCAGCGGCAGCCGGCGAATGGTGGCGAGCCAGTTAAAGAGACTAACGACTGAAGCAAAAACTCCAACCCAAACCCAGCCCGAACGAAGACCGCTCAAGCCCGTCCACGACCAGAGGCTGGTAGGGTCGGCGGTTTGGCGCACGCCGATCTTGAAAAAGATTTCTGCGGTGGTGCCGAGGAGAACGCAGATCGCAAGCTGCAACCACGGATTGAGAAACCAGCGTCGAATCGATCCGGTCACGAGGCGGCAGAGCAATGACGGCGCAGGAGAGGGTCGCAGCTGGAAGGGGAAAAGCGCGGCGCGAAATAGCGAAGCAATAAATTTAGCAGAGGTCGATGCCTAACGAAAAGATCGACCGGCTCCAGAGCAAGGCGCAGATGCAACTTGGGATCGTAGCCAAAGGGTGCGCTTCGGTATGTGCAATAACCGTTTTGCAGTGCCCAAACGATGATGTCGCGAAAGCTCACGTAATAGAGACTCAACTCGTGCGCGAAGAAGTAATCGAGGCCGAGATCGTGATCGTAAATTGTATCGCCCCAGACGGTGCAATAGGAAAAGGCCACGGCGCGCCCGCGATTCCTCCAGACGAAGAAGCGACAGCGTCCCGACATCGTCAGGCTGGCCTCGATAAAATACTCGCGAGTGAAGACTTCGAACTGGACCGCGCTTCGTTGTGCTACCGCAAGGTAGAGCGGGTAAATTTCGTCGATGATGGCACGACAATCATCGCGAACCTCAAACGTGAGAAACGGCGCCTTCGTCGAGGCTCTGCGAAACTTACGGCCCAAATTCTTGCGTGTTGTCCGACTGAGGCGCTCGCGCAGGTATTCCTCGAAGCTCGCGAAGTCCAACTTCAACTTCAGCGAGGCATAGCCGTCGAGTCGGGTGAAGCCGGCGTTGAGCAGCGGCTGCAGCTCGCTGCGCTCGGCAGCGGGGAAGTCCTTCAGAGTGATGAGTGAGATATTCTCGGCATCAGCATAACGAATGAGAGCCTGTGCGAGAATGGCGGCGGCTTTTCGCCGATTCACTTTGCTGGTCACTCCTAAGTGGCCTTCACCTGTCAGGCAGCCGGCAAGCATCATTCGAGCTCGCAGAAAGCGCGGCAGATAACGGCGAATCAGGCGGATCTTCGCGCGCAACCGAGGATCGAAACCGATCGAGAGATCCTGATCGAGAAGGATGAGTGGCTGAAGCGCGAACGGATTTTCGTTAGGCAATCCCAACACCAGATAACGAAAGGCAAAGTCGGTCGCAAGCGTTTGATCGAGGAGTCGGTAATAAGCAAAATCCTTCAAACGGCCGCCAAAGGTTTCTTGCCAAAGTGCCAGATTAACATGGCCGGCATCGGCATAGATCCACCCCCAGCATTGCCCGAGAGGAATGGAATGCAGAGGCGGATGCGCACCGCGGCGGGCTTCCAAATCGACCGCCGGCGAGAGCATCTACAGCTCGTGCGCGTTCGCGAAACGTTTTAGCACCGGATCATGTTTCGTTGGCTGGAGAAAGTGCAGCGCACGACGAAAAATGGGATTAAGCAGCGTGCCGGTGTGCATGACGTAGAGATCGAGCGGCACCAAGCGACAGCCGAGGTGCAGCTTCGGGTCGTAATTAAGCGGGCTGCTGTAATAGGACTGCAATCCCTGGGCCAGCGCCCAGCGGAGGATGTCGCGCAAGGTGTAAAAGTATAGGTGGAGATCGAAGGCGACGCGATAGTCGAGGCCGAGATATTCGTCGTAGATTGCACCATCGTGTACCAGACAAAGGCTGAAGGCGATCGCCTTGCCTTCCATCCGCCAGACAAAGAAACGTACCCGGTCCTTCATCTCGCGGCCGAGCCGGCAGAAGTACTCCGGCGTGAGCTTTTCAAAGTGCAGTTTGGAACGTTCGAATACCTGAAGATAAAGGGGGTAAATCTCATCAACCACCGAAGTAACATCCGTCAGCATCTCAAAGGTGATCTTGGCGCGTTGATCGGTTTTGCGAAGTTTGCGCCGCAGGTTTTTGCGGGTGGCTTTGCCTAACGACGCCAGGTATTCCTCAAATCCTCCATACCGCAGGGACAGACGAGTCATCGGCATGCTCGCGACGCGAGCGTAGCCGTTGGAAGAGAAGGTCTCGAGAGGCTCGCGATAACTTGCGGAGAAATCCTTCAGGACGACGAGTGGCGCACCGGCGGTACGAGCAAAGTCCTTCAGGCAGGAATGCAGCGCGTTGGCCACCCAGGCGGCATCTTCCGATTCGCAGACGCCGAGATGTCCTTCACCCGCCGTGCAACCGACCATGAGCGTCTTCATGGTCAGAAAGCGCGGAAAGCAGCGGCGAATTCGATCGATCGCTGAACGAACTGGACCGGTTACCCCCTCGGCAAGGTTTTGCTGGACGAAAAAGAGCGGCTGAATCGCTCGCACGGACCGATGATGGTCTTCCAGGACGATATAAAAATAGTCGAAGCCGTCAGTGAGCGTGGCGCTGATAACCTCGTAGAAGCGGTGATCCTTGCACTTATCGCGAAAGGCGGCCCGCCAGGCTGGAGAATCCTGCAATGCATCGAGGGTGACCATCGTGGCAAAACCCTGCGGTATCCGGACCGTGGGGCCAGATGGCTTGCGTTCTAACCGCGGCGGAGAAAGAAGGAGAGCGCTGCTAGGAATGCATACTGACTAGCCGGACCTAACCGTTTTTCAAGTCGCCGCCGGTGAGCTGACACGATCATTTTCCGCAGTTCCGGCCCACGCCTCCGTCTGACCTGCGCTACGCCTCGTTAGGCTGTGCGTCGGTCTTCTTCTTCTCGCGGGAAACCACCTCAACCGGCACCACACTCGTGCGGAAATTGATATCTCGTTGTGGGAAGGGAATTTCGATCCCAGCTTCCCGCAATTTCTTGTCGATCGCGAAGTTCAAATCGCTGCGGTAGCGGCGGGGACGATGGCTCATCTCGTCGCTCCAGGCGACCAGCTCGAAATTGAGCGAGCTTTCCCCAAACTCGACAAAAAAAACGCTTGGGGCGGGCTCCTTTAAAGTATGAGGATCCTCGCTCGCCACCTCGACAAGTTTTTTCCTGACGAGTTCTACGTCGCTCCCGTAGGCCACGCCCACGGGGATGCGAAAGCGCACCTTTGGATCACCGTAGGTCCAGTTCGTCACCGGTGAGTCAATGAACTTTTGGTTAGGCACGATCGTCGTGATGTTGTCGTTCGTTACGATCACTGTGCTACGTGCACGAATTTTCGTCACTTGTCCGGTCACGCCCGCCACCTGCACTCGATCTCCAATCGTGATTGGCCGCTCCGCCAGAATGACAAGGCCGCTGATAAAGTTGCTCGTAATGTTTTGTAAACCAAAACCGATCCCGACGCCGATCGCGCCCGCGAAAACAGTCAGCGCCTCGAGATGAATGCCGGTGTTTTGCAGAACAATAAAGACGCCGACGACCAGGACGACGTTGGCTGCGATCTGCGAGATGGCGTATTGCAGCGAACGATCAAGTCCGCTGTGGACGAGAAAGCGGTTAAAAAGGAACCGCTTTGTGCGCGATGAAATCCAGAAAACGACGACAAGCAGTCCGACGAGGAGGAAAATTTGCAGCAGGCTAATCGAGATGCCAGGCAACGGCGAACCCCAGGCGAGCGGGACGCCGAGACCGTTGATCGCGCTGACAAAAAAGAAAGCCAGTGCCGCGAGGCCCAGGATGGTGGTGATGATGGCGGCGAGGTTGCTGTCGATTTTGAAACGGCTAAGCAGTCGCCTCACAAAGCTGCTTTGGAGGAACTTAGCGACGATCAACCCAAGCGCGATCAGGCTGAAAAAGGCGATCAGGCCAAGGACCGAAATCTGGTGGCCGGCGAAAGTAAAGATCGGGTGTTTAAGCCACGGAATATTCACGCTCGTTAATCTTTCCCGGGAATAGCCGTCTGCGAAAGGAGAAACAAAAAACACGGCCGAAGCCGTGTTTTGAGTCGCACTAAAATTCGCGCTGGCCGCAGCGGGCAGCTATTCCTGCTTGTTCGATTTCTCCTCGATATACTTCACGACGTCGCCCACCGTCTGCAGCTTCTCCGCATCTTCATCCGGTACTTCCACGGAAAATTCTTCTTCGAATGCCATCACCAGTTCGACGATATCAAGCGAGTCGGCGCCAAGGTCTTCGATGAACGAGGCGTTCGGAGTCACCTGCTCGGGATTCACGCCCAACTGCTCCACGATAATGTCCTTTACTTTTTCTTCGATCGGTTTGTCCGACATAAAATTTTGTTCTCCTTGATTGGCTTCTGTGGGTCACCGCTTAACGGCGGCGAGTCACGTTGGCAACTAAAATAATTGGCTTTGTTGTCAATATATTTCGCCGGTTAAAGCAACCGGCAATCACGTCCTTCATTTTACATCCGTCCGCCGTTGGGTACAAGACAGTCATGCCCGAGGAAAAAGAGGCGCCAGATCTATTGGACCTGAAGTTTTTGCCCGCCTGGGTGCGGGAAGCGCCTAACGAAAACGCCTATGCCGATTATGTCGGGGAAGAACACCATCCATCTCGCGAGCGTGGTGGTTCGGAACGACGTGCCGACCGGCGGGAGCGCGGACCGCGGCCGCCTCGCCAGCGGGAAAAAGATCGTCGGACGCCAAAGCGGGAACGCGAACCTGGCCGCGACGCCCGGCCGTCCATGCCACATGTCGCGCGCGCCTCGCATCCTGAGACACCGACTGCTCCGGCGCCCGCGGTCACCATTCGATTTGTTCCGGACGCGCGGGTTCTGGCGAGCGTCCTGGCGCAGATCAAGTCGAGCCATCTGGCCTATTCTGTTTTCTCTCTCGCGCGCATGTTTCTCGATAAGCCGGAGCGTTACGATGTGCAGCTGAAAAGCGAGACGGCGGAACTTTTCCAGTTGGGTGAGAACGGATCGGTGGCGAGCGATCGGCGCGTCCTCGAGAACGGCGCCTTCCTCAGCGAAAAGAATCGCTTCTATCGCACCGAGGTGACGCAAAGCGAGCCGATCAAAGGCAACTTTACGTCAGTCGCGCGTTGTCGCTTGAGCGGAACTTTGTTGGGCCCGACCAATCATCACGCCTACCAGTCGCAATTGCGCAACCTTTACGAACAGCGTTTCAGTCGCCGCATGAGTTTCCCGGAATACCAGCGGCAAATCGAGATCGTGAACGACCCGGAAATCGTCGAGCGCTGGAAAGAAGAAGCGCGCAGTCTCACGACCTACGTCACTTTGCAGGAAGATCCGCCGATCACCTTCAACAGCGCGGCCGAAACAGAGCGACATTTCCGGCAGATCTACCTTCCCGCTTTACTGCGCGGCGGAAGGGAGCTGACGATTGATGGCGTGGTCAGCCGACGATTGCCCGACCGTTCGTTAGGCAGAGTCATCGAACAGGCGTGGGCGCAGGAATTTCGTTCACCTGCCAAGGTGATGCAGGAATTGAGCAACGCCTTTCGCCAGGGCGCGCTGCAAATTTTCCGGCATCGCAAAAGCATGCTCTTTGTCTCCTCAATTCGGGCGCGACCTTTCAATCTCTCCAGCTCTTCGCTTTCCTCTTCCGTCGCCGGCGTGCTCGCAGCCCTTGGCGAAGCGCCGGGGATTAATCGCAAACAACTCCTGGAAAAGCTTCAACCCGAGAGCGGCTCAGATCCCGAAGCGCGCGAACGAAATAAACGGGCCCTCGTTTCCGATCTCCACTGGTTGATCAGCGAAGGTCACGTTGTCGAATTCAACGACGGCTCGCTTGACGTGCCGCGACCAAAAGCCGCCACCAAGCCGACCGCAACTCCCGAGAAACCTGGTCCGGATTCAGCCAATGGAATCACGGAACCGGTTTCGGCTAACGAACCGGCCGGCGCGGCGGAAGTCTCGCCTAACGAGCAAAGTATGCCGGAAGAACATCACTCCACCGTGACTGAGTCTGGTCCCGCAGATCCTGTTCAAGCCGAGTCGGTCGCAGAACCTGAGCCGGAACCGGCTCCTCCCGAGCCCGAATCGTCCCCGGCCCCGGGTGGCCTTCTTCCTCCTGAGGCATAGAAGCTGCCCTCTTAGCTGGTTTGCGATAGTTCAGTTCGCCGACTTAGTAGCTTGGAGTCCGATCTGAAGATCACGTGCCTTCACAATTAGCGTCCTGAGGTCTTTCTAGTGAGTTCAGTAAGCATTTCAACGGAAAGATTATCAAGCCATCAACTCTCAACTACTAACCAAAATAACTACCAACCATCTCAATCCACGCCTAACCCTTTACTCCCTTCCTGGGAGTTAGGTCCTTTTGCGGCCTGCGACGTGAACGCTGTTTGGCCGAAACAGACCTAATGATAAGCTTGCCGCGGCCGCGACGTGGAAGAGGCATGCGCGCCTGTTCGGCCGCGACTTTGAGAAGGGCCTCCACCTCCGGCAGCTCAAGCAGGTCGGCAGAAGGAAGGCGAACAAAGCGTGTCTGTTTGCCCGAGCCGGAAAGGATCTTTCCCGGATCGGGCAAACGGGCGCCGTGGATGAAACACAAGCCGACCCCATTTGCGGCGGCGGCGATGGAAACAAAGCAGTCCGAAGGACGTTCGCTAGGCCCGAAACCGATGACGAAGAAGTTGTAGTTGTCGTAGGCGAGCTCATTGGCTGTTGGAAAGCGCTTGCGGAGGGCCTTGCGCGCGGCCCGAATGGTCGCGCGATGGTTCGGCTCAAACTTTTCAATAAAACTCCGCAACTGTTCTTCGGCTGAATCGGAAGTGGCGCGTGGCATAGACCTAACGAGACACAAAATCAGTCACCGCGCGAACGAGAAATGGCATACGTTTAAAGCTAATCACAAGCACGGCCCGCGGTTCTCTGCATCAGCCCTTTTCCTTCCTGCCCGGCTTCGGTTTGAGTGAACTGACATACTCGTAGCTCAAATCGAAGTACCTTTTCAATTCCTTCGTCTTCTCAAGCAGCTTGTCGGGAACCATCGCATACTCCTTTTGCACGACGCCATACTGCTGGCAAAGGCCGGTCTTATATTTCCTGAGGAAAGCTTGCAGCGCATCCGCCGGCAGACGCAGCGCCAGCTCTCCGGTTTTGCCGAGATAGCTGAACATATGTCCGTTAAGCGACGTGTAAGGAACCGTCGCGCCCTTGCGCTTCACCGCGGGATTTGTTGCGACTAGCTTGTCGTAAAGCTTTACTCTCTCGGCGTATTCTGCGGATGATGTGTTCTTCATAGGTATTGTCTACGGTCTAACGAAAACAAACTCAGTCACGGCTGGCGGCGGCAAGCGCGGCATCGAGTATTGTTTCATAAAATCGGACGTGGACTTCATGGTTGCCAGCGGTTGGTTATGTCTGACCGGTCGCTCTGGCCCAGCGGATGATCTGAACCAGTGGGACAAGCACACTAATTATGACAACGCACACAGCGGTGATCGCATAAGCCGGAAAGAAGCGCACCGGCAGCAAAAATCCAACAAGACCGGTTGCGATAATCGGCCAACTCCATCGCGTAAAGAGGCGCCCACCGTGAGCGTTGATGGCGTACCAGCGCTCCGCGGAAGCGAAGGCCTGTGGAATGCGAATGCCATAGAAGCGGTTCATGGAAACCTTTCGGTAAATCAAAGGCAGGCAAAGAAACACCGTAACGATGCCCACACAAAGCATCGCACATGCTACACGCAACTGATCGGATGCAACCATGGGCCTAACGAGACAAAGATCGGCCACCGCTGGCGTCGGCGAGCTTTCCTAAACTCTCAACAATCATCTCTCAACCCTCAATTTTTCTCAATACAACGGCCGCGTAGGCCTCGTTGCATTCACTCGAGCGAGTGGAGTCCTATCATGTTGTCTTCCGTGTCGTAGATCAGCGCGATAAAGCCATATTGACCGATGGAGAGCTTGGGCTTTTGAACTCTCCCGCCGTTCTCGACCGCGCGTGCCGCAGTGACTGCACAATCATCACAGGAAAAGTAAACGATCGTGCCGCCGGTTCCGGAATCTTTGCCCTCCATTCGAATCAGTGCGCCTGAGCAGCCGGGATTGCCTGGTTTCCCTGGAAACGCCCACAGTTCCACCTCTGGGTTGGCCAGACGGTCAAGCTTCACTTCGAAGGTGCTTTGATAAAACGCCTTGGCTCGCTCCATGTCCTGAACATAGATTTCAAACCACCCGACTACATTGCGATTCGAACTCATGAGGTTTACTTTGTCTCGTGATGAACGCTGGAGCAAGGCGTAACGAGACTCCGATCAGCGATCGCGCGACTTAGAAACGATCTTGGCATGCTTTCAAAGCCAAGCATAAGGACAGTCCGCGCGCTTCCTGCAGCGGCAGGTTAGGCCTCATTCGTGATACGCTTTGCCGTTCACAAACACCTCGCCGCCTAACTCATTAATCTCGTAAGGCATCCACCCTCGCTGAGTCTTGCGCCATGTCTCCTTATGCTTCTGTGTTGTGAGGACTCTGTCCACCGTCTTACCATCGCGCTCCAGCATCTCGCGCTCCCAATGCTGCGAAGTGTAGACTATGGCTGCGGTGCCATGGACTTCCAGCGAATCGATCTTTGTTTGTATCCCGAGGGTTCGGCGAATGATGGACCAATCACGAAGAATATTCTGCCGCAGTTGCTCACGTGAAATGGTCTTACCCTGCTCGTCCTTAAGCGCGAAATCATGCGGAATACAATCCATGTAGGTATCAATGTCTTTCGATCGCGTGGCTTCTACGGAACGGTTCAGCTGACGCTGAATGTCCGCGCGAATTTGTCTCGTGCTATCGTGGTGTTGGTTGCAACTCGTGATAGCGGTAGTGACCAGGAAACAAGCAAGAAGAAATTTGCGCGCGGGCATGAGCCCTAACGAGAAAGAGTTGAGCCACCGCTGGTGTTCGCGAATGTGGCAAACACGGCGAACTGTTTCGTAAAATCAAGTGTGAACTTAGTCACATCGGCCGGCGGCTGGCTCCAAAGATCGGCTAGGTCTATTTGTTGGAGTCGGTCTTCGATCGCAACAACAGGCTTGCTGGAGAGAAATTCTTCCCCTTGATCCGCCGACACGATAGTCGTCAACGCATGACGAAATACACCCATGGCGACCCGATGAGCAGGTAGATTGCCAGGAATGCCAGGGTGATGATGAGTCCCAGTTTGTAAAGCTCGCGTTGGGTGAGGTAGCCGCTGGCCGCAAAGATAATGTTCTGGCTGCCACCTTGAGGAGTGATGACCGAGAAATAGCTGCTCGCGAAGAGAAGGCCGAAGGTCATCAGCGGCAGAGGCACCCCGCCGCGCGTGCCGACATCGAGGAAGACGCCGAACAATGCCAGCACCTGCGAGGTCTGGCTTACAAACATGTAGTGGATGAAGACGTAGAGGACGATCAGGGTCACATACAGAGTCATCCAGGACAGCCCGCCCAGACCCGCCGCAAGGCGCTCGCCGACATAGCCCATGAAACCCAACTCGTTCAGCTGCCCACTCATCGCGAAGAGGACTGCGAGCCAGAGGAAGGTCGCCAGCGTGTCGCCCTGCGTGGTGATGTCGTCGAGCGTGATCACGTTCGCGAGCAACAGCACGCCGAAGCCCATGAACGCGACGCTGGTGGTGTTGAGGTTCAGTTTGTGGCCGAAGACCCAGCCGGCGACCATGAAGACGAAGGTCACTGCCGTGATCCATTCGTCGCGCGACAACTTACCCATCTCGGCGAGTTCCCTGCGCGCGGCAGCGGGGGCCTCGGGTGTCTTGCCCACGCGCGGTGGGAAGATCTTCGCGACGATCAAGGGCAGGAGCCCGATCGCAATCAGCGAGGGCACCGATGAGGCCAGGAACCACTTCGCGAAATCGATCTTGAGTCCGGCCTTCTCAGCGATCTGCACGGCGATTGGGTTGGCGGAGGTAGCTGTCATCCAGAGCGCGGAAGAGAGCGCGAGGCCCGCCATCCCGCAGAACATGAGATAGCCGCCAAGCCGGCGTCCTTCGGGTTCCTCTGGCTTGGATCCGGCGCCCCTGACCACGGACAGCACGATCGGAAAAAGCACGCCGCCGCGCGCCGTGTTGCTGGGGAAGGCCGGCGCGATAGCCGCGTCGGTCAGCACGATGCTGTAGGCTAGTCCGAGCGAGGAGCCACCGAAGCGGCTAACCATAAAGAGGCTGATCCGGCGTCCAAGACCCGTCTTCACCACCGCCTGCGCGACGATGAACGCGATCACCACGAGGAGCACGCTCGAATTGGCGAAACCCGAGTACGCCTGTGCCGGCGTGATCGTTTCGGTAAGAACGATGGCGCCCACGGCGAGCATCGAGGCTGTGAGAAGCGGGAACGCGCCGATAAGCACCGACGCGATTGCCGCGGCGAAGACCGCGAACAGGTGCCATGCCGGAGCGGTGAGTCCGGCCGGGACCGGGCAGAACCAGATTCCAATCGCGATTACGAACGGCACCGCCTGCTTGCGATTCAATCCTAGTTTGGTCATTTGGGAAGAGCTGCGGGACCGGGCAGAACGCGGCCTTTCAATTCGATTGCGCGGCCCTGGATCGCGCCATCCTCGGCCTCCATCACCCATTCCCAGGAGAATTCGTACGAGCCCGTCGCGCCGGCATATCGTCCCGTACCGCCGAGAAACTTTCCTGTGATGTGGTTGCGGTCCGCCGTGCCTTGACCCTTGAGTTCGCTAAACACTTGGTCACCACGTTCGTCCGTCCAGACGCTGCGGCCAACGAGCCCCGTTTCACTATCGACAAGAGCAATCACCTCGGAGCGAAATCCTGCGCCGGGCCGCTTTGGTCCCGCGAGCAGCATCGTCCCACTCAGGTCGATAATCGAGGCATGCCGATCCCCGCCGAGAGAGATAGTTGTGCGACTACCTGTGGCGTTCCAGGAGCCCGAGAATTCCAGCCACTCGCCGGACGCTTCGTAAGGCTTCGGCGATTCCGACCCCGGCCCGCAAGCGGTTGCCGCGAGCGCCCAGGCGAAGAGAGCGCAGGCCGATGCGAGCCGCGACTTGGTCGATTTTTGGTGAGATTGGATTGTGCCAGGATTCACGCGCTCACTCGTTTGTTTTGGAGCATGAACATCCGCTCGGTTTTGCCAAGCATTGTTTTTGGCGAAGATCCTTGAAGCGAGAACAGCGGCGAGCACCTCAGGCTGAGGGATGAATACCTAACGAGAATAAGCTGAGGCGCCGCGAGCTAATTGAAGGCCTGGCAAGCCCTGACATAGATGGGAGGGCCAAGCGAGTGCGAGCGAATCAAGGAAACGGACTGCCAAGTCGTGACATAAACGAAAGCCCGACGGGTGCGGAAGCAGGGTGGCGGATGCACACGATTAGCATAGAAGGGTGACGAGAAAGAGGGCGATGCCGGTTAGGGCGGTGTTAAAGAACAAGATTGAGCGCACTAACCCGAAGCCGGCCGCGGCGGCCAGGACGTAGCCGACTCGTCCCCAGAAGTAGAGCTGTACTCCCCACAAGGTCAAAGCACCGTGGCGGTCGGCGAGATGGGCTGCCAAGACGACGGCAACGAAGAAAGGAAAGGTTTCCATGAAGTTGGTGTATGCCTGATCCACTCGGTTTGCCACCCCACGCAATGGAGGCACAGGCTCCTCCCGGTTACTGGCTGTCCAGCGATAGCCGCGCTGAAAACTGATGAGATGGGAATCGGCGATCAGGTGCAAGAGGCCCAGAATCACTGTGGCCGCCAGAAATCGAAGCTCGGTAGTCATGATTTACGGAATGTAGGCGCCTAACGAGACAAAGATGAGTCATAGCGCCGAGCGCGTGCCAGGCTGCAGATGATTGGTTGAATTACGGGCGAGCTCATAAGTAAGCCGGCAGCGACCGCTCCCATCGCATGGTTATATCTCAGGGACAGATCGAGACTGGACTTTGAGGAAAAGAGATAAGCTCCCATAATCGATCACGGCGGCGTGCGCCTCAAAAACGTCAGCGCCAAGGATAACATCGACTGGAGACTCGCCTTTGAGAGCCAGAGATTGATTGACGTGCGTAAGGTCCATTGCCAACAAGGCGCGATAACGTGGCTGCACGTCGCCAAGCGACAGTGTGGCGTCATTGAGATGGAAGATCTCGAGTTGAGCGCCGCCGGCCCCGCCGCCCTTCATCTCGAGCTTCTTGAGCGTGAGCCCCAGTTCCCGGGCGCGCGCCAGGCTAACTACTGTGCTCGCAGCTCCAGTGTCGATCAGGACGGCGACCGGATGGCCGCTCAGAGAGCCCGCGGTGTGGAAATGCCCTAGGCCGCTTCGAGAGAGAGCGATTTGTCGGAAGCCCTCCTGAGTGAGAAAAGCAGAAAGCGTCATACGCGTGAAGCCTAACGAGAACAGGACGAGCCACGCCGCCGATCGCGCGGCGTGCTGTAATTACTTCTTACCTTCGAAAAGCGGAAGATATGTTTCGTAGCCTTCTTCTCTTAACTTGTCCAAGGGCACGAAGCGCAGCGAAGCCGAGTTGATGCAGTACCGCAGCCCGCCTTTGTCCCTGGGCCCATCTTCGAAGACGTGTCCAAGATGTGCGTCACTCTTTTTAGTCCGGATCTCGGTCCGCTCCCGCCTGCCAGTGGTGTCGGATTTCTCCGCCAGCGCTTCTTTCGCGACGGGCTGGGTAAAACTGGGCCAGCCAGTTCCGCTATCGAATTTATCCAGCGAAGTAAAGAGCGGCTCGCCGCTGATCACATCGACGTAAATTCCGGGCTCGTGATTGTCCCAATATTCATTCTGGAAGGGCGGCTCCGTGCCGCATTGCTGGGTGACGTAATACTGCTCCGCCGTTAAGCGCTTGCGCAGTTCAGCGTCGGCCGTCTCCTTGTCGTCAGGGCCGCTTTGCGCAGCGCCAGCTTTCGTTTCGTTATCTTGTTGAGTCATTTCGGAATTAAGAATGAACGGTGTCGCAACGATTGCAAGAACAGCGAGGAGTGCCAGGCAAAGCGGAGTATCCAAATACTTAAGGCCACGCTACGATGGCCTGCGAACGTCCCCGTAGGATATCGATTCGATCATGAAAATACGGTTGCAATGCAATTCGGTTCGATTGCGTTTGAAGGGGAGCGAAGTCGAACAATTCGCGCGCACGGGCCGCGTCGAGGAGAAAATCACCTTTGGCGAAGCTGCCGGGAATAGCCTTTTCTATGTCTTAGAGACGGCCGATGTCTCGGCCCCGCAGGCCCGGCTAACGGCAAACGGTGTCATCGTTCAAGTTCCTGCCGCCGCCGCCGCACGATGGATCACCGGGACCGATGTCGGTCTGGAAGGCACTCAGGTTGTAGGTGAAGGCGAATGCTTGCACGTGCTTATCGAAAAGGACTTTGCCTGTCTCAATGGCACGGACGAACAGAATATCGATACATTTCCGCATCCGCTGGCGGGAACGAAATGTTAGTCAGCCAACCACCTCGTCAGGGTGACGAGTTAGGGCGTGGCCGGTCTTGCGCAAAGACTCGCGCTTTTCGCTTTCGCATTTCGTCGGCAATCGTCCGGGCGTCGCCGCCCTGAACGTGCAGTTGTCGGATGATGTTGTCGTAGCTCTGTTCGTCGCGGTTTTGGCTTAGCTTGAAAACATTCTCCGTCTCTCGCACTTCGATCTCGAAAGCGACGATCGCCTTAACCAGCGAATCGACATAGGATTTTGGCAGGTGACGGAAGAGAGCAGGGGAATCGTCATTGTTCTCGAAGTGGGCAGTGAGTTTTTCCAAAAACAGTCGCAGTTCCGGTTCCTCGAGAAATCGAATCTTTCCGCGGGCATGCACGCTTATGTAATTCCAGGTGGAACCGGTTAGCGGGTTCGAATACCAGCTCGCGCTCACATAGGCATGCGCGCCGGAGAAGACGCAAAGCGCTTCGCTGTTTCGTTGAAACGCTTTGTGATGATCCGTGTTTCGCATGATGTGCCCGCGAAGAAAGAGCGCTTCGCCCTCGCGCTCGTCGATTAAGACCGGCACCTGGGTTGCGACAGGCGCGCTCTCGCCAACGCCAATCAGCATGGCAAACGGATGTTGCCGGATAAAATCGAGGACGGTACGCTGATCGCTCTCCTTAAAGTAAGGCAGGTCGTACATGATCTAAAATCTGCGTGGAGATTAGCAAAAGGCGAGCCCCGACGGTTGGGAAGGGTGTCGAAGGAGAGCGGACGGAAAAATTTGCGTAGTGGGGTGCGGTTTTTCTTGCCGCAATGGCCGCAATGTGTTCGAGTGAACATATGCAATATCTCAAGCGGCTTCTTACTCTTCTTCACCGGGCGCGGCCCCGGCCTCAGCAGCTCGAGCTACCATTCCACGTCAAAGCCTCACGTCGAGGTGCCCTCCTGGAGAGACGCGGCCGGGCTCGGTAAGCCGATGGCCGACGATCAGTTCATCGTCCCGCTACGTCAGGCTCTCGAGCAGGTGCGCGACCGGCTTGACACCATCATCGTCCGTCTCAAGACCCAGGAAGAACCGCGCTTTATGCGCTGGCGTTGCACCCACTGCGGCCACATCAAACACTTCACCCGGCCCATGCCAGCCCACGTCGCCCCGCCCTGCCCGAAGTGCAAAGGAGCGGAGTTCCAGGCCATTCCGTGACCGATGCTTGATGTTGGCCGGGGCGGGAACTTGCGTCCTCCTGATTACCGGATAAACGACGGGAATGAACCGCGTTTACTCCGGCGACAATCTCAGTGGCTTCGGGAAGGGATAACATTATGAAAGAAAGCATTCGTAACCGTCTGCCAGGTACGATCAAGAGCGTCGTTTCCGACAAAGTAATGAGCAAAGTCATCATCGAGACCGCAGCCGGGGAAGTTGCCGCGGTCATTACAACTCGTTCGGCGCAAGATCTGGGGCTGCGAGAGGGTGACAAAGTGTTTGGTCTCACTAAGGCCACCAATGTCTCTGTCTCGAAATAATCGAAACAATTCCTGACTAGCAAACACAACATATGAAGAGATTATCTATCCTTGTCAGTGCGATGCTGGTCATCACCAACGCGCGGGCTGAACAGCTCACCGTCCTCGCCGCCTCGAGCCTTACCGACGCGATGAAAGAGATCGCCCCGCTCTACCAGAAGGAGACGGGAAACGAGATGCGCCTGAGTTTCGGCGCCTCCAGTATGCTGGAACGCCAGATCGAGGAGGGCGCACCGGCCGACGTCTTTCTTTCCGCCGACGAGCTGAAGATGGATACTCTGGAAAAGGCCGGAGTGCTTGTGCCCGGGACCCGGCACCCACTACTTGGCAATACCCTTGTCATCGTCATCCCATCCGACAGTCAGTTGCAGATCCATTCCGCTGCTGACCTCGCGAATAACAACGAGATCAAAAAAATCGCCATCTCACAACCCTCAGCCGTGCCAGTAGGAGTCTACTCCAAGGAATACCTGAGCAAGCTTGGCCTGTGGGAGAAAGTCGAGAGCAAAGTCGTTCCGACGGAAAACGTCCGTGCTTCCCTCGCGGCCGTGGAAAGCGGCAACGTACAGGCTGGTTTCGTTTACAAGACCGACATGCTCATTTCCGATAAGGTAAAGTCTGCCCTTGAGATCCCCGCCCGCGAAGGACCAAAGATCAGCTACCCCGTCGCCGCGCTCAAAGGAACCCGCGACTTGGAAGCGGCGAAGAAGCTGGTCGATTACCTCAGAAGTGAGGCCGCCCTCAATATTTTCAAGAAATACGGTTTCAAGGTAGCGGAGTAATCCGACGTCGGCGCTCCGCCCTGCCCGAAATGCAAAGGTGCCAAGTTCCAAGCCATGCAGTAGGGATGTTGATCAGAATGTAGTAAGGTAAAGAAATGGAGAAAATGCAGAGATAGACATGGCGCAAATCTCCTCTCTCAACACTCACCGAATCACTCCCAACCTTCCCAGCACCTGATTAGGCATCACCGGTAGGAACGATGTTAGCGGTTTCCACCATCAAAATGACCGCTCGCTCCGGTGCGCGGGTGCGATGGACGACACTCTTCGGCACCACGAATCCTTGCTGCGGCTGGAGATCGATCGAACGGTCTTGGAGATCGATAATGAAATGCCCCTCCAGGACAAAGAAAAACTCGTCGTCGTTGTCGTGCTTGTGCCAGTGATACTCGCCCTGCATTACTCCCAGGCGAACAACGGAATCGTTTACCTTGCAGAGCGTCTGATTATACCATGCGTCGGTGCAGGTTTTCACCAGTGAGGGAACGTCCACCAGGCTAAGCGCCGGAAACTTGATATTCAGGCGGGTCGTATATGGGAAGCTTTGTGAATCACTCATGGTAAGTTTAGATGACACCCTAACGAGAATAAGGTTAGCTGCGGCCTGCTGAGACGCAATACCGCTTTCTCTCAACACTCATCTAATAACCCTCAGCCTTTTTATTACACTGGCTCGCCGTCTCCACCGATTGCTTAGACTTTGTCCTGCCTGTGTCCTTCTTAACGCCGGACGAATTCTTCCGCTGTCCCGAGATAGGTGTCCCCGCCTGTTTCTGTGTGATCAACGCCAGCGGCAATCAACACACTTCCGTCTCGCAAGCGTAGAGCGGAGTGTCCATGCCGTGGAGTGTGGAGTTGAGCGGGCAAAGTAGTCCAGGTGCCGGTAGCCGGTTCATAAACTTCGGCGCTCGCCAGTGAGTTCTGGTCGTTTCCCGCCCCGCCGGCTGCGAGGACTCGACCAGCCGCCAGCAAGGTAGTCGTATGCAGCACTCGCGCCTCGGACAGGCTACCGGTGGAACTCCAGTTACCCGTGTCGGGGTCGAATACCTCGGCGCTGGCCAGGATAACTGTCTGAAACTGAGCATCAAGATACGCACCGCCGGCAACAAGCACACGGCCATCCATTAGCCGCGTAGCCGAATGGAGAAAACGCGGGTCGGTAAGACTGCCCACAGCCGCCCATTGACCGGTCGCCGTGTGATATACCTCAGCGCTCGTCGTTGCCACAAGCAGCTGTGTTAATCCTGCAACCATTAACACGTCCCCGTTGGGGAGCAGGGTCGCAGTATGGAAAGCCCGGGCCTCAATCAGGCTTCCCGTCTGGCTCCAGGTGCCCGTCGCAGGGTCATAAAGCTCCGCGCTGCCGAGATCTTTGGTCGCGTCGGTTCCACCAGCCAGAAGGACTTTGCCGTTCGGCAACAGGGTCGCAGTAGCACCGGCGCGTTTGGCTACAATGGGATTCCCGGTAAGCGTCCAGGTGTCAGTAGTCGGGTCGTATAGCTGGGCCGTCGGATTGAAAGGCGGATATTCGCCTCCCCCAGCCACGAGGACCATCCCATTGGAAAGCAACGTAGCGGTAAAAGAGCGGCGGACGCTACCCATATTGGCAGCTGGGCTCCAGCTCTTGGTCGCCGGATCGAACAATTCTGCATTGCTCGTAGCCTGGGCATTTCTATCCTGTCCGCCGGCGAGGAGCACGCTGCCGTCGGGGAGCATGACCGCCTGTTGGTCCAGGCGCGGAGTTACAAGGTGGCCGGCGCGAATGAAACGTTCCGGACCGGCGACGGCTGGTTGCACCGCGCATAGCACGCTGCCCAGGCAACAGATCGTGATCCACTCGCGAGAAGAGAACAACGCAGTCTTTTTTTGCATAAGTTGTTGTGCTTTCATCATTCGCGCAGCGTGTGGGAGCGTAGGCCGCGAAGTCAATCTTTTATTGTTGCTTGTGCCTGTCGTAATCGCCTTGCATCAACCCCAAGGCGAACAAAAGAATCGTTTATCTTGCAGCGCGTCTGGTCAGGCGTCCTCACAAATAGGGGCGAATGCTCGTTTCTAATTCCTCATAGCTGGGCGCACCGATAAAGTGCCTCCGCAGAATGCCGTTACGATCGATGACGAGCGTAAAGGGTCGAAAGTTTTTGATCTTTAACCAGTCGAAAGAGTCGGTATACCCGCAAAGCAGTTCCGTCGGGTGCTGTTGAAAAAACTTCTGGAGGCGCTCACGGGGCTCGTCCGAAAGGGTGATGATCACCAGTCCACTATCCCTGTACGCCTCCTGCAACCGAACCAACAATGGCATCTCTTGGATGCAGGGTGGACAATAGGTAGCCCAGAGATTCAAGAGAACTACCTTTCCTTCCACCTGACTGAGACGTTGGGGAGTATTATCCGACACGCGTTTGAATAAAATTTCAGGAACCCTTCTCCCGGTGTCTGCCTGCACAGTCACCAATGCGTGGGTCAATGGTGCGAGTCGAACGACGAGCAACCAAAAGCAAATGGCCATTGGCACGAGCCACAAAACACTTTTCGCCAGTCGATGGACAAACGCCCTCCGGGAAAGTGAGTGGCGTTGCTGCCACACGCGCCATGCACCCACTACTGGCAAGAGTACGAGGACGGCTAGTAACCAAGGTCCCCATTTTGCCACCAGATCAAGCATGCTCTTAAAGCCTAACGATACCAGGATGAATTGCGGCCAGCTGGAGCGCGGTACCACTCTCTCTCAGCACTCATCTAATAACCCTCAACTTCTTATTACACTGGCCAGCGGCTGGCTGCATTGATTGGTTAGGCCTGGCTCTTTCCTCGTCACAACTCGTAGCAGATTCGGCGACCAATTGTCCCCACTATTTCATGTGTCTAAGTTGAGCCTTTAACGCGTTTGTCAGTGCTTTCTTTCGTGAAGTAAGATCTTTAAGGCTTGCAAAATGCGCCAGTCTCCTGCCGTCGGGATAATCTCCTTCCAGGAGCCCCGATTTATCGTTGGCCCAATCACCCCGCCAAAATACGAGACGAAGGCTGTCTTTCCGATAGAAGTTGAACACCACCAGGTGGCGGCGATATTCCTTCGGATTGAATGGCTTCATGGGGCCGACATAAAAGAACGCCGGAGCGTTCCATTTGATCTCTTCGCCGATGGCTGAATCAACCGCCAGGATCGTTAGCCTCAGTGCTTGCGCCAAATCAGCCAGCGGGTGCCTGAGCGCCTTCATGAAGGCGTCGACGGCCGCAGGATCAGTTGGCTTTGTCGTTTCGTTCTTGCGAAGCATTACCTTTCTAGCTCCTGCTAACGCCTAACAAGACACAAGTGATGCGATATCGGCAAGACTCATTTGGTCAATCTTGGCTAGCTGCTTCCGATTTCCATATTCTTTGAAACTCCGAGACCAAGCCCAGCATGGATTGGTCGAGGCAGGTTCGAGCCTAGGTTTTCATCGACCCATCCTGAGAAAAGGTTGCTGAATGCGCCTTGCGACGCGTCCCACCACTGACGCACGCCCTTAGAATGAAGCGCCGACAAGGCCGAGCGCTCAAAGCCCTCGGTCAATTCGGGGTCGATGAAACCCAGATGGCGCTGGACGATGATCGTTTCGACCCGGCGAAATGCCATCATCATCAGGAATCTAAATCGGGCTCTTTCGTCAGGAGAAAGTTGGTCAAGCCCCGCCTGGGCCTTTATGAGCAACGGTGCGAGATCGGAGTGAGTAGCCCAGACCTCCATGGTGGAACCCATCAAAGTACTGATGGCCAGGGAGGTGGATGATTTCAGCGCAGATGTGTTCTGTCGGAGCTGCACGGCAAGATAAATGAGCGTGATGCCGACCAAGACTGCTCCAACGATCTGACTAATCGCTCCAACCGCTTCCCAGTTCATTCATGCACCCCCGTTGTTCGCCTAACGAAACCCAAGATCAGCGATCGCGCGAGCTGGAAATGATATTCGTACTCTCTGAAATCCACGCATGAAGGATCGTCCGCGGTTCGCTGTATCCCCTGCCTAGGCCATTTTACGCTGTTGGTCTTTCCAGCGCTTTGCGGCCGCGTGCAAGAGATCACGAATACCGGGTCTCTCGAAATCGGAGGCTTGGGCGAAGGCGACGTAGCGATGTCGCTTGCCGGCGCCTTCGAGCAGGTTCTTGGGGTCGGCCATCTGGGCGCTTCCAACCACACCAAGCTTCACGGAAGCCTTACTAAGAATAATCGTGCAAATGAGACCCGCATATCCCGGACCGTAGCTGTAGCCGACCACTCTCCCTGGGCGATCGAGATCCTCGCGTGCATCGGGCAGCGCCGAACGGATGACTTTGCGCAGCCGGCGCGCGACGTCCGGAACCGCGCCGGGATATTCATCGAAGAACTCCGTAACAGGATCGTGCTTTGCTTTCATGGGCTAGCTCTCAAGGTCGACTCCATTGATTGGTTAGACTGGTTAGCGCCAATGCCAATTGCCTGGCCGTCAAACCAGAGCTGCAAGTAATTTTGGACGAAAGTCACGGCGCTCAACTGTTCGCCCTGCAGTTCCGCGAACAGTGTTTCGGGAGACTTAGATTCCATGGCACGCATTGTCCTAAAGAGACCAAGATGAGCGACCGGCGGCGAGAGCAATCGCGGGTTTGGCTGAAACTGCGTTGTTCATCTGAAATGCAAGTATACGCCAGGCGGCGGTTCGCTCCGGTGCTCGGTTAGGCGACCGGCGTGCCCTGCTTCCAAGCTTGGAACGAAGAATGGCGCTGTCAGACGTCATTACGTCAACGTAATGCGGAAGCGCAACCCAGGCTTGCTACCAAACTGTTGCGGTTTGATGAAGTGCTCGATCAAGACGCCTCCATTCGCCTCGATGACGCGTTGGGATGCAATGTTCTCCGGATCGGTGGTGATTTCCAGATACGGAAGGCCCACGGCCCTGGCTTCCGGAAGTATGAGGCGTAATGCTGACTTTGCATACCCAAGGCGTTGCTTCCACGGCACGACCGCGTAACCAATATGCCCTAGACAATGTGGCGGAAGCGCCGCTGTACCCAGCTGCCATCGCAACCCAATGCTTCCGCAGAACTCACCGTCCCAGAGCCAGCGCCGGAAGCCCGGGAGCCGCTTAGCCGCCGAACCGTCTGGAAGGGTAACAGGAGGACCCGTGGCTTCACGGTCTTCCAGACTGGCGAGAAACGCCGCTGCATCGGCCTGAATCCGGGAGAGCTCTTCACGTGCAGCCTCGACCCCGCGCTCGTTATCGGCAGACCATCCACGCTCGAGCGCGTCAACGTAGCTCGCGAGATATTCGGGACCGGGCCGGACGAGCTGCATGTGGGCCGCCTAACGAGAAAAAGATGAGCTGCTGCGAGCGTGCCTTGTCTTTGGCCGAAGCGCCTTGAACGTGTAAAACTGCAGCAGCTCAACCGGTGCTCCATCGTCAAGGATGAATGCCACACGAACTCCAGGCGATGGCTCGGTCGGCGCGACCAGAACCTCTCTGCCTTTCAGGGCTTCGTCCAGATCGTCGACGGTAAAGGCGATGTGCGGAACCCTTCTGACAATCTCGGGCACGTCGCAATGCGGTTCGAACCGGATCCACTCGATCCCGTACGGACTGGTCTCAAAACCGGAGACGTGAACACCGAGGTGCGCGACATGATGCTCCTGAGCACGAGGCTGCGTGTGTGGAATCCCGATATGGTGGTAGCGCCATCCAAGCTTCGAGGTCACGGCTGGCGGCTCATGGTTTAGTCGATTCTTGGTCTTCACGCCTCTTTTCATCGATCCCACTTACCTTCTGCGATCATTTGGCCTGTCCAGCGCCTAACGAGAATAAGATCACCCACGGGGCAGGTGAGCGCAAGTGGCAGCTCATGGAAGCAGCCTGGCTACGCTGGACATCCAAGAGACCGACGCTATCTGAGCCGTTGGCCGTAGCGGCCTGCTTAGGCATTTTCCTCTCTGCTCCGGCGAAAGCAGGCCGACCCGGATCGAGCCTTACTCACGGGAGTTTGTCTTCTGTCATATCGCGGCCTTCGGGGGAAGGGTCTCAGGATCATCGAGCGACGGTACTTGTCACGTCAGTCCGTCCGGAACTGACTTCATCCTGGATAAACAGAGGCGTACCACAACAGGAGGCGAACGAGCGTAATCGGTCCGCATATAGGACTCTGCGCAGTTCACCGCTTTCTATTCGCCTTGCTGGGAACACTGCACCAGGTCACATACGGAGCAGCACTGGCCCGCCGGCAATCTTCGCAATGGCACTCACTCCCCTGCTTTGGCATAAGGTGTAGACGATAGCGGACGACTCCGCATAAACACCCGCCCTCGATTATGCCTGCCCTGCGCCTAACGAGACGCAAGATCAGCGACCGCGCGAGTTGGAAATGATGTTGGCATGCGCCGATCTCCCAAATCCACGTCCAGACTTGATCACGCTGCGCCTGTCTTGTTCACTCATAAGGCCGGGAGTATAACCTGAACGCCAGCGCGCCCGGCAGGTCCTTAGCCTTCTCATCTAATCTGGCTAGACGCCGGGAGTGGCCACAGAACCGCGCTCACGCAGGAATGATATTAGCGCCGCAATCATCAGCACAACGAACAACAACTGAAAAGTAAAGTTGGTGTACTCGTGCCACCGATCCACGGTGCCTCGCGCTGCCTCGTCACTCTGGCTGGACAGAAAGTCCCCAAGCAAGCCGAAGGTGAACCAGCTGCTACGAGCGATCACGAAGCACACACACGCCCACATGAGTAATGCGAACGTATGAGTGCGTCGGGCGAGAAACAGACGAATGGCTAATACAAGCATGACGACCTCGCCAACCAGGGTCAGATACGAGATCACTTTCCAGAGCATGGCGGGATTGCGTCTAACAAGACACAAGATGAGGACGCGCGCGCGAGCGCGGCTAGCTGCTGAAGGACTGAACTCGCTAACATAAATAGAACCCGAGCGGCCCGCGGTTCTTCGTATCGCATATTAGACCCTTGGAGTGCATTAAGCTTGGTGTCGAACGATAACCTTTTCTCGTAACGATGTCGTTACTGATTCAGGGTTGCGCTCGCGATGGTACTCTCCTAGCAGGAGATCAAACATAAAAAGGACGTCCATGAAAACTCGAAAGGCCAAGCCTGCGGCCGCTGCTCAATCGCTTCCACATTTATTTATGCGACCAATCATTAGACAACACATCGGGTTGCTCGTCCTGGCGCAGGTTTGTCTTGCGCTTGCTGCGGTGATGCCCACCACGAGCAATGGTTCACCGGCGCCCTCAGGCAATGCCACCGCCGAGAGTGACATGACACCTCACGCCGATGGGAAATGGAGCCCTACCGACAATCTCCACACGGCCCGCGATATACACACGGCGACATTGCTACCGAATGGCCTGGTCCTTGTCGCCGGTGGTCTCGACAACCGTTCGGTCGAATCGCGAAGTGCCGAACTGTACGATCCGGCGACCGGGGTGTGGACGGCGACGGGGCGCCTCAACGAGGGGCGCTTTTATTACCCGGCGACTCTGCTACCGAACGGCAAAGTACTTGTGGAAGGCGGAGATGGCCTGAGCGGCGAGCGCGCGAGCGCCGAACTCTACGATTCAGCCACCGGAACCTGGACTCGCACCGGGAGTCTTAACCTCGCACGCCAATTGCATTCGGCGACGTTGCTGGCCGACGGTCGGGTGCTTGTGGCCGGAGGGTTTGATAGCAATAATCTGATTACTGGCAGCGTGGAATTGTACGATCCGGCGACGGGGATTTGGACCTTTGGCAACAATCTAAGCGTCCCGCGCTTCACTCATACGGCCACCTTGCTCCGCAACGGCAAGGTCCTTGTGGCGGGCGGATTTGGCGGTAGCGGCACTCTAGCGAGCTCGGAATTATACGATCCGACGACCGGAACCTGGACAGATACCGGCAATCTTAACACCCCACGCGTCACTTACACGGCGACGATGCTGCGCGATGGCGAAGTACTGGCTGTAGGTGGAATTGACAGTGACGGCATTATCTCGACGACGGAGCTCTATGATCCAAGGACCGGGACCTGGACCACGACCGGCAGTCTTAACACTGCACGTTACGCGCACACGGCGACCTTGCTCCGCAACGGCATGGTGCTTGTGGCCGGAGGACTCGGTTTAGACGGCCAAACCTCCAGCGCAGAACTCTATGATCCCGCGAGCGGGAGTTGGACTGCCACCGGCGATCTTAACATCAAACGTTCACAGCATACGGCCACATTGCTGCCCAATGGCGTTGTCCTTGTCGCGGGGGGACTCGAAGACAGTTTCACGCCTCTGCGGAGCGCGGAACTGTTCAGACAGCGATGAGGGAGTGAAGGAGTATTCAGGCAGGCAGAGCCAGCATGAAGCGAAGACGGGGGAAGCCAAACTCAGGAAAAGATCTCCTGGTCCCCCAAGGCCGCTGCTGGCTGATAGGACGCCTGTCCTGCTTCTGCCAACAAGCTCTATTAGCGTAAAGAGACACGCCGCATTGGCTGATTAGGCCTTGGGGTCGTTGAGCCGCCACAGCCTGTAGCCCCACCACGTGGCATATATCAAGTAGCAGCCGTAGCAGAGGAACAATGCAGCGCCAAAAGGGTAAGTAGGAACGAGCAGTATCACCAGCGCAACGACGACAAGCGCATAGGGAACGAACGCGAGAAAGCTGAGACGAAGATCGCGCCAACGGAAGAAAAAGACACTCCAGAGCGCGTTCGCAAGCAGGATCACTGTTAGCAGACAAAGGGTAGCAGTGATAGATGGACTAGATGTGCTTCGCAGGAGATACCGGAGGACAGTGAAACAGATGGCGTAGTAAGCTGCACCGATGACAAGCCAGAGCGCGAATGGCGGAGAATACGGTGGCATCCGAAGCTCGGCGAGCCGCTGCCGAACACCGCCACCAGCCAATACGCCCTCTAACACTCCTGTCGCGATGCAGATGATGAGGGCGAGAAGGGTTGGGTTCACGCGGCGCGTTAAGACCTAACGAGAACAAGATGAGCTGCTGCGAGCGAATGGAGCAAACTGGCAAGCCGCGACATAGACCCTGGGCCGAAGGCTGAACGAGTTGCGCGAGTGAATCAAAGCGGGCGTGGCAGCGCGCAAAAGGGAAATAATCAGGGAAAGCAAGGTCGTTCGCCGGCCAGGGGTTGGCTGCATCAGCTGGTTAGATTTCATCGCGGCACCTGAAACGTCGTTGTTAAGACCAAGCTGATTTTCTTGATACGGTCGTGAACTCTGGCTTCGACTCTATAGGTGCCAGCGCGGTCTTTCGTTTCAATTCGAATACCCATGTATGCGTCTGCTAGTTGAATACCTGAACGTGCCGGAAATGCGCGCCTCCAGACCACGGAACTCAGATGCTTTCCATAGACGCTCCCATCTGGCTTGTAGGCGATGAAGTCACACGTTACGTCGGCACGCCCACTGGAATCCAGCCCGGGTCCCGCGAAAAGGAGGACCGTAACAATAGGCAAGTCGCGGCGCGCGATTTTCACAGGCGCAATCTTCGGCGGTTCTGGAGTATTCCACCTCTGGAATATTCCCGTGTCCTGGGTGAGGAAAAGCTGAGCCCCGAAACCGGCCTTTGACTTCATGCTCGGGGTGTCGGGCGCAGGCTTGCCGTCTTCCCGCCAGGACTCCGCCGCGTTGGCGTAAACCAAAATAGGCAGCAAAAGGACCGCAAGAATAACTGGGAATGTTCTCACCGAGGTTTGGGAACGTGCTCTTGGGCTACGCACTCTTTCAAGAACGCGACCTTCGAAGGATAGGCGTTGGATTGGAGACAGCGCTTGGCGAAAGCCATCAGCGCCTTATGCTGTCGGCAATTAGCTTTGAATGACCACGCTGCCATGGCCGGCATCATAAAGTCCGCGGCGTGTTCGCCGGCTTGAGGATATTTGGCATATCGAAGAATCTTTCCCGGGTACTTAGTATCTCCGGTGGCAAAGAACTCCGCCCACCAGACGTCAAGTTTCCCAACATCCACTCTGGCGTCATCATTCACATATCTCGCCGTGTTCGACTTACCGTCCGCGATCTCTCTCGCAAAATCGGAGAGATGACCTCTTCCGGTAATCTCCCAGTGATATTTCTCCGAGGCCGATGCGATGACCACGGCGACGATTAAAGCGACGTTGTCTTTCTTCTCCAAAAGGCCAGCGAGTTGATCCGCCGCTGATTGTAGATGTTCGAAATTTGCCCGCGAAGGTGCGAGGTAAAAGTAAGTCGTTTCCTGGCCAAGTTTCTGCAAATCCTCAGCTCGCGCTGGCAAGCTGATCATGGCAATCGCTACGAGGCCAATGATCCGTGCGTTCATAAATCTAACGAGCAGTCGATCCCGAAAATCTGCCTTTCAAGACAGATAAAATCTGTCTAATCCGTTTGCGCCGTGGGAAGGCGTCTGCTTAACCGCGATTCATTCTTCCCATCATCATGAACGCTCGGGACCAGGCAAGCAAAAAGGCTCTCGTTCGTGCCGTCGCAAAATAGCAGTCAGAGCGACGAAAGTCCGAAGACTCGACCTAACGAATGCAAGATGAGCAGGACAGCTTCGCGCGGTTAGCTTCAGTTTTTGATTAAATCGTTGATGCAGTTCGCCGATATATCCCGTTACGGAAACTCTCAAGGCAATCTCTGTGGGATTGCCAAGCGTCTCACGCCTCACGGCACAGCGCGTCCAAGGCACGAAGCTTCTCGCGCTCTGCAGGCGAATAAGCGCTTGGATGTGGTGACGAACCAAATGCTCCGTTCTGAGTGGTCGGCCGATTACGGGATCGAGTGGCCCTTGTCGGCCTTGACCACGTTTTCATCCGTAGACTTGATTCGACCATCGACATCGAGGTCCTCGCGGAAGTTCGCACTCGTTACCAGTTGACCCACCTGATTCCGGACAAGCGTTTGATCCGGCTTGTTCACGACCCGATCGGCGCTGGCATCCGCGACGAGGAAACCAAATGGAACATCGCCATGTGCCAGGCCGTCACCGTTGATGTTCTGTGTATGAAGAGTTACCACCTCGGCGTTCGTCACTCCCGTAAGCTGCGCTGTCATGGTATTGCCACTGAAAGTGATGGCTCCGACCGTGGCCGCGCCGCTTAGGACAGTGACCTGGCCAGAAGTAATAGGAGCGTCAAAGGTAAAGACGGCATTGTAAGTCGTGGCGCTACGACATTCCCCGCCCGAGACACCAGTCAGCGGCATATTGATATCGAATGTGCCCGCCGCGCGATGAGTGAGACGTGAGGCCGCGCTCACCAGGCTTGTCGTCTCCCCAGTTACATCCAGGAACGCTGCACTGATCGGTCCCCAGGTCTGGAAGCCCTGAAAGCTGTTCACGCCGCGTCCCTGCACAAAGATTACGTGGCGGCCCGCTGACAGGCCGGCAGTGTTAATGGTCGCGTTGACGGCCACGGTTGGCGAAGTGAAAGTGCCGTTCATTGGAATAGCCGTGCCGCCAGCCCAGGGCGGTGTGTCAATGTAATATACTGCCGCGCCCACGTTCTGGCTGAATGCGTTGCGTGACCAGGCGAAGTTAATACTGGCAGTTAGCTGTGATGGCACGCCTTGCTGCACTGACTCCGGATTGGTGACAACGGTGTTGGCATCCGGTCCATGCGAAGTCAGATAGGGTGTGCGAGCTATCTTCGCCAGGTAAAGAAGCATCCCCTGATTGTCAGGCCAGAGGCCCTGCGACGAGCCGCAACCTGGATTATCTATGCAGGAGTAGGGGATAAGGAAATCGTTGCCGCCCAGCTCAGTGGAGATGGCCGCCATGCCGAGCTCACCGTAGGCCCAGTCAATCGCGCCTCCATCTACCGGATACAACTCGTCGATGATCGAGCCAAAGGCGTAACCGTTGCCACTCGCGTTCCGCGCGGACATGTGCGCGGCGATGTTGTTCGTCTCAGCGAAGTTGGGCATATTCATTGTCGTCCACCCCCACGGAATGAGGTTCACTGCCGCGTTCGTGTGCATGTTCTGATAAACGCCTGTGGCAGTAATAGGCGCCGGGTCGGTGTCGTTGGGGCCGCGCTGGTCGGACACGAGGGTACGAAGCTTGTTGACGATAGCTGTATCCTCCGGGTCCGATCCCGCCGAGGTTCCTCGATAGGTCTGGTCGCAGACAAAACCGCTCGAGCCGTTGCAGCAGCCCCAGTGAAAGGGGAAGTTGCGGTTGTTGTCTACACCGAAGTGGTCATCTACTGTGGGAGGCCACGCACATCCGCTACCTCCGACGTTGTCGCCGTTCTTGCGGTAGTAGTAGGGGCTGTTGCCGCCGCCGCCGGCCTCGACGATGTGGTGGCCGTCGGGATTCACTTCGGGCATAAGCCAGATGTCGTGATAGTCCACCAGCCAGTGAGCGTCAGCGTTGGTATCGTAGTTATCGAGCAGGTAATCAATCAAGCGGATGAAGACTTCTGGCGTGGCGATCTCGCGGGCGTGGATATTGCTGTCTGCCCAGAAGACCGGTTTGGGACCCGGTATGTTGCGGTTCGTGATGTGTAGCACATACAGGTCATAGCCGTTCCAGGGAGCGGGCAGGTTGCACGAGCCTGGATGGAGCTTGCACCAGGAGTCACCGATATCTACCTTCTCGACCAAATCGGGGAACTCTGCCACCTTCTGGTCGAGGTAGGCGTATATTTCTTCCACCGTCTTGTAGCCGCTAAAGAAAGTGTCGCGGTGGATCTCGCTGTCACTGAGGCTCTGACTGCGGTCCTCGTCTATCTCCACCCGGAGGCCACGCGCGATCAGGTCATAGTAAAGGTTGCGATCGCGGATTACGGTAAGATAGCCTCCTGTTGTTACCGCTTCTTCGGCGCTGAGTTCCTGGGCCAGCTGGTCGCGCTCGTCGCGGTTGTCGAAATAGACGCGCATGACCAGCGTGTTGTACTTCTCGGCTAAAGGATTCTTGCCGCTTGTCGCCTGGGGCGGGAGAGAGGCGGTTGTGTTTAACGCGCCAGAATCCTCCGCGACAATCTGCGATTTACTGCTTCCGGCGCTCAGATGCCCAGTGCCCGCTGCCAAAGCAACACCGGCCAGAGTGACTGCCGCGACCAAGCAGATCGCGCAAAGGACGGTCCTCGTTCGCGCCAATAATTTCTTTGCTGTATTTCCTGTATGACGATAGTTGTTTTTCATTTTCGATTCTTAGGCGGTATTCGTTTCATTTTCAGAGGCCGTTTCTCCTCTACTTCCAAGATTTTGGCAATGCGCGACATTGGATACAAAAACCTTACAGAATAGCAAGGTAATTCGAGGTTCAGTGTGCAGATTTTTACAAACAAGCTCCTGAATTCATACCGGTTGGCCCATCCATGCCTGGGTACTGCTGAGCAAACATCGTGAGTGAAACCCCGGAACCCAATCTGGTCGTGGGTATGAAATGTTGCGACGTAGATAGTATGGGGGCGTCGAAGCTTCGCAGACTGTCGGGCGATCGGGGGTCGGTGCGCCAATGAGCGCCAGCACGAGTCCCTCTACCGATGATGGTTAGTATCTCGTTTTTCGCAGGATATTGAGCATCGTTTGATATCTCGCAGGTTCGTTTTGTCACCCGCGATAGCCTGCCGTAAGGCTACGCGGCAGCAGCTTGGGCTCATTTAAAAACGGAAGGATGGGATGTGAGAGAGAGGTTCGAGGGGAACAGCCAGGAGAAAGGAACTTAAGCCTAACGAGTAAAGAAACCCTTAAAGCAATAAACTTTGGAGCGTGGGGGCGTGCACCCGCTGACCTAACCGGAGCGGCTGCAAGACAAACCGGGCAGCCCGTTCGACGCCTTAGATTGGTCTGCCCCCAAGTTTCTCTTCCCGCCACGATCGCATTGATCAAATGGTGCTGAGAAGAAACACCCATAACTCAGGCACGGATAGGAGTAAGAGCCGTGGAGACCGAACTTCCTACGTGCCAGTCAGGAAGAGGAAGCGTTCGCAAAGTAAGCCAACCACAACTTAACCAACCAATACCAACCAATGGCCTGAAAACAATCTCAGCCCGCACTTGCCGCTTGACTCCCTTCATAGGGGTTAGGTGATTCACCGCGGCGAAATAGCACAACGGATGTCTCTTCCCCATATGGCCCACCGTGCGCGGGCCCAGAGAATGACACCAGCACCAAGGCATCCTATTGGATGCAAACACTCGTACCAGACTCCCATTATCCATTGACAAATCGACAGCCATATCGACGAGAAAGAGACAAGCCACGGCAGGGTGTCGTGGCAACCGCGCTGAAGTTGCCTCGCAATGGGGCCGTTGGCTTCATCGATTGGTTAGGCTGTCTGGATAATTCACCATGAAGCCATCTGCGGCATCATGGGAACAAGCCCGTCTTTCAGCATTACTCGACTTCACCGAAAGAATAGACTGTCTTGTTCGCTTTGCCTTCAAACCATCGTGTAGGTGATGATCGCGGCCAATTTCCCCGAGCCCTCCTCGTCTTTCGGGACCTCCAGGCGGGCTTTGATAACATAGGGAGCTCCTTTCATCACCCACCAGGTCATGCGGCCATAGAGTTTTGTCGGTGTCTCCACGACCCACGTTTCCGCTTTCTTCCCTGCACCGGCGTCCACTGTCTCGCGGCCTTTCACCCGCACCGGGACCCAATCAATCGCCATCTTCGTGGTATCGAAAGTCGGGATTTCGGTTGTGTAACCGTCCACCAGCGGAAGGGTGGAAATGAGCAGCCCATACATGCCGCCATAGAAGTCGAAGACCTGGCGATCGAGTTTCACGCTAGCTTCCTCAGGCTTCGCGCCGGTCGCATCCGTGTGACGATAGGTCACAGTCTCGCGTTGAAACTCGACATGGCGAACGTTGCCATTGTCACTGCGCGAGTAATCGAACGAGAATGGTTCCATCGTCTTCGGATCGAAAACGCTGACAAACGTCAACTGAATTCCCTTCTTGGGGTACTTCGCCACCTGCGTCCTCTTCATGACAGCGTGGCCTTTGTAAATTGTATTCTCGAGCAAGTCGCTCCAAGTCCCCGCGTCTTTTGCTGCCTCGCCAGGCTTTTTCTGCGTGAGCTTCCAGAGGTTTGTGCACGGCTTGAGCTGTGAGCCTGTCAACCTGGCATCTCCTACTTCCAGTTTCGCGGTTTCAGCGTGAGAAACGGACGCCGTGAAGCAAAATGCGATGGCGACCGAAAAGAGATAATTCTTCATGTTCGCGAGTGTCGATCTAAGAATTGGAAACGCAAGGACAGAGTGCGTTGTAAGGCCTAACGAGACACAAGATCAGCGACCGCGCGAACTAGAAGTGACGTTCGCGAGCTATAGGACTCAGGCATAAGGACGGTCCGCGGTTCGCTGCATTGTTTGGTTAGGCTTTTCGTGATCCATGCTTTCAACCGCCGCCATTGCCGCTTGGACGGCGACTGGATCAAGTGTGAGTGAGATGTGGTCGATCCCCGGGAGAACTGTAACAGGAACATCTTTGCCAGCTCTCTTGAAAACGGCTGCAAACCGATCGGCATACGACACGTCATCGTTTTGACCGACGATTACTCGAAGGGTTTGCCTAACCGCTCGAATGTTTGCCTGGTAATCGCGTTCCGGCCTGAAGTTCTGCGCGAGGGCGAAGGAATATTGCGGGGTGAGCAAGCCTTTGTCCCTCTCGTCGAGTGCGAATCTAACCACCGGCAGGTCGTCAAACGCGTGTATTCCAAACCCGTTTAGCACGGCGATCGCGATGATGCGCGGAACCCCCACGGTAGCCCAGCCGCCGTTGCCCGGGCGCAACGTTGCTGCGTCCTGACTGATCCAGGGAGAAAGAAGAAGATAGTTGGAGAATAGTTCCTGACGTGGACCGCCCGCGAAGCGAAGCACAAATCCGCCGCCGGAAGAGAACCCGGCGAGCGTGGAAGGCTGAGCCAATTTGGTCGAATGGACAAAGTCTTCGAGGTCGTCCTCCAACTGCCCGATATAGGCGATGTGGCCCTTGGTGCCCGATTTGCCGTGTCCGCGGACGTCCAGCGCGTAAGCTGCATAGCCGGCCGCAGCAAATCCCTTGGCCATCAGGTGCATGCTGCTGCTACTGGCAGACGAGCCGTGCACGAGTACCACGCTGCCTTTGACCGCGCCGCCTGCAGCCGGGTAGGCTCGAAAGGCGAGTTTGGCGCCATCGCGAGCCGTAAAGTAACTGAGTTCCGGTAAATCGGAGAAATCCACATTCTTGAAAGGGTCGTTAATGCTGGACATTGGCGACGGCGCCTTGCCTGGTCCGCCAAGTGCGATCGCGACTCCAAGGGCCGCCACAAGAACTGCAACAACAATAAGGATGGTGACGAAAAGACGCTTCATGCGATGGGCCTAACGAGACATAAGATCAGCGACTGCGAGACCTGAAAAGCTTGAATCGCAGTCGAAGAGTTGTTGGCAAATACTCATGGAGAAGGATCGCAGGCTTTCTCGCGGTTCGCTGCATCGTTTGGTTAGATGCTTTCGTTCGCCACTCATCAATCGAGTACATCATCGAGAAAGATCATCGTCCCGTCTTTATCGAATCCGAAAGTCACTTTAGATGAGCCTCCGTGTGCATCAGTAGCGAACCCGGCGTAAACGCGACCGGGAATGAGCTTCTGCGGTGGAATCATCGTGGTAAAACCAGGAGGCGTAACCCCGTACTCGATCGGCTGTGTCAGACCACGGCCGTTCAAGATGGCCCACATCGTCTTCCACCGGTCATCGGCCGTCCGGATAGAAACGGTAAATGACTTGATATCGGTCTTCGGACGGGTGGTTGAATCACGGTAGAACTCGAAGCGGATCGGTCTGCCCAATCGCCCGTGCGCCTTAGAAATAAACGAGTACGACATCGCCTCAGCAGCGATGCCCGCGGACAGCAACAACATGACAGCAACGACGCGCATTAGCATCTAACGAGAATAAGCTGAGCGACGGCGACCGGGAGTGAGAGCGGAGAACATGGAAGACACTGTAGCCATGCCGCGCGTGGAAACAAGACGGCCCGACGCTCGCTCCATCGCTTGGTTAGGCCTTGGTGGGTTTATTTGGCGGCCGTGGCGCAACGATCTGAGCGTAGTTCCATAACAAGTTCTTCCCCATCATCGGACATATTCTCTCGTGCAAGTTGGAATCCGCATTTTTGTAAAACACGTATCGAAGCGAAATTGTGCTTTGCCACATGCGCGTAAACTGGTCGCGCCTCTATCTTGGTCAAGAATTGGGCCAGGGCCGCACTAGCAATCCCTTTCCCCCAATGTGTCTTGCCGAGCCAGTAGCCGATGTTCGGCTCCCCCGCAGCTTCCCAATAGACGATGTTGCCAGCCACGGCGTCGTCCGCGACGATGGTGTTGAGGATTCCGGTCTCGTTGGTCTCCTTATTCATAATTCTGGCCCAGTGCGCCATAAAGGCGTCGCGATCGCGGCTGGGGAACGCCGCCATGCGCGTCGCCTCGGCATCCAGCTGATGCTCAAAAAAAATCGGAAGATCTTCCTGGGTCACTTCGCGGAGTGTAACAGTCATCTGGGGAGACCTAACGAGAATAAGATGAGCGACGGCGAGCGAACCCGCGCGTAGCTGCAGGATGAAAGGTTGAAGTCATGTAAATCTTGGCCGCACGCCGGGTCGCAGTCACCTCCATCGCATGGTTAGACCATATCGTTCTCGATGTTCTCGATCGTCGGGTTGTCGTCGGCAATGATCTCGACGAAATCATCTAACAAATCGAAAACGTAGTGTATCGGCGTTACGCTTCCCAGACGAGGATCAGTCGGATTCGGGAAGAGCTCTGACAGCCAGGGCGATCTGTCGGTAAAGCAAAAGCGAGATGGAAGCTCGGGCTTTGGCCCGTTCTGCGACTCGAAAAATTTAATCGATTCATCGCGGATTCTGACGGCGAGGGACCGCTCAAACGTGACTCGCCAGATACGGGAAGATCTCGTCAAACCAATTGTATAAACGTTCTGCACTTCTTCGCCAGCAACCTTCATCTCTTCCGCGGGGCCGTTCTCCAAATATTCAAATAAATCCAAAATCAGCTTTTGACCCCAAAGCAGGTCGCGACAGCCTACGGCCTCAACGTCGGAGAAAGTGGTTTCAAATTTTTCAAATGACATGCGCCAGCTTAAAAGACAAGATTCTCGAAAACCAAGCACTTTAGGGAACAGGAGTCTGCGCAAAAATGCTATGACATAGAGATCTACTCATTATTTTTTTGTCTAACGAGAACAAGATGAGCGACGGCGGACGAGGGCGCGCGTTGCTCGGAGTAGGGTTGTTTAAAGTCATCTCAAAAGTGGAGCGTACAGCTGTCCGCCGTTCGCTCGATCGCCTGGTTAGGTCTTTGGACGTAGTATCTCGGCATAACCCTGTCGCCACCATAAGTCTTCCAATCCAACATCGGCAAGAAACTGATCCCGAAAGCCCGTGACTACCTTCCAGACGCGCGCCGCCGGATAGTCGAAGTCCGTGTGGTCGAAAATGGTCGGAGGCGGCGCCTCGCGCTCCTCGATATGATGGACAAAACGCGGGTGTGCTAAAGAACCGCGGAATTTGATGAAAGCTACCGTTTGCTGATAGATTCCCGAGCCGAGGTCAATGTCAGCCTCGCGCCTTTCGAAGATGCGTTTTAGCTTTTCAGCGATCGTCTTTGGCGTCTTAACGTAGGCGTCCCATTGTGGGACGACTGCGTGACCGGCATAATTGATGTAGCCTTCCACCGCTGCACCTCCAAGGAGAACCGCGAGGGGGTTGCGGGCGTAACCCGCAAAGACCTTGTGGAAGTCCTCTTCGCTGGATTCGCTGCACCATCCGAGCATGCGGACAAAGTCGTAGCCCGGATTGTGTCGCATGTCGTAGCGAGCGAACTCCGGGTAATCGAACTCCTTCGATCCGTGTGGCGCTGGCATAGACCTAACGAGAAAGAGGTGAGCGATGGCGGCTAGGAGGGCGTGTGGCTTGCATGGAAAATAGTCTAGCTACTTAAAACGTGGAACACAAGGCCAGCCGCCATTCGCTCCACCGTCTGGTTAGACCTTTGAGCGTCCATCGCACTGTGCGTCGAATGAAAGACCACATGTGAAGCAAGACCTGAATGAGGCGGGCACCGCTACACGTATACCGAAACCACGCCCCTGAAGAAGGTTTGTCCTGCAGCGCGGACAGCGGGCGGTGAAGGTATAGTAAAGCGCGATCCCCATAAGAATAGCGGCTATGGCAAAAGCGCAATAGCCGAACGTTCGATGGGTAGAATAGAAAGCGCTGAAAAGACCGAATGGCGCTGCGCTCCAGCAAAAAATGGTGGTTCGACGAACGTGCTGGTTAAGGTAGTCGCGAATTGTCACGAGGGGCGTTTAGGTCTAACGAGAACAAGATGAGCGACGGCGGACGAGAGCGCGCGTCGCTCGAAGTGGAAGTGTGGAAGTCATCTTAAAAGTGGAGCGTACACCGGTCCGCCGTTCGCTCCATCGCATGGTTAGACCGGTCCTCAAAACGGAATACCCTTCAATGTAAAAACGACCCGGCATCGAAGATCGCGGCGGGAAAATTCCGATAACCTCCAATATCTAATCGCCCATTGCTGGGCGATCAGGTCCAGTAGTGAAAAACCGGTACTTCTGGTTACTTTCGCCTCGCGAACGGAACCGTCGCCTCGAAGCCGAAGCAGTAAATCCACAACACCTTCCTTGCGAAGGCGCCGTGCAAGATAGGGATACGGGGGACGTGGCGTTTCCGGAATAATACTCCTAGCAACGCGAACATTCTCTCTCTCGTTGCTAGCCTCTCGTGAAAAGTGCAAAAGATGGTACTCAGTGCGTGCCGTGGCTGATGGCACGTAGAGCCACTCGTACTGGGCCCAACTGCGCGCAGCTTCGTCAAGCAGTTCCGAGCCGCTGGATTGTGAGACGACCGCTCGCCGGACATGACCCTTTGGGTCGAGTTGTACTTTGATGCCAACAGATTTTCCAGCAGAGGCCGGCGGAGCGGCTGGTGGCACGTACGGATCCGGATGGCCAGCGCCGTCGAACATATCGACTATCTGGTGGGGCATGAATTGTCACTACTCTATCCTGAGCGAAGACGTCGGCGTCCCCAGACACAAACCTACAGCGAGCATCACTAAACAAATGACACAACCTTTGGCGCGCATGATAGGTCTAACGAGACCAAGATGAGCTGCTGCGAGCGAGGGAGACCATGGCAAGAGGATAATGATTCAAGCTACCAAAAGACAAGTTATAACAGCCGCTCGCGGTCTGCTCCATCGCTTAGTTAGATCTTTGGGTTATCAATCGGGACGACTCCAGCTCCCTCTTTGTAGTCCAAAACGTAGCTTGCGGCACGCGATTGATCATCTGGCGAGACAGCAAACTGAACCTCGTCGACCGTGAAGATGTCCTCCTCACGCATGTAGCTGCGAGAAAAGGCGGAGATGCTCCAGCGCTCTGAAGGCTTTCCTTCGGGAAATGACGTGCAGCCCAGGCAGACCATAAAATCGGAATGCTCGCGTGGAATCCTCGCCTGCGCGTCCCGAAGGATGTCGAGCAGATCGTTTGTGATTTGGGCGCCAAATGGAAGGTGATGCATTAAGATCTAACGAGACCAAGATCAGCCGCCGCTGGCAAGAGCGCGCGTCGCGGCGGGACGTAAAGTTGGAATCATAGAAAGCTTGAGCGTACGCCGACCAGCGGTCGGCTGCATCGCATGGTTAGATGCGTTCGTGTGAAACTCTTGTCATTTTCGAGCGTTCTTGTCCTGACATTGTTGACACCACTGCGGACGGAAGCGGAAGAAGTCCTTAGCGTATTCTGGAAGCCGAAACCGTTTCACCTCCCCGCCGCAGCCGTCGCAACGGAATGTAAAACGTAGAATGGCTTCGCCGTCGATGATGTCCCATAGCGACGCCCACGGCGGCTCCGCCTGAGCAGCCTCCACATCAAGCATTCCGGGCTCATATCCGCAGTGAGGACAGGGATATTTGGTAATGTAGAGTCGGCACGCCTGATTCGGACACTCGAACTTGATCTCGCTTGGACCGCGATGCCCGCCTTTCGTCGTGTTACCGAACGTGGCCATGGAATCGTCGCTCATTTCAGCGTCCTCATGTTGTGCGCTGCTATAGCATCTAACGAGAACAAGATGAGCGACGGCGGACGAGGCCGCGCGTCGCTCGGAGTGAATGGAGTGGACTGTCAAGCCACGACATAGACGTTAGCCCAAAGGGTTTGGGAGCAGCGCGACCATATCAAAGTGTGGAAGTCATCTCAAAACTAAAGCGTACGCCGGTCCGCCGTTCGCTCAATCGCCTGGTTAGACCTTAGGACGACATCCTCGGGAATGCCACAGAGCTGCGTGATGCAAGCATCAACCTGGTGATACAGCGAATTGACCTGTGCAGATGTTATGAAGATTTTCTCTTCGCGGCGGAACCACTTCAGCATTCGCGCGTGCTCGACCTTCTCCGTAGCGACTCCACGGTGGTGAATAATGGCGTGCCGTAGCTGCGCCACATCTCCAAAAAGATCAGATCTCACATCATTCTTGCTTGCGTGGCCCAACGCAGTCGCGAAGCGATTGCGATACTCGTCCTCCCAAGCTCCGTACAAGAGCGCAATCATCATGTAGCCGAGGATGCGTGCATCCGCTCCATCCGCAGCAGTGCGCGATTTGAATTCGCCCTGCGTAGACCTATGCAAGAGCTCCTGCGGGGCGTCCGGCGTCGGCTCGAACTCGTGAGTCAACGACTGAGTATCCATAAATGCCTCCGATGCGTGTTCCGGCTCGGTGCTCTTAATCTCGTCGATCTTCTTTCGCTGAAATTCGATAACTTGGTCGCGACTATATCGAAGTCCTCCCAACGCGTCCAAGTAGGTACCAAAGAGATCATGTGCGAAATGCATGAACTCTTCTCCGACGCGAAAGACTTTCTCGTTTACTCCGGATGGGACGGCGATCTCCATAGGTCTAACGAGAACAAGATGAGCGACGGCCACCGGGAGCGCGCGTCGACTGTGGTGAAGAGGTACAAGTCACTCGAAACGTGAACGCACGGCGGGTGGTCGTTCGCTCCATCGCATGGTTAGATGGTTGGGCGTGCAACGATGTCATGCTGTGCACACACCCGCGATGCTGTCGCAAAATCGAGCTTGGATTCTGGCGTCGCAAAAACCTCAACAGCCATGAGGTCGCGAATCACTTCGTAGAACTTCACGTTCATCGCATCCGCCAACTCGCGGACACTGACCGGATCTGGAATTCTGATCATGCGTGGCGAATCGCCAGGTTCATCTTGGTCTGCTGTGATCGGTGGTGGCATACCATCTAACGAGAACAAGATGAGCGACGGCGGACGAGACTGTGCGTCGCTCGGAGTGAATGGAGTGGACTGTCAAGCCACGACATAGACGTTAGCCCAAAGGGTTTGGGAGCAGCGCGACCATATCAAAGCGTGGAGGTCATCTTAAAAATGGAGCGTACAGCGGTCCGCCGTTCGCTCGATCGATTGGTTAGACGTATTTCTCAATGAATGATCTCGCTCTCAACACTAATCTTCCAGTCGCCGTCAATCTTGCGCGCTGTGTAGTCGCCTTCGGTGACGATATGAGAAGATGCGGTGTGAAGGTGAACTGTAAGCGGGCTGCCCTGGGTGACTTTAATGGTGCGGATCTCGTCATGTGTATGCTTTGCAATTGCTGCCCGTATCGCAGAGAAGTCAGACTCGGACAATTGCGGGGGCCGCGTAAGCGGCGGCCATCGCTCGGAAGCGGTCTGCGGCGTCATGACGTGCGTCCAGCAACTCTTCCCCATGATCTTCCATGTGCCGGCGATGCGTCGAACAAAGTACTGACAGCCGGCCTTCGGGCCGGATGCAGTCTGCACACCCGCGCTGTCGGGCTGCGACGACTTTCGGATAATCACGATACGATCTTGCGTAGCAGCGCGAATAGCTGCGGTGATGTCATGCACGTCTTCTTGCGAAACTTGGCCCTCGATGCGCGGCTCGGCCGACGCAGAGGCGACAAGCACTAGCGAAATAAGAATCGCGGTGACGCGCATCTAACGAGAACAAGATGAGCGACGGCGGACAGGGGCGCGCGTCGCTCGGAGTGGATGGGTGAAAGTCATGTCAAAAGTGGAGCGTACAACGGTCCGCAGTTCGCTCCATCGCTTGGTTAGATCTTCGCGTTGCGTCCATAGGTGATATTGGTTGCAGCGTACAATGACACCAAGAGCACCGTCAAACCTAGACCCGCGGCAAACCAAGCGGGGGGACTCGAATGACGTGTTGCCCACGCGAGCAACGCGCCGGCGGATGCGAAGTAGTACACCATGCCGACTCCGAAATATACATGTCTGTGCAAGGGAGTCAGTCGAACGTCGATTTCGCGGAAGCGTTTCTCAAAATGCTTCATCAGGCGAGTGAGAACCACAAGGATACCGAGGGTAACCATCAGGCCAAAGGGATACAAAATTACCGAGAATGCGAGCATTGCGATCGACCCGCCAAGGTAGACGAACTGCCGAAGCAGGAGGAATCGTAACTTCTCGGAGGATGTCACGAGATCTAACGAGACCAAGATGAGCTGCTGCGAGCGAAGGCGCGCCTGACGTCGGGATAAAGTGTTAGAGTAATAGTAAACTTGGCCGTACACCGGCTCGTAGTCGGCTCCATCGATTGGTTAGATGTCATTGGGAGTGCGGCCTGAGTGAAGGAGAATAACCGGTGCCCTGCCAAAACTCGGAAGGATACTTAAGCACGGGTTTCCCAACCCAACCACGCGCAACCTCGACATAGTATCTGCTGCCGTCTGCCGCTGGATAGTAGCGAACGGCGGAGAGCGCAATCTGATCCCAATCTCCAACGAATCTAAGCTCTCTTAGCGACTGCGGGTAGCGACCGTAGCGGAGCCGATGTAACTCTAAGAGCGCGATTGTGGTCTTCAGATGCTGATCGCCGAACATGTTATCGACCGGGCGTGTGATGCCCGATGCGCCGACGTAATATATGAGTCCGCCTATGCACACCGCGCCAATCAGAACCACCGAGCAAACGACAATAATGATTATCTTTGCAGGACGGCGGCCGCTGCTCTGCGATTCGGACGGAAGAGGTGGCGGCCCTACCATCTAACGAGAACAAGATGAGCGACGGCTGGCGGCACAGCGCGTCGCTGCTGGTTGAGGTTGGAAGGTCATGAAACGTGAGGAACCAAAGCTGCCAGCCGTTCGCTCCATCGCATGGTTAGACATTTCGCTTGGCATATCAAGCCCTCTTTCGCGTCAATTCGAAGTTAAAAGTCGACTTCTTCCCATTAGGTTGCAGGGTCTCCCACCGTTCGACGATGTGGTCTTGATCCTTAAAGACGATTTCAAGTCCGTTAATGTGCTCGGTATCATTCTTCCAATTTGTGATGTCACGAAAGACGAATTTGATCGATTGAGCGGCCGCGTCGGCCCCAGTAGCACGAAATCTCGGCTGGTTCCCGTCTCTGGTGTAAAGCGTCATGCTTACGGATGCCTCGTCGGGACAATATACCGCGATGTAACCAGAGTTCTTCTCCAGCAACGCACGGCCGTGTGAGACTGCTTCGAAGGTCGCGTCGTAAGACTTGCCATCCTCAACAAACGTCCATGTTCCAACGAGCCGATCTCTCAAACTTTCAAAAAGGGCCGCCTCAGCGGGTGGTCTAGCTTGTGCGTTCACTGCAAACAACATAGCCAGCATGGCAAGCGTGCGCATAGTCGGGTCTAACGAGAAATAGGTGAGCGACGGCGACCGAGCGCGCGCGGCAGCAGGATAAAAGGTTGAAGTCATAGTAGTCTTGGCGGTACACCGGCTCGCAGTCGGCTCCATCGATTGGTTAGATGATTTCGGATCACACATCATCTATCAGGCGTACCGCTGTCCGCTGATAGCCCCGTGGCACCCATAATCGGACCCGATTGATCCTAGCGTGGATCGGATAGCGTGTTAGCGGCCCATCGTATTCGCCAATGCCTGCGCCAGCCATGTCAAGGCTGCTGGCGTTACGTGTCTCATAGGGAACCTGATGGTCCGTGAATCGGATGATGATGCGCCTCGCTACTAAGGGATCGAAGTTGCCAAGGCAGACATACTCTGCTGATGGATCGTGCGAGTCGCCTGCCTCAGCTTTGGGTGTGCTCATCTAACGAGAACAAGATGAGCCACCACGAGTGAGAGCGCGCTTGGCAACGGAGTAAGTGGTTGAAATCATATAAAGCTAAACAGTACGCCGGTTCGTGGTCAGCTCCATCGCTTGGTTAGGTCTTTTCGCGGCGCTCACGAATGCAGCATCCCAAAAAGCCCAAGGCAAAGGAAGAACAATGCAATCGAAAACCACGCCATCCGTCCAAAACGGACCACAAACCAGACCATCACAATCCAAAGCGCAAACGTGATCGCCTGACTCGTCAAGAGAACGCGCCTTGGAAACGGTGGTAGACCTAGAACCATCTGAACCACCGGCGCAGCGAGCACGACTGCAACTCCCAAAAGGATCAGCATCCAGAATCGTTTGCTTCTCTGCGGCGCACGAAGCGGTTCAAAGAACGAAGATCCAGACATGACCTAACGAGAACAAGATGAGCTGCGACGAGCGAGGGCGGACGTCGCTGCTGGATAAAACGTTATGGTCATCTGGAAACAAACTGTACGCCGGGCCTCAGTCAGATCCACCGCTTGGTTAGGTCCCTTTGCCGGGCCGCAGAATGATGATGACTAAAGGTAAAAGCACGACAAACACCGCGGCGGCAATAATAAACCGCTCATGCAAAGGCAATTCGACGCCACCATGTAAATTAGGCGGCATGAACGGCCACGCGAAACATGTTAGAAAGAACGCAAGGATGAAGAGCCACGTACGCCCGCGAGTCAGTGCGGGTGTAATTGGCGACAAGCCGGGGTCGCCACGCTTCTTAGCACATCGCTGGAGCCAGACCACAATCCAAATAGAGACCACGGAGATGAGGCTAAAGGGAAACTCTAACCAGTCCGGCAACCCAACGCTGTTGTGAAATAAGCCGAGAAACCCGAAGATTACGCTTACAAACCCAAAGATTGCACCAAATATCAAGAGAAGGCTGTATTGCTTCGGCGCTTTCATGAGACCTAACGAGAATAAGATGAGCTGCAGCGAGCGAGAGCGCGCGTGGCAGCGGATTGCAGTGTTGAGATCACAGGAATCTGGACAGTACGCTGGCTCGCAGTCAGCTCCATCGATTGGTTAGGCATTTTGCTCGACAATAATAGTGTTGCCTGGACCATGCCAAGCGAAAGCTTCAGGGCCGTTAGCTCGATGGTGTGACAAAATACGAAACGCGGAACCATCCTCGAAGGTCAGAGCCAGCTTGAAAGGCGATGAAGCAGAGACCCCGTTAACATGCTGACCAATAAGGGCAACCACCGCGTCACAGAAGCCAGGCTCGCCGCAGCGGCTGACGACCTCGCCCCGCGCCACCTCGCAGACGTTGAACACGCTGAAGCTCTCGGACTGGAAAACCAACTGGAGGTAGTCGTGGACAAAGACTACCTGGGATAAGGTTCCTGTCGGCTTCAGATTCGGTGCCACCATCGCGATGCCTAACGAGAACAAGATGAGCTGCCGCGAGCGAGAAAGCGCATGGATGCAGGATAAAGATACGAGCCCACGAAAAGCAAGTTATAGCGGCGGCTCGCGGTCTGCTCCATCGTATGGTTAGGCCTTTAGGGGCATGCCACTCGAATGCAGTCCTGCTTGACTGAGCTCTGCAGTCCAGGAAGTCCCGCTTTTCGCTCGAGACGCAGCTCGATGCGCTTCATGACTGGTAGCGTGGCGTCAATGTAGTGTTGTGGAGGCGGCTCTAGGAGGTCAAACAAAAACTGCGAATATTGGATGCGTTTGCGCGAATCGATTTCGAACCGTAATGAGCCGCGAACTTCGGAACCACCGCGGTAATCGAAGTAATATTCCTTGCTGGTCGGAAACCCGCCCTCGTAATGCCTATAGGTAACCGTATCTATACCCGGCGTGTCTCGCACGATGGCACGAACCGTCTCTGGATCGGGCATGTGGCCAACATACGCCCGTCGCCACACGCCATATGCGGGATCGCACGCGCTTAAGGCGAAACCTAGCAGGACGCAAACCAACGCGCACATAGGCCTAACGAGACCAAGATGAGCGACGGCGGACGAAACCCCGCATCACTCGGAGTGGAAATGTGGAAGTCATCTCAAGAGTGGAGCGTACGACGGTCCGCCGTTCGCTCGATCGGCTGGTTAGATGCTTCGGTCATCCGATATGCGCGCCTGACGTCAGCGTGATGTAGGACGGCCAAAATAAAGCCAGGTGGTATGAGAACTGCGACAAGCGCGCACGCACCAATTAGCAGGCGAAGAGCTGTATGTGACGTGGCAGCCGACCGCTGGACGACCATGAGAGAATACGAAATCGCCAGAGCCGCAAGGGTAAGGTAAATGGCAAGAAGCAGAGCTTTGCGCGCCCACTCTCGCCGAGTGAAAAGCGGAAATGCTAGAAATAGGAACACGCAGCCACAAATCATAGGCGCTAACTGAACCGAAGTTTGCAGTTCTCGAGCGGAATGCGACATCGGAAGCTGAGCTGCGAAAGCGGCTGCAAGGGCCGCACCGAATGTGCCCGAAGCGACGCCGATTAGCCGCGGCCAAAATAACCTCTCAGAGGTGCGCGTTTGCATCTAACGAGACGGAGCTGAGCCACCGCTGGCGGCGGCGAGCTTTCGCAACATCCAGAACTGTTTCATAAGATTAAATGTGAGTTCACAACGGCCAACGGTTGGCTCCAGCGATTGGTTAGGCGACGTGCTAGCGCCCCTTCCCACTTCATGGCATTTTGAATTTTTTCCAGCGTCTCTCTTCTTCCTCGGGTGACACGTCTTCGACATGAGTAGCAATCCACCAGATATTGCCGCAAGGATCCTTGACGCCGCCATAGCGTTCTCCGTTGGGCAGAGTCATAATGGCAAACACCGAAACGCCACCAGCTTCCAGCGCATTCTGGTAAACGCTGTCAGAATCGGCGACGTAAAGATAAATGGAGGTTGGCATCGGTCCAAACTGGGTGGTTGCTTCCCCCAGCATCAGCATGGAATCTCCAATTCGGATTTCGGCGTGGGCAATCGCACCGTCCAAGCGCTCTTTGCGATACACTTCCAAACCCCCGAATGCTTTGGCAATAAACTCGATCAAGCGCGATGCATCCTGAGCAAATAGATATGGGGTGACCGCGCGAAACCCTTCTCGAGTGGGATTTGTTGTCTTTAGATCTTTCATGATTACTTCTGGGGCGGTTAGTCGCCTAACGAGACCAAGATGAGCTGCTGCGAGCAAGAAGGCACATGGCCGCAGGACACAGATTCAAACTTAGGAAATGCAAGTTATAACAGCCGCTCGCGGTCAGCTCGATCGCATAGTTAGGTGCTTGCTAAGGCCTACAATCGTCGTCCGAGTCATCCGAGTTCATTCGGTGAACTTGGTCGCCGTCGAATTCGAAATGCTCGACTCCGTGATTCTTGTAAAAGACGCAGAACCGCGCCTTCTTGTCGTGCGGATTCGACGTCGCGCGGAGGTAAAGGTGAGCGACATCGCGGAAGGAAGCCGGAACATCGAATTCCACGCGTTGACCCGACTTCCACGTGCGCCAGTTTCGACTATCCATTTTAGTTGTGCCGATCTGGAAGGAGATGCTGGATGCCTCCGTCTTCCCTTTGCTGATGCGAATCCACCAGCCTCTCTTGGTTGCCTGAGCGTGCGCCGAAGAAGAGCCTATGCTTAAGAATGCTCCAAAAATGGCTATCGCGACTATTAAACCGACCCGTTGTTTTCTTGCTTTCATTTGGCTTGCTTTGCTTGTGTTTTGTTTGCTTTTAACGTTATACGGAAAATATCCTAAACCTTAACGCTCATGCATCTAACGAGAATAAGATGAGCCACGCCGTCGAGAGCGCAGCAGGCCGCAGGCTAACCGCTGAACTGCACAAAAGGTCATAATCAAGTCGGGCGGCGTTGGCTCCATCGCATGGTTAGGCCTTAACGTGTTCATCAGCCAATAAACGCTCGATCTCGGCACCAAGCAGCGCATCGAAATTTTCTTTGGTCGCATCCGCGCGATGAAAGGAAAAGCCATCATAATCCAAGTTCTCAAGAGTGAAACGAAGAAGGTAAAATGGAAAGATCTGTCGAGAATAATCGCTTTCCACGCAGAGGTCGGAGACCATGTGCAAGAAGTCGCGACGCGTGATATGAGCGCCAAGATAATCGCGCGCCAGCTCGCGCGCCCAACTGGCGATGGCCTCGTCTCGGGATGGCATGACAATACCGAGTTCATGCAGTGTACGGTCGAACAGCTCCTCCAGCTCGAAGCGGTTTTCTGCGCCGGTCGCGCCCGCGAGTTGCCTCAAATGCGGTGTGTCCTTGCCCTCCATAAGCTGACCCGTGGCCCACTCGCCGGCCTTCGGGCCAAGTGATCGCTGAAGGCTGCGCATCGCAAGAACCGTGGCTGTCGTTGGGGCTGGCTGCATCGGGCCTAACGAGAACAAGATGAGCGACGACGGACGAGAACGCGGGTCGCTCGGAGTGGAAATGTGGAAGTCATTTCAGAAGTGGAGCGCACAGCGGTCCGCCGTTCGCTCCATCGCATGGTTAGATGTTTTCGGGTAGCTGAATACTGTCGCCATGAATTCGGAGCATCATTAAGATCATCTGCCAATTGACACGGATCGCATAACTCTCTCCGGCATCAACGGCGGCTTCCGTCTCGCCTGTCTTTACAATCTCAAGCAGCCGCGGCCACAGACTAATACCATCGATTTCCAACGAGGCAGCCCCGGACTCTGCTGCTAGCTCGGTGAGAGCCGGACGATCTGGAGCAGTAAAAATGGGTAGCTCGCGAACGCTGCCTTTGGTCGGATAGGTGAGGAATGCCATCCGCGAGATATCCGCCGGCTCCTGAGCGAGAACCCAGAAGCGCCCGAAGAACAAAGCCTCGTAAAGCTGGACGACAAGCGGCGGATCGGCGCGAAATGCCTTAAGTAGGCGCAGCAATTCGGCGTTACGCTCAAGTGCGCGCATAAACATCTAACGAGAACAAGATGAGCCACCGCTGGCGAGAGCGCGCGTGGCAGCGGGATGGGAAGTTGGAATCATGGAAAACTTGAGCGTACGCCGGCCGGTGGTTGGCTGCATCGCATGGTTAGATGTAGCGGTGGATTGCTCATGGGCGATCTCCAACCGAGCGATATCTTGATCCTGATACAGGATGCGAACATGCAAGCCCTCCCTCATGGGTCCGCCGCGGTAGGTGGTGCGATGGAAACCAGGTGTGATAACGAAGTCCGAGTAGGCGAAACGTACCCCAGCAACACTGAAAGACTCGTCTCCATGTCCGGAGCTGGGCATCGGCTGGAAATCGGTGACCACGCCCTCGACGACAGCACACTGACCGCTCTGCAGCGCTGACCTGAGCGATATGTAGCCCGGAACCGTGAGTAGAGCCCAAAGGAGGAGCCAGCAAAGGGAAAGCGGAGCGATGACGCAAGGAATAAACCGGAGGCTCGCCGGCTGTAGCCACTTGCGCGCGGTGCAAAACACGGCTGCACCAACTATGACACCAAGCCCGCAAAGAATACCGACCCACCCTGAATATCCGTCACGGGCAACATCGTAGATGACGTCATATTGCATTGCGCGAGCTACCATCTAACGAGAATAAGCTCAGCCACCGCTGGCGAGAGCGCGTGTGGATTGCAACGGAGGTGTTTTCACACAATGAAGCGGGGCATCAGAGCGGCCAGCGGTTGGCTGCAGCGATTGGTTAGGGTGCGGACGTGGAATCATGAAGGAGATGAAGACAGCATTCGTGCCAAATGCCGGGGACGTCCTGCAACTGATAAAGCTCATCCCCACCGTGATAATAACCGACGTCCACGATTGTGCCGACACGACCAGCAAATTCGAGCTGTCCGGCCTGGAGCGGATTGTGAAGCTTCCATTCGCGATGGAACCGTTCCAACTCGGCTCTGTCTCCGATGCGAACACGCGTCCCAACCGGAAAATCAGCCTTATATGCTCCATTCGTTGTGCCCATGGATTTAGCACTCTAACGAGAACAAGATGAGCGACGGCGGACGAGAGCGCCCGTCGCTCGGAGCGGAAGTGTGGAAGTCATCTCAAAAGTGGAGCGTACAGCGGTCCGCCGTTCGCTCCATCGCATGGTTAGGTCTGTTGGTCGCTATAGGTCGGCACATATGAATGAAAGACTTCCAATCCTCGCCGCGCCTCCGCTGCTGACTCGAAACTCCAAGCAGGTGCATGAGAGGCGAGAAACTGGGTGATCTCGTCATCCGAGCAGGCGAGCAGCGCATGCACCTCCCGTAGCAAGTGCGGATAGCCACCGCGACGATGATCCAGCATGATACAGCGCCATGCCTCGGACTCGTCTTCCGGCGACTCCACGTCGGAGTCGGGGCCGAAGTGGCCTGCCAATGCGCTGGTCAATGCGGGAAGCTCCACAACACGACTATGCAGAAATGGTTGGCAAAGTCGAGCACGTGTGAAAGACCTAACGAGAACAAGATCAGCCACGGCTGGCGAGGGCGCGCGCCACGGCGGGATGTGAGGTTTGAGTCATAGAAAACTTGCCCGTACGCCGGCCAGCGGTTGGCTGCATCGCCTGGTTAGGTCTTTTGGGTCGAATCGTCAACAACCTGCCAATGAAATCGCTCCCGGAAATCGTGAAAACACTGATCGCAAACCCAGTGGTAGTCGTCTGGCGTGGCGTAGCCCTCATGTAATACGTCAGGATAGTCTTCTACCATAAACTTCGCCCAGCAAAATGCGCAGTGGTCGTGATCCCATTCAGGATTCTTCGTGTAGCGGCGGTACGGCCGATGAACCAAAGAAACGTCCATCAGGTGTTTCTCCTGGCCTTGGAGCCGCCAATCGTCATCTTCAGTCTGCGCGCTCATGAGACCTAACGAGAATTCGGTCGCGAGATGCCGCCTTTTTTTGCGGCATCTTGCCGTCTAATCCGGCGTCGCTTCCTCTGACGGAGAACAGTAAAAGCCGACTCCATGAGCGCCCTTCTAGAGCCAACTCCGTGGCTCGGCAAGAGAAAAGGCTTCTCGGTCGTGCCATCAAAAAAAGAGTCAGGAGGACCCGTGAGCTTGCGATCGCCTTTTCTGTCATTGGATGCGCGCGGGATCGGTGAGCAGGGCTACCGCAACCGCAGCCAGAGCAAAGATAGCGAAAGCGGCGTGATAACGACGATTCGGGGTGACGGCGGTCAGGATCGACAGGAACACGACGGGCAGTGGGAAGATGACTCCCGGATTTAACCAGCTCTTTATCGGTAGGAAGGTCAGATTACAGAGCACGCCCAGGATCCATCCGACTGCGTTCGCCCAAAAAAGATGCGACGGTTCCTATAATAATGGGCATCGAGGTCGATCTGTTCTCCTGACTCCGGAACGCGCGGAAAGAGCAGAACGGTTACGAGAAAGATAGAGGCGACCAGACCGACCAGGAGCGAAAACGAGAGAAAGCTCCAGCTTTTCGCGCTCCGCACTTCCCACATCGCCCACCAGCTATTGACGTCAACCAGGAGGACAATTACGACCCAAAGTGAATGCACCCAATAGGTCCGGACCTGATCGCGCACCTCGATCAATCGTCCCACGCTGGTCATGAGTTGGGCCACAGCCACGCCGAGCACGACTGAATAAAACGCACAAACAAATTCAAACGGGCTCATGTAGATCCAGCTAAGCTTATCTGGTTATCTCAGTTCCTGGCAATGGGTGTGACTGATGACACTGGATCTACCGAGACCCAAGATTAGCGACCCAGCATTTTGAAGAGAAGGCGGGCCTTGTGCAGAAAGTTATAACAAAGTGCTGGGGTCGCTGCAGTGCGTAGTTAGGCGTCACGGTCATCATCAGAAGCACGCTTGAACCACTCCACCATCCACCCGGAGCGCGGCACCGTTGGTTGCGGCGGACAGTGGGCTGCACACGTAAGTCACTAGATTGGCCACCTCTTCGGTCGTCGCAAACCGCTTCAGGAGTGAAGACGGACGAACGGTCTTGAAAAACTCCTTTTCAAATTCTGCAAAAGGTTTGCCGCCGCTAAGCTGTCCCGCAAATTCTTCCACACCGGCGGAATGAGTCGGACCGGGCAACACTGCGTTCACCGTGACTCCTGTGCCGGCACACAATTGGGCGAGGCCGCGCGAAACAGCAAGCTGCGCGGTCTTCGTCATACCGTAATGGATCATTTCGGCAGGGGTATTGATCGCACTCTCGCTGCTGATGAAAACGATGCGCCCCCAGTTCCGCTGCTTCATCCCGGGCAGATAGGCGCGGCTCAGGCGCACGCCGCTTAGCACGTTGACCTCGAAGAATCGCCGCCAATCCTCATCAGGAATATCTTCAAACGGCTTTGGTTCGAAGATGCCAAGGTTGTTTACGAGAATGTCCACGAGTGGAAACCGCTGCAAGAGCGTCTCTGTCGCCGCCGCCATGGAGAGGTCGCCCGGGAAGCTTTCAATTCTGGCATCCGGCACGGCCCGTTCAATCTGCCCCTTCGCCTCGGCGACCGATTTCTCCAAGCGACCGTTCACGATGACTCGTGCGCCTTCGCGGGCCAGTTCGGTGGCGATGGCAAATCCAATGCCTTTCGTGGAGCCCGAGACGAGGGCTATCTTGTCAGTTAGTTTTAGGTTCATAGATTCAAATGGCGATGCGTTGCATAGACCTAACGAAAACAAGATGAGCGACGGCGGATGAGGCCGCGCGTAGCCCGGAGTGGGAGTGTGGAAGTCATTTCAAGAGGGAAGCGTAGGGGGTCCGCTGTTCGTTCCATCGCCTGGGTAGGTACCCCATCGCCGACGTGGTGTTGTTGTTGGCTTCTTTTCGGATAGCTTCCAAACGACATCAAGATGGTTGGAAGCGGGAAACATAGGCAAAGAGAGCTTCTGAACAAACTCATCGTTCTGCACGATCGCCTCCACCTTTTCGTTGAGTTTCGCGGACACGGCAAACCCGCCGTCGGCGTCTGTTGATGCCGAGGCATCGATGCCGAACGTATCGACCGGTAAGAGACTGAATGACTTGCGCCCAGAGTAGAAGGTGACCCACGCTCCTGAAATCGGTGCACCAGTATCCGCACGAAACACGCGTCCGGAGATGGAGCGTAAAGGTGGGTTGTCGAGATAGATGACACAGCCAGGGAGGCCGAGTAGTAGCACAAATAAGAGGAGACGGTTCATAGACCTAACGAGAATTGGGCTGGAAAGTCCCATCTTATTTTGCGGGATGCCATCAGCGCCTTTTAGAACCAACCTCCATAGCCCGGCAAGAGAAAAACGCTGCTTGAGCAGGCCATAAGACAGCGCTGGCTTTGCGACTTTAATGTCCAGATCCTCTACCCGCTCAACGAGCATTTCTTGATGGAGTCCGAAAGCTGTCCATGATAAACAACATCATGCCCAGAAGAGCACGGTCGAAAAAGAAGGCGTCTCCTCGTGTCCGCGAGGATGAACAGCTTTACTTACTCCAGCGGCCGGGGAACATGGCCTCGTCGCCGACTCGACTGCTAAGAAGTCGCCCATCGTATACGACAGCCCTTGGAGCGGCCTACCTGGGGAACAGTCTCGATCTCTTGCGCCAGCTCCCAGCTGAATCGATCGATCTGGTCGTGACCTCCCCACCCTATGCGCTTGGTGCGCGCTCATATGTGACTTGAACGATACCACTCTTAAATGGCTTCGCGGCGACAAGACGTAGGGCATCGGGCGGCGAAGAATGCGGTGCAAACAGTGGAATACCTGAGCCGAGGAGAACCGGGAACACCGAGATGACATACCGCGAGATAAGCTGATCCGCGTGAAAAGATGCCGCCAGCTTGCCGCCACCCATCAGCCAAGCCCGCCGCAAGCCGCGCGCCGCCAGCAACTCGACAACTTCGCGCGGGCTTTGCGCAGTCAGCGTGATGCTAGGATGAAGGATTCGTAAATCGCGCCGCGTGAAAACCCACGACAGCTTATTTGGCGAAGGCCACTGGCCGAGCTTCAGTGCAAACTCATATGTATGACTACCAAGCAGGAGAGCATCGACGGACGATTCGAGCTCGCCTGCAGCGCGATCCTCTCCAGCAGTGTGGAGGTGCGAGAGCCAGTCGACACTCCCATCGGTTGTCGCAATATAGCCGTCCAGGCTGCTGGCGACGTAATAAATGACTTCGGGCATCGCGCGTTTTCGCCTAACGAGAACAAGATGAGCTGCTGCGAGCGAGACCGCGCGCGGCAGCGAGTGGAAGGAGAGTAGTCATGGAAAGCAAGCTCGTACGCCGGCTCGCAGTCAGCTCCAGCGCATGGTCAGGTCTTTTTGGGCCAAATGACTTCGCTCTCTTCGTCATTGTAGTGAGCGATGAATCTGAAACTGCCGTCCGGAAGCCGATCAACCTCGAGCTCCGTGTGATCCATGCCGCCCATCCAAACATAACGGACCTGATCCTCCAAGATGTCGACGCGGACAATACCGAGTCGATGCAGATCCGCTGGAATGGGTTTGCCGCCCATACCATAAGCTCCCACGACGTCAAGTGAGCCGGGAGTCCACTCAGTCAGAAACTGCTTCGTGCGCTCGGTCCATGGCGGCAGGTCGTCCTCCTTGAGTGATTTCATGTAGGTAGCGCCGGTTGCCATCTGACCGTGCCATACTTTGAATGGCCCGCCGGTGTAGAACCAGACGCCGAGGCCCACAATCCCGGCCACGAGGAGAGTGAGAATGACGAGTGCAGCGCGTGGAAACACGAGACCTAACGAGAATTAGGCCGGAGAATCCCGCCTTTTTCTTGCGGGACGTTTCGGCCTAATCCGAGCTTGGCTCCTCTTGCGGGGAACGGTAAAAGCCGAATCCATCAGCGCCTTTTAGAACCAACCTCCATAGCCCGGCAAGAGAAAAACGCTGCTTGAGCAGGCCACAAGACAGCGCTGGCTTTGCGACTTTAATGTCCAGATCCTCTACGCGCTCAACGAGCATTTCTTGATGGAGTCCGAAAGTTGTCCATGATAACAACGTCATGCCCAGACGAGTGATGCCGGAAAGGAAGTCGTCTCCACTGCCGTTTCGAGCAACCAACTCACGTCCTTATCCGTTTGAGTAGCGCGATCTCGTTAAGACCGAGGTGGAATATTCGTCCGTGCTAACGCGTGTCTCCCGCCAAGACGATTGGCGGTTCTAAGTCCTTCTTCGGTCGTGAAGGTAAACGTAGCGCGTGTGATAATCGCGGTCAGTTTTCCTCGCTCGGGCTCTTGGACAAGACTTTGAAATGGCCATTGGTCTGAGTTACCAACAGCTTTGTTTCTGAGAGCCGCAAGCGGTGCACGGCCGTGCCGCGGCGGATTAAGCCATTCCTGGGTTGAGTTGCTTTGGAGGCGCGGTGGTGGTTGTTATGTGAAACAGATTCTTTGCCTTGTCGGCGAGGATGAGGGCCGGCCATGCGAGAAGCGCCGATGGCAGCGCTGCACTCCAAAAGAGAACCGATTCCAAAACGCGGAAGCTTTCGAGAGTGATCGTTTTCATAATCTCACAGCTGAATTCGCATTTAATCCCTACTTCGGCCGTATAGATCAGCCGCGGGTCTACGCGTAACGTTCCGGTCGGCCCGAGTCCGGGTCGCGTCCAGCATAACGAACAAAGGATTGGCATACGGTTTGCCTGGCAAACACGTTGCCTACTAATGCCGGCAAGATCTACAATCTTGCCACGAAAAACTACGACGGAATCGTCGCCGATGGCGCCGCGATTCCCGTTACGATGGTGACCGCGGCTCAGATGCTATCTGCTGCGACTGCGTTCAAGAACGCCGAGAAAAGGTTCAACACCGCTCGCAAAACGGTGCCTACCTCATACTGGTCGTGTGAACCCGCCGTGGACATCCTCCAGCATCCACTCTTAACCGGTGGGTCCATCACATCGCGTGTCTTTCTGGCGGCAGATGCGATAGCTCTGGCGTTGACGATGACTCGACTCATGGGCTGAAGGCAGCACTCGCCGCGGTTTCGATTGTCAGGAGCGAGGGCAGGGGAAAGAGCCGCGGCACAGGCCCGATGGAGCTGGTCCAAGGATGATGTTAATCTCCCCGCTGAATGAAGAAAGTCATGAGCACGCTTCTGTTAATTCCTTTTCTCGGCATGGCGACGGCGGCGGAAAAGCCTGGGCCGGATTTCGATGTGCATGCCGCTGAACGTTTCGCGCGTCTCGCGCTCGCGTGTGTGAACAAGGAGTATCCCAATCACATCAGTCATGTCCTGAACAGCGAGGCGGATGTGGCTGCGCCCTGTAAGTTAACGCCGGCTTTTTGCGGCTGCTACGACTGGCATTCGTCAGTGCACGGTCATTGGCTGCTCGCGCGGCTGGCTCGCACCTTTCCCGATGCCACTTTTACGCCAGCGGCGCGTGAGGCGTTGGAGCGCAGCCTAACGAGTGAAAAGATCGCGCAGGAGGTCACTTATCTGAATGGCAAAGGCCGAAGCAGTTTCGAACGCCCTTATGGGCTTGCCTGGCTGCTGCAACTTTCCGTCGAGCTACGGGAATGGGATGATCCACTGGCGAAAAAGCTGGCAAACAATCTTCGCCCGCTGGAAGTGGCGGCGGTTGGCCGGCTTTCGACCTGGCTGCCAAAGCTTTCGCATCCGGTGCGCATCGGTGAGCATGACCAAACTGCGTTTGGCCTCGGCTTGATGCTCGACTACGCGCGCAGTAGCGGCAACGAAGAGTTCGGTAAATTGGCCACGGACGCGGCCCGACGGTTTTTCCTGGCCGACAAGAATGCGCCGCTGGCCTATGAACCTTCGGGCGAAGATTTTCTCTCTCCGGTTCTGGGCGAAGCGGACGTGATGCGGCGCATCCTTCCGCCTAACAAGTTCGCGAAATGGCTGAGTGAGTTTCTGCCGCAGATTCCGCAGCAGGCGAAGACGGATTGGCTACCGGTGGCGGTATCGCCGGATCCGAGCGATCCCAAGCTGGCGCATCTCGATGGTTTGAACCTGAGTCGAGCGTGGATGTTGGAAGGCATCCTTTCGGGATTGCCGCCGAAGGATCCGCGCCGGCCTGCCCTGGCGGCGACAGCCGAGATGCATCGGCGCGCGGGTCTCGCGGCCGTGACGGGCGAACACTATGAAGGCGGTCACTGGCTGGGAAGCTTTGCCGTTTATCTGACGACTCGGCGCGGCATCGCGGCGTCGACGGGCGTCGGTCGTTAGGCGATGGCAGTCATGCGAGGGAGGTTTAAAGCTGCAACGGCGAACCCCAATCGCCTTTGCGCCAGGCCAGGGAGGTCGCGGTCACGAGTTTCTGGGAGTCGTTAGGCAAATGGGCCAGGAGCGTATTGCGCCGTGTCTCATCCAGCTCTCCAAAGATGTCATCGATGAGGAGCAATGGTGGGTTGCTCGCAGCGTCAGTGGCGAAAATCCTCGCCTGGGCCAGCTTCAAGGCCAGGGCTGCGGTGCGTTGCTGCCCTTCACTTGCAAATTGCGCCGCCGGTCGTCCTTCAACGAGAAGATCGAGGTCGTCCCGGTGCGGACCTACAGTCGTTAGGCGCAAGCGCGCCTCGTCGGCCTTTGAGCGCTCGAGGTGAGCCGCAAAGTCTTCCTCGTTTCCGGGCGCATACTCGAGGCTGAGAGTTTCGTTCTCTCCGCTAATCGCGCGTTGGCTCTCCTCCGCGCCGGGCGCAAGTCGCCTGACGAGTTCGGCTCGTATTTCGTGCAGCAGTGTTCCCGCTCGCAGCAGCGGCTCCGTGTAAGCCACCAGCTCGCGCGGTCGTGGGTGAACTGACTTGAGGAGTGCGTTGCGCGAACGCAGCGCTCGCTCATACGCGCGCAAGGCCGGTCGATAACGCACGTCGATTTGAGCTCCAATGAAATCGAGAAAACGCCGTCGCAGTTCGCCGGGTCCGCGGACCAAATCGAGATCGGCATTGCCAAAGGAGACGACCGGGACGAGCCGCAAATATTCCGCGAGATCGCGCTGCTCTACGCCATCGAAGGCAACTTTGCGGCGAAGCGGGCTGTAATAGAATTGCAGCAGATGGCCTTCGACCTCGCCCGAGAGAACAAATGAGCGCTGACCGATCCGGATCGCAGGCCCCAGACTCGACGAGCGCTGTGATTGCAATCGCAGGAGGACGCAGGCGGCCTCAAGCAGCGTCGTCTTTCCACGACCGTTCGGCGCGACAATGAAGTTAAACCCAGGCGAAAATTCGACCGCGAAAGATTCAAAGCAGCGAAAGCTGCGCAGTTGCAGAGTGCGCAGCATCACGCCTTCACAGGTTGATCAGTTCGAGGCGGCTCGTCATCTGCGCGTCGGCGGATTGTGGCGGATAGAAGTGTCCATCGATCGGCGTGACATCGGCGGGCGAAATTCCGACTGCGGCGGCGATGAAATTGTGATTGGCGAAAATTCCGTTGGTTGCATCCATCCCGATCCAGCCGGCGCCGGGAAGGTAAACCTCTGTCCAGGCATGAAGCGAGCCTTCCGCCCGCCGCTCCTTTGCATCCTGCGCCTCGCGCAAGTATCCACTCGTTAGGCGAGCGGCCAGCCCGAGCTGTCGCAGCACCGCCGCGAGCAGGAGAGCGACATCGCGACAAGCGCCGCGGCCGAGCCGCAAAGTCTCGGCCGGAGGGCGAGCCGGCCCATTTTCGCGCCGCTCATAACCGATGCATTCGTGAAGCCTGTGGTTGAGGTCGGTAAGCGCGGCGACGGTGGGTTGTGGCGAAGCAGCCGTGGGGAATTCCCAGCAGGGAACCTCGAGCGGCTCGTCGGTTGCCAAGGCTTGAAATGGCGCGAGGAGTCGATGCATCGCGACCGGATAACTTAAGGGCAACATCGCCGCCTCGTTCGAAAGCAGGAAATCGAAGGGGTTCTTTTCCTTTAACTCCAGATCCAACTCGAGCGCGAAGCATAATTCACACGCAGGGTTTTCGTAGGTGCAGGCAGCAACGCAATTATCGAAAACGTCGCGGCCGAAACGGATGTTCGCATCCTTATTCGTCTCGAAATTCATCCTTCGGACTCGGGTGAAGAAATCTCCGCGCGGGAAGAGCCGAATCTCGTGGCGCGAGAAGTTGACCGGCTCCGGGTACCGATAGGTGGTTTCGTAGCGCACGCCGAGTTTCACGAAGCAAAGGGTAGGGCCGGGGGGAAGTTTTTTTCAACCTTGCCTGCGAAAATTTCTTGCGCCGCGAGGTTAGGCCGCTTATCGCGACTCGAATTTGAACGATTGTTCTGGGGGGAACAGCCGCCCTTCATATCCTTCGGGTATGGGGGGCGGTACCTTTTTGGGGTGATGGAGTCGCAACCACCAGAGAGCGGTCCGGAAGATCGAAGGGCACGGCGACTTGGATGCCCCCTGGCTCTCCTGCTGATCATTCTCATTCTCGCTCTACTCGCCGGCTTCGTTTTTTACCGGCTGGAGACCTGGCCGGGGCGGACGGCGAGTCAAAGCGTGGCGGAGCTGGAAAGGCTGGGACGCGAGGCGCGGGACAGCTTCGTTAGGCTGGCGCACGTCCAGCCGCGCGTAACGGTGAACAATCACGTTTATCTCGAACAGACGAGCACCGTGGCGGAGTTGGCGGTGCTGACGCGGAAAGTCGAGGTCGAGCACGAAATGATGCACACCTGGGCCGGGAGCACGAAGCGAATCAAGCTTCACGGCACTTTCCTGATCAAAGCCGGCTTCGATCTGCGCAAGCAATTTGCAGTCAACCTTCAGCCTAACGAAATCACCATTCAGCTTCCGCACGCCCAGATTCTTTCCGTCGAAGAGGAGAGCGTGGAGGTGATGGCGCTGGAGAACGGATTCTGGAACCGGATCTCACCGGCCGATATCGAGAGTGAGCTTGGCGTCTTACCGCAGCTGGCGCGCGAGAAATCGTCCGGAATGCCGGCGGCGGCAGAGGATTCTTTCAAGCGCGAGCTCCTGGAAAAATTTCACCCTCCACAGCCGGTTCGTGCCATCTTTCCGGCGCCCTCGCCCAGCGGATAGGTCTCGTTAGGCGTGGCGCGTTCATTTGAAGTCGCTTCGCAAACCTTTCCTGCTCCTGAGCGCAGGCCTGCTGCTGCTGGCCATGCTCGATTTTTTTCTCGCCCCGGTGGTGGTACCGGTCGGGATTCGCCTTTGGCTGCGGTGGGCAGCCCGAGAGGAAGGCTTGAGCGCGGAAATCGGAAAAGTGGAGGCGCCTTTTCTGCACGAGGTGACGATCGCAAGCTTGCGTCTCAAATCCGTTGCGGGGTCGTCACGGGAAATTTCAGTCGACGCACAAAACATTCGGGTCGGTCTCAATTTTCGCGGTCAATTTTTCACGCACAGCGGCGCCTTCCTTCGCTCGATCGAAGTCGATCGCCTGACAGGCAAAGTGCAGGCGGCGGCGCCGGCCAATCCGAAATCGAAACTCGACTGGCGACAGTTTGCGCGCCTACTCCCCGGCAATTTCCGAATCGGCCACGGCGACTTCGACGTTGCGACCGGCGCAACAGAGATGAGCTTTCGCGGCGTCGCTTTGTCAGCGAGCGCGATTGAGTCTGGCAAATTTTTTGCGCAACGACTCTCCGTCAGCTCGCCCATTTTACGGCAAACTTTTCTCGATTTGCGCGGCGCGACTTCGTGGGAAGGCGAGCGTCTGACGATTGCTGGAATTCCGCTCGTGCGCGGTCTCGACCTCGAGGCGCTCACCGTCGATCTCTCGCGAGTGGGCCGAGGGCGGATCGCCCTCGACGTGCAACTCGACGCCTATGGCGGAACTCTCCGCGCCAGCTTCCAGGGACGCGAGCGGGAGAAATTCGAAATCGATGTCGCCGGCTCCGCCGCCAATATTTCCCTCGCTCAAGTCTCAAAGGCGATCGGCTTTCTGGAGCCGGTCTCCGGGGCCGTGCGCGCATCGAAATTTACCTTCCGTGGAAACCCTGGGAAATTTTTGGATGCGACCGCTTCTGTCTGGATGGAGTTGAGCGGCTTCGCCTGGCGCGCGCGACGGGCCGACAGCATGATGCTGGGCGCGACCTATTACAATCGCCGCCTGGAAGTCGATCAACTTTACGTGCGGCAAAGCGACAACGCGCTGACAATTAACGGCGAACTGCTCTGGCCAAAACAGCGTGATTGGACGCAGCTGCCGTTTCGCGGGCAGGTCAACGCGACCATTCCCGACCTGGACAGCTTTTCACAATTGTTTGGGGCAAGGATTGGCGATTTCACCGGCGCGCTCATCGCGGAAGGCGATCTCGATTCGCGCGCGCCACAAGCGCACGGCCGGCTGAAAGTTCAAGGCAAGGATGTAAAGTTTCGCGGTGTCACGGTGGGTTCGTTAGGCGCTTCCCTCCAACTCAAGGGGCGCGAGATCACGCTCGAGAATTTGGACGCGCGCCACGGCGAAGATTTCTTGCGCGGGAGTGGCAGCATCGACCTCGCTGCGCCGCATCGTTTCGCCGCTCGTCTCACCGGCGCAATTAACGACCTTGGAGCTTACGCGTCGCTGCTTCCCAAGCCGATGCGCGCTACGAAAATCGCGGGTGGGGCGACGTTCGATTGGCAGGGCGACGGAACGCTCGCGGCGCATTCCGGAACAGTCCAACTGTTTGCCCACGGATTACAGTTGGCGGTCGCGCCACTGCGCATGCCGCTCGACGTCACCCTCGAAGGCAGCTATTCGCCGCAGGACATTTTTTTTCGGAACTTCCAACTGGCGAGCGAGCGGTTGTCGTTAGGCGGATTCCTGATGCTCGGCAGCAACTTCACCGAATTGCAGGCGCTCCAGCTCAATCTCGACGGCGTGCCGCGCGCGAGCGGGACCGTTTTCCTTCCCTTCGGGATGAATCAGTGGCGCACGAGCGGCAGTTGGCTATCGGCTTTCGATGAGGCGCAGAAGTTCGATGTTGACCTTGCCGTCGATCATCTCGATCTCGCCGCTTTTGCCACGGCTCTCGGCGAAAAGAGCGCCATGAGCGGAGCGCTTAGCGGGAAGCTGGCCGCCTTTGGTCCGCTGCGGACGCTCCAAGTCACGACAAACTGGCGGTTGGAAAATTTCGGCAAGGCGTCGCAGCCAGACGCCATCGATTTTTATGCCCACTATGCGGGGGGAGGAATGGACGCCGAAGCCACGGCTACGTTCGGCGTCTCGTCTCCAATCACGATGCGCGCCTGGCTTCCCTTGCGCCTGGAGAAGGCTCGCATGGCCAACGGCACAATTCTCGACCGCGACGCTCCGTTTTCATTTAGTTTCGAATGTCCGGCGCTTTTCCTCGAAACTCTGCCTAACGACTGGCGATATGGAGCGGAGCGCGGACTGGTCAGTGGCGGGATCTATTTCTCAAAGAATCTCAAGCGACCGGAAATCACCGGGGAAACACAACTCCTCGATGCGCGCCTAAAACTGCCGCCACCGTGGCCGCAGGTGGAGGAATTGAATGCGCACGTTCGATTTGGAAATGCCGTCGCGGCGATCGACCCGCTGCGCTGCGTGTTCGGCTCAACTCCGTTTGAATTGCGCGGTCAGTTCAGTGTCGGCCCGGGCAAATTTCATCTTAGCCTCGAACCGCAATCGGGAGCGATGCAATTGGCGAGCGCCCCAACGGCGGGTGGCAATCTTTCCGCTATCCGCGTCCTCGGCAGCACGAACGAGACGGGAGGAGAACAATTGAAGAAAGTGTCGGTGCAAGGGGCGGGCTGGCCAGCGACGCTCAGCCTAACGATTTCAAGCGAGGAAAATTCCCTTCCGCGTGAACGAACCTGTTTCCTCGATCCAAAAACCATGCGGAGTAACCCACTCCTTTTGCGAGTCGTCCTGCCAAAGAAAGCGGGATTTAATTTGCAGACCCGACAACTCGTGGGGACGATAGATGATTGGCCTAACGAATAGCGTCAGCCTTTTGCGAGCCAGACCTAGTGATAAACAAACCCAGTCGCGGTCACGACCTAGCCGTCTCGAAGGAGCGCAGTGTGTTTCTGCGCGCCGGTGTAGGCGCCAAAGATGTTGCGGGCGTTGACCGAGAAGTCGACCAGGAAACCCGAAACGACCTGGCTTTTGCTGACACTTAACTCGCCGGGGTGGGGCTCGCCTAACCACTTGATCTGGGCACTGCGCGGGTCGGTGAGGTTGGCATTGAGCCAGGCCGTAATGATCTCTTTATAGCTCGAAGGATAAGCTCCGTAGACCGAATTCGGCGGCGGCGGAGATTGCTCGGCCAAGACAAGCGCGGGAAGCAGCGCACAAAAAGTGGCTATAAGGAGGAGTTTTGCTTGCCGTCGCACGCGAGACGGTAATTCTGTTCCCCGATAATGAAAACCGCCTTTCTTGCTTTGGCTTTTGGCCTAACGATGACCGCGAATGTCGTTAGGGCACAGGCAGATCAGACTCCGGCAACGAGTCCAACTCCGCTAGTGAATCCGGTTTCCCTAACGAACCCGGGCGACGCTTCGCTCGACCCTGCCGCCGCTACCCGCCGCTGGCTTGAAACTGTTCCGGCAGAAAAACGCGCGCAGTCCGATGCCTACTTTGAGGGCGGCTACTGGATTCTGCTCTGGGATTTTTTGCTTGGTGCGGCGATCTCGATCTTGCTGCTGGCGAGTGGCCTCTCGGCGCGGCTGCGCGATTTCGCCGAGCGAACAATCGGTATTCGTTTCCTCCAGCCGGTGCTCTACGGGATCCCTTACGTGCTGGTGGTCTTTGTCCTCTCTTTTCCGCTCGACCTCTATGTTAGGTATTTTCGCGAGCATGCCTACGGTCTGGCCACCCAGACCTTTGGTCCGTGGTTTCGCGAGCAGCTTATCAGTCTCGGCGTCGCAGTCGTCGGCACCAGTCTTGTCCTCATGCTCCTCTACGCCGCCTTTCGCCGCGCCCAACGAAGCTGGTGGATTTGGGGCACCGGCATCGGAGTCTTGTTCATCGTTCTTTCCATGATGATTGCGCCCGTCTTCATCGAACCGCTTTTCAATACTTACAAGCCGCTGGCGGATCCGAAAATCAACCAGTCGATTCTGATCATGGCCCGCGCGAATGAGATTCCAGTGCACCAGGTTTTCCAAGTCGACGCCTCGCGGCAAACGAACCGGATCAGCGCAAATGTTTCCGGCATTTTCGGCACTGCCCGGATCGCATTGAACGATAATCTCCTCAAGCAATGCTCGTTGCCAGAAATCCGCGCGGTCATGGCGCACGAAATGGGGCATTATGTGCTCAACCACGCTTTCAAACTCATCCTCTACTTCAGCCTTTTTGTTTTAGGCGCATTTGTCTTTTCTCGGCTGCTTTTTGATCGCGCGGTGGCTCGTTGGGGCACGCGCTGGGGCGTTCGCGGCATTGCCGATCCGGCGGGATTTCCGCTGCTCGCTCTTCTCTTCACCACTTATTTCTTTCTCCTCACGCCAATCTCGAACACTGCGGTCCGGATCACGGAACGCGAGGCCGACGCCTTTGGACTCAACACGGCGCGTGAGCCCGACGGTTTTGCGAGCGTCGCACTCAAGCTGGCGAGCTATCGCAAGCTCGATCCAGGCCGGTGGGAGGAGATCATTTTCTACGATCATCCCAGCGGCCGGGCGCGCATTCGCATGGCAATGGATTGGAAAGCGGCGAAGCTGCCTGCAGGCGAAGCGGGCGCGAACAGTACGACTCCTTAGGCCAGGCGCCAGTCTGTGCAGGGTAAGACTTCCCTAACGAGTCAGCGCGACCTTGTCTGCAGATGCTTCTTCGAGTTCGAGCGAGCGCTGCTGGGGCGGCGCAGCCGCCGCCGCCGGCGCGCTTTCTTCCGCCGGTTGCGCTTTCGTCAGGCGCATGCCGACCAGTTTGCTGATTCCCCGTTCTTCCATCGTTACGCCGTAGAGAATATCGGCTTTGGCGATCGTCCGCTTGTTATGGGTGATGATGATGAACTGGCTTTGCCTAACGAATCGGTCCAGCACCTTGATGAAGCGGTTAATGTTTGACTCGTCGAGCGGCGCGTCCATTTCGTCCAGGATGCAAAACGGGCTTGGCCGCACCATGTAGATGGCAAAGAGAAGAGCGACCGCGGTCATGGTGCGCTCGCCGCCGGAAAGAAGCGAAACGCTTTGCAGTTGTTTGCCGGGTGGTTTGGCGATGATGTCGATCCCGCAGTTGAGCGCGTCGCTTTCATCCAGAAGGACAAGATCGGCCCGGCCGCCGCCGAAGAGTTCGGCAAACATTTCGCGGAAGTTGATCCGCACTTGCGCAAAGGTCTCGCTGAAAAGCTTGTCTGTCGTTTGGTTGATGCGGGCGATGACGTCGAGCAACTCGCGGCGTGAATTCGTCAGGTCCGTGTTTTGAGTTTCGAGGAATCTGTATCGTTCTTCCAACTCGTCGTATTCGGTCACGGCCTCGAGATTTACCGGGCCCATGGCGTCGAGCTGTCTGGTCATCTGCTCGATCATTTTGCGCAGTTGCTCCTCGTCGAACGCCCCCGCCTCGTCGACAGGCTCCGTCAGCCCGCGCTGCTTAATCTGCGCGCGATAGGTTTTGGTAAATGCGTAACGATCGGGCGCGAATTGGCCCAGATCGACCTGATAACGCCGCATGACGTGTTCGGCGAGATTCTCCATTTTGAGCTGCATTTGTGTCTGGCGTACTTCCTCTTTGCCGCGTGCGTCATGCAGGTCGTTCAGGGCTTTACGCTGGGCTCTGAGGTCGGATTCGAGGTTACTGAGGGTCGTCAGGCGCATGAGGCGCGCTTCGGCAATTTCTGCAACCGCGGCCTCGGCGGTCGTCAGGGCAAGACTTGTTTCCTCGATTCCACGTTCGGCCTCTGCGGTCTCCACCCTCTGCTGTTCCTTGCGGGCCTGGTAGGTCGAAATGTCGGCGCGTCGATTTGCGATCAGCTCAGCCAGCTCCGCCTGACGAGCAGTCATCGGCTGACGCTGGCTGCGCAATCCTTCGTGACGTTGCCGTTCGGTTGCGACGGTCAGCCGCAGCTCGCCCAGTTGCTCGACCAGTTCGTCATCACGCAGCCGTTCGGTCTCGGCGGACGATTGCAAAATGGTCTGACGCTCTCGCGCGCGCGTCAGAAAATTTCGCTGCTCGGTCGCGTCCTTCTCCAATTGCGCGATCCGCTCGGTCGAAGCCGTGAGCTGCTGTTCCAGTGTCGTGTGTTCCCAATCGAGAGCATCGAACCTGCGGCTGGCCTCATGCCATTCCCGATCGAGCGTAACAATCTGTGCGCTGGTGGCGGCGTGATCGCCGCGCGCCGCCTGATATTGCTCGCGTAATTGTTCCAATCGATCGGTGGCTCCGTCGATAGCGTGTTGGACTTGGTCGCGTTTGCTTTGCAGGACGACGCGCTGATCGAGAAGCGATTGGTGTTCGTTCTCGAGCGTCGTGATTTGCGCTTTGCGAGCAAAGAGAGAGCTGCTGTCTTCGTTCACGCGTCCGCCGTAGATGACGCCTTTGCTCGAAACCACTTCGCCGCGCAAAGTCGCAAAAGTGAGCTGAGGTGATTTCTCTTTGGAGAGAAGCGCGTGCGCGAGATCTTTCACAAGGACGACGTCGCCTAACAAATGCCTGACGAGTATTTCGAGCTCGACTGGTGCCTTCACTTTGCTTGAGGCCCAGCCGAGCGCTCCGGCCGGAAGTTTGTGCGAAGCGCCAGGCGCGGTGCTTAGCTCTGGTGCGATGAGCGCCGTTTGACCCAGCTTCCTGGCGTGCAAGGCCGTGATCATGTCGTTAACCAGCGTCCGATCTTGCAGAACGATCGCGTGCAAGTTTCGCCCGAGTGCTGCTTCGATCGCGGGAATGAATTCCTCCTCGACCTCGATGAGAGAAGCGAGTGCCCCTTTCAGGGCCGGCAAAATCTTATTGGGCTCATCAAGTCCGCGCAGAACGGCTTGAGAACCCTGAGCAAGGCCTTCGCCTTCAGCGTTGAGTTGTCGCAGGATTTCGAGTCGCGACTGACGTTCGGCGATCGCGCGATCGCTGCTCAGGAAAGCAGCCTCGACTTCGCGAAGTTTCTGTTGCTGCGACGCCACTTCTTCTTCCGCGGCGTGAATTTGGGAGAGGAAATCCTCCAGGGTTTGTTGTTCTCGTTCGCCGTTCGCCCGCGCATCGGTCAGATCTTTCGCCACTCGATCACGCGCGAGAGCAGTTTTGCCTAACGAGTCCGACAATTCATCGAGACGTGGCCTGGTGGCAGCACGACGTTCTTTGGTTCCCGCGATTTCGGTTTCCAAATCCTTCAGGCGATGTTCCGCCTTTGAAATTGCCAGCTCGAGTGATTGTAGCTGGCGCTCGCCCTCTTCTCTCGCTCGGCGAACATCCTCGGCGCGCTCGCTCAATTCGCTCAACTCAGTTTGTTTCGTGGCTAGCAGGCGCTCGGTTTCGGCAAGATGCAAATCGGCGTCATGAATCTCGCTCTCCTGCTGTGCGTGTTTGGTTTCTGCGGTCGCGACATCAGCCTCGTAGCGCGAGATCAAGGTCGATAGTTCCTCGGCGCGCTCGCGGTTGAAACCGATTCGGTTGCGATGCGAGGCAATCTGGTTTTGCAAACCCTGCACCTCGGCGCGCGCGTCATTGACTCGCGCGTCGACCTCGTCGAGCTGCGCGCGCCCGGCGGCTATTTCGCTTTCCCGTTCTTCGATCTCGCGCTCGACCGTTTGCTGTTGTTCGTCAAAACGTGACGAGGCTGTGCGCGATTGTTCTAGTTCTGTCGCGAGCGATTCGAGTTGGGCGTGCGCATGGTGCGTGTCGAGAACCTGCAGGTCGGAGAGCAATGCCTGATAGCGCCGTGCCTTTCCGGCCTGCCGCTGGAGCGAGCCGATCTGCCGTTTGACTTCTTTAATGATGTCACCCAGGCGAAGAAGATTCGCCTCGGTCGCGTCCAGCTTGCGCAGCGCCTCGCGCTTCTGCGTCCTGTACTTTGTAATTCCGGCAGCCTCTTCGAAAACAGCGCGCCGATCCTCCGGCCGGGAACTGAGGATTTGGTCGATCCGGCCCTGCTCCATCATCGAATATGCGGCTCGCCCAATACCCGTGTCAGCGAAGAGTGCCTGGATGTCTTTCAGGCGGCAGACGGTCTTGTTGAGCTGATATTCGGAGATGCCGTCGCGATATACCCTGCGCGTCACGCGTACTTCGTGCCAGTCCACACCCAGCTCGCTCGCGCAGTCGCTAAAGGTAAGTGAAACCTCCGCATAGCCGACGGGTTTGCGCGAGTCGGTGCCGTTGAAAATTACGTCTGCCATTTCACCGCCGCGTAACGCCTTGGCTGATTGCTCGCCCAGAACCCAGCGCACCGCGTCGAGCACATTGGATTTTCCACAACCGTTCGGCCCAACGATCGCGGTCACGCCTTCGTGAAAATTGAGGACCGTCTTATCGGCAAACGACTTGAACCCGATGAGCTCGAGGGATTGAAGATGCATGTGACGATGGAATGAACTTCGGGGCTAATTACTACCTTCGGCCGCGGCTGACAAGCGCGATCTCCACAAAATGCAGCGGTGCGAGACAGGGTCGACTACAGGATGTTGGGAGTCGGTCGGACTTCCAGCCAGAACTATCAGGTGCGACGTGGTAGTTTAACCCGAACCAGATAGAGGATCGATGCAGCGGCAAGAATTGCACCGATGCGAATCATCTTGTCCCATGGTTGGGTCAGCCAGAAGAGGCAGACGATCCCGACGATCGCCAGCGCGGGAATAAGTTGCATGCCCGGAAAGCTTACCGGGAGCGCATCCGGAGAACTGGGTCGTCGGATCAATGGCCAGATGCCTGCGAAGCAAAGCAAGTACATTAACAGGACAGCCACGTTGGAAAGGACGACCAGGCCTTCGAAACTGGAACAGACGGAGAGGACAAAAGCGATGGCGGTATAGCAGATAATCGCGACGTCGGGCGAACGGTAACGAGGGTGCACATGGGCAAACCATTTCGGCAGAACGCCGTCTCGCCCGACGGCAAACAACATTCGTGGAGAGCTGAGGATGTCGCTCGTGATAAAGCCGAAAGCGGAAACGGAAGCACCGACAACGAGAAAGGTGCGACCGAAACTTCCAAGGAAACGCGATGCCGCCTCCGCCAGCGGAGTGTTCGGATTCTTGCCCAATTCTGGGCCGAGCGTCCCCTGCGCGACAATTTGAATCAAAAGATAAAGTATCGTCGTAATCGCAAGCGAAAGATAAATCGCTCGAGGAACGGTGCGGGCTGACTGTTTTACTTCACCGCTGGGAATGAGCGCGACCTCAATGCCGACAAAGGCGAAGAGCAACTGCAGGACGGCATCGCCTAACGACTTGCTCGCGGGCAAGCCCTGCCACGCGAAGCCGGCTGGGTGGATGAAGAATATTCCCACGCCGACGAAGACGAGCAGCGGAAGGAGCTTGGCCACCGTTACCACGCCGACGGCGGCCGCGCCGAAACGCACGCTGCGGATGTTGATGACTGCGAGGGATCCATAAACCAGGAACATGAGAAGCACCCGAATGACCGGATTGCCTAACGAAGGAACGAGTCCGGCAATGGAATCGACAAGAACATTGCCGACTCCGGCGACGGCAGAAATCGCGGTGATCGCGTAGAGGACCCCTGCGAGATAACCGGCGTAGCGTCCGAACGCGACCTCGATATATGCGTAGAGACCTCCGGTCAGTGGAACACGACTACCGGCGATGGCGAAACAAGTAACAAAGATAACCATTGCTGCCGCGCAAATGAGGAAAGCGAGTGGCGCAGCAGGCCCCAAATCTTTCGCCACTAAAGCTGGAAGAACGAAAATCCCGGCGCCCACCGTTGAATTAACGATGTTCGCGGTCAGCGCAGGTACGCCCAGGGCGCGGATCAGCTTTGCTTCTACCGCTGAGTCGCCTGCGCCGTTCATGCGCCGCAGGCTGCGCGAAGCGAAGGCGGGCAGCAAGTCGTTAGTTGTCCTCGCGACAAGCTGCTCTAATCTTCGCCATGCGCGATTCTCATCTCGACGACTATTTCACCTTCCTGAGGTTCCCCAGCATTTCGACCGACAACTCTTATAAGGAAAAGCTCGCCGAGTGCGCCCATTGGCTGGTGGAAAAACTCAATCGTCTGGGACTTGAAACGCAGCTCATCTCGACTGCGGGTCATCCGATCGTGTGGGCGAAAAACAAGCATCAATCCGGCCGTAGGACGGTCATGATTTATGGCCATTACGATGTGCAGCCGCCCGATCCGCTCGACCTCTGGGACTCGCCTCCTTTCGATCCCGTTCTGAAGAATGGCTACGTCTACGCCAGGGGTGCCACCGACAACAAAGGCCAGATTCTGGCGCACATTCTTGGGATTGAAGAAACGCTGGCGGAAAATGGCGACCTTCCCGTCAACCTCCACCTCATCGTCGAGGGCGAAGAGGAAATCGGAAGCGGCAGCTTACCGGGATTTTTGAAGGAACATCGCAGCTCGTTAGGCTGTGACATTGTGGTTGTCTCTGATACCGGCATGGTGGCGCGGAACACACCGACGCTCAGCTACGGCCTGCGCGGAGTTACAGCGTGCGAAGTCAAGGTAACAGGCGCGAAGATGGATTTGCACTCGGGTGTCTTCGGCGGTGCGGTTGCGAACCCAGTCACTGCGCTGGCGCGTTTGCTTGCCACCTTGCACGACGAGAATGGTCATGTTGCGATCGAAGGTTTTTACGACGACGTCAAGCCGCTGGAAGAGTGGGAACGCGAGGCCTGGCGCAAGTTACCGATCGACGCCGATAAGGAATTCCTGAACGAAACCGGCGCGCCGGCGCTGTTTGGTGAAAAAGATTTCAGCACTCTCGAGCGCATCTGGGCGCGGCCGACGGCCGAAATCAATGGCATCGGCGGCGGCTATCAGGGTCCGGGAACGAAGACCGTCATCGCGAGTCACGCCATGGCGAAACTGACCTTCCGTCTCGTGCCCAATCAGGATGGCGACAAGATCCTCAAACTCGCCCACAAGCACATCGAGAAACATTTGCCGCCGGGCGTGACGATGGAGATCACCGATGGCCACAGCGGTCCATGGTATTTGACTGATCCGAACTCCGCTTTTGGCCAGGCAGCGCAAAAAGCGCTGAGAGAAGCTTTCGGCAAAGAGGTCGCGCTCATTCGTGAGGGCGGCAGCATTCCCATCGTCTCCCAATTTCGCGACATCCTGGGAGCTGAAACACTCCTTCTCGGCCTTGCTTTGCCCGATTGCCGGGCACATTCGCCGAACGAAAACTTTCCTCTCGAGAACCTGGAGAACGGGATCAAGATGAACAAGGCGATCCTGCGCGAGATCGGGGGGAAGTAAGCCTGTGCAGGAGCGGCACCGGTGATGAGGAGACGGCCGCGCCTAACGAGATGGCTGGCTTGGGGTTTGTTGGGGTTAATCCTCGGCGCCACCCGTGGATTGCCGGCGGAGGACGAGTCGTTAGGCGGAAAAATAAAGAAAATCTTCTCTACCCCCACGCCGACTCCGAGCCATCACCATCACAAGAGTAAGAAGAGCAGCACACCAACACCAAGTCCGAGTCCATCGCCAAAAGCAAAGAAGAAGCATAAGTCTTCACCCAGCCCGACCCCAACTCCGGAGGAAGAGGAAACGCCCCACCAAAAGCGCAAGAAAAAATCCTCGCCTTCTCCATCCCCGTCGCCGCGCGAAACGCCGAGTCCGTCGCCGCAAGAGTCAGCTTCTCCTTCGCCCAGTGCGACACCGGAGTCGAAAGTCGCGACGGTCGACGCTGGCGAAATTAAGGATTCCGAGAAAAATCCCGAGCCAGTGCGCAAGCTTCTCGACGACTCACTTGCTCTTACCAAACACCATCTGGGTTACACCTATGGTTCAGCCGATCCGGAAAACGGCGGGATGGATTGCTCCGGTTTCATCTATTATGTCTTGCGCAAGAACGGCGTGAAGGACGCGCCGCGTAGCGCGAGCGAGCAATATGTCTGGGTTCGCAAGGCGGGAACTTTTCGCTCCGTTCTTAGTCGCGATCTCCATTCGTTTGAGCTGGACGAACTAAGACCAGGCGATCTTCTTTTTTGGACCGGGACTTACGATGTGGAGCGCGATCCACCAGTGACGCATACCATGATTTATCTGGGCAAGGAGAAGAAGTCTGGCAAACCGATTATGGTTGGCTCGAGCGATGGGCGGACTTACGAAGGGGAAAAGAAGTTTGGAGTCAGTGTGTTTGACTTTAAGACTGCTCCAGCAAAGAACGGCGATGATTCGGAACGACGCCCGCATTTTGTGGGTTATGCCAAAATCCCAGGACTAGGTGAGTAGCAGACGCACCTTGTCCGGCGAAAAACTGCGTGGCCGAAAATTGCGTTGGAAAAGCCCGACTGTTTCCCTGCATTCGCGATCGCCGAAGACTTACGACTTCGAGTAACTTTTAGCTTCGACTTCACCGGCTGCCGCTGTTCGGGTAGTTCGATGATGTTCCGGAATCGAAGATGTGGCGTCGGTCTTGAGGACTCAGTCGTTGTTAAAATCGAGAAACCAGATGATCGTGCTATGCTTCGCCCGCACTGACAGTTATCACGATGGACCTGATGCGCACTGCTTTTGGAATGTGGAGTGGGGGCCGCTTTATGCATTTCGGCGAACCTCTGCCCGACGATCGCTTTCTCGCGCTCATCGATCTAGCTTACGAAAAAGGCGTTTGCACCTTCGTCACCGCCGACGTCTACGGCGCGGGAGAAGCGGATTCATTATTGGCGCGTGCTTTGGTGGGAAAGCCACGCCAGAGTTACGCTTTGGTGGGTGCGATAGGGCATGACTTTTATCATGGCCAGCGCGCGGGCGCGAAAGGCTTTCCCCGTTTTACCGACCCGAGCCTGCGCAAGCCGCGCGAATATGCGAGCTATCTGCGAGCCGCAACGGAAAAGTCGCTCGCGCGTTGTCACGCCGATCGTTTCGATCTCCTGCTTCTCCACAATCCCGATGAGATCGGTTACACGAGCGACGAAGTCTGGAAAGGAATGGAAAAGCTCAAGGATACCGGCCTAACGAATCAACTCGGCATAGCTCCCGGGCCGGCAAATGGATTCACTCTCGATCTCATCCTTAGCCTCGAGAGGTTTCAAGGGTTAATCGACTGGGCGATGATTATCCTAAATCCGCTTGAGCCATGGCCAGGTCGTCTGGTTTTTCCGGCGGCGGAAAAGACTGGAGTCAAAGTGCTGACACGCGTGGTCGACTATGGCGGTTTATTTCACGACGACATTCGGCCGGGTCATGCGTTTACAGCGCGAGATCACAGGACTTTTCGCCCGCCGGGCTGGGTGGAGGCGGGAGTCGAGAAACTCGAGAAGATGCGCACCGTCGCCCAAAGGCATGGCATAACGATGCTGCAATTGGCTTGCTTATGGAACTTACAGCATCGACCGGTCGCGACAGTCGTTCCTACTTTGATCCAGGAAGCGGGTAAGGACGCAAAGAGCATTGAAGCCAAGATGAGCGATCTGGCTTCGTTACCAGATATAAGTCTTACTCCCGAGGAAATGGAGGAGATTGCCAGAGTGGGCGATAATCGAAACCGCATGAGTCTCAAAGGAGGAAGCGCAGAACATAGCGGCGATGCCATGCCTGATCGCTGGGCACTTAATCCAGAGTTAGAAGCCGCAGCGGGTCGTTGGCAGATCGATCCATGGCACGACTTGACTTATAACATGCCCCCGGCGGCACAGTCTCCCTAGGCAGGCCGAATCTGGCCTGGGTCGTCATCTCACGAGATAATCAGTTCATCTCGGATCGATTGATGCCGGAATTCTGGCTGACTACTTCGCCTTCTTTCTCGGAATCGGTTTCGTCTTCAAACGTCATTTATAGACGAGCATTGATTCTTCTTTCGGGTCGCTCAATTGCTGTCTGCGTCGCCGATCTAGCCTTTCTTTTCCGCAACTTGGTGCGCCAAAGGTCATTGGGATGCTGCCTCGGGCGAAATGAAGGGCCATTTTCGGATGGGAAGTACAAAAAATTACCGCCCCCCACGCCCGAAGGGCATGAAGGGCGGCTGTTCCCCCCAGAACAAGCCCAGTATGCAACAGCCACAAATTTTGACAAGAAAAAGATTGGCAAAAGTTTTCCAGAATTACGCGCATTGCAGGGTTTTTCTCAGGGTTTCCGAGGCAGCCGCCATGGGTACAGGACAACCAAGCGAGGCAAATCAGTCCAATTGCTCGTTAGGCAATTTCTCCCGCGTTGTTCCTTTCTGCGCTCGTCAGCAACCGTTGACCTATTCGAACTGAACGCTGACGATGTTTCATGGTCACAAATCTTTTCTCGCAGTCCATTCGGTTCATCCAAGCGTGCCTTGCGACGGCCGCCATTCCTTTTGTTGCTTTCGATTTGGCGGCGGCTGGCGAGCCAACAGTGCAATTAGTCAGGGACATCAATTCGGGTACGAATGGATCAGATGCCTCCGGCTTTGTTCTGCTAAACGACGTCGCCTATTTTCGCGCGGACGATGGGGTGCACGGCTACGAGCTTTGGCGGAGCGACGGCACCACCGAAGGCACGCAGTTAGTGGTGGATCTCAATCCCGGTTTATTCAACGGATTTCCGGACAGCCTCACCTCGCTTAACGGAGCGCTTTTCTTTAATGGTTTCGACACGTCCGACTTCATCGGGTCGAAAGTCTGGAAGAGCGATGGTACTGCGACCGGAACCATTCTGCTTGCCGACACGTTTCCAGGCTTGGCGGGTGGAGGCACCTTCGGTCCACCGTTACCTGGCACTTTTGCCGCTCTCGATGCCTCGACGATTCTCTTTGCTGCCCTTGATCCGCAGGGCGGTCTTGAGCCTTGGAAAAGCGACGGCACGGCAGCGGGCACGAATCGCATCATCGATTTGCATCCTGGACCGGAGTGGTCGATTCCGATTGAATTTACTCTACTGCGTGACGTCGCCTATTTCGCCGCCGACGACTCGGTCGTTTATCATCACGACGGCACGGCGACTTATAACCGCGAGCTCTTTCGCACTGACGGAACACCGGACGGAACCTATCGCGTGAAAGATATCTTTCCCGGAGCGCGACCCTCGACGCCGACCGATTTCATCCGTTACAACCATTTCGTTTTCTTCAGCGCGGACGACGGTATTCACGGCACAGAGCTGTGGCGAAGCGATGGCACCGAACCCGGCACCGTGGAAGTCGCCGACTTGAACCCCGGCCGATTCGGTTCGGGGCCGCAATACCCGATAATTGCACGATTTCGTCCGACCACGACTGACTATGTTTCCGGTCGCAGAGTTGCGCGACAGCTCCTCGTCTTTTTAGCCGACGACGGGACTCATGGGCTCGAGCTCTTCAAGAGCGATGGAACGGAAGAAGGGACACAGCTCATCAAAGACATCAATCCAACAGGCGACTCCGTTCCGTTAGGCATGACGGAATATAAAGGCCGCGTCTATTTCAGCGCCGACGAAGATTGGTCATAAAATGGTGGCGCGCGCTCAGCCTGGTTCGTCCGCGACAGTCGCGGCCCAGCAGGAGATCCAGGGTGCGCGCACCTGGATTAGCTCTTCCGATCCGAGCATTGCGCAAATCGAGCAACGCGCTGCTGCGGGCAGGCCTTGACATCGACTCGTTAGGCAAAGAACGCGCTCAACTTATGGCCGCGCGCAAATCAAGATGCATTTTCGTGGTGGACTAGCATAATAGTCCTGCTCAACCAATGCACACGACTGAGTTACCACCGTTCGATCACGAGCCGCAGCCCTATCAGGGTCCTTCTGCTGATGAAGTTCTGCGCCTGCGCAAGGAGTTTCTCAACCCGGGAATTTTCCTCTACTACAAGAAGCCGCTCATGTTGGTGGAGGGCAGGATGCAATATGTCTGGGATGAATCCGGGCGTCGTTATCTTGATGCCTTGGGCGGTATCGTCACAATCAGCGTTGGTCATTGTCATCCGGAAGTCGTCGCCGCGGCGCGGAAGCAAAACGATCTTCTCCAGCACTCGACCACCATCTATCTTCATCCTAACATTGCCGAGTATGCCAAAGCTCTGGCGGCAAGGATGCCGGGTGAATTAAAGGTTTGTTACTTCGTTAACTCCGGTTCGGAAGCGACCGATCTCGCGTTGCTGATGGCACGAGTTTATACCGGTAACTATGACATGATCGCTTTGCGCAACGCCTACCACGGCGGCAACGCTTCCGCCATGGGACTCACGGCCCATCATACATGGAAATACAATGTGCCTCATAGCTTTGGTGTGCACCATGCCATCGCGCCCGATCCTTATCGCGGACTGTGGGATCGTGATAACCCAGATGCCGGAAGGAATTATGCTGCCGATGTCAAAAACTTGATCGACTATGCCACGCCTGGACGCATCGCTGGCTATATTGCTGAGTCAATTCAGGGTGTCGGTGGTTGCGTCGTTTTTCCTCAGGAATACTTAAAGCACGCTTATGAGCATGTCCGCGCCGCAGGTGGAGTTTGTATTGCCGACGAAGTGCAGGCGGGTTTCGGCCGGACGGGCAGTCATTACTGGGGTTTCGAAACTCAGGGCGTTATTCCGGATATTGTCTGCATGGCAAAAGGCATCGGCAATGGCTGTCCTTTGGGCGCGATCGTGACCACGCCGAAGATCGCAGCTGCGCTCGCCCAACGAACGCATTTCAATACCTTTGGCGGAAACCCGGTTGTGTGCGCCCAGGGTAAGGCAGTGCTTGAAATTATCGATCGGGAGAAGCTACAGACTAACTCTCTCGCCATGGGTAATCTTCTTCTCGCTGGCCTTGAGCGTTTGAAGGAGAAACACAGCATTATTGGCGATGTGCGCGGCAGAGGCTTGCTCCTGGGTATCGAGTTAGTGAAGGATCGCGTGACGAAGGAACCGGCCAAAGCAGAATGCGCTCAGGTGCTCGAGACCTGCCGTGATCTGGGCTTGTTGATCGGCAAGGGCGGACTTTATGGTCAGACAGTTCGTTTCTCGCCTCCAATGTGCGTCTCGCAAGCCGACGCTGATTTCACCCTGGGCGTTCTGGACCAGGCCCTTGGCGGGCTTTGACGAGCGGCCCAAGGATGGCGTGCGCTGCCGCTTTCTCCGCCGGCGACAGCGCACACTTAGCTCACGGTCAATCAATCGTTAGGCACAGCCACATAAGCGGTGCGTACGCCGGTATCGGGGCTAATCGCGCGACCGGTGATCTCGCCCCGATTGTTGATATCCTTTGCATTCTCCAGTCGATCGGTGAAGTCACTTTGCTTCTCCGTATTTAAGTCAGTCACAAAGCCGTTGTCCCAGCGGACGCCACGGCAATCGACAAAGGCCGAGTCACATGAGCGTCCGACCACGGTTTCGCGATCATTGATCCCATAAGCTTCGCTGTCGACATGGCCGGGCAGGGCTGGCAGAAGTTGGATCCCATTTTCTGCCGTCCAGATAAAGGCATGCACGATGTCGCCTTCGGGATAGGCCGGGTCCCCGGCGAACCCGACAATGTCGCCCCGGCGATTGATAGCTTCCGGAGTATTCCAAAACTCAGCGCCAAGGTTACCGATATCGGTCACGGTGTTATCCTGCCAGACCACGGCGTGTTTCGCGGTGTAACGACCGACTGCCTGATCACAGATGCCTGAAATACCGACGGCAACGTGGTGATCGTTGATCGCGGTGGCAGCGCCAGAAGTATCCCCGGGAATAAGCGGCAGCTGACGAACCTCGTTAGGTTGAGGGCCGTATATGACGGGAAGAAACTGCAGGATCTGAGGCGGCACACAGGTGCTATCCGGACAGTTTGTTTCTGCCCAGCCGGCGACTTCGCTGTGGTTATTCCCACCAGCGGCAAAGCCATTGTTACCACCAAGTGTAGGCAGAGCGATCATACGGCCATTCTTCCAGGTGAATCCCAGATTGATAAACCCAACATTATCAGGTCCTCCGTAAAAAGCGGCGCTGCTCCAGGCTTCGCCCAATGGATCTGGAATATCTGTCTGGGCGATACCGGCGACAAGGCCACGGTCGTTCTTATCGTTCCAGGTGACGCTGCTATTTGGTCCGCCGAGCGTGCCAAGGTCGATCAGCGTATGACTCGCGTCATTTCGCCAGACGGTGGCGTGCCGACTCAGGTTATCGGGTTGGTTGGAATAACCGGCGATGAGACCACGATTATTGACGCTGTTTCCTCCGCTTGATGCCCCGCCGAAGGACGGTAGCGTCGAAACGGTGTATTGCGGCCCAGCCGCAAAGGCCGGAATTACGGGAAGACTCGCGGCCAGGAGAGTGAGTAGTGTTACTCGCAGACTGATCCAGACTGGTAGTGTTTTCATGATTTGTGGTTCCTTTGGTTGATGAGTTACTGGAACCAGCTTGCCTGGACAGCTCTGACTCGAAAATAGCCACTTGCCGATTTTGACCAAGGCCACTTGGAGCGCTCCGAGGAAACAGCAAAGTAATTTCCGGAGTTATCTGGCGGCGTTCAGGCGGTCGGCGAGCTTTTGCAGCCCCTGGCGAATTTGCATCTCAGTCCAGGCGGCGAAGCCGAAAGTCAGTGCCGGCTTCTTTTGCGCCTTTATGAAGCAGGAGGACAACGGGGACGGCCGCAAACCCAGGTCGGCACAGGTGCGAGTGATGCAGGGCAAGTCTTCGTCGTGCCGCAGCCAGGCAACAAAATGTAGCCCAGCCTCTGGTATTTCGAGCCTGAAATATTGGCCAAGGAGTTTGTTAAATTCCTCGATAAAGAACTCTCGCCGCTCCGCATACAAGCGACGCATGCGTTTAATATGACTTAGGAGGTAACCCTCGCTGATAAAGCGGGCGAGGGTGGCTTGATCGATCGCCGGCGAGTGTTGATCCATAACTGCGCGAATCTTAATCATCGGCTCGACGAGTTGTTCAGGTGCCAGAATATAACCCAGGCGCAGGGAAGGATAGAGTATCTTACTGAGCGTCCCGGCATAGATTACTCGTCCGCAGTCATCCATCCCTTGCAAGCAGGGCAGGGGCGGGCCGGTAAAGCGAAACTCGGAGTTGTGATCGTCCTCAAAAATGTAGGCATCCCGCTGGTGGGCAAAGTCGATCAGCGCTCGCCGGCGCGGCAGGCTCATGGTCATGCCAAGCGGAAATTGATGGGAAGGGGTAACGTAGATAATCTTGGGAGTCGGCTTTGATCCGTGGCCGATGATGATTCCTTCTTCATCGACCGGCCGCGGGATCACTTTCGCGCCAGCGAAGCCAAAAGCACGACGGGCCTGATAAAACCCCGGGTCTTCGATCCAGGCGACTTCGCCCGGGTTAATCAGAGCCAGGGCGCAGATCATCATCGCCTGCTGAGTGCCTGCCGTAACTATGATCTGTTCTGGATGACCGCGCGCGCCGCGATGATCACAGAGATAGGCGGCGATCGCTTTGCGCAAGTCGAGGTCGCCCCTGCTGGAAGCGTATTGAAGCAGATGCGCGCCTTTGCTGGCCAGAACCTGCGCTCGAAGCCGTTCCCAAATTTCGATTGGAAATTCATCGAGCGCGGCCAGGGCCGGGACGAAGGACACGCCGGGCGCGCCGGCGATGCCATAGTCAAACTGCTTTCCCATCCGCGAATCAGGAATGTTCTTAACTCGCTCGGAAAGACGCGGCGGCCGTTCACTTCGCTGAGGCACCCTGGCCGGACCCGACCGAAGAAAATTCTCTGGCAATGACTCCGCGACAAAGGTGCCGGAGCCAGGCTTGGAGCGGAGATAGCCCTCTTCGTGTAACTTGGCGAAAGCGAGGTTCACAGTTAGTCGAGAGATACCCAGGTCGGTGGCCAGGGCGCGCGAGGAAGGAAGGCGCGAAGCGTGGCGGCCGAAGTGTCCGGCTACTAACTCATCCCTGATCTGACGATAAAGTTGCAGGTGCAACGGTTCGGTACTGGCGCGGTCAAGACGAATCAGTTCGAAGGCAATGATGGAGCGCCGCCGTCGCTTTTTATTTGGCAGACATTCCTTCTTCATTTCAGGACAGCTTCTCTTATTCCAACTTGCCGTTGACACTTTATCACACGGCCAGAAGCTTTTCGGCATGCGGCCGCCGTGCAGTGACTATCAAGAGACGAAAGGGTTAATCTATTTCGCACGCATGCTCGACAAGATCCGACTCCACGCCGCAGGCGAGCTGCCGCCGGATTACTTCGTCGGAGTCGACCCGCCGGATGTTTTCGACGCGCGCTGCACGCGTTTCCTCGGGGTCAATTACGACGAGCTGACCAGGCGCACTCTCGACGGCGGGACAGACGAGGAAATCCTCGACTGGTGCTTCGAGAATGGCCGGCACCCGAGTGGGGAGGAGATCGAAATTTGGAATGCATTTCTCGCCAAGCGCGGCTGGCGGGACGGTGGCAGCGCCGACTTGCAGGCTGCCAAGGACCGCGCCGGCTGGGGCGCGCGCGATGACATCCAGACCTGGACCGATTTGCACGCCGCCGAAGAAGGCCGGACGCCTGGAAAGCACCGCGCGAGCTGAGATTGATTTCAGAAAGACTACGTCTTGGCCAACGGTGGTTGAATGGTCAGAGGCGAAAAAGCCGGATCAGCCTAACGACTCGAATCGCAGAGGCGACCCGGGCTATCTCGCCTAACGATTCCAGCAGGAATTTCCTGCAAGAGTAGCTTGGACTTCAGCTCGTTCTTCTGACACTCTGGCAGGCATGCTCTCCAGAATCTATTCCGCCGCCGTTTATGGAGTCGACGCCTACGAAGTCGAGATCGAAGTCAACGCCGCCGGCGGCAATCCCCGGATCGTCATCGTTGGCCTGCCCGATACCGCCGTAAAGGAAAGCCAGGACCGCGTTACGACTGCGATCAGTAACAGCGGTTACTATTGGCCTCGCGGCCGAACGACGATCAATCTCGCGCCAGCCGACATCAAGAAAGAAGGACCGAGTTTCGATCTGCCGATTGCGCTGGGCATGATCGCGACCGAGCAGGAATTGGGTGACGATTTACTTTCCAGCCTCAGTTTCGTCGGAGAGTTAGCGCTCAACGGTGCGGTGCGTCCCGTCAAAGGCGTGCTACCGGTGGCGCTGGAAGCTCGGCGCAAAGGCAAACGCGCCATCATCGTCCCGCAAGCCAATGCCCGCGAAGCCGCGATGGTGACAGGGATCGACGTCTTCGGCGTACAAAACCTGCGCGAGACTTTTGAATTCGTTAGGGGAGAAAAAGAGCTCACGCCGGTGCGCGACGACATGAGCGAGTTTTTCGCGCTGCATCAAAACTACGAGGTCGATTTTTCCGACGTCAAAGGGCAGGCGCATGCTAAACGGGCTTTGGAAGTGGCGGTCGCCGGCGGACACAACATTCTCATGATTGGGCCGCCGGGTTCCGGTAAGTCGATGCTCTCAAAGCGTGTCGCGACCATCATTCCGCCGATGACCCTCGAGGAAGCGATCGAAACGACCAAGATTCACAGCATCGCGGGATTGTTAGGCGGCGATGGTTCCTTCGTTGCCACGCGTCCTTTTCGCGCGCCGCACCATACCATCTCCGATGTAGGGTTGTTAGGCGGCTCGACCATCCCCGCGCCGGGCGAAGTGAGTATCGCGCATAACGGCGTTCTTTTTCTCGACGAGCTACCTGAGTTCAAGCGCTCAACCCTCGAGGTTCTGCGCCAACCGCTGGAGGATGGGTACGTCACCGTTTCGCGTGCCGCGGGCACAATCACCTTTCCTTCCGAATTCATGCTCGTGGCGGCGATGAACCCATGTCCTTGCGGCTATTTTGGTGATCTGAAACGCGAATGCCGTTGCAGCGCCGTGCAGGTGCAGCGTTATCGCCAGCGCATTTCTGGACCTTTGCTCGATCGGATCGATCTGCACATCGACGTGCCCTCAGTCGACTATCGCGAAATCGCAAATGAGCGGGTCGAGGAAGCTTCGACAGCGATTCGCGATCGAATTGGCCAGGCCCGCGAACGACAGCAGGCGCGTTTCCGCAAGGACAACAAGATAACCTGCAACGCCCGCATGTCCCCGCGCGCGATCCGTCAAAACTGCAAACTTGATGACGACTCGCAGGAATTGGTCCGCAGCGCGATGACAAGCTTGAGCCTGAGCGCGCGGGCTTATGATCGCATTTTGAAAGTCGCGCGGACCATCGCCGATCTGGCCGGCACAGAGGCGATCGGCCCGGAACACGTTAGCGAAGCGATCCAATACCGCACCTTCGATCGAACGCTTTGGATTTAGTTGAGTCAGAGCAAAAAGATCGGTATTCCAGCTACGTCCGAACTCGACATTTCAGCGCGACGCGCGATAACGAAGCATGAAGCTGTCGTCTCGTGCTCCTGTCTTACTGATTTGCCTGATGGCTGTTGCAGGTTGTTCGCGCAAGTCGGCCCAGGTCGCGTCCCAGCCGCCGGAAGTGCTGGTGACGACAGTGCAGCCCCGCGATGTCCCGCGCGTGCTCGAACGCGTAGCCACGCTTGACGGTTTCATCAACGCGAACATCAACGCGCAGGTGCAAGGCAACATCATCTCGCGGGATTACCTTGAGGGCAGCATCGTAAAGAAGGGCGATCTGCTTTTTCGGATTGATCCGCGTCCGTTCGAAGCCGCCCTCGCGCAAGCCAAAGGAAACCTGATGAAAGATCAGGCGGCTCGATCGAAGTCGGATGCTGATGAGAAACGCGCGCTGGATCTGTTCGCGAAAAAAGTCATCAGCGATCAGGAGCGCGACACGGCGACCGCGGCAGCCCAATCCAGTCGTGCGAACGTTGAGGCGGACGAAGCCGCGGTGGAAACCGCCGAGCTCAATCTTGGCTATACCAAGATCATTGCACCGATTGATGGGCTGGCGGGATTTGCCAACAATCAAGTGGGCGATCTTGTTGGCCCGGCAGCAACGACTCCACTCACGACGGTGTCGCAGATCGATCCGATCAAGGCCATCGTCACGGTGGGCGAAGGTCCATTTACGGATTTCTTTTCGCGCTACCCGGATTCGGAGAAACGCGAAGCCCTTCTCAAGAGCCTCGACTTCGAGTTGATTCTCGGCAGCGGCAATGTCTATCCGCGGAAAGGAAAGTTTTACGCCCTGGATAGAAACCTCGATCCAAAAACAGGTTCGATTCACTACTACGTGACGTTTCCGAATCCGGGAGCGATTTTGCGGCCGGGGCAATTTGGAAAAGTGCGGTTCGTTCCGGACGAGGTGAAAAATGCGCTCGTCGTTCCGCAGGAGGCAGTAACCGAGTTGCAGGGCAGTTTCCAAGTTGCAGTGGTCGATCAAAACGACAAGATAAGTATTCGCCCGGTGAAAATGGGGGAGCGTATCGGTGCGATGTGGCAAATAACTGACGGACTTAAACCGGGTGATCGCGTGGTTGTTCAGGGAACCCAAAAAGCGCGCGAAGGTGCGACGGTGACGGTAAAAGAGTGGACCGCATCCAAGGAAAGTGCCGCTTCACGCGCGCAAGCAAATCCGTGATTCGCCATGTCTGCATTTTTCGTTAGGCGGCCGATTGTTGCCATCGTCATCGCGGTGTTGATGACGCTCGTCGGGGCCATTAGCATTTTCACCCTGCCGATTGCGCAATACCCAAAAATCGCGCCGCCAGAGATTCAGGTTCAAACCCATTACACCGGCGCGGACGCGTTAACGGTCGAGCAGTCGGTTGCGGCGCCGATCGAGCAGCAGATGAGCGGGGTCGACAACATGAACTACATGTATTCGATCAACGCCAACAGTGGCGACATCCGGTTGATCGTAAATTTCGACATCGCGACCGACCCGAATATCGACCACGTGCTGACGCAACTGCGCGTGTCGCAAGCGCAATCACAATTGCCCGCGGACGTGAACAACTACGGCGTGACGGTTAAGAAATCGACCACAGCGCCGTTGATGCTGATCGCGTTGTATTCGCCCAAAGGAAGCTACGACGGAGTTTTTCTGGCCAACTACGGTTACATCAATCTGTTCGATCAACTGACGCGAGTTCCTGGAATCGGCAACGTTCAGATATTCGGCGCCGGTCAATACGCGATGCGGTTGTGGATAAAACCGGACCAGCTGGCGAAGCTCGGAATCACCGTTCCCGACATCATCACCGCAGTGCAAAAGCAGAACACGGTCAATCCCGCCGGGCAGGTCGGCGGCGAGCCGATCCCTAGCGGACAGAAATTCACCTACACGGTGCGGGCGCAGGGCCGATTGCAAACGCCGGAGGAATTCGGCGAGATCGTCGTCAGGGCAAATCCCGATGGCTCATTCGTCAGGGTAAAAGACATCGCGCGCATCGACCTCGGCGCGCAGACTTACAATTTGAAGGGGCGGCTGAACGGCCAGCCTTCAGCAATTCTCGCCTGCTACCAGCTGCCGGGCACCAACGCGGTCAAAGCAGCGGAAGGCGTTCGCAAAGTCATGGCGGAAGCGAAGCAACGTTTCCCTGCGGACATGGATTTCGTGGTCTCGCTCGACCAAACCCTCTCGGTAACTGAAGGATTGCACGACATCGTTAAAACGTTGTTCGAGGCCCTCGCGCTGGTCGTTGTCGTCGTATTCATTTTTTTGCAGGGCTGGCGCGCGACACTGATTCCACTCTGCGCGGTTCCGGTATCGTTGATCGGAACGTTTGTCCTGTTCCCGTTGTTTGGATTCTCGATCAACACCCTTTCTCTTTTCGGACTTGTGCTCGCGGTCGGTCTGGTGGTGGACGATGCAATCGTGGTCGTCGAAGCAGTCGAACGGCACATCGAAGAAGGAATGTCGCCGCGCGACGCGACATTACAGGCGATGCGCGAAGTCTCGGGGCCGGTCATTGGCATCGCGCTTGTGCTTTCCGCCGTTTTCATTCCAACCGCATTTCTGCCCGGGATCACCGGCCGTTTGTACCAACAATTCGCCCTAACGATCGCGATTTCCGTCATCTTCTCCGCGTTCAATGCGCTTTCGCTCAGTCCAGCGCTTTCATCGTTGTTGCTGCGCCCGAAAAAGAAGACCCGTGGGCCGCTCGGCTGGTTTTACGATCGCTTCAACCGCGTTTTCGGCGGCGTGACCCACGGCTATGTGAATTGGTCGCGCCTGGCCATTCGAAAAACTGTACTCAGCTTCGCGCTGCTCGCCGTGCTCGCGGTTGGCGCGGGACTGTTTGGGTCGCGTTTGCCGAGTGGATTCCTACCAGAAGAAGATCAAGGCTATGTTTTTCTCGCCCTGCAATTACCCGACGCATCGTCGCTCGAACGGACCGATCAGGCTTCGCGCAAGATCGAAGATATTCTCAGCAAAATTCCCGGCGTTCAGTACACGACCAGCGTCGTCGGATTCAGTTTGCTGAGTCTCGTGCAAAATACTTACAGCGCATTCTTCTTCGTTACATTCAAGCCCTGGAGCGAGCGGACCAGGCCGGAAGAACAATACACGGCCATCAAGGCGAACATTAACAAACAGCTCTCTGGTCTCACCGAAGGTCTGGCCTTCGCTTTTCCGCCGCCGGCAATTCCCGGTGTAGGCACTTCTGGGGGATTCCAATTCATACTGGAAGATCGCTCCGGCAAAGACGTCGCCTTTCTCGCTAAAAATGTGAAGACGTTTCTGGACGCAGCGCGTAAACGACCGGAACTCGGCACGCTGATTCCGACGTTTCTGCCAAATGTGCCCCAGGTATTCGTGAGCGTGGACCGCGACAAAGTGCTGAAGCAAGGGATCGATCTCGGCCAGGTCTATCAGACGCTGCAGACATTCATGGGCGGATTTTTCGTGAACTACTTCAATCGCTTTGGGCGTACCTGGCAGGTTTATATTGAAGCGGAAGGCGATTACCGGACCGACGCAAAAAACGTCGGACAATTTTATGTCCGCAATTCGAGCGGAACGCCGGTTCCGTTGGACGCGATCTCGAGTATCAAAGACATCGCCGGTCCGGAATTCACCTTGCGCTACAACGAGTATCGTTCGGCCCAGATCAACGGCTCGGCTGCGCCCGGCTACAGCTCAAACCAGGCGATGGCCGCGCTCGAAGATGTCTTCCGCCAAACCATGCCTAACGAGATGGGCTACGACTACCTCGGCATTTCCTATCAGGAAAAGAAAGCGCAAGAAGGCGTTTCGCCGACGCTGGTGTTTGGAATGTCGCTCATTTTTGTCTTCCTCATCCTCGCCGCGCTCTACGAAAGCTGGTCGCTGCCATTTAGCGTGCTGCTTGGGACACCGGTCGCGGTGCTTGGCGCGTTCGCGACACTTTGGCTGCGCGGAATGGAAAACAACATCTACGCGCAAATCGGTCTCATCATGCTCATCGGTCTGGCGGCGAAAAATGCCATCCTCATCGTCGAGTTCGCGAAAGACGAATACGAAAAAGGCAAACCGCTCCTCGATGCTGCCCTCGAAGGCGCGCGCTTGCGCTTGCGGCCTATTCTCATGACATCGTTCGCTTTCATCTTTGGATGTTTGCCGCTTTGGTTCGCCAGTGGCTCCGGGGCGGTTGCCCGTCGTGTGCTGGGATCGACAGTGATTGGCGGAATGATTGCCGCCTCCGGTATCGCTATTTTTCTTATTCCCGTAATGTTCTATGTCATTGAACGACTCTTTGCCGGCCGAAAACCGGAGCCAGAACAGCAAGCCGGCAGAACGGAATCGCCCGTTACAGTCCAATAGATCCTTCTTAGCGAAAGCAATATGGCCAGTGCTCAAGCTTGTCTTCACCTTGCCGCGATCGAAAATGTGCGCCTACCAGAGCGACTTGAATGTGCGGAATGCGTGAAGTTGGGAGATGAATGGGTACATCTCCGAACCTGCCAGGAATGCGGCGTGACACTGTGCTGCGACAGCTCGCCGAATCGTCATGCCAGTAAACACGCTCATGCGACCGGTCATCCAGTTATCGCTTCCGCGCAGCCGGGGGAACGCTGGCTCTACTGTTATCTGGACGATGTGATGGCTGGCTATTGACTCCAGGCCGATCTTAACTCCGTGAAAACAAAGCGGTCAAAGCCACACCGCATCGTCAGACGCCGGACTAAGAATTGGAAGATGCCGCCAAATACCGTCTACGTCGGGCGACCAACGGTCTGGGGAAACCCATTCGTTGCCGGCTCGGAATTAATCGGCGGCGAGAAGCTAACATCCGCCAAAGCGATGATGCTATATCGTCAATATGCCGAAGACGCATTTAACGAGCGCGATCTTCGCGCCTGCTTACGCGGAAAGAACCTGGCTTGCTGGTGTCCGCTCGATCAGCCGTGCCATGCTGATGTGTTACTGGAGATGGCAAACCGATCCTAACGATTCGGCGCGGGATGATTCACCGTTTTTCAAAAAAAGCCATTGCTAAAAGTGAGCTGAAGCTCAAGAAGCCCGAAGACAGCCTGCGATTTTCAAGCTGACTTAGCGTCTGTTCGCTATTTCTCGTAAAGGAACTGACCGGACTTTGCCTCCGCTGTAGTTACAACATAGTCATAACCGAGGAGAAGAAAGCGAGAGAATCGTTTCAGAGCATCAATGCCTTTGGTGTCGAGCGATTGACGGATCGGCTCGAGCGGGACAAGCGCCCAGCCTTCCTTTGGCAGCGCCTCCACGTTTAGCCCGATAGCGGGAAAGAACTCCTTCGCCTCGTCGCTTTCGTATTTTTGAACGGTTGTCGGATTACCCGCTTTTGGCGCGAAGGCAATGTTCTGTCCGCCCATCGGAAGAAAGGCGATGCGCAGCACGCTCTTGTCGTTGAGCCGTGCAATGGAAGTTACCAAAGTTCCAAGGTCGACCGTGTTGACCGTGGTTGTGCCTAACGACACGTGCTCGATTCCCATTTTAAAGACAACTTTGGGATTTGGATCCGCCGCCGCGCGATAGTCACTGAGAAAATTCTTTGCCAGCAGACGAGCCCGCCGGGTGTTGTTTTCGTAGTTGTGACCGCTCATCCACGCCTGGTAAACCGCCGCGCTTTCCTGAAGCTCGCCGATGATCTGTTCGGCTTCCGTCACGCCGGTGAACTTCGTCGCCAGTTGGCGAAAATCCGTGTCGCGATAACGCGAAAGCAAAAACTTATCCTGCGCCGCGGTAGCAGCCGCATCTTTTTCCTGAGCGAGTAGCTCCTCCGCCGCCTTGCGCGCAGGTTCGTTAGGCGCGAGCGCGACCAGCCTTTGCAAATGGAATGGCGGTGAGCCGATGAATTCCTGATCGATTCCCCAGAGGAATGGCTGCCCTTTCGCGTCCTCTCCCAGAAAATCGCTCGCCAGATCAGCGTCGTCCTTTAAGGAGAGAAACGGAATTCCGAGCGGGACATCGCGCACGAGCTTCTGCAAACCCGAAAGCCCATCTTTGGTCAGCGTCTGACCGATCATCCGCGTCGAGAGTGGACCTACTTCCACGACATGATATCGGAAGCCGAGCGGGCGCGCTTCCCGCGCAATCGCCCGCAGGACAACCGGCGAATCAGCAAACCCGTGATCTTCGCCCCAAAGGATAAATTGGGCGTTCGACAACTCATGGCGAATCACCTCCTCGCCCGGGCCGGTGAGTTTGCCGTTCTCGATTTGAATCGGAAATGTCTTCGGCGGCGCCTTTGCCAGAGCGCGCAGCGGCAGCTGAAATAGCACCGCGAGAGTCAAGGCCAGAGAAAGTGAGCATGTCTGTTTCATGCACTTAAGATGCCGCCAACGGTCATTTGGATTCAACGGCGCGGGACCTGCCTCTGACAAGAGCTTTCTCACCGGCACATCACTCCAGTTCTGCGGTGGCACGATTTGTCCGAATTTTGGCCTTGGGACTTCCTGACCTGCAAGCCTAAGGTCAGATCGGTGAAGCCGCTGCACATCGGGATTGTCGGATTCGATCAGGTAAACGCGCTCGATCTGGTCGGGCCGGCAGAGGCTTTCGCCGACGCTATCGTCCCGGACCCGAGGGGCTGTCCAAAGAACGCCTATTCCGTGGTCATTCTCGGCCTAACGAGCAAACGATTCGTAGCCGAGTCGGGCATCATCTTTTATCCGCAGGCGACGCTGCGCACCGCGCCTGCGCTGGATACGGTGATTATTCCGGGAGGCGCCGGTCTCCGTCAACCGAAGACAAATCTCGCGCTCGCGGGTTGGATCCAGGGCCAGGCTGAAAGAACGCGGCGGATCGTTTCTGTTTGCACCGGGATCTACGGATTGGCCGCAAGCGGGCTACTCGACGGGCGACGAGTAACAACCCACTGGCGCTTTGCAGCGGATGTAGCCCGCCGATTTCCAAAATTGCGTGTCGAGTCAAACCAGCTCTTCATTCGCGACGGTAAGTATTACACTTCCGCGGGCGTCACCGCGGGAATTGATCTCGCGCTCGCGTTGATTGAGGAAGATCTTGGTCGCCAAACCGCTCTTACGGTTGCACGGGACCTGGTGGTTTATCTGAAACGCGCGGGAGGCCAGGATCAATACTCCGAACCGTTGCGTTTCCAGACGATGGCGAACGACCGACTGGCAGAACTGGCAAGCTGGATCGCGACGAACCCACAGAAAGATCTCTCGGTTTCCAAACTGGCGGCCAAGGCCGGTTTCTCCAGACGCCACTTCATCCGGCGATTCAAAGTGGCCTTCGGCCAATCACCCGGTACCTTTGTGCAAGACCGCCGGCTGGATGAGGCGCGCCGACGCTTGTCCGCCGCCAATCTGTCGATCGACACGATTGGCGCCTCAGTCGGTTTTCAAAGCGCGGATGCATTTCGACGCGCCTTTCGCCATCGCTTTCGCATCACCCCCGCGCGCTATCGGCGCGAGTTTGGTTTAGCTCATGACTCTTCAGAACCAAAGAAACAACAACGAAGGAGAAAATGATGAAACGAAGAGATTTTATTGGTACGGCTGCGCTAGCCATTGCCTCTCTCCCAGGCGGTAATACGCTGTTGGGCGCGGAGACGAAATCGGAAGTGACCAAGGGCCTAACGATCGCAAAGGCGAAACTGACGCCTCCAGTAAAAGGTCGCATTCCCGTCGCCGTTCTGATCTCGGAAGGTGTGACGGTGATTGACTTCGCCGGTCCGTGGGAGGTCTTCCAGGACACGATGATCGGTGATGAAATGCCCTTTCAGCTCTTCACCGTTTCGGAAAAAATCGAAACGCTCACCGCGAGTGCGGGTTTGAAGTTAGTTCCTGACTACAGCTTCGAGAACGTGCCGGAATGCAAGATGATCGTGATTCCCGCGCAGAAAGGATCCGACGCGATGCGAGCGTGGCTCAGGAAGGCCTGGCCGACAAGCGATGTGACAATGTCGGTTTGCACAGGCGCGTTCCAGCTGGCCAAAGCAGGACTGCTCGATGACAAGGAAGCAACGACTCATCATGACTTCCTGGATAAGCTGGAAAAGGATTTCCCCAAGGTGAAAGTGAAGCGCGGCGTGCGCTTCGTAGAGGGCGAGCGAATCTCGACGGCCGGTGGCCTTTCATCCGGCATCGATCTTGCCCTTCGGGTGGTGGAACGCTATTACGGGCGCGATGCCGCGAGAAAAACTGCGGCCTATATGGAATATCAGGGAACGGGTTGGATCATCTGACACGAAACCATTCCGCGCCTAACGAAGATTAGTCTTACAACTGCCTGGCCATGGCAACATCAAGCTTTGCCTGACAAATCGCGACCCTGGTCTAAGTCGGAAAAGTCCGACTAGTTAAGAGCGTAAATTTCAACCAGGGCGACGCCGGTTGTGCCGTTCGCGCCTTGTACGATTGCTGTATAGGGTGCGGGCATCAGAGTCGCCACGATGGCCGATTCGTTGTCATTCGTCGGCGCCAAAGTAGTGGCCTCGATCTCCGACTCCTGATCGGAGCGCCAGTTGTCATTGCTCGCAATCAGCGCGCCGTTTTGATCGTGCAATTCAAGAGTCGGATCGGCGAGGGTATTCGTTACTTCAAGCGACGGGCCGAGCGCGCGCGCGATGACTGTTTGCGGCTGGGTGCCATGAACAATCACACCGCCAATCATGACTTTGTCCTTGGTCTCCACCAGTCCACGAGTCGAGATGTTCAACAGGTTAGGTCCGATACCGGAATCGAGATCGTAAACCTCGAGCAAGCCGACCCCAGTGGTGTCGTTGGCTCCGCGCATGATGGCAGTATAGGCTGCGCCTTCTTCTGTCGCGGGCAATTGCATAAGAATGACCGACTCATTAGCCGAAGTCGGCGCAATACCAGTGTCGATGATTTCCTGCTGATTGGCGTTATCAGCCCAGTTATCGTTTGTCGCGATGAGATTGCCCGCGGCGTCGTATAAGTCGACCACTGGATCAGCCAGAACGCCGGAGACGTTTAGATCGGTAAGCGAAGGGCCGATGGCGCGAATCATCACTCGCTTATTCGCAGTTCCCTGAGCGATAAAGCCTCCGATCACGACATTGTCCCCGGCACCAACATCCACGCGAGTCGAAACGTTAGCGAGCCACTTTGGACTTGGATCGGGCTGATTGACGGCAGCAAATGCAAATTGTGAGCCGGGCCAAATCGTATTGGCCGACATAGCCGTATCCTGAACGTCGCTCGTGGTCAGTGTATAGGTCTGATCGGCTACCAGCGGAGAAACAGTCAGGATAACCGTATCGGCGTCGGCGCCCATCACCGCTTGAGTTACCGTCGCGCCCTGATCCAGGGCGTAATGAGTAGGATCCGTGGCGGTGGCAGGATCCAGGAAACTGTTAAAGCGAACCGCGAGATGATTCGTATCCTGGTTGAGATAGACGGACAACACTTGAAGGGGACTGGCGATCCATTGTCGCAGGACGTCCATGGCCGCTTCATGCACCAGATTCTTTGCGATGGGCGGCATTTTGGTCGCGTCCAGAGCGTCATCGCGCTGGTAAAGGAGCGAGCCCGCCAGGTCGCGGAACTGCACGACAGTGCCGATAAGGTTCTGCTGCGGTAACGGGGTATAGAAACGGCCGTCATACACGGGGCCATAACCACCCGGGCGATGGCATTGAGAGCAATTGGAGTCGATCCACGAACGCATGCGCGTTTGAATCGGCTGAGTCTCATCGGTGACGATGACGGAGTGGAGATAGGTGGGTATCTGCGCTTCGTCGAGCGTCGGGTTGAACATGCCGAGATGATTGAAAGTGCGAAGCTGGTTGTCCGTCACGCCCGTGCTTGGATAGGCGAAGGTGCCATTGAGTTGATGAGTCTTTAAGCCAAGGACATAGCTCGCGGGAGGGTTATGACAGTAGAGACAGTCCGAGCGGCTCGGGTAAGTCCATGTCTGCACCCGGGTTGTGCCATCGGCCTGGGTGATCGTAATGTCTTCGTTCAACCCATCGGGCAAAAGATCGGCATCGCTGTTATCATCGCGCCACTTATAGGTCACGCCATAAACCGCGCCATTTGCATCACGCACGAGAAGCCGTGTCTCGAGACGTTTCCGCGCCTGGGTTTGTTCGTTTACAATCAGATCGAATTCCTTAACGAACACCGTGCCGTTAGGGAAAGTCCACTCCCCCGTCGGAACGAAGTTAATCTGCTCATCGGGAGTGTAGGGTGGACCGTCGTTAGGCAAGGCGATCCAGCGGCTCTTCAACGCGTTATCCGACCAGAGCGGTGAATTCGGGGCATAAGGGATCAGCCCCGGCGTAGTCACGACATTGGTGACATCGGTAAAAGCGCCGGTGGTGGATAGAGTTGCGGGAAAATCAAATTCGCCATCATAAGACGGCATGATTCCGTTAAGGTAAGGCCCGATAGGATCGCGACTATTCAAGCCATAGGGATCGGCCGCCAAAAGGGGTGATGCGCTCAGGGTCGCAAACAACAAACCCAGACCTATCCGACCGGCACGAGCGTTCCAGCAGCTTTGCATCCTAGGACGATTACTGGTTCAGGCGGTAGATTTCCACGAGACCTACACCAGTGGCGCCATTCTTACCGGAAACGATGGCGGTATAGTTACTTGCGGGCAACGTTCTCAGGATAGCAGATTCCAAATCGTTGGTAGGCGGAATTCCGGTCGCGATGATCGCGTCTTTTTCCGGACTATCCTTCCAGTTATCATTGCTTTCGATGAGGTTGCCGTCAGCATCGTGCAATTCCAGAACGGTATCTGATACAACATCGGCAACACCTAGCTTAGTGAGCGAAGGTCCAATGGCGCGCATCAGGACTGGCGCATCAGGCGCGCCATCAGGTCCCAGGATAAAGCCGCCGATCAGGACATTGGTATCGGTGCCGACAACGCCGCGCGTGCTGATGTTAGCCAGCTGGGAACCGTCAGCGCCGCCCAGGTCGTATGCTTCCACCAAGCCGACACCGGTGACCCCGTTCTTACCACTCATGATCGCGGTGTAACTGCCGGCATCGAGCGTGCGGATGATGGCAGACTCGAGCGGGTTCGTAGGCGCTGCTCCGGTAGCCTCGATATCTGCCTTATCCGGGCTATCCATCCAGTTATCGTTCTGTGTGAGAAGAGTGCCGTCGCTGGCGTGCAATTCCAAGACCGGGTCTGGCAAGGCGTTGGGGATACCGAATGAAGTTAGCGCAGGCCCAATGGCGCGGAACAAGACCCTCTTCGGCGTGGTGCCCGTAATGATAATACCGCCAATCGAAACATTATCGCCGGTGCCCACATTGATACGGGTAGAAACGTTCAGAGATTGCGCTGGCGGCGTAGGCGTTGGTGTGGGCGTAGGCGTCGCCGACGGTGTCGGCGTTGCGGTTGGGGTTGGCGTCGGAGTGGGAGTCAGGGTCGGCGTCGGAGTCGCAGTCGGAGTGGGCGTCGCAGTTGGGGTAGGAGTAGGAGTGGGCGTGCCTCCTGAGACAGTCACAGTGCCAACCATGCCCATGAACCAGTGAGGTCCGCAAAAATACGGGAAGGTGCCCGGCGTGTTGTAAGTGTGGGAGAACGTAAAGGGTTTGCTTTGAACCCCGGAATCAAATAGCCCATCAGGCACCCCACCAGTACCTGAAGTCACGCTGTGTTGATCCGAATCCCAGGTCCATTGCACGGTATCGCCGACGTTTATTGTGACGGTGTCGGGTTGAAATATATGGACACCACCTGGACCTACCGTGACTGGAATGGTATCGGCGGCAAGTGGTTCGCTCCAGTAGAAAGAAAGAAAGAGTCCTGCCGCAGCACAGGCAAAGCGGCGAAAGATGCGATGACGGACAAAAGTGATCATGTGGAAATAGGCAGTTGTACGCATTAGAAGACGGATCGCCCTAGACCCGGTGTGGTTGGTCCAATTGCGTGGAGATCGTATAGTTTTCACGGAACAAACGTCAAGTCAAAGTTTCATAAATTTCGAGGGCTCTCAAAAGGCAGTCACAGAGACGGACTTAGGCCTGAACGCTCGTCGATCCCGGAGGGATCGCTGCAACAAATTTTGGCCGAATCGACCGTGCCTGGTGAAAAATTGGCGGTTCCCATTACTTTCGCGAGGTCGATTTCCATGTAGGGTCCACGCCACCGAGCGTCCGGTCTTAATTGAAACTTCATTGCCTAACAAAATATGCTCCTGCCATTCCATCCACCGACCATGATCATGCGCGCCGCCGCGGGCTTGCTGTCGATTTTTGTCTTCTCCGCCTCGGCGGCGGTTGAATCTCCAGCCTCGACCACGGGCGCCAGGCCGATGACCGACAATCCGCTCCTCAAGGAAAGTTCTCTCGACTTCCACTATCCACCTTTCGACAAGATCACGGATGAAGACTTTGCGCCTGCCTACGAGCAGGGAATGGCAGAGCAACTGAAGGAGATCGAGCCGATCGCCTCTAATGGCGAGGCGCCTACCTTCGAAAACACGATCGTCGCTTTGGAAAAGACCGGCCAGCTACTCGGTCGGGTCGATCGTATTTTTTCCAATCTGGCGAGCGCAAATACCAATCCGCAGTTGCAAAAGATCGAGAGCGACATGGCGCCAAAGCTTTCCGCTCAGCAGGACGCAATCTTCCTCAACGGCCCGCTCTTCAAGCGCGTCGAGACTCTTTACAACAATCGCGACCAGCTCGGGCTGGACGAGGAATCGAAATGGCTGATCGACCGCTATTACAAGGATTTCATCAGGGCGGGTGCCAAGCTTTCCGACGCCGACAAAACCAAGCTCAAGAAGATGAATGCTGAGATTGCGGAGCTGCAAACCAAGTTTGCCCAGAACGTCCTAAAGGAGAAAAACGCCGAATCGATCGTGGTCGAGAACAAGTCGAAGCTGGACGGTCTTTCGCCTAACGAAATCACAGCCGCGAGCGCCGCGGCGAAGGAAGAGAAGAAAGAAGGCAAGTTTGTTTTCCCTTTGCAGAATACGACCCAGCAACCGCCTCTGACGAATCTCAAAAACCGCGACCTTCGTGAACGCATTATGAAGGTTTCGCTGGCGCGCAACAACCACGGCGGCGAATTCGACAACCGCGAGGTCGTTCTCAAGATGGTAAAGCTGCGGGCGGAACGGGCTGCCTTGCTCGGCTACCCCAGCCACGCGGCTTATCAACTGGAAGATCAGACGGCGAAAAACGTTGAGACGGTGAACAAACTGCTCGCGCAACTCGCGCCTCCCGCCGTGGCCAACGCGCGTCAGGAAGCGGCGGACATGCAAAAATTGATCGACGAGGAACATGGCGGATTCCAGCTCGCTTCCTGGGATTGGGCTTACTATTCCGAGAAAGTCCGGCAACAGCGTTATTCCTTTGACGAGGCACAGATCAAACCCTACTTCGAACTCAACCACGTCCTGCTCGACGGCGTGTTTTACGCCGCCACGCGCCTTTATGGAGTCACCTTTAAGGAGCGGCACGACCTGCCAGTTTATCAACCGGACGTGCGTGTCTTTCAGGTCTACGACAAAGACGGCAAACCCCTCGCTATTTTCCTCGCCGATTATTACGCGCGACCCTCGAAACGTGGCGGCGCCTGGATGAACGAATACGTCAATCAGAGCCAGTTGTTAGGCATGAAACCGGTGGTCGCAAACCACCTCAACATTCCCAAACCCGAAGCCGGCCAGCCAACCCTGCTCACCTACGATGAGACGCGCACCATGTTTCACGAGTTCGGCCATGCGCTTCATGGCATGTTTTCCCATGTGAAATATCCGCGCTTTAGCGGCACGAGCGTGCCGCGGGATTTCGTCGAGTACCCATCCCAGGTCAATGAGATGTGGGCCATCTGGCCGGAAGTCCTGGCGCATTACGCGAAACATTACAAGACTGGGCAGCCGATGCCGAAAGAGTTGCTCGGAAAGGTCCTGGAGGCCGAAGAAAAATTCGATCAAGGCTTTAAGACGACCGAATATCTCGCCGCCACTTTGCTTGACCAGGCCTGGTATCAGCTCAAGCCTGACGAAGTGCCTAACGACGCTCTCGCCTTCGAGGCGAGCGCACTGCAAAAGGCCGGAGTCGACTTTGCGCCAGTGCCACCGCGGTATCGCACGACCTATTTCTCGCATGCCTTCGCCGGCGGTTACAGTGCAGGTTATTACAGCTACATTTGGAGCGAAGAGCTGGACGCCGACAGCGTGGAATGGTTCAAGCAACATGGCGGCCTGAGGCGCGAAAATGGCGACCACTTCCGCGACACCCTGCTCTCGCGCGGTGGCAGCCAGGACGCGATGAAATTGTTTCACGATTTCACCGGGCGCGATCCCTGGATCGAGCCACTCCTGAAACGCCGCGGACTCGATCAACCTGTCGAACCTAAAGCCCACGGTGAAGCGCCACCGCCCGGAAAGTAGCGGCCGATCGGCACGAACACTCAAAGAGCGGCGACGGGTCAGTTATTGTATTGCGCGGAAAAGCAATTTGAAGTGCGCCGAGCCGACGTTATTACTGCGACATGCCAAGGAAGAAGAAAGCGCTGACCCTGCTTGGTCGCAGCGAGACGCGCCTTCCCACTTCGCCATCCGTCGATATCCTCGAAACTTTCCCTAATCCAGCGCGTCGGGCGTTTTGGATTCGCTTCGAATCGGCTGACTTCACCTCGCTTTGCCCAATCACCGGTCAGGCCGATTTCGCTCAGATCACGATCGACTATTTGCCGGGCAAGCGTTGTCTCGAAACCAAGTCGTTGAAATTTTATCTCGCCTCCTACCGTAACGAGCGGGCCTTCAACGAGGAGGTAACGAATCACATTCTGGATGATCTCGTCAGGGCCTGTTCTCCGCGGCGGATGATCGTGCAGGCCGAGTTCGCCTCTCGGGGCGGAATCAGCCTAACCGTGACTGCGACTCACCCGGAAGACTTTGCACGCAAGGCGCAATGAAGCGCGCGGTCGTCGCCCTGAGCGGCGGACTCGACTCCGCGACCGCGCTTGCGATTTGTCGTCAGGAAGGCTTCGAACCGTACGCACTCTCATTTCGTTATGGGCAGCGACATGCGCGTGAGATTGAGGCAGCGCGGGAAGTTGCACGCTCGTTAGGCGCGGTCGAGCACCGTATCGCTGAAGTCGACCTGCGCCTCTTCGGCGGCTCGGCTTTGACAGCAGAGATCGACGTTCCAAAGCAACGTTCCGAGACAGAAATGAAAACTGGAGTGCCTATCACCTATGTTCCGGCGCGAAACACCATTTTTCTCTCCTATGCTCTGGCCTGGGCCGAAGTGCTCGGCGCGCAGGATATTTATGTGGGAGTGAACGCGATCGATTACAGCGGCTATCCCGATTGCCGACCGGAATTCATCCGTGCGTTCGAAAATCTGGCCAATGTCGCGACGCGCGCGGGCGCGGAAGAAGGCGCACGATTTCGCATTCACACTCCGCTGATTTCGCTTTCGAAGGCGGAGATTATTCGCAGAGGAGTTATGTTAGGCGTGGACTATTCACTCACCCACAGTTGTTATGACCCGACACCCGATGGCCTGGCCTGCGGCCGGTGCGACTCCTGCCAGTTGCGTCTCAAAGGCTTTCGCGAAGCGGGGCTGGATGATCCAATTCGTTACGCTGAATGAACTGGCGGGATAAACTCGGAGTGTTCGTGCTGACGCGCGAAGAGCAGCGCACCATCGCTTTCATCATTTTCGCGCTCGTTCTCGGTCTGGCGACGATGCACTACCGGCGCACCCATTCACGGGAAATGCCTAACGAAAAGCAAGGAGCGGTCGTCACTCCTTCGCCTGTCCGTTCTCGTTAGGCAGGCTTGCTCAAGGAAGGAAATGCCCGTCGCTCGCCGGCCGCTTGCGCTCGCGCAATCTGTGCTAGGTTCGCGACTCCAGTTATGCAACTTGAAGTTTTGAAGTCAAAAATCCATCGCGCTTCTGTCACCTCCTCCAGTCTCAACTACGAGGGTAGCTTGACGGTCGACAGCACGCTGATGGAAAAGGTGGGTCTGCTGCCCTACGAAAAAATTCTCTGCGGCAACATCCGCAACGGCGAGCGATTTGAAACATACGTGATTCCGGGAGAGGCGGCCTCGGGCGCGATCGTTTTGAATGGGGCGACAGCGCATCTCGGGCAAGTGGGCGACCTCCTTACGATCATGAACTTTGCCATGATCGATGAAGCGGAGGCGAAATCGTGGAAGCCACGCGTCATCGTGCTGGGCGAAAAGAATCTTCCCATTAAAGAGCGGGAGTTGGATTCCCTGGCGCGCGGCGAATAGTGAAGTCGCTTTGGCAAATGCGGGGCCAAATCGCGCCGAAGAGAGCGGAACAAAGTGTTCAGGCCGCGCGCCGTCGAGGTTGCGGATGATGGGCCGGAACGGCTGCCGGTTGACAATTTTCCAGCCTCGTCTCTTAGTTTAGCGCGTTAACTAATGGGAGCTACGGCCGCACTTTTTCCTAACGAGACTGACGATCTACGGATCGATGCAGAGCAACTCGCCCAGATTATTATGGAGATGCAGCGTTGCTTTATCCTCCGTCTTTCGAAAGATCTCGCGCCCGGTAATGTCTCCTTTCCGCAGTTCTTTCTCCTGACGTATCTCGACAATCAGGAACTGCTCACGATGTCGGCCATTGCGCAGAAAATGGGACACACCACCGCCGCCGCCAGTGGACTCGTCGCGCGGCTTCAGAATCTCGGTTATGTCATGCGTTCACACGCCTCGGACGATCGACGCAAGGTAATGGTTGCCATTACCCCGCGTGGGTCGGCGCTAGTCCGGCGCATCCGAGAGGAAATGATTTGCAACCTGATGAAAATGATGTCGCATCTGTCGCCGGGTGAACAGAAATCGTGGTTGCAAATCTACACCAAGATATACGATTACTGCCGCAATAAATGAGTCGTGACCCGGCGGGGGCAGTAACCGCTTTCCAGCGCATCCAGTGCTTCTGCCGCACGCGCAATTTTTCAGCCTTGCTCTGCGCCCTGATCGTGGGCCCGGTGCTTTTCGCTATTTATTCCGCGGTCGCCGTGGAGTCGGGGATGGAAGGCTATACTTCGGACGAATCTGGTGCGCGCAAGTTCACGCTCGAAGAGGCGCTTTTCTTCGCCTTTCAGCACAATCCCGACATCCTGACGGCGCGGCAGGAGATCCGGCGGACCAAGGGCGTGCAGATCGAGGTCAGAGCACAGGCGCTTCCCCATCTTGACGCAGACGCGTTCTACAAGAAAACCGATCCAAAGCTGATGGGTGGCAGCTCCTCGACCACTCTCACTTTCACGACGCCGCCGCCCGTGGCCGTTCCTCCGGGTGGAACGCCCTTGCCAAGCGCCACACCAATTATCGGCCTCGGCTCCGCGTCCGTTAGTGACAACTCATATGATCTTACGCTGACTGCTTCTCAATTACTCTACAACGGTTCGGTTGTCCCGGCGATTCGTGGAGCAAGCTACGCGCGGGACGCAAGTATTTTTTCCCTTCGCGACGTGATCGATCGGGTGATCGCGACTGTTCGTCAGCAATTCTATCTGGTCATTCTGAATCGCTCGTTAATCGGAGTGCAGGAGGAATCGGTCCACCTGCTCGAGCAACAATTGCAGGATCAGCAGAACCGCTTCGAAGCGGGAACCGTTCCGCGCTTCAACGTTCTCCAGGCGGAAGTCGCGTTGGCCAATCAGCAGCCGGCGCTGATTACCGCGCGCAATAATTATCGAATCGCGCAGCTGCAGCTCGCGAAGACGATTGGGCTTGATTACAACCCGGAGCGGCGTGCGAAGGCGCCTTTGCGTTGCGTTGGCGAGCTCAATTATCAACCACGCGAAATCCCGCTCGCCCTCGCGGTGGAGTTGGGTAAGGAACGCCGCCCATTGCTCAAACAGCAACGAGCCAATGTCCTCGTGCAGTTGGAATCGGTAAGTGGAACCTACGGGGGATTCCAACCGATGATCAGTGCAAACGCCGGCTACGAGTGGACTAGCTCGACCTTTTCTGACTCACTTTCCGACATCAACAAAGGCTGGTTCTTTGGACTTACGGGAACCTGGCCAATCTTTGACGGCCTTGCCACGGTGGGAAGATTGAAACAGCAGAGAGCCCTTTTGAGCGAATCACGAATCAGCTACGATAACGCGGTCCGCCAGGTGGAGCTCGAAGTGCAACAGGCTTATTCGAACTTGCAGCAGGATCGCGAACTCTATTTTAGCCAGTCCAAAAACGTCGATCAGGCGCGCGAAGCGCTCCGGCTGGCCAGCGCTCGGCTCGGCGTCGGCGCCGGGGTGCAACTCGACGTCCTCAATGCGCAGGTCCAGCTGACCCAGGCTCAGTCCACCCGGCTTTCGGCCCTTTACTCTTACAATGCCGATCTCGCGGAATTCGATCGCGCGACTGCTACCGACACCATCTATCACGCCGGCCTCGGTCTAAGGAGCGAGACGCGGATGATCCAGACGGACGAGACAAAAGGCCGGGTCCAAACTTCGGGCAAATAGGCGCGCAGATGCAGGGGTCGTCGGCGCCGTCCACTTCGGCGCTGGAATTTTTCCCCGGCCTTAGCCGGATCGGATTCGTTAGGCACGGCTTTATCGGACGTATTCCCGGCATCGATGTTGCGACTGATCGCGCTTCAGCGCTCCAGCGGCTCGATGCCAGCCATCGCAGCGTTCGGGGGGAATTGGATTTGGCGCGAGCGCCCCTTGTCACGGCCCAACAGGTCCACGGCGACCAGATTGCGGTCGTGGATCAGCCTCTTCGGTCCGATCACGAATTTGCAGGAACCGATGCGCTGGTGACGACCCTGTCCGACGTTTCGTTAGGCATATATGTTGCCGATTGCTGCGCGGTTTTTTTGGTTGATCCGATCCGGCGTGCGATTGGCCTGGCTCATTCCGGACGCAAAGGTACCGAGCTCAACATCGTCAGGCGGACGATTGAAACGATGCGCGATCGTATTGGGACCACGCCGGCCGAATTGATCGTGCAGCTGAGTCCCTGTATTCGACCGCCCCACTACGAAGTGGATTTCGCGGCTGAGATCGTTAGGCAAGCGCGTGCCGCTGGCGTTGTTGAAGTCCAGGACTGCGGCGTTTGCACCGCCTGCGACCTTTCGCGTTACTATTCCTATCGTGCGGAAAAAGCGCGCACCGGTCGCATGCTCGCCCTGCTTGCGCTGAATAATGGTCTTTCCCATTGACGTGCGGCCGCTCTTTAAATTACTCGTTAGGCAATGAGACGCTGGCAATTCCTGCTTCTGCTCGTGCTTGGTATTGTCTGCATCTGCCTCAGCGTGGTGGCGATCCTTTTCGCCCGCCAGAACCAGAAACTCCAAAGCGAGATCCAGCTCCAGCAGGCCACGATCAACAAGGGCGCGCTCAGTCAGCAGGTCGGCGCCAATCTGTTGCGCGAAATGGTGGCGGTCGCTGAAAGCGATGAACGCATGCGCGATCTTTTGAAAAACAACGGCTACAATCCAGCGCCGCAAGCCACGGCCTCGCCAAGTCCGTGAGCATGGAACCCGAACCAACAACTCAACCCTGTGTTTCCCAGGGAGAGGAACGTTTTCATGGTTTCTGGCCATTGCTGTTAATGGGAACAAGTCTTCTGCTCGTCTTGTCCTGGGAAATTTTGGTTGGTGTCCAGACTCGCGAAAGCGCGCAGCAGGCGCAGCAACAGCAACTCCGGCTCGTCGATCAGGCAAAACAGGTACAGGTCGGATTGGAAAAACTTGTGCGCGGTCTGGTTGATCTTTCCAAGACGGACGATGACGCGAGACGGCTCGTGACAAAATTCGGCATCAAGATAAACGAGCCGATGTCCCCAAGCACGACACCCAGGTAACTATCATTCCTCCGCCTTCGGTCGCGCTCGCAGTCCGCCGCAAATTCCGCGACCTTTCGCCGCTGCGACAAAGTCGAAAAACTCCTGCCCCAGTGCAGACCAACTGCGCATCCTCGCTTGCTCGAGAGCCTGGCTAACATTGAGGCCGCTCTCGTAAAGCAGACGAAAGGCGGATTTGATCTCCGCCCGTTGCTCCGCGGTCATGCCGGCGCGACGCAGCCCAACCACGTTCAAGCCGGCGATCTTGCTACGACTCGAAGCGAGGCAGAAAGGCGGGATATCCTGCCCGTGTTTCGATCCGCCCTGCGTAATGGCGAGCCGTCCCACGCGGATCTGTTGATGAAAGATGCAGGCGCCGCCAAGAAATGCCCCGTCTCCGATGGAAACGTAGCCGCCAAGGAGACAATTGTTCGCGACAACGACCTTGTTGCCGAGGGTGCAATTGTGGCCGAGGTGGGCGCCCGCCATGAGAAAATTGTCGTCGCCGATATACGTCATCGAATCGGGCGCAGTGCCGCGATGAATTGTGACTAGTTCGCGAACGGTGTTCCGATTTCCGATCTCGACCGCACTGCGCGTCTCGGGTTTGAAACTCAAATCCTGGGGCCAACCGCCGATGATCGCGCCGTGCCCGATTCGATTGTCTGCGCCGAGTCGGACAGCGCCATCGATGACAGCGTGCGACTGTACGATCGTACGCGCACCGATTTCCACTTCGCCGCCGATGCACGCGTAGGGACCAATCTCGACTCCCTCACCTAGGCGCGCGCCGGGCTCGACAAACGCAGTCGGATGAACCCGATTCACAGGACGCCCATCTCTTTAAAGCTAAAATAAGGCAGTCGATCCTGCGCCGGCGCGCCGATGATGACGTGATCAAGCAGTTTGATCTGTAGCAGCTCTGCCGCTTCACGCAGCCTTCGGGTCAGACTCTGGTCGGCCTGGCTCGGCGAAGGATCGCCTGACGGATGATTGTGCACCACAATCACGGCAAACGCCGCATAGATGAGCGCCGGGCGAAAGACATCGCGCGGATGGGCGATGCTTTCGTTCAAGCTGCCGAGCGAAACATCTTCCACCCGCATCAAGTGATAGCGGGTGTCGAGGAGCACGACGCGAAGCGATTCCTTATGCAGGGCCTGCATTTCTGCGGAGAGCAACTCGTAAATGGCTTCAGGCGTTTCGATCTTTTTTCCGGTGCGATTTTCCTTTGCCAGGCGCTGGCCGAGACCGAAGGCGGCCGCGAGCTGCGTCGCCTTTGCCAGCCCAATCCCCTTTATTCGCGCCATCTCACGCACCGAACAGCGGCTAAGTGTGCCTAACGAACCGAACTCTTTGATCAGTTGCCGCGCCACGTCCACCGCGTTCGCGCCTTGTCGGCCGGTGCGGAGGAGAATCGCGATCAGTTCCGCATCACTCAGGGTGCTCGCTCCCTGGCCTGCCAGTTTTTCGCGAGGGCGCTCGTCGCGCGGCACCTCCCGCATTTTCAACTGCGCCGTCATACTGTTTCCGGGGAAAACTTCCGCGCCATCAGGCCGCAACATCAGGTTCGCAGTTGCTCGAGCAGTTCCTGCAGCGCTTCGCCCAGACCGAAGAGCGAGTCGACATAACGATTCGCGGGCAACGGCGCCAGCTCGGCTTGCGCTTCGCGGATCCATTCACTGGCAGTCCCAATCGACTCACTGAGGGCGCCGTCGGTCGGCGAGCTTTGCAAAAGTTCCGTCACTTCCTTCAGTTTGCCCTCTAGCACGAGTGCGCAGCAGCGTTCGCGGTCGAAAGCCGACGCCGATTCCAGCAGGGTAAGGATGGGCAAGGTCAACTTGCCTTTGCGTAAATCGGTTCCAAGAGTCTTGCCTGTCTCGGCTTCGGTGCCGGCAATGTCAAGGCAATCGTCGTATATCTGGTAAACCGTTCCGATCTTGGCACCGAAGTTTCGCAGCCGCTGCACGTCCTCATCGTTCGCGCCGCTGATCAATGCGCCCAACTCTGCCGCGCAGGCGAAGAGCGAGCCTGTTTTCATCCCGATAATCCGGAAATAATCTTCGCGGGTCAGTTGCAGATCGAAGCGCCGTTGGGTCTGAATGATTTCACCGGAGCAGACTTCGGTCGCGGTCCGCGCAATCGTGCGGCTGATCGCGGTGTCGTCGAAATCCGTTGAGAGATTGAGTGCATGCGCGAAAAGCACGTCGCCGAGAAGAACGCTAAGCGAATTGCCCCAGCGTGCGTTCACGGTCGGCTGGGAACGCCGCCGCTCGGCATCGTCCATGATGTCGTCATGCACGAGGGTGGCGAGATGGATTAATTCAACAATCACTGCCAGGTCCAGATGCCCTGAAACCAGCGTGCCCAAGGCGCCGCCGCTCAGGAGCGCAACCAGTGGCCGCAGGCGTTTGCCGCCGCCACTGACCGCATAAGTGACATAACCTTCGATCGCTGGATCAAACGCTGCGGTCTGGGCGTTGATGCGGCGATCGACCTCGTCGAGCTGCGCCTGCACAGGGGCGAAAACGCGACTCAACGGGCCAGCCACCATCGTGGCGGAGGCGGATGAGTGCGCGGAAATTTTCACAAGCGCAGGATAGAAGGTCGGCTTTTAATGTCAAAGCTACAGGAGGGCAGCTTACCAGCGGCGCAGCCAGCTGTCGGCGCCATATTTTTCGCGCGCCAATTGCGACGCGTTTTGAAGGATGGAAGGCGCGATTTTTTCTTCCCTGATTTCCTTCCCGAGCAAAGCGGCAAAACGCTGCCGGAAGCCTTGCGACAAATGAGGCAATTGAATACTTCCCTGATGCAGGAAGCCGGCGCGCGTTCGGCGCTGAGCGGCGCCCGCAATCTTGCGGCCCTCCAGCATGAGATCGTGGCGGACTGGATTCGCGAAACAGGCGTCCGAGACTTTGGGTGCGGCCTCCGCGGCCAACTCCGCCAAGTAACCTTCGAGGGAAAGAGCGGCCCGAATCGCTTCGTGCAGGGCGGCGTAAATGGCGACTGGTCCGTCTTTCGCAACTGGATCGCAGGTTGGCGTGACGAGTGAGTAAGTCAGGTCTTCCCCATGCGGGACAATTCCGCCGCCAGTCCAACGCCTAACGAGTTCGCGCAACTCCGCTTCAGGAGCGACCTCAGCGAATTTCCCAAAATATCCGAACGAAAGCGCAGGGCGCTCCCAACGATAAAATCGCAAAGTCGACTGCTGCGCTTGCGCGAAAATGGCTTCATCGATTGCCATGTTCAATGCCGCGCCGGCCGGGACCGGATCCTCGTGCACGATCAGGCGTTCAAATAGCATCAGCCGCGATTTGTTCCAGGGCTGCTCGAGGATCCTTCGCACTCGTGATCGGTCGACCGATGACGAGAAAATCCGCGCCTGCGCGAATGGCTTCCGCGGGAGTGAGAGTACGTTTTTGATCGTCAGGTGCAGCACCCGCCGGGCGAACGCCAGGAGTCACGATCTTGATTTTCCTGCCGAAGGCATGGCGCAGTGATGTCAATTCGAGCGGGCTGGCCACGATTCCGCCCATTCCGCTCTCAACTCCGAGTTTCGCTAGGCGTAACACCTGGTCCTCGATCGAAGACTGGACGCCGGTTTCGCGCAAGCTCATCTCGTCCACGCTCGTTAACACCGTGACTCCGAGCAAGAGGAGCCCCGGCGGCGCGGCGCGCACCGCGGCCTCGATCATGGCGCGGCCGCCAGGCAAATGAAGCGTGAGCATTTCCACGCCTAGCGAACCAGCGCTTTCCACCGCGCGCGCCACCGTATTCGGGATGTCGTGTAATTTAAGATCGAGAAAAATCCGTGCCCCAAGATCGCGCAAGGCGCGGACAATCTCCGGGCCCGCAGCAATATGAAGCTGCAGGCCGATTTTGAGCGGGCTCCGGAACGGCGCCAGCCTTCGAGCTAACGCAAGCGCTTCGTCGGCTGTCGAGACATCGAGTGCGACGATGATCCGTTCCAGTGGGTTTATATCTGCGGCTTGCCAGTTCATTCAGTCCCCATAAGGATGCGGCAACGTATGCGGTTTTTCGCCCCTGCGAAGATCAATTTGTCGTTCAAAATCCTGCGCCGGCGGGAGGACGGCTTTCACGAAATTGATACCCTGATGACGCCCATCTCGTTGAAAGACGAACTGACGATCGAGCCGGCCGAATCGGAAGCGGCGCTCATTTTTTCTTCCGACGATCCCACGCTGTTGCAGGATGAAAGCAATCTGGTGGTAAGGGCAGCACGAGCTTTCTATCGTGAGATTAGTGCTCCGCCGTTTGCGCGGATTTTCCTGCGCAAGCGAATTCCGCATGGCGCCGGATTGGGTGGGGGAAGTAGCGATGCCGCGAGCACGTTGCTTGGGCTAAACGAATTGTATGGTGCGCCGATAGCGATTACTCGCCTAACGAGTCTCGCGGCCGAATTGGGATCCGATGTTCCATTCTTTCTCGCGGGCGGCGCGGCCCGCTGTCGTGGGCGAGGGGAGATCGTCGAGTCGGTGTCGCCTCCACAGCCGCTCTCGCTTTTGCTTTGCAAGCCAGAATTCGGCGTGCCCACGCCATCGGCATATCAGCAGTGGAATGATTCGCTCGATCTGCCCAATGTCGATTACAACCCGCAACAGGTCGCGGGGCTCGAGTTGGTGAACGATCTCGAGCGGCCGGTTTTTGAAAAACACATTTTCCTGGCGCGGATGAAAACGTGGCTTCGTCAGCAACCCGAGATTGCAGCGGCGCTCCTGTCCGGCTCGGGTTCAACCATGTTCGCGATTCTGCGTGATTCATCCGCGGGCGATGCGGTCGCCTCGCGCGCGCGGGCCGAGCTTGATCCCAACCTCTGGACCTTCGCTGCGAATTCGTTAGGCTAAAAGACGGTCAAAATGGTCGAGGCAAATTTGCGACCAGGTCTCGAGATTCTCGCGTCGTTCTTCCAACTGGCTCTTTGCCAGGAAGGCGAGGTTTGTGATCATCGCTTCCCGCTTTCGCACCTCCGGCTTTACGAGTTGAAAAACGTGCACCACGCCAAGATGCACTCGTCCCACCTCGGTTGTGTCGTCATTCAAGAGGGCGACAATCCGATCTTCAAAGGGCGTGTCGATTTGCACCTCTTCACTCACTTCGCGCTCGACGCCCGCGCGATAGGCCGCTTCGTCCCAGGCGAAGAGTGATTCGTCGTTATCATTTAGGTGTCCGCCGATGCCGATCGAGCCCTTGGCCACGAGGCGTTGTTCGCCTGCTTTTTTGCCGCGGACGTAATGCAAGACACGATCGCCGCAGGCGAGAATGGCGTATGGGATAATCTGTTTATGCGTCGGGTCGTTCTCGGCCGTGGCGCGCGCGAGGAAGTAATTGTTGCCGCGCGCCAGCATGGCCTCGAGGTAAGGCTGGGGCTCGAAGTTGAGCCCGTGAAAGCTGCCCAGCTCGTTGAAGAGATTCCGCCTGACAACAAGGACGTTTTCGTCAGGCGCGCTCATTCAATTCCTTCTCCTGATTCTGCTTTGCAGCTCGAGCGGAAAAAGAACTGGCGAAAGAGCATGGCAAAAACAGCAAGCCGATCAGAATGAATAGGTGAGGCCGATCTGCGGACCAATAAGATTGAGGCTGGGATTTGGGTCGGTCTGGCCGCCATTGGAAAGATGTTGATATTGCGCCCCCACGCTAACCTTCCAATGGTCATTGACCAAGTATTGCACGCCGATCGCGCTTAGAATATTGAAGGTGAAATCCTGACCCTGGCCCTGACGAAAGGCATCGGTGCTATCGATGAAGCCGAGTCCGACTCCGCCGGAGGAGTAAGGCTGCAATCTCCAACCCGGCCTAACGAACACATAACGAAAGCCGGCCGAGATCCCGAAATAATGGTTTTCCGGGCCTCGAAAAATCGGCTCCGCCATGGCGAGCAAATAAATCTGGTTGTAGCCGCGAAAGATGCTCGCGTCGTCGCGATACACCCCCCAGCGCAGCCGGGCAGTGAGAAATTCCGCGCCGATTTCGTAGCTATTGGGATTGCCGATGAAGCCCAGCAGGTAGGCAGTTTCGAAGGCGAATTCAAAATGCGACGGCTCCCATTGCTCGATTGCATTCGCGTCGCTCGGAGCATTCGCCTGTGCCTCTCCAGCCTGAGCTGGCAGCGCGCAAATTAGATCGATTCCCGCGGCTGCGAGAAGCCCCAACAGCACTTTTTTCATGGAAGGGGCGGAGCATATTTCGACTTCCTTGGATTGCAATCGACCTCGGCAATCGTCATGCTGCCGTCATGAAGACTCTTTTCGTTCTTTTTTTCGCGGCTCTTGTCTTCGTTCCGGCACTCGCCTCCTCTGCCGAGAAAAACGACCACACCCCACCGCCGGTCGAAGCCCTTTGGAAGGCGAGCGGCGGCGAGAATTGGCCTAGCGTCAAAACAATCGACTTCACTTTTTCAGTCGTGAAAGGGGGCAAGACGATTGCTTCCGCCGAACATCACTGGGACGTGTCGGCCTGGACTGATCACGTGAAATGGAAAGACAAGGACGTGACGGTGAATCTCGCCAATCCTGCATCGGACGAAGATTCGACAGCTGCTTATGCGCGTTGGGTGAACGATTCTTTTTGGCTTCTCGCGCCCTTAAAGTTGAAGGACCGCGGCGTGCAGGTGAAGGATGAAGGGAGAAAGACGATCGACGGCGCGGAGCGCGAAGTTTTGCATCTGAGCTTCGACAAAGTCGGCCTAACGCCTAACGACCAATACAGGCTCTATCTCGATCCGGATACGCATCTTGTCAGCTCGTGGGATTACATGCCCGAGCCCGGGAAAACGATGCATGCCAGCTGGACGGATTATCAACGCTCGGGTGGTCTCACCCTTGCGACAAACCATTTCATGGATAGCGGCGTGCAGATTCGATTCTTGAATCTGGAAGTGAGGACAAAATAGAGACTTGGAAGTTCCCGCCTTTTCAATGGCTAACGAAGCGAGCCAGATCTTCGGGTAGCGGATTCTGCCAGTCGAACTGGTCAGCTACTCGCAGGCGGGCGGAATGCAGGGCGTGTCGCGGCAAAAGCAATTCGCGCTCCAACTCCTTCGTCCAGCCATTTTCGATGAAGCGAAGGTAAAGCTGCTCGTTAGGTCCATAAATTTTGTCGCCGACAATCGGGTGACTGAGATGCGCAAGGTGCACTCGGATCTGGTGCGTGCGGCCGGTATGGGGGAATGCCCGCACAATGGCAAACTGGCCGCCACCGGCTCCGCGCCTAACAAATCGTTTTTCGACTCGGAACTCCGTCACCGCCGGCGCGCCTTTTTCATGAATCATTTGCTTGAGCCAGATGTCGGAGTGTCGGAAGTCGCCGCGGCGCGCCAGCGGCGCGTCGAGTGTTGTTGCTTGCCACTTCGGCCATCCAGCAACGATCGCGAGGTATTCTTTTGCGATCTGGCGTCGCTCCATCGCGCGACCAAATCGCCGCGCCGTCGAAAGATTCTTGGCAATGAGCACGAGCCCGCTAGTCTCCCGATCGAGCCGGTTCACGATCGAGACCTGGCCGCCGTTGACCAACTCAAAGGCCAGGAGTTCGCGCAGCGCGGCCCATAGCGTCGGGGTGCCGTCCGGTTTGCTCGGATGAATGAGCAGGAAGGGCGGCTTGTCGACGACGAGATAGTCCTCGGTCTCGGCCACGATTCGAAACTTTGGCGCAACCCTTGCGCGACGATCCGGAGCTTGGATTGGCGGCGTGGTCATAAGTGATTCCCTGATGAGCGATCACTACGCCGCTGAATTGGTGGCAATCCTTGCACGGTCTTTCGCAGTGCATAGATAAGCGGTCGTCGGCATGATTTCGTTACAAAAGGTTAGTCGTTATTACCAGACCGGCGAGCGCTCCGTGCGTGCTCTGGAAGATATTTCGCTCGTGATCGAGCAACACGAGTTTGTTGCCATTGTCGGTCCGAGTGGTTGTGGCAAAAGCACGCTGTTGCATCTCATCGCGGGACTCGACCGGCCAACAACGGGTGAGATCCTGGTCGATAATCTCAACCTAACGAAAGCGGACGATGCGCAATTGACCGACTTTCGCCGGCGCCGGCTCGGACTTGTTTTCCAGTTTTTCAACCTTCTTCCCACGATGAATGCTCTGGAAAACGTGAGCCTGCCACTCCTCCTCCAGGGCATCGCGCCTAACGAAGCCGCAAGGCGAGCGGAAGAATTATTGGCATTGGTTGGCCTCAGCAATCGCGCCAGCCATTTTGTCCATCAATTAAGTGGAGGCGAGCAACAACGCACGGCGATCGCGCGCGCGTTGATTCATCGCCCGCCGCTTCTCATCGCGGACGAACCGACTGGCAATCTGGATAGCGCCGCGGCCAGGCTCGTGCTGGAACTGCTGCAGAAAATTGCCCACGAACAGATGGCGACTTTGATTCTCGTTACGCATAGCTCCGAAGTCGCGGCCATCGCAACTCGGAGAGTCGAACTGCGCGACGGTAGGGTGGCGAACGACGCAATTCAGCCGTCCAGCTGACGGAGTTGGCGCGCATTCCGGCCTAACGAGTGTCTTCCGTCGGCCAGCTGGAATTTGTTCACGCTACTCTCGTTATCGTCCGCGGCTCAACCATTCGCGCCACTCGAATGTCGGTTGGCGCGAAGAACCAGCCGGGAAAAGCCGAGCAACGCACTGTTGCTCGCTCTCAATTTCGCGACCTGATCCGCAGGCTGATTGATCACCAAAATGTTCGTGCCATCGAAGACTGCAGAATAGGGATTTGAGTTACAGGCAAAGGTGCCAGGCCATCGCGCGATCGCTGGCTCCCACTTTGGTGATCGTGGCGCAATCTCTCCCATAGCCCGCCGCCCCAGGTGAATTTCATCATCAAAAGCGAGCTCATGGGACGCGCGGGTAAAGCACTGGCTTGACCCCGCTTCCAAAACCGCTTTACCTAACGTCCTCATTAACGCGGAAAGGAAGCGCCTTTGGAACTTAAGGATATCAAAGCAATCATCGATTTGATGAAGAAAAACGACCTCTCTGTTTTTGAGATGGAGAAGGATGGTTTTCGTCTCAAACTGCAAAAAGGCGCAACCGCACAGACCATCATCACGGCGCCCGCAACAGCGCCGATCGCCGCCATGCCCGCGCCTGTGCCGGCCGCATCTGGTGCGCAGGCGCCGGCCGCGCCCGTTCCCTCGCCTGCGACGCAGCCGACCGAGTCGGCGGCGGCAAAAGAAATCATCTCACCGATGGTCGGCACTTTTTATCGCTCCCCTTCACCCGAATCGCCGTCCTTCGTCGAGGTCGGCAAGGAGGTGAACGAAGACACCGTCGTCTGCATCATTGAGGCGATGAAAGTCATGAATGAAATCAAAGCCGAAGTTAGTGGCGTGATCACTGAGGTCGTGGCGGAAAACGGCAAGCCGGTCCAGTTCGGCCAGGCGCTTTTCAAGGTTCGTTAGGCGGGACGCCCGCGGCTATTCGTTAGGCGCATGTTCGAGAAAATCCTCATCGCCAACCGCGGCGAAATCGCCCTGCGTGTTATCCGGGCCTGCAAGGAACTCGGCATTCGCACCCTGGCTGTTTATTCGGAGGCGGATGTCGATTCGCTCCACGTGCAACTGGCCGATGAAGCGATTTGTATCGGCGCCCCACCGAGCTCGGACAGTTATCTTAAGATCGATCGCATCATGAGCGCCGCGGAGGTTGGTGATGTCGACGCGATTCATCCCGGCTATGGTTTCCTCGCGGAGAACGCGCACTTCGCCGAAGTCTGCGAGAGCTGCAACATCAAGTTCATCGGCCCGCGGGCCGAGGCGATGCGGGCGATGGGTGATAAAAATTCGGCTCGCACAGCCGCGCGTAAAGCCGGCGTGCCAGTTACTCCGGGGAGCGATGGCATCGTCGAGAACGAAATGGATGCAATGCGAGTTGCGAAGCGAATTGGCTACCCGGTGATGATCAAGGCCGTCTCGGGCGGAGGCGGCCGCGGGATGCGCGCGGCCCATAACGAAGTGAGTCTTGTCCAGGGTTACCATGGCGCACGCATGGAAGCGGAAAAAGCCTTCGGCAATCCGGAGGTTTATATTGAAAAGTTACTCGTCAATCCGCATCACATCGAATTCCAGATCGTGGCGGATGAGCATGGCCACATCGTTCACCTCGGGGAACGCGATTGTTCCATTCAGCGTCGGAATCAAAAGGTCATCGAGGAATGCCCATCGCCACTCTTGAGACCAGCGTTGCGTAAGCGCATGGGTCAGGCGGCAGTGAAACTCGCCGAATCCGTCGGCTACACCAACTGCGGCACGATGGAATTTCTGGTCGATCAGGATGGCCATTTCTATTTCATTGAGATGAACACACGCATCCAGGTCGAGCACACGATCACAGAAGAGGTTTACGGATGCGACTTGGTGAAAGAGCAAATCCGCATCGCGGCCGGCAATAAATTATCGCCGCATGTGCAAAAGCCACTGGCGCGCTCCCATGCCATTCAATGCCGGATTAATGCCGAAGATCCGGCACGCAATTTTCAGCCCTCGGCGGGACGAATCAATTTCTACTATGCGCCTGGTGGCCGCGGGGTGCGTGTCGACTCCCATGCCTACAGCGGTTACACCGTGCCGCCTAACTATGATTCTCTCATCGCGAAATTGATTGCCGTCGGCGCAACCCGCGACTCCGCAATCGCGCGCATGCGTCGCGCGCTCGGCGAATATCTCATCGCTGGAATCAAGACGACTATTCCGTTTCACAACGCCATCATGCGCAACGCCGAGTTTCGCCGCGGCGACTACGATACCGGCTTTGTTGACCGGATTATGAACTCGGAAACCTTCGAGCTTTTCCACTCGAACAGCCGCCTGACCGATTGAAGGTTGTCGCGCCTAACGACGTCCTGGCGCGCGCCCGGCTTTACGCCATTCTCGACCTCGACTACGTCGAGCCTGCGCGCGCCCTTGTGGTTGCAGACGAATTGCTGCGCGGCGGGGCCGACATCATTCAATTGCGAGGGAAGAACCAATCCCTTGCCGAACTGGCACAGCTCGCGAAAGAACTTCATTGCCTAACGAGCGAGGCCGGCGTCCCGATGATCGTTAACGATCACGCCGAAATCGCGCGCGATTTCATCGTCGAAGGTTTGCATCTGGGCCAGGAAGACATCTCGATTGCCGCCGCCCGGGAAGTCGTTAGGCGCGATTGCTCGATCGGCAAATCGACCCACAGCCTCGCGCAAGCGATCGCAGCGATCGAGGAAGGCGCGGATTACATCGGCTTCGGTCCACTATTTGCCACGCCGACCAAACCGGCCTACCAGCCGATTGGCCTCGGCGACATCGGCCGCGTCCATGAACTCGTTAGGCGACCGATCTTCTGCATCGGAGGGATCAAGCTGAGCAACCTTCCGCAAGTGATGGCGGCTGGCGCAAAACGCGTCGTCATCGTATCTGGTTTGCTGCAAGCGGCCGACATCGCCGCTGCCACTCGCCAAGCCAAAACCCTGCTGTCCGAAAATCAGAAACCAGAAATTCGAAATTAGAAGTCGCAATGTCCGTTCTTGTTGTTGGTTCCATCGCGTTAGACACCGTCAAAACCCCGGTGGAAGAACATGCTGATCAACTGGGCGGTTCGGCCTCTTACGCTGCGGTCGGCGCGAGTTTTTTCTCGCCAGTCAATTTGGTCGGCGTGGTGGGCGATGATTTTCCCGATTCGGAATTCAGATTTTGGCGAGAACGCGGGATCGATGCTGCCGGTGTGCAGCGAGTCAAAGGTAAAACGTTTCGCTGGTCGGGCGAATATGCCTGGGATCTCAACACGCGCGAGACACGTTCCGTCGCCCTCAACGTCTTCGAAGATTTCAAGCCGGCCTTGCCGGAGAATTTCCGCGAAACCGAATTCGTTCTCCTTGCGAATATCGCGCCTTCGTTGCAATCACACGTCCTCGATCAGATGCGTCGGCCGCGCTTCGTCGTCGCCGATACCATGGATCTTTGGATCGAGACCGCGCGGAAAGATCTCGACGCGCTCCTGCCTCGAGTCGACCTGCTCATTCTCAACGATAGCGAAGCGCGCCAGATGACCGGCGACACCAGCCTGATCCGCGCTGGCCGGGCAATCCGCCGCAAGGGCCCGCGCTATGTGGCGGTGAAAAAGGGCGAGCACGGCGCGCTCCTTTTTGGTCCGGATGACTTCTTCAGCTGCGGTGCGTATCCGCTCGAAGACATCCACGACCCGACTGGGGCAGGAGATACTTTTGCGGGGGGGTTAGCCGGCTATTTGGCGTCGAACCCAGCGGACGAGATTGACTTCGGCGGATTGCGGAAAGCGGTGATATACGGGAGCGTGCTGGCCAGTTTTAATGTTGAGGCCTTCAGTCTGAATCGACTCCGTGGCCTAACGAGCGACGAAATCGCCGAACGCTACGAAATGTTTCGCGTCATGAGCCAGTTTGAGGTTTTGCCCTGACGATGCCCTTGGCCGCGAGCGAGCTGGTCGCGCCCTGCCAACAATCGCCCTGCCCGAGGCTGCCTTCGGCTAAGTAATCACAAATCTCGAACAGAACCCGATGGGAAGCACAACCGCGTTTGCCTTTCCCGGAAGAGCGCACCTATTGAAACGAAATGGCTACCCTTAGACTCGGTGTCAACGTCGACCACATCGGCACTCTCCGGCAGGCGCGCTATGCCACGATGCCGGATTCGAAAAACGCCGAACCCGATCCCGTTGTGGCGGCCAGTATTTGCGAGCGCGCCGGCGCCAGCGGCATCACTGTGCATTTGCGCGCCGACCGTCGCCATATTCAGAGTCGCGATGTCGAACGCCTGCGCGCCAACATCATGACGAAGCTCAACCTCGAAATGAGCAACACGCCGGAGATCATTGATTTTGCGCTGCGGTTACAACCTGATGAGGTCTGCCTCGTCCCCGAAAAACGTGCGGAAATCACGACCGAAGGCGGGCTCGATCTCGTCGGGCACGAGCGTCAGTTGGCCCTCACGATCAAACGTCTTCAAACCGTGGGAATCCGCGTCAGTCTTTTCATCAATCCAGAACCCGAGCAAGTGAGAACGGCCGCGCGCCTGAGCGCGGACATGGTGGAACTGCATACCGGTGCGTTGGCCAATGCTTACACCGACAAAGTCGAGCAACAGGAGCTCGAACGTCTACGCGCCGCTGCGCGGCAGGCGGCGGGTTCCGGTCTGCAGGTCAACGCCGGCCACGGCATCAACTACCGCAACATCAAACTCGTTCATCAAGTTCCGCACCTGAATGAATTGAACATCGGACACGCGATCGTATCGCGCGCAATCTCGGTCGGAATGGAGAAGGCAGTCGGCGAAATGCTGGCGCTCATGCGAGATTATCCGGGATGAGAATCATCGGCATTGGTATCGACCTCGTGGATTGTGGTCGCATCCAAAATTCCATCGATCGTTTCGGCGAGCGCTTTTTGAAACGCGTTTTTACCGATGGAGAAATCGCTTACTCGAATTCGATGAAATTTCCCGCCCGCCATTTCGCGGCGCGTTTTGCCGCCAAGGAAGCACTATCGAAGGCCTTCGGCACCGGCATTGGCAAATCGATGGCGTGGCGCGATCTCGACGTACGTAAAAAAGAGAGTGGCGAACCGTATGTCGTTCTGAGCGGCGGTGCGGAGCGAATGGCTAATGAACGCGAAGTTGGCCGAGTTTGGATCAGTCTGAGCCATACCGAACAAAGCGGAATGGCGACCATCATCCTGGAAACGTTCGATGTAGAAGACAGCGGTCGATTGGCTCCTTGAAACGAATCGAAGAAACAGCCTAACGACTAACGACTGGGTTGACCGGGACGTCATGCGCTTCTCGTTCTTCGTGATCAATTAGCCTTTTCGTTGCCTAACGCCGTCGGAAATCGTAAAACCGGTTCATGTTTCAAAAAGACGCGATCGTACGGCTATTGCGCGATAACGACCCGGCGACAGTCCAGCTGCTCAAAGCGCAGTTGATCGACTCTGGTCGAGAGGGCATCGCCGCTTTGCGCGAGCTCCTGACCGTCGACGACGCGGCCGTCGCGGCACACGTGCGCGATATTCTTGAACGAATCGAAACCGACGAAGCGCAGGATGAAATGTTGCTTTGCGCGCATCTCTTTCCGGAGCACGGCGACATCGAGTCCGCTTGGTGGCTGCTCACCCGTTGCTTTGAGCCCGAGGCTCCGATCGCGAAGTTGCGCCGCCGGCTCGATGCGTGGGGACGGCGATTGCGCATGCTCATTGATCAGGCCAACTCATCGCGCGAACGGCTTCAGACCCTGACGACCTTTATGGCGGAGGACCTCTGCTTTCGCGGCAACTCAGAGGATTATTACGATCCAAAGAACTCGCTTCTCAGCGACGTGATTGAAACGCGGCGTGGGATCCCGATTTCACTCGCGGTGATGTATTTGATCGTGGGCAAACGCGCCAACATGCCAATCGAGGGAATCAACTTGCCGGGCCATTTCATCGCCCGCTACGAGCGGATCTTGTTCGATCCATTTCACGCCGGACGGATTCTGTCTCGAGCGGACTGCGAGGCGATTCTGGCGCGGCAGAAACTGAAAACGCAATCGAGTTATTTCGCGCCTGCCTCACCGCGGCTCGTGCTGATGCGAATGCTGGCGAATCTCGTTTTCATTTTCGAGCGGGCGGAAGACAAGCCGAAGCACGATTTGGTGATGGGCTGGCTCAAAGCACTGGATCGAGACTAGGCGGGCAGGCAAGTTTCGAAGTCGAGTTCCGGGGGTTCGCCTAACGAATGGGATATTTCGGTTAGTGCCCTCTTTTTAAGAGTTGATTGCCCAGTAATTGTTCCAGCTCTCGTTGTCGCGCGGCTTCTTTACGCTTTTGCGCGGTTTGCACAGGACGGTTGTGCAGTCGGCGCTTGATCTTCGGCGCTGGCACTTCGAGGCCTAGTTGTTCAAGCGCATGTACCGCCGCGCCGCGCAGTGAAGCCTCCTGCTCTGCGCAAACCTCCAGCTTCCTGCCTAACGAATCGGACAGCACTTGCAGCGAGGCCATCGATTGCACAACGCCGCCGGAAACAATGATTCTGTTCGCTCTGCCGGCCGCGGTTTCCAGTTCACGCAGGATCTCCGCCAGGCGATGGAACGAAGCAGCGACCATCGCGGCCAGCAAGTCGGCCGCAGTCGTTGCCTGACTTAGACCAATGATTGTTCCGCTGAGATCGTCCGGCCAGGTCGGCGCCCGCTCACTCACTAAGAAGGGAAGAATCGTTAGGCGCGAGGTTTCCTTCCACTTCTGTCGAAGTAATTTTTCGATTTCGCGCCTTTCGTTAGGCAGGCACAGCTCACGCAGGCACCATGCGCGCAGACTTCCCGCGTTGCTGATTGCTCCCCCGAGCAAACTGCGTTGCTCGTCGATTGCAAAGCGGAAGAGTCCGAAGGGGAGTGGAGTGCCCGGTGGCGTGACCACGCGCACTGCGGCGCTCGTCCCCACATTAATTGCGATCACGCCGGGACGGCTTGCGCCAGAACCGAGATTGCCGGCCGCTCCATCTCCAATCGGGGTGAAGATGGTTCCGTCCGGGTGTGCGACGCAGTCCTGCAAAGGATTCAACTGAGAAGGCGTTAAACCGACCATGTCGAGCATTTCCTCGTCCCAGTCGTGCCGTCCCAGATGGTAAAGTCCGGTGCCGCTTGCCATGGAATGGCTGCAACTCCGTACTCCAAAGAGTTGCTCAAAAATCCATTCTGGCGGCGAAACCCAGCGTGCCGCGCGACGAAAGAGTCTCGGGCGCGTCCGCTGCAGCCAGATCAATTTGGCCGGCCAGAAGGAGGCGCGCAGCATGCAGCCGGTGCGCTGCTGGATCGCGCGTTCATTCATGCGCTGCCTCAAAAAAAAAGCATCGTCCACGCAGCGGGCGTCGGCCCAGGTGTAAATTGGCGTGAGTGGATTTCCGGTGCGATCGAGCCCGAGCAGGCTGTGCCAAAATCCGGAAGCTGCGATTGCGAGCGATTGCCGCTTCGTTAGGCAGCGCCGCGTTTCGCGCAGGCAATCCTTGGTCGCGCGGAGAAGCAGCGCCGGATCGAGTTCGGCCGCGTGATCGACTTCATGCCGTAGGCGGTAGCTTCTGGCCGTCTTCGAAGCGCGTACCGACCGCGCGCGCGAATCGAAAAGAGCGCTGCGCACGGAAGAAGTGCCAATGTCGATGGCGAGGACCTTCAATAATCGAATTAGTTTTAAGCTTTAGGTTTTGAGTCTTAAGTAGCGACGACGGTGCGACTCGGCCAAAGTTAAGACTCGATGCCCAAAGCTTAAAGCAGAATGCCGGCCTAACGATGTTCAAGAAAATTCTCGTGGCGCTCGATAATAGTCCGACCGATCGGGCAATGTTTTCGCCCATCTGCCAATTGGCGAAGGTGCACGACTCGGAACTGCTTCTGCTGCATGTGGCGGACGGTTGGGCAGCACGCAATTACAACCGGTTTCAACTCGTGGAATCGGAGGAGATGAAAGCGGACCGGGCGTACTTGGAAAAGGTAGCGGAGGATTTGCGGCGGAAGGGGATCGAAGTGCAAACGCATCTCGCGCTGGGCGATCCCGCTTTTGGAATTCTCAAGACCGCGCAGGAATCAGACTGCGATTTGATCGCAATGACAACGCATGGACATCGCCTTTTGAAGGACCTGTTTTATGGCAGCACGATCACGCAGGTCCGCCATCGCGCACAAGTGCCGGTTCTCCTCATGAATGTGCCTAACGAAACTCAGTGACAGCGCGGCTGGTAATCGTGCAAGGATGAAGGCGCTTTTTTTTACCAACGAATACCCGCCGCATGTTTATGGCGGGGCCGGAGTGCACGTTGCTTATCTTGCTCGCGAATTGGCGAAGTCGATGGATGTCGAGGTCCGTTGCTTTGGCGACCAGAAATCGTTAGGCACAAATCCGACCGTGCGCGGATTTGAGCTGGATGCGCGTGGATATACTTGTCCGAAGCCGTTGCGATCGGTTTTCGGTGCGGTGCAGCGTTGTCTCAATTTCAACACCCTCAGAGTTGAGGCTGACATCGTGCATTGTCACACCTGGTATAGCCATTTCGGGGGTATCCTGGCGAAGTTGAACTACGGGCTGCCGCTTGTCATCACGGTGCACTCGCTTGAGCCCCTGCGACCGTGGAAGCGCGAGCAGCTCGGCGGCGGTTACGATTTTACCGTTTGGCTGGAGAAGACCGCGCTGGAAATTGCGGATGCGGTGATTGCCGTATCGCAAGGGACGCGTGCGGACATTGAGCGGCTTTTCCATATCGATTCCTCGCGTTTGCACGTCATCTACAACGGGATCGATCTCGAGGAATACAGGTCGACGGAGCGAACCGACGCGCTTCTGCGTTTTGGGATCGATCCGACGCAGCCGTACCTGTTGTTCGTTGGGCGTATCACGCGGCAGAAAGGAATCGTACACCTGGTGCGCGCAATTCCATCCATGGACAAAGGATTTCAGATTGTGTTGTGCGCCGGCGCGCCGGATACGCCGGAGATTGCCGCGGAGATGAAGACGGCAGTAAGCGCGGTGCAGGCGACGCGAAATGGTGTCATCTGGATCGACGAGATGGTGGACAAGGAAACGGTGCATCAACTCTACGCGAACGCGGCGGTGTTTTGCTGTCCGTCGATTTACGAACCATTCGGAATCATCAATCTCGAAGCGATGGCGTGCGAAACCGCGGTAGTGGCAAGCGCGGTCGGTGGGATCAAGGAAGTGGTGGTCGATGGCGAAACTGGATTTCTCGTTCCGGTCAAACAGATGAAGGAGAGTCCTTTTGAACCGATCGAGCCCGAGAAATTTTCTAACGACCTCGCGGCGCGGATCAATGAGCTGATGTCGAATCCAGAGCTACAGAGAAGGTTTGGCCGTGCCGGGCGGAAACGAGCAGAGGAGAAATTTGGCTGGGCGGCGATCGCGAGACAGACGAGGTCGCTTTACGATTCGCTGATAACGGCTCGCTAGGCGCAGTCCTGCTAAATCTCACTGACCGACGAGCGATTCGTTAGGCTGATGACGCGACATGGTTGCCGCTAGCTGAACGCCTCCGCTATCCAGAGACACAGTTGCGTGTAGGTTTATGGGATGTTCGTCGATCGGATCAAGGTGACGGCGAAAGCCGGCAATGGCGGCCGGGGCTGCGTGAGTTTTCGGCGGGAAAAATTTGTTCCAAGGGGTGGACCGGATGGCGGAGACGGAGGCAAAGGCGGCGACATTATTTTGCGAGCAGACGAGCACACCGATAATCTTGCCAGTCTTTTTTATGAGCCGCTGATCAAGGGAAAGAACGGCGCGCACGGCCAGGGGAAGCAGATGCACGGTCGCGGCGCACCCGACAAAGTGGTGAAAGTGCCGGTAGGAACGGTGGTATTTCCATACCCGATTGCGAATGACGTCGCAGCGAGCAACGCGGCGTCGAACCGCGATTCTTCAACCCCGAAGCAAATCCGCGGCGGACGAAGGGAGCCTGACGAGCCGATCTTGCAGGGCGCCGGATCGGAAACTCGTAACTGGCAGTCGGTAACTCCTTTAGCCGATCTTGCCCGGCCTAACGACGAATTCCTCCTCTGTCATGGCGGAGCCGGTGGGAAGGGCAATGTCCATTTCAAGAGTTCGCGCAATCGTGCGCCGCGCCAGTACACTGACGGCGTGCCGGGAGAGGAAGGGACTTTCCTGTTTGAGTTGCGGACGATCGCAGATGCGGGTTTGGTTGGTTATCCGAATGCCGGCAAGTCGACGCTTCTGCGGCGGATCTCTGCGGCTCTCCCAAAGGTCGCAGCTTATCCCTTCACTACTCTTCATCCTATGATTGGTATGGTCGATTTCGATGATTATCGTCGCGCAACCGTCGCGGATATTCCGGGGTTGATCGAAGGCGCGCATCGCAATCTAGGACTCGGTCATTCTTTTCTGCGCCACATCACGCGCTGCCGACTGCTGCTTTTTGTGCTCGACATGGCGGGGAGCGAAGGACGTGACCCAATCGTGGACTTCCAGCATTTGCGGCGGGAGATCGATCTTTACGATCCGCGTCTCTCCCTTCGCCCATGGCGCGTGGTGGCGAACAAGATGGATTTGCCCGCGGCGGCGGAACATCTGCCAGCGTTTCGGGCGCGTTTTCCGGAACGAGAAGTCGTGGCCGTGTCCGCGAAGGAGAATGATGGAATCGCGGAGTTGAGACGCGCTCTCGATCAGTGGTTACAAGAAGCTGAAGCCGGTATGAATAAGCCGGCAGATTTGACGCGAAATGGAACTGTAGAGGTGAGTTGGACCGATTACAGTTAGACAAGCTGAATCCATGCGCTAAGTGTTCACAACTTTTCTTACCAATACCTAACGTGGGTTCCCCAAAAACTATGTCCAAACTGGTCGTCGCGAGTTATTGCACAACCTTCCTGAAATCAGAGATGCTGCACATCTACCGCCAGGTTACTGGCCTCCGGAAAGTGCAGACCTTCGTGATGACGAAGAAGATCCAGAACAGTGACCGCTTTCCCTTCAACGATATTGAGCTGATCCCGGCGCCGCGAAGAAACCCATTTCGTCATGGCTGGCTCAAATTTGTCGAGCGTCAGCCGCCGATCGTTTACCGTGGCGAATATCAACTCCTGGCCAACCTGCTCGAACGGCGTGGCGCGGACCTGATGCATATTTACTTTGGCCATACAGGTATCCATTTGCTGCCATTCATTCAATGCTGGGACAAACCTTGTATCGTTTCGTTTCACGGCGCCGACGTTATGCTTAAGGCGGAGAGTCCGGATTACGCTTCCAAGCTTCGCAAGGTCTTTCAATCGGTGCCGCTGGTCCTGGCGCGATCACGTTCGCTGGAGCGGCGACTCATCACACTGGGTTGCCCACCAGAGAAGATTCGCATCAATCGCACCGGGATTCCGTTAAGCGAATTTCCCGTGCGTCGGCGTGAGACGCCGTCCGACGGAGCATGGAGATTCCTTCAGGCGTGCCGGCTCATTCCGAAGAAAGGCCTGACGACCTGCCTGCGTGCCTTCGCGCTTTTTTACCCGGCGAATCCGAACGCCCAGTTGTTCATTGCAGGCAAAGGACCGTTGCAGCCGGCCCTGGAGGCGCTGGCTTCCGACTTGGGCATTAGTCGCGCGCTGCATTTTACCGGCTTTCTCTCACAGTCTGAGTTGCTCGACCTCTATCATAGTTGTCACGTCTTCCTGCACCCGAGCGAAACTCCGGCGGATGAAAATCAAGAGGGAATTCCAAATTCCATCCTGGAAGCGATGGCGACCGGCATGCCGGTGCTCGCAACGCGGCACGGCGGAATTCCCGAAGCGGTCGAGAGCGGTCGCTGTGGCGCGCTCGTCGCCGAGCGTGATCACGAGGCGCTCGCCACGGAGATGAAAAAGATCACTTCAAATCGGCACTCCTTCGCAGAAATGGGGATCCTTGCGAGTGAATCGGTCGCGGCCAACTTTGAGCAGCAGATGCAGATCGCAGTCTTGGAAAGTCAGTATCGCGAAGCGGCTGAGCTCGCTGCCGAAGCGTCGATGCGGGCCCACCCGGCATCCCAGATCCTCGCTTCGGCGCCTTTTCAGCAGCAAGGCGTTCCTGCGAAATAGCGGCATCGGCCTGGCCATTTTGCCTTGTTCTTTTCTTCGGAAAAAAACCCGCCAAAGTCGCTTGTCAGCACTGGCAACATGCTCTTCTTTATGCGCGTCGTTAGCGGCCTCGAGGCGCAGACAGGTTTCCATTGGCAACCGGTCGTGCTTCACCGGTAGCCGGCAGCGCCGCTTTCCGACCCGCCAAATGGTCCAACGCTACATTCGTTTCTTGCCACTGCTTGTGAGCCTTTGCGCGCTGCTCGCGACGAGCGGATTCGCGCCGATTGCTCACGCGGCTGGGATCGCGCCTGCGGCCCCTGCGACGGCCGAAAAACACGAAGCACTCTCGCTCAAGGCAGTGCCGCTTTTCACGGTTGGAGAGTTCACTGTCACGAATTCAATGTTAGTCACATGGGTGGTAGCGGCGGCGATTATTGTCTTCGCGCAGATTGCGACACGTAAAATTCAGCCCGTGCCAACGGGTGCCCAGAACTTTTGGGAATGGATGGTCGAGGGCCTTTACAGCTTTCTGGAGAGCGTCATTGGCGGCCACCTGGTGAAGAAGACGTTCTGGTTTTTCGCCACCATTTTTATCTTTATTCTCTTCCTCAACTGGTTCGGTCTGATCCCGGGAGTAGGGACAATTGGTTGGGGGCATCACGATCCAGTGACCAACACGTTTCACGTCGATCGACCTCTTCTCCGCGGGGCGAACGCAGACCTCAATCTCACTTTTGCCATGGCGGTCGTTTTCTTCGCTCTTTGGCTGATCTGGGCACTCCAGGAAGTCGGCTTCGGTGGATTCATCATGCACATCTTTGGACCGAAGGGCGAGTCGAAGGGCTTCCTCAGAATCATGATGATCGTCGTTTTTTTCATGGTCGGGTGGTTGGAGGTGGTGTCGATCTTTTTCCGCCCGATCTCGCTGAGTTTTCGGCTTTACGGAAATGTTTACGCCGGAGAGAACATGCTCGAAGCAATGGCGCACTTGGTGCCTTCGCTCTCCTGGCTCATCCCGATTCCATTTTATTTCATGGAAATTCTTGTCGGTATCGTGCAAGCGCTCGTCTTCATGCTGCTGACTGCGGTATTCACCCTTCTCATTGCGCATGATCCCAAAGCGGAAGGGGCACACCATTGACTAATTTTCGGCTACGTTGTGGCGAAACACGACGAGCTGAAGCAAAACAACCACACAAAAAGATATGATATTACCATTACTGGCAGAGATGAGCGGAAGCATTCACGTCGGCCTCGCGGCCCTCGGCGCGGCGATCGGCGTGGGATTGATCGGCATGGGTGCATCCTCCGCGGTCGGCCGCAATCCGGGAGCGGCTACGCCGATTCTGGTGCAGGCGATTTTGGCTATCGCTTTCGCCGAGGCGATTGTCTTTTACGCTCTTTTCCTCGTCCACTAACTCGTTAGGCGCCGTGGCCGTGTGCTTCGGGGCCGGCAACCTTTTCGGATGAGTATTCCCATTTTCATTGCGGCTAATCTCGTCACTGAGGTAGCGGAAACCTTTGGCTTCGACCTCAAGATTTTTCTCTCGCAAGTCGTCAGCTTTGTGATCGTAGCGCTACTCCTCCGCCGATTCGCCTACAGGCCGATTCTCGCTGTGCTTGAGGAACGGCGACAGCGTATTCAGGAAGGCCTGCTCAATGCCGAGAAGATTAAGCAACAACTTGCCGAGGCTGAGCAGCGCTATCAGGAAACGCTGGCGAAGGCAAATGACGAAGCGCAGAAGATGATCGATGAAGCGCGGAGCAGCGCCGGCGTCATCGCGGAGCGCAAAGAGCAGGAAGCAATTGCGGCGGCAGAGCAAATTCTCGCTAAGGCACGGGAAGCGAGCGCGCTCGAGCATGAACGCGAAATGTCACGGCTGAAGCGTGAACTCGGACGGCTGGTCGTCGATACAACCGCCAAGGTAACCGGCAAGGTCTTAAGTGCGGAAGATCAGAAGCGATTGCAGGAGGAAGCGAGCCGTCAGGTCGCAGCCTAACGAAGTCGAGACGAAGCGTGAAGATTAGCAAGGAGATTCGACAGCAAGCGCGCGAGTTGGTGCGGGCGACATATGTTGGTGGCACGCTTGATCGCGGGCGCGTCCAGACGTTTGTCCGCGCGATTGTGGAGAAGAAGCCGCGTAATTACATCCAGCTCTTGAAAAGTTATCAGCGTCTTCTCCGTCTTGAGTTGGACAAACGGCGCGTACGCATTGAATCGGCCGCTGAATTGGATCCGGAGGTGAGTCGCGAAGTTGTAAGCGGTTTGGAGCGGAAATACGGGTCTGGCCTAACGACTGAGTTCACCATTAATCCGGCACTTCTCGGCGGCATGCGCGTTCGAGTGGGAAGCGATGTCTGGGACAGCAGCGTACGCAACCGGCTCGATCGGCTGGCGCAAAAACTTTAACGAACGAATTATCATGAGCAGCATTCTGGAAGAAATCGAAACGCAAATTGCGGGGCTAAAGACCTCGACCACGAAAAGCAATGTTGGCGTGGTGCGTGAAGCTGGCGACGGCGTGGCTCGCATCGAAGGTTTGAGTGAAGTTATGCTGAATGAAATGATCGAATTCCCGAGCGGTGAATTTGGTCTCGCGCTGAACTTGGAAGAGACCGAAGTCGGCGTGATCCTGCTTGGCGATCCAACAAAGGTTGCGGAGGGCGATGAAGTCAAGACAACTGGTAAGCTCCTCCAGGTCCCGGTGGGTAAGGCGCTCCTTGGCCGAGTGGTCAATACTTTAGGTCAGCCGATTGATAACAAAGGTCCGATCAACGCCGACACCTTCTATCCGGTAGAGAAGATCGCGCCCGGCATTATCAAGCGTCGCAGCGTAAGCCAGCCGGTCCAAACCGGAATCATGGCGATCGACGCAATGGTGCCAATCGGACGGGGTCAGCGCGAGCTGATTATCGGCGATCGCGCGACCGGTAAGTCGACCATCGCAGTCGATACGATCATCAGCCAGGCCCGGCTCAACAAAGCCGCCGAAAGTGGGCAGCTGAAAGATCATCGTCCCCTCTATTGTATCTACGTCGCGATTGCCCAGAAGAACTCGAACGTAGCGCGAACGCTGGCCGTGCTGGAAAAAAACGGTGCGATGCCTTACACGACGATCGTTTCTGCACCTGCGTCGGAGAGCGCCACGAACCAATACCTCGCGCCATTTGCCGGAGCGGCGATGGGCGAATGGTTCATGGATAATGGCATGGACGCGCTCATTATTTACGACGACCTCTCCAAGCATGCGGTGGCTTACCGGCAGGTATCGTTAGTCTTGAAGCGTCCGTCGGGTCGCGAGGCTTATCCAGGAGATGTCTTCTATTTGCATTCGCGGCTACTCGAGCGCGCGGCGCGCGTCTCTGAGGACGCTGGCGGCGGCTCCCTGACTGCGCTGCCGATCATTGAAACCCAGGCGGGTGACGTCTCGGCCTATATTCCAACGAACGTCATCTCAATCACCGACGGTCAGATCTATCTGGAGACTGACTTGTTTTTCCAGGGTATCCGGCCTGCGATCTCAGTCGGTCTTTCAGTCAGCCGTGTGGGTTCTGCGGCGCAGATCAAAGCGATTAAACAAGTGGCCGGTAAGATTAAGCTTGATCTCGCGCAGTTCCGCGAACTGGCGGCTTTTGCACAATTCGGTTCCGACCTCGACGCCGCAACCAAAGCGCGACTCGATCGCGGTCAGCGTATTGTTGAACTGTTTAAGCAGATACAATACAACCCGATCCCAGTTGAGGAGCAGGTAGCCGTTCTTTGGGCGATGCAGAATGGTTATTTCGATCCGGTCCCGGTCGATCGGGTGAAGGAATTTCAGATGAAGCTTCAGGATTACCTGCAAACGCGGAAGGAAAGCGTGCTGGCGTCAATCCGAAACAAGAAGGCGATCGACAAGGATCTCGAAGCCGAATTGGGTGCGGCGTTAAACGACTTTAAGACAACCTGGCACTAGCCGCCTGACGAATGGCCAATACGCAGGATATCCGGCGGCGGATCAAATCGATCCGCAACACCGCCCAGATTACGAAGGCAATGCAGATGGTTGCGGCGTCAAAGATGCGCAAAGCGCAGCAGCACGCACTGGCTGGTCGCCCCTACTCGGAGTTGTTGAACCGCGTTTTGGTTTCACTGAAGAGCCGGACCGATCCGTTGCTGCATCCATTGCTGCAGGTACGTCCGACAAAGAGGGAGCTGGTTCTGATTATTAGCACCGACAAAGGATTGGCCGGCGCGTTGAACACGAACCTGCTGCGTGAGGCCGCCGCCTTCGATGCCGAGAAAACAATTTATGTGACGGCCGGCCGCAAGGCGCGCCAATTTATCGGGCGATCCAAGCGCCAGTTGTTGGCTGACTTTGAACTGAAAGATTCGCCCACGATTTTGGAGACGAAGCCGATTTCAAAATTCTGCATCGAGAAATTCCTCAGTGGTGAGGTGGACAAAGTCACGGTGCTTTACACTCATTTCCTGAACACCATCAATCAGAAACCGGTGGCGCAGACACTCTTGCCGATCAGCCAGTTTGCTTTCGAAGGCTCCAAGGGAGGATCACCTAACGATTTTGAGTCTCCCTCCGATCCGATGCTGGGCTACATTTTTGAGCCCAGCCCGCAGGGAGTGCTTGATTTTATGCTGCCCTATTATGTGCAGTATCAGCTCTTCCAAATGGTGCTCGATGCGCGCGCATCGGAGCATAGTTCCCGGATGGTGGCGATGAAAAACGCGACCGACAACGCCAATCAATTCATCAAGGATCTGACGCTCGAGTACAACAAGATGCGTCAGGCTAGCATCACCACGGAATTACTTGAGATCGCCACCGCCCAAATGGCGGTCGGCAGTTAGGCGAACGATTCAAAAGCACAACGGCCGCTCCCTTGCGAGAACGGCCGCCAAGCCAAAGGCAAAATCCGGCTTAGTGTGAGCTCGGGGAAGTGGCTCGCAGATGCGCGATGCGTCGCCGCCGCAAAATCTGAGTGACGGCGATGGCGGCAATTAATCCAATTACTGGAAAGAGCGCACCCATCTCCGGAACAGCGGCCAACGTCGCCTGGAAAGCGACCGGCAACACGCCGCCATTGATCGCGCCGATCGATAGATATTTGTAACTCTCGATGTCGTCGATATCGATAAAGCTCAGGTTAGAGGAACTGGTGTAAACGCCTCCGATCTGGTGACCGGGGTCGCCCAAAGTACTCGAGCCCCAGATCACGAAGCTGTCGCTGTTGTAGACGTTGCCGATTTGGATTTTGCCGTCGGTCAACCCCTGTGAAAGAAGCGAGCTAACGTCGATCTGGATGAATGAAGTCGGAAAGAAGCCGTTTCCCTGCAACTGATGGTCGGATGTGCTGACAACCCCCAGCCCTGGCAGGTCCGCCCCAGACGTCTTAAAATACAAACCCAGCGGCGTGTTCGGGATTCCAACGGTATATCCGGAAGCGGTGATGTCGTAGCCCGAAGAGGTGAAAGTGTGAGTCGTGGAGCCGACGGCACCTTCGGTGCTATTCGGGTTCAGGCTCCAAGTGACAACCGTCGCCCAGCCCGAGGAAGCAATGAACCCGCAAAACAGAACTAGCGCCGCGAGAATCTTTACCTGGCGTCGATTGGTGGATGTTTTCATGGGGAATGTTGTTGATACCATTTTTAGTTTGAGTGCGTCTTCCATGACAAGCCTTTTCTGTCGGGAGAATCATTTTTTGTCATAAATGAGACTCACGGTCAATCATCATTTTCATGGCAACTAGTTTTGCAGCATTCTCTATATAAACCAGAAGAGCTCTTTCTCCCCTCTGCAGACGCCTGCCGTTTGCAGCCCGGAAGCCGGCTGAGGAGCGCCTGCACAATACAAATTCATCTTTGTGGCACGATATTCGCTGTCCCGTGCCAAGGCTAAGGCCGTCGGCTCACCCATCGTTACTTCTCAAGAAATTACACGATCGAAGTTGGGACAAGACAGGAGTTGCCCGCGAGAATCGAGCTCGTCTCGATTGTAAAGCCGGGCGGTCAAAAAGTTACGGCCACCCTCCGCGCGAGAGTGGCCGTATCCAACCAAACAAAATTCTTAGTCGCGCTCGACGACCGCGAGCACCGCTAGTTGATCCGAACGTCGCCGCCGCAGGACCTCCGTAAGGGCAACCGCAGCAAGCAGTCCAATGATCGGATACAATGCAGCCATCTCTGGCACCGGGGCGAAATTCATCGTGAATTGGACGCCGTCATTGAAGAAATGCCCGTCCGAATCAAGGCCAGGTGCGATATCGTTTCCGTTAGCAACGTTCGTGGAAAGCGCGTGGCTGCTGGTGAAGGTGAGCGTGTAGTTTACTCCAGTGGCAGCGAACGACGGATCGGCAAGAATTGTGTCGCTTGTTCCAGCCTTTACGAGCCAGTTCGGATCACTGTGATACCTCGAGCTGATGAAGTCGTCGGTTAGGTCGGTCATTGGAACACTTCCTGTCGGATCGTCGACAAAGGAGGCGGCGCCAGGGCTAATCGCTGTGTCGAGGAGATGGAGGACGTTGGGGTTGCTATCCCAATTCGAGATGTTGGTAATTGAGAGCGTGGCACTAGTGATGGCCTGGCAGCCCAGGCTGATGTTGTCGATCTGCCAGGTGTAAGCCATGTGGTGATCGAGATCATTTAGGTCCACCGGATTTGGCTGAAAGCTGAGCGTGGTCACCGTCGCTTGAACGGAGATGGCGAAGAATAGCATCAGCGCGGCGGCGACTGCGAAAGCGCGATTCCGAACGGTCTTCTTCGTGTGGAATGGAATTAGCTTATGGCTGGCGGCACAAACGAGCGCTGAGTAATCGTTTTCCATGAGAATCATATTTCTCATAATTGATTCGCAGTGTCGACAATTAATTTCATGCCGAGTATAATTTCCATATCTCTTCTCCTCAAAGAGTCGCCCCGGGGCTAGATCTTTCCGAAACGAGGAAATTTTAGGAACCCCGATTTGCGAGTTGGGGCACGGTCGCTGCTGTTGTTGATGCTGTGAATATGGATCGAGTCGATTGTAGCTCCACTACCTGGCGGGTGAAACGAACCGCAGGATTTACCTTGGTAGAGGTCCTGGTCGCTACCGTGCTCTTGGGCCTTGTCGCCAGCAGTTCTATTTGGGCGCTCACGCAAGCGAATAACTACGCGATAATCGCCCGCCTTTATACGGGCGCTCAAACCGCTGTCCAAAGCCGCATCGACTACCTCATGACGGATTCCCCCTTCAATCCGCAGAGTAGCCAGGTGGGAACTACAAACGAATGGGCCATCGGCGACACAATTCAAACGGTCACGATTTATAGCGACCCGCCCGATTCCCAGGGCCACAGCAATATTGTTTCCGGGCAGATGACCACCTCTGTCGCGAAGGTTACGGACGCGACTATTGCCGCTGGCACCGATCTCAATCTCTATACAGCCAAGGTCGTGGTCACATACACTTTCCGGGGAAGAAACTACCGGGTGCAGCTAAACGCGATGCGCGCTTCGGACGTATGAGACTACTTCGCGCATCCGGCTTGCGCGGCTTCACTTTAGTCGAATTGATGGTCACCGTTGGCGTTTTCGCCGTCGTCGGGCTGATGGTGTTCCTCGTTCTCAACACGGGCATGGTGCTTTACGCCAAAAACACCGCCGTGAATTCCGCTCACCAGCAGGCGCGATCGGGTGTGAACCAAATGCTCACCAATCTTTACAGTTCGGTTTCGATTCCGCAATTGGTCGACACAAACCTACAGCCCGTCAGTGAATTGAGTGGTGGACAACCTAACGTTTCCGCCGGCATTTCGTTCCAGAGTTTTGATAATGGGCCATTTCCAGTCGTGGCTAATGCTAATGCGACCGACACTTTCGTCGTCCTTAACTGCCCGGGCTATGCGCCGGCCGCTGGCGTCCGCCTAAACATTCCTTCGCACGGCATCGAATACGACGTTGCCTCCACAGTTGCGCTTGGCAGCTACCGCCGGTTCAATCTCAATACTCCCGCCGGTGGCATTGGCACGGCGATTAACATTTCCGGGAGCGGCATCGAAGGGCAGGCCGGGGTCAGCTACATCATCACTGGTTTCATTACTCGACGCGAAAGCTACGCTGTCATTGGCACCGAACTGCGCTACTTCCCGGATAATAATCTTAGTAATTACTCCGTTATCGCGCGCAACATTACCTCGGCTACACCTTTTACCGTCCCACTTCTGCCAGGGGGCGGGATTCAAAATCAGTTTCTCGCCGCGGTGAATCTCTCCTCGGTCGAACCCAACTACAGCAATCGCGGTTACGCGGCGGTCAATCTTTTTATCAACTCGATGATCCCCTTTCGCTGTCGTCTCACTGATACGCAATGAAGCTTCGTATCTATTCCCAGTCTGCCGCCGGCAATACACTCATTGTCACCCTTATGACGATGGTAGTCGTTGGCGTTCTTGTCGATCTGGCTCTCCAGTATACCAACGCCATCGGACGCAACGTCGATCGCAGCCTTTCCTTTCGCCAAGGCGTCGATATTGGCGACGGCGCGACCGAGATGGCTTTCTCCGCCTGGCGCGCTATCTGCCGGCAAAACCAAACCAAGATTTACAAGCGCAGCGATGTCGACACCGAGATCCCGACCCCGACCCCGGGCGACTTCCCAAACTCTGACGCCTTTACGATCCAGAATTACGCCATCTATCCACTCGACTCCTATTGGAATACCAAGACCGGCGGCGCTTCGACGCCAGCGCCAATTGCCGGTCCAAATCACGGCGACCTTAGCTATTACTATCTCGCTCAAGCCGACGTTATCGTCCCGACCTCGCATTCCAAGAACGCCACCCTTGCAACCGACAAAGGCAATGTTGTGGCTCACGTTCGGAGGGTCCTTCAAAAAGAAACCCTTTCCCTTTGGCGATATGCCGCCTTTTTTAACGATGACCTGGAGATCCATCCCAGTCTCGACACCCACATGAACATTACCGGCGATGTCCACTCCAACGGCAGTTTGTACACCGGTCACAACAGTCTTACCCTGTCCGGAAAGACTACTTACACAGATACCTGGGCGATTGGCTTCATGCCAGGTGATAACACGCATCCAGAAACACCTACTGCACCGCATTGGGCCACCGGTCTTCCTCCGGCGAGTGACACAGCGCAGCAACCATACGGCGTTGCGCTCGATGATTACCATGCGCTCATCGATTACACCAGTTCCAGCACGCCGTTGGATCCTTACCGACTCCAAATGCAGGCCGGCTATGTCGTCACCATCGATGCCTCTAACAACGTTAAGATTTACAACGGTGCCGGCACGGACATCACCAACAAGAGTGGCGGCAGCAATGATGCCAAAGCTGCGCGCGCCCTACAATCCGCTGTCACTACCAACGGGACGATTACGGACAACCGCGAAGGAGCCACCACTGGCAACGGTAGTGTGCGCGTCGCCACCCTCGATCTCGGGGTCGTCGAAAGTGCGATGGATTCGCCCACCTCCACAACTTCCTTCACTATTAGCAAGACCATCACTGGCACTGCCACAACAGTTTCCAATCTCATCTATGTCGTGGATACGAGCGCCGATCCGCACGGGATTGCCGCCAAGCGAGCCATTAGGCTGAAGAATGGCGGCAAATTGCCAGATGGCGGTCTCACCGTTGTCAGCGGTAATCCTGTTTACATCCAAGGCGACTACAACACCGGCACGACTGGCAGTCTTCAGCCTGCCTCCAACAACGCAAGTTCACCGGATCCGACTCAGCCTACTGTCGCCGGCTACACCCGCCAACCGGCAGCCGTCGTTGCCGACGCTGTGAACGTCCTTTCCAACGCCTGGCTCGACTCCAAATCTGGAAGTACGCCCGTGGCCAGTCCTACGACGGTGAATGCTGCCATTATCTCGGGCACCGTGCCAAGCGGTAACGGCTACTACAGCGGGGGTCTTGAGAACTTCCCGCGTTTTCTTGAAAATTGGGATGGAAAGAGTTTCACCTACTATGGCTCGATGATCGAACTCTATAAGAGCCAGCAAGCCATCGGTCGTTGGGGTGCGAGCAACGTTTACAGTCCCCCCAACCGTGCCTGGTATTTCGACACCAACTTCATTGCCAATCCGCCCCCCGGTCTTCTCGCCTCCTTCGACTACAAACGCTCCCGTTGGTATCTGCAGTAGTTTTCCCTTTTTGCCTCCCCAGTGCTTTCGATGGGTTCGCTGGGAATGACTCAGCGCCCAGCAATCGACTAGTCAGACAAAAGCAGGAACAGACTCATGCGGTTTGCAAGCCAAGGATCGGATTATTGGCAGTTTGACGTGACGAACCATAGTTGAAAAAACTCGCCCGATGAAGCAAGGCTCAAGAATTTCACAGCTCCTTGCATCATTTGTAATCGCCATTTATCTTTTCGCCCTGAATGCCAGTAGCCTCATCGCAGAAAGTGACGAGAAGAATTCTGAGATCGAGACTTATCGGTTCGCAGCGAATATACCGCTTGATCGATGTAAGAGCTGCCGTGGGAATGAGCACGACGGGTTATCCTTTTGGTAGCCCTATTTGGGAAGATTACGACGGCGACGGCGATTTGGATCTTTTCGTCGATTGCGATTATCATGATGCCTTACTTTTACAGAAATAACGGTGATGGCACCTTGACCAGGGTGACGGCTGAAGCTCGGATCGCTCCACTTGGTTCGGGGGACATAGTGTTACCTGGATCGACTACGACAATGATTCTTCTCCATAAAGGAGGAAACACAAGTCATTGACTTAAGATCGAGTTGGTTGGCGCAACGAGTAACCGCCATGCTCTTGCCGCCAAGGTTACGATTACTGTACGGTGCGCCAGCCAGTAACCGTGAGAATGACGGATCGATGGCTGACTCTCTTACAACAGCTAGAGTCGCAATGTGCCGGCCGATCAGAAAATGGTGATTACTGAAGCCTAAGCTTTCGGTACGGAGTAACTCGACAAAGGCTCTCTTGGTAGCTCACATATCGAGGCCTAACGAGTAAACCTGCATGTCGCCTTGTCTCGCTCGCCGCCACCCGGACACAATCTCATGAATCGACTAAGGATCGAGCTCGCGGGCGGCGCGCTTCTGAAAATGCACTCGCGCCGATGATTCGGTCACCGGGCGGCGGAACGATGATCAACGGGTGATCTTCTTTGGCCTGCACGAGCCTCGGCATTATGCGGTGGAATCTGTCCTGCAAAGCGAGAAGGGGATTCTACGGCCTTATCGCTGTGGGTTGGGAAATAGCCGAAACCACAGGTGAGACTACCCGTGGAAAATTGTCGGAGGAGACGTTAATCAAACGAAGGGCAACCGCGCCAACGCCTCCGCGCTTAACCAATATGCGGCCAAGTTTGCATGGGGGAATCACCTTCGGAAACGACACGAGAGTAGTGGAGATCTGTTGGCGAGAACTCGCGCTCTGACGAAGGATTTTCATCGCCCATGGGCTGATCTTAAGACAGTGCGACTATGCAACTTTGGTTTCCTTCGGAAACCCAATGGGTGGTCGGCTTTCCAAGGGAGAGAAAATCTTCGGCGGGCCACTTGTCGCCGGACGCAACCTCGTTACCTTGAGGCTCCCGCGCGCCAGGCAAGTCGCCCCGTGGGTCGCCCTTTTATGAATACTGGTAATATCGTCCAAGTGATTGGTCCCGTGGTGGACGTGGATTTTGCCGATGCTGGCGGACTGCCAGGCATCTACAACGCGCTCGAGATCGAGTACGAAGTGAACGGTAATCCGACGAAGTTGATCCTCGAAGTGCAGCAGCATCTCGGTGAAAGCTGGGTGCGTTCGATCGCGATGTCTTCGACCGAAGGCTTACAGCGCGGCATGAAAGTGACGGACACTGGCGCTCCTATCTCGGTCCCAGTGGGAGAAGGGGTTCTTGGACGCGTGTTTAATGTTACGGGCGATCCGGTCGATAACCGCGGACCGGTGCACTACACCAAGCGTTATCCGATTCATCGCAAGTCGCCTGATCTCACCGAGCAGGATACAAGCGCGCAAATCCTCGAGACGGGAATCAAAGTCATCGACCTCATTTGCCCGTTCTCGAAGGGCGGCAAGGTGGGCGCGTTCGGCGGTGCGGGCGTAGGCAAGACGGTCGTGATCATGGAATTGATCAACAACATCGCCAAAGGTCACGGCGGTTTTTCGGTCTTTGCCGGAGTGGGCGAGCGGACACGCGAAGGCAATGACCTCTACACCGAAATGAGTGAAGCGGGTGTTATCGACCAGAAGGATTTGAGCAAATCGAAGGTCGCGCTCGTGTACGGCCAGATGAACGAACCGCCCGGCGCGCGCTTGCGGGTGGCGCTCTCCGCGCTCGCCATGACAGAATACTTTCGCGACGAGCGCAATCAGGACGTACTGCTTTTTATCGACAATATCTTTCGTTTTTCGCAAGCCGGTTCGGAAGTGTCGGCGTTGCTGGGTCGAACCCCTAGCGCGGTGGGTTATCAGCCCACGCTCTCAGCCGAGATGGGCGACCTGCAAGAGCGGATCACGTCGACGAACAAAGGATCGATTACGAGCTTTCAGGCGGTCTATGTCCCAGCGGACGACCTGACTGATCCCGCGCCGGCCAACACCTTTGCGCACTTGGATTCCACGATCGTGCTGGAGCGCTCGATCGCAGAGCTAGGCATTTATCCGGCGGTGGATCCTTTGGCTTCGACTTCCAAATCCCTCGCACCCGAGATCGTAGGCGAAGAGCATTATGCGGTGGCGCGTGGTGTGCAAAAGGTGCTGCAGCGCTATAAGGATTTGCAAGACATAATCGCGATTCTCGGCATGGACGAGTTAAGTCCCGAAGACAAACTCACCGTTTACCGTGCGCGCAAAATTCAGCGCTTCCTCAGCCAGCCGTTCCACGTCGCGGAAGTCTTCACCGGCACGGCCGGCCAATATGTCTCGATCGCGGAAACGGTCCGCGGCTTCAAAGAAATCCTCGACGGCAAGCACGACGAAGTGCCCGAACAGAATTTCTATATGAAGGGCGGTATCGACATGATCAAGGAAGCATAACCAAAGTTTTGGCAGTCGGTAGGCACGGCTCGCTTTCCTTGAGACTTAACTGAGCATTGAACGGAATGAAAACGTTGCGTTTGGAGATCGTCACCCCGGAGGCGAAAGCCTATTCCGAAGACGCCGAAATGGTCGTCTTACCGGGGACCGACGGCGAGTTAGGTGTCTATCCGAATCACGTCCCGGTGTTGACAACGTTGAGACCCGGCGAGCTGCGCGTTATCAAGGGCGGCCGAGAGACTTCGCTCGCGGTAGGAGAAGGTTTCGCCGAGATCACCGGTGACTCTATTTCTGTCCTAACCGACATGGCGCTTCAATCAGCCGCGATCGACGAGCAGGCGGCGGAAGAAGCCGTCGCGCGCGCCAAGGCTGCGATGGAGGGGGATCTCGTCGCAGAAGAAGTCGCGGCCGTGCAGGCTTCATTACAAAAGGCGCTTGCCCAACTGCACGTCAAACGCCGCCACCGCCACTAAGGAAGCGAGCTTCCGGCTTGCGCCCGGCTTCGCGTCCGATGCAAGGTTCCGCGCTCATGCCAACGCCCGATGCGCTTGGAATTATTGCCGGCAGCGGCGTTTATCCGCTCCTGCTCGCAGATGCGGCCCGCATTGCGGGAGTGAAGCGCGTCGTGGTTGCGGCTTTTACCGGCGAAACTTCGTCGGAAATCACCAATCGCGCCGACACGATCGAATGGATGCGCGTTGGCCAACTCGGCAAGCTCTTGAATTTCTTCCGCGATGCCGGCGTTCGACAAGCCATCATGGCAGGCCAGATCGCGCCGGAAAATCTTTTCAATCTGCGTCCTGATTTCAAAGCGATGTTTCTTCTCGCCCGACTGAAAGAACGCAACGCCGAATCGATCTTTGGCGCGATCGCAGACCAACTTGCCGGAATCGGAGTCGAGCTGCTGCCGGCGACGACCTTTCTAAATCATCTACTTGCGCCGAGCGGGCACATCGCCGGCCCGAATCTCAAGGAGCGCGAAGCAGCCGACATCAGCTTTGGCTTTGAAATCGCCAGGCAACTTAGCGCGCTCGACGTCGGTCAAACCATCGTTGTGAAAAACGGAACCGTCCTGGCGGTAGAAGCCTTCGAAGGAACGAACGAAGCCATCCGGCGTGGTGGGTCGTTAGGCAAAAAGAACGCTATCGTCATCAAGGTTACCAAGCCAAACCAGGACATGCGCTTCGATGTTCCAGTGATCGGAACCGAAACCTTGCGCGTCGCGGCCGAAGCAAAGATTCGCGCCATCGCGGTGGAAGCGGGCCGCACGCTCCTGCTCGAGCGTGCAGCACTTGTTGCCATTGCTGACCAGGAAAAAATCACGGTCGCCGGTCGTTAGGGCAAACTGCGAGTCAGGGAACGAACCACCTTCCGATCTGCCTAGGAATCGCTTGGTTCCGGAGCATTTATCAGGCTATCTGGTTACACGAATTCCGGCTCATTCTTAGTGGATCGACAGCCGCGTCTGCTGCCGCCGGCGGAGACCGCAGTCACACCGAGGAGACGAGCAAACAAGGGGAGAGCGACTGCCGCTTGTGGTCGACTGGATTTGCTCCTAACTGCGTTGCTGATTATCGTAGCGCTCGCTTCCCTTCAGCAGCTCTTTTGTCATGCAGAAAATTGGATTTACTGAAGCTCTCGATTCGATTGTCTCGAGCGATCGCCGCTATCATCGCGACGCCTACGTCTTTCTGCGCGATGCGCTCGACTATACGACCAAGCAGCAGAAGAAATCGAAAGGCGCTGCCGTGCGCCACGTCGCCGGCCCCGAACTGCTCGAAGGCGTGCGTTTGTATGCGTTGAAGGAATTTGGTCCGATGGCGCTGACCGTTTTTTCCTACTGGGGGATCGAGCGCTGCGAGGACATAGGGAACATGGTTTTCAATCTGATCGGCGCGGGCATTTTCGGAAAAACCGAGCAGGACTCGATCGATGATTTCAAGGCGGTCTACGATTTCCACGATGCATTTGTGAAACCGTATCAGCCTGCTCCGCCATCGGCGCCAATTCCGTTTCCCACGGCTTTGCCTGCGCCAAAAATTTCATGAGCTGGCAATAGGCTTGCGACGGCGCGACGTCATGTTGACTGATAGCGAACGGCGTCCCGTGCCTAACGAAAACTCATCTACGGTTGCCTTCCCACCGGTCACCGCACAAAAATGGACGCTGCCCAACGGCCTAACGATCATTGTGCAGGCCGACCGCAGTGCGCCGGTGGCGAGTGTACAGGCCTGGTGCGGCACAGGTAGCGTCGATGAAGGACGCCACCTCGGCGGCGGCCTTTCGCACATCCTCGAACATATGCTTTTCAAGGGCACGAAGACGCGCAGCCCGAGCGAGATCGCGCAGAGCATTCAGGAAGAAGGCGGCTACATCAATGCCTACACTTCATTTGATCGCACTGTTTTTTGGATCGATGTGCCGAAAGAAGGCGTGCCGAGGGCGCTCGATATTTTGTCGGACGCGCTGATGAACTCGACTTTGCCCGCGGAGGAATACGCGAGGGAGCAGGAGGTCATTAGGCGCGAGTTTGCCATGAGCCACGACGATCCCGATCGCACGATGGGGCAACTCATGTTCAGGACGGCTTACCAGCGTCACCCTTATCGCCTGCCGGTGATTGGCGAACTGCAGATTTTCGATCAGCTAACGCAGCAGGACGTGCTCGAATATTATCGCGCGCGCTATGTGCCTAACAATCTCACTTTCGTCTTGGTGGGAGATGTAGATGCTGGAAAAATCTACGACCAGCTCGCGCATTTCTTCCTCGACTATCCAGCTCGCGCGCTTGAGCCGCGGTACGTCCCGGGCGAGCCGGCGCAACAAGGTCGGCGGGAGGTCAACGAAGAATTTCCAACCGAACTGACTCGTCTTGCGCTGGCCTGGCATGTGCCGGAAATCACCCATCGCGACGTGCCGGCGCTCGATTTGCTTTCCACCATTCTCGGTGACGGCCGCAGTTCCAGGCTTTATCGGCGGGTGCGGGAGGAAGCAGGATTGGTCTTTGGAGTCTCTGCTTTCTCCTACACTCCGGGCGATCCCGGGCTGCTCGGGATCGACGCCACCCTTGCGCCCGAGAATCGAGCTGAGGCGGAACGGCTGGTCTTGCAGATCATCGCAGAGCTACAGCAGAATGGGGTGACCGCGAAAGAGCTGGCGAAGGCAAAAAAGATTTCGTTAGGCCATTCGTTAGGCGCGCTCACCACAATGCGGGGACAGGCATCTGACCTGGGTTCGAATTGGTTCGTCGCCCGCAATCTCAATTTCACTCGCGACTACCTTGAGACGATGCAGAAGGTTTCGCTGGAGGACATCCAGCGCGTTGCCGCGAAATACTTGGTAGAGGAAAATCTGACGGTCGTTTCGCTCAATCCACACGGGACACTGGCCGCAAGATCAGCCGAAGGCCTTGCGGTCTCCGCCGGTGAAGCGGAGAAATTCTTGCTCCCGAACGGACTGCGCCTTCTCGTTAGGGAAGATCCGCGTCTGCCATTGGTCTCGATGGTGGCAGTCTTCCGCGGCGGCCTGCTCGCCGAGACGCCGGAAACCAGCGGACTCACGCGCTTGCTGGCCAAGGTAGTGGTGAAGGGAACTCAGACTCGCACCGCCGAAGAGATTGCCGATACGATTGAAGCAGTTGGCGGCAGTCTCGGGAGCGACGCGGGCAACAATAGTTTCAGTGTCTCCCTTGAGGTGACGGAGCCCGATCTCCGCCTGGGCGCGGAGCTGTTTTGCGACATCCTGCTCAATCCCACCATGCCGGAGAAGGCGATAGCGCGTGAGAAGGATGTCCAACTCGCCAGTATTCGGGAAGAGGACGAGCACCTCACCGCCGTCGCGCGAAACATCCTCCGGCGCGCCCTTTTTGCGAAGCATCCTTACTCATTGCGGGCAAGGGGGACGCCCGAGACAGTGATGCGTCTGACACAGAAAGACCTGCTCGCCTTTCGCGATCGGTTTATGGTGGCAAAGAATTGCGTCATCTCCGTCTTCGGTAATGTTCGCGCCGCGGAGGTAAGGGAACTCTTCGAACGATTCCTGACTTCGATGCCCGCCGGTGAGCTTGCCTTAACGGATGCTGCACAACCCCCATTCTTGGGAGCCCCGATCATCGTCGAAGAGGAAAAGAACAAGGCGCAGGGCGTTCTCATGGTTGGTTATCGTGGTGCGGACATGTTCAGCCCCGATCGGTACGCGCTGGAGTTAATCGATGAAGCGAGCAGCGATCTTGGCTCGCGCTTCTTCATTCGTATTCGCGAAGAGATGGGCCTGGCCTATTTCGTAGGGGCAAGTCAGATGCAGGGGTTGGTAGCGGGATTATTCGCATTTTATCTTGGGACTGACCCGCTCAAGCTCGACCTCGTGCAGGCCGCGCTCCTGGACGAGATCAATAAGCTGGCGACCACCGGCCTAACGAATGAAGAACTGGCTCGAGCAAAAAAGAAACTCATCGGACAGCAGCGCATCGCCAACCAGAGCAATGATTCGTTTGGCTACATGGCGGCTTTAGACGAGCTTTACGGACTCGGCTTCGATCATTACAAAAAACTGGAGAAGGAAATCGAATTAATCACGGCGGACGAGATCCGGCGCGTGGCGGCAAAGTATTTTCAACAGCCGCGCGTGGTTGCGATCGTTAGGCCGCCGCGGCGAAACTAAGCAGAGAAAAATCCAACCACCACATTCCTATGGCAGAAGTTCAAACCACCACGCAAAGCGGGGAGATGACGCAACGGTTCATCGAGTTCGTCATGATGCAGGCGCAAAACGCAGCGCTTTTTCTTGGACAGATTCCCAATCCGCAGTCCGGCAAAGCGGAAGTAAACCTCGAGGTCGCGCGCATGTTTATCGATCAACTCGTGATGATTCAGGAGAAAACACGCGGTAATTTAACGAACGACGAGAAGACCGTGCTGGCCAATGCTCTTTCCGGTCTGCAGATGGCATTTGTGGAAGCTTCGCAGGGCGGCAGGACGATTTCTCAACCTGCCGCGGCCCCAACGGAAGAGCCGCAAAGGCAGGAGAGCTCGGCTGCTGAAAGCGCAGGGTCGGTGAGTGACTCGCCATCCCCAGATGACGAAGGCGAGTCGAAGAAGAGGTTCACCAAAAGCTACGGCAGCTAATGATTCTAGGGGGACGCATAGAAGCGCGTCCTTTCGAGGTAATCTAGTCCTCCAGGTTGTAAACCTCGACGAGCGCGATACCGCTGGCGCCATTTGCGTCGTGCACCAGCGCAGTGTAGCCCCCAGGCGAAAGCGTGGCGACGATGGCCGCTTCGCGATCGTTAGTCGGCGGGATGCCGGTTGCGTTGATCTGCGTCTCCTGGGCAGTGCGCCAGTCATCGTTTGAAAAAACCAGCGAGCCCTCTGAGTTATACAGCTCCAACACCGGGTCGGGCAGGGCATTGGAAACACCGCTCTGCACAAGCGAGGGTCCGAGCGCCCGCGCGATCACTTTTGTAGGCAAATCTCCGCCGATAATGAACCCGCCGATCATGACGTCGCTTGTGGTGCCAACTTCGCCACGCGTAGAGATATTGCCGATCCGAGCGCTCGCGGGATCGAGGTCATAGAGCTCAAACAATCCTATCCCCGACGTGCCAGTCGCACCGCTGATAACCGCAGTGTAGGCACCGGGCGACAGCGTTGCGACGATGCAGGACTCCAGACCATCGGATGGTTTCAGGTCCACTGGAATCGTGTTTGCCGGTAATGAGGAGCTGTTATCATTTTGTGCTACGAGCTTCCCGGTTGAGTCGTAGAGTTCGAGAACCGGATCGGCTAATACGCTCGTGAGGCCCGATGCCGCCAAGGAAGGCCCGAGTGCCCTTAGGACAACCTGTTTTGGGGTCTCGCCGGTAATGATGAATCCGCCGATCATGACGCTTGTTCCGCTCTCCACTCGCGTGCGGGTGGAAACATTCACCAGCATCTGCGTGGGACTGGATTGGGGCGAGGGACTGGGCGTGGCGGAAGGAGTGGGGCTTGGTGTCGCGGTAGGCGTGGGTAGGGGCCGGGCAAATCCGGCCGCGAGAAACGCCAGCGCCTGATCCTTTATCTCCGGCCAATAACTGAAGGAATGCAGAGAGCCCGAGAGCGTGAGTGCCTGATAGTTAGTCACGCCCATCGCATCGAGGGCGGCAGTCATGTCTCCCAGTTGACTAAACGGCATGGGGTCACCTTCAGTATTAATGAGAAAGAGCGGCGCAACGTAGCTATCCATGACGTAAGCTGGTGAAGCGCCTTGGAGCGCCGCGGTATCGCTGCTATCCCCACCGATGTAGTTGGTGACAAATTTCGTGAAAGCGTTGATGTTCCAATCGGGGCTAAAGTCACTCAGATCGTACGCGCCCGAGAGACTGACCCCGACGTCGAGTCGGTCTTGACCGATCGTGCCCGTGCCTGCCGCGAAGGCAGTGTGATACCCTCCGGCCGATCCGCCAACCGAACCGACCTGCCCGTTGCAGCGCGAATCGGAACGCGCCGCGAGAACCGCCAGTTTCACGTCATTGGTTTGATCTGGAAAACGGCCATCTGAGACTTGACCTTCCAAGCCACCATTGGGAGCCAGACGATACTCAATTGAAAATGCGATATAGCCCGCAGCGGCGAGATCGTTACCGCACACGACCGATTCTGGCGAACTAATGGGAGTTCCCCCTTTGAATCCGCCGCCGTGAATAACGAGAACGGCTGGCCAGGGTCCATTGCCTGTTGGCGTATAGACATACCAGTGGAGCGGAGTCCCGTCGTCTGCGGTCGCGTAAACTTCACTGGGTGGCGGTTGTAGTGCGGCATAACACTGAACCGTCGGAGAAAAGAAAATCGCCCCAAAAACCGAAAAGGCGAGTTCCAGTAAATATATTGAGCTTAGTTTTTGCATTCAATATGACAATTAAGCACTGCCCGTGCCATTCGATTGCATACAGTCTTGTCCGGAGAGTTCCGGAAGCAGGCGACCTCGTCGCCGTTTCCAGGTTCTGGCCGGCGCCGCTCAACGGTTAGGCGTAGAGAAAGCTTTCCCTTCCGTAGCCGGGAAGATCTACGCTTTCGCGAAAACGCAGCCCAAGCTTTTGCAGAAGATGCTGCGAAACTTTGTTGTCCGGTGCTGTCAGACCGACGATCGCCGAAAGGCCCAGGACTGAGTGCCCGTACTCGAAAACTGCTGAGGAGGCCTCGAATGTGTAACCCCTGCCACTGTAACGTTCGAGGGTCGCGAAACCGATGTCGACCTCGTCAAGCGTATCGCGTTTAATGAAACCGCACATGCCAATCGGTGTGTGAGAGTCTTTCAGTTCCACGCGGTAAAAGCCGAAGCCGAACCGTTCGTAGCTCGGGAGTATTTTTTTCGATAGGAATGCCGCGGCATCGGCTGTCGTGCGCAATCCGCGATCAGCGACATATTGAATGAACCCAGGCTCGTTCATCAGTTCGAGAAGAAATGGTGCATCGGCGAGATCGAATTGACGCAGGCTGAGGCGCTCCGTTTCGAGGATTTTCATTCAATCGGGCGAGGCAACCTCCATCGGCCCGTGGCACGTATTGCTAGCGTGTCGACGACCAAGCGCAAGCTCCGTGAGGAAAAGAAGAAAATTGCCGAGCTCGAAATTGTAACGGACCCGGAAATCGCGGCCGAGGAGGCGGGTTTGCGTTACGTGAGCGATGACCAACGCGGCTATACACGCCAACGTCGCGGCAAGAAGTTCGTCTACTTCGACACGGAAGGAAAAGAGATTCGCGACGAAGCGCGCATCCTGCGCCTCGACCGTCTGGGCATTCCACCGGCCTATACTGACGTTTGGATTTGTCCTTCGCCCCACGGCCATCTGCAGGCGACAGGCCGCGACGATCGTGGGCGCAAGCAATATCGCTATCATGAACGCTGGCGACAGGAGCGGGACGAAAACAAATACGAAAAGATGATTATCTTCGGTCAGGCACTTCCGAAAATCCGCCGCCGCATCAACCGTGATTTGAAACGACGCGGCCTCCCACGCGAGAAAGTCCTCGCGACTTTGGTACAGCTGCTTGAGCGCACCTTCATTCGCGTCGGAAACCAGGAATACGCCAGGGAAAACAAAAGCTTTGGTCTGACGACAATGCGTTCGCGTCACGTGCAGGTGCGAGGGGCAACGGTCCGTTTTCGTTTTCGCGGTAAGAGCGGCAAGGAGCACGACATCGATACCGAAGATCGCCGGGTGGCAAAAATCGTTAAGAAACTGCAGGACTTACCCGGACAGGAGGTCTTCCAATACCTGGACGAAAAAGGCGAAAGGCATCGGGTCACCTCCGACGATGTGAACGAATATTTACGCGAGATTACGGGCGAAGAATTTACGGCAAAGGATTTCCGCACCTGGGCGGGGACAGTCATGACGGCGATGGCCTTACGTGCGCAGGAACCTTTCCAGAACAAATCGGAAGCCAGGCAAAATGTGAAAGCAGCCATCGGGGCGGTGGCGAAGATGCTCGGTAATACGCCGGCGATTTGTCGCAAGTGCTACGTGCATCCGGCCGTCCTGGAGACGTATCTCGATGGCGATCTCATCGCGGGTTTAAAGAAAACAACCGAGGAGGCTCTCGAGGATTCGTTAGGCAATTTGCGTTCGGACGAAGCGGCCGTCCTCGCTTTTTTGAAAGAGCGTCTGGAAAGGAGATAATCCCCTCCAGCGCGAGGATGAAAGCCGCTGAGGAAATCGCTGGTTTGCGCTGGGAAACCGGGCCAATCATTGCAGGATGTCATCCAACAAGGCTCCCGACTTCCGCATCAGGCCCGCACAGCCAGCCGATGTTTCGACAATTCTTGCCCTTATCCGCGACCTGGCGGAATACGAGCGCGCGCCTAACGAGGTCATTGCCAGCGAAGAGCTGCTAGAGGAAAATCTTTTCGGGCCGCGGCCATCCGCCGAAGTATTACTCGGTGAAGAAAACGGTGAGCCCGTGTGCTTTGCGCTTTTCTTCCACAACTTCTCAACCTGGATGGGACGGCGTGGGCTATATCTGGAGGACCTGTTCGTTCGGCCGGAAAAGCGTGATCGCGGTTACGGGCGAGCCCTTCTCGTTAGGCTGGCGCAGATCGCACATGAGCGCGCCTGCGGCCGGATGGAATGGGCAGTGCTCGATTGGAACGAGCCCGCGATCCAATTTTATCGCAAGCTCGGAGCGCGGCCGAACGAGGACTGGACCATCTTTCGCCTGACGCGCGACGGGATTGCCCAACTGGCGCAGGCAGATTAGGCGTCGCGGGCTTCCACCCAAAGAGCGCCCGCTGTCCTCCTCCCTTGCGAAAATCAGGCTTTCGGCAGCGTAACCACGATCGTTCCGTTATTGCGCTCTACCTTCATGCCTTTTTCCTTCACCGGCCCAGGTAGAGTAACCAATTGCTCGTAGCGACCAGATTGTGTCCTGTTCATTTCTGCTTGCTGGCTGCTGGAAGTCTCAGAAGCAGTCAGACGCAGGTTACCGTTCTCCAGCTCAGCGTTGACGTTTTTCAGGTCTTTATCCGAAAGGTAGAACCGGGCGATGTAGTTATTGTTTTGCTCGTCGATATTGACCGCGGAGCCAAGTTGGAGGGTGTTAGACCCACTCGTTAGATCGTAGGGGAAAGCGTCGCGGACTGTCTGTTCAATTCGCCCCTGCATCCGCGCCATCCGGTTGATGATTGATTGGTCCAGCAGTGCGAGATCGTTCGAGGGTGGCGTGACGCCGGGATGAATTTTGGGCGTGGCGGCAGCAACCGACGCGGATGTCTTGGGCAAATCGATCACAACCAGGTTCTCCTTTCTATCGATCTTCATCTTGTCGCGCTGCACCGGTCCAGGCGGGCTTAGAATCTGTTCGTAGCGCTCGGCGTTGCCTGCGCCGTTTGTCTGTTGCTCGTCTTCGGCAGTAACATGCAGCGCGTTGTTTTCGACTGAGGCGTTGACTTTAGAAGTGTCAGGCACATAAACCCGCACAACGTACTTATCTTTTTGCTCTCGCAGATCGATTGACGAGGCGAGATCAGAGCGGCCAAACCAGTCATCGAGATCACGAAAGGTGTTGGTGAAAACAGAATTGAGCCGGTTGTCGAGTCGCTGCATCCGCTTATCGACGCCGGCGGACGAAGAACTTTTCTCGGTCGCGCGAGCTTGAGGCGAACCCACCGGATTTGCGGGACGTCCTTGAGTGTCTGACGGAGTTGAGGCCGGCTCCGCAGCGTTTAGAAATTGCACGGCGGCAAACGCCAGGGCCGCCGCAAAAACGATAACTTTGCGATGTTGTCGAATCTTCATGGCTTTTCAATTTGTGAGTGCCGTATGGAAAAGGCGTTCAAAATTTGCGATAACGCCGAGAGATGAAGAGACGCAGCCCACGGCCACACTTCGCTCGAATCGAGGACTACGCGTTTCTCAGCGATACGCAGAGCGGTGCGCTCGTTAGTCGGGATGGTTGCATCGATTGGCTTTGCCTTCCGCGATTTGATTCCGCCCCGTGTTTTGCGTCATTGTTAGGCACGCGCGAAAACGGTTCCTGGAGTTTTACCCCACAGGGCCGTGTGCGAAAGCGCGAACGCCGTTATCGCGGTGATACCATGATCCTCGAGACTGAAGTCACAACCGGCGAGGGCACTCTGCGCTTCATCGATTTCATGCCACCGCGCGGCACCAACCCCGACGTTGTCCGCATCGTCGAAGGTCTCGCCGGCAGGGTGAAACTTCGGATGGAGCTGGTGATTCGTTTCGACTACGGCTCAACCGTCCCCTGGGTGCGCAAACGTTATGGCCGACTCGAAGCCGTCGCGGGACCGAACGCGCTTATTCTCCACACGCCCATCCCAACCCACGGCGAAGATCTCAAGACAGTCGCTGAATTTTCGGTCGCAAAAGGCGAACGTGTGCCGTTCGTGCTAACCTGGTATGCATCGCACGAATTGCCGCCGAAAGAAGTGAACGTCGAGGATGCCTTGCGTGATACGGAAAGCTATTGGCATGAATGGTCGCAGCGTTACGAGCGCACTGGACCGTGGCAGGACGCGGTCATGCGTTCTCTCATCACCCTCAAGGGCCTGACCTATGCTCCGACCGGCGGCATCGTCGCCGCACCCACCACTTCACTCCCGGAACGAATCGGTGGACCGCGCAATTGGGATTATCGTTACTCGTGGTTGCGCGACGCCACGTTCACGCTGCTCGCTCTGCTCAGTGTCGGCTATCAGGAGGAAGCCAAGGCCTGGCGTCAGTGGCTCCTGCGCGCCATTGCCGGCAGCGCCTCGCAGACCCAGATCATGTACGGCGTCCATGGCGAGCGTCGTCTGAACGAGTTCGAAGTTCCATGGCTCAGCGGCTATGAAAATTCCAAGCCCGTTCGCATCGGCAATGCCGCAGCCAACCAATTCCAACTCGATATCTTCGGTGAAGTGGTCGACGCGATGTATAACGCACATCGCGCCGGAATCGAAATGGCCGACCCTGAGTGGCGAATGTTGGTGAGCCTGCTCGATTTTCTTGAGACGAAATGGAATAAACCTGACTGCGGTATTTGGGAGGTGCGCGGCCGCCCGCGGCATTTCACCCATTCCAAGGTGATGGCTTGGGTCGCATTCGATCGCGCGGTCAAGCTTGTCGAGAGTTGCAGCTGCGCGGCGAACGATCACCTCGAGCGCTGGAAAAAGCTGCGCGACAAAATTCATCACGAAGTGTGCCGACGCGGCTACAACAAGAAGAAGAAAGCCTTCACCCAGTACTATGGGTCAGGTGCGATGGACGCGAGCGTCCTCACGCTGCCGCTCGTCGGCTTTCTCCCGGCTAACGACGAACGCATCGTGAACACGATCGCGGCGGTCGAGCGCGAGCTGTTCAAAGATGGCTTCGTCGTCCGGTATTGGCCCGAAGAAAAAAAGATCGACGGGCTGCCGGGTGACGAGGGAGTTTTTCTGCCGTGCTCCTTTTGGCTGGCCGATTGCTATCACCTTATTGGTCGCAAAAAAGATGCGCGAGTCCTCTTCCAGCGGCTGCTCGATTTGCGCAACGACGTCGGCCTTCTCTCCGAAGAATACGACCCCAGAAAAAAGCGGCTGCTCGGCAATTTCCCGCAGGCTTTCACCCACGTGGGACTGGTGAACACGGCGGAGATGTTGTCCGAAAAATCCGAGGCCGCTTCGCAGCAACGGCAACTTTGACTCAAATTCGCGACATCCTCCGATGGCTCCTGCCTCGATGGAGAAATGGCGGCCCTGCCACTTCGCAGCTATTTTTGATGCACGAAATTCCGCACCGAGACGGCAACCTGATCACCGTGCGAATTTGGGAAAAGTCGGTCGAGGCTCATGACCAGCGCGTTTTACTGGTCGGCAAGAAGAAATGGCAGGAATGCCCCGGCAGGATCGCGCCCTGGTTCGTCCGGGAAATTGTGCGGTCATTTGGATTGCACGATCTGCGGGAGGCGGAACGCTGGATGCGCGCGGGCTAGCGAGACGAGCGTGCTTTCATGGCCCAGATCTTTTCGCGCAGCGCCAACGTCCATGCACGCGTGATCATTTTCGGGTTGGTCGCTTTCGTCTGCGGGGCCGGTTGGACCACCTATGCGATCTTTTGGTCGCCCTACACGACCTATGTCGATGTCCCGCTCGAACAGCCGGTCCCGTTCAGCCACAAACATCACGTCGGGGACGACGGTATCGATTGTCGCTATTGCCATACCTCGGTGGAGACATCGTCCTTCGCCGGTATCCCGAGCACGCACGTTTGTATGAGCTGCCATTCTCAACTCTGGACGGAAGCGCCGCTCCTCCAGCCGGTGCGCGCCAGCCTGGCGACTAACGAACCGATCAGGTGGAATCGGGTCAACGATCTGCCTGACTTCGTCTTCTTCAATCACAGCATCCATATCGCCAAAGGTGTCGGTTGCTCCACCTGTCATGGCGCGCTCGACGAGATGCCGCTCACCCGTCGCACCCAGACACTCTACATGAAGTGGTGCCTCGAATGTCACCGCGCCCCACAGAATTACGTCCGGCCACGCTCCGAAGTCTACAACCTGCATTGGCAATCGCCGTCCGATCAAAAAGCAAAAGGACTCCAACTCGTTAGGCAATACCAGATCGACACCACTGGTCGCCTGACGAACTGCTCCGTCTGCCACCGATGAACATTCCCAGGTCGACCGGCAAGGAGAAAGCCAGACTCGGCAACCAACCAGCTGCAATCGGTCGCGACCGACTTTGGCGTAGCCTCGACGACCTGGCGCAGAGGCCCGATTTTCTCGAACGTTTGCATCGCGAATTTCCGCGTGGTGCTTCCGAGTGGACTAACGAACTGCATCGGCGTGATTTTTTGCGCCTGATGGGCGCTTCCGTTGCGCTCGCCGGAGTCGGTGCGTGTACCAAACAACCAATCGAGAAAATCGTTCCCTACGTTGAGCAGCCCGAAAATGTCGTTCCCGGAAAACCGCTTTATTTCGCAAGCGCCACGAGCTTCCGCGGTTATGGCCAGGGAATCGTCGTTAAGAGTAACGAAGGGCGGCCGACGAAAATCGAAGGAAATCGTGATCACCCGGCCAGTCTTGGCGCCACCACGATTTGGGCGCAGGCCGACCTGCTCGACCTTTACGATCCCGACCGAGCTAAGGCCCTAACGAATAAGAATTCCATCAGCACCTGGGGCGTTTTTCTTGAGCGTCTTAATCTCGCGCTCGGCGCTCAAAGTTCGAGCGGTGGGACGGGCATCCGCTTTCTTACCCAGACCGTTACCTCGCCAACGCTTGCCGCACAGTTGCAGGGAATCGCGCTAAAGTTTCCCGGCGCCAGATGGCATCAATGGGATCCGCTCACGCGCGATGCCAGCCGCGATGCGAAAACCGGCGGCGTTTTTGGCGCGGAGGTGCTCTACGATTTCGCGAAGGCGAAGGTAATCGTCGCTCTCGATTCCGATTTTCTTTGTCTCCATCCGGCGGCCTTGAAGCACACTCACGACTTCGCCGGGCGGCGGCGAATCGAGAAGCCGGAGGGCGCAACCATGAGCCGCTTCTACGCGGCGGAGCCGACTCCGAGCATCACTGGCTCCAACGCGGACCATCGTCTGCCTGTCGCATCTCGCGATATTCCGCAGATTGCGGCTGCCCTCGCTGCCTTGGTAGGCGCGGGCGGAGCGGGCGCGAATGTGCCGCACAACGCGACCGAATGGCTATGGGCCGCAGCGCAGGATCTGCGTGCCAACATCGGCGAAAGCATCGTCATCGCGGGCGAGTCACAGCCATCCGAAGTGCACGTGCTCGTTGCCCAAATCAATCAGTCGTTAGGCAACGTCGGCGCCACCATTCGGCATTGCGCGCCGGTCGAATCCAATCCGGTCAATCAGCTGCAGTCGTTGCAAAGTCTGATCGATGACCTGCAACGCACTGCGGTCGACTTACTCATCATTCTCGGCGGCAACCCGGTTTACGACGCGCCAATCAATCTCGATTTCGCCCAGGCGTTGCAAAAGGTTAGACTTAGCGTGCATCACAGCCTGCACGCGAACGAAACCTCCGCACGCTGTCATTGGCATGTTCCGGCGACTCATTTTCTGGAGAGTTGGAGCGATATCCGCGCCTTCGACGGCACCGTGACAATCGTCCAGCCGCTTGTGGAGCCACTCTATGACGGGATCTCGGCCCATCAGTTGCTCGATGCTTTTGTCGGACAACCAGTCCGGTCAGCCTACGAGCTCGTTAAGTCCACGTGGCAAAAGGACACGCCCAGTAATGCCTTCGAAAGCCAATGGCGCAACGTGTTGAGCAGCGGCGCGACTCCGGGCATCGGCGGCGAGCTAACTCCTGCGCCTGGTCCCGCACAAATCGTAGTGCCGCAACCTTCCCCGGACACTGCTGCCGATAGCCTCGAAATAATCTTTCGTCCTGACCCAGGCATACTCGACGGTAGTTACGCTAATAATGGCTGGCTTCAGGAGTTACCCAGGCCGTTCTCTAAAGTTACCTGGGATAACACCGCACTTATCAGCCCCGTCCTTGCTCGTCGCGAGAAACTGGAGAACGGCGACTATATCGAACTGACCTTCCGCGAACGAAAGCTCGACGCGCCGGTTTGGATTATCCCCGGGCAAGCCGAGAACACCATAACTCTACACCTGGGCTACGGTCGTCAGCGGTCTGGCCGGGTGGGCACGAACAAGGGCTATAACGCTTATGCTCTGCGCACAAGTGACTCGCTCTGGCAGGGGAGTCAACTGGCGATGCGCAAGCTCGGGCGCCGAGTAACTCTCGCTACGACTCAGAATCATTTCAACATCGAAGGTCGCGCCATGTATCGCGCAGGCACTCTCGCTGAATTCCTTCAGCGACCTCATTTCGCCCCTGAGATGGCTGAAGTCCCGAAGCACGACGAGACGCTTTATCATCCGGATGAATTCAGGAATTCCGGCTACGCCTGGGGGATGGTGATCGATCTCAACACCTGTACCGGTTGCAATGCCTGTACCATAGCCTGCCAGGCAGAAAACAACATACCGGTCGTGGGTAAGACTCAGGTGATTCGTGGAAGGGAGATGCATTGGATTCGTGTCGATCTTTATCACGCGGGTTCGGAGGACACGCCGGAGTTTCATCATCAGCCGGTGCCCTGCATGCATTGCCAGCATGCTCCCTGCGAGCTGGTTTGCCCCGTGGCTGCGACGGTGACAGACGACGAAGGATTGAATGTCCAGGTCTATAACCGCTGTGTCGGCACGCGCTATTGTTCGAATAACTGTCCCTACAAGGTTCGGCGTTTCAATTTTCTGGAATATAACGGTGCTCTTTCTCCGAGCGAGAAGCTCGTAGAAAATCCCGACGTAACCGTGCGTTGCCGCGGCGTGATGGAAAAGTGCACTTACTGTCTGCAACGGATTAACGCCGCCCGAATTACTGCCCAACTGGAGAGTCGTAGAATCCGCGACGGCGAAATCATTCCGGCCTGTGCCCAGGTTTGCCCGGCGGAAGCAATTACTTTTGGTGACACCCATGATCCTAAGAGTCGTGTCGCGTGTCTGAAGCAGAGGCCACTCAACTATGGAATGCTGGCTGAATTGAATACCCGGCCGCGCACGAGCTATGCGGCGAAGCTCTGGAACGCGAGCGAGAATCTGAAGTCATGAAGGCGACTATTCCACCTGGCGAACAAGGGAAGACACGGATGTCGCCGCTGGGTTATCCGGCCAATCTTCTCGCGCCCAACCAGACTTACGAGACCGTTAACGAAACGATCGGTTCTATCGTTCTGCGCAACTGGCAGCCGGCGTCCTGGTGGCTGGGTTTTATTATCGCCTTTGCTCTGCTCATGCTTTTCTTTTTCGCGGTCTCATGGCTGCTAATCCGCGGCGTTGGGATCTGGGGAGTCAACATCCCCGTCGCCTGGGGCTTCGCGATCGTAAACTTTGTCTGGTGGGTGGGTATCGGTCACGCCGGCACCTTTATCTCGGCCATTCTTCTCCTCATGTTCCAGCATTGGCGCACGGCCATTAACCGATTTGCCGAGGCCATGACTCTTTTCGCTGTCGCTTGTGCCGGACTCATGCCCCTCCTGCACCTCGGTCGCCCCTGGCTCTTCTACTACCTTTTCCCATATCCGGATACAATGGGACTTTGGCCGCAGTTTCGTAGTCCGCTGGTCTGGGATGTCTTTGCGGTTGGCACTTACTTCATTGTGTCACTACTTTTTTGGTATCTCGGCCTGGTGCCCGATTTGGCAACCATTCGCGACCGCGCAACCAAGCTTTGGCAAAGGAAGGTCTACGGCGTCCTTGCCCTAGGCTGGCGTAACTCCGCCGCACACTGGCAACGACACCAGATCGCCTACTTATTGCTAGCAGGACTGGCTACACCACTCGTCCTTTCCGTCCATAGCGTAGTGAGCTTCGATTTCGCTGTCGCGCTGGTTCCTGGCTGGCATTCCACCATTTTCCCGCCTTACTTCGTGGCCGGCGCCATCTATTCTGGTTTTGCCATGGTCCTAAACATCGTCATCCCGGTTCGCAAGATCTACCATCTGGAGGAGCTTATTACCGAACGCTATCTGAACAACATGGCGAATGTCATGTTCGTCACCGGATTAATGGTCGCGTACGGCTATTTTATCGAGGCCTTCATGTCGTGGTATAGCGGCGACATCTTTGAAGAATATATGATGGTGAACCGAGCCTTCGGGCCCTACGGCTGGGTGTTCTGGGTCTTGATGCTTTGCAACGTCATTATTCCACAGGCACTCTGGTCAGCGCGCATTCGCCGCAACCCGCTTACCCTCTTTGTCGTAGCGTTGTTCATCAATGTAGGGATGTGGATCGAACGGTTTGTAATTGTCATTACGAGTCTGCATCGGGACTTTATGCCATCCGCCTGGGGCATGTTTTCCCCGACTATCTGGGATTGGGCGGTGCTCTTTGGCAGTGTTGGCCTGTTTCTGACACTTCTTTTCCTCTTCGTGCGCTTCCTTCCCATGATCTCGATTTCTGAATCGCGCGAGCTAATCGCCGAACCGCATAAGGCTAACGCTCTATGAAAAGCGAGCCGCTTTACGGCCTGGCCGCGGAGTTTGAAAGCGATGCTGAACTCGTGCACGCCGCCGAGGAAGCTTATGCCCATGGCTATCGCCGGATGGATGGTTACACTCCTTTTCCGATTGAAGGATTGGCTGAGGCGCTGGGAAAAAACAACCCTATTCCCTTGCTCGTCCTTTGCGCCGGAATTGTTGGTGGATGCAGCGCCTACTTCATGGAGTGGTTTGCCAATGTCGTCAGTTATCCGATGAACGTTGGTGGTCGCCCGCTGCATAGCTGGCCTTCGTTCATTCCCATCACTTTCGAGCTGACCGTCCTCGGCGCCGCGCTCACCGCATTCTTTTTCTCGTTAGGCTTAAACGGGTTGCCCCAGCCTTACCATCCGATGTTCAATCTGCCAGAGTTTGAGCGCGCGTCGCAGGATCGATTCTTTCTCTGCATTGAGGCAGACGATGCTCTCTTTGATCAAGGCAAAACACGCGCCTTCCTTGAAAGTCTTGGGCCGTTAATGGTCGCGGAGGTGGCGAGGTGAGAGGCGGCTTGCATCTGGTGGCGACGATGGCGCTGCTTTTTGGTGCTTGCCGGCAGGATATGTACAATCAGCCCCGAACTAAGCCCTATTCTGCGACGGACTTCTTTGCCAACGGCACGTCCGCGCGGCCGGTCCCCCTGCACACGATTGAATATCACAGCGGGTTATCGAACGACGCGTTTAGCACCGGTTTGAGCGATGGTCTCCTCATCGCCTATCTGCCGGCCCCGCTCAAGCTAACGCCAGAACTGCTGCAACGCGGGCGGGAACGTTTCGACATCTATTGTGCGGTATGCCACGGCGTCACCGGCGCGGGCGATGGCGAAGTGGTGCGGCGGGGATTTCCGGCTCCGCCGAGTTATCACAGCAATCGGCTGCGCAATGCACCCCTCGGCCATTTCTATGATGTGATCACCAACGGTTACGGAGTGATGTATTCCTATGCTTCAAGGATCGAACCGCAGGATCGTTGGGCGATCGCGGCGTATATCCGCGCGCTTCAGCTTAGCCAGCATGCCAATCCGGAAGATGTGCCTCCTAACGAGATAAGGAAATTGGAGGGGACGCAATGAACGAAGGGCTCGACGCAGTCATCGGGCGGTGGAAATGGTTCATGCTGGCGATTGGCGTGGTCTGTCTCCTCCTCTCCTTATTAGGTTGGGTTGTCAATCCGCGCCAATTCTTCATCTCCTATCTTTTTGCTGAGCTGATCTGGCTGGGATTGGCTCTTGGCTGTATGGCTTTTCTCATGATTCACTACCTCACAGGCGGAAAATGGGGTTGGCCAATTCGCCGCATGTTTGAGGCGGCTGCGGGCACCTTGCCACTGTTAGGTCTCTTTTTTGTTCCGATCTTCTTTGGACTGCCTCAGTTGTATCCCTGGGCGCGACCTGAAGAGGTAGCAGTGAACGCCGTTTTACAGCACAGACATCCTTATTTGAGTGCGCCTTGGTTCGTCGCGAAAACAATCGTCGTTTTCCTTCTTTGGAGTGGATTGGCCTGGCGGTTAAATAGTCTCTCGCTCGCCCAGGATCTCACTCACGACGTCGAGCCGATGAAACGTTTGCGCAAATGGAGTGGACCGGGCCTGGTCATCTACCCTCTCACGATTACCGTGACTTTCGTTGACTGGGTCATGTCGCTGGAGGTCGATTGGTTTTCGACCATGTTTCCCATCCTGATCTGTATTGGTCAGATGCTAAGCGGTCTGGCCTTTGTGATTCTGTTGCTGGCCTGGATTGGGCCGCGTAGTTCACTGTCCGAGACTATCGGGAAACAAAACTTTCGTCATCTGGGCAGCCTCCTGCTCGCGTTCACCATGTTGTGGGCTTACATGGCTTTTGCACAGTTACTCGTCATCTGGTCGGGTGATTTGCCGCACGAAATCTCGTGGTATCTGCATCGAATCGCCGGCGGCTGGCGCTGGGTGGTGGCGTTTCTTGTTCTATTCCATTTTTTCGGGCCGTTCTTTCTGCTTCTCTCGCGACAAGTGAAACAAGCTGGGCGCGCTTTGGCTGCGGTTGCCGCCGTCATGTTTGTCGCACACGTCGTCGACGTTTGGTGGCTGATTACGCCCAGCTTTTATCCCAGTGGTATTCATATCAGCTGGCTCGACTCTACATTATTGTTTGGCATCGGCGGTATCTGGCTTTTTGTCTTCTTCTTCAGGCTGCAAAGCAAACCGGTTCTCCCAATCAACGATCCGCGTTTCGCGGTCGCTACTTTGGTATGATCCCGCAGGGCCAACAAACCGAAAGCGCAACCCACGAAAGGAAAGATGCAGACGTGATCGGCCTGACGATGGTTGTGGGTCTCGTCTTTGTGCTGATTGCGCTCTCCTTGCTCATTTGCGGCGGCGTGTTGCATCTGTTTAACCGTGGCCAAGCCGATAAGAATATCACTTGGCAATCAGCGACAAGGGCAGGGGAATTTCCCGGACCGCGATTGCTTGTCCATCCGGGAAGCGAGCGCGCGGAAAACGATGTCGCCGGCAAGTCCAGGTTAGAGACCTATGGCTGGGTCAATCGTCACGAGAGGATTGCTCATATTCCAATCTTACGCGCGATGGCGTTACTCGCCGAACGGGGCCTGCCCGAGGTGGGTGCCGGGCAAACGCGTTTGCAACTCATGCAATCGCGTCCGCAGAGTGATGTCCAATCCGAAAAGCCCGTAACCTCGCCGGCTCCGCAGAAAACGCCATGAGTCTTCAAGGATTTCTTGGTGGCCTAACAATCATATGGCTGGCGACTGTGCCTTTATGCGCGGATACGAGTTTATCGCCCTCTGATCTTAAGCGAATCACCTACGATCAGCATCTTGGCCAACAGCTTTCGCGCGATCTGGTGTTCCAGGATTCTGATAAGAAGAGAATTGCGCTGGGAGATTTGTTTAACGATAAACCGACGCTTCTCGTCCTGGGTTATTATCATTGCCCAATGTTGTGCACGCTGATCAACGACGGGCTAATCGAATCGTTGCAGGAGTTGCGTTTTAATGTGGGCCGCGACTTCAACATTATCGAGTTAAGCATTGATCCAAATGAAACACCGGAGATCGCGGCGGCGAAGAAGCGAGAATATCTGAGGCGCTATGGACGGCCAAAGGCCGAGAGCGGCTGGCATTTTCTTACCGGTGACGAGGGAACGATTGGGCAGTTGGCAAACGAGCTGGGTTTCCGCTTTAAATACGACCCGGCTTCGCATGAGTATGCCCATCCAAGCGGGTTTGTTGTCCTCACGCCGGGTGGCGGGGTATCCCGCTACTTCTTTGGTGTTAACTTTAATCCAAATGAGTTGAGAAGCGCTATCATTGCTGCCGGCAATGGGCAGAAGGGTTCGCTCATTAAGGAACTTATCCTCCTCTGTTGTCGCTATAGCCCGGTCACAGGCAAATATGGCCAGCTCGTTCTAGTCGTCCTGCGAGTGCTGGGAGTGGGAACGGTCGTTCTTATGGCCTGGTGGATATTGAGTCTGGCACGAGCCGAAACAAGGCGGAACCGATCTCAGGAGGCGGGCTAAGATGGACAGTTTCCATCTCTTTCCGCCGCAGGCCTCGACGAGCGCGGCACAAGTGGATTGGCTTTTCTTCGGCCTCGTTCTGATGAGTCTTTTCTTCTGTGTCGTCGTCTTCCTTCCTATCACTTATTTTTCCATTCGTTACCGACGCGGCTCTTCTGCCGACCGCTCTAATCCGTCCTCGGGGAGTAACCTTTTGGAGAGCGGCTGGACGCTGCTTCCCCTGATCATTTCGATTGGCTTTTTCACCTGGGGGGCGACGATCTATTACCAGATCGAGCGGCCGCCACGAAACGCCTTGCAGGTGCAGGTGGTAGCCAAACAATGGATGTGGAAGCTGGAGCATGCGGAAGGAAAAAAGGAGATCAATGAGTTGCATCTGCCGCTCGGAGAGGCGGTGAGTCTGACGATGACTTCGCAGGATGTCATTCATAGCTTCTACGTTCCAGCCTTTCGCGTGAAGCAGGACGTAGTTCCCGGAAAGTATACCACGGAATGGTTTCGCCCGACCAGGCTCGGAGAGTTTCATCTCTTCTGTGCGGAATATTGTGGAACTAATCACTCCAAGATGATCGGCCGAGTAGTCGTTATGGAAGCGGCCGATTACCAACGGTGGCTAACGTCGGGTGAGATGGGCACGGCGATCGCCTTGGAGGGGCGTCGTCTTTTTCGGGACAAGGGATGCAGCGGATGCCATGAAGCCAACTCCGTTGTGCATGCGCCACCGCTCGAGGGAATCTATGGAAAACAGGTGCCGCTCGATTCCGGTGAAGTCGTTACGGCGGACGACCAGTACATTCGCGATTCCATTCTTCTGCCGGGTAAACAGATATCTGCCGGCTATGACAACGTCATGCCAAGTTTCACCGGCCACATCAGCGAGAGCGAGGTTATGCAGATCATCGCCTACCTGAAGTCGATCGGAGACACGCAACCTGACAAGAGATGAACGGACACACCGCAATAAAGTCCGAGAACGCGACCGCGACAATCCTTGAGACCTCGGGTCGAATCGCGGCGGTAAATTTTCTAAGTCGTGACCATAGTGTTCGCTCCTGGCTCCTCACAACCGACCACAAGCGGATTGGGCTTCTCTATCTGTGGACAATTATTCTCTTTTTCACGATCGCGAGTGTGGCCGCAGCAATGATGCGCATTGAATTGCTCACCCCGCAGGGAGATTTGGTCACCTCGGAGACTTACAACAAACTCTTTACCATCCATGGCGTCCTCATGGTCTGGTTCTTTCTCATTCCATCCATTCCCACGGTGCTCGGGAACTTTGTTATTCCTCTGATGATCGGCGCGCGCGACGTCGCGTTTCCGCGACTGAATCTGATGAGCTGGTATATCTTTCTTCTCGGCGGAGCCCTGGCGCTCTGGTCGCTGATTCACGGCGGGGTGGATACGGGCTGGACTTTCTACACCCCCTATAGCACGACCTACGCTAACTCCCATGTGATATCGATGGCAGCGGGTGTCTTCGTAGCTGGGTTTTCCTCTATCGTAACGGGGCTCAATTTCATTGTCACCATTCACAAGATGCGGGCTCCGGGGCTGACCTGGTTTCGCCTGCCACTCTTTATCTGGTCGCTCTACGCCACGAGTCTCATCATGGTGCTGGCAACTCCGGTGCTCGCAATCACTCTTGCCCTGATGTCGGTCGAGCGGTTTTGGGGCGTAGGCATCTTTGATCCCAAGCTCGGAGGCGATCCGATTCTTTTTCAACATCTCTTTTGGTTTTACTCGCATCCTGCGGTCTACATCATGATCCTGCCTGGAATGGGTGTGATCAGCGAACTCATCCCCTGTTTCGCGCGCAAGCAGATCTTCGGCTATGCCTGGGTCGCCTGCTGCAGCATGGCCATTGCCGTCCTGGGCTTTATCGTCTGGGGCCATCATATGTTCGTTAGTTCCCAATCGATCTACGCCGGAATGGTCTTTTCTATTCTGAGTTTTATCGTGGCGGTTCCGTCGGGAATTAAAGTCTTTAATTGGACCGCGACCCTTTACAAGGGGTCCATCAGTTTTCAGACGCCCATGCTTTATGCCCTGGGCTTCATCGGTCTTTTTACCATTGGTGGGCTTACCGGACTGTTCCTTGCCTCGCTCGCGGTCGATGTCCATGTAACCGATACCTATTTTGTCGTAGCCCATTTCCATTACATCATGGTGGGAGGAATGGTGATGGCTTTCATGGGTGGGTTACACTATTGGTGGCCAAAGATCACCGGCCGACTCTACTCGGAATTTATCGGGAAAACGGCGGCTATTATTACTTTTATCGGATTCAATCTTACTTTCTTTCCGCAGTTCTTGCTTGGCTATCTTGGAATGCCCCGGCGCTACCATTCTTACCCACCGGAGTTTCAGGTCTTTCATGTTCTTTCCACGGCAGGCGCGTCGATCCTGGGCGTGGGTTATCTGTTGCCGCTGATCTATCTGCTCTGGTCGCTTAAGTACGGACGCTCTGCGGGGCCTAATCCGTGGCGCGCAACGGGATTGGAATGGCAGACCGAATCACCGCCGCCGAAGCATAACTTCCAGTGTACCCCCGTTGTTACCCGCCCTCCTTACCAATACTCGGCGGAAGAGGACAAAGAGTTAGCAGTCGCCAATATTTAGATCGTGGTTTAGATAGGCTCGGTGGCGAAATGTATCGAGGTCATTCTCAATGCTGGTTCGGGCGCACAACGTGCCCGGGAAGCGAGCGCAAAGCTGGAGAAAGTCTTCCGAGAATCAGACAGGCCCTTTAACATATCGGTCAGCCAGGGCGAGGAATTGGTGCGGCTGGCACGCGAAAAAGCGACGAGCGAATGCGAGATCCTGGTAGCCGCCGGAGGCGATGGAACGATCTGCACGGTAGGAGAAGTGGCGTTGCATACCGGCAAGACCCTGGGGGTAATTCCGCTTGGCACGTTTAACTATTTTGCCCGCAATCTTGCGATCCCACTCGATATCGAAGCGGCGGCGCGAGTTATCCTAAATGGTTGCCAGGTTCGAGCTTCGGTCTTGGACTTGGATGGACGGCTGGTGCTGAATAACTCTAGTCTTGGAATTCACCCGGGAGTGCTCATAAAGCGGCGAGAGTTATATCGTCGCTTCGGTCGCAGTCAGCTAAGTGCCTATCTCTCGGTGATTCTGAGTGCGTTTCGTTCGCCGCCGCGATTGCGAGTGCGGTTGGCGACGAAAGAAGGCGAGGTGGTGCGTGAGACACCCGCCGTGCTTGTCTGTTCGAATGCCTATCAGGTGGAGACTTTCAAATTGGTCGGGAGAGAATGTCTGGACCGGGGTAAATTTGTTGTCTATGTCGCGCGCATGTCCGGGCGATATACTGTCTTTCGGCTTGGCCTTCGCACCGTGCTTCGCCAGCTCAGGATGCAAACGGATTACGAGGTGTTTTGCGCGCAGGACGTGACGATTGACGCCATCCGGCACAAACACCTGCGGGCGGCGGTGGACGGCGAGTTAGAGAGATTGCAAAGTCCGATGCGGTTTCGAATCGCGCCGAGAGAGTTGATTGTCCTCGCGCCACGAGAGGGCGAGGCCGAGTGAGAAATCGGCTGGGCTCGCTCTGATTTCCAAACGCCCTGCTTGTTATTCTAAGAAGCGCGGGACGCGTTTCTGTACAGCAAAAATCTTCCCCCGGGGTCAGGCCCGGAGGAAGATCTTGCCTTTACAGGTAAAGATTAAATTAAGGGGTGGGCGACGCTTCGGTCGTCGTGGACTCCGTGGTGGTCGACTCTGTGGTACTGCCTTCACTGGCAGGACTCGTCGTGGCCATAGGAGTGGATTCAGCCGGGCTCGTGGTAACGGTAGTATTGTTAGTCGTGCTCTCCGTTGTCGACGCAGGCGGATTCACCACCGTCGTGTTATTTTCGGTCGTCTCCGCCGGTGAAGCCGCCGGGGCCGCCGTTTCGGTTTTTTGTTCGCACGCCACGAGGAGCGCGGCGCCCGCCAGGATGCAGATATATTTCTTCATAGGTAATGGATGAAGGCCCATGTTGGGTTAACTATTGAATCGGGGCAAGCGAACTTTTCGGCTCTGCGTGATTTTTATTTTCCGGGGTCAGACACGAAAGAGGTTCGGCTATGACGGAAATGCGACGTCGTTAGGCGTCGGGAATGGCGGCTCGTAAGGCAGGCCGTGCGCCTCCGCCACTGCGCGGCAGGTGAGCCGGCCATCGATGGTATTGATGCCGCCGACAAGCGCCGGCTGGCGTTCGCAGGCTTCCTTTAAGCCGAGATCGGCCAGCAACTCTACATAGCGATAAGTGATGTTCGTCAGGGCCTGAGTCGCGGTGCGCGCGTAAGCCGCCGGCATGTTGGCCACGCAGTAATGAATCACGCCTTCTTCGACGTAGATAGGATCCTGGTGGGTGGTGGGCCGTGAAGTTTCCACACATCCGCCCTGGTCGATCGCAATATCGACCAGCACGCTGCCGGCGCGCATTTTGCGCAGCATTTCGCGCGTAATCAGTTTGGGGGCTTTGGCACCAGGGACGAGCACCGCGCCGATAAGCAGGTCGATCGAGGGCATCAACTCCTGCAAATGCGCTTCGCTCGAATAGAGCGTGTGCGCGGTGTGCATCGTGATATCGAGAAAGCGCATTCGTTCCAAGTCGACTTCGAGAATCGTGACGTCTGCTGCGAGGCCGGTCGCCATTCGCGCCGCGTTCACGCCCGAGGTGCCGCCGCCGAGCACGACCACACGTCCCGGGAGCACACCCGGCACGCCGCCCAGCAGCACGCCGTTCCCGCCATTGTGCTTTGCCAGGAAATAGGCACCCATCACAACCGACATGCGGCCGGCGATCTCACTCATAGGCTCGAGCAGCGGAAGCCGGTTGCCAACCTGAATCGTTTCATAAGCGACGCCGGTAACACCCGATTTGAGCAGGGCTTCGGTCAACTGCTTGCTCGCCGCGAGATGGAGATAAGTGAAAAGAATTTGTCCTTTGCGCAGCAGCTCCCATTCGACCGGCAGCGGCTCTTTCACTTTCACGATCATGTCCGCCTGCCGAAAAAGATCGGGTGCGTTATCGACAATTTTCGCGCCCGCCGCGGCATAATTAGCATCGGGGTAACCGGTGCCGGCGCCCGCACCCTTTTGGACCAGCACGGCATGGCCACGTTTTGTCAGTTGGTAGGCTGCGGATGGCAGGAGACTGACGCGATTTTCCTGCTGCTTAATTTCTTTCGGGACGCCAATAATCATATGCGCGAAGCTTTTCGCACCGAACAAGGCACGAAGCTAGTTCAAAGAAGGATCGTCGGGCGCGGCCGAGAGCATCTTGAACCACGGCCCAAGTCCCCGCATGATCTCGAACCAAAGTCGCGGCAATCGTTCAGGGCGGAGGGCTTCGCGGGTCGGTTTTTGCAGTACCCACGCATTCTGGCGCAATTCATTTTCAAGCTGACCGGCAGTCCAACCGGCGTAGCCGACAAAGGCGCGGATCGCGGTGTGATCTTTCTCGGCCATTTTATCGGCGTCCTCCAGAGCGACATTTGAAGTCAGGCGAAGCGAGTCTATCCCATTCCAATCGAAAGAAGCGAACATCAACTGATTGGTGCCGACGGGACCGCCGAGAAAAACCGGGACATCGGCGAGCGCGGCGGGCGGCGGTTCGGTGACCAGGTCGGAGACGTGTTTGTCGAGCGGCCGATTGACGATCAGGCCGAGCGCACCTTGCGTCGTGTCATGCGAGGAAATAAAAAGAACGCTCCGCCGAAAATTTGGATCCAGCATGCTGGGATGTGCGACAAGAAGCAGGCCGGTAAAATTCTGTGGCTCACTTGACGGAAGACGCACAGCAAAAATAGAAGGCTCAGTCGCGACAAGTGCAAGTTCGCGGGAGACGGCGAGTCGACGACAAAAGGACGAGAGCCAACGCATACTCGCCTAACGAATGAGTCGCGTGAACTTTTCCAGGCAAAGCGAGTGGAAAATCAGCCGCCGCAAGGAAAGAGTCAGATTCTGCGTCCAGACAAAGTAGAAAGGTCGCAGCGCATACGGGGATCGAACCCGTGCACCGGCCTTGAGAGGGCCGTGTCCTAACCACTAGACGAATGCGCCGTTTTCGCTCCCGCATTTTAGCCGCACTTTGATGGGCGGCAAGAAGCCGATTGATCGTTCGCTCAGGGGCGAACTTTTTGGGTGGCACGCGCCTGCACCGGCGTGGGGGCTTTAACTGGAGCGGCGACCGCGGCCGCCGCTGCCTCTTTGGCCAAAGCAGCCGCTGCAGCCTCGTCTGTTTGGTGACGCACGTGCGGCTGGAGCAAGGTCAATTGATGGGCGGCCTTTAGCGCAATGACATAACCTTGAAGATCGGGAGTGGTAGCCAGTTGATGAAGTTTTCCGTAGTAGGCCTCGTAGTAGGTCTTGAGCCGATGGCGTCGTTCCAGGTCAGTCCGCGCGGCGTCGGCGGCAGCGCGGAGGGTGTGCAACTCGGAGTCATTACGGATTCGCGTTTCCAAAGTCACCATTTGCAGATGAAGGCGCTGTTCATCGGCTATTTTGCCTAACGATGTTTCCTTGAAAAGATCGTTCAGTTTTTCCAGCTCAGGCGCAATGGGCGATTTCGGCAACGCTTCGGGTGGCGGCAAAATATTGGGCGGAATAAGCGACGGAGGTTCGATAGGAGCGGTCGGCGAAGGCGACGCCGCGGGCAAAGCAGCGGGTAGCTCCGCACGTGCGGCCTGAATGGGGGTATTGGCAGGAGTGGGCGAGGATTGTGCCCAAAGTCCGGCAGCGAGAAGGATGGGCAGCACACAAAGAAATCGCGCGAACAATCTTGGCTTCATTTCTGGTCGTGCATGGTCTTCGGCCGTGGCGCGTTCGCAGGACGTACACGAACACCTGAGAGGGCGCCACTCGGGGTGACAGGATTCGAACCTGCGGCCTCGTGGTCCCAAACCACGCGCTCTACCAAGCTAAGCTACACCCCGGAAACAAGCCCTTCATAGCATGAGAGAGATCAGGATGCATCTTAAGTTTAGTTTCGTCTCGCATCGCGATGGTTCGCACCTTTGATTCCACGATGTATCAATTTGCCCAAATGAACTTTATTGCGCCTCACGGACAAAAATTGCTTGCCCTCTTAAAGGCTGCCGCCGAAACTGCGCCTTCGCTCGTCCCACGGCCGGCGACCTGCTTCCACGCCCTCACCTATGTTTAAGAACGAGAAGTTCAATGCTGCCATCTTCACGATTCTCGTCGTGCTCCAACTGCTTGGTGTCGCCGCGCTTTGGACCCGCTTCCAGCTGGTTTATCTGCCAGTCATGCTGGGGATTTATCTCTGGATTGGACTTGGCACGACCCTTTATCTCCATCGCTACCTTACCCACCGCGGGTTTGAGATGGCAGGCTGGCTTAAGTTCTTTTTCGCCACCGGCTCGGCCATTGGGCTGGCGGGCGACCCTGTTACCTGGGTAGGAGATCACCGCTTTCATCATCTGAAATCGGATACCGAACAGGACATTCACAGCCCGCGCCACGGCTTTCCCTACGCCCACATGATGTGGTTGATTCGCAAGCCGCGCTCCTTTCGCGAGCGTTCCCTGCGTTACGCGGCTGATGTTCGCCGGATCTGGTATTGCAAGCTTTGGGAAAGCCACGTCTTCTATGTCCTGCCCCATGTCATTGTCGCTGCCAGCCTCTGGTTGACGCTCGGTGGTGCCGGCTTGCTCTGGTGTCTGTATGTGCCAATCGCGATTGCCTATAATTGGACCTGGGCGGTGAACTCAATCTGCCACATGAAACAGTTCGGCTATCGCCGCTTCGAAACGTCTGACGAGAGCAAGAACAACTTCTGGGTTGGCCTCGGCGCGCTCGGCGAGGGTTATCATAACAATCATCACGCCAAACCGCGCTGCGCGGCCCATGGTTTGAAGTGGTGGGAATTCGATTTCACTCGCTACTGCATCTGGACGCTGGAAAAAGTTCACCTGGCCTGGAACGTCGTTTGGCCAGAGGAAGAAACGGAAGAGGAACCGATCGAAGAAACGTACGCTGCCGAAGCCGGGACCATCCTGGTCCAGCAGCCAGATCCGACGCTTTAGCTTTTCGTTAGGGAAATCGCGTCCTTTGATCGCGCCGGTTTTCGCTTCTCTCTTTCCCTCGTTGCCCGCCGTCGCGTGCCGAGTTTAGTGGCAGGCGAACAGTGTCTTTTCTTGTCCGGCAAATCCACCGTCTTCCAGAATCAACGCGTTCGATCCTCTTCACGGGAGTTTATGGTCTGACCGGTGGATTGGCTGCCGTCGCCTTTCAGCTGGGGATTCAGTGGCTTTACCTTGCCACCTTTGTCGCTCTCTCGCATCGTACTCTGGGCGTCTTTCTTTGCACTACATTCCTGGTTGTAATCCTATGCTCGTTAGGCGGCGGGTTCCTCATGTCTCGTGTCGATCAAAATGCGGCGGGCAGCGGTATCCCGCAACTCAAGTTTGCCTTCTGGCAGGATTTTGGACTCGTTAGGCTACGCACGGTTCTGGTGAAGTTTTTCGCCGGGCTTCTGCATGTTGGCGGCGGAATGAGTCTCGGGCGCGAAGGTCCGTCGGTGTTTATCGCCGGCGGTGTCGCTTCCCAGGTGAGTGCGGCCCTCGGCATCCCCAAGCAGCGACGCCGTCGACCGGCCGCTGCGGGTGCCGCGGCGGGATTAGCGGCAGCGTTCAACACTCCACTGGCCGCCATCACCTTTGTCCTGGAAGAGATCGTGCAGGACCTGAACAGCCCGCTCATCGGAAGTATTATTCTCGCTTCCGTGCTCGGCGCTTTTACCGTGCATGCCATCATCGGTCGCAATCCGGCCTTCGTTCTACCGCAAATCCAGAACACATCCTGGCGTGTCTACCTTGGCGTCCCGCTTGCTTCGGCGGTCGCTTCACTCGTTGGCATCGGTTTCCAGCGCGCCACCTTGAGGCTGCGGGGCTTTTCGAAAAAGTGGAATGCTTTGCCTCGCTGGATGCATCCGCTTTGTGGCGGAGTAACGGCCTGGCTGCTTGGCGCAGCCGTTTTTGTCTGGTCCGGACGATTGGGCGTTTTCGGGTTGGGATATGCCGATCTCTCCGAAATCTTGCACGGCAGAATCCCCTGGCTCGTGATCGCCGTTCTGCTGCTCGCGAAGTGGATTGCCACCGTCTCCTGTTATGGCTGGGGCGGTTGCGGCGGCATCTTCGCTCCGCTGCTTTTTCTCGGCGCGGCGGCTGGTGGAACCGTAGCCGGCGCCCTCAATTGCGTCCTGCCATTGCCGAGCGATGGGCAACCGCTCCTCGCTATCATCGGGATGAGTGCCTGTCTGAGCGCAGTCGTTAGGGCGCCATTTACCTCCATCCTAATTGTCTTTGAAATGACGCACCAGTTTTCTCTTGTCCCGGCCCTCATGCTCGGGGCGTTGGTCAGCGAAGCGATTTCGCGCGGCCTGACGACACATAACTTCTACGATGAAATCCTGAGCCAGGATGGAATCGTGCTCGTGAATGTCATTCCGCCGCGCGATCTGCGCAGTTGGCAGGGTTACCCAGTCTCGGCGATCGCTAATTTTCGACCGGTTTTTATTGAAGACCTCAGCGACCAGAATCTTCGCTCCACGCTGGAAAAAAATCAGTTCAAGCGTTTTCCCGTTGTCCTGGAGGGAAAAGTAGCTGGCTGTCTTGTGCGGGAGGAAATCGAAGCCGCTCTCGCACAGAGTCGCGCTCCCGTGATGGAAAAGGTCGCGACCTGCCGGCGCAGCTTTACGATTGGCGAAGTGGCGCGCCTGCTCATCGAGGCGCCCGGCGGGTTCGCCGTCCTCGAAGCCGGTGACAAGCCGGCTGGTATCGTTACGCTGCACGACCTTCTCCGCGCCCAGGAAACTTTGGCCGCGCGCAGCACTCACTGACGGGGTTTCTTCGTTACCTCGCGAAAAAGCTGGTCACGGGATTCGGTGATCGCTAAAATTTCGCGTTTTGGCTGCTTCAGATGCGTTTCTCTAAAGCCTTCGCGCGCCAACCACCAGGCTGGATTTTTGCCGAGATGGTGGTGGTGCTGGCCTTCATTGGCTTTGTTGATTTTTCCACCGGCTTTCAAATTCGCCTCCTGCCCTTCTATTGCGGGCCAATCTTTCTCGTCGCCTGGTTCTGCGAAAAAAGACTCGGTATCTTCATTTCCTGCATCGCGGGAATTATTTCGCTGACGGCTGACTGGTTCGATCACGATCCTGATTTGCGGGGTTGGTCGCAACCATGGGAGATCGCGCGCCACATCACTTCTTGTCTCGCCGTCGCGCTCGTCGGTTCGGCTCTCCGGACGAAAAGCGATATCGCCGCGGCGCGGATTGCTTTACTGGAGCATTCGCAGCAGCTCGAAGGCGAGATCGTCAATATCAGCGAAGCCGAACAACGCAGGATTGGTCAGGATTTGCACGATGGCCTTTGCCAATGCCTTGCCGCCCTCAGCTGTGCCGCCACTTCGTTGCGTGACGATCTCCATGAGCTAACTCTGACGGAAGAAGCAAATCGGGCGGGGGACCTCGCGACTCAACTTCGCGAAGCCGTTGTCCAGACGCGCGATCTGGCGCACGGGCTCGCCCCGGCGCACGTCAGCCAGTTGGGTCTTTCCCTGGCCCTGGCGTCGCTTGCCCAATCCGTCACTCGCTTGCACGAGATCAATTGCACCTTCGCCCTTCAAGGTGATGACTCTAACTGCGACGAACCCACCGCCACGCACCTTTTTAGAATTGCGCAGGAAGCAATCAACAATGCCACCCGCCACGGTCGTGCCCACAACATCGCGATCAAACTGGAAGCCCTGGATCACTCTCTCGCTTTGAGTATCCACGACGATGGGATTGGCATCGCTAACTCTTCTTCCACCGGCATGGGGCTGGCGGTCATGCGTTATCGCGCCCGGCTTAGCGGTGGAGACTTGGCCATAGAGCAACCAATGGACGGCGGCACGATCATTTCCTGCACGGCACGCCCAGCTCAGACACATGAGGAGTCCAATGAAATCGTCGCCGCCTGATAAGATCCACGTCGTCGTGGTCGAGGATCATCGCATGTTCCGCGAGCAACTTGTTCATCTCATCGAGAAAGGCGATGAGATGAAGGTTACAGGCGAAGCCGATAACATTCGCGACGGCCTCGCTCTCATCCGCGACAAACGGCCCGCCATTGCAGTCGTTGATATCAGTCTTAAAGGTTCGAGCGGGATAGAATTACTGAAAGACCTCCGTGCTCAGGGCAGCACTGTCCCCGTGCTGATTCTTTCCATGTACGATGAGTCGCTCTACGCCGAGCGGGCCTTGCGCGCCGGTGCGCGAGGTTACATGACCAAGCATGAGGCATCGGAAAACGTCTCGCTGGCAATTCGCGAAGTCTTAAGCGGCGAGATCTATCTCAACCAGCGCTTCATGTCGCGAGTGATGGGACGGATCATGACTGGCAAAGATACGGCTATTCAGCCGATTGATCGCCTGGCCGATCGCGAACTCGAAGTCTTTCAGCTGATCGGCCGCGGACTTACTACGCGGGAAATTGGAGAGCGCCTTGGCCTCGGTATCACAACCGTGGACACTTATCGGGCGCGGATCAAAGAAAAGCTGAAACTGGAGAACGCTAGCCGGCTGCGCCTCGAAGCCAGTCGCTGGGTACAGCAGCAGGAATAATTCAACATTTCTGGCTCGGCTTTTCCGCTCCACTTCTCGTCGTCCTGGTTTTAACTAATGGCATCTCTGGCGAAACGGCCCAGGAATAACATGACCAGTGCGATGCCATACGGCAATCGTTGGATTCCTGGTAAAGCGACGGGCTGGGTCATCTCTGTGGCCCTGGTCGCGATTGTCTTGCTGACCTTCGGACAGACCGTTCGCTACCAGTTTGTCAGCTATGATGACGGAGATTACGTCTATGAGAATCCGAATGTCACGGCCGGCTTTACGTTCCGGGGAATCGCGTGGGCCTTTACTCATGTTCACGCGGCCAATTGGCATCCAATTACGACGCTTTCGCACCTGTTGGATTGCCAGCTATACGGTCTGCAACCATGGGGCCATCATTTAACAAACGTTTCCCTGCACGCCGTGGGAGCGATTCTCTTGTTTTTGGCGCTTCGCGCATTGACGGATTCGATTTGGCCCAGCGCGTTTGTGGCGGCAGTCTTCGCCACTCACCCGCTGCGAGTAGAGTCGGTGGCCTGGGTATCGGAGCGAAAGGATGTGCTCAGCGGCGTTTTCTTCATGCTCACGCTGTTGGCTTATGCGCATTATGCGCGTGCGAGCCGGTCCTCAGTTGGCCGCTATTTGACCGTGGTGATTGTTTTCGGACTGGGTTTGATGTGCAAGCCGACCCTGGTCACGCTGCCTTTTGTCTTGTTATTGTTGGATTACTGGCCGCTGGGCCGCTGGCAAAGAGTCAAGAGCAAAGAGCAAAGAACCCGTAGTCAGTGGTCTGTAGTCGGTAGCCTTTTCGCCGAGAAGATTCCTCTCTTCGTCCTATCAGCTGTGTCATGCATAGTTACGCTATACGCCCAGAAACAAGCGCTCGAAGCAGGTCTTCATTCGAGTTTCATTGAACGAGCTGGTAACGCCATGGTATCTTACATTACCTACCTCGCTCAGATCTTCTATCCGATAGATCTGGCAGTCTTGTACCCTTATCCGGAAAGCGGTCTAAGACTCGTCCCTGTCGCTTTTAGCCTCTTATTTTTGGTCATTATTTCATTGCTCTTTGTTCGATGGCGCAGAAAGTATCCGTTTCTATTAGTCGGCTGGCTTTGGTATCTCGGAATGCTGGTTCCAATGATTGGGTTCATCCAGGTTGGGCTGCAATCCCACGCCGACCGCTACACTTATTTGTCTCAGATTGGTCTCTATATCCTGGTGACTTGGGGAGCGTTAGAGTTGTTCGGTCGATGGCGTTGGGAGTATGGAGCAGCAAGCATTACGGGGACGATCATAATAGCAGTGTTAGTAGGATGCAGTCGTGCTCAGACTGCTTACTGGCAGAATAGCGAAATGCTCTGGCAGCGCGCGATTGATGTGACCTCCGACAACTACGTGGCTTTCTACAATCTGGGTAGCGTGTTGCTGAAAGACCGACAAGTCGATCCCGCAATGGTTCTGTTTCAAAAGGCCATCGAGATCAAACCCGATTACGAGAAGGCCTATGTGGATATGGGGAGCGCTCTTATGCTTGTGGAGCAGACCGACGAGGCTATCGGTTATTATCAAAAGGCATTACAAATCAGACCCGACCTGGCCGAGGCGTGGAGTAATCTAGGAAGTGCTCTTCTGAAGAAGGGTCGAGTGGATGAAGCCATCCAATCCTATCGCAGGGCCATCGCGATCAAGCCGGATTCTGCAGACATTGAGTACAATCTCGGACGCGCCTTCGCCAGCACACCAGATTGGAAAAATGCGATCGCCTCCTACCAGGCCTCACTCAAAATGCGACCCGGTGACGCGAAGACCCTGAATAACCTGGGCGTAGCTTTTGCCAGGAGCGGAAAGATGGATGCTGCAATCGAGGAGCTCCGCGAAGCGCTTCGAAGTAATCCGAACTACCCCGAAGCTCATTACAACCTTGGCGGTTTACTCGTCGACCGTGGTCAGACGGAGGAAGCAGTCGTCCATTACAAGAAAGTATTGCGCCTCAAACCAGATTACGCGGAGGCCAGGCAACGGTTGCTTGAGCTTGGCGTGACACCGTCGAACTGAATCAGCAGACAAATGCATCTTTCAGCGCCAAAGAAGGTCGCAAGTTACAACAAGGTTGTCCTACTACTATGGCTGCTATTGACCGTAACCGTCCTTGTTCTCGCCCTCGTGGTCCGAATTCGGCTTCTCGGAATTCCGCTGGAACGGGATGAAGGTGAGTACGCGTATATCGGCCAACTTATGCTGCAAGGCATCGCTCCATACAAGCTGGCTTACAGTATGAAGTTTCCCGGGACCGCGGCCGCTTATGCCGTAATCATGTTGATCTTTGGGCAAACAACATTCGCGCTTCACCTGGGCTTGATTTTTCATCAACGCAGCGACAATTGGGTTGGTTTTTCTTCTCGGCCGACGATTGATGAATTTGACTGCTGGGATTGCGGCCGCGGTGAGTTATACCGTGCTTTCGCTGAGTCCGTCCGTGCTTGGGCTCGCCGGTCACGCCACCCACTTCGTCATGCTGCCGGTGCTGGCTGGAATCCTGGTCCTGCTAACTCTGCCAAAACGCGGAGGCCTTTCACAAATATTCGCGGGCGGATTACTCTTTGGCCTCGGCTTGTTGACGAAGCAGCCCGCCCTTTTCTTTATTCTGTTTGGAGCGCTTTATGTCGCCTTTGGCAAGCTCTGCAATTTCGTGAGCCATTATCCGACTCCTGCTCGACTCGCCCCAGGTCTTCTGCTCGGCGCGGCCCTGGGCTGGCCGATTTATCAGGCACGAAACATTTTCTTTCACCTTACTCCCATCGAGGCCTGCCAGACGATCTACAGCGGGAACCCATTTGTCGAGTCAGTCAGGGCTGCACCGTACCTGCGCGATCGAACAAGCTCGAACGAGCAGATTGCGGTCCTGGGCTCAGAACCTGAGATTTATTTCTATGCCCACCGACATTCCGCCACGGGCTATATCTATACCTACGGATTAGTTGAAGGGCAGCCGTACGCGTCCGAAATGCAACGCGAGATGGTTCGCGAGATTGAACTTAGTCGTCCAAAATACCTTGTCGTCATCGGAGTAGGTGCCTCGTGGTTATCGAAGCCGGGAGTTCGGCATCCCATCTTTGATTGGATAACTGATTACACCAGGCAAAACTATGATTTGGTCGGGTTTGTGAACATGCTTGATCCAGGGCGGACAGACTATTATTTCGATGACATCCCGGAATCATTCCCAGAGCTTGGAAACAGAATTTTTGTCGATCGAAAGAAGCTTTAGTCGGGATTCGCGAGTGAGGAGAACCAAGCCGAAGAAGCGTAGCATCTTCAATCCGCGATTGATTGCGGCCGGTGTCTGCGTCGTCTTAACCGCGATCGTCTGGATCACTTTCGCTCAATCACTCAACTGCACGTTCGTTAACTATGACGACGACGATTACGTTTACCAAAATCCTAACATCACTAACGGGTTGAGCTTTGCCGCAATTCGGTGGGCATTTACTCATGTCCATGCCGCGAACTGGCACCCGTTGACCACCATCTCGCACATGCTCGATTGCCAAGTCTACGGTTTGCAAGCTTGGGGACATCATTTAACGAATGTTTTACTGCATGCGGTGGCTGCTATGCTTTTGTTTTTGGCGTTATGCCGGCTTACCGGGGTTAACGCTGTAGCCGGCATTGGCGATGCCGGCCGAAATCAACGATCCTGGCTACTACAAAGCCCTCTTTGGTCCAGCGCGTGCGTGGCAGTGATCTGGGCTATCCATCCCTTGCGGGTGGAATCAGTCGCATGGATCTCGGAGCGGAAGGATGTGCTCAGCGGCGTCTTTTTCATGCTCACTCTTTTAGCTTATGCGACTTATTCGCGCAGTAGACGGTGGTTGCTTGGCCGCTATCTGACCGTAATCGTTCTCTTTGCACTGGGGTTAATGTGCAAACCGACACTTGTCACATTGCCCTTTGTTCTGTTGTTACTGGACTACTGGCCTCTGGGAAGATGGCAAGGGCAATGGTCTGTCCTCCGTGGTCTACTAGGCGAAAAGATCCCTTTATTTATTCTTTCGGCTGCTTCCTGCGCAGTCACGATCGTCGCGCAAAAGGAGGCCTTCGCTGCCATCCACAAAGTGCCTTTCGCAGATCGGCTCGGCAACGCCGCTATTTCGTACGTCATCTACCTGGCTCAAACAATCTGCCCTGTGCGCCTGGCAGTACTATATCCTTACCCGGAGCATGGCTTTAGTACCTTTGCAGCGATTCTGGCCTTGTTGCTCCTGGCATCGGTTTCCGTAGCACTTTTTATTTGCCGAAACTCTTATCCGTATCTGCTCGTGGGCTGGCTATGGTTTCTAGGCATGCTGGTTCCAATGAGTGGCCTGGTGCAGGTAGGCTGGCAAAGCCGTGCCGACCGCTATACTTATCTCCCGCAGATTGGGCTATATCTCTCCGCGAGTTGGGGTGTAACTGAGCTATTCAAAAGATCGAATCAATATCGACGGGTAATGGCTGCTGCGGTTCTGTTTGTTATCTTGTCATTGATCATACGCACTCGAGTCCAGACTTCATCCTGGCAAGACAGCGAAACGCTCTGGCGAAGTGCGATTGCAAATACGACCGACAATTACATCGCTCACAATAACCTCGGAGAGGCACTGTTCGAAGAGGGACGTCTTGATGAAGCCATCGTGGAGTATGAAAAGGCACGTCAGATCAACGGTTCCCTGGCCGAGGCCGAATATAACCTCGGAAACATCTTTCTACAGAAGGGAAACGCGAGTCGGGCGATCACTCACTACGAGAACGCACTGCGAATGCAACCGCGCTATCCCGAAGCGGAATGTAATCTGGGCAACGTCCTGGCTCAGAACGGCGAACAGTCCGAAGCCATCTACCATTACCAAAGGGCTGTAGAGATGAAACCCGAATCCGCAGAATCACATGCCAACCTGGCTAACGCTCTCCTGAAAACTGGAGAGACACGTCAGGCCATTGAGCATTACAGGAAAGCCGTTGCTATTAGGCCGGCATCCGCGGAAATGCAAAGCAATCTTGGTAACGCTCTTACCAGCACGGGTGACTGGAACGGGGCTATAGCTTGCTACCAGGCTGCTCTCCGTGTTCAACCCGGGTATGCCAAGGTTCATAATCATCTTGGTATTTCTCTCGTCCACGTTGGCAAAGTTGATGAGGCGCTGGAACAGTTTAGCCAAAGTCTGCGCATCGATCCGAACTACGCCGAGGCCCATTACAATTTGGCGCGCCTGCTCGCACGACTTGGACGGCGTGACGAAGCTATCGCTCATCTGAGCGCAGCACTGCGCCTCAAGCCGGACTACGCAGAGGTGAAAGACGAATTGCGCGAGCTCGGCATAGCACCATCACAGTAGATCGGTAGCGTTCTGGCACCTGACCGAGACTATTTCGGCTAAGCCTGGTTGCCATGACGAAGAGGCGGAGCGCAAGGCTTCGGCTGTAATCGATGTAGTGATTTTCGCGACAAAGTTTGTCTGACCTGGAAAGCCGAAGCGTTCTTGACGCGCGTGTCGCGTATAAAGTAAACCGGTGCTCACCTTCCCGGATTCTCCGAAAGCAACAAGATGAAAAAGAAACAAAACAATTCTAAGGGCGCTTCAACGCTCAAAATGGCCTTGGCAATCTTTCTGTTGGGGATCGCCGCAGCCTTACTCATTTCAAGTCTTTTTCCCACATCAGGGAAGGCTCAGGCGCCCCAAGCCGGCGGATTTCCCGCTCCTGACGCTCCTTTAGACGGACCTGGCTCTAACAGAGGTGTGATGTCCGTCCGGTCCTACAAGAACGATATAGCGCCGCCCCTCCGCCAAATCGAGATCCATGCCCCGGTATTCCAGTTACAAGAGAATTGCGAGCTGAAGGAAAACCCTAAAACCGGCCTCTTCCACTTGGACGCGCCAGATCATGCTTTGCAAGACAAGACAGCGTCGACGCTGGCTCTCCAGTCTCCCAACATACCAGCCACCACGCTCAACTTTGAAGGCATAGATTTTCCCGGCGTTGTTTGCTCGTGCGCGCCACCCGATCCGAACGGTGCGGTAGGTCTTAATCAGTACGTGAACGAGGTCAACGAGGGCATCCAGGTGTTTAACAAGGCCACGGGTGTGTCCCAGCTTGGTCCTATCGCCATTTCCTCAATCTGGAAGGGTTTTGGCGGTGTTTGTGAGTTCAACGGCGACGGCGACGGCATTGTCCTGTATGACCACTTTGCCAATCGATGGATTATCAGTCAGTTCGCCGGTACTTCGGTGCCGACTGATGAGTGCATAGCGGTATCTACATCGCCCGATGCGACCGGCAGTTACTTTCGTTATGGTTTTCATTTAGGAACGAACTATTTCGACTATCCCAAGCTCGCTGTGTGGGCCGATGCCTACTACATGAGTATGAACGTGTTCAACTCCACCGGGACGGTCTTCATGGGTCCGCAGCCGTTCGCGCTGGATCGCACCAACATGCTCCTGGGCAATCCGGCAACTTTTATTAGCCCAGTTGGCCCTATTACCGGGGCTGGTCCGATGCTGCCGGTGGATATCGATGGACCAACGCTTCCCGCCAGCGGCGCGCCCGAAACCTTTGTCGGTTTTCCAGCGAGCGGCAGCTACATTGTCTACCACTTCCATGTCGATTTTACCACGCCAGCCAACTCGACCTGGACGACTTTTGCCACGCCCGCGGCGGCAGCTTTTACTCAGTTGTGCAGTAGCGGCTCCAATACTCGGGCTTGTGTCCCGCAATCCGGCGTCACCACTTCAAACAGCGGGTTGGATGGAATCGGTGACCGTTTTATCCATCGCGCAGCCTATCGTAACTTCGGCGATCATGAGTCCGTCGTAACGACCTATGCGGTTTGCGCAACCGGTGCTTGTGGCACTGCGGGAACCGGCAGTGGCACCGCAGGCGTGCGTTGGATCGAACTCCAGAATGTGACCAGTGGTCCTGTGACTGTCGCCCAGGAAAGCACGTACACACTAGGTGACGGCATCTGGCGATGGCTGGGCAGCGCGGCCATGGATAACGGCGGAGATATCGCCGTCGGGTTCAGCGCTTCATCGTCCACTATCTTTCCGCAAATCCGTTACGCTGGCCGCCTCGCAACCGATCCTATCAATACTTTGGCGCAAGGCGAAGCTACGCTCTTCGCCGGCACCGGCAGTCAAAGCAGCACCGGCAACCGGTGGGGTGACTATAGTGCGATGAGTGTCGATCCCCAGGATGACTGCACATTCTGGTACACGAATGAATATTACTCCACCACGAGTACATTTAACTGGCGGAACCGCGTCGGTAATTTTGTTTTTACGCAGTGCGTTCCACGAACCCCTCCACCGGTTGCCGCAATCTCGCTAACTAAGACGGCCGACCAGGCGAGCATAAATCCCGGCCAACAGATGGGCTTTACTGTTCAGGTGAATAGTACCGGCACCGCCACTGCCACTGGCTTGTCCTTTAGTGACAACCTTCCTTCTGGGAACGACATTAATTGGTCACTCGATGTCGGAAACTCTGATCCCGTTTGGTTCATCAACGGCTCGCCTCCTAATCAAAGTCTTGTCTTCACCCAGACGAGCATGCCTGCGGGTCAGAGCTACAAGGCTCATGTGATCTCCAATACCACACCCTCGTCCTGCGGCACCACTTACTCGAATACGGCTACGCTCACGAGTAGCAACGCCGGCACCGGAACGGGCACGGCCTCGGTCGCTCTTGACTGTACAAACTGCACTCCCAATGCCTGGACCGATAACTCGCCGCAACTGCCCGTGCCCGCCAATATCATGGATCAGGCGACCGCAGTTATTGGTAACAATCTCTATATGTTTACCGGCGTCAGCAACGGCGCCCTGGCCACCGCGGCCCGAAAGTACGACACGGTAAACAATATCTGGACCTCATTGACAAATTATCCTAGCGGCGTCGAGGGTCCCGTGGCCGTGAGTGATGGGAGCCAATACATCTTCATTATGGGTGGAGCGACGATAGCTACAACCCGGCGCTACGATACGGTGGCAAACACCTACACGACCCTGACGAGCTTTACCACCTCGCGTTGGGCGGCCGGCGCGGCCTACTTCAATAGTAAGATCTATCTGCTAGGCGGCTTCAACAGTGCCGGCACGGCACAGACCAGCCTGCAAATCGGTACCCTTAGCGGCAGCCCTCCGACAGTCACCTGGGCGGCCGGGGCGGCATTGCCAACTGGGTTGGCATTTCCACAGGTGACGTATGCGAATGTCGGCGGCATCGACTATATTTACGTAGCCGGCGGCACGGGCACGACTGCAGCACAGAACATTCTCTATCGATACAATATTAGTGCTAACACCTGGGCCACCGTCGGCACGATGCCGGCGACCATTTGGAGCGCCTCGAGCGGAATCGTAAATGGCTACTGGGTTCTGGCTGGCGGCTATGTCAACGGCAATCCGTCAACCAGCACTTACAGTTATGATTTCAACGCTAATACCTGGACCCTTAATGCCAGCTCGATGGTGCAACCGCGCGGGCGCGGCGCCGGCGGTGCGGTAGGGGGGACCGCCCTGTACTCGCTAGGCGGCCGCAACGACGCCTTGTTCAACGGCACTAACGATAACCAACGGTATACGCCGTCAACATGTCCGTCGCCGACCCCGACGCCAACCCCGACTCCGACTCCGACTCCGACTCCGACTCCGACTCCAACGCCAACACCAACGCCGACTCCGACCCCAACACCCACTCCGACAGCGACGCCGACGCCAACACCGCCCCCGGTCGTCACGATCACCAAGACGGCTGATGCGGCCAGTGTGAACGCCGGATCACAGATCGGCTTTACCGTGACCCTGAACAATAGCGGTGCGGGCACTGCGACCGGACTTAGTGTGACTGACAACCTGCCTGCCGGGACAGGTGTGAACTGGACAATCGACGCTGGTAATACGAGTTCAGGATGGTCGGTGAGTGGTTCACCGCCGAACCAGAGCCTGGTTTACACTCCCACCACGCTCGCAGGTAATACGAGCACGACGGCGCACGTAGTGAGCGGCACCACGAGCGGCAGTTGCGGCGATTACAATAACACCGCCAGCTTCACCAGCGACAATGCCGGCTCGGGTTCTAACTCGGCCACCGAGACGGTCCTGTGTGCCAATCTCAGCATTACCAAGACCGCCGATGCAGCCAGCGTGAGCGCCGGAACACAGATCGGGTTCACCGTTACCCTGAACAATAGTGGTGCAGGTACGGCCGCCGGCCTAAGTGTAACTGACAGTTTGCCTGCTGGAACGGATGTGAACTGGACAATCGACGCTGGTAATACCAGTTCGGGTTGGTCGGTCAGTGGCTCGCCACCGAGCCAGAGTTTGGTTTACTCCCCGACAACTCTCGCAGGTAATACAAGTACGACCGCGCACGTAGTGAGCACTACCACCAGCAACAGTTGCGGCGATTACAATAACACCGCCACTTTCACCACCAGCAACGACGGCTCGGGTTCTAACTCGGCTACCGAGACAGTCCTGTGCGCCAATCTCGGCATCACCAAGACTGCAGATGCGGCCAGCGTGAGCGCCGGATCACAGATTGGGTTCACTGTCACCTTGAACAATAGTGGTGCTGGCACTGCGAGCGGCCTAAGTGTGACTGATAGTTTGCCGGCCGGGACGGATGTGAACTGGACAATTGACGCGGGCAACACCAGCGTTGGTTGGTCAGTGAGTGGTTCGCCGCCGAACCAGAGCCTGGTTTATACGCCGACCACGCTCGCGGGTAATACAAGTACGAGCGCGCACGTGGTGAGTAGCACCACGAGCGGCAGCTGCGGTAACTATCACAACACCGCAAGCTTCAGTACCAGCAATGCCGGTTCAGGTTCTGACGCCGCCACCGAGACAGTCCTATGCGCGAATCTCAGCATCACCAAGACCGCGGATGCGGCCACTGTGAGCGCTGGATCACAAATCGGCTTCACCGTGACCTTGAACAATAGCGGTGCTGGCACTGCCTCCAACTTAAGTGTGACTGATAGTTTACCTGCCGGGACAGATGTGAACTGGACGATTGACGCGGGCAATACGAGCTCGGGCTGGTCAGTGAGCGGTTCGCCGCCGAACCAGAGCCTGGTTTACACGCCGACATCGCTCGCGGGTAACACAAGCACCACCGCGCATGTAGTGAGCAGCACCACGGGCAACAGCTGCGATAACTACCATAACATGGCCAGCTTCACGACCAGCAATGCCGGTTCGGGTTCTGATGCCGCCACCGAGGTAGTCTTGTGCGCCAATCTCAGCATCACCAAGACGGCCGATGCGCCGAGCGTAAGCGCCGGATCCCAGGTCGGGTTCACGGTTACCCTTAACAATAGCGGCGCAGGCACTGCCACCGGACTAAGTGTGACTGATAACCTGCCGGCCGGGACGGATGTGAACTGGACGATTGACGCCGGCAGCACCAGCCTTGGCTGGTCGGTCAGCGGCTCGCCGCCGAATCAGAGCCTGGTTTACACTCCGACAACGCTCGCAGGTAATACGATGACGACCGCTCACGTGGTGAGCACCACCACGAGCAACAGTTGCGGCGATTACAGTAACACCGCTAGCTTCACCACCAGCAACGACAACTCGGGTTCCGATTCCGCCACTGAGACGGTCTTGTGCGCCAATCTCAGCATCACCAAGACGGCCGATGCGGCCAACGTGGACGCCGGGTCACAGATCGGCTTCACCGTCACCCTTAACAATAGCGGTGCTGGCACGGCTGCCGATCTAAGTGTGACTGATAGTTTGCCTGGTGGGACCGATGTGAACTGGACGATTGACGCGGGCAACACCAGCTTCGGCTGGTCGGTTAGCGGCTCGCCGCCGAACCAGAGCCTGGTTTACACTCCAACCACGCTCGCGGGTAATACCAGTACGACCGCTCATGTAGTGAGCAGCACCACGAGCAACAGTTGCGGCGATTACAGTAACACCGCCAGCTTCACCACCAGCAATGCCGGCTCGGGTTCTAACTCGGCCTCGGAGACAGTCGATTGCCCAACACCGACACCGACACCGACACCGACACCGACACCGACTCCGACTCCGACTCCGACTCCGACAGCGACGCCAACACCAACTCCGCCGCCGATGGTTACGGTAAAAATACGTACCAAACCTGCTGGGCCCTCCTTCACTGTTGACAGCGTCACTTATACCTCGCAACAACAGTTCAGCTGGGTCGCCGGTTCGAACCATACGATTGCTACAACCTCACCGCAGAGTGGCGGACCTGGAACTCAGTTTGTCTGGGCGAAATGGAATGATAATGGAGCGATCTCCCATGTGGTTGCTCCCACGACGAACACGAACTATCAGGCGAGCTTCAAACGACAGTTCTTCCTCACCATGAATGCCGGAAGCGGAGGAGCGGTTCAACCGGTGAGCGGCTGGCAGGACGCGAACAAATCGGTTACGATCAAGGCTCATGCCAACCCTGGCTTCCACTTCGTTAACTGGACCGGTAGCGGCAGTGGCTCATACACGGGTCCGAATAATCCGGGATCGATAATCATGCACTCGCCCATCACTGAGACTGGCAACTTCTCACCATGATGGGGTCAGCTGCCGCGAAGTAATTACTAAAGTACGTGTATGTAGGTTGGAGACACTCGCGCGCGGCGGCCTGATAAATCCGTGAGCCAGGTCGCCCGCGCGACCGACGCGAAACTTGTCAGGCGAAGTTCAAGTTAGGGCCAAGCCACTTTTCGACTTCGCCTAACGATACACCTTTGCGCGCGGCGTAATCCTTTGCCTGGTCGCGTTCGATTTTTCCCACCGCAAAGTAGCGCGCTTCGGGATGTGAAAAGTAGAATCCACTCACGCTCGCGCCAGGATGCATGGCAAACGACTCGGTCAGCGTGATCCCGGCGTTGCTTTCCACCGAGAGCAAGTCAAAGAGCGTGCGCTTTTCGACATGGTCTGGACAAGCCGGATAACCGGGCGCCGGCCGAATACCGCGATAGCGTTCGCGGATCATGTCTTCCGTCGTTAGGCCTTCACTCTTCCCGAAGCCCCAGGAGATCCGCGCCTGGCGGTGGAGATACTCAGCGAACGCTTCCGCAAGGCGATCGGCTAGTGCCTTGGTGAGAATGGAGCTGTAATCGTCGTGCTCGGCCTGGAATCGTTGCGCCAGCTCATCTGCTCCGATTCCTCCCGTGACCGCAAAACCGCCGAAATAATCGCGCCGGCGTGACTCTTTCGGCGCGACAAAATCCGCCAGACAATAGTTTGGCTGGCCGGTTGGCTTTTGCATTTGCTGACGCAGGAAATGAAACTTCGCGACGACCTCACTTCGTGACTCGTCACGATAGATCTCGATATCGTCGCCTGACGAGTTTGCCGGCCAGAACGCAAATACACCGCGCGCAGTGAGCTGTTTTTCATTCACGATCCGATGTAATAACTTCTGTGCGTCGTCGAAGAGCTCTCGTGCCTGTTGTCCGACGATCTTGTCCTCAAAAATCGCTGGATATCTCCCGCGCAATTCCCAGGCGTGAAAGAAGGGCGACCAATCGATGTATTCAATCAGGGTTTCGAGTGAAACCTGGAAAGTATCCTTCTCGTTCTCGCCGTCCGCAGCAGTCGTTAGGCGACGTGTTCGGACAAATTCCGGGACAGGCGGCTCGTAGTCTTCCCAATCGATTTCAAGGCGATTGCGTCGCGCTTCTTCGATCGCGAGCATTTTTTTCTCACGCGTTTTTCCTGCGTGCTCAGTGCGCAGTCGCTCGTAGTCATTCCGCGTTGTGACATCGAACTGCGTCTTTGACTCTGGGTTGAGTAACGTGCTCACCACCCCGACGGCGCGCGAGGCATCATGCACGTGCACCACGCTTTCGCGGTAATGTGGCGCGATTTTGACCGCGGTGTGCGCGCGGCTGGTGGTCGCTCCTCCAATCAAGAGCGGCACACGAAACTCCTGGCGCGACATCTCCTGCGCCACGTGGACCATCTCATCGAGCGAGGGCGTGATCAGTCCGCTTAAACCAATGATATCTGCCTTTCGCTCGCGCGCGGTCTCGAGAATTTTCTCGGCTGGCACCATGACTCCCAGGTCGATGACTTCGTAGTTATTACATTGCAGCACCACACCGACGATGTTCTTGCCGATATCGTGCACATCACCTTTCACGGTGGCCATCACGATGCGAGCCTGTGGTTTGGCATCGGCCGCTTTCTCAGCCTCCATGAACGGCAGTAAGTAAGCGACCGCCTTCTTCATCACCCGCGCGCTTTTCACCACCTGGGGAAGAAACATCCGGCCCGAGCCGAAGAGGTCGCCCACGACACTCATGCCAGCCATGAGGGGGCCTTCAATGACATCGAGCGGGCGCGTCGCTCTCTGCCGCGCTTCTTCCGTATCGGCCTCGATGTAATCGACAATGCCTTTGACAAGCGCATGGGAGAGCCGCTCCTCCACCGGCTCGTTTCGCCAGCTTTCATCCTTCACGGCGACTTTGCCTTTGGACTTCACCGTCTCGGCGAAATCGACCAGGCGCTCCGTCGCGTCGGCCCGGCGATTGAAGAGCACGTCCTCAACCAGGTCGCGCAGTTTCGGCTCGATCTCCTCATAAACCGCGAGCTGGCCGGCGTTGACGATTGCCATGTCCAGCCCGGCGCGAATGGCATGATAGAGAAACGCGGAGTGCATCGCTTCACGGACGGTGTTGTTGCCGCGGAAGGAGAAGGAAATGTTGCTCACTCCACCGCTCACCCGCGCCCCCGGGAGATTGGCCTTAATCCAGCGCGTCGCTTCGATAAACGCGATGGCGTATTCGTTGTGCTCTTCGATCCCGGTTGCGATCGTGAGAATATTGGGATCGAAAATGATGTCGTTAGGCGGATAATTCAGGCGCTCGGTCAGCAAGGTGTAGGCGCGCTGGCAAATCTCGGTCTTGCGCGCCACCGTGTCGGCCTGGCCGCGCTCGTCAAAGGCCATCACGATGACTGCCGCGCCGTAGCGCCTAACGAGCCGCGCCTGACGGAGGAATTCTTCTTCGCCCGCTTTGAGCGAAATGGAATTCACCACGCCCTTGCCCTGCACGCAACGCAGCCCCGCCTCGATCACGCTCCACTTCGAGCTGTCGATCATGATGGGAATACGCGAAATATCGGGCTCGCTTCCGATCAAGCGCAGGAAGCGCGTCATGGTCGATTCCGAGTCGATCATGCCCTCGTCCATGTTGACGTCGAGGATGTTGGCGCCGCCTTCCACCTGCTGACGCGCGACCGCAAGTGCCGCTTCGAAGTCGCCGCCCAGGATCAGCTTCGAAAACCTGGGCGAGCCGGTGATATTGGTCCGTTCGCCGACGACGACGAAGCCAAAGTCGGGTGTGACATTGAGCGCTTCTAACCCGGAAAGATGAAGGGCTGTTTCCGCTAACCTCTTCTCTGTCATCGTTAGGCAGCGAGCGCGCTTGCAAATCCCGGCAGGGCGCGTGGCGGGAATTCGCGCACGGCTTCGGCAATGGCGCGGATGTGCTCCGGCGTTGTGCCGCAGCAGCCGCCCACCAGGTTGAGCCAGCCGTTCGCCGCCCAATCGCGCATCTGCGGCGCCATCGATTCTGGCGTTTCGGGGAATCCGGTAACCGAGAGTGGGTCCGGCAGGCCGGCGTTTGGATAGGCGCTCGTGAAACAGGGCGCAAGTCGCGCCATCTCCTCCATGTGCGGGCGCATCTCGGCTGGCCCAAGTGCGCAATTTAATCCGACAATCAGTGGCTCGGCGTGGAGGATCGAGGTGAGAAAGGCGCCGACCGTCTGACCAGTGAGAGTGCGACCGGAAAGATCGGTGATGGTGCCGGAAATCAGGACCGGCAGTTTTTTGCCTAACGAATCAAATATTTCGCTCACGGCAAAGATCGCAGCCTTGGCGTTGAGCGTGTCGAAGATCGTCTCGATCAAAAGAACATCGACTCCGCCCTCCATCAGCCCGCGCACCTGCTGTGCATAGGTGCGGCGAATTTGGTCGAAAGTGACGGCGCGAAAACCGGGATCGTTTACATCCGGGGAAAGCGAAGAGGTGACAGGCAGTGGACCTAAAGCGCCGGCGACGAAACGCGGCTGCCCGGTTTCATTGGCCACTCGATCCGACGCCGCCCGCGCGATCTTCGCCGCGACGACGTTCATTTCCTGCACGAGCGCGCTCAGCTCCTGATCGGTCACGACGCGTTCGAAAAATTCCTCGTCCTTGCGTCCGCTTTTCGGTTCGCCGCCAAAAAGAAAGTCGTGCTGCCCAATGGTTGTAGCGCTGAAAGTATTTGTTTCAATCACGTCCGCGCCGGCTCTGAGATAGCTGGTGTGGATTTCTTCGATCGCTTCCGGGCGCGTCAGTTGCAGCAACTCGAGATCGCCTTTCAGGGACCTGGCCGGATGGCTGGCGAAGCGCGCCCCGCGATATTCTTCTTCGGAGAATTTGTAGCGCTGCACCATCGTTCCCATGGCGCCGTCAAGAATGACGATGCGTTGCCGGAGAAGATCGGCGAGCGGGTGGTCGAATGCGGTTTTCACGATAGCGGCAATTTAACGCCAGCCGGGCAGATTCGGCAACTAACAAATTAACGTATCATGATACGTCGATATGTTGTGTAGTTTCGGGATTGCCTCTTATCCCCTCTCAGCTCGAAGAGCGATTCGAGCGGAAGCGGGAGCGACAGATGCAGAGTGGACGCGCTCCGCGGCCGCCCGTTAATCTAGATGTGTGGAAGCCTTCGAAATCTATCGCGCGCTGGATCGCGTCCAGCGCCGGACATTTCTGGCCTGTTTCCTCGGCTGGACCCTCGACGCGCTCGATTTTTCTCTCCTCACCTTCGTGATCAAGGATGTGGCGGCCGAGTTTTCGGTTTCGATCGTCCGGATCACCTTTGCCATCACCCTTACCCTCATGATGCGCCCGTTAGGCGCGCTTATTTTTGGTTTGTTAGGCGATCGCTTTGGGCGGCGCGGACCGCTCATGATCGATATCATTTTTTATTCGCTCATGGAGCTGCTGACCGCCTTTGCCCCAAGTTACACGGTCTTTCTCATCTTCCGCGCGCTCTACGGCATCGGCATGGGCGGAGAATGGGGATTGGGCGCATCGCTCGCGATGGAAAGTTTGCCGGCGCGCGCGCGCGGTCTCGCCTCCGGCATCCTGCAACAGGGTTATGCTTTCGGCTTCCTGCTGGCCGCGCTGGTCTACTGGCTCGTCTTTCCCCATTTCGGCTGGCGGCCGCTTTTCGTTGTCGGGGCGCTTCCCGCGCTGCTCGTGATTTACATCCGGATGCATGTGCCCGAGTCGCCCGTCTGGCGGGAACAACAGCGCGAAGCGCGGCAGTCGTTAGGCGTTAGGAAGTTGGTCAGGGAACATTGGCGGCTCATTCTTTATTCGATCCTCCTCATGACGGCCTTTAACTACATGTCGCACGGCACCCAGGATCTCTATCCGACCTTTCTGCAAAAGCAGCGCGGGTTTTCCGTCGGCCAGACGGCACGAATTGCCATCATTTACAATCTCGGTGCGATATGTGGTGGAACGTTGCTTGGTTATTTCTCCCAGCGCTGGGGACGACGGCGCATGATCGTCATCGCCGCAGTGCTCGGGCTGGTCCTGATCCCGGCGTGGGTTTTTTCCCCGACGGTACCGTTCCTGATCGCGGGCGGATTCCTGATGCAATTTATGGTGCAGGGCGCATGGGGCGTTGTGCCAGTGCATTTGAATGAGCTCTCACCGCCGGCCTGGCGCGGAACCTTTCCCGGAGTCGTCTATCAGCTCGGCAATTTCTTTTCGGCCAACGCGGCCATGGTCCAGGCGAAACTGGCCGAACATTTCGTTAGGCCAAACGGCCAGCCTGATTACGCCCTGGCGATGGCTTTGGTGACCGCGACGGTTTTTGTCGTTCTCATTATTCTTGCGTCGATCGGTCGTGAAGCGCGCGGAATAGAATTCTAACCGGTCGCGCTGCCACGTGACCGCTTCGCATCCGAGCATGTCTCAGATTGCAAGGATGAAGCAGGAAACTGGACCAAGTTATGCAGTGGGCTGGGGCAGCCGCAAGAGTTCAGCGAATTCCGAGCGACGCAGTCCTAGCGGTAACTCGGATTGAACGTCCCCATCCCGCCGGCCGCTTGTGCAATCACTGCCGGCTCTCGGCGGTAAACGCCGTCGCCGTAGCGATAATCGACAATTGCCTCCGCGATCTTGTCTGCCAGCAGTTCGCGATAGCCTGCGCTCCCGGCGTCGCGCGCATCGGAGCGATTACTCAAATAGCCGCATTCGACCAGGACCGAGGGATATTCCGCGTTACGCAAAACCCGGAAGCGCGCGACATGGACGCCGCGGTTCACCGCTCCCGGAAGGCTGAGCAGATTGCGCTCAATTTTGGCTGCGAGGTCGAAAGCGTAGGGCGAATGATAGTACGTCTCCACTCCCTCGATCCCGCGTCTTGGCGAATCATTGAAATGAATACTGACAAAGATCGAATTGCGGTGCTGATTTCCAATCGCAACCCGGGTATCGAGCGGGATGAAGACATCGCTCGAGCGGGTTAGAACGGTCTGCAGTTGCGAGTCACGCAACTTCTTCTCAACCCGTAGGGCGACATCGAGTGTGACCGCTTTTTCCGGCGGCGAATGTTTACGCCAGGCGCCGCTGTCCTTGCCGCCATGGCCTGCATCGACCACGACCGTGTCGAAAGTATGGCTGGTGTTCGTGGCCACCGTCGCGCACCCTCCGAGCGACAAGGTGGCAGCAAGAAGAAGACGATGAACGTGACGAACCAGCGGCTGCATCTGCTTACATATAGCGGATTGTATGCCGGGCAAATCCAAAGCGCGAAATCGCGCAAAACTGGGCGAATCTGGTGAAAACCGCTTGTCTTTTTTGTTCCCGCGCTCGATGGCTACCGATCCATTTTATGCGCGACCGTTTTGCGATTTTTCTCCTCTGTTGCGGCCTGGTTTTCGGCGGCTGTAAAAAGACTGGTTTCACCTCGAAGGCGAATGCGGGCGCGCCGACGCCGGGCCCGAGCGCCGTTGCCAGTGTCGCGGCCAGCACGCCGACTCCATCGCCGAGCCCGACTGAGCCGCCGATCGATCGGAACGGGGAAGTGATCGTTTTCGGCTATCACCGTTTTGAGAAGAAGGTCCGAAGGCCTGACACAGAGATTACCCCGGAAGCGTTCGAGGCCCAGATGAAACAATTGCAGGACGCAAAAATTCCGGTCATCGGCATGCAGGATTTTCTCGCCTGGAAACGGGGAGAGAAAAAGATTCCGTCGCGAGCCGCCATTATCACGATCGACGATGGTTACAAATCGGGTTTTGAAGTTGCCTGGCCAATCCTGAAGAAGTTCGGTTATCCGCTCACGCTCTTCATTTACACGGAAGGAATAAAAGGCGGTAAATTCGGCGGCGGCGAGGCGATGAGCTGGGAGCAACTGGCCGAGATGCGCGATGCCGGCGTCGACATCGAAGCACACAGCGCCACGCACCAGGATCTGCGCAAGCCATACGATAAGGTTCGACGCAAGCGTCTAACTCCCGAGGAATACGATCAGTGGCTCAATGCCGAGGTCGCCGGCTCGAAGGCAACTCTGGAACAAAAGCTCGGGATTCGGGTTAACTGCTTTGCTGTTCCCTTTGGTTATTACAATGACAAGGTGAAGCAGGCGACGAAAGCCGCCGGTTACGAAGCGGTCTTTACCGTTTACGGGCAAAAGCTGACTTACGGTGCGCCGAACGATTCGCTCGGCCGATACATGATCGAAGCGAACAAGCCAAAGGTCTTTGCCGATGCGATCGGTTTTGGTGGTTCAACCAGCGGCGGCACCGTTGCCGTGCAGGAAATTCCCCTAACGAGTATAAATCCTCAACCGGCCGACGGCTCTACCGCGGGTAGCAAGCCATTGATCAAGGCGGCCCTTGGCGCAATTGGCGGGATTGATCCAAACAAGGTTGTCATGCGTGTCAGTGGCCTTGGCGTTGTCCCGGCGAAGTATGATCCCGCCACGAAAACCATTTCCTATCAGGTTACGCAGCCGTTACGGGGCTCTTCGTGCTCGGTAATTCTCGAAGCAAAGATGGGTGATAGCAAAGCCGCGGCGCATTGGACGTTCACGGTCAAGGAAACGGTTTTGAAGGCGGAGCCTGTCGCGACGCCGGCATCTTCGCCAAGCCCGAGTGGGAAAAAGTGATCGGATCTGCCTAAGGCGAATTCCAAACAGGCTGCCTGAGCCATCCCTTTTTCTAAGACTATTGCGCGCCCGAAGTCACAACTCTGCTCCGCAGTCTTCGGCGAGACTGGTGGCATGAGTCTCCATTTCAAGGTTCTTCCCGATTTGAATTGGTGCGCCACTCTTGACACCTGCGCTTTGAGTCGGGTAGAAGCTTGCGGCACGACATGCAAACTAGAATCCCCCGCCGGTTAGTAGCCTGCCTCTTATTGCAGGTTACGGTTCAGCTTCTGCACGCTGGAACCTTCACCGTCACCAACGGCAATGATGATGGCCCGGGTTCGTTGCGCGCGGTGATCGCAACGGCACCGCCCGGCTCGACAATCGTATTCGATGTGACCGGCACAATTTCGCTCTTAAGTGAATTGGTAATCAATAAGGACCTTACGATTATTGGCCCGGGTTCTGGATCGCTGACGGTCGCGCGCGGTAGCAGCGCGACGGGAGAGTTCAGTCTTATCAGTGTGACAACAGGGACGAACGTTCAAATTACCGCTTTGAGCATCTTTGGCGGGATGACTGACGAAAAAGGTGGCGGCGGTGTCTCTAACAAAGGCGCCCTCATCCTTGCCGCAGTCACGATTTCTCATAACAGTGCGATCGGCAGCGGCTTCCCGATTCAAGTCATTGCGGACGGCGGTGGCTGTTTAAATGCAACCGGCGCGACCTTATCGCTCACCAACTGTCTCATCACAAACAATAGCTGCAACGGTGATGGGGGTGGAATCCTTAACAACGGCACATTAAACTTGTTCGGCTCGACGGTATCTGAAAATACCGGAATAGACGGCGGCGGAGTTAGTTCCAGGGGCACTGCTACGATCACCAACTGTACCATCACTGGCAACGTAGTGACTACCGGCGGCCCGCACAACCTTGATGGAGGCTTTGGAGGCGGTTTGTCGCTCGATGGCGGGGCTACCTTAGTCGCCGATACTATCTCGGGTAACTCCTGTTTCTTCGAGGGCGGCGGGATCGCCGGTGGCGACGGAGTCACTCTCGAAAGCTGTATCGTGGCCGGAAATACTTCGCCCAGTAACCCGGACAAAGCCGACCTGACATTCACCATCGTCTCGCAGGGTTATAACCTGGTCGGGATCGCCCCGGCCGGTACCGCCTTTCTCAGCAGCGATCAGACTGGCACGGTCGACCAGCCACTCGATCCGATGCTCGGTCCTCTGCAATTGAACGGCGGAGCTTATCCGACGATGGCTTTGCTGCCCGGCAGTCCTGCAATAGACCAGGGAATAAACATCGGTCTGGAGAACGACGAACGGGGAATGCCTCGCACCGTCGATCAACCCAAAATCGCTAACGCGGCCGGCGGCGATGGCACAGATATCGGAGCGTTCGAGCTCGCACTTATTGAGCCGACCTTCGCTAACATATCCACGCGGCTAAGTGTTGGCACAGGTGACAGTGTCCTCATCGCCGGCTTCATCATTGGCGGTACCGAACCGAAGCAGGTGCTTTTGCGCGGGCTTGGTCCATCACTGCCCCTGACTGGAACTCTGGCAAATCCTCTCCTCGAGTTAGCAGATTCTTCGGGAACGATCACCCAGACCAATGATGATTGGAAAGATAGCCCGGATAAACAAGCGATCATCAACACAACCATTCCGCCGACGGATGATTCTGAATCCGCCATTATCGCTACGCTGGATCCCGGGGATTACACCGCCATTCTCGAAGGCAAGGACGGAGGGACAGGAATTGGGTTGGTTGAGGTTTATGACTTGAATCAAGCTTCAGACTCTACCCTGCAGAACGTGTCGACTCGGGGATTCGTGCAGCACGATGACGATGTGATGATCGGCGGAATTATCATCCTTGGCAGTGAACCGACGGACGTTCTGCTAAGAGCTATCGGCCCGTCTCTTGGGATCGAGAACGCGTTGCTCGATCCGACCCTGGAACTGCACGATGCCAACGGCGCGCTGATCGCTTCCAACGACAATTGGAAAGATTCCCAGGAAGCAGAAATCGCCGCAACCACGATTCCTCCCACCAACGATGCGGAGTCAGCTATCTTCGCAACCCTTACGCCAGGTGATTACACCGCGATTGTGCAAGGTAAGAACGATTCCACCGGGATTGCTTTGGTCGAAGCCTATCGGCTTGGTGACTGAAAGTGAGTTGGCTCCTGTTAAGGGCTGAAGAGGACACAGCGGGTTTCGCGCCGGAGTAGCCCTGGCCGTTCGTTGATCCCGCGAGCCCTCTTCACCCCGTCGTTTTGTTGACCGCAAAACTCGTCATTCCACTTGCCGATCTTTTGCATATAGAGTGGGCACATGAGTTTGAATCTCGACATCCTTTCGCGTGCGGCGGACCAGGCGCGTGGGCTCGCTATTGATGCTGTTCACGCCTCCCAATCCGGTCATCTCGGTCTTCCTCTGGGCTGCGCCGAAATAGGCGCGGTGCTTTACGGTTACGCCCTTCGGCACAACCCTGACAAACCGCGCTGGATCAATCGCGACTACTTCGTCCTCTCCGCCGGCCACGGCAGCATGTTCCTTTACGCCTGGCTGCACATGAGCGGTTACGATTTGCCCATGTCGGAGATCAAAAATTTCCGGCAGCTCCACAGCAAGACACCAGGTCATCCCGAGTTTTTCGAAACGCCCGGCGTGGAGTGCACGACTGGTCCGTTAGGCCAGGGGGTGGGCAACGCGGTCGGCATCGCGATGGCGGCGAAGATGGCCGCGGCGCGTTTCAACAGCGACGAACACCGTATCTTCGATCAAAACATCATTTGCCTGGCGGGCGATGGCTGCTTGCAGGAAGGCGTGAGCGCGGAAGCAAGCGCCTTTGCCGGTCATTTCGGACTCGATAACCTGATCCTCATCTACGACTCCAACGCCGTCACCCTGGATGCGATGGCGAAGGAAACCCAAAGCGAAGACACCGGAATGCGTTATCGCGCCTATGGCTGGGACGTGCAGGAAATCGACGGTCAGGACATGCAGGCTTTCCTTGATGCACTCCACATTGCGAAGGAGCGCAAAAACGGGAAACCACAATTCATTATCGCGCACACGTTGATCGGCAAAGGAATCCCGGAAGTCGCCGGCACCTCGAAAGCACATGGCGAAGCCGGAGCCAAGTTCGCCGATGCAGCGCGCAAAGGGCTGGGTTTACCGGACGAGCATTACTTTGTCTCCGACGACGTGAAAGAGTATTTCGCGCAGCACAAGAAAGACCTGCTCGCAGCCTATGATCGGTGGGAAGAAACCTGGAACGCCTGGCGAAAGAAGTATCCGGATAAGGCGCAGGAGTTGGACGACGCGATCGACCGCAAGGTGCCTGACGATTTGCTGGCGAAGATCCCGAATTTTCCGAGCGACGCCAAGCTCGCAACCCGCAAGGCCGGGAGCGAAGCGCTCCAGCCGATCGCAAAGGAGTTACCGTTCCTGATCAGCGGCAGCGCCGACTTACATGGCTCGACGCTGAATTACATTAAGGACGGCGGTGATTTCACGCGCCTGAATCCGGGCGGGCGTAACATCCACTTCGGCATCCGCGAACATGGCATGTGCGCGATCATGAACGGCGTCAGCTATCATGGTGTCTTTCGTGCCTCCGGCGCGACCTTTTTGGTCTTTACAGATTACTGTCGCGCTTCGATCCGTCTGGCTGCCCTCTCCAAACTGCCAAACATCTATATCTTTACCCACGACTCCATCGGAGTCGGCGAAGACGGACCGACCCACGAGCCGGTCGAGACCGTGGCAAGTGTCCGAGTGATGCCGCAGATCGATGTCATCCGCCCGGCTGATCCAGAAGAAACCGCCGGCGCTTTTGCCGCCGCCGCGGAGCGAATCGACGGGCCGACTCTGCTTGCCCTAACGAGACAAACTGTGCCGATGCTGAATGAGATTGATGTCCAAACTCGCCGTGAAGGAGTGCTGAAAGGCGGTTACATCGCGAAGAAGGAGAAAGGAAAACTCGAGTTGATTTTGCTGTCCTGCGGGAGCGAGTTACAGCACGCGCTCGCCGCGGGCAAAGAACTGGGCGAGGGGACGCGCGTTGTTTCCATGCCGTGTTTTGAACGCTTTGACCGGCAACCGGAGAGTTATCGCGAAGAAGTCCTGCCTAACGAGTGTAGGAAACGCGTGGCAATCGAAGCCGGCATACCACAGATCTGGGCGCAATATGTCGGGCTCGACGGCAAAATCATCGGCCTCCATCGCTTCGGCATGAGCGCCCCCGGCGACAAGGTAATGAAAGAATTCGGGATCGATGCCCAGCACGTCATCGACGCGGCCAGAACGCTTTAGAACCGATCCTGTCGGCGAATGGATATGCGATGTTATTTGGCGAGGATCGCGAAATTCTGGTGTGGCAATGAAGTTGTACGGCTTGCATTATCCTTGAAGCCTCTTCCAATGTGGCTTTCGTACCTTCGAACTTGTCGCGACGAAGAATTTGCGGAAGCGGCACCTCGGTAACGATGGGACGAGCGTCCGAGGACTGCGAACGAGGTTAAGAGATTGAAGTTGATCCCAACTCAATTGTGAAGATGACGAGCGCCAAGGTTATCTGTGTGGCGAGCCTGGTCCTGTTTTCGAGCGCTAGTGTAGCTATCTGCGCCGCACCTGGAGTGCGAAGCGCTTTTTCGCCCGACAACCGGTTTGAGCTTCACCTAGTCGATAGCTCAGGGGAATTTAACTACTGGCTTGTTGTGCGGGAGAATGGTCACGAAATCACAAGATATCGGTTCCGCGGCAAGCTAGTGGATGCGTATTGGAATCAATGAGGTAGCTTCGTTGCCCTTAATAATCATTGGGGTCACCGCGGGTTGGTATCTGTGGATTATTTCGCTGCCGTCCGGCGCGGTAATCAGATCACAAGACACAACCAAATCGTCGAACTACGATAGATATACGGATTACCACTATTTACCGAACGTCGAGATGGCTGCGAAGGAGTTGCGGATGTTTCATGAGTTCATTTACCTGAAACTCTTTGAAAAAGACAATGCGATACTGTGGCTTACGACCGTGTTCGGTATTTCAAACGAAGGAGTGACCATAGGGACTGTCTCAGCAAGAAGGACAAATCAAGGATCAGGCGCTGACTATCCAAGTGAGGTAAAAAGAACACTGGGCCTGTGAAGTAGCTTGGAGGATAGGGAGAGGAAGTGGGCGAAGATGCGTTAAGGCTCGCGCTCCTCGCGGGCGCGGTCTTCGAAGCGGGTGAATTCTTTGATGAAGGTCAGCGGCACGTCGCCGGTCGGACCATTTCGCTGTTTGGCGATGATGAGATCGGCTTTGCCTTCGGTCTCGTCTTTTTCTTCCTCGGTATCGGCGTAATATTCTTGCCTAACGAGTAAACCAACCAGGTCGGCGTCCTGTTCGATGCTGCCGGATTCGCGCAAGTCGCTCAGCCTTGGGCGGCCTTTGCTGTCGCCGGTGCGGTTTTCCGGGTTTCGATTCAGCTGGGCGGCGACGATGATCGGAACGCTTAACTCCTTCGCGAGTCCTTTTATGCCGGCGGAAATTTCCGAAATTTCGATCTGGCGGTTATCCTGACCGCGCCTCGACGTCGAACGGAGAAGCTGAAGGTAATCAACGACGATCAGGGCAAGATCGTGCTTGGCCTTGAGGCGACGGGCCTTGGCGCGTAACTCAAGAATCGTTAGGCCGGGAGTATCGTCGATGTAAATTGGCGCCTCGGCTAACTTCGCCGCGGCGGTGGTGAGTTTGTCAAAATCGCTCTCGGCGAGAAAGCCATCGCGCGCTTTGCGCAGGTTGACGCGGGCGCCCGAGCAGAGCATCCGTTGCACGAGCTGCTGGCTGCCCATTTCAAGGCTGAAAACCGCGACCGGTTTCTTCTCGTGCACCGCGACGTGCTCGACAATGTTCATAACAAAGGCCGTCTTACCCATGCTGGGACGCGCGGCGATGACAATCATTTCCGCGGGGTGCAGGCCGCTGGTCATGCGATCGAATTCGACGAACCCGCTCGCCAGGCCGGTGAGGCTGCCTTTTTGTTCCCAAAGCTTCTCGATCGCCTCGATCGCTTCCATGACCTGATCCTTCATCGTCAGGCTCTGGCCTTTGAAGCGATCTTCGCCGACCGCGTAAATTCTTTGCTCTACTTCGTCGAGCAGGTTATCGACTTCATCCTGCTCTTCGTAGGAACGCCTCGCGCCCTCCGTGCAGGCGGCGATGATTTCGCGCAGGATATATTTTTCCCTAACGATCTCGAGATAGTAACCCACGTTCGCGGCCGTCGGGACGAAGGTAAACAGGTTGGTGACGAAGGATGCTCCGCCGATTGTCTCGAGAAGATTTCGATCGCGCAGTGTCTGGGTAAAAGTGATCAGGTCGATCCCGTGGTTGTTATTCCAAAGGTCGACCAGCGCGCTGTAGGTGGTCTGGTGAGCGGGAATGTAAAAGTAATTCTCGGTGATCTTCTCGACGACCTCCGAGATCGCGTCGCGCGGTGCGATGAGCATGGAACCAAGCACGCCCTGCTCGGCTTCGACGCTATGAGGAAGGGTTCTGTGAATATCCACCGAAGAACCTGGGGATGATCGACCAACAACTTTTCCCCCGTTTCGGTCGGCCGAGCCTCGGTCAGCACCGTTAGTTGCTGTCCTGCGAGGCCCCCCAGGATCGTTCCCTTGGGGACTTCTCGGCATTTATTTGCTTCGCTTGCGCGGTCCGCGTGATTTTTCCGTGTGTGGTTGTTCTTCCGAAGCGGCCGGACCCTCCGGCTTCGGCTCCTCGGTCGATTTAACGATGAACTTAAACTTCGCTGTCACGTCGTGATGCAGCTTGATCGGCACTTCATGCTCGCCCGTGGTCTTAATCGGATGTTCGAGGACGAGCAGATGGCGATCGATCTCGCGATTCAATTCCTGTTTGAGCCGTTCGGCAAGATCATTTGCGGTAATGGAACCAAAGGCTTTGCCGGTCTCGCCAGTGGCCAGGGTGAAGGTGAGCTTGAGTTTGCCGATGCGCCGCGCCAGATCCTCCGAATCATTGAGTTCTTTTGCTTCGCGCTCGGCCCGTTTTGCCTTCAACGTATCGATCTGACGAAGAGTACGCGGCGTGACTTCAAAAGCCTTGCCTGTCGGCATCAAAAAGTTGCGCGCATAACCGCGACGCACTTTCACCACATCGGCTTCCGCCCCGAGACCGGGGACGTTTTCGGTCAGAATAATTTGAGTCGAAGGCATGAAATTTTGCGAATGAGATTTTGAATCTGCGCCCTGCGGCAGGCGCGGGGACCTGATTATAGGAAGCCCCGCGAGTGTGTCAATGCACGAAGCTGTTTCTGCATCGGTTAGATCATCCCCAGTTTCATGCGCCCGGCTTCGCTGATCATGTTTTGGTTCCACGGCGGATCCCAGACCAGCTGCACATCGGCTTCGTCGACTCCATCAATGCTTAAAATCTTGCTCTGTGCATCGTGGGCGATGGCCGGTCCCATGCCGCAGCCTGGAGCGGTCAAAGTCATCTTCACTTCTACCTTGGTCCCGCCGTCGGAGTTTTTGATCAACTGGCAATCGTAAACCAGTCCAAGATCAACAATGTTGACTGGGATTTCCGGATCATAGCATTGGCGCAATTGATCCCAGACAGCCTTTTCTTCGACGGGTTCGTCGGACGTACGAGCCGGCTTTTCTCCATTGCCGCCTGTGGGAGCTTCGAGGCCGAGAGCATCAAGATCCTTTTCGGCGATGCGAGCCAGGCCCTGATAGGTGGCAATGGTATAACTCCCGCCTAACGTTTGTGTGATGACTCCCGGTGTCCCAGCGGGAATGGTGGTCTTGAGGCCACTCGGAATCTGAATGGCTTCGACTTCGCGGGTGGTATTGAATTCGGTATTTTCGTGCATGACAAATCGTTCGTTAGGCTAGGAATCGAGCACAACTTTCAGCTTTCCTTTGGAGGATGCCGGTGCGCCAAAAGATTCCATCAAAGTTGGCGCCGTGTCCAAGTTCGGTTTGGATTTAGTCTCGGCGCCGAGTGCCGAGCGCAGGGCGCCTTCTACCAGTTGCGCGCAATGAATTTTCACCGGCGGCAACGCTCCTAAGGGCGCCGCCAATTCTTCGCCCGACATCGAAATGGCTTCCTCGACGGTCTTGCCCGCGAGCATTTCGGTTGCAACACTCGCGACCGCGATCGCGGTCTGGCAACCAAAGGTTTGAAAGGTCGCGCGATCGATGACCTTGCGGCCATTTTCTTCCTTGAACTTCACCCACATCCGCAGCATGTCGCCGCAATCGGCGCTCCCGACCGTCCCGACAGCATCCGCGTTCTCCATTTCGCCAAGGTTTTGCGGATCTCTCACCGCAGCCTCGATGCGTTTTTCCAGTTCGTCGTTCATTGTTAGGCTATTCGAGATGATAACGAGGCAGTTTGGGATCGACCTCAACACTCCAGGCGTCGATCCCGCCGCGCAGGCTTTTGACATTTTCGAAGCCGTGCCCTTGAAAATACGCCGCCGCGTCCAGGCTGCGCGTACCCTGGTGATCGTAGACGACCAGCAGATCATCGCGTGACCAATCGGACGGCAAGCGCTGTATTAGATCCTGAGTGAAAAGCTGCGCGCCCGGGAGTTTGACGGCATCGAATTCCTCGCGCGTCCGAATATCGAGCAGATGAAGCTTTTCGTCCGTCGTTAACCGATCAGACAGCTCCTGCGGTTCGATCTGCATCGCGCGGTCGGCGGCGTCGCTCGAAAGGATATGCTCGACGACTTCTTCCACGTTGAGATTATCATTCCGCGCGCAAAGAGCGGCCAGCGTTTCGTCCGGACTAAAACCACAGCTGGCACAACCGCCGATGTGATAGCGGCGGAAGAGCGCACGCTGCGCGCCGGGATAAGACCGGAGCAATTCGCCCATGCTGATGGTTGATTCGATGATTTCCGTCATTTGCCTTCCCTAAGCTAGAAGGCGAGCCGAAAACCGCAACCGTTCCGCATTCTCACCGGGCGCCGGCAGACTCGGAAGCGAAGACTTCGCGGGGCTTGCCTTTTCCCGCGCTCCGCGATTGAGTGCCCGGGTGTTAAACGTCTCCAGTTTTGCCGGAAGCGAAGCCATTCGTCCTCAGGCATCCGCCCCGGGTAAAGCCGCTGATCGCTTCTACCTTCGGGAGTTAGACGGTATTCGCTTTCTGGCGTTTGGGCTTGTCTGGCTGCATCATTATCCGCCGGCGCCACTACGTCTGCTAAAAGACATAAAAATGAGTGGCTGGATAGGAGTAGATGTTTTCCTGGTCCTAAGTTCCTTTCTGATAACTTCGCTTCTCCTGGTGGAGTTTGACACCAAAGGCGGTATTTCCCTTTCGCGCTTTTACAGCCGTCGTTTTCTTCGCATCTGGCCGCTTTTAGGTCTGGCTCTTTTCCTTAATTATGTCGTTTTGCCTGCGAGCCATTATGTACCGGCGGAATTTCAAGCCAGGGCAATGTGGCATGATATCAGGTTTCACGGCATTCCTAACTTGCTCCTACTTGGTAATTGGAGTGTCGCCGCCTTTGGTTACCTTAGGTATGGCTACATCGACCAGCTTTGGACCATCAACCTGGAAGAGCAATTCTATCTCCTTTGGCCAATCCTGCTCCTTTTTCTGGCGCCGTACCCATCGCGCCTGCTGTTTTCTTGCGCCGGGTTGATCCTTATCTCCTACGTAGCTCGCATTTACTACATTGAGGTCCGATTTCCTCATCCCGCGCTTTGGGTTAGCACTATCACCCGATTGGATCCGTTGGCTCTGGGGGGCATCCTCGCGGTGTTATACCGTCGCCGTAAATCGGTGCCTTTGACGCGAGCGAAACAATGGCGAAATACCGCTGGGGCAGCCCTTGTCTTTTGCGTCGTGCTAGCCGCCGTCTGTTTGCTTCTTCGCAGTTGGGATTGGACACATGACCGGGCGATCTGGTGGAAACTTGGCTTGGTGGATGTGGGAATAACGATCCTTATCGCCTGCTTTCTGGCGAGTTCCATTCTCTCCGCCATGCTCCGACTGGCTCCGATTGCGTGGCTCGGCAAGATATCCTACGGCCTGTATGTATATCATAAGTTTTTTGCCCAGAGTCGGTTTGCGATGGAAATACGCATGCTCATGCACGACGTGGTGGATAGCAGAGCGGTCTTCATTTTTTGGCTGCTCGGCATGGCCCTTAATGGCACCCTGCTCATTGGGGTAAGCGCGCTGAGTTATTACGGTTATGAGCGCTGGTTCCTGAAGTTAAAGGAACGCTTCGAGGTCATCCTCTCACGCCCGGCCTAACGAGTATAGGAAGCCGCAGTGGCGAGCTAAAGTTTTTCCGGCGTGCCGAGCAGTTCGATCACGCGCTGGAGCAGACGGCCGCCGCCGCCGCCATCAAGGCTGCGGTGATCGAAGCTCAAAGTAAGCTGTGCTTCGGTTCGCGGGATAAATTGGTTTTTTGTCTCGTCCCAGACTGGTTGTTTCTTTCCCGCCCCGAGACCGAGGAGAAGTGTCTGATCTGGTAACGGAATCGGCGTGCCCCATTCGATCCCGAAGCTGCCGAAGTTGGAAACGGTCGCGATGCCCCCAGCCTGCATATCGGGCGAGATGCGCCGCTGGCGGGCGAGCGCAACCAGCTCGCCGTAGCTTTTCGCCAGGTCGCCTAACGATTTCTTGTCCATTTCGCGAATCACCGGAACCATGATGCCGTCCTGCGCTTCGACGGCGACTCCGATGTCGATGGAAGGCGATTGCGCCACGCGGCTGCCGATGAGCCGGGAAGCTGCGCCGGGATTCTCCGCCAGCGCGACGGCCAGGGCACGCGCAGCATAAAGCGCCGGACCCGGTTTCGGGTCGCGCTTTTTCCGATCCTCCAGCACCGGATCGAGACAGACTGACGAGCCGATGGTGGAAAGCGGACGGCTCCAACTCCGCCGCATGGCGTTGGCAACACCCGTGCGGATGGCGCTCGCTTCCTCCACCTTTTGTTTTTCCAGACCACCGAGAAAGGATTCCAGGTCTTTGATCGTGACGCGGCCGGCGTTTCCGCTGCCCGCGATGCTAGCCAGGTCGGCGTTCGTTAGGCCCAGCTCAGTCATGCGCGCCCGCACACGAGGCGAGAAGTAACCTGCGCCTTTGGCGCCGGCGGGAACTGGAAGGACGCCAGCCTGATCGACCTGAAAGTGCGAACCCGTCGGCACTGCGGCGAGTTCTTTTTCGTCGATCTGAAAGTGCGAACCGTTAGCTGCGACGCCGGCTTTGGTGGCTTCTTCTTCGCGACCGGGAACTTCCTGCGCGACGTCGCCTTGTGGCGGTTCCGCTTTCTTGAAGCGCGCCGCGTCGGCTTCGCTGGCTTCAACATAACCGAGGATCGCCCCGACTGGATAAACCTTCTTCACTTCGGCTTCGATCTTCGAAATCTCGCCAGCGCACGGCGTGGTCACTCCCATGACCGCTTTGTCCGTTTCCACCTCGATGATTTCCTGGTCGGCCGCGACCTTGTCGCCCGGATTGACCTTGATCGCGACAATCGTGGCTTCGGCCATCGATTCGCCGAGCTGCGGCATGGTGATTGGAACTTGCGGCATTACAGAAGTTGAGAGTTGAAGGTTGAGAGTTGGGTGACTACTCCGCGAGAATTTGGCGCACCTTGGCCGCGATCGCCGTGGCGTTCGGGCGATGGGTTTCCCAAAGATTCGGATGATACGGGATTGGTGTGTCTTTCGAGTTCAGTCGCGCCGGTGCGGCATCGAGCAGGTGAAAGCCTTCGGTCGTTACGCGTGCAATCACTTCCGCCGTCACGCCGCCCCATGGGAAATTTTCGCCGACGCAAAGCAATCGACCCGTCCGCGCCACGGAAGAAAGCACCGTCGCGGTGTCGAGCGGTTTGACTGTGCGCAGGTCGACCACTTCGATTTCGATGCTTTCCCGACTCAACTGCCGGGCGACGGCGAGCGCTTCGTGCACCATCGCGCTGTTCGAGACAATCGTAAGGTCGCGCCCCGGCCTGACGATTCGCGCGTGGCCAACCGGTAGAGATTCGTTAGGCAAAGCGTCTGCCTTGAGATGATAATAGAGATACTTGTGCTCGCAGTAGATCACCGGGTCGTCGATCGCGACCGCATCGAGCAACATGGTATAGGCATCTTCCACCGTCGCGGGCGTCATCACAACCAGCCCGGGATAATGCGCATAGATGCTTTCCATGCTTTGGCTGTGAAACGGTCCGCTGCCTTTTGTTCCACCTGACGGCAGGCGAATGGTGATCGGGCAGGGAATGTTGGTCCGCCAGTATTGTGTGCCGGCGTTATTCAGAATCTGATTCAGCGCGATGCTGGAAAAATCGGCAAACTGCATCTCGACGATCGGCCGCATCCCCTCCATCGCCGCGCCGATCGCGGTTCCGACCATGGCGTCTTCGCTAATCGGTGTGTTAAGGACGCGCCCGGGAAATTTTTCGGCCAATCCCTTTGTCGCCTTAAACGCGCCGCCAAATTTCCCGGCAATGTCCTGGCCGTAAATAAAGACACGCTCGTCTTCGCGTAGGAGACGCGACTGCGCTTCGCGAATGGCCTCGAGGTAAGTGACGCTCATGCGATTACGTCGACCAATCGCCGCGTTGAAAGCGCGCACCAGTCTTCTTCCTGTCCGACTGGAGCCGCTTCGACCTGGGCGGTTGCGACTGCTTTTTCGACCTCGGAAGAAAATTCGGCACGCCATTGCTTGAGCGTCGCCTCGTCAAGCCAGCCTTGGTCGAGAATCATTTTCTCGGTTTTCAAAACACAATCCGCCGCCCAGGGTTCCTGCTTCATTTTCGGCGGGACATAACTGGCGTCATCGTGTTCGCCGTGGCCAGCGAGTCGCAGAAGCGAAGCGACCACCAATTGTGGCGGGCCGCCCGCGCGCGCCCGCGCCACCGCGCGGGCAATCACTTCGAGGCAGGCGGCCAGATCCGTCCCATCGACCGTGTGGCCTTCGTAACCATAGCCGCGGGCACGATCGACCAGGTTGGCGCAGACAAATTCACGATCGTTAGGCGTAGAGTAGGCCCAATGATTGTTTGAAGCGACAAGGACAAGGGGAACCTTTTCTACCGCGGCGATATTCATGCCTTCGTGCGTTGCACCGGTCTGCATGCCGCCTTCGCCGATCGTCGTCAGGCCAACAAAGCCCTTTTCGCCTTTCATTCGCTTGCCCAAAAGCTTGCCGGTCACGACGGCAATCATGGCGCCGAGATGACTGATCATGGCGAGTTGTCCGGTCTCAGGATGGCCGCGATGGATGTTGCCGTCGCGACCGCGCATCGTCCCCTGGCGCGAGCCGAGATAGGTGCGGGCGACGTTCAGGAGCGGCTCGCCAAAGGCCGCCCGCCCCGCCTGATCGCGAATGAGCGGAGCAAAAACGTCGCCCTTTTGCAGAAACATTCCGCAGGCCGCGCTGACAGCTTCCTGGCCGCGCCCGACATAGACGCCGCCGGTGATCATGCCTCCACGGTAAAGGCTCGTCAGTTTCTCCTCGAAAATTCGCGTCTGAAGCATCCAGCGAAAAGCTTCGAGATAGCGCGGGTGCGGAACGGCCTTTTCCATTTGCGCGATGTCGCGTTGAGGACTGGCCGTTTTAAGCATCCGTCCAGATTAGCGAGCAAGCAGAAGCGCGCCAAAAAATTTTTGCGTTTAGTCCACCTTGCGCGCCACGACCACGCGGCTCAGCCGCCGATCGGGAACGAGCCATATGAGCGCGACCGCGAGATAAATGCAGCCCGCGATCCACGGCCTGACAAACGAGATCCCGACCGCGCTGGCATAGAGCACAAGCGAGAGTTTACCTTTCCAGTCCGAGCCGATCGCCTGCACGAGTCGCGAGTCGGGGCCATGCGCGGCTACGATCAATCTTTGCAGGATGTAATAAGCGATCGCACCCATGAAAAGGACCGCGCCGTAAAGCGCGGAGGGAAGGGGATGAAAATGGTTCTCGCCCATCCAGCCGGTCACGAACGGAAAAAGTGAAAGCCAGAAGAGCAGATGCAGATTCGCCCACATGATCCCGCTGTCGATGCGATGACAGACGCGCAGCAGATGATGATGATTGTTCCAGTAGATGCCGACATAGACGAAGCTCAGGACATAGGTGAGAAAGGTTGGCAGCAACGGTCGCAGCGCGCCGAGATCAGGGCTGTGCGGCACCTTCAATTCCAACACCATGATGGTGATGATGATGGCAAAAACACCGTCGCTGAATGCTTCGAGCCGGGTGGTTTCCATCTGCTTGTTTCTAGCAATTGGCACAGACTTGAGAAGTGCAAAAGCCCGTTGGCGAAGAATCCTGGTGTTAGTAGAAAGATCGAACTCGACCGCGTGCGCATGCCAAATAAAGGCTCTGCTCGCGTGAGCGAACCTTTTCGCGCGAACAGTCATTTGCTGAACAAGCCTGACTTAAGCTTTCGCAGCCTTCGATGCCCCTGATCCAGTCACTGGATTGCGATGTCGTACAAAAACATTCGTAATTAGCTGCGAAGTTTCGCACAATTCTCTCTAGATGATGAAGCGCGCGATAATCGTCCTGGTCTCGCTGATTTTAGCGGTCCTGTGTACTACGGTTGCTCACATCGGATATAGGATTGTGACCATTACTTGGCTCGACAGAATTCATTTCTTACCCGCTGGCACATTTGATCTGTGCCGTCGGGGCGCTAGGAATCGCAATGTGGATATTCGTTCGCACGCGGGGTGTCGCTGAGCTTCTACTCATGACCGGCGTGATCGGTCTGTTGGGTGGGACCTTGCATCATTGCTTTATCTCTTTTGGGATGACATATCACTGGTTCAAGATGGTTGGGACAGACGGCTGGGTGTTTCGAGGCTCCTTCGAACCGCAAGAAAATCCGGTGCTCCTTTTCATTAGCTATGGCTTTCGGATAATGGTTGTGCTCGCGTACGTTGGAATCTTCTTACTGGCTGCGCGATTGGTCCGAAAACATCTATCGTTGCGATTGAGTGAACGCCCGACTGCTTTGGGTTCACATTCGAGATGACTCGCACACCTTCACCGTGAAGGAAGCGCGCTTTGATTTGCTCGCGCACTCGCTCACGCACCGGGCTTCCCGTCTATGTCACTGCTTGCCAGTCCGTTCCATTCGTCCGCCGTGGCTTATCTTGTTCTGTTGGACCTAAAGGCCAACTCCTGACGATTCGCGACCGCCGTAACCAGCAAATACGGCGGTCAACCATTTCGTGCTGGCTCATGATTCCGCCGGCAGCCGTCGCCCTGTTCGCTATTTTCTCACCCCTGTCTTCGGAATACGGCGCTGCTCGTCGGCGGCATTTGCGCGGCCAGCGACATTTATCACCACTTCGCTGCGCGCTGCCCGCGCTGCAGGACACGTCTTCTCTCTTGTATCGCCAACAGTCTGCGTCTGAAAATTCCTTCATGTGTCAACTCCTGTCCTACCTGCGGTCTCTCATTCGACACGCAACTTGATGGGAAGCAAAGAACTGACCATGTACCCCAGCCGACCGCCGGCCGTTCCGATGAGTAGCTTTCATATGACCTCAATATTGGGCTTCGCGACCAAGCGCACTCCCGCTCCCAGTGGCTCATCTTATTTTCGTTAGGCCTATGAAGCTGTTGGTTCTGATTAGCCTTTTTCTCACGTTATTCGCGCGTAGCGCACCTGCCGAGCGGTCATACGAATACGATTACGGCTACGAGCCGAGGCCTCCGGTACCATTTCCGTCCGAATACAGGGATTACCAGATCCTTCCCGGGACCACTTCACCCGATCAAAGATATGCGTTCATCTATCCGAAGCGATCTCTGCTCTTCGAGCTGCAGAAGTACGGCCTGTTTCTGGCGGCGCTAAATCCTTTTCACATTCTTTCGCGCGTTCCCACCGGCTACAGCGCCCTCGCTGAGATGGCCCGCAGCTATTATGCAGCGGGCTGGTCGAAAGACTCGTCCACGACAGTGTTTGTTGCAGGGGGCAAATGGGGACCCGACAAGGTTTGGGTTTTGAAACTTCGTAACGGCAAGATTGTGAAGAAGGCTGAGCTTACGGCTGCGGTCCGGCGGCAAGTGCTGCCGGACTTTAAGAAATCGCACGCCACGGGTTACAACGACTATTTCGATTTCATATTCGATGATGACCACGAGGACATATCCGGTTGGGGACTCGACGACAGCGGTCACGTGATGATCGACACCGTCTGCACGACTGATCCGAAAGAGCTGGAGCCGCACCGATGGGCGGTGCACTTCCAAGGCATCTGGGACGTCGCATCAGGCAAATTCCTCGAGAGCTCCTTTACTCATATTCCGCCAAGGCATAGCCATGATGCCACTGCCTCCAGTCGCTGAACCGCGATGTTATTCAAAAACAATTTGTAATTACCTGCGAACTTTCTCACAATTCCCGTTAGGTCTGATCACATGCATTTGAAGGGCACGCCGCTAAAGGAAGTCAAAGCATGGCCATTTACCTTCGGCGGCGAAGTCCACAAGGGCTGGCTTCCTCCTGAGGCGACAACGCCGGTCCCGACGCCGATTGAGTCCGCATTGCTGGATGTCAGTATACTCGAAGAGTCCGGTGGCTACCTGCTGGTTTGGTCAGCGAGCCCGGCGACACCACATTCCGAGTTCCAGTCGCCCAAGGCAGGCGATACATGGCACGAGAGCATTGATGACGCCGAGGAGACGGCTCACCGATTCTTTGGGATTCTGTCTGACGATTGGTGCGATGCGACGCGAAAGACCTAACCAATCGACGGCGAGTCGGTGTTATACTTAGTTTTGCAATGAGTTCGTTTCCTTATCCCGCCGCCGGCGCGCTCTCGCTCGCCGAAGCTCATCTTATTCTTGTCAGATGCTGTCACGATTCCACGCTCTATTAACACTCGCTGTTCTGCTCTTGGTCACTGCGTTGTGGCCGGCAGCTGTTTCGGGCGACGCAACCTTTGTCCGTCTAGCCGCACCCCAAGGAGGGATCACTGCAGTTTATTATAATCCTGTAACGGGCGTGCCCAACCGCGTGTCCTTTGTCAACGCGCAAGGGCAGGAGATCTTCGCGCAGGATTATAGCGGGAGCAGCTACGTCCTCGGTCCAGGCGAATGGACTGCCTCCGGTCGCTTTTTCGTTTACCCGCTGCTTGACTGTGGCGACCACGCGACCTTCCTCAGTGACCGGTTTGACCTCGTCGATATAAAGACTCTTCGACGGTATGTTGGAGACCAATTGCCCCCCGGCAACCCGATCACGCCCGAGTTTAAGCTTTCCAAGGAAGACACTATTACTTTTTATGAGGTGGACCTATCCAACAACAATCGCTTAGTACCGCATAGTCTTTCTTTATCGCAAGAAATACCATCCTTGGGAGGTGAATCGCTCGTTGGCATGCCAAGTGAGGAAGAGCTTAACCCGTATTACGACGCTTATTGGACGGCACAAAAGACGGGTGTCTGCAACATCCACAAGGTTCCAATGAAAAAGAAACTCGTTCCTATCGTGTGGGGTCTCATGAACATCGACATAGGTCCGCTGCTCAGTACCCAGATCCGTTTCTTCCCGCACGCGCGGGACTACGTAAACGGTGGGTGTGAAATAGACCCGGCGCGCAAGAACACGAAAGTGCCAATCTATATTTGCCCCGAGTGCCAACGGGCGCAATTGGAGTGGATTAATGCACATCCTCAAGATCCATGGTCCAAATCGTGGATTGACGCGCATAAAGCATCTAACTAGTCAACGGAGCCAACCCCGCCCGATAACCCCGAGGACACCAATACCCAAGGTATCCGAGGAGATTATATAAGCTTCGGCTACCTCGAACCGCTCTTCGGAGGGCGGATCTGGATCACCTCTGCACAACCACGTTCGCTTCACCGCACTGGATGCAAGCTTCCCGGATATAGTCACCATCGCTGCCATCCTGACATGCAACACCGACAGCGATTTACTACTGCCCGGTTTTGGTCTTAGTTGAGTGATGCGACACTCTTTCGTTCCTGGAAGTTGTCTGATCATCGGCCTGGTCTTGTCGCTTTCTCCTTTTGCTCCGGCGCAAAACAAAGAGCTGACCGCGGACCAAAGTATCCCGATACCCAAAGTGGAGTTCGACGCTCAGGGCGAGCTCAAGGTGGCGGCTTCGCCCAATTCTTCGCCTGACGACTTCGATTTCTTGGTCGGGAAATGGAAAATGCACAACCGGCACCTGGATAAGCGGCTGGCCAATTGCCACGACTGGACGGAGTTCGATTCTTCGGATGTGAACACGAAGATTCTCAGCGGCGCGGGCGACATGGATACCTACTCGACCTCCCAGTTTCCCGGGATGAGAGGCAAACTTTTCGAAGGTCTCACCCTGCGATTATTCGACCCGAAGACTCGACTTTGGAGTCTCTACTGGATCGCGAGTAACACGGGAAAGATCGATCCGCCCGTCGTCGGTTCGTTCGACCAAAACGGCGTCGGCCATTTTTTTGGCAAAGACACCCTCAACGGCAAACCCGTCCTGGTCGTCTTCCGCTGGGATGCGCGGGACAAAGACCGCCCCGTCTGGGGCCAGGCCTTTTCACCCGATAACGGCAAGACGTGGGAATGGAACTTCTTTAACGTCTCGGAACGGCCGAAGGAATAATCTTGGAGTCAATCTTCACGCGCTGGAAGCCGCTGATGCCCTATGCCCGCGACTCCAATATCTCAGAAAGACACCTATAGCACGCGTTACGCGGCGCTCGCTCTGACAGATTTTGAACGACGGCCGAAGCCTACGGACGTAGGACAGGCAGGGGCGGCAGAACGCCGCCCCTGCCATCACATTGCTTTACGCGAGTTGTGGGACCGTGTGTGTGTAAGTCTTAGCAGCGAGGATAAAGACTCCTTCGCGTGCTACCTCGATCCTGCAAACTCACAGAGGATTACTGCGGATTTCGGAGTTATCCACGCGGATTTTGTCGAAAACCATATTGATGGTTGTCGAAGCGGTTGTTCCCAGGAATAAACGCCCGGCCTCATTGGTCCCAGTATAACTGGTCGATGCGGCATAATAAGTGGAACCACTGGTTGGTTTTGTCTCACTTGTCGAAAAGGCAACCTCAACTATGCCGTTTGAACCTGTGCCTTTACGATAGTGCAGCCAAACGTTGTTGGTCGTATTGAGGGTCAAACTTGCACTTGTTTGAGCACCTCCAAAGCTGAGCTTACCAAAGGGAGTAACCTGAAGCAGTTCAGTGATAGTCCCTCCGTTCGCGCTAAGTCCGGCGATCGTTGCTGCTGTAGCTGGCGCTGATCCGGTTACGGCTAGCTTGAAGAATACCCATACCTCGGCCTGGTCGCCAAAATCGACCTTGGTAGAATTTCCCCCAACTCCTGATCCAGAAATGAAGAGCGACTGGGTGCCTTCGAGTGGGGGAGGATTGGAAGTCCTATCCCAATTCACCCCAGTTCCTGTATTTGTCCAACCAGTGGGAGTCCCCGTGCCATTGCAGTTTTCTGAGACAGGATCGGGGAGCATCGCATAACCGTACGCTGGAACATTAGCAGAGGCATAATTTACAAATCCGTCTGTATCGGTGTAAACGATGTCTTCACCACTGAAGTTCACAATGACGCGTTTTCCACTATCCCAGTCGGTGTATTGCACTTCCTCGGCGGGATCGTCGTTGACCCAGTGATGATCTATCATCTCAGCTGAGCCATTGGCCCGTCGTACCGGTAGAAGTTTGAAGTAGCTGGCAATGTACTCGGCCGAATGTGCGGCCCAGAGGTCGGCGTTGACATGCCACATCGGCATGCCGCCGTAGAGGATATTGAAGAGATCCTTTTTCCAGCTTAGACTTGAAACCACGAAGGTCGAATTGCGCCAGTTCCACGTCTCGGCGACATAGTCGTGCCACTGCAGTGCCAGGAGCGGGATGCGGTGCTGTTCATCGAGGCACGCCGCTTCCTGAGTGCTCCAGGAGTCGGGGTCTTCGCTGGAGCACGGTGAAGTAAGTGGGTAACAATCATCTACAAACTCCCCGGCGCCGTCGGCGTGCTGGGTGATCGGGCTTCGATTAATGTCCCCGTAAGTACTCTCTTCCATGCCGCCTTCCCAGTAGTCGAGGTGGGGGATAGTCCACCATGCGGACACTCCTTCGCCAGAGCCCGAGACGAAGCCATTCGCGTGCGCTGTGTCCGTGTACGAATGAGTCTCGTCCAAAACATCCAGGCGTCCCGCTTGTTCTTCTTGGATCGACTGTAACCCTGGAGGGTCAAGAATAACAGGTGCGGTCTGTTGAGGCAGCGTGTCATGGTAGATTACGTTGATATCTGCTCCCCATTTCGTGGTGAAGTACGGAAGACCGGGGTCCGTGAGCGTATTGCCGTTCGTCCACTGGTCCACAATATCTGGGGTATAAAGACTGTCCCAGTTGTGCGATACAGGGTAGGCCAAGTCAGCTTCGGTCTTTTCACCTGTCAGCAACTTCACGACCCAGTTATTGATTGAAGAGCAGATATGATCTAGGTTGGGCGTCGGTTGGCGGTATAATCCGGAGAGCCAGCCATGGTCCGCAATAGACTGCGACTCAGACGTGGTAACCTCGTCTTCACGGTCTTTGACATTGAGCATCGCGATCACTCGATCCAACCCCGCAGTTTCCATCTCGGTGAGCAGGTCATCAAAATCGTCTCCCGTGTCGTCCCAAAAGTACGCATAGGTGCCGTCCTGTAGGAATGAAAACCTCGCGTCACCATCGGCCTTATCCGCCAGCTTCTGCGGTGCAGCGATGTTGTTGATAAAATAGTCGCGGTAGGCCTTGGCCAGCCCTACGTAGCCACCCGTGTCGTAGAAGGAATATTGGATTTCGATCGGTATCTGGTAAGCGGAGATATCGGACGTGTCAGTGGGTGCGTTAGGCTGAATTCGGACAAAGCTACCCAGTCGTGCCATCATCGCCTCAGTAAGATTGGTAACGCCCCACCAGGGCTGGGAGCCTGTCCAACCGCCTAAAGCTCGGATGCTGGTGTCGCCTATCGGCATGAGCGTTCCTTCTCCGCCGTTATTTTGGACGTAGTACCAAGTGTCGGTCGTGTTGGTTCCCGTGTAGATGAAAGGGTACGGCGGGAGATATACGTAATTGTATTGGTCCATCGGGTCAGGACCTGGCGGGGTGACGCTGAGATGGAACTCCTTTTTATTTAGATCACTTGAGTCGAGGGTAATCGCGATGGTGTAATCGCCTTCTGATCCTCCCGTAATAGTCGCGTCAATTTCGTAAGTGGTAGCGGAGATTCCGGTGGCAGTGTACGGATTCGTGGGGGCCGGCAACGCTTGCGACCATAAGTGGGTGGTAACAAGGTCTCTGGCCCTGATTTCCGCAGTGGTTGGATCCAGGGTTACTTTTAGCACGTTATTCTGGATACTGGTGGCATATGCTCCGGCGGAGCCCAACAACAGCAACAGGCACGCTAAGTGCCGCACGAAGAGGGTATTGCTACCCGAACTACTAGGGTTGAATAGGGTCTTCATGGGGCGATGTTTTTGATTCTCGAAAGAAGCGTCAAGAATATTTTGTAGCGAAATTTGTTACATCTTTGTCACAAATTGCATTATGTCCTATCGGAGTGGAGTTTATCCAGAAATCGTCCGAGGTTCGCTCTCGCTAATTTTTCTCCAAGGCGAGTCATCCGGTGTCGCTTTCCTGAGTGGGCAGCTAACTATCCCGCCGGTTCTGGGCCGGGCCTGTCGTTTCGAGGATTGTTGCTCTTCGATCCTGTCGTTCTCGTTCCAGTCTACTTCGGACCACACATTGCCCTTGCCAGTTTGCATGGCTATAGGCGCGCCTGATTTGTGCGCTCGCGTGGCGACGCGAAGTGCAACTTCGCCCAAGGCTCGGTTACAGCTATGAAACCTATGACCTGGCGACGGCGGAACTTTACAATCCCACTACCAGAACATGGTCACCGACGGGCAGTTTGAAAAATGCCCGTTTTAGCCACACTGCCACCCTGCTCCTCGATGGGCGCGTGCTGCTCGCCGGCGGTTATAATGGCCTGGAAAGTATGACGAGCGTCGAAATCTACGATCCGAGGCGGGACCGGTGGACCACGACCGGCTCTCTTCATGTCGGTCGCGAAGAACACATGGCGACGTTGCTGCAAGACGGAAAAGTGCTGGTGACAGGCGGCTATGGCGACTTGGTCGGGGAGATCACAGCTCTGATCGAAAAACACCTTCGCTCCCAATCCCGCGCACTCTAGCATTTCTAAAGTAGTGTTGAATTCGTTAGCTATGCCTGGCATGTAATAGCATAACGAACACAGACGGCGCGGGCTCCTTGTCTCGTTAGGCTAGGAGCGAGCTTGCTGTCACCGCAGCCTCGGTCTCCAGATTGGCAAGAAGGTGGAAACAATCCTATTGTCCCGTCCCATTCTTAGCCGCCTTTAGAGCCGCCGGAATGAACGCCGTTAGCTTGCCTTGCGAGGTGGCCGGTCCCGACGTTGCAACGAAGAAATGATTGTCAGCAAATACCGGCTGTGCAAAGACAATGTTGTTTGGTTCCGGTATGGTTGTGAGAATGTTTCCACTCGCAGCATTGAGGAGATAAACGGCATTCAGGGTTAGGTTCGCGATGTTGTAGGTTCCCGCAGCCAGCACGCCTGCTCCATTCAGGGTGGGGGAGCCCATGACTGGTCCGCCAGTTAAGCCTGTTGCCCAAATGACAGTGCCATCGGCTGGGTTAAAGGCGCGCACGGCACCACTAAATTGCTGAGAGTTTATCGTCGTCAGATTGGATCCGACGAACAGCTTTCTGCTGGTGGAGTCCCAGATTGGCGCGGCGAGGCATGTGCCGATGCTGAAATCCGCCGTCGTCCCCACTTGAAACGACCAGACCGGGCCATTTTCCAAATGATTCGCGTCGAACGCATGAAAAATTCCGTCCTTACCGTTGGCGCCAACCATCTGTGTCTTCACGTTGTTCAACCTGGCTAGGAATAACGTGGGCGAGGAGCCCCAATCGAGATCGCCGGTCAGGGGATTGATCCATTCCGTCTGGAACTTCAAGTTATTAGTGTTCAGTTTTATGATCGCATAGGAATGGGCGGCATTGCCATTACCCGTGGTTATCCAGATAGATCTGCCATCGGTCGCGGCGGTCGACCATACGCCTCCGCCAATCGTCCCGACCGCACCGGTCCAGAACACCTTCTGCGGCCTCCCAGTATGTTGGTCGAAGGATTTAATAGCACTCCGAACCAGCGGATTGTCGCACGCCGACGCGAATCCGAGATAAATCACGCTATTTAAGATCGTCGGCGATCCCCAGATAAAGCCCGTGTTTTGGGTCGTTCCTACGTCTGTCACGAACTGTCTGAACACGATATCACCGGTGGCGGTATCCAGCGCGTAGAGATAGCCATCGCCGCCGCCGACATAGGCGGTGAGTTTTCCCGAGACAGGGTCGGTCGCAACCGTGGCGGTCGAAGTGACGCCATGTCCGCGGCCACAGGTTATCGGCGTAGTAAATCCGAGGAACTGCTGCCATAGCATTGCCCCTGTCGTTTCGTCGAGGGCATAAAACATTCCCGTATTCGAGCCGATGTAAACAACGCCGTTAACGACAGTCGGGCTCGAGTACAAGCTGGCCGAAGGCTGGCCTTCCATGGTTGGTGGGGGATCGGTAAAGCTCCAGTCTTCTACCAGGGTGGAAGCATTAGCCGGCGTAATGGCTGTGGCCAGCGTGTTATGCGATGAATGTCCATTGTCGAAGAGATAGCCGGGCCAGTCTTGTGCAACTGATGTCGCTACCATGGCTGCAAATACAGTCGTCAGCGCGCCAATCATGATGTGATGTAATAATGTTTTCATAATGTCGGTTTGTTTTCTCTGGTGAAGCGATGCTCATGTGCTGGAAAAGGCATCCGAAATTGACAAGCTGTTCAACTGGAGCTGCAGTCAACCCTGGTCGGGATGACGGTTCTTTTTCGTGGCTGGCGATTGCAGCGGATAACATCGAGAATGTCAAGATTGATCACCGGCCAGGGGGACGCAAATCATGAGAGCAGTAAAAATTCTACCGGGTTCTCCATGCAAGCGCACGCCAGGGAAAGTCCATCGCCGGGACAAACAGACGATCTTGCGGGATCGAGAACGTGAATGAAAAAAGCTCCTGAGATTTGTCCGGTCTGTGGTGAAGCGGTTCCGGCTACTGCTTTCGCCTGTCCCGAGTGTGGCGCGGATCATCAATCCGGCTGGCGCGAGGATGCTGACAGTTACGATGGTTTGGATTTGCCGGAGGCGGACTTCAACTATGGGGAGTTCGTCGCGCAAGAGTTCGGTGGGGCATCAAAGCCCCGTGGCCTCGGGCTCGTCTGGTTGATCGCCGGCATTCTTCTCCTGATTGTGTTTGCGCTCTTTTACTTTTTCGCGCCGCGCTAAGCTCGCGTCATCACAAGGAGCCTGAGGTTCCTTGTCTCGTTAGGCCAGAACGAGCTTACTGTCGCCGATGGCTTCCCGAAGAAATGCTTTTTTTCGTAACAACACGAAGCTACGCGCCCATCCGCTCGCGCAGGCTGGCGCGAAAGTATTCACGGTTCATCCTGGCGATGAAGCTGGCGCTGATCTCGGCGGGACAGACCGCTTCGCATTCGTAGGTGTTGGTGCAGTTACCGAAGCCTTCGGCATCCATCTGTCGCACCATATTCAGAACGCGCCGCTGTCTCTCCGCCTGACCCTGGGGAAGAAGCGCAAGGTGAGAAATCTTTGCCGAAGCGAAGAGCATGGCGGAGGCATTTGGGCAGGCGGCCGCGCAAGCCCCGCAACCAATGCAAGCTGCCGCTTCCATCGCCAGATCGGCGCTTTGTTTTGGCACCGGGATGGAATTGGCCTCCGGCGCCGAACCAGTGCGCGCGCTGACAAAGCCGCCCGCCTGCACAATGCGATCGAGCGCGGAGCGGTTGATGACAAGATCCTTGACGATCGGGAATGGCCGCACGCGGAAGGGCTCGATCGTAATCGTCTCACCGTCCCTGAACTGGCGCATGTAAACCTGGCAGGCCGCCGCCGGATGCGCCGGGCCGTGCGCTTCGCCATTGATCGTTAGGCAACACGTACCGCAAATTCCTTCACGACAATCGGAATCGAAAGCGACGGGCTCTTTCCCTTCGTTAGTTAACTTTTCGTTCAGAATGTCGAGCATCTCCAGAAAGGAAGTCGCGGGCGAGATATCGCGCACTTCGTAGGGTCTTAACTCGCCTTTGCCCTCGCGCGATGCCTGACGCCAGACTTTCAGCCGAAAGTTCATCGGTTAATTGAGAGGAGTTGGGGAGTTAAGAGTCGGTAGTTGAGAGTTGAGAGAGTCATGGCGGAACTTAGCTAGGTAATAGCGATCGGCGAAGGCCGCTGAGCATTTTGCTTTGCTCTTCTGCGGCGGCGTATGATGCACGAAATCTCTCTTCATTCATGAAGCCTTCGCGCTGGCTGATAAAGGCCTGCGATACGACCTCGAAAACGGAACCCGTGGCAATCTCAACGAAACGAGCGAAGTTATTTTGCGAGATGCGAGAGCAACCTTCGGCCAGATTCGAAGAAATGGAGACGGCCGCGCGACGCATTTGATTCGTTAGGCCAAAGCGATCTTCTGCGGGGAAGCTTCGAGTTTCGCGATAAACCAAATCAGCGAAATCGATCGCCTTCTGCCAGACTTCGAGTTTCTCAAAGTTAAACATCGCTTTTTTCTGTCTCTCAACTCTCAACTAAAGACTCTCAACTTTCCTCATCACTTATAGCTTCTCGTTGCGAGATGCACCGACTCAAAGAGGAGCGGCTCACGATGCAGCCTGGGTTCGGCGCTCTCGCCTTGAAATTCCCATGCAAATACGTTGGCGAAGTTTTCGTCGTCACGCAACGCCTCGCCATCCGGCGTCTGATGTTCCTCACGAAAATGTCCGCCGCACGATTCGTCGCGCGCGAGCGCGTCGCGACACATCAGCTCTCCGAACTCCAGGAAGTCAGCGACGCGACCGGCGCGCTCGAGCGACTGGTTATAAGTCTCGCCGTAGCCTGGGACAGTGACATTGTTCCAAAATTCCTCCCGTAACGCTGGGATGCGGGCCAGCGCTTCCTTCAGGCCGGCGGCATTGCGCGCCATCCCGCACTTGTCCCAGAGCAATAGGCCAAGCTCACGATGGAAAGAGTCAACCGAGCGTTTACCGTCGGCATCGAGGAGACGCTTAACGCGGGTTCGCACTTCGCTCTCGGTTCTTTCAAAGTCGGGGTCATCGACTGACGGGCGTTTGCCCATTTGCCCGGCAAGATAGTTAGGCAAAGTGTAAGGCAAGACAAAGTAACCATCAGCCAGACCCTGCATAAGAGCGGAGGCGCCGAGACGGTTGGCGCCGTGATCGGAAAAGTTGGCTTCGCCAAGAATATGCAAACCGGGAAGGTTACTCATGAGATTGTAGTCAACCCACAGGCCGCCCATCGTGTAATGGACTGCCGGATAAATGCGCATCGGCTGCTTGTAGGCATCGTCTCCGGTTATCTTTTCGTAGATATCGAAGAGGTTGCCGTAACGCTCGCGAATGGTCGGCTCGCCGAGACGCGCGATTGCGTCCTTGAAGTCGAGGTAAACGCCGCGACCGCCCGGACCGACGCCACGCCCTTCATCGCAGACTTCCTTGGCGCTACGCGAAGAGATATCACGTGGAGCAAGATTGCCGAAGCTCGGGTATTTGCGCTCCAGATAGTAGTCTCGGTCCTGCTCAGGAATTTCGTTAGGCGGCTTTGCGCAATCTTCGCGCCGCTTCGGCACCCAGACGCGACCGTCATTGCGGAGCGACTCGGACATGAGAGTGAGCTTTGACTGATAATCGCCGCTCACGGGAATACAGGTAGGATGGATTTGCGTGTAGCAGGGATTGGCAAAGAGCGCGCCCCGCTTGTAGGCGCGATAGGTGGCAGTGACGTTGCAACCGCGGGCGTTGGTCGAAAGATAGAAAACATTTCCGTAACCGCCGGTTGCCAATACCACGGCATCGGCGGCGTGCCTGACAATTTCGCCGGTGATAAGATCGCGGGTGATGATTCCCTTGCTCTGACCATCGACCACGACAAGGTCGAGCATCTCCGTTTGCGGAAACATTGTCACTGTTCCGGCGGCGATCTGGCGGCAGAGGGCCTGATATGCGCCTAACAATAACTGCTGGCCGGTTTGTCCCCGGGCGTAAAAGGTGCGCGAGACCTGCGCCCCGCCAAACGAGCGGTTGGCGAGCAGCCCGCCGTATTCGCGCGCAAACGGAACGCCCTGCTCAACACATTGGTCTATGATGTTGTTGGATACTTCCGCCAGCCGATAAACGTTGGCCTCGCGCGAACGGAAATCCCCGCCCTTAATCGTGTCGTAGAAAAGGCGGTAAACGCTGTCGCCGTCGTTCGGATAGTTCTTCGCCGCGTTGATCCCGCCCTGAGCGGCGATGCTATGTGCGCGGCGCGGGCTATCCTGATAGCAGAACGATTTGACCTGATAGCCCTGTTCGCCCAGGGTCGCGGCCGCCGAACCTCCGGCAAGTCCTGTCCCGACCACGATAATCTCAAACTTGCGGCGATTGTTCGGCGCGACCAGCCGCGAGTTATCCTTGTGGCGGTTCCATTTTTCCGGCAGCGGCCCGCCAGGAATTCCCGAGTCCAGAGTTCCGATCATGAGTGAGCAGATAATTTCACCCAGCCAAGAAGAACAGCCGCCGGAATGGAGCTGTAGCCAAAGAAGAGTAACCAGGCAAAAACCCTGCCGGCTAAGGCCAGACGCGGAGTGAGCTGCTGGTTATTCAGGCCTAACGATTGAAAAAAACTCGACGATCCGTGGCTCAAGTGGAGAGCGAGGAGGAACATCGCCAGAATGTAAAACCCTGAGACGAGTGGACTCGAAAACCCGAGGACCATCATCGAGTAAACGTCGTAATGCCCAAGTGGATCCCTGGCCAGAGTGGCAAAGCGCGGGTCGGTTGTGCGAAAGGTAAATTGGAGCAAGTGAAAGACAATAAAAGCAAGCACGATCAGGCCGCTCATCACCATTGTGCGGGAAGCGAGAGTCGCCTTCACAATCTCCTTCCGCCGATAGCGCAAGGGGCGGGCACGGCGATTTTCAATCGCAAGACGGATCGTGTAATAAATGTGCACCACGACAGTGAGGAGAAGAAACACTCGAATGGCCCAAAGCAGCGGACCCAGATCGCGCAAATGCTCGGCATAACCATTAATCCAGTCCGGCCCGAGAAAAATCTGCAGGTTCCCGAGAAGGTGGCCGATGACGAAGAGGATGAGGATCACCCCGCTTACTGCCACAATCAGCTTCCGTCCGACAGATGAGCGATGAAAGGCAGCGATACTGGTCACGGTGCCAAACTAGCGTTTCTGTAAACGCAGTTCAACCATGCCACCATCGAAGGCCGCAGTCCGCTGCCGTTGGAGACGATTGAGTCGCAAACTCAAGCGTTCATTGCGGTGAGGCGGACTGATCTAGATCATAAATCTCAACTAACGAGAGGCCAGTTCCACCGTCTGCTCCAGTGACAATAGCAGTATAATTGCCAGCTGGCGGGTGAAGGACCAAAGCTGACTCCGAATCATCGGCCGGCGCCAGACCATTACTTACAAGGTCGGGTGTGTTCGTGCCGCTGCCCCAGTCATCGTTCGTGGCAATAGCGGTTCCAGTACTGTCGTAAACGGTAAGAAGAGGGTTTGTTAAGAAGCCAGTGAGGCCTGCCGAGCCTAAAGAAGGTCCAAGGCCGCGGACAATTATGGTTCCATTGGATTCCTGTCCCTCAATAAAGCCGCTGATAAGAGCTTGATCGCTGTTACCTACGAAACCGCGCGTGCTGAGATTTGCCAGGACCGAACCACTGCCCGGAGACAAGTCGTAAACTTCGACCAAACCGATGCCAGCAGTTCCATCTACGCTGGAAGCGACCACAGTATAATAACCTGGCGCCAGGCTTTGGATCGTTGCAGCCTCCGATGTATTGGTCGGAGCCAGGCCGTCCGCAGTGAGTTGATCAGCGCTCGGATCTGATTGCCAATTATCGTTTGTCGCTACGACAGCGCCGGAAGAATCATGGATGGTTAACAATGGGTCGGTCACGGTGCCGGAAAGTCCCTGATCACCAAGGGAAGGTCCGAGGAGTCGGACGGCCACGCTCTTAGAACCCGTTCCTGTGACAATGAAGCCGGCAATGAGTGTGTCATCAGTATTGGATACCTGCCCGCGAGTGGAAACGTTAAGCGCTTGCGGCCCAACGACGGGGAATTGTGTATTTTCGAGATGAATCGGTTGTGAGTTATAGGCCGTATTACACACCATCGTCGGATACTGATAGTAAAAGACTTGATCGCCCGCGCTGTTCAGGCCCAGGAGTTGCCCGAGATCACTTGTCGTCTCTGGGAATCCGATCGCCGCGTAGTCCACAAGGTAATTATTGGGCGCGTCTTCATAGACGCTACTGCAGATGGGACTGTAAACCGATTGGTTCTGTTCGTACTGATAGACGACAGTTGCTGTTCCGGGATTAGTCATCCCGCTGGCTGTGTCCAGATTCAGTTCGTATTTGCGCGGGCTGGAATAAGTGCGGGTCTCGCCCGGCGGCTGTTGAAACATGCTGCCAAAACCGTCGTCGAAAAGCAGCAGGTCATTATCATAGGTCAAGGAAGTCGCATGTTGCCCGATCGGCGGGAGGCTATCGGTCGTCACGTTGAGCGCGAAAGCCGCCAGAGAGGGAAACGTGAACCACTTCTTGGTTTGATCGCCGAGAATCCATTTGATCGTGCTGGATGCATAATCGATGCAAATGACGAAATTCTCGCGACTCGAAACAATAATTGAGTCATCAGCCCGGTTGTAGGTAGCAGCATTATTGTGAAACCAGTCGGTCGGGGAGGGATAGACAAACTGGCTTGGGTCGTCGCCTCCCGCTGTCATCGCTGCGCTGATAATATCGGCCATGTTAAAAGTTTTCACGACTGTCCCTGTGAGATCCACATCGAGGATCGTGGATTCGAACTGAGAGGTAGTGTCGACTGCCGCCAGGAGGCCAGCCTTGCCAGCATCGATGTTATGGTGGAAATTAAGGACATCATCGGTCGTGCTGTAATCATTCAGCACAGTGACGGTTCCATCGAGGTCTATCCGATACAGGATACTCGTAACACCCGCGTAAATGGCTCCCTGGTAGAAGGTCGAGCTTCCGGTGAGCGCGTTTGGAACGGCCAGCGGGCTGACCCAGCGCAAGTTTCCATCACTATCTACGATCACGGGCGAATAGGTGCCGCAACCAGAACGAATAAAAATGTAGTCATAACTTATGGGCTCATCCGTACGAGCCTTCAGGACCGTCGGAGTGTTATAGCCGCAGCCCTGATCGTCAAAAGTGCCGGCGTCAATCGTAGTGCTGTCTGTCTTGGACGAGCCATCAAGGAAGTTGTAGGTAAGAGTGACGGTGTTAGTCGCTCCCGCATAGAGTCCATAAACTGGCAGGAAGATGTCGGTACTTGGAGGTGTCAGGTATCCCTTGGTAACCATGTAGTCGAGCGAGTAGGTACCTGAAAGAGGGCGGGCGAACGCGCCGGCCTTGGTCGAAATGGTAAATTGAATACTCTTGATGGTGTCCGTTGAGCTCGCCGTCAGCGTAAGCTGACTGATGAATACAGTCGGCCCGGGGTTCTGAGCCGTGATGGTGATGGTTGTATCGTCAGCCTGAGTTGCGGCCGCGAAGCGGACCACCAAGGTTAAGAGAGCAGCAACGATGATAAAAAAGCGGGTCTTCATGGTTTGGTATGATTAAGGTTTGTTGGCACAGACGTAACTTAGTGAATCGCGGTTAGGATGGCAGATGCGCTTGGCAATCCAACAAAAAACTTTCAATTCAGGGAATTTTTTTTCGGCTGTGCAAAAGCATCTTTCCGAGAGGAGACAAATCGATGGTTCAGTGCATCTTGCACGCGCCCTGGCAATGGCCGACTTGGCCCAAAGGACGAGAAATCAGCCGCATTACATCCCCGTTTGTGCCGGTTCGAGATTATAAACCTCCGCAAGTCCGATTCCGCTGGATCCGTCAGCACTGCTTACGACTGTCGTGTAGGCGCCTGCTGGCAAATATAAGATTGTCGCCGCTTCGGCGTCGTCCGCTGGGGCAAGACCGAGTTGTTCAAGGTCGGGCATGTTGAGGTCGTCCTGCCAGTTGTCGTTTGTCGTGATGACGGTGCCATTGGCATCAAAGACGCTCAGGGTCGGATCAGCAAGCGGGTTTCCAAGTCCCGCGGAGGCGAGTGAAGGTCCCAGAGCGCGCAGGAC
>DASXOB010000003.1:0-265413 GCA_036494545.1 Chthoniobacterales bacterium
ATCAAGCGTAATTGTCGTTCCGTTAGGTGGAATGTTACCGCTGCCAACAACCGCAAAACGCAGCTTTGCTGTCTTCGATGTGCCCGCCGGGACCGAGCCGAAGTAATAATAACTCGCGCTCCCCGCCCCAAGACTCCCATAAGTCGTGTACTCCGGTACCGTAAAGTCCAGCTGCACGACCTGGTCAGCTGCGGCCAGGTTAGTTACGGTTGCATCAAACTCCAGCACATGCCCCGGCGCCACCGGGTCGGGAATAGCAGTCAGGCTATAGGCAAAGGCAGGCGCCGAATATACAACCCGTGTGTCGCTCGCCCTCGCGATGTGACCAGCGCTGTCGCTCACGACAGTATCGAGCGACCCTAGAGGAGTGTTGGGTGTGGCGCTTGCCCGGAAGGTCGCGTGCACCTGCACATCGCCGCCCGCCGGCAAGCTTCCCAGATTCCAGGTCACCGTTTTCCCGCTTAAGACGCCGCCGCCATCAGCCGAAACAAAGCTGGACCCTTTCGGCACGGTCGCATTGAGTGTCACTCCAGATAAGGAGCTCGTACTCAGGTTCGCGGTTGCCAACGTATAACTGAAGTAGCCTCCAGGTGCGACGGTTCCTTGCTCGGTCGACAGTTGCAAGTTCAAGGCAGGAATGGATTGCACAATAGCTCTCCGCGAAACAGAGACGGACCGGGCCGTATCCGTCACCGTGAGCGTAATGGGCGTCCCATCGGGTGGGATGTTGCCACTGCCGTTTACGGTAAAGCGTAACTTGGCCGTCTTGGACTCACCAGCCGGGATGGAGCCAAAGTAATAGTAGGTGCTGCCACCACCGCCCAGACTTCCATAAGTCGTGTAGTTTGGCACGATAAAGTCAAGCTGGACCACTTGTGCGGTTGCGCTCAGGTTGGTTACGGTAGCGTCAAACTCCAGGACATGACCGGGAGCGACGGGGTCGCTCTGCGTCGTCAGTGCGTAGCTAAGCGTGGCAGCTGCTCTAGCATAGGTGGCCGTGGCCACCATCAGACTAACGAGGACGGCGAAAAGCCAACAGGAACGGACGGCGCGACGCGTGAAGTGGTTACGTGGAAGATAGTTCATTGTTATTGCGGTTAGGGTTGAGGTTGTCGTTTTTGGAGGAAATTAAAGGATGCTTTAGGAGCGGACAAGATGCCTGCTGTCCGCATGCCTGGGAGGCACTCCGCTCCGCCGGTGTTACTGCACGGTAAGAGTGAGATCATTGCCGTCGCGGCCTTCGTAGCTGACCAGATAGGTGTTACCGCCAGCGTGATTTGGCTGAATCGTCAGCGGCAGCATGAGCGCCAGTAAGAACACGGCGCCGAAGAGTGAGCGGGCCAGACGCACGAGGGCGCAGCCGCCATTGGTTGTCAGGTTCGTCTTCATATTGTTTATCCTCACTTTCTTCTCCGGGATTGGCCGGGCGAAGTTCCAAGAAATGTTTGAGACCGCGCCAAACATTTCGCGGCTGCTATAACCTCTCAGGTCGTCATGGTTCGCACGGAGTCAGTGCGATTATGGAGGATTTATCTATTTGCCTCGCAGTTATCCAGGACAATGGGAGGCATGCCCCGCCCAGCGGACACGCTTCCGCCTGCCGGATCATCTCCTTCACTCTACTTATGTCTCTGGCTGGGGTGAGGCGACGATTATTTCGAACCGTGGATCGCCGGAGCGGGTCCTAGAATGGGTACAGTTTTCTGGAGATCAGCGGCTTGCTGAAGGCTTTTCTCGGCCGGCCTGCACTTAGGAACCCGGCGAGCGGCGTGAGGCAAACAAGTCGATCGATAAAAAGAACGAGCGAATTTGTGGAGCTAATCGCTACTGCTAGATCATTTGACGCGCACACCTCCACTATGTGTCGCTTCTTGTGCCATCACAGCGTCAGCTATCGCCGTAACTCGCAACCCTCCCGAGTCACTAAAGATCGTAAACCTCCACCAAGGCCACACCGGTAGTGTTATTCACTCCATGCACAATGGCAGTGTACGCTCCTGGATCAAGCGTCGCCACGATGGCAGACTCTTTGTCATTGGTTGGTGGAATCGTCGTGGCGATGATTTCTGCCTCCTGGTCGCTTCGCCAGTCGTCGTTGGAAGCGATCAGGTCGCCGTCGCTGTTGTGCAACTCAAGGAAAGGGTTAGCCAGAGCGCCATCGAGGCCTAAAGATGGACCGATGGCGCGAACAATCACATCTCGAGCGCTGTCGTTGAAGATGATCAGGCCGCCGATCATTACATTATCGCCGGTCTGAACGAGGCCGCGGGTGGAGATGTTTGCCAGCTTTGCGTCAACCCCGGCGGCGAGGTCGTAAGCTTCAACCAGCGCAATCCCGGTCGTGTTGTTTACCCCACGGACTACCGCCGTGTAGGCGCCGGGATCCAAAGTCGCAAGAACCGCAGGCTCCTTGTCGTTGCTGGGAGCAATGGTGCTATCGATGATTGCCTGTTTGTTGGTGCTGTCCTTCCAATTGTCGTTCGAGGCGATGGTCGCGCCAGTGGAATCGTGTAGCTCCAAGAAGGGATCGGCCAAGGCGCCGCTGAGGGGTAAAGAAGGACCGATGCCTCGAACAATAACTTTCTTCGCCTGAGTGCCAGTGACGATAAAACCGCCGATTAATACATTATCGCCCGTTCCTACACTAAGGCGCGTTGAGATATTTCCCAGGTTGGCCACAGGATTAATGATGAGCTTAAACGAGGTGCCCTCAAGAGCAGGCCCACTCACCCATGTGGTTCCATAGAAGTTACCATCCGCATCCCGGGTCAACCCCGCCATCGGACTCTCTCCCTCATCTGCAGCATCCTCAAAGTAGTGGAGAACGGTGAACTCCCCATTGGGTGTAATCTTATAAATCGAACCCGAAGCAACAGACGTCCCAGTTACTCCGTAAAAGTTCCCGTCGATGCCCTCAGCTAACTCCCCAACTGGACTAGCTCCGTCGTTACTACCGATGCTATGCAGGACAGCGTAATCTCCGCTACTGCTGATGCGATATACGACGCCGAGCTCTGCGGACCCACCGCGGTCTGTCACGCCATAAAAGTCTCCATCACTGCCCTGAATCACGCCTCCTGACGGTTCATAGCCACCCACGCCATCGTTCGTGATATCGAAGGCGTGTAACACGGTAAAAGATCCAGCCGGGGTGATTTTGAAAACGGTGCCGTTGCCATTGAGACCTCCCCCATTCTGCGCTGTGCCATAAAAATTGCCATCTGTACCCAAGACAAGTGTAGCTTGGGGATTGGCACCATCCGTTTCCTCAAAGTCTTGCCCAAAGTCGTGCAGAGTGGTGAGTGTGCCACTGGGTGTGATTTTGAAAATTGTCCCGGATATGCCATTAAAAAATCCGCCACCGCCGGTGGAAGTCGTCCCGTAGAAATTTCCGTCTTTCCCCTCGACCAAACCTGCCATAGGCTGGCCTCCTGTAGGCCCACTGGTGGAAAAGCGGTAAAGCGTAGTCAGGGTGCCGCCTGGTGTCAGCTTGAATACCGTGCCACCTCCGGACGGGCCGTCGTAGCGGGTAGTACCATAAAAGTTGCCATCGCTTCCCTGAATGACGGCGTTCGGAGTCCTGCCGTCGCTTCCGTGAAAGGTAAAGAACATGGTAACGTCACCCGAGGGCGTCATTTTCCAGACGGTTCCCTCAGGGAGCTCTGTGCCCTCAAACTGCCCGGCCCCTTCGCAGGTACCATAGAAGTTGCCGTCCTTGGCTAGGAACAATTTTGAAATTGGATTGTAGCCGGGATCGGGAATTGCGCCGAATCCATAAAGAACGCTCAAGCTGACAGCCTGTGAGCGTTGATTAGCCGCGAGCAGTGTAATCGCGGCGGCAACTGATAAGAGGCATATACGGCGCGCTGTTTTGTGGATACTATTGAAGGGCAGTTTCATGATTTGTGGATTTACTTTGTAGGTTAGAAGTCAGCTCTTGGTCATCGACCATTATAGTCTCCCCGGCCTGTTCCATTGGTCGCCGCGGCGGCGAATGGCAGCAGTTGCATTATTTGGTTTTCACGTGCGTGGCTTTGCTTTGGTTCGTTTGCCCGTGGCTGCGAAGCGGATGAGACTTCGTCTTCAGCTGTTCCTCCGAGAACGGCAGAGCAAAGTTTCAAAAAAGATTTGGCAACCGCGCAGATGTTTCGTGTCTGCGACAACCCGTAGTCCGCCCACGGAGTCAGCGTCATAGAGGACTCACCTATTTGACGCAGTTATCTTAGACCTGCCGCGACTGGCTTCCGCAGAGGGACGCGTTTCTGCGCCCCCTTCATTCTGACTCACTTTAGTAGCTCTTTTGGGGCGAGTGAGGCGACGATTTTTTCGAACCGCGGATCACCGCGGAGCGGGTCCCAGACGGGACTCAGCTTCAGCTTGCCGTAGGTATCTATCCAGCCACCGGTCATCCGTGTCGTTTTCTCCAGCTGTTCGCACGCAAGTCCTTTTTCCCCCACCCACGCCGCGATGACGGCGAAGTACTCGATCATGTGCGCGCCGTTGAGGGCGTCCTTCGACATGGGTAGTACTTCGATAGCATGGCGGCCTTCGCTCAGGGCCTCCTCTTTTTTCCCCAACCCGGCATCGATGAGTCCGAGCGCGCACCAGGCGGGGCCATAGTCCGGCTCCGCTTTGACGACTTTCTCTTGCGCCACACGCGCGGCCGCAAAAGCGGCATAGGCTCTGGCGTCATCTTTGGTCATGCGGGCAAGCAATCCTTCGGCAAACCTGCTGTTAAGTTGGACCCAGCTCGTGCCGAAGATCCCATCGCCAAGCGCCACAAGCGCGGCTTCTGCATCCGTGGGATTCCGTTCGGCTAAGGCGGCCATCAGCCAAGTGTCAGCGATAGTTGGAAGTCCCCCTGGGTGATTGTTGCGAACGGATTCGATCGCTTGATGCATGGGTTGCGTGTCGGCCTTCCAGTCCTCTTCTATAGACGCGCGCATGACTTGTGTTTCGATATCGTCGGGCCTAATGGCGAGTACGCTATCCATCACTGCGATTACATCGGAGTAGCGGCGCATTCCATAGTAGTTGATCGCCATCTGATGCAGTGTGCGGATATTGCGGGGATCAAGCTCCAGCGCGCGCTTTAAGTTCTGCAAGCTATCCTCCCAGTATCCTTGTCGCCGGCGGATATATCCCGCTAGTTCAAACACACGAGGATCGTTCGGCAATGTTTCGCGTGCGCTTTGCAGCTCGCGAAGCGCGCCGCTGTAATCGAGATGGACACGATAAAGATATACCGCGCGCGAGAGGTGTGCCTCTCCCGCGTCAGGCTGCAAACGAAACGCGGCATCGAGATCCTTTTGGGCCAGGGCGAGCCGCTCCGGGGTACGATCGATTCCAAGCAAATAGAGTTCGGTATGTGTATCGGCGAGCAGGCAATGGGCTTGGAAAAACGATGGATCGCGCGTCACCGCCTGGTTCAGCAAGCCAGCCGCTTGCAACAATACCTGCCGATGGGCGGCAGTGTAGGTGATGGAAAGATTTAGTGCCTTGGCGTGACTATAAAGGTCGAAAGCTGCCACGTCGATCGTCGGCGATTGCTCAATTGCGGCTTTCTCGCGTGGAGAAAGTTTGGTCTCAAGGGCACCGGCGATGGCTTTGGCGATTTGGCTTTGAATCGCGAAGACATCCGCCAAATCTCCATCATAAGTGCGGGCCCAAACGTGAGCATCGTTGCGGGCATTGATCAATTGGGCGTTGACCCGCACCTTCCCAATGGCGCGTTGCACACTGCCTTCGACCAAATAGTTAACCCCGAGAGCTTGGCCGATGGCACGTGCATCGTGCAGTGCCCCCGGCTCGTATTGCATGACCGAGGTGCGGCTTATCACCCTGAGATCGGCAATGCTAGCCAGGCTTGTCAGAATTTCGTCCTGGATTCCTTCTGTGAAATAGACGTTCTCTTTCTCGCTCAGATTTTGGAAAGGCAGGACCGCGATGCTCTTAATAGGGAGCATTGCTAGCGAAGGAGTTCTTTCGGTTAAGAGCAAGAAAGCAACCGCGGTTGCAAAAACCAGCGCGGCAATGGTCGCCGCGGCCAGTTTCGGATTGCGCTTTGACCACCGCCAGCTCCGTGCCAGTGCCAGAACCGGCCGTGCCGTTATCGGTCGGCCGTCCAGCCAATGTTCGAGGTCATCGGCCAAGGTGGCGGCAGATTGATAGCGAGCTTGCGGGTCACGTTCGAGACACTTGGCACAAATCGTTTCCAGATCGCGATCGAGCGCGGGCGCAAGGAAGCGCAGCTTCGGTGCCGATTTTTCTGAGGCTTGCTGGATCACGGCCAATGCGTGTTCGCCCAGAAATGGCGGCCGCCCGATGAAGAGATCGAACAAGATCGCGCCGAGACTATAAACATCGGCTGCCGGCGTGAGTTGTGCGCGTGCGCTTCGAGCCTGCTCCGGCGCAATATAACCGGGCGTGCCAAAAATCGTCAGAGTTCTTGTGAGGTCAGTCGACGCCTCCAGCCACTTGGCGAGGCCAAAGTCACTCACTAATGGCTCACCCCTGGCGTCGACCAGGATATTACCCGGCTTGAGGTCACGGTGAAGAATGCCCTGACGATGTGCGTGCTCGACGGCGCGAGCGACTTTGGCGAGCAAGCCTACGATTTGGCGCGGATTATTGCGCAGAGCCGGACCAATCTCCGCGAGCGAGCCGCCGGGAGCGTATTTCATGCTGAAATAGGGAATGCCGTTCTCGGTTTCGCCGACTTCGTAGATCGGAAGAATGTTAGGATGATCGAGACTCGAAGCGGCTTCGGCTTCACGACGGAAACGGGCCAGTGTCTCACGCGACTCTGCGTGATAACTCAGGACCCGCTTAAGCGCGACGATCCGACGGGAATGGCGTTGCCGGGCCCGGTAAATGATTCCCATCCCGCCGCGGCCGATTTCTTCAAGCAGCTCATAGTTACCCAGTCGACGGAGAATATCGGAAGCGGGTACTGCCTCGAGCAGCACCGCAAAGTCATCCGGCACCGATTGCTCGGCTTCATCCAAAGCCGATCCTAAAAGACATCCAAGGCACAACCCGCTGGACAAATGGGCTGTGCTCCGGCAATGACGACATGGCGCAGACGCTACGCTCGCTACGAGCAAATCGGAAAGACCAGACCAGTTCACGGAGAGTTACATTCGTTAGACTAAAATTGGCAGGACCTATAGTCGTTAGGCTGATTGATTGGCGGCTTCCATTCCGACGGAGAGCGCACTGACGAGATAGCGCACCTCTTCGTCAACATCCGCCGGGTCGGCCACCGTCTCCGCAATCTCCGCCCGGAGCAGCTCGCGATAACGCTGCCGCAACCGATGCAGGAGCCGTTTAATATCTGCTGGTTTGACTCCGAGCTCAGCCGCCAGCGGCTCGTAAGCGATGTCCTGGCGATCGGCTGTGAGCGCTCCACTGAGAACGTCAAAGACCCGCGGACGTTTATGCGCCTCACATTCCTCCTGCAGTCGCCGAAGGGCTTGCTCGGCGACGGTTGCGGCCCAGCGCACGTCGAAAACTTTCTCCGCCGGCCAGCTCTTTTCCGCCTCACCTGGCAGCATGAGGCGCGATGGTGCTTCCGCCGTCCATTCGTCCCAGGAAATAAATTTTGCGTCGCCGCCGCGCCGGCGAGTACGCGCCCGGTCCCGTGCGTCGTGGAGAAAATCTTTGACTGCCTTGAGCAGGAGGGAACGAAAGCGCCCGCGCTCCGGATCAGCACGGCGAAGCAGATTGCCCTTCAAAACATTGAGAAAAAAGTCCTGCGTGAGATCTTCCGCGTCCTCCTGCGACTGCACGCGACGAACGACAAATGCGAAGATCGGCCGCCAGTAAGTCCGGCAGAGCTGTGCCAGCGCTTCAGAGACTCGTTGGTCGCCGTTCGTGGCGTCCACCGATGCGAGGACAATGCTCCACCGCGTGGTGCTAAAACGACGATCTTCTATTGACGGGTGGGTGGTCTGGCCCCGGCACACTGGGCGATGCTTTCAGATCGCCCCGCGAAGCGCAAGGAAAAACCGCGGCAAGACAGAGCCTTGGCTACACCGGTTGCTTCAGATAAACGTGCTGAGATTTTTCCCGATGATAGCCCAGTTGTTCGTAAAAGGGATGGGATTCAGGACGGCGGATATTGCTGTGCACGACCACCTCTCCCACTCCGCGCTTGACGGCCCAGCGCTCGACTTCGGTGACAAGCGTATGACCTACTCCTTCGCGTCGCAGAGAGTGGTCGACGACAAGCCCCATGATCTCGACGCGCTTGCTGGTAATGAGAAGGTTGCGCTCTTCGGCGGCAATCCAGCCAAGAAGGCGTGGCTGTTTCTCGGCGGCGGCCACAGCAATGAAATGATTCGGCCGGTCGAGCAGTGACTCGAGACGACCCAGGATTTCGCCGGCGGCGGCAGGATAACCGAGCTGGCTGGCCAGTCGGGCTATCTCAGCGGCATCGGCCTTAGTGGCGCTGCGGATGGAGTAGAATGACTTTCTCGCCATGGCGGCGAACAAACACCTAGACTCGTTAGGCTGCGGCCTTCAATTCCTCGACTCCGATCCCGCGCAATTGAAACAGGCGGATGAGTGTTTCTTCGATGAGATTATTGGGGCACGACGCGCCGGCGGTGATGCCGACCACAACCGGCCCGGCCGGCAACCAGTCGCGCGCCACGACTTCGCGCTTCTCATGCAGTTTGTAATGGCGGATCTCCTTCTCAGAAATCAAGCGGCTGGCATTAAGCACGAAGTAGGTGGGCAATTTTTCCTCGCCCATCTCTGCCAGATGGGAGGTGTTGGAGCTATTATAGCCACCCACCACCAGGAGCAGGTCCATTTTGACGTTGAGTAACTCGCGCAGGGCGTCCTGACGCTCCTGTGTCGCTCCGCAAATCGTGTCGAAGAAGCGGAAGTTGTTTGCCGCCAACTCCGGTCCGTCACGATCGATGACGGCTTGCTGAATGCGCCGCTGCACTTCCTCGGTTTCGCCGCGCAACATCGTGGTTTGGTTAGCTACTCCGACGGTGCGCAGATGGACATCAGGATCAAAGCCTGGTGAATAGGCGCCGCGAAATCGTTCAAGGAAGGCCTTCTGATCGCCGCCATGTCGGATGTAATCGCAAACGAAATCGGTGTCGGCGAGAGTCAGGACGACAAGGTAATGACCGTTGCCATCGCCCAAAGCGCGGGAGCTGGTGGCTTTGGTTTCTTCGTGCTCCGCCTTGCCGTGGATGATCGAAGTGGCCGATTCGCTGGCATATTTTCGCACCCGTTTCCAAACGCTCATGACGTCCCCGCAAGTGGTATCAACGATCTGACAACCGCGATCCTTGATTTGTTGCAGGATGGAAACTTCCGTCCCGAAAGCCGGCAGGATGACGACGTCATCGGGGTCGAGCTCCGATATGTCTGCCTGCTTGTTCTGGCCAATGAGGTTGCGGATGCCTAACGATGAGATTTGCTCGTTGACTTCCGGGTTGTGAATGATCTCGCCGACAATGAAGAGGCGGCGATCCTGAAAAACCTTGCGCGCAGCGTAGGCGAGATCGATCGCGCGCTCGACGCCATAGCAAAAGCCAAACTGTTTCGCCAGTCGCACCGTGAGGTCGCCGACCGAAATAATACCGCCGCCACGACGCACCTTATCGACAATGTCGCTGCGATAATGCGACTCGACCTGTTCCTGCACCGCGGTCATCACCTCCGGTGTCCGGAGGTTGACTTTGTTGCGCGGAGTCGTACCGCTGGAGATCAGGTTGGCGCTCACAGTCCTAGTTTCGTCGGCGCTTGGCCTGATCGCAAATCGTTAGTCCCAAAGCCCGGGGCAGCGGGCGACGCCATGAAACAGGCGGCGGCGCTCACAACAGCCGAGCAGTCCTAATATACTAATCTGTCAGGAGCGGTCCTGCCGGTTTCTGGAAACCGGCCGAAGTAACCATGAGACGCGGATCGGGATCGGGAGCTTTCGAATCGTCCACGCGTTGCACCTTCGGTCCAATGGTCTCGTCCTCAGGTTGAGTCGTTGCGATGTCAACCGGCGTCCCGATGCGCACTAGCGCGAAGAATTTGGGGGCTGCTTCCCCATGCAGGCGGACACAGCCATGAGTGCGCGGATAAGGATGAACGAATCCCTGATGAAATCCGTACGCCGGCGCGAACTCGCACCAGTATCCCATCGGATAACCGACATAACGCCCGGGAACGTTAGCGCCCGCATCCGCCGGAACGACTCGACCTTCCTGCACACGATAGCCATACGAGCCGGAGCGTTTATTTTCGATCTTGTTGTAAATCTTGAAATGACCTTTGGGCGTGGGCTTGCTCGGCAGACCGACCGAACAGGCCGCTGCCATCAGACATCGATCGCCTTCCATTACGTAGACATTTTGTTTCGAGAGGGAGAGATCAACCCGCACTTTGGAAGGGTCGTGTGGTTTATGAGCCACGACGTGATACGCACCGCTCGGAGCAGGCATTGTCGTGCAGCTCGAAAGCAGAGAAAGCCCGGCCAGCGGGGCGAGAAGCAAAAGGCGAAGTAACGTCCGCATAAGTACCCATCTCGAAAGCGTATCAGGTCCGGTTTGTCAACCGCTACCGCGCCTTTCCAGCTCCGAACAAAAATGGCAACCGGCCCGGCCTCTACGGATCCCGGGCGGTTGCCAGTTCCTAATTGTCGAATCGTTTGCCCGCTTAATGGCGCGATTGAATCGCTCCGAACAGTCCGTGGGATTCGTCTACAATCCCGGCGGTGAAGAAGACTTCGTCGTTAATGACGTGCAACGCCCAGAGCTTGTCGATCTGGAGAGGAGTCTTATCCGGTTTGCGCATTTGTCCGAGAAAAGCACCGCTTGTCGGATCGAAACCGTTGATGGCACCGTCACCGAAATTTCCCACGAGCAGCACGCCGCTGAAATTTCCAAAATGATTGGGCGCCAACGCCAATCCCCAGGGCGAATTCAACGGACCCCGTGAGACCAGATGATGGACCAGCTTTCCATCCGCATCGAAGACCGCGAGATAGCCGTGCCCTTTTCCGGGGACATCATCGTGCCGAGCGGCGTCCTGTTTTGCGTACGTGACGTAGATGAGATTGTTGATGTTTTCGATTCCAAAAGGAGCATAACCATTTGGTACATTAGGGTCGATAAACGCCGTCGGATCGTCGATTTCGGCAAACGTATCGTCGTAAATGCTCACTTCACCCTCATGGAAGTTGGTCACGAAAAGACGCAGGCCTTGCGAGGAAGTGCCAAGCGCCGCGCCTTTATAGACAGCACCCTCGTCGCCATCATCCACCGCGAGGATGGCATGATCGGAAGCGACCGTCGGGCTCCAACCGGAGATACTCCCGTCTTCGCTGACAAAGATGAAAACAGCCGACCCGGAAAGGCCATTTTCTGATACGACAAAACCCGCGCTGGAATTGAAGACAATCCCGGTCGGGTTTGCGCCTTCCATATTGGTCGACGAAACAGGAATAGTCACTACGAGCGACTGAGGCACGCCAGCCGCGTCGTAAAGGGTCGAAGTGCCGGTCCCATTGTTCGCCACCCAAATGGTGCCGCTGCTCCCGACCGCGATTCCCCAGGGATTGACGAGGTTCGCATCGGTCCGTCGAGCTACGCCCGGGATATCCGAAACCAGATTGGTCGCCTCGTAACCCGCCCAGGCCTGATGGGCGCTGGCAAAAGTAAGACAAAAGACGCCCAGTGAAACACTTATGTTCGTTAGGCGCCTGAAACCTCCGCGGGAAAGCTCCCGCGCTGCTCTTTTATGAGTTAGTTGCATCGCAATTACCTTTCCTTATTTTTTGAATGACTTTCTTCTTCGAATAGAAGCATTAGCCGCGGAAAAGTCCGCCTGCGATTTTTTCTGGCAACACAATATCCGTAACAGCTCTGTTACATGCCCGGGTAGCTTCCGACACCTCAAGGCAGCACTGGCGCGCAAGGTCAGGAGAAGCTCTCGGACAGGATTGCTTGCGGAAATGTAATGCGGACGATGACGTCGATCTCACGCCTAACGATGGAGTCCGGACAGTTTGATTGAGAGTCAACCTGTTCGCTAAAAGCGAGTGGCTTGGCTTCAGTGGGAGCCAAACGATCCTAACGAAAAAAGGGTCTGGCAATCGCGACGAAAACAAGAAAGCAAAGACAACAAGTCGGGTTGTCGCTTCCTTTCTCGCTCAGGACCCGGACTCGATTTCGAGGTCTTGCAGCTTTTTTTCTTTTCATAATTCCTGATTTTCGCTCCACTGCCGCCATGCGACGCGAATTCAAACCAGGCCGAGCACAGATTCATTAAGAGATTTGGAATAAGTTATGCCATCCCAATTCAAACCAGTCCGGTTTTTCGTCTTGATGGCTTTGGCAGCATTCATTGTCTGCGGTGCGGTGGCGTTCTTTACCGAGCGGGCCGCGCATGGGCGAACAGCTGCCGAACGCGCAGCTTATGCGCTGGGTGAAACGGCAGGAGAGACGGCGCCTCCCAACGCCAAAGTGCCAAGCCCTGCGGATTTGAACATGATGGCGCAAGCGCGCTTCAAGCAGGATGGGACAGGCGAACAAGAGAGTTGGGACCTGGCCTACGAAAACGGTTATGAGGCTGGGTTTAAGAAGACTCATCCAGCGCCGTGAACCAACCTGAGATTCGTCCCCCGCTTTTGCCGAAAAGAAAGCGGTTTCCCTGGATTTTCTACTGGGTTGTTCTTGGCTTGATCATTCTCGTGGCGCTGGCGCCAATTGCCTCGGTCGCGGCATGTGGCTGGATCGCGAACACACATGGTTGCAAGGTCGACGAAGGATCAGTTCACCCCTGTATGATCAACGGGAAGGATTACGGCCACATGCTTTACACGTTAGGCGTAATGGGCTGGCTCATGTTAGTGACTTTGCCGGGTGGCGCACTCGCCCTCGGACTTTGGCTGGTCGTGCTAGTCCTGCACCGTAGCCGATGGCGCAAAGCGTCGGTTGTCGCCTAGTTTACTCGATCTGGCCGGGAAGAGCTCTACTTATGACAGCGCACCTGCTGACCTACTCGACTACCGTAAGCGTAAGATCGTTGCCTCCGACGCCCCCACTATAGCTCGCTTGGAAACGGTTCGCGCCCGCGACAATAATCGAACCGTTCGGTAGATTGGCAAACGTACCAGCGATGGTTCCTGTAGATGAGTTATTCAGAATGGTAAAAGTTACGCCCGCGGCGAGTGCTGTTGTTCCAAGGTCTACCAGATTGCAAGTGGCGCCCTCGAAAATGGTAATGCCAGCGGCGGTTACGGAATCAATTTGCTGCTTGTCGCTATTTAACTCACATTCATAAATCCCGTTGGCATTAAATGTTAGCAAGTCGTTCGTGGTTAACGTGGCCGGATTCGATTTGTCACTCCCCGGCGAAAGAGTTGCGGACGGGCCTGTTCCAGAACCAATCGTGAGCGTGCCCTTGATCAGACTGGTTCCACCGAAAACACCGGACTGCACAATCGTAGGACCCGTATAAGTGTTAGCGCCGGTAAGAATCAGACTCCCCGCTCCAACCTTGGTCAGAGAGCCTTTACTGCCGCCGAACTCTCCCCCATCGTGCAGGATGCCGGAAAAGCCGGTGCTAAGTCCGTTGCTGCCGACAGTGAGATTGTTTCCTCCAAGATAGAAGTCGCCCGAACCTTCGACCGATCCGGCAGTAATTCCTTTAGTTCCACTACCATCGTCACCCACCGCACTAATATCGATGCTGGAGTTACCCAATAGCTCAAACCGCGCCGAGCCGCCGGTGGCGCTGGCAAAAAAGTCCATCGTGCCCCCGGGCGCCCCGTTTTCGCCGCCTTGAAGTATAAAAACAGCGTTGCCGCCCGATGACGAGTCACTGAGAAACATAAGCCCTCCAACGACGTCTCCGGCCAAGCCAGGAGTAAGGGTGAAGGTGGCCTGGCCCGCCGTCGACATATCCTCCAAACTCGCGAACCCAAAAGTTGCCTCACCTTCCCGGCGGCCAAAAATGGTAAAGTTACCGAAACCGGCGCTGGAACTGTCGCGGAAAAAAATTAGCCCCTGCTGGCTAGCCATAAAGGTTCCATGACCTCCAGTTGAGGTATCGAAAAAATTGACTTCTCCGATATGAGCCACGCTGAAATTGCCATCCTCCGCAGAAGAGTTTTGATGAAACTCCGTCATGCCGACCGTATTTTCTCCCAGTGGTCCGGAATTGATAAAGCTTCCATTTCCTGCATTGGAGTTACCAAAAAATGCAACGCGCCCACCGTGCGATGCAAAAGCCGTACCGCCCAAAGTGGTGAAGGTACCAGCGCCGGCAGAGGAATAATCGAAAAACTCCACCAGCCCGCCGAAAGCGCCTCTGGTGGTCGAGCCGGCCATCACAAAGCTAGCGGTCCCTGCAGAAGCATGATCGTAGAACTGAGTTGTTCCACCTCGATTGTGTTCGGCAACCGCCCCAGCATTGAGGAAGTTAGCCTCACCGGCAGTCGCCGCCTGAACGAACTGAATAAGTCCTGGCGTCACTCCCGGGTTAGATAAAAAGCTGCTGCTTCCCGCCGACGAAGCGCCGGCAAACTCGATGATTCCGGAAGGCTCACTTGAAGCGCTCCCATTAGTTGTAAAAACGGAATTAGATCCAGCGTTGGCCCTATGATCGAATGCCAGCAGCCCTCCGCTGCTAACAAAAGATTGCGTAGTAGTGGAATCATTGGTGATACCATGTCCCTCTAACGTGAGCGAAGTTCCTTCTGGAAAAGTGATTGCATAACTGCTCGCGTCGGAATCAAAGAGGAGGTTTCCAACAATGGTTTGCTGGGAAAAAGCTATATCCGTCGTGCCAGACTCCGCGAATACTGCCGTATCTGCCGGCCCATTGGGAACTTGAACAGGAAACCAGTTTTCGGCCGTATTCCAATCATTGTTAACCGGTGCAGAGCTCCAAGTAGAAGTATCTGCGTAAATCCAGCTCTTAGCTGTAAAAGCCAGAATCAAAGTAGCGCCGACTATTAGCCGGACAACAAGGGAAGATTTCATTTGTCGCATTTAACGGATTCGGAGCCCGAAAGTCAAGCCAATCTCCAGGGACGAGGCTGGCATATTCCTATAAGTCTGTAGCCAGTCCCCCTGGGCGGATCGGGCAGATACAAGTCGCCAGGATAACCGAGCCCCATTCCGGTGACGCGTTGACAGGATCGTAACGTTTTCTGGCGACTCTCCCTTGGAGGCAATGCTTCGACTCCGGCCCGACCCGCGATTTTCAATGGACAATCGTCGCGTGATCGGTTGTAATCCCAAGATGTCACGAACAGCACAACTTTACCTTGTGATCACGAGTGTGGCGTTGCTCGGGATTGTCGGAATTCTCAAGTTAGGACGCGATCTGACTCCGGCTGGGCGTGCCGCTCCGCCGGTGAGTCTTACCCAAAGCGCAACAGTTAGTACTGGTGCGCCGGCTTCGGCTGTCTCGGCGGCGACACAAAGCCTTTATAAAAACGGCAGCAGCGGTCTTAGCCGGCTCTTCTTGCAATTGTTGGTCATCGTCGCTGTGGCAGCACTCTTTGGAGCGCTTTTCACGCGGATAGGTCAACCTGCGGTCGTAGGTGAAATGGTCGCAGGTATTGTTCTTGGGCCGTCCCTTCTGGCATGGGTCGCGCCATCTCTCTTCAACTTCCTTTTTGCGCCTTCCACCCTGTTGCCACTGAATCTCTTTAGCCAGATCGGGGTCTGTCTTTTCATGTTTGTCGTCGGGATGGAATTGGATGTGTCCCGCTTGAGGCAGCAGGTCCAGACCGCCATTGTGGTAAGTCATGCCAGCATTGTCATTCCCTATCTTTTGGGAGTCACCCTTACGCTATTTCTTTACGAATCTCTTGCTCCCGCGGGCGCGTCCTTCGCTGCCTTTGCTTTGTTTATGGGCATTGGAATGAGCATCACCGCCTTCCCCGTCCTGGTAAGAATGCTCAAGGACCGAAGGATGACTCGTACCCCTGTTGGCACGATGGCGACGGCTTGCGCGGCGGTGGATGACGTGACCGCCTGGACGGTGCTGGCCTTCGTTATCGCGATAGCTAAAGCCACAACATTGAGTGGCGCCATCCTGACTCTTGCTTTGGTAGTAACTTTCGTTGGTTGCATGCTTATCCTGGTACGGCCCGCTTTGGCCTGGTGTCTTGGCATGGCAGATATGGAAAAGCCCGAGCCTTCCAAGGCCGCTCTCGCTATTGTCCTGGGTCTCGTCCTGGCTTCGTCTTTCAGCACGGAAACTATTGGGATCCATGCTTTGTTTGGCGCGTTCCTTGCCGGGGCAATCATTCCGCGCGCGAGCGATTTTCGCGAGAAGCTGGCTGTGCGCGTGGAGAACATTAGTTCGGTCTTACTTCTACCCGTGTTCTTCGCTTTCACGGGTTTGCGCACCCAGATAGGTCTGTTAAAGGATCCATCCGATTGGGTCATCTGCCTTGTTATTATTGCCGTCGCGACCTTTGGTAAGCTGGGAGGAAGCGCCTTCGCCGCGCGCCTGACAGGCTCTGATAGCCGATTTGCTCTTCAGTTGGGAGCTCTTATGAACACCCGCGGCCTCATGGAACTGATCGCGCTCAACATCGGTTACGACATGGGTATCTTATCTCAGAGAATCTTTGCCATGCTCGTGATAATGGCTCTCGTCACAACCGCTCTCACCGGTCCTCTTCTGATTCTGTTTCGCGCGCGCAGCGAAAACCTCGTGCCGATTCACAACGGAGTGAGCGACGCTTGATGCGGGATCCAGTCGACGTAGAATAGAATCTGGTCCAACTGATTTCGGCTTCACATTTGTTGGCTGGTCGGATGCCTCTTTTTGGTTAGATTGCGAGCAAGTCAGCCGATGTGGCGAAATGGCAGACGCAACGGACTTAAAATCCGTTGGGCGTAACAGCCCGTGCCGGTTCGAGTCCGGCCATCGGCAGCCTCTGAAACGCGATCCTCATAGGGAATAATTGGTCTCTTAGCCAATTCCTGCAATTCGCACGGTCGCGCAATAAAAAGCAGAAAAACGCACTCTATTCGTCAACTACTTGTCAACTAAGTCAGCGCGACTGTCCCTTTTTATGAAAATGGCCTTACGCTTCCTGATCGGTCACACAGGGGAACGGAGACCCCGGTGAGCGAAACAACCGTCAGCCCGCGACAATTTCCGCTTCCAAACACGGAGTTGGCGATGGCAGTGGTTTGACGGCATCCCTGATTTCGGCCGCAATTCGCAGGAACTCTGAGTAAGCGTCCTGAATGGTGAGATTGTGATTGAGCTCGATCCGGGCGGTTGCTTCGCCACTTAGGAGAAGGGTTTTCTCGACACAAACGCCGTAGACCGGCACAGCGACTGCCACTGAAGCAGAGTCGATACCGTCCTCTATTCTGTTGAGCGCGCGCTGAGCAACGCGCATGGACTGCTTTGCGAGCTTCCGCTTGAGATCCTGGATGGTCTCAGCCTCTGCCCGTTCGACGGCTTTAATCGTGTTTCCACCAACTCCACAAACGCGCGCGATTTCCCGATACGAAACATGTTCCCGAGGCTCGGCGAGAAGATCCACCATCTGCCGGTAAATATCAGGGCGAACAACCTTCAGCAGCGTGCCAGTGGGCTTACGATATGGCATGGCATTGACGACTAGTATATGTTCGGAAGAACACTATGCAACCGCAATGAAAATCATCGAGATTCGGCCAACAACGAAGTTCGGCGGTGCATGGTGCGCCATGGAAGCGCCAGGTGTTTCGCCCTGCTACCCGGGGCCCGCAGGCAAACAGTTTGCGATCGATTACGCACGCAATACCAAGTTCGGCGGCACCTCAGGCGAAATCCACGTTTACGACGAAAGTGGCGAGAACATCGTTGCAGCTATCGCCATTCAAGGCGGCCGTCCGTTTGGTGCCTAAAAGATCAAGACCTTGTTGGGGCTTGCTTTCTTCCCGGCCAAAGTTTTCTAATGAAGGGGATGAATTTGGTTTGTCTCTCTCTCCTCGTTACCTCGATGCGTCGTCGGATTAGATCGAATTATTCTTTCCTTTGCGCTCGCTCATAAATTGCCGATCCCTTCCCATTAATATCCTCGATTTCCCGATTGATGAAGTCGAACCACAAGTTGACTTAACCGCAAAGTAAAGAGATGGCATTTTCAGAGGTTACTAAGCTGGAGGCCAAACGGCGCGCTCACTTTATGTGCGTCGTCTGCCACCAACCTTTCGTTGAAGTTCACCACATTATTCCCCAGGCGGCAGGCGGCATCGACGACATAGAGAACGCAGCAACCCTATGCGCGTATTGTCACGACCTATTGGGCGGCAATCCTGACAAATGTCGACAAATTTGTCAAATGCGTGACCTTTGGTATGAACTGTGCGAGCAACGATTTCGCGACTCTCCTTCACTTACATTGGCTAAACAGTTAGAGGAGCTTCAATCTCGCCAACAGATGCAAGGCGAAATGCTTTTGGAGATGAAGAATCTCATGACGGCGTTCTACTCTAACCAAAGCCGAGAGCTAGCAACAGCCACAACAGTCTCCACTGTTGAGGCTTTAAGCGGTGTGTCGATACCTCAGCAGAAAGGCCCGCGATGGATCAGAAGTTCGTTGAGTTATTCGGATTTGAATAGCAAGTCAGTCTTCGCTCAATTCGTTACAAATTCCGGCCATGGATATGAGGGCAAAGGAAAAATTCGAGCAGTTCGAAACCCGCAGGGTTTGCTTACGGTGGATTTGGTTTTTACGAGACGGGACACGCCATTTCGGTTTACTGAGATAATTTTTCATATTTCCCCGCGACAGTTGCCTCACTTGCAAAGAGCAGCAACCGGCGCTGATTACGACTTCCTTTACGATGGAGTGCTTCGACCTGATGTTGAGCCGGATTGATTTCTAGATCCCGAAGCGGGGCTACATTAACTTTGCCGCCCGCGTCTAGTCTTACGGTTATTTGCCACCTACCGATCAGCCGATAACTGTGATTCGGCGGCCAAGGTTGTCTATGCGACAGCGAGCATGGCAATCTAGTCCGACCCGCACCCCACCGTCAAAGTGCTCCACCACGTTGCCTTTGGACCACTTTAGCACAGTCTTAAAAGCCCGATCGCCTACGGTCGCGGGTATATTTTCCTGGCGCAGGATTATGTCAGCCGGAATATCAATGGTGTATTCTGCTAGCGGGTAAGCCAAGTGGCCATCTCGAACATTTCCCTCTTCGTTCACCTCGTAATATGCGACCGCGCCGTTAGCCAGTTTGTTTTCGATGTGAAGCCACCCATTCTTCATCATTATACTAGCCGTGGCCCCGTTAGGCGCCTCGTAAGTGAAAAACCGACCCTGCTCTGGAGTCCAAGCATTTTCGAGGACAGGACCAATAATTGGGAAATTCGGAAGGTCGCCGACAATTTTGCCGAGTTTCTGTGATAGCTCCTCCTGTCGAGCTAACACCTTCTCCACTCCTTGGAGTAAGAGTTCACTTTTTAAAAACACCTCTGGTAGTTGCTCGTGTTGCCGCTTCATTCTCTTCATTGCGTCCACTGAAAACTTTAAGACATCATCTGTCTCCTTGTGATGACGATGGCACAAGAAAAGAAGATTTTCGTACGATCGGCGATCCTCGGCCGATTGCTGCGGATTGTAGCGGGCGCTTCCAGGCAAGGCTCCTTCAATGTGACAAAGCTCTGCTACATACTTATCGTCCACTAACAGGGGGTGATCGCAATCGGGAAATGCACACTTGTTCTTCGAGTTGATGCAGAGGCGCTTAATGGTTTCTAGAATAGGAGTCAATCGTTTCATTCTTAAGCGAGGCGCCTTGGACTGGGTTCGTCATTCATGCGGAGACTCCTGTTGAGCAAAGGTCAAACAAAAACCAATTAGTTTATGCCATTCGGTGCGATGTTGGCCAGGGCGCATTCTCACAAAATCAGCGTGTGCTTGCGCTTCACGCGCGTGTTAGGTCCTACACCGTCCCATGAAGACAACCGTTATTTTGTATTGCCGTACTTCAGCTAGCATTGCATTCTGCGTCTGCTGGCGGATAACGGACATTGATTTTAGTCTCGTTAAGTAACAGCGCGCAACCAACAATATGCCAATCGAATTACCAAGCAACACTCCGGGAGGGCAGGTGGCTGAAGCCGATCCGCCGTTTCGGCTAGTAGTGATCGGCGCGAACGGTTCCGGCAAAACTCGATTTGGCATTTGGCTTGAGGAACATAATCAGGGGCGCATGACGGTCCAGAGAGTTAGTGCGCAGAAGGCACTCAACATTCCTGAGTTTGTCTCGATGCTGACCCTGGAGCAGGCCGAAAAAGATCTTCGCTTTGGCCGCCACGACGAACATGCGAGTCTTGCTCGAAAATTGACCGATCGTTGGGGAGATAATCCGGCGACCTTTCTTCTTTCCGACTACGATAAGCTTCTGGCCCTCCTTTTCGCGAAGGAGGCAGAGAGAAATCGTCAACACACAGAGCAGACACGCCAAGCTTCCCAATACTTTGCCGTGCCGGACTCCCCAATCGATCAAATCATGGGTGTCTGGAGCTATCTGATGCCGCACCGCACCATTGCTTTCCTCGACGGTAAAGTCGTCGTGGGAAAGGGCTCGCCCAGCGAGCATCACGCCAAAGAGATGAGCGATGGTGAGCGCGTGACGCTGTATCTGCTAGGCCAATGCCTGTGCGCGCCAACCGGGTCAATGTTAATCATCGATGAGCCGGAGCTTCACCTGCATCGCTCGTTGATGGACAAGCTCTGGAACAAAATTGAGGAGCTATGTGCTGACAAAACGCTCGTCTACATAACTCACGATCTCGACTTCGCGGCGAGTCGCGCCGGCGCCAGAAAGATTTGGATTCAAGATTTCTCAGGAAGTGCGTGGACCTGGGTTGATATTCCTATTGACGACGCACTTCCCGAGGCTCTTATCCTCGAAATCATCGGGAACCGAAAACCGCTCCTATTTTGCGAGGGGGAACGGGGGGGCTTGGACCATACGATTTACCAACTCTGCTTTCCGCATCTGCACGTAGTCCCACGAGGTGGATCGGAAAAGGTAATCGAGTCAACCAAAGCGCTCCGCGCTAATGGAGCGTTTCATTTTTACTCGGCCAAGGGCATCGTCGACCGGGATATTCGCAATGATGGCGAAATCGTAGAACTTGAGAGGCAGGGCGTTCACGTGCTGAAGTTTGCCGAAGTGGAGAATCTTCTTTGTACGGAGAGCTTAGTGGGCGCCGTCGCGGCCCAAATGTCTCTCGATGCCGCAACCACTATTGCTAGTGTGGAACTTTATATTCGTGAGGCGCTGAACAGTGAGTTAGACATGCAGATCGTAATGCGCGCCGAGCGTAGTATTAGATACCATCTTTCACGCTACTCACGCACAACACCCGACGAATCCGGCCTACAGCAGGGTCTGAATGATTTACTTAATACCCTGAATGTTAATTCAGCCATCGCAGAAGCACGAGCTACGTTTGCGAATGCGATCGCGAGCGCCGGACTAAACGAACTATTGAAGGTCTATAACCGCAAGAGCATCGTCGACAGAATATCGAGTTGTTTCGGACTGGCCACGTGCGAATACCCTGTAATGGTCATACGCCTTTTGAAGGGGACCGATGGCAAAACCTTCACTGCGCACCTTAAGAACGAATTGCCCGCCTTGTGAAAGACAGAAGGCCCTTAACAGTTAGTAACCCACTCTCATTCGGAGCGATGCCTGCTCGCTTTCGAGGGCTTGCTGTTTATTTTTGAGAGAGCGCTGATTATACTCAACGTCTCTAAGTCTAGTTTCGAGACTTACGGTATCGATGACCCTTAGTCCAGGAGCGGGGTTGGCGCTCGTTGTTGCCCGTGCTTCCAGAGACGCGAGCCTTGTTTCGAGATTTGCGATTCTGGCTAGCAATTCTACGACCGCGGCCCGTGCTTGTTCACTCGTTTGGTCGGTCCCTTGCGGATAATCGGTCACCTGCTGTTGATCAGTCGCTTGCGCTTGGACCCGTTCGGATGCGGCAGCGCCGCTGTGCCAACTATTCCACAGGTAGGCGATCATGCCGCCCGAAAGCATGACTACCGCGATAAGGATGACGACTGTTACGATTTGCCGAATTATTGGCGTTGTTCCCTTATTGTCAGCTGTGTCTTGGTCACTCATATCGTTGGCGGACTGTCGTATCGAGTTCGGTATTGTTCCCCCGAAGCCGGCTGCGTCTTCGGCATTGGACCGCTACGGGCCTTCAGTGTCCCCAACCCCATAAACCTCAACTAGTCCGATGCCCGTCGAACCGTCGCCACTTGAGACAATCACCGTGTAAGCCCCAGGTTCAAGAGCTACCTGTAATGCAGACTCCCGGTTATCAGATGGGGCCAGGCCAGATGCGGCGATCTCAGCGACGTTGGCATTGTTTCTCCAACCATTATTGGAAGCAATCAATTGACTCCCGGAATAGAGGCTGATCTGCGTAGCTTGCACAGGATCGCTAACACCTTGGCTAACCAGTGATGGGCCTTTGGCGTCGAGCAGGACAGTTTTCCCTCCGTCACTGACTATGAATCCGCCTATCAAGACCTGCTCTCCAACTCCAACCACTCCGCGCGTGGAAATGTTCGCCAGTCTTGCGGGGACCGCCCGGACAAATGATACAACGTCTTCGCTTCCCGACGAAATGGTAAACGATCCCATGAAAAAACCAAAGGACGGAGAAAAAAGGCCGCTGATCGTTCGTCCGTCGAGCAACGGTACGAAGAACGTCCCCGCCGAGCTGACAGTGCCAAATCCTGCGTTAAGGGCAAAGTCCTGTAAGAATGTAACAAACACTTGCCCTTGGCTTGTAACGACCGCAGTGGCACTTCCTCCGCCTGCATTTGGATCAATAACGGGCCCCGTCCAAACCCCCGCCAGCGCTCTAGTCGGACCATATGAAGACGACTTGGGCGCAGACAGTGTGACCCCGTTGTAGGTAAAGCTAACCGTCGACGTTGAAATCGCCCCGGATACCGAGCGGCCTGTTGCTGCAGAGATTCCAGAAAACGCGCCATTAGACTCGACACTTGTAAGAATCGAATCAATCTCTCCGGTATTGTAGTTCAAATACCCAAAGGCGGAGCCAGCTACAAAGGTTCCCTGCGATCGAAAGATGTAGTGCACTCCCGGTGCACCATCTACAAAAGCAACAACAGCAGGGGCAAGCTGACCGCTTACGCACCGCGCGCTAGCAACGAAGCAAAGGAGTATGGGAACGAGGGTTCTTGAGTTCATGGCGGACTATCGTGGTCAGATTGGCTTCCAGTGTGCAAAAGAATTTTGCTGCGTCCGGCAACCTAAATAAGCCGCCCGTCAACGTTGTCCTGGATGGTTTGATGCCATGACCTTGGAAAAAACGGTCACCGCACTGGAAAAAGATCGGACCAGCCCTACTCCGTACGTGTGTGTGGGGGGGGGTATGTTGAAAATGTGGCGTTTGCCGAACTTTCCTTGTAAATGATGAGCGATGCGCATCATTGAAATTCAGCCAACCACAAAATTTGGAGGCGGATGGATTGCGTTCGAAGCGCCCGGGGTCGAGCCAGCGTTTCCAGGACCTAGCGCAAAAAGCGACGCGATCAGCTATGCCCGCGGTCGGTTTGGAGGCAGTTCCGGCGAAATCCATGTCTTGGACGACAAGGGAGAAACGATCGTCAAAGTAATCAAGATGGACGGCGGCGGACAGTACGGCCAAGCTCGCACTTGAACCGCTCCCGCCCGGTTCCTCCAATAACCTAACCTACCAACAGTATGACTTATCTACTCTTCCGCCACAAAGTGGCCAACTACACCAAGTGGAAACGAGCTTATGACGCACACCTTGGGGCGCGCCAGTTGGCCGGGCTTACGGAACTGCATTTGCTGCGGCGCATCGACGACCCGAATGAGGTTGTGATTTTCTTTAGAGCTGATGACCTCGACAAGGCAAAGGGACTGACCTCTTCGGCGGAGGTCCGCGCGATCATTCAGAACTCGGGCGTCATTGGTGAGCCAGACTTTTGTTTTCTTGAGCGGGCCTGAAGACGCAACCGCTGCCCCCTTCGCCCAGCGTCTGGACGCCGTAAGAAGGTGCTAGGCGTGGGTCTGCAGTTCAGGCACGCTGCAGAGAACGCTATTAAGCTTCGAAGCGGGCTGGGAATTCATTTCGCGTCGAGTGGCAACGCTAGAAACAGTCGAAACGGTATAGGGAACGAGAAAGGTCAAAAAAATTTGCCAAATCCTTCCACTGGTAAGCTGACCGGCGAGAATTGCAGGCCCATGGTTGATCGCCATGAGGATACTGCCAACGATAAGCGAAGTTAACCGGGCACGCCGAACCGTTGCTGGATGCATCGCTAGCCGGAACCATATTCGTAGATTCACAATGCCAACCTAACACGCGCGATCTGCCGGCGAGGTGAAGCTTAAATTACGTCTTCATGTCGCTTAAGGGCGCGACGGCAATGCCGAGATGATCTTGGAAACCTTCTGCGTAGTTTACCTGCCAGCATTTTGATCTTGTCAGGAAGTTTTCGGCCCCCGAGAATCAATTTTCATGAGAAGAGTAATTCATCCCGGCTCCGTACGTAGAAGTTCAGTCCTCACGGTTATTATTTTCGCAACTAACCTGATCGTTGTGGCGACCAGTAATATTGCACTGGCGGTATGCCCACCAAATAATAGCCTTTATGTTAGCGAGTATAAGGCAAAGGATGTTCAGTACTATTCTCCACCAGGCTCTTTAACCGAACACCCCTTTGTGGGCATGGGGGTAATCACCGGCCCGACAGGTATGGCTTATGATTCGACTAGCTCGACTTTGTATCTTTCAAATACAACGAAACCAAGTACCAACTACATTTTGGCAATCGACTCGTGTGGCAATATCTCAAAGTTCTCCAGTGATCCTCTCCTGGGTTATCCCCATGGCTTGAGGTTTGATAGTTCGGGAAATCTTTTCGTCGCAACTGCTGGCGCCATGCCCAACGGAATGTCAGTGGTAGAGTTTCTGGCTGGCAGCAGCACTCCGACGGTTTATGCCAATAATAGCGACGCAGGCGTATCCTTCTTGGCGCCAGTTGATGTTGCAGTTGATCACGCAGGGCACGTCTGGGTATCGGATACAAAGGCCGATTTAGTATATGAGTTTAGTTCTGCTCACAACTTACTGCGAACCATTAGCTCTACGGGCGCCTTCGGCCTCGCCATTAGCAACTCGGGCACCACGTTGTTTGTCTCGAACCAGAAGGCTAATAGTTTGTCCGTGCCGCCCCCTGCGTTCTACGTAGAGAAATATGATGTGGTGACCGGTGCGGACCTGGGTCCTTTCATCGACGATTCTAATCGGGCTGTCGCGATAAGAAATCCTCTGGGCATCCTATTTGATTCCATGGGAAATCTTTTTGTCGCAAACTCGGCTTATGATGAAATCGAGGTATTCAGTTCTTCAGGCGTTTATAAGAAGTCGGTCGCCACGATGCCAGGTGGAACTCCTCACTTCCTGCTAATCCATTAGGCTAAAAGCTTCCCTTCGCGATTGGGCCGCCTCAAGTTCCTCTTTCCACTGATTGCATTGATCAAATTGCTGCTCTCGTCAAAACGCGACCACGGATAGGAGTAAGAGCCGTCGGAACACCCACACCCTGTACATGTCATCTATGCGATGGAGCCCAACGCGAGCCAGTGGACTACTTCGCCGGTGATAAGCTGATGGGATGGCAATTTATTGTACGTTTGCTAGATTCGCTCGTGAGCGACATCCGCCGCGAGATTCACGAGGAAGCAATCAAAGTGCTTGAGCGTTGGGGTAACGACGATTCAATCGGTGTTCAGGTCCAAGCGTTGATCGGCAGCTTGGACGACACGCTTTCGGACGAGGTTATTTTGTCGGAATTACGCACGATAGAAGCTAAAGGCCTTCCGTTTGCCGAGGTATTTGCAAGCACAGAAGAAACGATTGACGTCACACCCGCCGTCCCAAAGAATTATCATGAGGCTTAGCCATGGGTACATGAAACCGGAATGGCGAGGCGGGGTTTCCCTCGGACGCTCCCTCGCCATTTTCATTTGGCGGATAGATGCCGGACGTTCGCACCGCACCTCAAATCCGCGATTTGCACACGCTAACGGACGAGAGCGCGGCGATTTTGCTCGACTACAACTTCGTAGTGTTTTAGACCAAACTACCTCTATGGAGCAGGAAATAGACTGCAAAATGCCATCTATATCTCGTTAGACCTACTACAATTCACGCTTATGGAACCCGAAATAAATCAACGCTTCGCCGCACTCGAAAAAGAGGTTAGCGCGCTTCAAATATCCCTGGCGAAGAAATCTGGCGCCCAGCAGGCGACCGCATGGTGGGCTGGCGGCACAGCACTGCTAATCGCCGCTTGGCTAGGTGCCAGCTCATTGTGGCATATTCCGAGAGTCGTTCGGGACGAACTTCAAAGAACTGCAGCAGGCGAAGCCGCGACCGCGGCGATTACTAACATTGATAAATTAAGGGCCGCTTATGAAGCCCGCACAACCTTTCGGTTGCTCGAACCGCAATCAGGGAGCGAGGTCGGTTTGAGTGCCGACGAGATCGCAGTCCCACACGGCTCTGGACACGGTTTAGTGAGACTGCCACCGAACCAGAAAGGGACAACCTTTGTTATTCGACCCAATTAGGCCCTAACCATGCGATGGAGATGACTTCTACACTTTCAATCCGAGCGACGCGCGGTCTCGTGCGGCGTTGCTCATTTTGTTCTCGTTAGACCTAGTCATTCGCCGCTTTTTGTGATCGATACGCTTTCAACCATACTACCTACCACGCTTTGGGTCTCTATTGCTCTTACCGTGGTACTTGCCCTATTCACGAAAGACGAAAAGGGGAGTGGTTTTTTCATGGCGATCTTCTACTTGGTCGTTTGGGGTGTATTGAGGATCGTTTATTCCCTTCTCAAAGAGCTTAACGTAAGCATGCCTCTTCCTTTCCCACCAAAGACGTTTTACGTTTGCGGCATGACCGCAGGTCAATTTCTCTTAGTATTCGTCTTCATCGTTCTGATCGATGTGATTTGGAATCCATCAAACCGGCGGACATTCTTCAAACAGCATGGATGACAAGGCCAGAATTTATGATTCTGATGGAAAGGTTATAGGATATGTGGACAAAGACTAGTCGCTAGCGTCGTTTGCAAAAGCCTGACCATGCGATGGAGCTGACAGTGAGCCGGGCCTGTCCGGCTAATCGGTGATACGATTGAAATGCTACCCGCCAGCCCTTTGACTGGACGCTCCCGGCGGATTGTCTAGGGCGTCCAGTCAAGGCTATATCGAATTGCCCGACTCGTTAGGCAGGCTGTCGTTCCACTTCGGCTTCTCTGCGCCGCTTGATTGCGTCGATGATGTTCTCCTCGGCGATGCTGGCTATGTCATCGTTACAGGTCCAAGTTTTCACGTCGAAGTTTTCTCGTATCGCTTCGAGTTCTCCGGCAACAATGCCATTGACTATGTCGTTGAAATCGCGCTGAAAAACCGACGCATACCATTCGACATGCTCTCTTGCATGAGCATCGAGTGCTACACTGGCGGTTGTAGTGTTGGCACCCATCTTAGACTTCCCCTTTCTTAAACGCCGCCATGAAGCGTTCGAAGTCTTCTTGCGATCGCATCGCGTGCCACGTCTCATACCAATCGCTCGGGACACTTAGGCGAATATCACGTTCGGCGATCACAGCCAATGGTGGAACCACGCTCTCGTTATTGGCATAGTTAACACAGCGCTGAATATACTTTGGCACCGTGAGTCTGTTATACGGGGCCAGTGCTAGGAGTTGGCGCTGAACCACCGGGTTTAGTGTTATGGCGCGAGTACAGCTGGCCTCATCCGCACGCTGTACCGTGACTGACATCTTACCTCGCGCACTTCGCTTCCGAGACTATCGACTGTTTTTTTCATCTTGATTTTCACTGCACAAAAAAAGCCTGAGTGCAGGAAGGCTTGAACCTTATCGCCGCACGCCACTACACGTTACGGCTAATCCCACACCCAGGCTTATTCTCTTGTGTGTTACGCCACCGGTTAGTAGCCGGCCTCAAGTTGGCGGTCGCTGTTCAAGCAACGACGAAGCCAGAGTAGTCGCTCGCGCGTAAAGCTGCAAGGGATTTTTTTCTCTACCGGCTGGTGAAAAAAGCTCGGAACTCGAGCGTGGCCTAGTAATAACGACCGGTTACTAGATTGATCTTATGCCCGACTTCCATCTGTGCCAGGTGCTGATCGATTGCGCGTTTACTGAATCGCTTGCTTGCTCCGATCCTGATTACGGGAACGATTGGCGTCTTACGCTTTGCGCCTGTGCCTTCGTCCAGCCAGCGCGTACTAAAGTTTAGGTAGGCAGCGGCTTCTTTTAGGGTCATGAGCCGTTCGGTCGGGACGTAATCTCTGAGCCGTTCCAGCGCCTCATCTTCAGCCTTATTTAGGCGCCTGAGAGCTTCCTTAGTAAATTCTTCGAAGAGCTTGCCCACGAGGTTTGCTGCTCTGAGGATCCGTTTCTCGGTGGTATTGACTGTCTGCTCGTCGTTAGATGAGCTCGATGATTTAGTGTCATAGTTCATGGAAGAAAAACTAAGCGGGTTTGGAAGTCCCCGATAGCTGTGCGCGCCGTAATATGCGAAGGCTCATCGAACGCCTTTTGCCTCTGGCTACGCTACCGCCGGTGGAAGCAAAACACCAAGTCGCCCAAACCACAACGCTGTCGAAGTTTCCGAATTTTCGAGTTGCCACTTAGCGGCGCAACCAATTACGATCAATTCTCCGTGAGAGAACCCCAGCACCCCACACTTTCGGCGAAAGAGATTCTCTGGGTGCCATACCGAATGCTTGAGGCCGGCGGAAAGACAGCACAAGAAGTGTTCACTTCTCACGAATAGAATCCTAACGAAAATGAAAACACCCCTCGAACCTCCAGAGAGACGTCATCTGCAAGCTGCGATCGGTTATCTGGAACTGGGAATGGCGGCGGAGGCGAATGCTGAACTCGAAGAAATCAACTCATCCCGCCGACAGCATCCCGATATCCTCGCGGCTCGGGTCGGGATTTACCGAGTGCTCCGCAAATGGGAATTGATGCGAACAACCGCAGAAAAGCTCGTTGTATGGAATCCACGCGAACCATCGCACTTCGTGGATTTGGCCTATGCCACAAGGCGTGCACGCTCTTTATTGGAAGCACACGCTGTCCTTACCTATGCGGCTGAGCTGCATCCAAAAGATCCCGTTATCCAGTTCAATCTCGCCTGCTACGAGTCGCAGTTAGGAAGCATGAGTGACGCCAAAAAGCACCTGGCACACGCGACTAAACTGGACAAGCGCTTCGGTTTGATCGCGCTAGAGGATCCGGACCTGCGGCCGCTTTGGGCTTCGCTGACGCATGACTAATTGGCATGCATATCAAACCCACCAGCTGTAATTCCCAATGCTCATAAAAGGGCCGGCGACCGCTTTCTTCTAGACACAGTGCCCCGTTTCTGCTGAACCTAGGGCAATGAACAAATTCCTCCTTGGTGTAATCCTGTTGGCAGCCTTCACGGCACCCGCCTTATCGCAGGGTTCGCATTGGGTTGGCGGATACTATCGGCACGACGGAACATATGTGCCGGCTCACTACGAAACCAACCCTAACGGCAACTTCTACGATAATTGGTCAACCCGCGGAAATTACAATCCGTACACCGGCCAGCCCGGTTATCGCCTGTATCCGAGACACCATCCAGCATACTACGATCGGTTCGGCCAGTTCCATCCGGCCGAATAAGTTCTTTTCAATCTGCGGATTCGCCAAGTGGCGGATGCTTCAGTTGTGAGTGGCACTTATCGCGTACAGATCGGCCGCTAAGCAGTGGCCATCTGCGGCTCGGATTGAGCCGCTGTGATGGTGTATTTCGGAAGCTGCAGAAGTGGCAACATTAATGGCGGATTAACACCAATCCGAAGGGACAACGAATAGACGTGCTCGCGAAGATAGGGTAAGATTATGTACATTGCGGCTCGGTCGGCCCAATCCTCTACTAGGTTTGACGGGAAAGATTCCTCATTAATCACAAACTGTCCGACCAACTCTACGGAGAAAGTAAATTCCTTTGGATCACTTGTGGCAAATTCGACTTTACTAAAAACTTGAATGCGCTTCTGCTCTGCATCGTAGTCGGCCCTACCTAGGTTATACTGCGGCCCATTTATCGACTCACGCGGAATTGATATAGGTGGACGTGAAGCGCGAAAAATAACTTCCTTAACTCCAATAAACTCCAGCTGGATAGCGTGCTCACTCACTACGACTGCTGGACGTTGCGTCGGCGGCATTTCCAATACCTTTAGGCGGCTAGAGCCAGATCTTGGTGGTCGATGCCTTTAAGTTCCGGTTCCATCGTTATTGCGCGAAGAGCCTTACGGAAAGTAAGACTTTTGACATCCAAGGCTTTCGCGTAAGTGACAGTCGAAAAAGATACGCCCCGTGTAACGGTATACTTAGGCTCTTCAACCTTGCTGAAAAACTCATAATCAGCATCCTTAAGGGCTTGATAGAACTCCGAATCAGACGTGTTCTGCACGAAATCCGAAAGCGATTTTCGCAGTTCATCTGTAAACTCTGTGCTCATTCTGTTTAGACGACCTGGATGTTTGAAATGTTCTTAGTATTACGCACGCAAATTACCAGCCGCATAGACCATCGAATGTCGATCCATCGGTTGGTCGTGTCCTCCGCAGGTCCATATGGCTTTCTAATGCTATCCGCGTTTGATCGCTGCGCTGCTAAATTAAATATGAAGGCGGCTGTGACCTTGTCGAAATCCCCAGCCATCGTTCCGCTTTTGATTCGATTCTTTACGTCGCGCTCAAAATCGTCCAGAATTTTTTGGTTGTCTCGGTCGCATAAATCGATGCATCTACCGAGACGAACCTCCGCCATTAATACAGCAATTTCAAGGCCGCCCCCAATTTGGTTTACTTTCTGCTGCGCCCAATGTTCTGCCCACGCCCTAGACGACTCAAAGAAGTAAACTCCAGAACCAAGGTGCATCCGCGGGCCGGTCGATACAAGGAACCCATCATTTAATATTGATGGAACGTCGCGCTTTAGCGTTCCGTGGTAAGCGTCTGGAACAATCTTCTCAAGATGCCTAAATGTGAATCGGGGCATTAACGCGAAACCGGTGTTTGGGTCTGATTGGGTATGGAAATTTTAGCTGACTGGTTCGGAGGGCTCTGGTTTTGCCTGTGGAGATTTCGGTGCAGATTCTGCTTCCTTTTTTCTGGCTTCTTCTTCAGCCTTTTTCTGCTTTGCTTCGTCCCACGTTTTAAGCGTCGAGATAACGTTATGAAAATGAGAAACATCCTGAGCGACCAAAAGTCCCGGCAAATTCGATCCAGAGCGATAAGCCGACACGATTCCCACAAATTGGCAACCATCAGCGGCACTACTGAAAATCACGGGTCCGCCGCTAACACCGTGAATAGCGACACCATCGATCAGATAAGCGCGCCTTTCGGCCTGTCTGGCACTGATGTTGCCGGAAAAAAAGCACAGAGTGTACGGTTCCAAGGACGGGAACCCCATCCATCCGAGTTCAACTCCAATAGCGAGATGGGAATCCACGGGACGGAGTTGGATCAAGTCACTTGGCAATTTCAAATCCTCGGCCTGAAGGAAAAGAATCACTGCCGAATCTGACGGATAGTCAGTAAAGATAATGCGTGATGCTTCGGGCAAGAAAACTGGAGGAGTTCCAAAATCGTGTCGATGAATCTTGATGGGCTTCTGCCAATCATTTGCTTCGGACACGACATGTAATGCGGTGGCAATTCCGCACCGGCGTCGATCAGCATTGTAAGCAAACAGAAACCCGGTTCCGCTGCCGTCAGGGGTCTCGATCTTTACAACATGCGGACTGATTTTCTGAACAATGCTGTCCCAATTCATATAGGTAGGTCACACTAAATTGGTTTTTTAGACAAGCTCGCAAACGCATCATAAAATTTTGCGTCCTCTTTCGCCCGCAGAAATTCGTCTGTGATCTGGACGACTCGTTCTAAGCCTCAAGGCTTCGCGTCGACACCAGCGGCCACTGCGGGCGTCGTGCCTAAGCTCTTGTGCACGCGGACCAAATCATAAACTCCGAATTGCAGCGCAATCGCGGCTTTGTGCGTTGCGAGGTCTTTAGAGTCGCCGAGGCCGCGACGTTGAAACCGCTTCAACTCTTGGCGAACGGTAAGGAATGCACGCCCATGTGGCTAGTGGTGAGTCTTTCCAAGGCCGGCGAGCCCATCTTGCGAACACCTTCATTGCGTCTAAGATGGGCGTCGTGCCGATAGTGACTAGGGAGTCGCGGAAACTCCAGCGCTTTTTTCGCGCGCCTTTCGACAGCGAGTTAGTGCGGCACGGAGAGCTTTGCGCTCTTTTGCATCAAAGAAGCCAAACGTAACTCGCGGGAAGTTTTGTGCGTCCGGCTTTTCGACTGCGATCAGGATCACGCTCCCAGGGGTGGCTTCGAGTCTGTCCAACTGTGGCCTTAGTTCTTCGACGCTCGGCAGGACCGGTGGCATCATAGCTGATGCGCGCCTGTCATTGTTCCACAACGAACTGATAGACTTGAAGTTTGCCACCTGGCCTGCTTAAAAACGCCAGCTTTCTCTTCTGTAAATCAGGCAGGATTTCGCCATATAGGCGGCTGGGAGTGAGTGAGCCGCTGCGTCCCGGATTCGCCGCGAACGTGTGAGTAAGTTGCGTCTTTGTGAGTTCGATCCTGCCTGCCTTGGCGTCTCCGGCAAACTTACTCCGGATCCCTGCGATGACCATATCAGCTTGATCCCGAATCTCACCTTTGCGACCGATCGTATCGAGCCGACGCGAGGCGCGCAGACAATACCTACCGTGTTCGGCTGCGAGACGCAGAGTGTCAGGCTGGATGACTTGCCAGTCTCGTTTTCGATCTCGCGCCCACCGGCACGCCTCAAAGATCATCGCTAGTTTAAGGATCTTTGATCCTTCCTCAGCCAGGGCGCTCGTCTGTGTCTCCGAAGCCGCCGAAGCCGCATCGACATCGGTCACGTTGATTATCTCGGCTCGATTGGCATCCTGGAGCTCTTTCCACAACTCCATTGAGCGACCTAAAAGAGGTTGAAACTTACCTTCCAGTTCTAGTAGTGGCCGAAAGAGGTCGACAACATCTTTAAAGCGATCGGATTCAAAGTCCGGCGGCCAATAGATTTTTCGAGCAAGGGTTTCCGACACGTAGTAGTTGACCCGTCGCCGCATGCCATCCTTCGCATCCAGACCGTTGAACCGGCAATTATTGTAAGTCGTGCCAATTAAAATGGAGGCGCTTACTTCTGGGATCCTTCTGGCCGTGCTGCTGTCATCCTCATCCGCCTGTCGAATGTAGTTTTGAGACCAGGGACCGCAGTCGTAGAGGCGAAGAAAACGCTTGGAAACCTGCTTTCCCGCGGCGTCATTTGACCAGTTCGAAAGAAGAGTATTCCCCTCATCTTCGATCAGGAGCCGGTCCGGCTGGCCTTGGAAGCTTTTGAAGAGTGCCTGCTCACTCGTGGCACCCTCTAGGAAAGCGTCACTTGGCAGAATTGCGCGCGCCACCCGCTCGGCAAGACCAATCGTTGTGCTCTTGCGAAAGCCCGGAGGACTTACAAGCACATTGAAAATATTGGTAAACTTGCGTGGCCCAAAAACCATCCACACTTTGCGCCCGAGAAGGCGAGCAACTATCGGGAGGATCGCCCCGATGAGGAGGCTGTCCTCGCTCTCCGAGTAGTCCCGAGCGAATTTAATAAAGTCCTCCAGAATACTATCGGCCGGCCAGACGGCGTCATGAGATTCTAGGTATGTTGAATTTGTGGAAGTTTCTTCATCACTCGCTCCGCTTGGACAGGAAAGTTCGGCAAACGCCACATTTTCAACATACCCCCCCACGGGGACACGCGACGACTTAGCAGATGACACAAGACGCTCCAGTTCGGAACGACAGTCTTCGGGCAACTGCGCGTCCCGGCGCTCAAGCCAATCGACGATATCGCCGCCTTCTGGCACGCCGGGCAACTCGGTAATCGTAACAGAAGCCGGCGGATTGAGCCGCTGCAACAGGTCGATGACAACCTTTGCGTATGCCCGTCCAGGTTCATTATTATCGGGCAAGATAATTACCTCCCGCCCGGCCAAAGGCGACCAATCAGTCTTTTGCGGGCTCTTTGCGCCGTGTGCGCTGGTTGTCGCAAGCAGCGACAGTGTTGCAAGCGCACAAGCGCACTTTTCTCCCTCAACAATATAGACGGGCTCTTCTACGCGGGTAAGTAAGTCGGGCAGACCAAAAAGCGGTAACGGCGAAGGCGGATCTTTGGCTAGCCATTTGCCACCAGAGTCTCTCGAGAACGGTCGGTATTCTTTGTCACCTGGATCGTCGTTATGGAACCTCACGACGACAAAGAAACGCTCAACGCCGGAGGTATGATACCAATCGCGCCGAGTCTCTTTATAAGGACCGTTCTGACTATCTTTCGCGAGATATACCGCTTGAACGGCTACCGCTTCCGCAAGGGTGTCGTAGCCCCGCTGAGACGACGCACGTGAACGGTGAGTGCCATTGTAGGCCGCGGCCGGTCCGCAAGTAACCCCGACAAGTTCAAAGATACGCTTCCTGTGCAACTGTCCATCGGACCCAGGAAATTGGACGCATCCGTACTTTCCGTTCGGGTTAATGAAGAGATGCTCACCTTTGCGATCGCCGCCAGTTTCAGCACAAGCCGGGCAGCGAGCGATCGTTTTGCCACCCTTGTTACGCACCTTATCGAGTTTCGAAAGATCGAGTCGAGCCTCGGTTCCATTGTGGGCACTCATGGAATCATTCCGTTAATGCGACCTCGCCGGGCCTTTGAGCTAAGTGCACCTATCTGGCGCCGAAACGCGGATAAATGAGTTCGTTTGCCAGTAACTCGAAACGCTACCAACATTTGAGCTGCCTGGATCCGCCAAGCAGTAAGGATTTCTTGCGATGTTGGAAGCCGGTGATATGGTTGGTGGAGATTCGATTTAGTCGAGATGGGCGCGCTCTGGTCGGCGCGCCTTCTCCTTTTAGGAGGCGAGTGAGTCCGATTAGCCACTACTTCACCTCCCTTATTTCGTAGCGTTCCAGTGCAGCCTTCACCCGCGCCAGGTTGAAGCGGACAAGCCGCGGCGACAGTCGGACAATCGGAATGCGTTTTTCCCTTACCCAATTGTCGATAGTACGGCATGAGACCGAATGCCGTTGTGCAACAACCTTCTTAGGAACGAGTCCCGAGTCATCTGCAGCCGCCCCGGTAGCTGGCGCGTGTCCGCGCTGAGTGTTTAGAATCTTCATGCGACGCGACAATGGCGCATCGCCCCACTAGATGCGTTACGTTCCCACAACTATTTTTTGTAACACAAATTCAAACTACTAGTCTCACCCCCACCACTTCCAGATCGGAACTCCTCGAATGGTTTTCGGGTCGGGAACCACCAATTGCCTGACAAACTGCGTTAATTTAGGTGATTTGGACTTGGACTGCTTACCTCCGGAAAATCGGAGTCCGCGGGTAATCCAGTGCCGGGCAAACTCTCGTGGATCTTTGTCGACTAATGGCTCGCTAAATCCGCGGTCGATGGCGGTAGCTATAACCTGATGCGCATTCCATTTGTGGCGGCGGAAAACCGGGTAACACCACCACATCCATTGCTCCAAGGGCGAGCACTTACTCGTGTCCTTCAGCGCGAGTCTAGCGGCGCGTTCCATAATGTTCGCCCATGGGCCAGGTTTCCAGGGCTGACCGGAAAGATCGGCGCCAAGTCCGCTACCCGCCCATAATTTCGCGCCTCGGGCAGTTCTGCCTGCGCTCTCACATTCTATTATCCGTTTCGGTAGTTCTGCCAGCGCCTCAGCCTGGATGGCCTGCCACCTCTCATCATCACTTCCTGTCCACGCGGCGCGGTTGTGATTGAAAGCAAGCCACGCATCTAAAGACCGTTCCGCTTCAAACCAAGAGCAAAAACTACGAATTTGTTCCAATACGGCGCTGGTATCTTTGATTCCTGGCCATTCGACACGCTCCACCTTCTGCAACGCATGCACTTCTCCCCAGTATAACCGACGCGCTGCGGTCATTCCTCCCAACCCATTGGGAGCAACTGCCAACATGTAACACTCGTAGAGCGTAGCATTGGGCTCGTGGCTTGAGGCGTGGATTCTCTTTTGCAATGCGTCGAAGAGACAGTCGTTTTGAAAGCGTATCTTATCCGGTCGCGCTGTCCGCATCTGTTCGAAATGTTGATTCTCGAGATCAAATACAGCTTGTTGCCAGAGCTGAACCAGATTGGCACCACGGCTAGGCCCTCGTGCCGGTCTTCCCTTCTTCTCGCTTACCCTTTTTGTTTTCATATTTTGTCAGGGTGGGATGGTTTACATCACCACGCGCATAGGGCGGCAAGTGACCCCCTCCCCCGCCCTTGACGGCGTCGCCCGTGCTCCCAATGCAAACTGCTAAAGCTATCATCCGTGCATCTGAACCACATTCGCGGCAGTGGTAGGCATGATGTTCCAGTAACGCTCAGCCTGCTTCGGCCGCACTAACTCCCGGTAGTGTTGAAAGACAAGGTTTGCGTTTGTGTGCCCGAGTTCCAGCGCGAGGGCCGCGGCATCCTTGAATCGGGCCAGGTGATAGCTCGCAAAGCCATGCCTCAATGCATTCTGCGGCCATTGCGTGATTCCGGCGGCTTCTCTCGCCTGATCAAGCAACACCCGAAACTCTGCTGGTGTCACCGCACCGCGCGGCTGTGCATACGGCCGGAGCCACTCTGCCAGGTTAGGCTGGATCTTCACGAACCGGCGGCGCGCGCTCTTGGCCTTGGAAGCTACGACCTCGATTAGACCGCTTTCCAGGTCGATCTCTTTCCAGTCCAGTCGCTCCAACTCTGCGCGGCGAAGTCCGGCAAACGCGCCGATTGCCACATAAGGCAAGAGAGGTGCCGGCGCTTTCTCTAACAACGCCGCGGTTTGTTCAACGGTCAGGATACCAACAACGCCTTCAACGACTTTCGCCTTCGCGCTCTTCTCCGCCGGGTTGCCGACACAGTAACCGCGTTCCCGGGCAAAGTTGAACGCAACGATCAGCACGCGCCGGAAATTATTGCGAGTCGTAGCGGCCAACCGCCTGCCAGTTTCCCTGTCACTCAAACTTCGCAGCCAACCGTCAACGTCAGTTGCGGTGATCTCAGCCACGGGCTTACCATTGAAAGTGCTCGCGAATTGCCCCAGGCGGCTCCGTAGATCGCTTAGGTAACGCTCGCTCGCACCGTCGGCGGCTTTGACCTTTACCAGCTCATCGACGAGTTCCGCGGCCGTGCGGGATTGATTCGCCGCTTGCAGGTACGGCAGATAGAAGTTCACCGCATCGCGGAGAGTCACAGCGTACGGACTGAGCAGGTCACAACATTCAAGATATTCCGCGCGCTGCCGTTCGGTAAACGATGTTCCTGCTGTCCCGTAGTTCTCCCGCTCGATTAGCTTTCCGTCGAGAAAAGTCTTTGCTTCTATCTTGTCTTTGAAGAATCGACGGTTGCGACCCTTTCCAGCTTTCGGCCAGGTGACACAGTAAAGCCGCCGTTCGCCAAACCTTACCCGCGAGAGTGTAGTCGCAGTCTTGCGCATAGTGTCGCAAGAATACGAAAAGAGGCTCTATCTGTCAACTATTCGTCAACTTTACTTCTTACGCGAGGGAAGCATACGGACTTAAAATCCGTTGGGCGTAACAGCCCGTGCCGGTTCGAGTCCGGCCATCGGCACGTCTGAGATTTTGGCAGCCGGACCATGAGTCATCGGCGGCCCAGGTGGATTTCCCTAGGCCGCCGCAGTGACTCTGTAGAACAATAATTCTATTGCACAGCTATCCCCTGGATACTCAAAGGCAAATCACCCTGCGTGAAAAGCGGAGTGAGGCTGCTGCCCGCAATTTGAAAGATGGCGATCTCACCGGTGGTCGACTTCAGAACGTAGAGATACTTGCCGTCCGGTGAAGCCGCAAGATCAATCGGATTACTTCCGTCACCCGTGGAACCCGCTTCTGCGTCAAGCAGGGTCAAATCCCCGGCCGTGCCGATCTGATAGGCTGCGATAGTGGCCGACCCGGTGTTGACGATCCAGGCGATGTTTCCGGTTGTTGCCACCCAGCACGAGCCGCTTTGCTCGTTAGGCACTGCCGGGCTAACTGCTGCGAGATGAGGGCCGTTCGTCAAACGATAGGATGAGACGGTCGCCGCCATCGGCAGCCGATTTTCCACTTCCGAGACGATGACAGAGTCAGAAGGGCCAAAGGCGAAGCCGAAAGGTGTCTTGCCGCGGGAGGCCTGCGCAAGCGGCAGGCCAACCTGACCACTCGATGAGACTTGAAAGATATCAATGAGGTTAGTGCCCTTTTCCGTGACCAGGAGTTGCCCGCCATCGGGGATAAAGCTTACTTCTGCCGGCATGGCCAAAGCTCCACCCGCCAACGGTTGAGTCGAGGACGGGATCGCCTGGAGAATACCGCTATCCGTCACTGTGAATCCTTTGACATTGGCTTCACCCAGTTGATTGAGCACATAGACCAAACTGTTGTGAATGGTAACACTCACCGGAAAGGAGCCTCCCGAGGAAATAATGCTTCCGAATTGCAGGCCAGTCGCCGTGACGCGAAACGCAGTCAGGTCCCCGCTCGCTGGATTGACAGCAAGTAACAGCTTGCCGTCGGCGCGCAAAGCAATTGCGCCCTGCGACGCGAGTGGGTCGAGTGTCACCCCCGTGCCTAGACCGCGGGTACGGATCTCCTGGGCAAAGGTTAATGAACCATCGGAAGCACGATCGAAGGCCAGGACGGAGTTGGCAAGCGAGTTACTCATTACGTAAAGCTTGCCGCTAGCCGCGCCTGCCTCGGCGCCATTGGTCGATGGCGCCGCTATTGCGGCACCGAGAAGTAGAACTGCGAGGTTAAGATACTTTGTCATGTTGGCTTCGAGCGCCGAGTGCTCTTCGTTATTCCCGAAATCTTTTGGATCGGACTGACAGGCCGATCTCTTAGAAATGCACAAGCTTCGTTTAACGAAGAACTTGAACCAGCCTTGGAAAGATAGATTAATCATAGGCTAGTAAAATTTCTGGCATCCGCTCCGGCCCTGAGTGCGTGTAGACGGATTCGATCCGCCCAATCCTCTCACCGCTAGCCTATTGGCTTAGGCGGATAATGTCCGCGCCTAATACGCAGGTAAGTGACGTAAAGAGAACGATTCTTGCGAGGGATCCTGCCTCGATTGTTATCCCACACCATCCACCAAGCTTCTCGATCGGAAAACTACGGGTTAGCTCCGCCGGTGGTTCGGCTGGTGGCGCGCATGCCCTTTATTGTGCGATCACTAACATACCCACCCGCGATCGCCTGGATTGCGCCAGGGCGTTGACGACGGGTTTGCCACTTTATTCCCTCACCCAAATGTCACCACTGCCGCTTAGTCCATTCCTTCCGCTCTTTCTTTTCGCGACGGATAACGATCCCATCCCCCCTTATCGGATCGATGACTTAAAGTCCGTCCTCGATCAGCTAAGAATGCAAAATTACTGTGCAATAGCTTTTACGGATAGTTCCTGAGATGCTTTCCAATATTGGAATAAAATGTCCGATGGGGCTAAGGTTAACAAAAGCCGGTCGCGCTCGCTCTGCAACATCCTGAATGGATGCCGAGCCAGCCTGCTGACGAATACAAAATTCAGGCTCGACATCTCTAACAGAATTCTCCATTCTCCGTCGCAGACCACTTCTACGCAGCGCAACCAACTGGCCTAACGAAAGGTCCAAATGAAAACATCGGTTCTTGGCTGGGTGATCACCCGGCTATCAGGTGGCCCCGTGACGGCCCGCATCGTCAGTCTGGCGATTGTTATTGTCACATCGCTTTCTTTCGCCCGGGCGCAGTCGCCCGTGACCGACGGAGAATGGACGACCCTTCCTACACTCATGCCGATCAATCCCATTCATTGCGGCATGCTGCGCGATGGAAAGATTCTGGTCGTCGCTGGTTCCGAAAACGATCCGACAGAAGACGATTACTACGCCGGTGTCTTCGATCCGGCTACCGGCAACACGGCGGTGCAGGAATTGCCATGGGATGTCTTTTGTAACGGGATGGTCGCGCTACCCGACGGCCGCTTTATCGTCGCTGGTGGCACGACGCGGTACGATCCGTTTGAAGGCGAACCGCGTGTGACCGTTTTCGATCCGTCGACCGAGAAATTCAATACGGTCGAGCCGATGGCGGATGGCCGTTGGTATGCGACCGCGACGAATCTTGGCAATGGAAGTCTGATGGCGTTCTCGGGATTGGGCGATCGAGGGGTAAACAATACGGTGGAGATTTATAACCTGGCGACGGGTTGGAGTCCGGAATATGTCGCGCCCTGGATTCCGCCGTTATACCCGCGAATGCACCTCTTGCCTAACGGCACCGTGGTTTACACGAGTCCAACAAACACCACGAGCATCTTCGATCCTTCCTCGCAGACCTGGACCGTCGGGATCGCGCACTCCATTTACCCTAACGATCGGACGTATGGCACCGCTGTCATCCTGCCACTACGGCCAGAGACAGGATATGCGCCTAAGATCGTGATCATGGGCGGTTCCAGCCCGGCAACAAGCACCGTTGAGTTACTTGACCTTTCTGTGCCGACTCCCGCCTGGCGTTCGCTCCCCCCAATGTCGGAACCGCGAATCGAGATGAACGCCGTGATTCTGCCAACTGGAAAAGTGCTCGCGCTCGGCGGCTCGGTGATCGACGAGAACCCGAACACAGCAAGTCTGAACGGCGATCTCTTCGATCCGGTGAGCGAGACGTGGAGTACGGCTGGCGTAGCAACTTATCCGCGTCTCTACCACTCGGTGGCTTTGCTCCTGCCCGACGCCACGGTCTGGGTCGCCGGGAGCAATCCGGTCCGCGGAACTTACGAACAGCATATGGAGATTTATTCTCCGGCCTACTTATTCACCACCGACGGGACCGGCAATATTATCCCCGCCACGCGACCCGTGATCATGAACGCCGCGACAGAGGTTGGTTATGGCGCGCCCTTCAAAATGGCCACGCCCGATGCAGCCAGCATTAGTTCGGTCGTACTCGTTAGGCCAGGCGCAGTCACCCATGCCTTCGACATGGAGCAGCGCCTGATCGGGCTCTCCTTTCGCCAAGGCAATGGCTTTCTCAAGGCGATCGCGCCGCCTAACGGATTTCTCGCGCCGCCAGGTTATTATATGCTCTTTTTGGTCAACCAGGCGGGAGTGCCGTCGCTGGCCAGGTTTATTCACCTCACCGCCACCCCTAATGATGTTGCACCGAATGGAAGAATCACCATTCCGGGGCGCGATCTCGTTATTAACGCGGGCGACACTGTGAATTTTTCAGGCGCGGCGGTCGATACCGATGGCACTGTGACCGCTTATTCCTGGATATTTCCGGGAGGCTCTCCTGAGAAAGTCTCCGTGCAGATTCCCGGGCCGGTGACTTTCACCGAGGTGGGCACCCAGGTGGTCTCCATGACCCCGTTCGACAATCTGGGAGTCAACGATCCCAGTCCAGCCACGCGCACAATTACGGTTCAGCCGACGCCTGAGCCGCATTTTGTGCCTAACGAATGAGCGTCGGCGAGCGGATGCGGCAGCTTGGGATAGAACCTGCGGATCTCGAGGAAAGCTTTACGCGCTCTTCGGGTCCGGGCGGTCAACACGTTAACAAAGTCGCGACTGCGGTGACCTTGCGACATCGCCCAAGCGGTGTCGCAGTTACGGTGCAGGATTCCCGTTCCCAAGCGCGCAACCGCGCACTCGCTCTCGATCGATTGCTGCAAGCGCTCGAGCGACGTGAAGAAGAAGCTCGGCAGGAAAAGCGAGCGCGCATTGCACGCCAGCGACGACGCGAATCGCCTCGACCGCGCGCTTTGAAGAAGAGAATCCTGGAAAGCAAACGTCAGCGCTCGCAACTGAAGAAACTGCGCGCAAAGGAATTCGATTAAACGGAAGTTCCCGCCCGTGACGAGGAAGATTCGAGTGGGAATTACCGGCGCAGGATGGCCGGGACAGCAGCATGCACGAGCTGTCCGCGCCGCGCAGGGAGCAATTCTGGAGAGTGTGGCCGAGCCTAACGAAGAGAGAGCGACAGCATTTCGTGAGACTTATGAGCCGCGAAAGCGTTTTGCTGATTATAGCGATTTGCTGGCAGACGCCGCGATTGACGCAGTGATCAATTGTCTTCCTAACGACCTTCATTTTCCGGTGAGTCTGGCTGCTCTTCGTGCCGGCAAGCATGTGCTCTGCGAAAAGCCGCCGACCTTGAATAGCGCCGAGATGCGCGTCCTTCAGGAGGAAGCGGAGAAACTCGGGCTCGTCTACTTTTTCAGCCGGCAATTTCGATTCACTCCCGCGATGCGTCGGGCACATGATCTGATCGCGCGCGACGAACTGGGAAAAATCTATTTCGCCGAAGCCGTCTGGGTCCGCTCGCGTGGAATTCCCTCCGGCTTGGGCGACTGGTTTACGGAAAAGAAACGCTCCGGCGGTGGCGCACTTATCGACATCGGGGTGCATGCGCTTGATTCGGCCTGGTATCTCATGGGTACACCACGACCCATCTCGGTGACGGCTTCAGTTTTTCAAAACTTCAAACATCTCGTTAGGTCACCCCTTTTCGACGTCGAGGATGCCGCTTTCGCCTTCATCCGCTTCGAGAACGATGCTGTCGTGCAACTCCAAACATCCTGGGCGGGCAATCTCACCGATGATATTCCGGAGGGGCTTTATTTCGGACGCGAGTTGAATAATTGCACGGTCTACGGAACCAAGGCGACGGTGCGACTCAAGCCGCTTACGCTCTTTCGCGATAAGAATGGAAATCTAATCGACGAGCCTTTGGAGCCGCCGGATGCGCACGACTCCTTTGAGCTTCAAATGCAGAATTTCATCGACGCAATCCTTGGTCGCGCCGCGCCGATGAACAATGCACAACAGGCCGTCTATCTCATGGAAATGGTCGATGCAATTTACCTTTCCAGCAGCACGGGCCATGAAGTGCCGATCGCGCGCGCCTGAAAAATTACACGTTAAGCCATCCGGCAGCGGGATTTGCTACGAATGGGGATTGTTAGCTATCAAACCTATACTATGAAAAGACTGATTCTCTTGCTTCCGGTTGTTCCGGCTTGTGCCATGGTTCTTGCCTCCTGCACCACGGTGGTGAAGGAACCGGCTGCCACCACCACGACCACTCACACCGAAACCATACAGCACACGCCGACCACCACCAGTACGACGGTGACTCGCCAAGGCATGGGCGGCTACTAGGCTGCAGCTCAGAATTGTACCTAACGACAGCGGGGACGCAAAATCGTCCCCGTTCGTTAGTCGCGGCTTTGGTCGCCGTGCTCTTATACGTTTTAGCGCCAATTCGCCCGCTTCGGTCGAGATAATCTTACCTTGCCCATCGGTTTCCTCATCTAGATTGGTGTGACGTTCTTCAACCCTCGGCGTCGTCTTCTGTCTCGCGACTAACCACCGGTGCGATCGCCTGAAGCTTCTCGCCGCTCTTCAGATCCATGAGCTTTACGCCTTGTGCGTTACGTCCTGTCTCACGAATCTCCGCAATGCGCGTGCGCACCATCTGGCCTTTGGTGGTGATCAGCATCAGCTCATCCTTATCTGTGACCGTGAGAGCCCCAACGACGCGACCGGTTTTTTCTCCGGTCTTCATCGTGATGATCCCTTTCCCGCCACGTTTTTGCAGGCGGTAATTATCGAAGGCCGTTCGTTTGCCAATTCCATTTTCGCCTGCCACCAGCAGCATGGCGTCGTTATTGACCAGGGCGATGCCAACGATGTGATCGCCTTTGTCTGGCCGAATACCCCAGACGCCAACCGTATTACGACCCTGGTCACGCAGTTCTTCCTCGTGAAAGCGCAGGCTCATCCCCTTGGCGGTAATGAGCACGATCTCGTTGTCGCCATTCGTTAGAACAGCGTCGATCAGGCAATCATCTTCTTCGATCTGAATGGCAATGATGCCGCCTTTGCGGACGTTGCTGTAATCCGAGAGGTTCGATTTCTTCACAATCCCGGTCCGCGTCGCGAAAGCGATATGCAGCTTTTCGTCCCAGGTTTCGTCAACGATGTTCGCGCCGCTGCCGCTGCTCTTCGATTGCACACGGATGGTGGCGGCAATCTTCTCGCCGCTGCGTAACTCGAGCAGATTGGCGATCGAGCGCCCCTTCGACGCGCGGCCCATCTCAGGGATCTCGTAAACCTTCTCGACGTAGCAGCGCCCCGACTCGGTAAAGAACATCAGGTAATCGTGCGTCGTAGCGGTGAAAAGATGTTCGATGAAATCGCCCTCGTCCTCCTCCGTCGCGCCTTCGCGCGTCGTCATGCCAATGACGCCTTTGCCGCCACGACGCTGGGCGCGGAAAGCGCTCACCGCTGTGCGCTTGATAAAGCCACCATGGGTGATGCTGATGATGGTGCCTTCGTTGGCGATCAGATCTTCCATGTTGATCTCGCCTTCGTCAGGCACGAGCTGCGTCAGGCGCGGGCCAGCATATTTTTGCTGAATCGCACGTAGCTCCTCTTTGATGATCTGAAAAACGCGAATCTCCTTGGCGAGGATGTCGCGCAGGTCTTTGATCGTTTCGAGCAGCTCGCCGTATTCGTTAACAATCTTTTCCCGCTCGAGGCCTGTGAGCTGGTAGAGCCGCAGGTCCAGAATCTGATTTGCCTGATGCTCACTGAAAGCGTAACGCCCTTCAGTGAGGCGGGCTTCGTCCCGAATGAGAACGCCAATCCGCTCCACTTGCCGGCGGGTAAATTCGAAGGCGAGCAACTTTACACGTGCTTCTTCGCGATTTGCCGACTCCCGAATGATGCGGATGAATTCATCAAGATTCGCAAGTGCGATGAGGTAACCTTCCAGCGTTTCGGCGCGTTCTTCCGCTTTGCGCAGTTCATAGCGCGTCCGGCGCAAGACAACGTCGCGGCGATGCTCGATGAACGCGGCGTTGGCCTGCTTGATCGAAAGCAGTTTCGGTTTGCCGTGATCGATCGCCAGCATGTTGACGGCGAACGATGACTCCATCGCTGTGTGCTTATAGAGGTTGTTGATCACCACTTTTGGCATCGCATCGCGCTTCAGTTCGATGACGACCCGCGTGTTTTCATCCGACTCGTCGCGGATCGCGGTGATGTCGCTGAGCACCTTCTCGTTCACGAGTTGTGCGATGCGCTCGACCAGCGTGGCCCGATTGACGTTGTAAGGAATTTCCGTGATGACGATCTGCTCGCGGTTACCCTTGAGTTCTTCAACGCCGGCTTTGCCGCGAACCTTCAAACTACCGCGACCGGTCTCGATATATTGCCGGACACCTGCGATGCCGCAGATCGCACAACCAGTCGGAAAATCAGGTCCCTTTACGTGCTTCATTAGACCGTCGATATCGATTTCGGGGCTATCAATTTGCGCGCAAATGCCGTCGATGACTTCTCCAAGATTGTGCGGCGGAATATTCGTCGCCATGCCGACGGCGATGCCAGTGCCGCCGTTAACGAGGAGATTCGGGAATGCGGCTGGGAAAACGGTAGGCTCCGTGCGCGTCTCATCATAGTTAGGGACGAAGTCGACCGTCTCCTTCTCCATGTCTGTCATGAGGGCGGCGCCGAGATGAGTCATGCGCGCCTCGGTGTAACGCATGGCTGCGGGCGGGTCGCCTTCCACCGAGCCAAAGTTGCCCTGACCGTCGATGAGGGTTTCGCGCATCGCCCACGGCTGCGCCATATGGACGAGTGTAGGATAAATCACCGCCTCACCGTGTGGGTGATAGTTACCGCTCGTATCGCCGCAAATCTTGGCGCATTTACGATGCTGTCGATTTGGAAAAAGCGAGAGGTCGTGCATCGCGTAGAGGATGCGGCGCTGCGAAGGCTTTAATCCATCACGCGCGTCCGGCAACGCGCGCGAGATAATGACCGACATCGAGTAATCGAGGAACGATCTGGAGACCTCCTCGGCGACGTTAATCGGTTCGATTTTTTCGTTGGAGTTATACATGAGACTAGGAAGTCAAAATTTCGTTAGGCAGGTGCAGGGCCAGGAAGCGTTCCTCCCATTCAAGCGAAAGCGCGTCGGTTTGCCGAATGGTGACCGGCTGAAGCTGCGAGCTGCGCGGGGCACGGATTTTTAGGAACCGCAATACTCCGTCGATCGTCGCGGCATAGTTCACCACCAGATCTTCGTATTCGACGTGATAGGGTTGAAGTCCGATGCGCTGAAAGAAGCGTTGCCAGATCATCTCTTCACGCCGTGTGTCCTCCAGACAACTGGCGATGAGATCGGGATCGAACTCGGCCAGACCGGACGCGATGTTGCCTTCCTGGATTTTCCAGAGACCGGTTTGGGCCGCTCGCGCCTTGGAAATGGCCTGGCGCACCTTGTTTCTTCTGACAATTTGGACGAACTGCAGGTTGGGAAAGCTCTCGCGCAACATGTCGAGATCATCGGCTTCGCTTCCGCCGCCGAAGGCGCGTGTTTCGCGCAAGCGGGCCAGAAATTCCTGCAGATACCAACCCATCAGTTTGAAGCCAAAAACTTCGTTGGACGTCGCCGTGGCCGGAATGATTTCGCGCACATATGCGGCGAAATCCGTCGATTCGAGCCCGCTGCGGGCGGCGTATTCGGGTTGATACTTCGGCAGAAAAAACTGCTTGGGCCGACCAGCTCGTCGCGTCTCACGCAATCCGTCGGTTAGCAGATTACTTCCTGAGCGCGCGATCGCACACACGACATAGCATCGCCGGTGATGCCGGAGGCTGTGAAAGAGTCCACCCACGGTACTAAACGTCGAGGTTGCGCACGTTCAGCGCGTTGTCTTCAATATATTGGCGGCGAGGCTCGACCACATCGCCCATCAGCTTGGAAAACATTTGGTCGGCTTCGACCGCGTTGTCATCATTCAAGTCGACTTTGAGCAGCTTCCGCTTTTCTGGGTCCATCGTGGTATTAAACAGCTCTTTGGCATTCATTTCGCCAAGACCTTTGAAACGCTTGATCTGTACTCCGCGCCGGCCGATCTCGAGGATTTTCTCCAGGATTTCGGGAATGGAGAAAAGTGGATGTGAAGTTGCGCGGTCCCCCTCGCCCTCGCTCAACTCGAAGATCGGATGATCGGCCGCGGCGTAGTGATCGACCTTCAGACCTTTGCGCGCCAGCTCCGTGATCACTTTATGAATCGTAGTCGCCTCGTGCAATTCGACCAGCTTACCGCGGCGGCGAGGACCATTGGTCTTGGCCGGCGCATTCGTCAGAGGAAGCAGTTCCTGCCCCATCTCTTCGTCGAATAGATTCAAATCGAGGTTGGCCTCGTGAAACTGCCTTACCGCACGCTCATCCTGGAAATAATGGACAGTCTCGTCGTTACCATCGCGCACTTTCACAAGATAGGCCGGGAGCTTATCGATTCGTTTGTCACGATGGTTGAGGAAATCTTCGAAGTCGCCGCCATGCCGACGGACTGACTCATTCAGCTTTGATAACTTGCTAAGCTGATCGAGCACGTCCTTTAGCTGAGCCGCAGTCAACTCCTTGTTATCGGCCAGGTTTTTCAGTCGAACGTCTTCCGCGCCTAACGAGATTAGGATCTTATTTAGTTGCGCATCGTCGTCGACATACTCCTCGCGCTTCTTGCGCTTGATCTGGAAGAGCGGCGGTTGGGCGATGAAAATTTTGCCTGCCCGCACCAGTTCCGGCATCTGTCGATAGAAAAAGGTGAGAAGCAAGACGCGAATGTGCGAGCCGTCTACATCAGCGTCAGTCATGATGATGATGCGGCCGTAACGGAGTTTTCCGATATCAAATGTCCCTTCATTTTCCTTGCCGTTGCCGCCCTCCTCCTTCGGCCGTCCAATGCCCGTGCCAATGGCGGTGATCATCGACTGGATCTCGGCATTCTTCAGTGCCTGATCGAGTCGCGCCTTCTCGACATTGATTAATTTTCCGCGGATCGGCAGGATCGCCTGGTAACGGCGGTCGCGCCCTTGTTTGGCAGAGCCACCGGCCGAGTCACCCTCGACGATGTAGAGTTCGGTCAACTCGGGATCGCGCTCGGAACAATCGGCCAGCTTGCCTGGCAAACCGCCACCGGTAAGTGCGCCTTTGCGGATGGTTTCGCGTGCCTTGCGGGCCGCCTCACGCGCGCGGGCAGCAGTCAGGACCTTATCGAAAATTTTCTTCGCGACCGGCGGGTTCTGATCGAAGTAGGTCATGAGGCCGTCGTAAACGACCGAGTTCACGATGCCGTCGATTTCGGTGTTAACGAGCTTAACCTTGGTCTGCGATTCAAAGCGCGGGTTTGGCAGCTTAATGCTTAGAACCGCGACCAATCCTTCGCGCACATCGTCGCCCGAGATCGACGGGTCTTTGTCTTTCACCAGGCTATTGCTTCTGGCGTATTGATTGATCGCCTTCGTTAGGGCAGTTCGAAATCCTGTGAGATGCGTCCCGCCGTCTGGGTTCGGAATCGAGTTCGCAAAGGGCAGGATCTGGTCGTTGTAGCCATCGTTATATTGCAACACGACGTCCAGGAAAACTTCGTCGCGTTGACGCGAAATCACGACAGGTTTGGGATGGATGACATTCTTGTTTTCGCCCAGTTGCTTAACGAACTCTTCGATCCCGTGCTTGTAGATAAAGGCTTCCTTTTTCGGCGGTTCGCTCCGCTCATCCGTAAGGATGATCTCAAGACCCGGGTTGAGAAACGCCAGCTCGCGCAGACGCGTCGCCAGACGCTCAAACTTGAACTCGGTCGTAATGGTGAAAATTGTCGGGTCAGGTAGAAAAGTAATTAGCGTGCCGGTGATTTTCTTGTTCTTCAGCTCACCGATCACGCTCAGCTTTTCAGTCGTCTTACCCCGCTCAAACGCCATGTGGTAGACCTTGGCGTCGCGTGAAACTTCGACCTTAAACCAATCGGAAAGCGCGTTGACGCATTTCGCGCCGACACCATGCAAACCGCCGGAGTATTTGTAGGCGCCCTGGCCGAACTTCCCGCCCGCATGCAGGTTCGTTAGGACCAGCTCGACCGCTGGCATCTTGAACTTCGGATGCATATCGACCGGGATGCCGCGACCGTTGTCCCGCACAGAAACGGAACCATCGACGTGAATCGCCACATCGATCTTTGTGCAAAAGCCGGCAAGGTGTTCGTCGATCGAGTTGTCGAGAACTTCAAAAACGCAGTGATGCAAGCCCCGCTCATCTGGATCGCCGATATACATGCCGGGACGTTTCCGGACGGCTTCCAGACCTTCGAGTTTGTCGATCTGCGCGGCGTTGTATTTCTGGTTTTCGGAGACTGTGGCGGGTCGATCGGACTGTGATGTAGAAACAGCGGTTTCGTCTTTGACTTGGAGCATAAAAGGCGCGGCGCGCCGCGGCCCCAAAACATAGGCGAAAGGGAGGCTTCCGACAACTAATTATCTGAGCCAAAAAGTCCGGCGTCGAACCCAACATTTAGCGGCTCAACACAACGTCGAACCCAGAATATTGTGGAAATGGGACGAAGACTTAATCATCAAAAATGAATTGGCTCAACGAGGACTGAGCGGTCTTTGTTGCAGGGTTAAGCCGGTCGTCTTCCTGCTTTCGGCGGGTTTGCTCTGCCTTTTGTTCTCGGTTCGACTGTTCTTAATGATCTCCACCAAAGTCGATCAAAAGGAATGTGCGCGCATCGGACGTCCTGCGCTCGTTCGCTCTCCCCATGTTAGCGCGGCCGCCTGCAAGGTCATGCAACGAGTTTCGCGCCGCGGCGCGATTGACATTCGCGGCAAAAGATCCGATGCCATCTTCATGAATTCTATTTTTTCGCGTGATTCGTTTTTGGCGGTTGCGCGCGGCTTTGGCTTTGGCGGCACCGCTTTATTTCTTTTGGCGTTTGCTCTTCCCAGCACACGCGCCGGTTTTGTCGAAACATTCGACAACGGCGGTAATGAAGGCGACTGGCATCTGACTGTTAGTCCGCCAACATTCGAACCGAATGGTGGAAATCCCGGAGCTTACCTACGCGCCAGCGCCGACGCCGCGGTACCGACGTGGTATGTCCCTATCGGCACGCCGACGATCTATTTTTTAGGCGATTTCGTGCACACCAAGGTGGGAACTCTGGCGGTCGACATCAATATCTTTAGCGGCGTTGAAGTTCCCGATCGCGTGGTGACGCTCGATCTCGAGACAACGTTAGGCACGGGCGATTTCACCAAAGGCGTGGACGCTTATTACGTCGGGACTGATATCTCAACCTTTCCCAAGGGCTGGCAGACTTATGAGTTTCCGATCAACGCAACCTCACCGGCGATTCCGCCGGGTTGGGTAGTCACAAAAGGCAACGGCCGGCCTGGCACCAACGCCGATTGGCAGGCTTTGATGCACGACGTCGAGACACTGGGCGTAGAACTCGGGCAGCCGGGGTTCTTCTATCCTTTCGGCATTTGGGATTTGGGACTGGATAACGCCCGTGTGACGCGTTTATTGCGGTAACTCCTGGTCAAGTCTTCTCACACCCGGGAGTTATCGGCCAAGAGCAGGATGTATGAAACAATCAGCTAATTTCGGTTGTCTTACCCTCGTGGTCGAAAAAGTTCTCGTAGAATAAGATCAGTTCCCGGCTTCTTTGGAGCGCTACGGTTGAAACATTTTATTTTCTGGTGGATGTCCGCGGCTCACACAAGACCGATCGCCAACGCTGCTGGTAACCTAATCTAGTCGTGCTGCGATTCGCCATCGTTCGGCTGCTTCAGGCTATTCCAGTCTTGTTCGCAGTCGCAACGTTGACCTTTTTCATGCTAAAACTTGCGCCCGGCGGGCCATTTTCAGCAGAAAAAAACACGACACCGGAAATTCAAAGGCAGCTTGATGAGCATTACGGCCTGAATAAGCCGCTTTTTCAACAATACCTGACTTATCTCGGCAATGTCGTTAGGGGCGATCTTGGTCCTTCATTCAAATATCCGAATCGCACAGTCAATGAACTCATTGGCCAGGCCTTTCCGGTTTCTGCTGAGCTGGGTTTCTGGTCTTTGCTCGTAGCATTAGCCCTTGGCCTTACCGCCGGAATTGTTGCGTCCCTGCGACCAAACTCGATTACCGATTATCTCGCCAGCGGGTTGGCGATGATCGGGATCTGTCTGCCGATATTCGTGCTTGGGCCGTTGCTCGTTCTGGCTTTCGCTCTCAAACTCCAATGGGTGCGCGTGGCGGGGTGGGATGACTGGGTCGATCGCATATTGCCCGCCCTAACCTTGGGCGGCTTTTACGCGGCGTACATTGCCCGGCTGACGCGTGGTGGCATGCTTGAGGTGCTCTCACAGGATTTCATCCGCACTGCACGCGCCAAAGGCGCTTCGCCTCGCCGCGTCATTCTGAAACATTCTTTACGTGGCGGACTGATCCCGGTAGTCAATTACCTTGGCCCAACGGTCGCCGGCTTGCTCACCGGCTCCTTTGTCGTTGAAACCATTTTCCAAATTCCAGGCCTCGGCCGCTATTTCGTGACGGCAGCCTTCAACCGCGACTACACCATGGTTGTCGGGACGGTTTTGTTTTACGCAGCTTTTATCGTTTTTCTTAACCTCTTAGTCGACCTCGCCTTGATTCGGATGAACCCGAAGTTACGTTTTGCATGAGCTTACCTAACGAGCATAGGAACAGCTCGCTCTGGCGTGACGCCTGGCTGCGTTTGGCGAAGAACAAACTGGCAGTGACCGGAGCGGTTTTGCTAGGCGCGCTCGCACTTGCCTCTGTTTGGGGCCCGTTGCTCCTTGGCCAGTCTTATTACCAGCAAGACCTGGAACTGGGCGCTACCCCTCCCAGCGCGCAACATTGGCTGGGCACCGATACTTTGGGTCGCGATCTTTTTGCGCGCCTCCTCTACGGCGGACGCATCTCGCTCGCCGTCGGTCTTTGCGCCACAGGCGTCGCCCTGACGATCGGAGTTTTCTATGGCACGATCGCCGGTTTTTTCGGAGGAAAGGTCGATGCCGTTATGATGCGAATTGTCGATATGATTTTCGCCCTGCCCTTCACCGTCTTTGTCATTCTTCTTATGGTGCTGTTTGGGCGAGAGTTCATCCTGCTGTTCGTCGCTATCGGCGCGGTGCAATGGCTTACCATGGCGCGGATTGTGAGGGGACAAGTCATGTCGCTTCGAAAAATGGAGTTCATCGAAGCCGCGGAAGCCCTTGGCCTCTCCAGGACGCGCATCATCTTTCGTCACATGATCCCAAACGCCATTGGACCCATTATTGTCTATGCTACCTTGACAGTTCCGAGCGTTATGTTGCTCGAGGCATTCCTCAGTTTCCTCGGGCTCGGCGTGCAGCCACCAATGAGTTCCTGGGGCGTGTTAATCAAAGAAGGCGCAGAGACAATGGAGGAATTCCCGTGGCTGTTGATTTATCCCGGACTGGCCCTGGCTCTTACCCTTTTCTCGCTTAACTTTCTCGGTGACGGTCTGCGCGACGCGCTCGACCCGCAGGCCGCAAAGGACTAGGGCCTGCGACGCAACTCTAACGGGGTGAGTCAGCTCAGCTTCATCATTTACCAATAGCGTCCCCTTTACCGGCATGAGTGTTCTCTTATCCGTAGAAAACCTAAGGACCTATTTTCACACACGTCGTGGAATCGTTAGGGCGGTTGAGAATGTCTCCTTCTCGCTGAGTGCGGAAGAAACGTTAGGTATCGTCGGCGAGTCCGGCTCAGGAAAATCGGTGGCGTGTTACTCGTTGTTGCGACTCATCCCCCAGCCTCCAGGCCGGATCGAAAGTGGGCACGCATTTTTCGAGGGAGTAGACCTCTTGCATTGTCCGGAGAAAGAGCTCCGCGCAATTCGCGGACGCCGCATCTCGATGATTTTTCAAGATCCAATGACCTCGCTTAACCCTTATCTGCGCGTTGGCGACCAAGTGATCGAGCCATTATTAATTCACGAAAGAGTTTCGCGTAAGGAGGCTTTTGAGCGCGGTGTCTCAGCTTTGGGCGAAGTTGGGATTCAAGATCCGGTGCGCCGAATGCGCTCCTATCCTCATGAGTTCTCAGGTGGAATGCGGCAGCGCGTCATGATCGCACTCGCTCTTATCACCAAACCTGCGCTCCTTCTGGCGGACGAGCCGACAACGGCTCTCGACGTTACCGTGCAGGCCCAAATTCTCGAGCTGATTCGACAAATGCAACGCGAGCGGGGGATGGCGGTGGTTCTCGTTACTCACGATATCGGGATTGTTTCGGGTTTCTGCGATCGAGTGCTGGTGGTGTACGCGGGAGGCGTCGTGGAAAGCGGACCGACTACGAGTATCTTTTATCAGCCAAAGCACCCCTACAGTCAGGCGCTACAAAAATCGATTCCCGCACTTCACCCGCGCGGGGCCAAGCTGCCGACGATCGCGGGTGGCCCGCCTGATGTATCAAAGCCGATTTCGGGTTGCCCGTTCGCTCCGCGTTGTGATTTCGCGGAGGAGAAATGCCTGACTTCGGAGATCGAGTTGCGCGAGGTTGCTCCCAACCACTGCTCCGCTTGCCTGCGCGTCCAACTGGGAGAAATCGAACTCCATCCGCTGGTCGCGCCAATTGCTTCGGAATAAATAGCCGGTAAAATCTTCCTATAAAGGATGAACAGTTATTTTCCGTCTTTGGGCTCGCGCAGGCGAGCTGCGACTCGCTCGACCATTTGGGTCGGAGCGGCGATGCTCATTTTGTTTGCCGGCAGCGTTCTTTACCTTAGCCGAGCCAACAGTCAAACACAGGGGACAGCCAAAGTTACCATGACCTCGAATTCCGATGACGCCGAAAATAGTAACGCTACTCATATGTCAGACGATGCACTTCGTAAGAAACTCACTCCCGAACAATACCATGTTACTCGCGAGAACGGGACGGAGCGCGCATTTCAGAACGAGTATTGGAACAATCATCGCGAAGGCATTTACGTCGATCTGATCAGCGGCGAAGCGCTTTTCGCTTCGACGGACAAATTTGAAAGTGGTACCGGCTGGCCCAGCTTCACCAAGCCGATCGACCCGGCACATGTAGTCGAAAAAACGGACAAGACCCTCTTCATGACAAGGACGGAGGTCCGGTCAAAAGAAGGAGACGCCCATCTCGGCCACGTCTTCGACGATGGACCGGCTCCGACTGGGATGCGTTACTGCCTCAACTCCGCGGCCCTGCGTTTCATCCCACGGGAAAAGATGCAGGAAGAAGGGTACGGAAAATATCTCTACCTTTTCGAGGGGAAAAAGTAAGTGCTATCCATTTCGGTAGCCTTCCCTGAGAACGTCTTCTGGTAGTTAGGCCACTTCATTTGGCCAACGCTTCCGTCAGGGTGCCGCTGGTTGCCATGCACGCTTGCCCACGTGACCCGTCAAACGTGTGACATTTTCGCGACAAAGCAGCCTTTGAGGTTAATCTCATAGGCTCTGAGAATGCCAACGCCGTTTCTGGAGGTTCGCGACTTGAAAACCTACTTCCCAGTGGAGGAGGCGGGTTTTCTTCGTCGCAGCATCGGAACCGTAAGAGCAGTCGACGGAATCACCTTTTCTCTCGCGGAGGGCGAAGCCCTTGGTCTGGTGGGGGAGTCCGGTTGCGGGAAATCCACCCTTGGACGAACGATCTTGCAGCTCATTCCGGCGACTTCTGGCGTCATCCTCTTGCAAGGAAAAAATCTCGCCCAACTTCGTGGTCGCGCCTTACGAACGGCGCGGGAGGACTTCCAGATGATTTTCCAGGATCCTTATGCCTCACTCAATCCTCGCATGACTGTTTTCGACACCCTCGCGGAAGCGATACAGGCTCATCGTTCCATTCCTCGCCGCGAACTACGTCCTAGAATCGTTAGGCTAATGGAGCAGGTAGGGCTGCTTTCGGGAGCGATGTATAAGTATCCTCATGAATTTTCGGGAGGGCAGCGGCAGCGCGTGGCAATCGCGCGAGCGCTCGCGGTCGAGCCGAGGCTTCTGGTCGCCGACGAACCTGTCTCGGCGCTCGATGTCTCAATTCAGGCGCAGATCATTAACCTCATCGCCTGCATCCGCCGGGAGATGAATCTTACTCTCATCCTCATCTCGCACGACCTTTCCGTCGTTAGGCACCTGGTCGACAAGGTTGCCGTGATGTATCTGGGGCGCCTGGTGGAGTTGGGGTCACCGGATGAAGTATTGAATCACCCACAGCATCCGTACACACGGGCCTTGCTCAGTGCAGTCCCGATTCCTGACCCTGCACGCGAACGGCAGCGCCGGCGTGTTGTTCTGCCAGGAGATCCACCATCCCCTATGAACCAGCCGGTGGGTTGTTTTTTTCACCCGCGATGTGCCTACTGTGTCGATGCGTGTAAAGAAGCCATGCCACCACTAATTGACTGGAAACCCGGCCATGCAGCCGCCTGCATTCGCGTGCCGGAGATCAGCCAGGTTCAGTAGGCTGTGCCACGAGCAAGGCGGACTCTTGGACCGAGAGTTCGATTTCACCTGGTGAGGTCCTGTCATCTTCTTCCGGCCAAAGCGAGTCATCGAAATGCAGTGGCGATTTTTCCCACTGAATGCGCAGGCGGCGAAAACTTCGCCTGGGAAATGGAAAGACCGGCGTCTTTCTCCCAGAGCAACGATCCGCCAGATAGTCCATGAGAGTATCTCGTTCGTTTTCGGTCGCGAACACGAGATCGAATTGGCCGTCGCTCGCTCTCGCCGTGGGTGCGAGATTTAAAACGGGTCCGACAGAGCGGATATTCATGGCTTCCAGAAGCAGGAAACGCCCGTGAAGCTCGTTGTTGTCGATTCTCAGCCTCCACTTTCGAGGTTGGTAAGACTCGAGCAACTTGCGCAATGCGCACACGTGCCAGGTCATTTCTTCTTTCTTGCTTAAGTCTGCTGCACCTTTATGCGGCTGACGAAGGTACTCAGCCAGAAGACCTGCTCCGAGACCTTCAAAGACGTTGCGCTTCCCACACGGTCCACGAACGCGGCCCACATCGAAGCCTGTCGCCTTCGTATGGCCTAACTGTCTGATGAGTCTATCGACATCGATGTCGAAGCCGAGAGTTCGCGCCAGATTATTGGCAGTGCCTAAAGGCAAAACACTTAGTGGTGTTTTTCGGCCGATGAGCTCGTAAGCTACCTTTCCCACCGTGCCGTCGCCGCCCGCCGCCACGATAATGTCAGCTGGCTTCTTGAAAGCCCGTCGCCAGCCCTTGATCTTGGTTGACTGATAAATCACTTCATGACCCACCTCTCTTAAGGCTCGGATGAGCTTTTGTTTCGAGTATTCCCCACGACCAGCCTTCGGATTATGGAAGAGGACTACGCGCACGCAATCATCTCGCAACCGGTCGGTCCTGCGCGTGTATTGGTCTTGCAGTTCGGCCAAAAAGCAGCCGGCGCGCGTTTCTAGTAACGATGAAACGAAAGCGGCGCATTTTGGTTTCAAACGACGACGGCATTTATAGCCCCGGTATTTTAGCCCTGGCTAAAGCGGCAGCGCATTTTGGCGAGGTGCGCATAGTCGCTCCCGATGTCGAGCAATCGTCCATGGGTCAGGCCATCACTTCTTCACGTCCCTTGCGATATCGACGCACTCCACTGGATAAGTTCGAGGCTTATCGCGTGAACGGAACTCCGGCTGATTGCGTTGCCCTCGGCATTCATCATTGGAAACGAGTTGATCTGGTCCTCTCGGGCATCAATCTGGGAGTCAATCTCGGCAATGCCTGCTGGCATTCGGGCACACTGGCCGCGGCAAAACAGGCTGCGTTGCTTGGGGTGCGAGGAATTGCCCTTAGCACTTCAGTCCTGAGTGGTGAGCCCGATTTTGCCACGATCGAACCATGCCTCTGTGAGGTCCTCGGCCTTCTGGTTCCAGAAAATGACATGCTGCTGGTAAATGTTAACATTCCGGCCCGGCCGCGCGGTATCCGCTGGACGCGACAAGCCGTACTGCAATACGACGGAGAAGTCATCCCAGGAAAGGATCCTATGAAGCGGCCGATTTACTGGTTCACTGTCAAAAGGATTGAGGCCGCGGAGGGAGGCACTGACCTATGGGCGTTTTCTCGTAACTGGGTAACGGTTACGCCACTAAGACTCGACCTTACCGATGGGGAGGCATTATCGCGGGCGTTGGCAAAGGGTGGAAAGCCCGGCAAAAGCTCTCCGAGCAGGATTGGGGAGAAACAGCAAACGAAGGTCCGCGTTAAGCCATCATCTGCGCGACAAGCAAAGTTGTTTCTACGATAAGCCCGCCTCGCAATAGGGTTGCTCCAAGACGCCAACATCCGCAGAACGTTCCAAGAGCGAATTCCTGATCATATGGCCGTCCCATTTACTCTCGGTCCGGTGGGCCACTTCGGTCTGGCCGTGCGTGATCCCCGAAAAAGCGCAAAGTGGTTTGAGCAAAATTTTGGCTTGGAGGAGCAATTTGAATTTGAAGAGGGGATCGCCGTCGGTAACGACAATGTGACAATCGCTTTGCACAAGGGAAAACCGGCGCCGGAAACCTTTGGTCACATGTCTTTTCATCTGCCCGACATGGCAACCCTGCGCAAGGCGCTCAAACATCTTAAGAGCATCAATGCAGAACTGGAGGACCCAGGTGACGAGATCGGTCCCGAATCTTCTGGCTCACCACATCGGGGTCTTTGGCTACATGATCCCGACGGTTATCGGTGGGAGCTTTCCGTCCAGAACGGCGCGAAGGAGTAATCAACTTTCGATATTATCGAAGGATTTCCATGTCGGCGCGACAACCGGGCAGATGGGGAATTGTCTCTTACCACTTACAATGCAACTAGGACGCAGATAAAGGACAACCTGCCTTCGACTGTTGGCCTGTGCGGGCCCATGGTGCGAGGTCGGCTTTGGATGCGCAATTCTCTCAGGCGCGCGCGGTTTGGGGAGAGACCTGGGAGTGCGAGGATCGTGCCGGTCCACGGCGAAGAATGAGCGGATTGGATCGAATGGCGTGACCGGTGACAAGCGCTATGCAGGTGTCCGACACCTTCACAAGCGCGAGAACGACGGCAATGAACGGCAGCGCACCCAACCAGAAGAGTATCGCGCCAGTTGTCAGGAGTGCCTCAGCGAACCGTGATTTTCTGCCGGCGCGTCGAAAGCTGGAATCGGAAGTGAAGTCGGAATCGGAAAGCAGCGTTTTCATCGGATTAAAGATCTTTGGTCCTGCGCAAACAACCTGGTCAGCTACTCTTTTGGAGCAGTTGATATGCCGCCCGCGGTACCGAGTTGAGCCTGGCAGCGAATCGGATTGCCACCCATGGGCGTCCGCACCAGGTAAAATACCAGTGCCGCTCCCACCGGAAGACCGATCAGCGTTCGAGGGTCTCTTCGAATGAAGGCGCTGGCGCAATCTCCGAGGAGATTGAGGACCAGAATGCCGAGTGCCAATGTTCGGCCCCATTTTCTGGCGCGAGCCAGACCAAAAGCAGCCACGCCAAGAGTTGTCCCAACCAACGCCATGAGCAGGATGGCCAACGGCCTGCCCGCCTGCGCAAAGCCTGTCTTTGCCTCTGGGTTTAAACGCCAAACGGAATCAAGAGCGCTCTGAGGAAATAGCAGGGCGGCGACGGTGATTGTGCTGGCCAGACAGCCAAAAACAAAGAAGGCGGAAAGCAGTTTGATCCCGAGAGGCAGGCCCGACCGTGATGACGCTCTTGCCGGCGATTCATTCATTGCGGCTTGATTTTCACTTGATTGTTTCCGATTCATTACTGCGCATGCCGACCGTTCATAGCAGACCACGCCGAGTCCGGGTCAAGAAAAGGCGACAAGACAAGAACCTTTTCCAAGTCCGCCGTTCCTTTTGGGACCTGCGCATCGCGAGCTCCCGCAAGATCGCTCTTTTTGGCTTCCTTATTGGCGGCGCTCTCGGTTGTCTTTTGGGAGCGACTTTGGGCCTCCTTCCGAGCAGTGCAGGCAATCGCGAGCCAGATATACTGAGTGTTAATCAGGCGACCGGAAAGCCGCAGCTACACATCAAGGGTAAGCCCGAAATCAAATAACTGCGTTAGCGGCGCTGGAACGATCGAGTCAGTCCTTTAGTCGTTAGGCAACAACTGCCAGGAAATCAAATTTGACCGGCGAAGCTGCGATCCGCGGCCAGCGATGCGAAAGCGCGCGGCGGTCCCAGAATTTCACGCACAATAATCGCCTGCTGTAAGCCGCGCCGGTCGCGCAAGAGTGCAATTAGCGGAGAAATTTCTGTCGGGGGCGCCGGTGCGCGCTGCTGACGCTCAACCGCCATCGGCCGCCGAGAGGTCTTCCCAAAAACGGGCGCACCCGGCACAGGCACTGACGGAGTCGAGATCGGCAATGGAGGTGGTTCGGAAGCCGCAGGCAGAACTGGCGGAGTCTGGTCGCGGGGCACAGTAACCAGTGGCGGAAGTGGTTGCAGCAAGCTTCGCCGCTTAGTCCGTGGTGTCTCTGCCGTTGTTGGCGTGATGAGCCGACGTGGTTGCCCCGGTCGCGGCCGCAAAGGCGGCGGTGGCGGCGAGCCTTGCGGCATCCCGAGGGCCTCAAGAAAACGACGCACCCGTTCCTGTTCGCTTTCTGTCGGCCGTCGAGGCTGCTCGTTAGGCAAAGTGGGTTGCCTATCCTCGCTTTCGCTCATCGCCCGATTTGTAAACCAACGGAAAATCAGGGCCAACCCCCCGAGCACCAAAAAGATAATGGTCTCAAACATGGCTTACGAGTAAGTGGCTAACTCAGAAAAAGCTGCTCGGTTGGAGAGACGACGCACTCTCACATTTTATGAATCATAATCGGGGGATTCAGACTATCACTCGCTCACGGGTTTTTCGACGTTTCCGATCGACTCTCGCATTCCCGTATCGGCCTGCACATTCTTCATGCGCAGGTAGTCCATGATGCCGAGATTCCCCGAGCGAAAGGCATCGGCCATGGCTTGCGGCACGAGCGATTCGGCTTCTACCACTTTGGCCCGCATCTCCTGGGTCTTGGCCCGCATTTCCTGCTCGACCGCAACGGCGGCGGCGCGACGCACTTCGGCTTTGGCTTGTGCAACGCGTTTGTCAGCATCGGCCTGCTCGGCCTGAAGTTTTGCGCCGATGTTGTCGCCGATATCCACATCGGCGATGTCGATCGACAGAATCTCGAAAGCGGTGCCGCTATCGAGGCCTTTCTGCAGGACCAGCTTGGAAATGCGATCCGGATTTTCCAAGACCTCCTTGTAGGTATCGGCCGAGCCGATTGAAGTCACAATTCCCTCCCCAACCCGGGCGATGATCGTTTCCTCAGTCGCGCCGCCAACAAAGCGATCGAGATGCGAACGGACCGTGACACGCGCTTTAACCTTTACGCCAATGCCATCTTTCGCCACGCCGTCGATTGTGGTGCGGTTCATCGCCGCGCTTGGGACATCAATAATTTTTGGATTGATGCTCGTGCGAACGGCTTCGAGCACAGTTTTGCCGGTGCCTTTGGTGGCAAGATCGATGGCGCACGCGCGATTGAAATCGAGAGAGATACCGGCTTTGTCCGCGGCAATCAGAGCGAGGATGACCTGGTTGACGTCACCGCCGGCAAGGTAATGGGCTTCGAGAGGGTCGCTCGGAATATCCAGCCCCGCCTTTACCGCTGTGATCCGGTTATCGACAATTTGGCCGACTGGAACCTTGCGCAGGCGCATCGCGACCATTTTGCCAATGCTGACTGGGGCATTAGCAACTCGCGCGCGGAGCCAGAGACCAAAAAAATTGAAAAGGACAACCGCAAGGACCAGGGCGATGACCACCAGGATCGCCACGCCGATAAAATAGAACGATTCCATGAGCCGAGACTAAGAGAGTCGCCGAATTGCGGAAAGCGCTATTTCTGGACGGTTTGCAAATCTTCTAGGAGAAGCCAAGGATGGGATGCGGAATGTACGGCTCCTCCAGCGCCGCGATTTCGTTAGGCGAAAGTTGCAGCTCGAGCGCGGCCACAGCGTCGTCGAGATGGCGCGACTTGGTCGCACCGATGATGGGCGCGGTGATGGCGTTCTTGCCTAACAACCATGCGAGCGCGATTTGCGCCGGCGGCACCTCCCTTTCCGCCGCGATCGTGTTCAATCGATCGACCGTCGCGCGATCTGCATCTTCGGTTTGGCGATAGAGTTTCTGTCCATATTCGTCGGTCGCAGCGCGTCCACCGCCCGTGCTGTCCCAAGGGCGCGCCAGACGTCCGCGGGCCAGCGGACTCCAGGGAATCACGCCAATGCCAGCTGTTTCACAGAGCGGCAGCATCTCGCGCTCCTCTTCGCGGTAGAGCAAATTGTAGTGAGGCTGCATCGAAATGAACCGCGTCCAGCCGTGGCGCTCCGCAACGTGGAGCGCATGGCAAAACTGCCAGGCAAACATCGAAGACGCTCCGAGGTAGCGAGCCTTTCCTTGCCTAACGACTTCGTGCAAGGCTCCAAGCGTCTCCTCGATTGGCACGTCGTAATCCCAGCGGTGAATTTGATAAAGATCGACGTAGTCCATCCCAAGCCGTTGCAGGCTGGCATCAATCGCGGCGAGGATGGCTTTGCGCGAAAGACCGCGCGTGTTCGGCGCATCACGCCAGGGAAAGAAGACCTTTGTCGCCACTACCAGCTCATCGCGTTTGCCCATTTCACGCAAAGCGCGCCCGACAATCTCTTCGCTTGTGCCATCGGAGTAGACGTTGGCGGTATCAAAAAAGTTGATCCCCAGCTCGAGCGCGCGGGCAAGGAAAGGCCGGCTCTGTTCTTCGTTGAGCGACCACGGATGCCTGCCGCGCTCCGGCACGCCGTAGCTCATACAACCGAGACAAATGCGTGAGACCTCAAGCCCGGAGTGTCCGAGACGCGTGTATTTCATTTGAGATTATATCGCGAGAACTGCCGCCGCGTAACACACTCGTCTCTACGCATGCGAACATTCCGCGCTAGATTTCTCTCACCATGCAAAATTTTTCGCTGCTCGATCTGTCGCCAATTATCGAAGGCGGCGACGCGGCGCTCGCCTTTCGCAACACGCTCGACCTTGCGCAGTGCGCCGAGCGTTGGGGCTATCATCGCTATTGGTTAGCGGAGCACCACAACCTTCCCGGAATTGCCAGCGCCGCGACTTCGATTGTGATCGCGCATGTCGCCGGCGGAACGAAGCGCATTCGCGTCGGCGCCGGCGGCATCATGCTGCCTAATCATTCGCCCCTCGTCATCGCCGAGCAATTTGGAACGCTGGAGGCTCTTTTCCCCGGGCGGATCGATCTTGGCCTCGGTCGGGCGCCAGGAAGCGACCAACACACAGCGCGTGCACTGCGCCGCAATCTCTCTAGCAGCGGCGACACGTTTCCTGAAGATATCCTTGAACTGCAATCCTATTTTGAGCCAGCGCAACCCGACCAGGCATTGCAAGCTGTCCCGGGCGCGGGCGCGAAGGTGCCAATCTACTTGTTAGGCTCAAGCGACTTCAGCGCGCGTTTAGCAGCGGAGCTCGGATTGCCTTTCGCCTTTGCGTCGCATTTCGCGCCGCAATACCTGGAGGTCGCGCTCGCGCTTTATCGTCGGCATTTCCGGCCGTCCCCAATACTCGAAGAGCCTTACGCGATGATTGGCGCGGGTGTTTTCGTGGCGGAGAGCGACAGCGAGGCGCAACGTCTTTCTACTTCTTCGCTCCTGCAATTTCTCAACATGGTTCGCGGGCATCCCGGCAAACTCCCGCCGCCGGTGGAGAGCATGGAAGGCCGTTGGAACGCGATGGAAAAATCAGCTGTCTTGGAACGGACTCGCTGCGCGGCCGTAGGATCGCCTGAAACAGTGCGCCGTCGTTTGGCCGATCTTCTCGAATTGACCGAAGCGGACGAGATTATCGCAACGGCCCAAATCTACGATCACGCTGCGCGGCTCCGTTCGTTTGAGCTGGCGGCGGATATCCTGCAGCAATTCGTCAGGCAAACAGCCGTCAATCCCCGTAGCCCGGCGGGGGCGGAACAATGATGCGCCGGCCACTATCGGCGACGGAAAGAATCCAGTGACCATCGGGCGTCGTGCCGACCAGTTCGGCAGGCGATCCGCCAACGTGCAGTTTCGGCACCGCTCGTCCGCGCTTCAAACTATGTGTGACCTGATGCGCCTGCGGATCGCGGCTCTTGCTGGCGACTCGGTGGGTCGTTGATTTTCTGCGCGGCTTTGTTGCTACTGCCGGAGTGGATTCGCGCTTCGTTTCAGGAAGGTCAGCGCTTTGCGTCGCGGGCTCGTCCTCTTCTGCTTTGGCCGCCGCCACTACGGGATTGGCAGATGTTGTATTACGACGGCCGTCCCTTCCAGTGGATGTTTCATTCGATGGCCGGTCGGCTTCAACAAGTGCATCGGGTTGTTCGTTAGGCGAAACGTTGAGCAATTCGTTAGGGCGGACTTGCGCGATGAACCCGCCGCTGGCTGATGGCTTCGCGGTAGGCGTAGGTTCATCCGGCCCTTCGGCAGGCGATACCGGATGCGCTGGTTGATCATTGCCCGCTACTTCGACGGACGAATCGGAAGCCTCAGATTGCTCCGCCCGATTCGCTCCCTTTGCCCGTTCGGCAATTGCGTTGCGAGGCAAGTCCTGTAAAAGCGCGGATCGCTCTTCGGGCGAAATTCCCTCCGCGTTGGTTGCCACCGACGCACTCGACGGTTCACTGAATCTCGGCCACTGAAAAAAGATCAATCCAAAAGCGGCGAGAATCAGCAGACCGAGTGCGATCGCGAGTGAAACGAGCAACGCCGGCGCCCGCTGCGTTTTTTCCTTTCCGAGCCGAGGCTGGGTCACGACCGGGAGCGCGAACCGGCGACTGATTTGTTCCCGACGTTCGACTCGGCCGAGACAGGTTTGCAAAAAAGTCGTTAAGGCTACCGGGTCCTGCGGACGCTCCGCCGGATCGCGCAGCAACATGCGCTCGAGCAAGTGCCTGACGATCCTGGGCGTGCCGCGCAACCTTTCGGCGCACCTTGCCGTCGACCCGGTTGGAGCGACCCCTGTGAGAAGAAAAAACATGGTCGCGCCTAACGAATAAATTTCCGAAGCCAGGTCCACCTCGCCGGTTCGCAACTGCTCGGGACTGGCAAACGGTTGCTCATCCTCGATTTCCGAAGTGTATTCGAATGAGATCGCGGCGGGCAAAAACCAATGCACGACTTTGATCGGCGGCCACTCGCCCTCAGCGGTTTGCCCTGAAACGAGGATAATGTGCTCCGGGTTGAGCGCCGGATGATAAAGCCCACGGAAGCTGGTTGCGGCCATTGCATCCACCATCTGAAGGGCAACGCGTAAGACCGCGCTCAACCCCAATGGACCGCGGGCGCCAACCCACGCGGCTGCGGTTGGGCCCTCGCAGCATTCGCTCACATAAATCAGCTCGCCATTTTCGCGGCCGACTTCATAAAGACGCGGGATGTTGATCTGGTGGATCTCGCATGCGGCTTTAGCTTGGGCATGCAACAGCTCAAGCGTGGAAGCATCAAGCGGTGCGGGCGCGACGATCGTGAGCGCGACTTCTCGGCCAGTGTCATGTTCCTGCGCGCGATACGTGCATGCGCCAGGCGAATGGTGCAGTTCGACCGGCAGTCCGTTGCGCCGCAGGGAAAGGCGATAGCGATTGAGAAACACCTTATTTTCCATGGGGTTCGGCGAAAACGCGGTCGTATTAGACCGCGTCACCGGCGACTTTATTCGCTCGCTTCCATCAAGTGCGAGCCATCACTCCAGCCTTCATTCTTCCGACAAAAGAAAATAGCCACCGGCATTTTCGTCATTCTCCAATCGAAGAAGACGACGCTTTTGCGCTTCCAGAAGCAGATCGCTAAAGGTGCGAAGGCCATAGGCGCGCTCATTGAAACCAGGGTGCTGACGTTTCATTGCCTGCTTCACCCGCGAACCATGCACAGCGTAATCGTCGCCACGCTCTGCGCGCAAAGCTTCCAGGGTCTTCATCAGAAGATCCAGCGCTTCCTCGAGCGGCGGACCCTGATTTTTTGCCTTAACAATCTTTGCCGGCTGAGCCGCCGGCATCACGCGACGTTTGCGCGTCGTCTCGCTCCGCACCAGGTCGTCGTAATAAATGAACTCGTCGCAGTTGCTGATGAAAAGATCTGAGGTCGATTTTTTCACCCCAACGCCAATAACCGTCTTATCATTCTCGCGCAGCTTGCTCACCAGCGGCGAAAAATCGGAGTCGCCGCTGATGATGACAAAAGTATCAACGTGACTCTTGGTATAACAAAGGTCGAGGGCATCAACTACCATGCGAATGTCGGCAGAATTCTTGCCGGATTGCCGCACGTGCGGAATCTCGATCAACTCGAAGGCCGCTTCGTGCAGGCCGCGCTTGAAAGCCTTGTAGCGCTCGAAATCGCAATACGCTTTCTTCACCACAATGTGGCCTTTGAGCAATAGACGCTCGATCACCGTGCGCACTTCGAAAGCAGGAAACTGCGCCTCTTGCGCACCCAGGGCAATGTTTTCCAAATCGAGAAAGACCGCCAGGGTGGAGTCAGTATCAGCGCTCATCGGTCAAAAGATGCCCGCACAAAGGCATTCGCGGAAGCGGAAAATGGACACTTCTGCTAGAAACATGGACAGGATTCCTGCGCAAATGAACCGGCTGACCATATGCCTCATTTCCTTCTCCATCTTCCTTTGTCCAGCTTGCCATAAGCCGACCCCCGCACCGCCGCCGCCCGCAACAACGCCGAGCGAACAGCAGAAGCGTGCGGAGCTGGCGGCAGAAATGCCAGCTTCATTGCAAAAGCAATGGACCTATCTTAATCGCCTGCGTCAGAGCGATCGCTACAGCGACATCGATCGCACTCTGGTGAATCATCAGGGGGAACTCGGTGTTGTCCTCTCTTCCAACATTCATTCCGGACAGATCGAACCGCTTCTACAAGAAGTAATGAAAAAGATGGCGAAGGAATTTCCGGGCGAAGACATCGCGCTCAACGCCTATGAGGCGACGCAGCCGTTGCACAAACTCGGCCGGGCCCAACTCGACGGCAAAACGGAGGAGATCACGTATCTTGGCGCGCGATAGTCGCCTGACGAAAACACGTTAACCGACACCCCAGATCATGGCCACCGAAGTCGTTAGGCTACCGCCCATGTTGAAGGTCAGAAACTTTTTCGCGCCTTCGATCTGTCGCGCGCCGGCCTTGGCGGTGAGTTGCTCGTAGGCATCGACCACCTGACGCACACCGGTCGCGCCGACCGGATGACCATCTCCGATCAGGCCGCCGCCGGTGTTAACCGGAATTTCGAAATCAATCTTGCCGCTGACATGTTCGCCGCGGACCTGCGGAAGCGCGGTCGCGCCGCTCTTCGCCAGCTCCGCACCTTTGCCCGGCTCAGCCAGGCCAAGAATTTCGTAAGCCACGATCTCGGTGATGGAAAAACAGTCGTGCACTTCCGCGCCGTGCATGTCGCGCGGTTTCAGGTTCGCCATTCCGAAAGCTTTCTCGGCCGCTTTGCGCGCGGTGCTGAAGGTGGGCACGTCTTTCTTTTCCAGTGCGAGATAATCGGTCGTGTGCCCGAAGCCGAGAAGCTGCGGGACCTTCGATTTATCGATTCCGTGCTTCTCCAGATACTTGCCGGAAACGAGAACCACCGCGGCCGCGCCATCGGTGATCTGCGAACAATCGGAAACGCGCAACGGCGGCGCCACGCTTGGGTTTTTCTCCGAGACCTGCGAGGCGTCGTCGTAGGTGAGATCGGCTGAGCGCATTTGCGCGAGCGGATTGAGTCGGGCGTGCGCGTAATTTTTATAGGCGACGGCTGCGAGGTCGTCGGGCGAGGCGCCATATTTGTCGACGTAAATTTGCGCGATGCGGCCAAACAATTTCGGAAACATGAAGTCGCCGTATTCCGGCCGCTCGACGTCGAAATCGGCCGCTGCGCCCAGCACGTCACCGCCATCCTTCGACGACATCGTCTTTTGCTGCTCCGCACCAACCACAAGAACGGCGTCGTGAAATCCGCCCATGATCCATTGCGCGCCTAACAATACCGAGAGGGCGCCGGAAGCGCAGGCCGCCTCGGTATGCATCGTCGGGATGCCGTGCAATTTTTCGTCAATCTCAGGGATGAACGCGCCGAGATGGAGCTGTTTGGTAAATTGGCCGGCGTTGAAATTACCAACAGCGGCGGCTTGGATTTCCGCCGGATCGATCTTCGCTGCGGCGATGGCTTTCTGGCCCGCTTCGACGATGACGTCGCGAAGGGCTTTGCCTTCTTTTCTCAGGTTGCGCTTAAAGTCGGTTCGGCCCGCGCCGAGGATGTAAACATGTTCCATAATCTCCTATCCCGTTGATCTTATCTTTGCCCGGTGCATTCGAAGTTCCGCTCGTCGTGCGGGCAAAAGTGCGGGCCAACAACTATTCAATCGGGGAAGGCCCATCGCAAGTCCGCGAACGCCGTCATGGGAGCATCTTTCCGCTCCTAACCAGCGCCGAGTCACCACACGATCGCCACAAAATGCTTTTATAGGACGGCGATTCAGGGTAGAAATGGAGAACTGATCGATGGATATTAATTCTTTATTGGAGCCCGAAAAATGACACAGCCACAACCCTACGCGCCCACCGCACGCGAGCAGAAGTTTCTCGAGGGCGTCGAAGAAGGCCGCTATGAGCGGGAAATTATCAGTGGGCTCGCTCCCTTCTTTCACGAGAAGGCGCCGGCAGACATGCTCAATTTCTACTCCAAGGACGAGGTGGCACGCCTCCAAGCGCTCAAGGGCACCGAGCGTGACGTTGAAGCCCGGATGCCCGTGAAGATCACGCGCCATTACTACGAGCTGGCCAGGACCAGCGCCGCCATTCAGCGCATCGTCAAGGCCGACCCGGCCGAGACACTGGATCTGGCGGGCTCGGAGGATCCCGGCAACCAGATGGACTACAGCCCCGTCGAGGGACTGCTGCACAAATACGAGATGGGACTGATGTATGTCATCTCGACCTGCTCGGCCCATTGCCGCTTCTGCTACCGCGAAGAATTGATCGCCCGTAAGCAGATCAAGCGACAGGACGGCACCATCGCAAAGAAAGGTCTCGCGATGATCCCCGAGATCATCCCCTACATCAAGCAGCACAACGCGGCCGTGGCGAAGAACGGCGGCGTGCATCCCGAAAGCGGACGTGAGAAGTTGCGCGAGATCCTGATGTCGGGCGGCGACGCGATGGTGCTGAACAATTCAAAGATCGCGGCCTGGCTCGGCGCTCTGGCCGAAGCCGGCGTCGAGTCGATTCGCATCGGCACCAAGGATATGGCGTTCTATCCCCAACGCTTTGCCCACACCGTCTTGTCGATGCTCGATCGGGTCCACGAGACCTACCCCGAGGTCGGCCTGCACATGATGCTGCACTTCGAGCACCCCGACGAGTTCCTCGCCAAGGACGCGGAAGGGAACTACATCGAGGACGCGCAGGGCTTCAAGCAATGGGTCCCCGCGACGGGAGTGGGGATGCGAGGCCTGGCCTCGCGTGGTTGGCTCACCGTGCAGAACCAGGCGCCGATCATGAGGGGCATCAACGATGACCCGGACGCGCTGCGCATTCTGCAGCGCGAGTTCAAGCGCGCTGGCGGCGAGAACCACTACTTCTTCTGCGGGCGCGACATCGTCGCCTACAAGGCGTTCAACGTTCCGATCGAGACCGCGTGGAATATTCTCAACACCTCGCAAAAGGGATTGTCGGGCGTCGAGACTCACGCGCGCCTGTCCATCACCCATTACAAGGGCAAGACCGAAGTTGCGGCGGTCACCAACGAGGGGATACCGGGACTCGCGGGTAGCGAAAATGGCGTCTTAATTTTCAAGATTCTTCGGAACGCCGGCAGCGCCCCCGATCGCGGCAAGGTCTGCATCGTCGGCCGCAACCCCGAGGCGCTCTGGTTCGATGACTACGAGGATCGCGTTCTGTTCGACGAGGCCGGCTTGTATCACTACACGCGGGTGGCGAAACCCGGACAGGCGCCGGGCCACACCACTCAGCCGCCCGTCGAAAAGGCGCCGAGCATCGGCGCTCTGCAAGCCGCTCTTGTAGGCGCCGAATGATCGACAAGCAGGTGGCGAGCGCAGCCGAGGCTGTCTCGGACATTTTCGACGGCGCCACCATCATGTTCGGCGGTTTCGGCGAAGCGGGCAGTCCAATCGAGCTCATCCACGCGCTGATCGACCAGGGCGCCACCGATCTGACGATGATCAGCAACAACTGCGGCAGCGGCCAGGTCGGCCTCGCGGCGCTGCTCAAGGCGGGCCGCGTTTCCAAGGTCATCTGTTCGTTTCCGCGCACCGCCAACTCGACCGTCTTCCCCGAGCTCTACCGAAGCGGGCGCACAAAATTGGAATTGGTTCCTCAGGGAACGCTCGCGGAGCGTATCCGTGCCGGCGGAGCAGGAATCCCGGCGTTCTACACGCCGTCCGCGGTGGGAACGCCGCTGGCGGAAGGCAAGGAATCCCGGGAGTTCGGCGGCAGAAAGTATCTTCTTGAGCACGGCCTCCGCGCGGACTTCTCGTTCATCAAGGGACGGGTCGCCGACACCCACGGCAACATCCTTTACAACAAGACGGCGCGAAACTTCAACCCGCTGATGGCGATGGCGGCCAAGGTCACGATCGTCCAGGTCGCCGAGGTCGTCGAGCCGGGCGAGCTGGACCCCGAGTCGATCGTCACGCCCGGCATCTTCGTGGATCGCGTCGTCGCCATCGCCAACCCGGCCCACGAATCGGAACTCGTCGCCGCAGGAGCGTCCTACCCATGACGAAGCCGGCAGTGATCGGGCGAACGCGGGAGGAGATGGCGCAGCGCCTGGCGCAGGACATTCCCGACGGCTCTTATGTGAATCTGGGTATCGGCATTCCGGAGCTGGTCGCCAGGTTCGTGCCGGAGGGGCGCTCGTTCATCTACCACACCGAAAATGGCCTGCTCGGCATGGGCCCCGCACCTGGGCCCGGCGAAGGCGATCCCGAGCTGCTCAATGCGGGCAAACAGCGCGTGACGGCGCTGCCGGGCGCCGCCTACTTTCATCACGCGGACAGCTTCGCCATGATCCGCGGCGGCCACCTGGATCTTTGCGTGCTCGGCGCGCTCCAGGTCGCGCAGAACGGCGATCTGGCCAACTGGTCCACGGGCGAGCCTGACGCCATCCCCGCAGTCGGCGGCGCCATGGACCTGGTCGCGGGAGTAAAATCGATCTTCGTCATCACCCAGCATTGCACCAGGGAAGGCGAAGCGAAGCTCGTGCAAAAGTGCACCTTTCCGCTGACGGGATTGGCCGTCGTGAACCGCATCTACACCGATCTCGCCGTGATCGAAGTCACGCCTAACGGATTTCGGCTTGTCGAACTGAGCCCCGGCATCGATTTCGATTACGTGCAGGAGCGCACCGCTGCGCCTCTGCTTCGCATCCCGGAACCGATCGAAGTAGGCTCATAATTAGGAAGGAAGAATTAAGATTTAAGAAGGTGGTGACAGGAGATCCGGGGAAAGATTTGCGTAAACGAACGAAGAGTTTTGCGCTTCGTATTGTTCGGATGTTTTCGGCTCTGCCGAAAACGACTGAAGCACAGATTCTTGGCAAGCAGGTGCTCCGTTCCGGGACGTCGGTGGGAGCAAACTATCGGGAGGCTTTCCGAGCGCGCAGTAAGCCGGAGTTCATCTCGAAGTGCGGCGACTGTTTGAAGGAAGTCGAAGAAACCGCGTACTGGCTCGAGCTGCTGGTTGATGCAGAGTTTGTCATTCCGAAAAAGCTAGCTCCTCTGCAGCGGGAATGCGACGAGCTGACGGCGATCTTCGTTTCGATTATCAAGAGTTCGAGGCGCAGTACAACCACTTCTTAAATCTTAACTCTTAATTCTTAAATGTAATGCAAACCGACCTCTCACGCAGCGCCGCCCTCTACCAGCGGGCCCTCAAAGTCCTTCCCGGCGGCGTCAGCCGCAACGCGATCCTGCGGGCGGGTCACCCGACCTACGTCGATTGCGCCAGGGGCTGTCGCGTGACCGACCTCGAGGGCGTCACGCGGATCGACTTCTCCAACAATATGGCGTCCCTGATCCACGGCCACGCCTGCCCTGAGATCGTCGCCGCGGTGACGGAGCAGATAACCCGCGGCACCGCGTTCATGGCGGGAACCGAGCTCGAGGTGCGCTATGCCGAGCACTTGTGCAGCCGCAACACCTCGTTCGAGAAGATGCGCTTCGTGAACTCGGGCACCGAGGCCGTCATGGTCGCGCTGAAGGCGGCCCGCGCATTTACCGGGCGGCCGAAAATCGCCAAGGCCGAGGGCGCCTACCACGGCATTTACGACTACGCCGAGGTGAGCCAGGGCTCCACGCCGGCGAACTGGGGCGACATTGACCATCCGCGCAGCGTTCCGCTGGTGCACGGGACACCCGAGTCCGTGCTCAAGGATGTCGTTATCTTTCCGTTCAACGACACCGAGCGCACGCTGGCGATTCTGGACGAGCACGTCAACGACCTCGCGTGCGTATTGATCGACCTGATGCCGCACCGCGTCGGCTTGTGTCCGGCGGATGTCGAGTTCGTTACCGCGTTGCGCAAATGGTCCGAGCGCCACGGGGTGCTGTTGGTGTTCGATGAAGTCATCACGTTCCGGGCCGAGCACGCCGGCTTGCAAGCGCGCTACGGCGTCACGCCCGACCTGACCGCGCTGGGCAAGATCATCGGCGGCGGATTTCCCATCGGCGCCGTCGCCGGCCGCGCCGAAGTCATGGATGTGCTCAACCCGCAGTCGCCCCGCTACGTCTTCCCGCACTCCGGCACATTCACGGCCAACCCGATCAGCATGACCGCGGGCATGGCGGCGATGCTGAAGTTCGACCAACCCGCGGTGGCGCGCCTAAACGCGCTGACCGATCGGGCCAGGAAAGGCATCGAAGACGCGATCCGCGAGAAAAGCGCGCCCGCGAGCGTCACCGGGGCGGGCTCGATGTTCCTGGTGCACATGAAACAGACGCCGCCACGAACTTATCGCGACGCGTTCCCGACGCCCGACGAGTCGCGCCGACTCAAGGCGTTGCTTGAGCACCTCTACAACGAAGGTTGCATCATCATCAGCACGGGTACGTGCACGTTCTCCACGCCGATGACCGAAGCGGAGATCGGCACGCTGGTGGAGGCGTTCAAGTCCGGCTTTGCCAAGCTGGCTTCGATCGGCTGAGCGAGCGGAGGGAACTTTGCTCAGGTATTCCGGCGCGTAGTAGGTGTTACGCCCAAGGAGTTTCGGAGTGCGCTGTAAAAAGGTTCGGCTGTAGGTCGATATCTGCCGCCTCAGCTGGCCCGCGCTATCGATGCACATAAATTCCCGGGACATAGAGATGAGAGAGGGAGATTTTCCAACACCTAAAGAACTCGCAGAACGGGCCGCCGCTGAGCTGAACGATGCCACCGCTCGCGTACAGGTTGCGATCACAGGCGTTGACGCGCGAGTCGTGTTCGCAAGCTACGTGTTGTACCGGCTGTCTCTAGGCGGCAGCCGTATGCAAGAACATGGTCGGCCAATGCCAGCAGCTGCGGAGCACGCCGCGTGGCTCCTTTATCCTGAGTTCGGCAAGAGCGCCATTCGCGACGGAGCTCGCGTACAAGCGGCGATCGACGCGATCGAAGCACACGCAATGGCTTTGAGTTTCGCTGACATCGTGCCGCATCGAGAGGAGACGGAGGAGCATGACCAACTGGCTTCTCATTTGCGTCTGCACTCGGGCATTGTGCGCGGATCGTCGTATCCGCAGCAGGTCGCGCGGCGAATCGACATGCTGCTACGACCTTTCGAAGGCGAATTTGCAGCGCGAGTGGGCATCGGACCCGGCCGAGCCTTCGACATTCTGAAGGCGTTGGGCGATGTAATGGAGAAGTCGATAAACTCAGGGCGGGACGAGTTCGTCGCGGCGGGTTCGAAGCACAAGCAGCTGATTCGAAAGAAACGTCTGACAGCCGAAGAGGAGCGCGTGCTGGGTGAACTAGCTGCGCGCTTGTCCCGAATCGTTGATCGCATGGGCGGCGACTGGGTTCCTTCTAGACGTGATCTTGAGCCGTATGTTCCTCTTATCAGCGACGGCGAATGGAGTTCTCTGCGCCACATAATCGGCCTGACACCCGAGAGTCGCTCCACGCTTTCTGCGCTCGTAGAAGTGCAAGATCGGCCACTGTTTTTCCTCGACGATGAACAGGCTTTCTTCGTCCACGGTGTTCAGGCTTTCGACGCGCTGTTCAACGTGTTCGATGATGTAGCACGCAGTGATCCGCAATTGCGCGACAGATACGGCGAGCGGGTCGCCAGCTGGATGGAACAGGAAATCGCGACGTTCGTCGGTAGGCTGTTTCCGCCGGAAAGTGTGTTCCGTAACGCCTGCTTCGCCGATCCCGATAATGTCGGAGGTGAGACCGAAGCGGATGTCATCGTCCTCTGGGGCCCATTTCTCGTAGTCATCGAGGCGAAAGGTAAGAAGATTCGTCGGGACGCATTGCGCGGTAGTCAGCAGCAATTGAAGCGGGCACTCGGTAAAAACGTACAAGATGCTTTCTATCAAGCGAATCGCGTCATTAAGGTTCTCGAACGAGACGGAGTGATCCGATTCAAGGAACGCGTCAGCGGTCGGACAATCGAAGCCAAGCGCGAAACGCTTCGGCGTGTGATGCCGGTCTCGGTAACACTTCAACATCTCTCGGGTGTTGCGACTCAACTCGCGGTCACCCAACAGCTCGGACTGTTCAAAGACAACGCCTACCCGTGGTCCGTCTCGATCGATGATCTCGACGTCATCACGCGATTCGCAGGTTCGCCCGACGTGTTCCTTCACTACATCGAGCGGCGCACCGCGCACCAGACCCTGGACATCAGTCTGAGTGGTGACGAGTTGGATATGTTCGGACAATACCTCGACAACCGGCTGCATCCGACGATCTACGAGCAGCGTCCCGACATCGCTGAGCATTCTGGGCCACGAATGATCAGCTTCGATGGCGGCGAAGAGCGGTTCGAAGAGGTTTATATCGCGGAATGGTATGGGAGGCCACCGCGTGGCGAGCCGGTGGCGCTACAGGTTCCATCGCAAATCCAACACGTGCTGCAAGAGCTGCGTCACCGCGACGATTACGGCGCACGCTGGATTGCGTTCGCATTGCTCGGCCTGAGCTCGCCCGCTCTAGCCAAATTGAACGCTGGCATTCGAGATCTACGAAAAGCACACGTCGAAGGCCGCTATATGCCGCGAGTCACCGCGCGCGAGGGCGACGTGCTGGTAACGGTGATTATCCACGGCGGGCTAGACGAAGTCATTTTTCGCGAGAACGCGATTTTCAGAACACGGATCGAGAAGTATGTGACTCGCGCGCCATACGCCGTGACGATCGGAATCAATCAGCGCGACGTTGAAAAACCCTTCGAGTTGGCGCTGTGGATGGAAGGCCCATGGGAATATGACGAGGTCATCGAAGAGTTAGTCGCCAAGGACCGCAGCGAGCCAAAGAAAATGCAGATGTTGAAAGGACGGAAGAAGCTTGGGAGAAACGACCCGTGTCCCTGTGGAAGCGGTAAGAAGCTCAAGAACTGCTGCATCGATCGCATCAAGTTCATATAGCTGGACAGCCTCTGCATAGAGCTTGTCATCGCTTCCCTCGCGTCGGCTCTTCCGCAGAGTTTCCCAGCAAAAAATGCGAAATTGGGGTGAGACCTTCACAACGTCATATTCAGTGACCGCTGTTTCTGGAGTTTACGATGTGAAGCTCCGACCTTTCATCGTCTCCTCTATTCGACGTAAAATCCGATGGTTTCCTCGACAGGCAGCATCTCGAAGTTTTGGGCGATCCCTTTGAGTTTTTCGATCGGCACGTCATTACGATGTGAGTAGACGAACTCGTCGGACACAGCCCACATCATCGCGTTAAAGTAATCCTCAGCTGATATTGGAAACGTTGGCTCAAGCATGCCGTTACCCCAGAGCAGGACGAGGATATTAGGCGACTTGGCGAAACATCTTACGAGATGCTTCTCTCCATCCGGCAAGTCCGCCCATAGTTCCACGACCGGGTAATCGGATGTTATCAAAAACTGGTCTGCAGGGCGGGCCATTTGTCGCACACAATTGAAATAGCCTGAGAAAACACGCTCTTTCTCATACTCCTCCATGAAGCGGCTGTTCCAATCCTCTCGCGACGCGAAAATATCCCTCCGCGTTTTTGGATTTCGAAGAATGTGCAGAGCCAACCACGCCGTAATGTGGTCGTGTTGCTTTTGCGGCCACGGCCCGTCAGCACGTAAAGCGCGGCTGGCGTCGCTTTCGATTCTCCTCTGAAACTCCTCGAGCTCGAGCGCCTGGAAATCTTTTTCCGTGCTGCATTTGCTCGCTGCTTTGTGGAACGGCTTGCTGCCGTCTTTCGGACAGATCCAAACCTCTTTGAGTCGCTTGTCTTCGAACAGCTTCAGCCGCGCTCTCTGGTAGTTGTGTTGATCCATAAAAAAAAGACCACTTCGTGGTCTCGAGAGGAGCGTTGCCCCATGTTTCTCTTTCAGTCAACGGGAGATCTTCTCGAGTGTTATCTTTAACCTTGCCTATGGTTGTGGACGGATCGTATTCCGTGACGAAAGATTGTCGCGAATGGGTCATCACTACGTTCCACAGCGATATCTCCGTCGATTCGCCGTAGCTGGTAACGCAGAGTTGATCTGGATGTATGACAAGGCGCGAAAGTCTTCGACGAAAGCCGCGATTGCAAAGGTTGCTCAACAGTCGGCGTTCTACGATTCAGATGCCGAGCGGCAGCTAAATGAAAGGGTCGAGCGCCCAGGGAATCTAGTCTTCGACAACTTGCGGCCGGCGAGCCCATCGAAGGCCAAGAACGGATGGCCGCTGCAATCTACATGGCGACGATGTATGCGCGTGTGCCTAAGCGTCGAAGTGAAATTGCCGGTATCGTGCCAGCGGCAGCTGAGAGTGTTTTGACGGAGCTTGAAAAGGCGCTTCAACATTGGGCAAAAATCACCAATGACACAGCTGCTGTAGAGCGCCGACTGGCGGAATTCCAAGAGGTAGCGAAGAGCGTCCGCAGCGACCCTCTTCGGGGGGCTGTGGCCGACCTAATTCGATCGCCTTGGCCCTCGCAGAAGGTGGTCAATGCTATTGCTGCAATGACATGGCGCGTCGGCAAAGCAACGGGCGCACTTTTCTACATTGCTGCAGACAATCCGGTACATTTCTTCAAAGGACTGGGGATCAGGACAGCACGGTCGGAACTCACCTTTCCGATCAGCGCCGATTGCGCCATTTACGCCAGCTGGCGCGGCGAGCCGGGCTCGTTACGATTTTTTCAGGCGCCAGACTCGTTCGTAAAAGAATGCAATCGGCGCATCGCGCACGGCGCCGATCGATTCGTCTTCTCGCCTCGCAATGAGGGTTGGATTGAAACGATAGCGGAGAAGCCTAATCCGGCTCTTAGCGCATTCGACTGGTAATATTCGCCAGATCTTTTGCTGGAGCCGCAGCGACCCTGAGTAGGAGCCCAGCGCGGTGCGCTGGGCTCCACAGCACCTCGCCCTCGGCCGACAAGCAGCCGAGTCCAGGGAGTTGCTCCTTATCGATCAGTGCCTATGTGGATTTGGCTGCGGTTGCGCATCTTGTTGTCTCGCGCACGTCTGCCCGTCACAGATTTCGAACAGCTCGTTTATCCACTCAATGCGATCGAAATTCTTAAGTTCGTCGATTCGGGCACCCAAGTAATAACGTTGCCCGCCGCGAACGACGCCAAAATTGATTCCATTGGAGCTTGGTTTTCGTATGAGTCCCACTAGTTGCGGCGAACCGCCAACCGTCGGCTCTTTCGTATTAAATAGCGTGTCGCAAAAGCAGTGAAAGACATTGCGACTCGTTCCTGCGTTGGGTCCTTTTGCATATTCTTTGAATCGATCATTGAACTCTGGCGCGCCCGACCCGCGCGCAAACAGTACGCCCGATGCCTTGGGCAACGGTTCAGCTGAGCTTTCCCACTTTCCAGACACTCGTGTCCAACGCAAAAGATTGCAGGTGAAGTCGTACTTCTTGGTTGGATCGCGGGACGCGTGAAGAATCTCTAAGACATCGCTCGTGATTGTCTGCACTGCGTGCGGGTACTTTGAGAATTGGTAGATCAACTTCTGTTTGACCGCTTCGAACTTGGTCTGTGACGAACTATTCTCGTCGTATAACAGCCCGGCGTCCGCCATCTCCAGTATCTGGGATAGTACCAGCGACGGAAATAAGACGTCGCCGCAGTACCCGAAAATATCAGGGGAACTCTTCAGGGCGAAAACTTTTCGACCGTAATCGTACGTCTTGCTCGCGTTCCATGAGATACGGCTATCAGCCGCGATGTAAATAGACGCCGGACCATGCGTATCGATTCCGACCCAAGATACGATTAACGTCATAGCCCTCAACTCGTCGAATACACGTCGGCGCCGGTGCGCCTAAACTCTGCGGCTTTGTCTTTCAACGCTTGTTCCAGCATTTCCAAACTCACTCCCGTTCGAAGACCGTGGCCAAGCCTTGTCCTACCCCGACGCAGAGGGACGCGATGCCGAGTAAAGCGCCGGTGCGAGCCATCTGGTGGATCAGCGTTGTGGCCAGGCGGGCGCCGCTGCAACCAAGCGGGTGACCGATCGCTATCGCGCCGCCGTTGACGTTCAATTTTGCATTGTCGATGCCCAGTTCGCGCTGGCAGGCGAGGGCCTGCGCGGCGAACGCCTCGTTCAACTCGAACAGGTCGATGCGGTCGAGCGTCAGGCTCGCGCGCAGAAGGGCCTTGCGAATCGCGGGCACGGGTCCCAGCCCCATGAATGCGGGATCGACCCCGGCCGCGGCGCTCGGACCGATGAAAGCGATCGGCTGAAGACCCAGCGATTTGGCCAGGCCGGCTTCAACGATCAGCAGTGCCGCCGCACCGTCGTTGATACCCGACGAATTGCCCGCGGTCACCGTGCCCTGGTCGTCCTTGGCGAATACAGGTTTCAGCTTGGCGAGTTTCTCCAGCGTCGTGTCCGGCCTCGGGTGCTCGTCCACGCTCACGACGGTCGGAGCGCCCTTGCGCTGCGGAATCTCGACGGGCACGATTTCCTGGGCGAACCTTTCTCCTTGGTGGGCCGCCGACCACCGTTGCTGACTCTGCAGCGCGAATCCATCCTGATCCGCCCGGCTGATCTTGTGCTTGCGGGCGACATTCTCGGCGGTCTCGCCCATGGAGAAGGGGTGATGCAGCGCCGCCAGGCGAGGATTGACCAGGCGCCAGCCGATCGAAGTGTCGAAGATCTGCTGCGACCGGTCGAACGCGGATTCCGCCTTGCTGAGCACATAAGGGGCACGGCTCATCGACTCGACCCCGCCCGCGATGAACACATCGCCGTGACCCGCCTCGATCATGCGGGCCGCGATGTTGACGGCTTCCAGCCCCGACGCACAGAGGCGATTCACCGTCGAACCCGGCACGGACGCGGGGAGGCCCGCCAGCAGCGCGGCCATGCGCGCGACGTTGCGGTTGTCCTCGCCGGCCTGGTTGGTGGCGCCGAAGTAGACATCCTCGATCAACGCGGGGTCGATGCCGGATCGCTCCACGACGGCCTTGATGACGTGGGCGGCAAGATCGTCGGGGCGAACCGACGCCAATGCGCCGCCGTGCCGACCGACAGGTGTTCGGAGAGCCGTGATGATCGCCGCGCGTCTTTGCATTTAGATTTGATCGAGTTGCTGCACGAGCAATCTACTACGGGAAGTATCTGACCAAGTCTAGGCCGAGGACCCGCTCCGATTCCAATACTGGTTGCTGAGAGGGCACTTGGGAGACTAGGATTGGGCATGAGCACGGTGCAGGAAATCGAAGCGGCGATCGAGCGCCTTCCGGCCGCCGAACGCGAGGAGTTCGAGTCTCGCGTCGTGGCGCGGCGGTGCGGTTTGGATGCCGTTGGCGACGGAGAATATCGAGAGCTGCTCGCATCCCTCGATGAAGCTGAGCAGGAAATCGATGCTGGCCGCGGAGTGAGTGGAGATGATCTCCGACGGAAACTCCGCTCGTGGGCTGGAAAGTAATTTTTCCGCCGCGAAGCGAGCGCGATCTCGCGAAGATCGTCAGCTACATCGCGGAGGATGATCCGAAGGCGGCGATTCGCTTTGGCGAGACGCTGATTACGAAAGCGGAGTCGCTCGGCGATGCTCCTGAAATTGGCGCAATGCTTCCGGGCAAACCGACGATTCGATTCCTGCCCGTTGATGCATACCTAATCATCTATCGACCAGATAAAAATCGGCGAGTCGTGCATTCTGAGATTCTGGCATTCCGCGCGTCGAGTGCGCCCAAGCCGGTAAGACCCATTGCAGCCAGCGCATGCGAAAGAGTAGCGCAAGCACGGTCGGGCTGAACATCGGCAGGACGGTTGGATTTTCTTTCAAAAGAGCGATGGCTCAGATCGCGCCGCTCGTTAGGCCCACTTGTGCACCGCGTCCTGCTTGCGCGGGTCGGTCAACTCGATGATGACGCTGACCGACTTTTGGTTGAAACCCTTGAAGCCGCCTTTGCGTTGCAGGTTTTCGAGGTGACTTCCAATCGCCCCTTCGTGCGCAAATTTCTGCGCCTGCTCGTCGGTGAGGAGACCTCTCGTCCGCAGCCTGGTAATTCGCTCCGGCCGCACGGCCCAGCGCTCGCCCTGGGTGAACGCCTGCTTGAGGAAAGGAAAATCGGAAAACGGCGCCATCGTCTTGATATGGGCCGCAGCGAGTTGCTCGCGCAGGCGCTCGTAATCGAAGCGGCACTCCAGGTGATGCATTCCCGCATCGAGAAAACTCTCGCCATGCAACCCAACCCAGAGCCCGACCGTCCGCAGTTTTTTCTCCTCCGGTGACAGCGGTTCTCTGGAGAAATCGATTTCCGTTTCGTCAGGGTAAAGATCGACGTCGTTGAAAATCGTAATCCCTTCGATCGGCTGCTCGACGATCTGCGCGCCCCAGCCCGCCTGCGACCCGGCGTAGTAACGTTCGCGACGATGAAAGCCCAGCATTTCCCAGGCTTTCATAAGATCGAGGAAATGTTTGCGCGACGAACGAAAAGTATGGTGATCGTGATTCGCCCAGCCCAAGCCTAACGAATCCTGCCGGCGCTTCTGCTCGATTGCGGCCCGATTGCGCTTCTGCCAGAAGGCGCGCTCTTCTTCGAAGACGAGATGACAAGCGAGATCGCGGCCGACGAGATCCACCACGTCCTGCAGCCGCTCGAGTGAATAGGCGTAACCCTTCACATCGCGGTCCCAACGGCGGCGGCGCGTCTGCCAAATCTCGCGCGCGGCCAGATATTTTTTCAAATCGGGAGGCTGCGAAATGTAGCCGCGATACCCGCGCCGCTCGATCGCGTACAGCTCACAACCATTCTCCTTGTAGGCGAGCATCTTTCGAAAGCGGGATAGCGGCTCACCCTCAATTGCATTTGTGATTCCGTGGACAGCGGCAAATTCGGCGACAAACTCCGGCCGGATGGCGATCGCCGGAGGATATTTCGCATTTGTTACTGCGAGCAAAACGCGCGGCAGCATCGCCTTCGGATGCCAAAGCGCCTTCAGGTTTTCCCCGTTTTCGCCTAACGGATCGTCCACGAATCCGTTCCCCAGTAGCCTGGTTTCATCTGAAGCGGGCAGGACGAGATGATCGACCCAGTCGAGGAAAAGGGTGCCGGTCTCGTTCCGCATGCGCTGGGAAAGAATGCGGGCGAAACTGTTCTCTTTCAGAAAAGCATCGATCCGCTCTAGCAGGAAATTTTCGGCCTCATAACAGAGCGGCCAGTTGAATTGATTTTCGGCTTCGTTAGGCGATTCAACCGTCGTAGTGTTCATAATGCTCCATGGTTAGGGCGATTTGTATGCACGGCCGACGACTTTCTGTCGTCCCGAACTTTTTCTAGGTTAACGAAACGAGAGAAGGCTTCAACGGCGCCCGGCCAGCGCTACGCGGTCGAGCTGCCTTCTTCTGGCCCGCCGAATTGAATGCCCTGGGCGAGCGGCAGCTCAGTCGAATAGTTGATCGTGTTCGTCGTGCGGCGCATGTACATCTTCCACGAATCACTCCCGCTTTCGCGGCCGCCGCCGGTCTCCTTCTCGCCACCAAAGGCGCCGCCAATTTCTGCGCCACTCGTGCCGGTGTTGACGTTGGCAATCCCGCAGTCACTTCCCTCTGGTCCAAGAAATTTTTCCGCCTCCCGCACGTCGTTCGTGAAAATGGCGGAGGTCAATCCCTGCGGCACGCCGTTATTGATCGTGAGCGCTTCATCGAAATCGCGATAGGTCATGAGATAGAGCAGCGGACCAAAGGTCTCATCGCAGACGATGTTGTAATCCGGTTTTGCGTTCGTTAGGCAAGGCGTCATATAGCAGCCCCCGGCATATTTTTCGCCGTCGAGACGCTCGCCTCCGTAAAGAACTTCGCCGCCTTCCTGTTTCAGCCGGTCGATGGAATGCAGCACCACGTCGACTGCCTGGCGGTCGATCAGCGGTCCCATCAGCGTTTTCTCGTCGAGTGGATTTCCGATCGGCACCGAGTTGTAAGCGGCCAAAAGCTTTTGCCGCACCTTATCGGCGATCGACTCATGCATAATGACCCGACGAGTCGAGGTGCAACGCTGACCCGCCGTTCCGACGGCGCCGAAAAAGATCGATTGTGTCGCCATTTCGAGATCGGCACTAGGGCAAACGATCAACGCATTGTTGCCGCCCAGTTCCATGATGCTGCGACCGAGCCGCCCATGGACACTTTTGGCCACTTCAATTCCCATTCGCACTGAGCCCGTCGCGGAAACGAGCGGGATACGCCGATCGGCGGACAAGCGTTCGCCGACTTGTTTGCGATCGCCAATCAAGAGAGAAAAGATCGCGGGATCCGCACCGGTATTCCGGCAAACGCTTTCGGCGATTTTCGTCACTGCGATCGCAGTCAAAGGCGTTTTCTCCGATGGCTTCCAGATTGTTGCGTCACCGCACACTGCGGCGAGCGCCGCATTCCAGGACCAGACGGCGACCGGAAAATTAAAAGCGGAAATGACGGCGACGAGCCCGAGCGGATGCCACTGCTCCATCAAGCGGTGTTGGGCGCGTTCCGACTGAATCGTTAGGCCGTAGAGCATACGCGATTGGCCAACGGCGAAGTCGCAGATGTCGATCATTTCCTGCACTTCGCCTTTGCCTTCGGCGATGATTTTGCCGGCTTCGAGCGAAACGAGCGCGCCAAGATTGTCCTTCTGCTCGCGCAAAGCGTTGCCGAGTTGCCGGACGGTTTCGCCACGGACCGGACCGGGAGTGGCGCGCCATTTCAGGAATGCTTCCTGCGCGCGGCGGACCACTTTCTCGTAATCCTCCGCCGAAGCGGTGCGAAACTTGCCTAACGACTTCCCATCCACAGGCGAAATCTTTTCGTGCAGTTCGCCGCTGCCATGCCATTCGCCAGAGAACGCGCCCAGGTTTTCATCGGAGAGACCAAGATTTTTGAGGACGTTGTGCATGTTTCGAAGTGTTGCGAGTTCCCCGATGCAATGGGGAAAGTGGGAGTCGAAGGCTCGCCCTACTTTGTCATCTGCTGCCGCATGAGCTCGATCGCTTCGTCGACTACTTCTCTCGTTATGTCGAGCGCGGGACGGAAGCGAATTGCTTTCTCACCCGACTTCAGGGTGAGCACGCCGCCGTCAAAGAATCTCTTCCAAAGCTGATCGCGTGTTGCGGGATCGGGCAAATCGAAAGCGAGAAACAGGCCGCGCCCGCGTACTGCATTCATGGTCGGGATTTCGTCTTGCAGTTCGAGCAAGCGACTCAGGAAGTGTTCGCCGACGACGCCCGCGTTCTCGACCAGATCTTTTTCTTCAATGATGTTGAGGAAATGGGTCGAGCGAACCATGTCGGTAAAGTTGCCGCCCCAGGTCGAATTGATCCGGCTCGGCAAGCGAAAGACGTTTTCTTTGACTTCGTCCAGACGCGGTCCGGACATCACCCCACAAACCTGCGATTTCTTGCCGAACGACATCAGGTCGGGCAGAACACCGAAATGTTCGCAGCACCAGTTGCGGCCAGTCGCACCCATGCCGCACTGCACTTCGTCAAAAATAAGGAGCATCTCATTTTCGTCGCAGAGGCGGCGGAGAGTTTGCAGCCACTCGCCGCGGAAATGGTTATCACCGCCTTCGCCTTGAATCGGCTCGAGAATAATTGCAGCTATGTCGTGGCCGCGGTCATGCACGAATTGCATGATTTCGGCCTCAGATTTCTTTTCGCGTGCGATCACGTCGGTTTCGCGGGCTTCTTTGCCTAACGAGAAGTCAATGCAAGGCGTGGAGACGCGCGGCCAATCGAACTTGGCAAAGAGATCCGTCTTTACCGGATCGGTGTTCGTCAGGCTCATCGTATAGCCGCTGCGGCCGTGAAAGGCGTGACGAAAATGCAGAATTTGGGTGCCACGCTGGCCGCGACCGGCGGCCATATTCTTGCGTACCTTCCAATCCATCGCGGCCTTGAGCGTGTTCTCGACTGCGAGTGCGCCGCCTTCGATCAACAGCATGCGTTCGAGCGGTGCCAGGCCCATGACGCGCCAGAAAGTTTCGAGAAACCGGGCGTAGCCTTCGGAGTAAACATCGGAGTTTGCGATTTTTATCTTCGCTGCACGCAGCAGATCTTTCTGCACTTCTGGCTTCTCAAAATATGGATGATTGAATCCGACCGGGTTGGAGCCGAAGAAGCCGTAGAAATCGATCAATCGCCGGTCGTGCGCCGAGTCGTAAAGGTAAGAGCCTTCGCTCTTCTCGAGATCGATGACAACGCGAAATCCATCGAGCAAAACGTGCTCGGCAATCTGGTCGAGGACGCGCGATTTCGGTTCGGGATGCGCTCGCTGGCGCGGGCTGACGCGGCGCGTGCCAGTTGTGCTCGCGGCCTCAGCAAGCGTGGTCGGAGTGCTCATCCGCTGATGTTAGTCGGCGCGAACGACTTGGTCAACCTGGGCTGCGGTAAGCAGCGGCAGATTGCCCCTAGGACTGAGTCGTTGCGAGTGGGCTACACGATGCCTTGGCGCAGGTCGGCGTGTTTCCCTTCCATCAGCTCTTGTGTGAGATCGTAACCGGCGCGGTCCGCATTTTGGGAGGTGCCGGCAAAGTGATGATCGATCCGCATTGCAGCGGAGCGACAGAAATACTTCGCCACCGAAAGAACCTCATCCATCGGTTCGCCGCGATCGATCTTGTGTTGCGCAAACGAACACGTCGCGCTGATCGCAAACAGTTCCGTCGCAATCCCGACAAAACGCGAGAGCAACAACTGTTCGCGATCGAGCTTCGGGCCAAAACGCGTCATGGCGTGAAACAGGCCACGTGCCAATCTCTTGCTTGCGCCCGCTCCATAACGAACGTGCGGTCGCAAATCGGCATGCAGGTTGTCCAGATTACCGGGCGTGCCGAGACCCCACTGTTTCGGATACCAGCTTGCGTAAAACTTGCCCGACTTGATCGCGGCCTTGGCCCGCTCCGCGGTCGGCAGCTGCGTATTGAAAATCGCGCCGCCAACTTTGAGATGCGGATCGAGCGCCTCGCGCGCGATGAAGAGCCGCATGATCTCACTCGAACCTTCAAAGATCATATTGATGCGGCAATCGCGCAGGAACCGCTCGACCGGAATGCCTTCCTCGCCACGGCCTTGAAGCGATTCTGCGGTTTCGTAGCCACGACCACCACGCACTTGCATCGCTTCATCCGCAATCCGCCAAGTCGCTTCTGTCGACCACATCTTGCACATTGCGGTTTCGATCCGCAGATCGCCGGCCTTCCGATCGACCAGCGCACTCGTCAGGAAAGTCATGGCTTCCATCGCGAAAACATTTCCCGCCATCTCGGCGATTTTGCCCGCGATCGCGTAATGTTGACCGATCGGAACGCCCCATTGAACGCGCTCGCTGGCCCATTTGCGGCAGATCTCGAGAAGCCGTTTCGACAATCCAACACACGCCGCAGGGATCGTTAGGCGACCGGTATTTAATGTCGTGAGGGCAACCTTTAGGCCCTGACCTTCCTTTGCGATCAGGTTCTCGCGCGGCACGCGCACGTTGGTGAATTTAACAATGCCGTTGTAGAGCGCGCGCAACCCCATGAAACGGCAGCGATAAGTGATCTCCAGCCCCGGCGAAGCGACGTCGACGATGAAGGCGCTGATCTGTTTGCGCTCCTTTCCCTTTACGACCTTGGGTGGCGTCTTCGCCATCACCACGAGAACGCCAGCCTTGATCAAATTCGTGCACCAAAGCTTTTCGCCGTTGAGAATGTAGGCGCTGCCATCTTCGCTCGGATCGGCGTGCAAGTTCATGTTCGCCGGATCGGACCCAGCGTTCCATTCCGTGAGAGCGAAAGCCGAGATTTCCTTGCGGGCGACGCGGGGGAGATATTTTGCCTTCTGTTCCGCGGTCCCAAAAAGCAGGAGCGGCTGCGGTACCCCAATCGATTGATGCGCGGAAACGAGCGCGGTGAGATTGGCGTCCCAACTGCCTAATAACATCGCGGCGCGTCCGTAATTCACCTGCGACAAACCAAGCCCGCCGTATTCCGTTGGGATTTTCACTCCGAAAGCGCCCATCGCGAAAAGGTCGTCGATGTTCTTCTGCGGGATTTCGCCGGTGCGATCGATTTCATCGGCATCGACATTCTTTTCCAGATAATCGCGCAGCTGATTCAGAAACGGTTCGCCTTTCGCACGATCTTCGTCGCTCTGTGCCGGGTAGGGAAAGATGCGATCGAAATCGTAGCGGCCGATGAAGAGGTTGCTCGCGAAACTGCCGCGTTCATCAAGTGGATCACGCGAGGCTTCGGCCAGTTCAAGAGCGGCCCGTTTGCCTTCCGACATTTTGGACGTGTCAATGACGGAGGTCGCTTCTGCGCTGCTTGGCTTGGCAGATGTTTCTTCGGGTATTTGTTTTTCAGGAGCTTCGAGAGGTGTTTTCATAAAGATCGGGCAAGCCTTCCGCTTGCGTGATGCAGGGGCCAAGCTTGTGCCACCTTAATTTGCATAAAACTTCTTTCCGTTTTGGGTTTGCGTCCGGAGCAGATCGCACGGCTCAAATTTTCCGCCATATCGCTCCCCGAGTTGAACCAGTTTCCCGTTCCCAAAATGATCCGCAAAACGCAGAGGCCCTCCACGCAAAGGCGCGAAGCCGGTGCCTAGCAGCATCCCGTAATCCGCGTCCTCGGGCGACGCGACGACACCTTCCTCCAGACAACGAGCGGCTTCGTTCACCATCAAATAAACGAGGCGCAGAGCGAGTTCATCTGCTTCCATCTGAGACGAGTTTGACTTCCCACGCCACTTCTCCAAAGAGTCGTTAGGCAACTGCTGTTTGCCCTCGTACTGGTAAAATCCGCTCCCGGTTTTCCGTCCCAGCGTTTTCGCCTCGCGCATCTTGCTCAGGATTGGCGATGTCGCATCGCGGACGCCAAAGGCTTTCTCCAGCGTGAAGGCGATATCGATGGTGATGTCGATGCCGATCTCATCGATCAAATGCAACGGTCCCATTGGCATTCCCCACGCCACCAGTGCGTCGTCCATTCTCTGCGCATCGACGCCCTTCTCGAAAAGCTCAGCCGCCTCCAACAGATAGGGAAAGAGCACGCGGTTGACGAGAAAGCCGGGACTGTCCTGCACCACCACTGGGGTCTTAGCGATCTGGCGGGCGAAGGCCAGCGCGCGTTCCTTGGTCTCTTCGCTGGTCTGTTTGCCGATAACGACCTCGATCAGTTTCATCCGGCTGACCGGGTTGAAAAAATGCAGCCCTACGACGCGCCGCGGGTGTTTTGTTTCCGCAGCGAGATCGCTGACCGAAAGGGCCGAAGTGTTCGTCGCAAGGATGTCGGTATCGTCAATCTTACTATCGAGATCGTGAAAGATTTCCCTTTTGATTTCCATTTTTTCCGAGGCGGCTTCGATCACGATCTGCACGTCGCGCATCGGCCCGGGATTGGCTGAGGCGACGATGCGGGCACGTCCTTCTTTCGCTTTTTGCTCGCTAATCAACCCGCGCTTCACCGCTTCGCCGTACGTTTTCTCAATCCTGGCCAGGCCGCGATCGAGCACTTCAGCATTCACGTCGCGGAGGATGACGGTGATGCCGCGCGCGCTGAGCCATTGCGCAATGCCCGAACCCATCACGCCGGCGCCGATGACCGCGGCGTGCACTATCTTTTCGTTAGGCGCGGTGCCGCTGCCTTTTTTGTATTTGTCGGCGAGAAAGAAATTACGAATCAGGTTGCGCGTTGATTCCGTTTTGCCCAGCTCGACGATTGCGTCGAGTTCGCGCCGCAAAGAATCCTCGACTGAACTCGTTAGGCTTTGATTGATGATCTCTGCGGCGTGCCCCGGCGCCGGGTTTTGCGAAGGCGAGGCTTCGACTGGCTTCGGCGTGCCAGGCGACCGGTTGGGCTCCGCCGTAGCGCGTTCTTTCCCTTGGGTGCGCAAACCCTCTTTAGCCGCACTCAATAAATTTTCCTGCGGCACAACTTTGTCGACCAGGCCGAGCTGCAACGCTTCCTGCGCAGGATACAGCTTCCCTTTCAGGATCACTTCCGCTGCTTTTTCCGAACCGATTAGGCGTGGCAGGCGTGTCGCGCCGCCCCACGCCGGAACCAGTCCGAGTGTTGTCTCAGGCAGCCCGATGCGCGTGGCTGGTGCATCGGATGCAACCCGAAAATCACAAGCAAGCGTGATTTCATAACCGCCGCCGGCGCAAGCTCCATGAATCGCAGCCACCGTCGGAATTTTCAACGCCGCAAGCCGATTAAAGATCTTCTGCCCTTCGGCAATAAACGCGCGCATCTCTCCCGTTTGCGCCTGGCGCAGGAGAGTTTGCAAATCGGCGCCGGCGATGAAAATGGATTTCTTGGCTGAAGTAACCACGACACCTTTGAGGCTGGAGTCCTTCTCGATAACGTCGAGTTGCTCCTCCAAATCGCGAAGGGTTGCAGCGTCGAAAATATTCGCGCCCGAATCGGGCCGGTCGAAAATCAACAGGCAAACTCCGTCATCGCCAATTTCGCGGCGAATATTTGGAGCCGAGGTAGATGGAGTCATTCGAGTTAGTTTGACCAGTTTCGCGGAAACATCAAAGCGCGGAGTACAAAACTGGATCACGCGTTTTCCTGCTCTATCCGACCGAACGCTCTTTGCATTCTTGAAAGGGAAAGCGTTGAAGCCAGCCAACCGTTAGGTTAAACAGCGCAAGCTCGTCGCCTCAACTCTGCATTACATGGTCGGCAAGATCCTGATACCGGAAATCCAAGGCATGATCGAAGCGCGCAGCTTCGCCGCCTTACGTGCCACCTTTTCGGAGATGCCGCCGGCAGACGTGGCTGAGATCATTCTCGACCTGCCCGAAGATGAGCGCGTCATCATTTTTCGTATTCTGCCCAACGTCCTGGCGGCGGATGTTTTCGAGTATCTCGATCTCGAATCACAGCAACAGCTCCTGCGCGCGATGGCACACGAACAGGTCGTCTCCATTCTCAACGAGATGTCGCCCGATGATCGCACGGCCTTGCTCGAAGAGTTGCCGAGCGCGGCCGCTCGCCAACTCATTCAGCTCCTCACCCCTGATGAGCGCAAGATCGCTCAGGCCTTACTGGGTTATCCAGAAGGCAGCGTGGGTCGCTTGATGACGCCCGACTTCATCGCCGCAAGAGAAGACTGGACCGTGCAACAGGTGCTCGATTATGTGCGCGAACACGGTCAGGACCGCGAGACGCTCAACTTCGTTTACGTGGTCGACGACAAGGGCCGCCTGATCGACGACCTGCGGATGCGCGAATTTCTGCTTCGTCCCCTAACGACAAAGGTCGGCCGGATCATGGACCGCAGCTTTGTCCATTTAACGGCGAACGAAACTCAAGGGGATGCGCTCAACGTCTTTCGCAAATACGACCGCGCGGCCCTGCCGGTGGTCGATTCCGCCAACGTGCTCGTGGGCATCGTGACGGTCGACGACATGCTGGACGTCGCGGAAGAGGAAGCGACCGAAGACATCCAGAAGATCGGCGGCATGGAAGCGCTCGACGAGCCCTACATGCGCATCCCTTTGTGGAAAATGGTTCGCAAGCGCGCCGGCTGGCTCGTGATTTTGTTTCTCGGCGAAATGCTGACCGCCACCGCGATGTCAAATTACCAGGACGAGATTGCGAAGGCGGTTGTGCTCGCGCTTTTTCTACCGCTGATTATTTCGAGCGGTGGGAATTCCGGCTCGCAGGCCTCCACCCTCATCATCCGCGCAATGGCCTTGGGCGAAGTGGGCCTGCGCGATTGGTGGCGCGTGGCGAGCCGGGAATTGCAGGCCGGCTTTTCGTTAGGCTTAATTCTTGGGGCAATCGGCGCAATTCGGGTCGCGGTCTGGTCCGTCATTGGCGAGAAATATTTTCATCGCGAAATTTACGGGCCGCATTGGCCGCTGGTTGCGCTCACCGTCGGGATCGCGTTGATCGGTGTCGTGCTTTGGGGTTCGCTGTCTGGTTCGATGCTGCCATTCCTGCTCCGGCGATTGGGAGCAGATCCAGCGACCTCTTCCGCACCATTTGTCGCCACCCTGGTCGATGTAACCGGATTGGTAATCTACTTCAGCATCGCATTCTTCATCATGCGAGGTGCAATGCTGTAACGGAACCTGAGAGCGCCGGCGCGATTTCGACCCAGCCGTTAATCCGGCGCGAATCAGCCACCCCCTGCACCACCCGCATGTAGCGCACGCCATCGTCAAAATCAGGATGTGGGCGAATCCGGCCGCGCGCCTTCACCGCCGCGATAAAGTCATCTTCGACATGCCAGTTAGTCTCAAGATCCGGCGTCAGCTCCACGACATGCAGAGCCCGATCGCCGATCTTGCTCGCATGGACCACATCCGCGCCGAAGTCGTATGTGAGCGTTCCGAGATCGCCGTAGACCTCGAGTCGATCGGAGGGCGCGTGAGCATCGATCCCGCTGAACTCCAGGACACCTTCCATCCCGTTGCCAAAGGTACAAAGAACCGTTAGCAGATCAGGAATCTGGACATCATAACCCTGCCGCACTGGCTGAACGATCTTTCCCCGTGCATAGACGCCGGTTATTTCGCCAAACCAGCTCTGCAACACCTCCGCGTAGATCCCAAGCGTCAGGATGTTTAGGCCGCTGATCTCAATTCGCTGACGCCAATGGGCTGGCGCGTCAGGATCGAGAAAAGCGCTGTTCAAACTCTGCAGACGCAGATGGTGCGGCTTACCGAGAATTTCTTCCGCGAGCAACTTCTGCACGAGTAATCCTCCGCTCATCCCATGTGGTGGCGGGCAGAGCATCGTCACCAGTTCCGGATAACGACGCGAAGCAGCCAGCATTTCCTCAGCCTCGGCCAGATCCATTGCCATACGAGCCTGGCAAAAGACATGTTTACCGGCTTCGAGCGCCGACATGGTCACCGCCGAATGCATGTAGGGTGGTGTGCCGATCCAGATGATGTCGATCTCGGGAATCGCGAGCAGCTCGGCCCAGTTCGTCATGGGCGTGGCGTGCGGCACATTCTGCCGGCAAAATTCCTCCGAGCTTTCATAGCTGGAATTGCTGACCGCAACAATCTCGACATCGGGATGACGCTGCAGTGCCGGCAGGTGACGGCGCTTCACGATTTCGCCCGCGCCGACAATCCCGATCCGCAGTTTATGGTTATGTTTTTGCGTCATCGCGAGAACCCGGTCGGTGCCGGGATTTTGTGGAAACGCATTTGACCACGGGATGCTCTGTCTGTTCAACACAGAAGTTTTCGGAAAATGAAGTCGTCATCCTGCTGACGATTCGCGGAGCGAACTTTAACTCCGTGAAGCCAGAAGCAGATGCAGGCAGGAATTGCTTGACCATTCCCGCGACTGACCCCAACTTACGCCCCTTTCGGAGCCGGCTATATGTCAAAAGTTTGCAGCATTACAGGATCGAAGCCCGCGCGCGGCAGTCACATTCATCGTCGCGGTATGGCGAAGAAAAAAGGCGGCGTCGGCCGCCACGTAACCAAGAACGTGCCACGCGTTTTCAGCCCAAACTTGCGTGAACAACGCGTCTGGGTGCCGGAGTTGAAGAAATTTGTCCGGGTCAAAGCCACCGCCCGCGGTTTAAAAACGATCAACAAGAACGGCGCCTATAAGGCGTTAAAAAAAGCCGGCCTCGTCTAGGACCGGGTTTTTTGTCGCTTGTTATTGGCTATTGGTTCGGCAGACTTCTCGATCGTTCATTGGTCACTGCCTCCTTGTTCCCTCGGCAGGAGACGCGAACTCATTTTCAATCGTGGCGGCGGTCGCCTCTTGGCTCGCCTGGCTCCAGTTAGCCTTTCGAGCCCTTTCCGCCCTGGCCTTTCATCGGGATACGACCAAGTACGATATTCTGCTTCGTCCACAGGTGTACTTTGCCGCAGAAGCTACAAGCCAGCTTGTTGTCCGCGACTTTCATCGCGGCGAAATTCGTGGCTTTAGTCGTTAGGCCAGTGGGAAACAGTTTCCCTGTCCCCGGGCAACGCACCAGAATGCGCATCACCGCCGGGCGGCTGGGAACTTTTGTTGAACATTGTGGCGCCACGATCGTGAAACCCTAGCCCAGCCGGTAAACGATCCGCGCCTTACCCGTGTCATAGGGCGACATCTCCAACCGCACCCGGTCGCCAATCGTCAGCCGAATCCACCGCTTGCGCATCTTGCCTGAGATATGAGCCAGCACCATATGCTGATTCGCCAACGCCACGCGAAACATCGTTCCTGGCAGCACAGTCATGATCACACCCTCGAGATCGATCGCTTTGTCTTTATCCATCGTTAACGATTCCGTGGCCAAGCCGACCGATCTCTTTTGTCAAAGGAAGACCGCGTCGGCCCGAGCCGGGGCGAAAATTACCAACGACGTGAAGGAGCGCGGCGGGGGCGTTCTTCGCGCGGCCGCGCCTCATTGACCGTCAACGCGCGCCCGTGCAGTTGCTTTCCGTTCAGCGTGGTGATTGCATTCTGCCCGGCCTCGTTGGCTTCCATCGTGACAAAAGCAAAGCCACGGGAGCGGCCCGTCATCTTATCGGTCATGAGTGCCACCTCGGTGACGCGTCCTTGTTCTTCAAAAAGATCCTGGAGATCGTTTTCAGTCGTCTCGAAAGCGAGATTACCTACATAGAGTTTCATACTGTGATTCAAATCGGAGAAACTGTGAGATACAGTGCCGTTCCCGATGATCGGGTTTCAAATCACCACCAGAAGAATCCGGCTGACGACCTACCGTGCAAATACAAACAGGCTAACCAATAAGGCATCAATATCGCGCCGATCGCGCACAACACAACAGCTTTAACACTCTTCCTCCCGACCTCTTCTCTCGGTCATGCGCCGCGCGAGCACGCGGCCCGAGCTCCGGAAAATGCGCTGTCGGACTTACCGTTAATATGAGACCCGCCAATACCACCTAGCGTTAGAATTCAGGCGCGGGATCCAGCTCAGCCTGTCAGCGAACTCTGGGATGGCTCCTCTTGGAGCATCGTCACCACTCCAAGCGCGCTCAATGCGAACGCCGACTTGGCTTCAATCGCCGCGTCCTGACGGCACTCTCTGGGCTGTTTGTAATAGTACCCCGCATGATCAGGAGCATTGAAGCCTTATTCTGCGGAGGACCTAATAGGCTTGGAATGTCGTCAGCCGCTTTATTCTACGCTCGCAAACACCTCTACGAACGAATGGGCGTCCGCGTATGACTGGTGGCGTGTGGCCTTGTTGAGGCGGAATTAGTCTAACTTGTCGCTGGGTCCGTCGACCTGGGCGAAGCGTAACAATATCGTTACTAAAGCCAGATTGCGCGCCACTCGTTCTCTTACGCATCATGCGTACATGAAAATGATGAAGATTTTGTTTCTTTCGTTTCTGGTTGCTGATCTTGCTATGGCTGGTAATTGGCAACCCGTCGCGAGCCCTAGCGTCGGCACCGGGGCCAACAGCTTAAGCAGTGTCGCTAGTGCAGCCGACAATGATATCTGGGCCACGGGCTGGGCCTACAACTCGCAACTGTTGGCCTACCGCACAGTTATCGAGCATTGGAATGGCTCTAAGTGGTCCGTCGTGAAGAGTCCGAACGCGAGCACTGGTTATAACCTGCTCAACGGCGTCGCGGTTGTGGCCTCCAACGATGTGTGGGCGGTCGGCAACGCCGCGATTGGTAACAACTACAGCACACTTATCGAGCATTGGAACGGCTCGGCCTGGAATACTGTTTCCAGCCCTAACGTCCCTGGTTCTTCTAACGTCTTATCAGGAGTCTCTGTGATCGCAGCCAACGATATCTGGGCAGTTGGATATTCGCAGAATGCTAATTTCGTCTTTCAGCCGCTCGCATTGCATTGGGATGGAACGGCCTGGAGTATTGTTACCACCCCAGGCCAATCGCGACTGATTGCGGTGGATGGGACCGCGTCCAATGATGTTTGGGCGACTGGTGAAACGGAGCCGGGCGAGCAAAGTTTGACCATGCACTGGGATGGCAATACCTGGAGTGTCGTGCCCAGCCCTAATGATAGCACTGAGGACAACATTCTTTTCGGCGTGGCCGCGCTTGCTTCTAATGATGTCTGGGCGGTGGGCAGCGCAGGCAGCTTGAAAACACTGGCTATCCATTGGGACGGGACGCGCTGGAATCTGGTGCCGACGCCAACCTTCGTTTATCCCAAGAATAACGGAGTTCTTGTGGGGATCGTTGCCCTATCGAGCTCGGACATCTGGGCGGCTGGGCAAATCTTGCAGGGTAGCGTCGAGCAAACTTTGAGCGAACATTGGGATGGATCAAGCTGGAGCATGGTTTCTAGCCCAAATGTCAAGAATTCCAATAACCGGCTAGCCGCTATTACCGTAACACCAAATGGAACCTTGTGGGCCGTCGGGACCACCGGCGTCTTCGCCAAGCCAGAACAAACCCTTATTCTGCGCAAGACTCCCTAGACGGGTGCGGCTTGCCCAGTCCGCAAGCCCTCGTCCGTCTTTAGAACTTCGGCCGACGCGATCATTACGCGCGCGGCCGATTTGGAAGTAGCATCCGTTTCTACAATGAAGCAGCGAGCCAGTTTCCGGACCTCAGGAGGCTAGCAGCCACTTCGGCAACTAGCCAACCGCCCTTGCTTCCCCGCCAGATCTCCTCTTCCGCGACGGTACGCTCAGCGCGCTAGTTTTAGAAATAACTCGGCCGCGCCTTGAACACCGGAGGTCCGAGAGTTCAATGCATCACGTTTTGCAAGAAACTGGACGGATCGGACGGGAGCTGGGCTGGCACCACGCTCGAGGTGGCACCAGTCGTCTCTACTCGCGTAGCTTCACGAACGAAAAGGGCTGGACATTCCAAGGCTGTCTCCGATAAGAAAATCAAAGTTTCGCCCTTATCCCACTTATGAAAACAAAACTCACGGATATGCATCACCCGAATGAAGTTGGAACTCAGATTCGATCCCGTGCCCGGGCGCTCCGACTCATTTTCTCCATCGCTTTGATCTTCGCCTTCGCGGGCTTGTTCGCCAGCGCAGCCATAGCAACCCCGATTCTGGGTAACTATCCAGAGACATCACTTCCGCTGAGCACCGATACAACGGTGACGCCTGATGGTGGGTGATTTCAATGGCGACGGAGAGCAAGACCTCGCCGTTCCCAACGGGTTCTGGGAGTCTGTCGATCTTATTACGCGACTGTCCGGCGGACTAAATCACCCACCGGAGCGACTTCCAGCCAAAGTAGTACATCTGTCTGAGTAGAACTCTGGGTTCAGTCTTATGGGCTGATTTTAAATGCGACATCAGTGGCGTCGCCGACGCTGGTCACCAAATGCTACTTCCATCACAATATGTTGCCTTTGTGAGTGTTGCCCTGCTTGCCTGATGCGCTGAAGGCAAATCTCCCGCAAATACCGGCGCGAGGGGCGATTCGAATCTCGCTTGTTTTTGACGCCGTGGTTGCAAGATGACGAAAAAGTCAGGTAAGCTTGCCTGATGAGCGACGTGGAAACATTTCGAGCGGTAATCGAGCACGGGGAGCGTTGGTTCTCCGAGGAAGACCTTGACGAACTGGAAACATTATCCCCAGAAATGGGGTTTACGGTCATCCCTCGCCTGGACTTACCACGATTGAATCGCGGGGGATCACCGCAAATCAGGGTTCAGATTAAGTTCCCGCTCTAAGGGATGCAGATGAAGAATGGAAATGGCGAGGGGGAAAACATTAAACCCGCCTCGCCATTTCGACTATCCGCTAAAACAGCCGTCAACGTTTCAAGACGCGCCAATCCTGTCAATTTCATTTCCTGGCAACGACACGACAAGTCCCAGCCCTCAGTGGCTGCAAATCGAGGCTAAGAGACACGAAATGAATGGTTAAGGTCCAAAGAGTTTTGGTTCTGATCAGATGCCAGAATGCGATTCATATATCCGCCCATGCTGTAATATACGATTATATATAGTATGGAGCAGGAATCAGAGGATCTAAAGCGAGCCGTCCGAACGGCTATTCGCACCATTGAAGCGGCCCGGGGCGCATCACAGACCGACCACCATCTTGTCGCGGCAGTTCAGCAATTGGCTTTCGCTGTCGACAAGCTTATCGACATGGTTATGCGGGCAAAGCGAACCCAAAATTGACACGAGGCAGGCCGTCAGAGTCGCCTAGCCCATAGCTTCAACGTATCTCCCCGCATAGTTACGAGCGGGGGTTCGAAGCCAGGCCACGCGCTTCTCACGGGGGAAGAGTTCCGCCGAGGTCGCTGCGCTCGCAGGGAGAATCGTTTGCTTTGAGTTCAAGAGCGTTTGCATAGGGCTCGCTTTACTCGCTCCGATTAGCGTCATGCGCGAAGAAATCCTCTCTTTTGGGGCCTTCAAGTTTTCTACCCTTTATTCGTTAGCTGGAATGCAGCTGGCTACTCTCGTTAGTCGTTAGTCACTAAATCTTATCGATCACTAAAACGAGGAAGACCGCCCATGACTAAGACTCGCGTCATGCTCACTAGCCTGATTCCCGCCAAGACCTACTGCGTCCGCGCATGTGCCAATTGCGCCGTCGGACGAAGTGGCTGGAGTACTCCCGCAGCCGCGATCGCCGTGACCGGCCGAAAAAGGATTCGCTCATGGACAAAGGCGGAAAAAATTGAGGCCGGGTATCTCGACGAGATCGAAATACCCGGCCATGTCCCCCCAGAACAGCCGCATCTTACCAGACCGGTAACGGGGAGTGCAAATGAATCTACATATCCGGCGTGGTTTTAATCCAGACAAAAATGGCAGCACCGTAATCTTAAACACGTGAGCGAGCACTCGCACTGTTCTGGCGCAGTCGTCACGCGGCTCCGTTTGCGGTGTCGGTGACCCATTCGCTGGAGGGTGTGTCCGACTTTATGCTCCGGTTCGGAGCAGCGGGTGCAATACCAGTTCAAAGAGAAAGGGCGAAAGCTTCAGGCGGAAACTGTGGGGACGGCGCAAGCTAAAATTTGCGACTCGGCTTGGTTCCAGCTTTTATTTTTTGTCGCAGGCAAGGCCCGTCTGGACAAACTCGGCTATCACCGCTTCAGCCAATCTTTCACTATTTAGCCTTTGAAGTCGCATCAGATTCTCGGGATCCAGTTTTTCGGCGGCAACTCGCGCGAAGCGGTAGAGGAAATCACGCGCTGCGGCGGGCTGCTGGTCGCGCCCGCCGCCCCTTCCATGATCGCGCTCTGTCACGACGAGGATTATCGGGCGGCTTTGCTCTCAGCCGATCTCGCTATCGCAGACAGCGGGTTCATGGTGATGCTCTGGAAACTGTTCACGGGCGAAAGTGTGCCGCGCATTTCCGGGCTCGAGCACATGAAGCGGTTGCTGGAACAACCATCGATGCAGGAGCCGGGCGCGGTGTTATGGGTGGTAGCGACGGAAAGTTCGAGGGTCAAACTCGTGACTTATCTACGCTCGACAGCCAAAGCTCAGTTTGACGCAACGATCTACGTGGCACCAACGTACGGACAACCAGTGGCGGACGAGGCATTGTTAGACGTCGTCAGGCAAACCCGGCCCCGACATATCGTGATCGCGGTAGGCGGCGGCAACCAGGATAAGCTAGGAGGTTATCTCCTCGATCGGCTCGATTATCGTCCCGCAGTGCATTGCATCGGCGCGGCGATCGGTTTTCTAACCGGCGATCAGGTGCGTATCCCGGCGTGGGCAGACAAGTATTATCTGGGCTGGATCTTTCGCTCGGTGGCGCAGCCGAAGGTGTTTGTGCCGCGATTTTGGAGCGCGCGGAAACTTCCGTGGCTGATCTGGAAGTATCGGGATTCCCTGCCGCCGCTGGAAAGCCCCTAGCCGCAAAGACACTGAGATAAGATCCTTATGTCCGGCGGGCCGACGAGAAGCTGCAAGATAGTTAAATTACCAGCTCCGGGCGTAGACATCTTTGCGTTCTGCACGGCGATGTGGTAAGTCGGACACCGACTCGGAGAACGGGCTGTGGCTCAGCTTGGTAGAGCGCTGCGTTCGGGACGCAGAGGCCGTGGGTTCAAATCCCACCAGCCCGAGACCCGCCCAGTCTCGTCCTTTTCCTTATCTCTCTTCTTTGGAGCTGCCGGAGGCAAGAACGACTCAGCAGACGTTGCGTTTTTGACTCAGGCGAATCGTGACGCAAGTTGCCGCGGCCGCCGCTGCCATGAACGATTCCGTCCTAGCGCCGATTGCGATTACGGGTTTCGGGATTGCATTTTTCCATGCCGCAATCCCGACGCATTGGCTGCCGTTTGTCCTCGCGGCGCGGGCGCAACATTGGACCCGCGCGAAAACACTCGTCATCACAGCGCTTGCCGGAAGCGGACACGTCCTTGCCACGGCGGGGCTCGGTCTGATCGTGGCCTGGCTGGGCATTGCCCTGAGCGAGCGCATCGGCGTCTGGTTTCCCCGCATCGCCGGCGCAGCGCTCTTGGTCTTTGGATTGTTTTACATCTTCCAGCAATGGCGCGGACACACTCACACACATCTTCATTGGTTCGTTAGGCACGAGCATGCACACAGTCACAGTGATCAACCCACACGCGAGAGCGAGAAGCAATACGACGCGCTGGTGCACGCGCCCTCCGATTGGGCGGCGATCCTGAGCCTGCTCGCATTGCTGACTTTTTCGCCCTGCGAAGCGTTTATCCCCATCTATGTTTCGGGCGTGCGTTACGGCTGGTCGGGCTTCGCTCTCCTCACCATGATCCTTTCCGCCGCGACCGTCGCCGGCATGCTCGTTTTCACCTTTCTTGCTCTCGCCGGAATCGAACAGATCAAGCTGCGCTGGTTTGAAAAACATGAAAGCGGGCTCATGGGTGGCTTGTTGTGTCTTGTCGGTCTGCTGATTATCATCTTCGAAAGATGAGCACGCAGAATAACGCATTGGCAGTGGGCGATCCGGCTCCGGACTTTTCCGCGATCGCGGTTGGCGGCGCCTATGGCAGCGGCGAATCGGTCAGGCTAAAAGACTTTCGCGGTTCTCCGGTTGTCCTTTATTTTTATCCGAAGGACGACACGCCCGGCTGCACTGCGCAGGCCTGTGGGTTGCGCGATGCCTGGCCGAAATTCGACGGCCGCGCGCAAGTCTTCGGAGTGAGTATCGATCCGGCAGCGAGCCACGAGAAGTTCATCGAAAAGTATCAACTCCCCTTCCCGCTCCTGGCTGATCCGGAAAAGAAGATCGTCTGTGATTACGGCGTGTGGGTCGAGAAAAGCATGTATGGAAAAAAATACATGGGCACCGAGCGCACCACCTTTGTCATCGACCCGAAGGGCCGGATCGCCGCCATCCTCCGCAAGGTGAAGCCAGCGGAACATGTCGCCGAACTGGAGGCCGCTTTGGCAGCTGCAAAATGAGTTGCCTTCCCGCGCAATCCCTTTACCTTCGCTGCTCGCGATCGGGTTCGGTCGCGCACGATGGTTTCCGAGGCTGATGATCGGCACTCCGAAATCGGCTGATCAAAACCTTCCCTTATGGGCTCGCTGAAAAAACGACGAAAAGCAAAAATCTCCAAGCACAAACGCCGCAAACGGATGAAAGAAAACCGCCACAAGAAGCGTTTGCGCTATAAGTCGTAGGATAAGGCTGCTTCTTTCAGCATATTCGCCGGGGTTGCCTTGCGGCGAGACAAGTTGTGGGAGTTACTTGGCCAAGTGGGACTCGGCTTAGAGAATCTAAGTCTTAAAACCGCGCCCTGAACCACGATCCCGATGCGGTGCACATGGTCTCGTCAAACTCTCTTCGGTCTCTCGGATCGAGTTCCTGTCCTGCATGGCTCGGACGACAGAGTTGATTGACGCCGCGGTCTTCGGACGTCCGATCAGATTCGCTTGCCGTTGCTTCTCCCTGCTTCCGAAAGTCCTTATGTGGAGTCGAGACGTAGGGCTAAAAAAAGATAAAAAAAATTCTTGACTCGCGGTCGCGACATGTGCAAGAGAACATATAGCAATTAAAAAATAACTAAGTATGAAAACTATTCCCCCCAGGATAGCCGGGCTGGTGTTCTTCGCCAGCGCTCTCAGCAGCCTTCCAACTTCCCTGCGCGCGCAGGATGACGGTCCGCCAGGACCAATCGTTTCGCGCGCTCTCGCCGCTACGGTCGACTACGGCAACGAGGCCGTCTTTCAACCGGCAAAACAAAGCACCGATTTCGAGCGGTTGGGCGTGCTGCCAAATCAGGTGTTGTCTATCACGGTCCAATTCCCGGTCGAGCTTGCCGGGCAGACCATTATTGCCGAGGCGCTCGACGGCGGTACGTTGTCGTTACCAGAGGGCGGTCTGGTCGTTGGTAGAGACGGCACCGTAAGCTTCCAATTCCAAGCTGGAATTTCTTTTGGTGCCTGCCGTATCGGCGTCCACCAACCAGACGACTCCAACTTCATCCAGCTGTGGATCGTCGACCCTGATCACCCGGAAAACACACCTCCTGGCCTGCCAGGCTCCTACTAAGAAAGGATTACCAGCCCTATGCATAACCCCCTACTCTACTTCTTTGCCCTGATCGCTGCTAAGTGCCCGCTCCTTCGCCGAATCGCGCCCGCCGTCCTCGCTCTGAGTCTCATCCCACTACAGACTTTCGGACAGGGAAATGACAATCCAACCGGTGTTGCCGGGATGTTCAACGGCAACAGCTCCACCGGCTGCTCTTACGATCCTTACACAGCCAACGCCACCCGCACAATTCCCGATCTGACGGTCGCAGGTGCGGTCGGGGCCTATCCCTTGCGGTGGGCTCGCACGATGAATAGCCGGGCTGCGGGCGGGGGCATCTTTGGCCAGGGCGGCGGCTGGAGCCACAGCTATCGCTGGGCGATCGGGAATAGTGACATTTACCAGACCACCACCCCGCCACCGCCCTCTTCCTACACGGTTACCTTCCCGGATGGCCAGACGGAAGCGTTCACTGCGGCCGGGAGCTCCTGTACCGCCGCGGCGGGTATTACAGAGCGCTTCTTGCCTCTTAACCTAAACACACTGCTCGCCTACCTCGTCTTGCCGGACGGTGGCCAAATTGAATTCAAAGCCACCGTTCATCGTTATCAGGACGATTATACTGGCCAGCTTCTTTGGTATCTATACTATTCTTATCAAGCCCAGGCTATCATAGACCCTATAGGTCTTCGCACTACGCTAACCTACGATACTTCGAGCCGCTTGATGCAAGTCACCGAACCGGCCGGGCGTTATCTTAAAGTCTCCTACGGGACCAATGGTTATGTTTCTGAGGTGGATGCCTATACCGCAGCCGCCCATCTTTCGCAGTGGGTCAAGTACACTTACGCGACTCAAACCTTTGGGACAGTAAATTACGTTGTTTTAACCGGCGCCAACTATATCTATGGTCCTACAGAGCAACCGCCCGTCGCTACGTATACTTATCAGCAATCTAACAATTCGGCCATTGGATATCCGCTCATTCTGACATGTCGAGATGTCCGTTATCCCGGGCCGATGAAAAACATCAAGTACGGCTTTCTCGCCTTCAATGCGTCATATGGCGAACTGTCGCAAGAGCAGAATGTCAACGGGACCATGGTTACCCAGCTCACGGTTTTTGGCAACGAGCGCACCGAGATGCGAGGAGACGGAACGAACGCTGTCCGGAACGGCACTCCGGCCAGAACCTGGACCTATGGCGCCACCCTTGGTCCAAATGGCGCGATGAAAAACTATCTTCTTAAAAGCTACACCGATTTTCAAGGCAATACGACGACTCTCAGCTACGACGTCAATGGTCATGTCAGCTCAGTCCAGAATGCTCGTGGTTACACGACTAGCTATTCACGTATGGCCGCCACAGGCGCGATCACCAAGATTACTCACGCGGGCGATGGCTCGCACATTGATTACACGTACGAGGATCCCACAACGGGCTATTATTTAAAGAGTGCGACCGACGAGCGCGGAAAGACAACCAACTACATTCACTCACCCGATATGACCACGCAGGAAATCGATTATCCAGATGGCGGGATCGAAAAGTTTACTTACAACGCGCTCGGACAAGTGCTTACTCATACCATGCCGAGTAATACCGCAATCCAAGGCGCTTCGACTGATTCAGAGAAATATTCTTACGACGCCACGGGGCTTCTTCTTACTTATACGCCACCTGCCACCGCAAGCGATCTCACGCCCTCGGCTCATCCGACCAAGTATCACTACGACGTCAACGACCACGTCGATACGATAACCGACCCACGGGGCAATGTAACCACCCTCTATCATAATGAGATCGGTCAGCTAACGATCGAGCAACACGATGACGCGGACAACAGCCAGGTGGGCTATGCCTATAATACCGACGGAACGCTGGCGTACAAGAACGTGCAGTTGAACGGCACGGATTGGGCCAAGACCGATTATACGTACGACGACTATAAGCGCGTCCTCACGGTGACCGATCCGGTCGGGATTGAAACTGACTATTGGTACGACACCGCAGGATTGGGCGGAGGCGATCTTAGCCACACGGATTCCAGTGTAACCCGGGTAGTGTCTCCCAGCGGGCATGCCATCAGAACCTTATACGACGAGGATTTGCGCCGAAGGACTGTCATTGCCGGTGCCGGCACGGGAGACGCGGCTGAGACCGACTATACTTATGACGAAGTTGGCAATCTTAAGACTATGACCGTTCCACCACCGCAAGGGCAAACCAACCGACCGCAATGGAGCTATACCTACGATGCCCGCGACCGCCTTGTGGCCATGGATGATCCACTCGGTGACGGGGCGCCATCCCACACTCTAAGCTATGCCTACGACGGCGTCGGGAACAAAACCCAGGAAATTCGTGCCAACGGCCAGACAATCACCTATGATTCTTATGACAATATGAATCGGCTTCTCCAGACGACGGTTCCGCAGACCGCCACACTCAATGCCGTTACCACGTATGCCTGGGCGAATAACGGTAAACTTCTATCGATGCTCGATCCGAATCTGCATACCTATTCATACGCCTACGATCGCCTCAACCGGTTGGCCACAGTCACCTATCCATTGATTGATGGAGATCACCCCACGGAAGGTTATACCTACGACATCGCCGGCAATCTGCTTACCTTCCAGAATCGAAAGGGTGAGACGCAGACATTTACCTACGATTCGCGCAATCGCGAAACGAAGTACACCTGGTCGTCGGGATCGCCCTCACCTCGCACCCTCACCTATGATGATGCCTCGCGCATGGCATCCTGTAATACGACAAATACCTTCATTAACTTCACCTATTATGCCGACGGCCAATGCATACCCAGGAAGAATGGACGAGCTATCTAAGCGACAATAACCACCACACCCTAACCTCTGCCTATAACCAGGATGGCAACCGGCAAAGCCTCGCCCTGCCCGGGACGACGACCCTGGGCTACACCTACACCGTGCGCAATCAATTGCAGGCCGTAACGGCCGGAGTGGGCGGCGCCAATCTGGTGACTTATGCGTATGATCTCAACGGGAACTTTCAGACGCGCACCCTGTACAACTCCACTTCCAGCACCTTTGTCTGCGACGCCATGAACCGGGTGACAAACATTACCCATAATCTCGCCTCGGGCGACACGCGCACCTTCGCCTATGCCTACGACAACATGGGCCGCCGAAGCTGGGAGCAACACGATGGCGGCAAGGCGGATGGATTCGGTTACGATCTGAACAGCCAAATAACCTACTTCCAGGACGAAGGCACCCTTGATCAACATGGCGGTCTGGGTAACGGCACAGGAACCGCCTATCAGTTCGATGCCGCGGGCAACCGCAAGAGTGTGACTAACGGCAGCGGACCCACCTTTTATGCGAGCAATACCCTCAACCAGTATGGAACCGTGGGCGGACAGACGGTGGGCTATGACGACAATGGCAACCTTGCGAACTATAACGGAACAAGCTACACTTATGATTCGATGAACCAGCTCACGGACGTAAGCGGAAGCGTAAGCGCCCACTTTGTCTATGATGGGCTGGGGCGGCAGATCGGCCGCTCCATCGGCGGTGTAACGCGCTTCTCGGTCTGGGATGGCTCGCACCTTTTCGCCGAATATCAGCCCGGTAACGTCTTGAACCGGCGGATGGTCTATGGGGCCGGTGGCGACCTGGCCTTGGACTCATACAACAACCTGTATTATTACGCCAACGCCCACGGAAGCACATCTCACCTGGCCGGCAGCGACGGGAAACTCAAAGAGAGTTATACCTATGATCTGGATGGGACGCCGACTGTCTACAACGCGGACGGGACAGTCCGTGCGGCCGGAAGCGCATTTATCAGCAACTTCTTCACCGGCCAGCAATGGTATTCGGCCTTGAAGCTTTACGATCTGCGCCATCGCGCCTATCTCCCGAGCCTGGGCCGCTTTCTCCAGCCCGACCCGATCGGTTTCAAAGGCGATGCCGCGAACCTCTATCGCTACTGCGGCAATAATGCGGTGAATCTAAGTGATCCGAGTGGCACGTTTGCGGTTTACCATCAGGATGGAGATTACTATAGCTATCGGGTGCCCGGTGACTTTACTCAGCTTATTGGTCTAATAGGCTCACACGTTGTCGATAGCGAAGGCAATCGGCTAGCATGCGCAGGTACGGCACAAGCTAAAGCTGGAGCGTACGATGCAAACGGGGTTTTCCATGACGTTCCTCTCACTCGCCTAAATCATCAACCCAACTGGTTCCAAGGAGAAACGTTAAACTATACAATGGCACCGGGAACATTGGTCGCGACAGGCTGGGCAGATGATGGAAGCTATCCAAATGCTCCGACTGGTAACCACACGCTATGGCTTCTTGGCTATGACGCTCAGGGCAATGCCTACCTTTTATCGGCCACTAAGACAACCGATGTACATCTTTCCATTATACAACCAAAAGACCAGTGGCAGTTTAACGAAGTTGATACTCCTGGCGATCGCCCTGCCTACGATCCAGCGCCTTCAACTGCTATAGCCCTTGCAGGGAAGACTGATACCGGTGAGCCTATTTATGAAGGAAGAGTTGTTACTTCAATCGATCAGGATTTCTTTGGGAGCGGCACCCTCGAGACGCAGAATGCGAGTGGATTGCAAGGATCGGGTCGCAACGATTGGTTAAGGCACAGGCATAAGCACTGATCATGAACTCACACTTTGAAGCTGAGAATAAGAGAACAAAGAGATGTTATACTTCAACCCCTTCCACAGCGGGACGCTGTTTAGCTCGGCTGCTAAACACAGGCTTGAATGCATTCTTGGGTCTGATGATTGGCTGTTCGTCAGTTTTCGCGGCCGAACACAGACTAGTTCCCCTCGAAGGTTTGGGCCGACCGCTTTGGCCCACAGATTTTGCTGTCATAGTCAGCGCGCCGAAGGGCTGGCGAGATCGAGAATCGGACAAATACTCGGCGGTTTTTATTCATCTTGGTGAGAGCATCGAGAAGCCGACAGTGGTTATGCAGGTTGTAGTCAACGGCATAAGTTCCGAGGACCCTCCTGCCAAAAGCGATAAACAACCAATGCACTCTCAACTTGTAGGGGGAGATATGCTTCGGCGCGATCATGTCTCGCCTCCAGAAACAGTTGAAACATTTAAGAGCGATAGGTATGGCGAGCTTACGATGTGGGAAATTCGCGGTGCGTACACGGCTGAACTTGTCACCATCCTTCGCGATCATGTGAGCATAGAGGCAAGCATCGCGAGTACGAATCCAGCGCAACTTAGGCAATGTATCGACAGTCTGAAGGAACTAGTACGATCAATCCGCATTATTCATTCGACGGAAGCAAAAGGATAATGCCGGAAACAGTGACTTCCAATATGACGCCTGAGGCTTCCCGAGCGGGACGGAAGCCTTGACGCTTTCGCCGCGTTCGATCGCGCTCGGGGGGCATAACACTCTTCCAAGTCGCCAAGGCAATAACTAAATCAAAATACGATCTTTGTGAAGATCGCTTCGCGATTCCGGCGAATACCCATAAGCCTCTTGACACTTTGTTCCAGCACGCTGACGCTCGACTCTGGAGCTGGACATCGGCATGGAGAACAGACGGACCTGTTTTCGCACCAAGCCACGAATATACCGTTTCGTTTCTGCCTCGGCCTCTTTCGGAATAATATCCTGATACGGATTGTTATGTTCTGCGGGTAAGAAAAGGAACACGATAGCAACGATCACGCGCTGGTGAACTTTGGCGCGCAGCCTTTCGCACTGCCGAAAGCGAGACTAGAGCCACACTCTTTTCTTTTGCGGACCGACCTCGGCCGATGACAACGTCAGCACGCCTGGTTTGCGCCAATCCCGCGGAGAAGTACCTTCGAGGAAATGAGAAGCAAACTGCGCCGATTGTCTCTGCCTGGATGGATCGCGCTCACTTGCGCCGTTTCGGTTCAGATGGCTGTTGCCCGCCTTGAGAGCGAAAGCCGTCCCTCGCCTGTCCCCCACGCCGCCGCGGTGAAGACTGCACACCAGGACGATTCGGTGACGCTGACTCCGCCTAACGATCTCGCTCTCAAACCGGAAGGCGAACGCAAGGCGCGGGCATTGCTCGATTACGTGAAGGCGCTCGACTTACAGGACGACGGCGAAAGCGAAAAGGCGCTGGCTGCATTTGAACGTGTCCTCAACATCGATCCCGGCGAAATCGATCTCGCCACACGCGTCGCCTTTCTCCTCACGCAACGAGGCGATTATCCGCGCGCAATCGATATTTTGAAGGACGCGGTCAAGGCCCAGCCTAACGAACCAGGACCATATCTCCAGCTGGCTTACATTTACGCGAAGTATCTCAAGAAACTGGAACCGGCGACCCGTTATGCCGAACAGGCCGTAACTCTGGCGCCGGATGCGATTGAAGGTTATCAGCGGCTGGCGGAAGTGCAGTTAACAGCACGTAATCGTAAGGCCGCAATGCACACGCTCGACCGTGCAGCCAAAGTGGAGACAAAAGACCCATCGTTCTGGACTCAGCTGGGCAAGCTTTATCTCGCGCTGATCGCTCAACCGGAAAAGAACACAGCGACAGAGGATTTGACGAAGGCTAACGAGGTTTTCCGCAAAGCCCTGACCCTCGCTCCGAGTGATGCATCTATCTTGAGAGATGCCGCCGATTATTTTGCCGCGACCCAACAGGTGCAGGAAGCCATTCCGCTCTATCTCCGAGTCCTTGAGTTACAGCCGAACGACGCGAATGCACGCGAAAAACTGGCAACCGGCTTTATTCTGACAAACCAGCGGAGCAAGGCAGCCGAAATGTTGCAGGAAATCATTCAGCAACATCCGGAAAAATATCAGCCTTACGAGTTACTGGCAGAAGTCCTGGAGGAGGATGCGAAGGCGCTGATCAGCGAGAAAAAGCTTGACGAAGCCAAGGCGAAGTATGCGAAAGCAGCCGCTAACTATGAGCAAAGCCTTCTCATCAATCCGGCGCAGGCTGATAACTATGTCCGCCTCGCCGAGATACTCATCTTCAATCTGCGCGACAGCGAGCGCGCAGTGCATTTGTTGGCGGAAGCACGCAACCGGTTTCCCTCGACGCCACAGTTGACCTATCTGCTGGCAGTGGCTTTGCGTGAAGCGAAACGCTCGCAGGAATCGGTCGCAACTTTTGAAGAAGCGATCCATGACAGCGAAGCCCAGGGGTTAGAGATGACTAATGGGCGGTTCTATTTCGAGTATGGCGCGGCGGCGGAGCAGGCTGGTCTTTATGACAAAGCGGCCGAGCTGTTCAAGAAATCGATCGATGCCGACCCGGCTGAGGCGGCTGAGTCTTACAATTATCTCGGTTTTATGTGGGCGGAACAGAACGTTCACCTGGATGAGGCAGAGGATTACATCAAACGCGCGCTCGCCACGGACCCGGACAACGGCGCTTATCTTGATAGCCTCGGCTGGGTGCATTATCGCAAGGGGCAATATGAGCAGGCGCTGGCCGAACTGCTCAGCGCCGCGCATGCTTTGAAGCAAGACGACCCGACCGTTTTCGAACACATTGGTGATACTTACGCGATGTTGAATCAGGTGCCAAAGGCGCTTGAGTTCTGGGAGAAAGCGCTTTCTCTCGATCCGACTAACAAAAAGCTGGCGGCAAAAATTGCCGCAGCTAAAAGCAGGGTAAGCAAGAGCGATCCAACCGCCGCGCCACCACTGAAGTGAAAAAATATCCAACGCCTTGGCAACGCAAGACAATGTGGGCGTCGCTCACTGCGATCTTCGTCGTCCTGCTCATTGGAATTGTCACCGCGGTCATCTGGATCGCAGCGAACGTGATCGCGTTTCTTCAACCAATCCTTATCCCGGTGGCGATTGCGGCCATTCTTGCCTACCTGCTCGATCCGGTGGTGACTTATCTCGCGCGGCGCGGCTTCGGACGACTGAAGGCGGTACTTGCCATTTTCCTCCTTATCTTTCTCGCCATTGCAGGACTCCTGGCCTGGATCGTGCCGACGATTTCCGTGCAAAGCGCCTCGCTCGCCCGGCAGCTCCCTACTTTCACGGTGCACGTCCGCGACGAAGTGGTTGATCTGATTTATCGCTACGAACACGTCTTTGGCTTTGGCGAGAAATCGACCAGGACAGGAGGTACTACCGGATTAGTGAACTGGTTGCTGGCAGGCCCGACGCCTGTGCCAATAGCCGCAACTCCGAGTCCGTCTCCGGCTGCCAAGCCACTTTCTGGCAACGGAGAAGTCATTCAGCCAGCGCCGACGAAGCTAACTTCCGCCGATCGCCAGCGGATTCAGGATTGGGTGCAAAAGCAACTGCCCGCACTTGAGAAGCAGCTTCCGGATCTGGTCGCAAAATCGTGGGCTTTAGTGAAGACGAGCGTGGGCGGCTTTCTTGGTTTTACTGGTTTTCTTCTCAGCCTGGTCATGGTGCCGATTTATTCTTTCTTTCTGCTGAAGGAACGACCTGCGATCGAGCGACGCTGGCGCGAATACTTGCCGCTGCGCAATTCGCCCCTCAAGGACGAGGTCGCGAACACGCTCTCGCAAATCAACAGCTACATCATTGCCTATTTCCGCGGGCAACTATTGGTCTGTCTTGTCGACGGGGTACTCATCGGGACCGCGCTGACGATTTATGGGTTGAACTTCGCGCCTCTCATCGGCCTGCTCGTTGTTCCCCTAACGATGATTCCTTATCTTGGAATCGTGCTTTGCTGGATCCCGGCCGTCCTGATCGCGGCTGCACAGTGGGGCGATTGGATTCATCCGTTCTGGGTCACGATCATTTTCATCGGGGTGCAAAACCTGGAGGGCCTTTTCTACGCGCCACGCATCGTCGGTAACTCGGTTGGCCTGCATCCCATGACGGTGATTGTTTCCATCTTCATCTGGGGCTTGCTCATTGGCGGACTGCTTGGGCCGCTGCTCGCGATCCCACTTACAGCTACGATCAAGGTTTTGCTGGCGCGCTACGTCTGGGGTCGGCGTTTGCGTGAGGAAGTGATGGAAACGATCGAAGACGTACCGGTTGTGGAACAGGCGCGAGCCGAAGCCGTTCGTTAGGCTAAATTTTCTCAGACAGGGGTGCTGCCACACGGCCGTCGTGTGAAGCACACTCCCGGCTGGAGAGATAGTCTCTTACGCGCAGAGATGCGCGACAAGTTGCCAAAGCCTTTGCCGCAGTGCAGAGACCCCTTTGTTATGTCAGAGGAGCTGAGACGCGTTCGACGCAAACGCCGCGGTCGGATTTCGTGGCAACGCAGTTTGCAACTGCGAACCGGCCTCGTCATCTCCTTCTTTATCGTCCTTGGTTTTGTTGTCGGGCTCTTCGCGACTTCTTCCTTGCGGAAGGGTTGGAACCGCTGGCAGAAGTCGCGTCTCCTGAAGGAAGCGACACACTATCTCGAACAAAACGATCTTGCCTCCGCCGAAGCGTCCGCCCACAAAGCGCTCGCTCTCGATTCGGGCTCGCTCGTCACCTTGCGGCTTCTTGCCGAAACGACGGAACGGGAGAATCGCGATGAGACGGTTGCCTGGCGGGCGCAAATCGCACGCCTCGATCCCGGCCTGGATAGTGAATTGAATCTGGCCTCAGCCGCCCTGCGCTTTGGACAACTCGACGTCGCGCGTGATGCACTGGCCCGGGTAGCGCCGTCCGATCGCGACAAGGCCGCTTACCACGTGGTGGCCGGCTGGCTCTCTCGTGCGCAGGGAAACCACGCTGAGGAAGAACGCCATTTCGCCGCTGCTGTAGCGAAGGAGCCTTCGAACAACGTCTATCAATTCAACCTTTCCGTCCTCCAAATCCAGTCGCCCGATCCAGAAAAGAATGCCGCGGCGCGCAATCAACTCGAGCGGCTGAGCAAGATTTCGCAGTTCCGCACCGAAGCCTTGCGCGCCCTGCTCGATAACGCCTTGCGCCAAAACCAAAAGGACGCGGCTAACGAGCTCGCGCAGGAACTCCAAATGAGTCCACAGGTGACTTTCGCCGACTACCTGCTCTGCCTTGACCTTTACCGAAAGTTGAATCCGAAAAAGTTTGACGCTCTCCTCGCCAAGGTGAAGCCGGTGGCGGCGCGCAACGGACACGACCTCGCTCAGCTTCTCGAATGGATGAACAAGAACAATCTCGCAAGCGAAGCACTGAAGTGGAGTGAAAAGCTCTCGGACAACCTAACCAATCAACCACCAGCGGTGATTGCCATCGCTGAGTCTCTCACCCTAACGAAAAACTGGTCGCGTCTGAAACGCTGGACGCGAAGCGGTTCCTGGGGCGATGACGATTATCTGCGCCTCGCCTATCAGGGCTACGCGGCGCGCGAGGCAAGACGTGGCGGCGCGGCGGCGGAATTCGATTCGCTTTGGACTTCCGCCAAGGAAGCGGCCGGGGCGCATCCGGAACATCAACTCGCTCTTGCCAGGCTCGCCTCAAAATGGAACCTCACTCAGGAAGCGGAGATGCTCTGGCAGGAGGTTGCCAAAACCTCAAACGCGCGCCGCGAAGCCCTCGATTCGCTCTATGCGATCTATCGCGCGGCAAACGATCTCCCCAACCTGCACCTCATCGCTCGGCGTCTTCATGAAACCTCGCCGGAAGAAGTTGGCCTAAGCGCCAACGCAGCGCGCTTCGCCTTGCTCCTCGATCGGAACACAGCAGCCGGTTTCGCCCTCGCCAAACAGGCTTACGAGAAATCGCCTAACGACACGGCGGCCGCCGTCACTTATGCCTTTGCCCTTTATGGCACCGGACGCACCGCGGAAGGGGTCCGGATTCTACAGAAGCTTGCTCCCGATCAGCTGAACGATCCACACCTCGCAGTTTATGCCGCGCTCTTGTACGACGATGAGAATCAGCTTGAGCTTGCGAACAAATACATCGCGCTCGCCAAGGCCGGCGCGATTTTCCCGGAAGAAAAACAACTGTTGCAAGAAATTGCGGCGCGGCGACAAATCACTTCGCCTGCACCGACGGTGTCTCCTCCGTCTTCTTCGCCGGCGCCGCACTAATCTTCCTGGGCATTTTCTTTGAGTTTCATGTAGGCTTACCGGTCGGTTACGAAATACCCATTGACTTTTCCCGCCCGATTTTGAATCCTTGCCTTTCCCAAAGGGGGTTACCGTCGCGCGCAGGACTCGGTTATCTATGTTGGCTGGCTTCGCAGAGTCGCTGCGCCTTCGGAAAGGAAAAAGCATCTTATGAACAGGGTTTCCAAGGCAGCGCTAAATTTTTTATTCATTCAATTCTTTGTGCTGGGCTTGGTCGACGCTCAGGTCCTCACCCACGGCCCGGTAGTTGGTGGCGTGACCAGCGCGAGTGCACAGGTTTTCATTCGCACGGATAAAGCAACGACTGTTTCCCTCCGCTGGAGCACAGATCCAAACCTGACGACCTATCAGGTTTCGCAGACTTACTCGACCGATTCCTCGAGTGACTTTACCAAGACTATCCCGCTGACTGGGCTACCGGCAGAAACCGCCATCTATCTTAATCCAGTCGTTAATGGCGTTCCGCAGTTCACGGTGGCGCCTTATCCCACCTTTAGCACCTTTCCGATTCTCGGCACTCAGAGGACTTTTAACTTTGTCGTCCTGACTGACTTCGCGACCACTTACACTCTGACAGAGGACATCCAGACTTTTACTCACGCCTCCGCTGAGTCGCCGGTCTTTGCTTTCATCGGCGGTGACTTCGACCATCGCAATCCTGCTAACATAACGGGAAAGCGCGTGATGTTTCAAAGCCTGTATGACCCAAACACACCACATATGGGCGGCTTCGCGTCTCTTATCTTGAGACGCATGCCCATCGTCCACCAATGGGATGATCATGACGCCGGCCGAAACAATCTGGACAAGACTTTCCCGGGCTGGCCAATAACCCAGCAGGCGTTTCAGGAATACATTCCTTCTTATCCCCTGCCCGCCGTATCGCCCGGAATCTGGCAAAAGTTCAGCTATGCCCAGATGGACGCCTTTGTGCTCGATTGCCGGAGTCAACGCGATCCCGAGAACGATGTTGATGACGCTAACAAGAGCATGCTTGACGGTAATAATCTGGGCGCCACGGGCGAGCTGCAATGGTTAAAGGACGGGCTGCTTGGCTCAACCGCAACTTGGAAAGTGATTTTCACTTCAGTCATTACTAATCCCACAACGAAGGTTCCAGATGGCTGGGGTGGATATCAGACGGAGTGGAACGCGCTGCGGGATTTCATCAACAGTAATAACATTCAGAACGTGGTGTTTATCTCCGGCGATCTACACCTGGATGCGATCGACAACGGCACAGCCTCCGGTTTTCCCGAGATGTGCGTCGCGCCCCCGGGCGGAATTACTCCGGGCGATCACTGCTCAACCGACGCGCCGGGGATCTGGAGTGAAGGTTACTACGAGGGGCTGTGCGCAGGCTATGGCGTGGTGAGCGTGATGCAAAATCCCGATCGCCTCTTACTTCAGGCGGTGGATCAATTTGGAACTCGCCAGGTCACTTATACGGTGGCTGCGGCCACACCCACACCTACACCGACGGCTACACCTACACCCACACCCACACCGACGGCTACACCTACTCCTACGCCCGGCAGTCCAGTCATTACTACTCAGCCTTCGGATGCCACGGTCAATGTTGGCAATAGCGCCCGTTTTAAAGTCGTAGCGACCGGTAATCCGCCCTTGCATTACCAATGGCAGAAGAATGGCCAGGATATCGCCGGTGCTACAAAGGCGAATTACACTACGCCACCTACAACCAGCACCGACGATGGTGCACTTTTCTCTGTCGTGGTCTCGAATTCTATCGGCAGCGCCACGAGCAACAATGCGAAGCTGACCGTTGTCTCGACCATCGCACCGGCAATTACGGGTCAGCCTTCCGATCGCGCGGTGAGCGTCGGCCAGCGAGCTAAATTCCGCGTTGTAGCTACTGGTACTCCGCCGCTCTCTTATCAATGGCGCAAAAACGGCACCGATATCGCTGGCGCGAACTCTTCCTCCTACTCAACTCCGCCGACGACTTTGGACGATAATGGAGCGCTTTTCTCTGTCGTGGTGAGTAACGCAGCCGGCAGCGTGACTAGCCGCGACGCGCTATTGAGCGTCCAATGATGCGCGGTTACCCAGCCTAATATTAGTACCTAACGGTGAAACAAGCGGATGCCATCGCCGGCTTTCCTCGTTAGGGATGCAATTAACACAGACCGACTTTCCCTCTTCGCTAGGCCAGTGATGTGAGTTAATCGCGCGGTGCAGAGGAAGACATAACCTGTTCGAGAACAATTGCGGCCAGCTTCTGTGTTGCCTCATCCAGAGCGTCGTTGGCCATTTTTAGTCGAGACGTTTCGTGTGTGCTCAGCGCGGTTCGCACATTCTCTGCCAATTGTTCGATATGCTCTTTCTCCTGCTGCGGCAACCGATCGCCGGCCAGGATGAAGGCCTGCCCTACCGCGGCGAGCATTTCTTCTGATTTGAGACGACTCTCGGTCCAAAGTCGCTCGCTCATATCTTCGAAGGCGTGCTCAAGAGAATCGGCGATCATCGCCTCCACCGCCTCATCCGAGACATCGACCGCGCTGCTCAGGGCTAGCTTTTTTTCCTGGCCAGTTTTTGTATCGCGGGCCAGCACCTGGAGAATGCCATTGGCGTCGATCTCGAACTGCACGCCGACACGCGCTACCCCTTTCGGCGCCGGTTCGAATTCAATCTCGAATTCGCCCAGCCTCCAGTTATCGGCGGCCATCTCACGCTCGCCTTGCAGCACCTTGATCTTCATCGCCCGCTGATTAGCGACCGCGGTGGTAAACATCTCGCCGGCCTTAAGCGGAATGGTCGAGTTACGAGGGATGATTACGTTCATGAGACCGCCAAATGTCTCGATGCCTAACGACAGTGGGGTAACATCCAATAGCACCACCTCGCGCACCGCTCCCGAAAGAATCCCAGCCTGAATGGTCGCGCCAAGCGCCACCGCCTCATCCGGGTTCTGCGAGGTGTTCGGCTGCTGATCGAACAGCTCCGCGACAAATTGCCTAACGAGCGGCATGCGCGTCATCCCGCCGACCAGGATGACCTGATCCAGTTCGCCCGCATTCAGCTTCGCATCCGTCAACGCGCGCAGACAATGCGTTCGGGTGCGCTCCACGATTGGTCGCGCGAGCTTTTCCAGTTCCGCGCGCGTCAGCTCGAAAGCGAGATTTTGCCCCTCAACAAAGGGCACCTCCATCCGCACCGACTCCTGGCTTGAAAGCCGATGCTTGGCGTCGATGGCCAGCTCACGTTTCCGCCAAGGGGTAATCGGCAATTGGCAGTGGGCAATAATCGCCTCGTCGATGTCGTCGCCGCCGAGGCGCGTGTTGCCGCTCGTCGCGAGGACATGAAACACGCCATGATTCAGCTCGAGGATGGAGATATCGAAGGTGCCCCCGCCGAGATCGTAGACCGCGATTCTGGACTTCTCCCGTAACTTATCGAGTCCGTAGGCGAGCGCGGCGGCGGTGGGTTCGTTAATGATTCGTTCAACCGTAAAACCGGCTGCTTCGCCCGCCGCTTTGGTGGCATTGCGTTGCGCATCGTTAAAATAAGCGGGCACCGTGATGACCGCGCGCGAGACCGAACGATCGAGCATCGCCTCGGCATCGGCTTTCAGTTTCTTGAGAACAAAGGCAGAAATTTCTTCCGGCGCATGGTAAACGCCACGCGCCTCGATACGCACGGGCTGACCCCTCCGCCCAACGACTCGGTAGTCGTTAGGCTGTTCAGGGAGGAGATCTTCTCCACGAAGACCAACGAAGCGCTTTACGGAGTAGATTGTGTTCGCCGGCTCAACTATGCGCATACGACTGGCAGCCGCCCCGACCAATGGGTCACCGGACTCTGGAAAGTAGACCACCGACGGGGTAAGGCGCGAGCCATATGCATCCGCCAACAAGACGGGGAAGCCCGCTTCCATCACGCCAATTAGCGAATTGGTTGTCCCAAGATCGATTCCAACGATATCGTTTTGCACGCCGCTGAACCGATCCCATAATTGGCGGCGTTGTCACCCCACCGAAAGCTGCTGTCCGAGGGCGATGGCGATTCCCGTTGGCAATCCGGCAATTTCAGCAACCGTATCGCTGCTTTGAAACGCGCCTTTAGTCTTTTTCTGGCTCTTCGTTACCTGAAACCGAAGCGGACCTTCATTTCCATCATCACGCTGGTTTCGATCTTCGGCGTCACCTTGGGCGTTACTGTGCTCATACTCGTCATTTCGGTCATGACCGGCTTCGATCGTGAACTGCGGCAAAAGGTGATCGACTTCGACGCGCACATTCTCGTAACGACTGATGGGGTCATGAGCAATTGGCGCGAGCTCACCACCAAGTTGCGCCGTACGCCAGGTGTGGTCGCAACCGCTCCCTATATTCAGGGTCCGGTCATCGTGGAATTCCAAAACCGGAGGCTCGCACCGATGATCCGTGGGATTGACCCGGCGGAAGAGGAAAAGGTGATCCCGTTACGCAAATTCATTAAACTAGGGAAACTTGACCTGGATGGTGACTCAGCCGTTCTGGGGTCGGAGTTGGCCCAGCGATTGGGCGTTACCGTCGGTAATAAAGTGACCGTCTACTCGCCGGGGAATCTCGGGGAGATTCTCGATCGGCTCAAAGCTCTCGATCGCAAAAAAGGCGAAGAGAAGAACAAGGCGATCGATGATCTGCGCGAGGTCGTTCTGCCCAAAGAACTCACCGTTACTGGGATCTTTGAGACCGGCCAATATCTGCACGACTCCGAGTTTCTCCTTGTGCCGCTCTTTATCGCACAAGAGCTATATGGCCTGGGCGATTCTCTTCACGGCATCACAGTCAAGACCGTCGATCCCTACCAGGCCGCGACTGTAAAGAGTGCCATCGAGAAATACCTACCGCCCGACGAATATGCCCAGACCTGGATCGAAATGAACAAGCAGTACTTTGACGCCGTGCGGTTGGAACGAACGGTGATGACTTTCCTGCTTTTCTTTATCGTGATCGTGGCTGCCTTTGGCATCTGCAACACTCTCATCACCGTGACGGTGCAAAAGCGACGCGAGATAGGAATTATCAAAGCTCTCGGCGCTAACTTCTGGCAAATCATGGGCGTCTTTCTCTTTCAAGGCATCGTGGTCGGCATTTTTGGCACGGCGATAGGTCTTGGCCTGGGAATGGCACTCATCCGTTTTCGCAACGAATTTAGCCAATGGCTTTCGCGGACTCTGCACATCGAGATTTTCCCTCGCGCGGTTTATCAGTTCTCGGAGATCCCAGCCCAGGTGGTACCGGGCGACGTGGTCAAGATTTGTATTACCGCTTTTATTATCTGTTCGTTAGCCGCGCTTATCCCGGCGTACTTTGCCGCCCGCGTCGACCCGGTTAAGGCTCTGCGCTATGAATAGCTCGAGCCGGGCAGGCTCCGGTATTCAAGGTTTGGCACTGTTGGTGTCCGGCCTATTAGCGTTAGGCTCGACTGCCCGAGCCACCGAGCTATGGCAGACCTTTCGCAACTGCCATTACCTTCCAAATTCCGCCAATGACGGTGATAGCTTTCATGTCCGTGCCAACGGCAAGGAATACATTTTTCGACTTTATTTCGTGGACGCCCCCGAGACGGACAGAAGTGTACCCGAGCGGGTAAGGGAACAGGCGACCTACTTCCACACCAGCATTTCCAAAACGCTCGAAATTGGCGCCGAAGCCGAGCGCTTTACCAGACATGAGCTGGCACGACCGTTCACCGTTCGCACCTGCTTTCAAAATGCGCGCGGGCGCAGCAGGTTACCACGTTATTTCGCATTTGTTGAGAGCGACCATACCGATTTGGCCGAGAAGCTCGTCGCTAATGGTCTGGCGCGAGTTTATGGTGCTGCCTCCCGAGCGCCACAAATGAACAGACCCGAGGTGGAGTGGCGAAGGCTGGAACAACTCGAGCGCCAGGCAAGGACCGATAGGATTGGCGGCTGGGGTATTGCTAACAGCAGACTGAGTCGACGTGTTACGATACAACCCGCGACCGACGCAGATTATTTTCAGTCCTTCTTTCATCCCAGCGCAACTCCACCCGCATTGTCGCCAAGTTCCACCTCCGACAGCGGCGCAAAGTTAAATATCAATACCGCGACCTCAGAAGAGTTACTGGCTATTCACGGGATCGGCCCGGTGCTGGCCGAGCGTATTATTGCCGCTCGTCCTTTCACGAATGCTGATGATCTGCAAAGAGTGAAAGGAATCAAAGGAAAGAAATACGCAGAGCTACGACCCAATTTTGAATAACCGTTAGCATTCTCCGGAGCGAGTTATATTTTAACAAGTGCTATCCTCCAATGACGGTTAAGTGTTGGTCGAGGGCTGAGTGTTTTCCCTCATTAACACTGGCGAAGCTGGCAGCTTATCGAGGATAATGTTCCGCCGCCCGTCGTAGCGTCCGAACGACAGAACGCCGGTCGGGCATTCCTCTACACAAGCTGAACAACGCACGCACTCCGGATCCTCCATCGGCAGGCCTTTGTTGGCGAAACTCATGATGTCGATGCCCTGATGACAAACAGAGGTGCAGACATTGCAGGAGATACACTTGTGCTTATCGGAAAAAATACGGTAACGCGAGAAGCGGGTGTATATGTGCATGAGCGCGGCGAGCGGACAGGCAAAGCGGCACCAGACCCTGCCGCTGAACCAGAAATAAAGTCCGACCCCAATAATGCCGGCCATACAGATGTCGACGCTCCAGCCATAGTTCAGGAATGGAATTCCCTCGAAGAGCTTGTGATACCAATGGCTCGTCCAGGAGTCTTCGCCCAGCGCCCAGCCGGCAATGCGCAAAGCGAGAATCAGGAACGCAAAAAGGAGGACCGCCTGCCCCACCATGTTGAACCGATTCCAGAAGGGTCCGTGGGGCATCTTCGAACGCTGCCTGTCGCCCATCGTTTCCGCGAGCGCACCGCAGGAACAAACCCAGCCGCAGTAAGCTCCTTTTCCCCAACGAAAGATGATGAGTGGAATGATGACAAAGGTTTGTAGAAAACAAATCCCGAGCCAGAGCCACATCGGATGATCGGTAAAGACATTGTAAACGTTGAGCGGAAACGCGAGGATGAAACCGTAAGCTCGCCAATAGGCGCGTTCATGGCCTAACGAACCGTCGTAACTTTCAAACAAGTGATCCGCCAGCCACCTGAGCGGATGTCCGGGTTCAAACCAGCCATTCCGTCCCATCCAAGGCAGAATGATCTCCGGTAAAAGAAAAAGCGGAATACATTGCACACAGATGAGTGCGATCGTCTGCCACTTCACGTAAGGCGTGCGCCGCCGGCGGATGCGCTGAATTCCAAAAACGAGGACACAGGTGCAATAAGCCAGCGTATAATAAAAAGCCGGATTACCGAGCCCGCCTCTAACGGTGTAAAGCAGATTGCCCTCGCGCTTCGACCATTCGGCGAGTTTTCCCCCGACTGCGTCTATCGCCTTTGGCGCGTTGTAAGGAAAAACGTGGTGCTGACTCGCCCATCGCTGCACCGGAAATTCCTGTGGGTGTCCACTTTTCCAGTGATAGAGAACAACGCAAAAGAGCAGAAAGGCACCGCAACTGAGCAACGTGCTCGCCCGCCAATCACCGCGCACGTTCAGCCCGCTGCGCCGAAAGAAATCGAGCGGTGCCTCCCGCCCGATCATGGAAAAGACTGCGTCGTTAGGCAAAGTCACTTCGGCTCCGTCTGCCCGCTTCAGTTTCACTTGGTTAGGCTCGATTCGCGAGACGGTCGTGGCCAGCTCGAGCGCAATGGATCCGGTTGGCGTGTCCTTCAGCATTTCAATCGTTAGGGCTGAAGTTACGCGTTCGGAAGTTGGACGCTCCAGCTGCACCTCCGCGTCCGGATTGCGCTGCAATCTCTGTAGTTTCTCGACGTTTTTTGATTTTGGCCGCGAAAACTCCGGCTTGCGGTAACTCAGCGTGACTCGTGCCCCGCAACCCACGAGCGCGATTGCGCATTCCAGAGCGCTGTCCCCGCCGCCGACTACGAGCACATCCTGCCCGGCAAATTCCTTCGGATCGTAGAGGCGATTGAAAACCTTATCCAACTCCTCGCCTGGACAGCCAAGCTTGCGATGATTCCCACTTCGGCCGATCGCGACAATCACCCGTCGCGCTTTGGTCGGTGTAAGGTCCTCCCTGCCGCGATAGAGCAAAACTTCCTGGTCGAACGCTTCCAATCGCTCGATGCGGGCTGGCGTAAATTCGATCCCAGCCGCACGTTGCTGTTCCTCCATTTCATCGAGCAACGATTCTTTCACGTCCTTGGTGAAATGAAGACCGCCTTTCAGCTTTAACTCGCTCGGATAAGTGTAAATCGGCTTGGCCCTTGGAAAATTCGCGACCGTAGAGAACGGTTGGGTTGCTTCAAAAATTTCGAAGTTTAAACCCGCCTTACGCGCCTCAATCGCGGCCGAAACTCCGGAAACGCCGCCTCCGATGATTGCAAGATCCAGGACGCCATCTTCATTTCTTGTCCTTTCACCGCTTTTGCGAAAATCGGGCTCGGCCAGAATGGCGTGGACCGCTTCCGCTCCGGTCTTGGAAGAAAATTTAAGCAGCGGAATTCCAGTGAGGTCGCCAACAATGCGCACGCCAGGTATATTCGTTAGGCCACCTTTCCCAGATTCCGGGAACTTCTCCACAACCCCTGCCGGCCAGCGCGTGTGCAGCCAATGGGTGTAACGCTTGATCGGATTAAACATGCAAAGCGTTCTCCAGCCCGTCTTATCGAACAATAGAGTTCACGAGAAGCTCTATTATTCCCTGCGCCAAACATGGCTTTCCAAGTAAGCCGGCGTTGCCTTCGCCGCTTCGGCTATGCCGGAGCGAGCCGCCGATTTTCTCTCTTGGCGGCAACCGCTGGATTAGTCATGGTCGAAGTCAAAGCGTGATCGCATCGCTGACTCAACGGCGCTTACCCATCGGGGCTGAATTAGTTTCCGAAGGGGAGACTCATTTTCGTGTCTGGGCGCCGAAAGGTCGCGCTGTGGACGTCGCTATCGAGGTCTCGGCTGAACCCAACGCGCCCCGCGAATTCCATCCACTCCACCCCGAACCAAACGGATACTTCAGTGGACTCGCCCCGGCCAAGGCTGGTTCGCTCTACCGATTTAGGCTGGACAGAAGTGAGCATCTTCATCCCGATCCAGCTTCGCGCTCCCAGCCGCATGGTCCGCACCGATCTTCCTGTGTGATTGATCCCAAATCGTTCCGCTGGAGTGACGACGCCTGGCCGGGCGTGCAGCTGAGAGGTCAAGTCATTTACGAAATGCACGTGGGCACCTTTACGCGCAAAGGAACCTGGGCGGCAGCAACGCGCGAGCTGCCCGAACTGGCGGCGACGGGCATCAATCTCATCGAGATGATGCCGATCGCAGATTTCCCCGGCCAATTTGGCTGGGGTTATGATGGCGTCGATCTCTTTGCGCCCTGTCGCCTTTACGGAACGCCGGACGATCTGCGCTCCTTTATCGATCACGCGCATTCGTTAGGCATCGGCGTGATTCTTGATGTCGTCTACAATCACTTTGGGCCGGACGGGAATTACCTCACGGTTTTTTCCGATGATTATTTGACCGATCGCTACAGCACCGAATGGGGAAAGCCACTCAACTTTGATGGCGAGAATTCCGGTCCGGTGCGCGAATTTTTTCTCAGTAACGCGCGTTACTGGATCGATGAATTTCATTTCGACGGCTTCCGCTTTGACGCCACTCAGAGCATTTTCGATCGGTCGTCAGAGCACATTCTCTCCGCCCTTTCGCACGCCGCTCGCGAGGCGGCAGGCGCACGCTCGATCATCCTGACCGCGGAGAACGAGCCGCAGGAAACTTTACTCGTTAGGCCACTGGCCAGCGGCGGTTATGGCTTTGACGGTCTCTGGAACGACGATCTGCATCACACCGCGACGGTCGCGTTGACTGGACGCAATCCTGCCTATTACACCGATTATGGCGGCAGCCCGCAGGAATTCATCTCCGCGGTGAAATATGGATTTCTCTACCAGGGACAGTCTTATCGCTGGCAAAGGAGCCGCCGCGGCACATCGACCTTTGGTCTCCTCCCGGAAACCTTTATTGCCTTCCTCGAGAACCACGACCAGGTGGCCAATTCGTTCAATGGTGCGCGTTCCCGCCTAACGACCTCTCCGGGCCGTTATCGCGCCCTTAGCGCACTCCTTCTTCTCGCTCCCTGGACGCCACTGCTTTTCCAGGGACAGGAATTTGGCGCCACCACACCGTTCCTTTATTTCGCGGACGTGACTGAGGAACTGCGCGAACCCGTACGCAAAGGACGTTTCGATTTTCTCAAGCAATTTCCCGGAATCGAATCCGTGGAAGTGCAAACTCAACTATCAGTTCCTTCGGACCCCGAGACTTTTCGCCGCAGCAAACTCGACTTTGCCGAGCGGGAGAAATTTCTCGAAATCCGAGCGCTTTATCGCGACCTGATTCAGCTTCGCCGTCGCGACCCAATTTTTTGCCGGCAGGAAGCCGGAAAGGTCGATGGTGCCGTGTTGAATGATCGCGCATTTATCCTCCGATTCTTCGATTCGTTAGGCGATGATCGCCTTCTCCTGATCAATCTCGGACACGGTTTCAAGCCGCCAATCATGCCCGAACCTTTACTTGCTCCGCCTCCCGGTCGTCGCTGGGAGACATTGTGGACAAGCGAATCGCTCGTCTATGGAGGACCAGGCGAACTGCCGATCGATGACGCTGCCGGCTGGCAAATTCCAGCCGAAGCTGCGGTCGCGTTGTGGCCGGTGAACGATTCTGTCGGAGGATGAATCCGGAGAAACGACATCGCATTCCGCACCCTCGCATTATGCCTTGGAGCGCGAACGATACTTCGCGCGAACTGCTCCTGACGCGGGAATGGCTCGTGACCAATGGCCTCGGCGGTTATGCCTCCGGCACTGTCTCCGGCGCGATTACACGCCGCTACCACGGCTTGCTGACGGCCGCCCTGCCGGCGCCCTTCGGTCGCACAGTGATGTGGAGTCACGTCCTCGAAGTACTCCGCTTCGGTGAAGGCGACATCATCTCGTTAGGCGCGGAAGAACGCGCTGGAGGTCAGCTCGATCTGCACGGGGCTGATTACCTGAAAGAATTTCGTTTGGAGAACGGCCTGCCAGTTTGGACTTTCGAAGTGCGCGGCCTAACGATTGAGAAGCGCCTCCTCATGCCGCATCGCCAGAACACCGTTTACCTCACCTACCAACTGACTGGCGAAGGGCCGCGGCCGCGCCTCGATCTTCGTCCGGCTTTTAACTTTCGCCACTACGAGGACCCCGTCTCGCCGCTTCCACAGACCCCTTACGAATTTCGCGCGGTCGCTGAGCGCTACGAAGTACGCGACCCGGAAAAAAAATTTCCGCCGCTGCGAATGCGGTTGAACGATTGCGACTGCGGTTTCCTGATTGATCCGCGACCGATATCCGAAGTCGTTTACCGGACGGAGTTGGAACGCGGTTACGACTCCGCTGGCGAGCTTTGGAGCCCGGGTCTGTTTCAGGTTGATTTTCGCAATGGCGACTCGGCCACGCTCGTCGGCTCAACCGAGGATTGGAACATCATCGAAGTGCTGACGCCACAACAAGCGATCAGCGCAGAGCTTGATCGGCGCGAGCGTTTGCTTGATCAGGCCGATCCCGCGGCGCGAGACGGCGTCGCAGCCGAATTGGTTTTTGCCGCCGATCAATTTGTCATCACACCGGCAGGCCGAGCGGAGGAGGCCGCCCGTGCCCACGCTTTCGGCGATGAAGTGCGAACGGTGATCGCCGGCTACCACTGGTTCACCGATTGGGGACGCGATACCATGATCAGCCTCGAAGGCCTAACGATCACCACCGGCCGCACTCTCGAAGCGGGCTACATTCTGCGCACATTCGCGCACTACGTCTGGCACGGTCTGATTCCAAACATGTTTCCCGATGGCCAGAGCGCTGGCCTCTATCACACTGCCGACGCGACGCTTTGGTTCTTCCACGCGCTCAATCGCTACCTGTGGGCGATAAATGATCGCATCACGCTCACGATGCTTCTACCAACGTTAGGCGATATTATTGAGCATCACCTTGCCGGCACCGACTTCAACATCCATGTCGATCCAGAGGACGGACTGCTCTGTCAGGGCAAGGAAGGTTATCAGCTCACTTGGATGGACGCGAAGATGGGCGATTGGGTCGTGACACCACGACGCGGCAAGGCCGTTGAAATCAACGCACTTTGGTTCAATGCCCTCACCCTCTATTCCCGTTGGTTGCGCGAGGCTGGCGACGCCGCTGCGGCCGATCGGTATGCGGCCCATGCCCTTCGCGCGGAACGATCCTTTAACGCGCGTTTTTGGTATGACAACGGCGGTTATCTCTACGACGTGATCGATCCACCGGAAGGCGCCGATGATCATTCGAACCGGCCTAACCAAATCTTTGCCATTTCGCTCGACGAGCCGGTCCTCGCACATGAGCGATGGGAGTCGGTCCTCGCGGTGGTTCAACGCGAGCTGCTCACCCCAGTTGGGTTGCGCTCGCTTTCGCCTCATCATCCCGACTATAAGAAAAATTATCATGGAGATCTCAAGACACGCGACGCCGCTTATCACCAGGGCACGGTCTGGGCGTGGCTCATTGGGCCATTCCTCGATGCCTGGATGAAAATTCACCCTAACGAACGTGAAAAAGCCCGCTCGTTTCTCCAAGGGTTCCCTGCTCACCTCGGCGAAGCCGGTCTTGGAACGATCAGTGAAGTATTCGACGCGGAAGAACCCCACCTTCCACGCGGCTGTATCGCCCAAGCCTGGAGCGTCGCGGAAGTCCTGCGCGCCTGGGTAAAAACCGCATCCGAACCCGCCTGACGAAAATGCCCGAATCCGCGGAAGAGCTTTCGCAGAAGACGGAAGTGCGCGAGGCGCTCGAGCAAACCAGCGGGCACAAAAGTCGCGCGCCGGAAAAGTCCGATGAGTTTTGGTTCGTCACTCATCTGATACTCCTCGTGGGTTGGGGCGTTCTTTATTATCTTATCGGCTCTCGTTTTCTCCCGCTGAGCAAACTGCAGGTTGATCTCGCCCATCGTATTCTGCGCGGCGCGGCGATGATCATCGTCATCCTGGCTGCCTCCGGTGCGATCTCGCTTTACAGCATTGCGCGCGTTTCCGATCCCTCAACCCGCTTCACCCTCAAGCGCATCAAACGCCTGGTCGTTTTCCTCCTCATCGTCCTCGTCGCGGTTTCGGTGATTTTTGTTAATTGGTATACGGCGCTGATCTCGGTTGGCGTTGTCTCGGTCATCGTTGGCCTTTCTGTCCAAACGCCCATGACCAGCTTCATCGGCTGGATTTACATCCTCGTTAGGCACCCTTATCGCGTTGGCGACCGGATTGAGATCGAAGACGCTACCGGCGATGTCATTGATGTTGGCTACATCGACACCACGCTCTGGGAATTCGGCGGCAAATACATTTCAGGCGATCATCCAAGCGGACGCATCATTAAGTTTCCCAATTCGAAAGTGCTCAGTTCGATCGTCTACAACTACTCGTGGCCGCTTTTTCCCTACATCTGGAACGAGATCAAACTCAATATCGGCTACGAGAGCGACCTGCAATTTATCGCCACTACCATGCAGCGAATTGCTGAGGAGGAGCTGGGCGAAGCCATGATCGAGCGCGTCGAACAATATCGTCGGCTGCTTGCTCGCACACCGGTCGACGAGCTGGAAGTGCGTGAGCATCCACGCGTCATCTTTCGCGTGAGCGAGAACACCTGGCTGGAAGCCATCGTACGTTATCTGGTCGCCCCGCGCGAAGCCGGCTCGGTGAAAACACGGTTGATCAAGAAGCTCCTTCCCGCGCTCAACGCAGCGCCCGATAAAGTGCTTTTCCCGAAAGGGCCAAATCGTTAGGCAAAATCCTAACCTGAATTGCCTTCGCGCAATTGCCAGATCATGCGCCAGATCCGGTCGGCTTCGCCGCGCTCGATCACCTGCAGCGGACTCGAGCCGTCGAATTGTTTATTTGGTTGCTGCAACCACTTGCCGACTGCGCTTCCCTTAATGATGTCGGCCAAAGCATCGAAGAGCCGGGTCGCTTCCTTGATCTTTTGCGCGCTCGACCGCTGCGGTGGGGTACCGGCGTTCCAATAAGAAACCGTGCGGGGCGACGCGCCGGTTACCCGACTAACGACTTCGTTCGATAATTTGTAAGTTCGGGCCAGCCGGCGAACGTCGGTCGCGGCCTGGTTGACCGATTCGAGCCGGCGGGAAGTCGCGGAGTGCGCAGTGATCACCGCAGCGGATTTCTTGGAAGGCCGGCCCGCACCGTTGCTTGATGCGGTAGAATCTTTCGACATCTTCATCGTCCACAGTATTGCATGCAATCTTGCAGAAGTCACGCCAAATACCTTTTCAATTCTTCCTCCCCGAGCAAACGCATGCTTTCTTCCTTGCGCAGGCGGTGGCGGAAAACGGCAAGATTCACTCCGCCGGACACGCGCGCTGATGGATACAGAATCGCACTCATCCCCAGATTTCTCGCTGCGCGACCTAGAGCCTGACAGAGCGTTTCGCTGCCGTCGTGATTGATCCGGGAAAAGTTTTCCTGCATCCACTTCTCCAGTTTCAACCAGACCGGCAGGTTTTTATTCGTCAGGTCAAACACTCGCTCAAGTCGCCACTCAATGCCGCAGGTAAGACGCGGCTTCAGATGATCGGGCGTGAACTCATATTCTGCCGCGAGGTGAAATGCTTCCTCGATTGCAGTTCCCGGCCGCGTGCTCGCATAGACAACCGAGAATGTGCCGGGCGCGTTCCAACGTCCGCCGAATTTGAGGCTGCCTTCGCCGCTCGTAATTTGTTCCGGTTTGCCATACTCGAGCGCGACGGAACGAAAAGCCACGCCCTCCCACGGCCCAGGCGCCGGCGAAATTCCGCGCAGCCGAGAAACGAATTGAGCATAGCGGACGTTGGGACGAACATTCACCGCGCACGACCTTGCCGTGTTGGCTGTGGGGATCAAGAGATAAGCGACCCGCTGAACAATCTCCGCTTTGCGAAGGGCCGATTCACTGGGTCGTTAGGCATGCAACCCGCTACCGGTTGACTTGCTTCCCTCTCACGATAGCCTTTTTTAGATGATTAATGTCACCGATCGCGCGGTTGATCACCTGCGCTCCCTTCTCGCCGAACAGTCTGCCTCCGACGGCAAAGGACTGCGTGTTCAGGTGGCCAAAGGCGGCTGCTCCGGTATGCAGTACGAGATGTCCCTCGATGAGCGTCATCAGGACGATATGATTGTGCAACGCGACGAAGTGCATTTCTTGATCGACTCCGAGAGTGCTCATTACCTGCGCAACGCCACGCTCGATTTTGAGGATGGCCTCACCGGCGCGGGCTTCCGCATCGTTAATCCCAATGCCGCTCGGACCTGCGGTTGCGGGACGTCGTTTGAACCGGTCCGGCCTGCCTAACGATTAACGACGCGGACGTAACCGGCGTCGTCACGGCATGGAACCGGATCTCTTTCGTGATTTTCGAGGCTTCGAACGCAAGCGGACGAACTATTTCGCCTGGACAATCCTCATCCTCCTCCTTTGCGGCGTCGCCCTCGCCGCCTGGCTTGGCAGTTTCTACATCATCGGCCAGCCAGAACGGCCAGAGAGTTACCGCATTCTGCAAAAACTGCACAAGATTGAGGCACCGAAGCGTTTCGCTTTGACCGCCGCCCCTCAGGGCGAGTTCCTCAATCCGCAACAGCTTTACAAGCGCTACAGCTCGATGGGCCCGGCGGAATTGGCCCGCAAGGATGCGGAACTGGCGCGCAATTTCATCCGCAATTTTCAACAGGTGCACGGCCTGGTCACGTATGTTGTCGGGCGCTTCAACGTCATGGGTGCACGCCAGCTTACGCCGGATGACATCTTCACTGTCGGCGCGGTTGCACTCGCGCACGCTGTCGATCAACCGGAACTGCTGATGGAGCACGTTTTCACGACGGCAAACGATCATGACGCGCGCCTTCTCACCGACCGGCTCGTAATGGGAATGGATGTCAACCTGGAGCGCAGTCACGATCTCTCAGCCGTCATCCACGCCGAGCGTTTGCCGGACGGGCGGGTCCAGATCACGGCCGTTCCGCTGCTCTACGGCAGCTACGCAATGACACGCGGCACCGGCACCTTCAGCCTCGAGCCTCCGAGCGATCTTAATCTCGCCGCGGGATGGCCACTCTTTAAAACCGAAGGCCGTCGCGTGGCGGAGAATCGGTACGAGAGTTACTATGCACGGCTCGCTCCGGCAACGAGCGCTTTGCCGATCGTCGGTCTGCCACCGGCGAAGACCGCGCCGCCGGCGGAAGATGCACTCGTTAGGGTGGAAGCGGCCGTGCCATTACTGGAAACGTCGACGCCGCCGCCCGTTCCGCGTCCGGGGCGGAGACCTGCGATTGCGAAGGCGCAAGGAAAGCAGAACAGCGAAATCGCTTCCTCATCGCCCGTTAGGATTCGTCGCGCGCAGCCCGTTCCGGAGGGAGAGCAATCCGCGCCTAACGAATCGACCGCGATTGCATCGGCGGCTTCGCCCGCAAATACGCCGACCGTTATGCGAGCTCTGCCGGTTACTTCGTCATCGCCCGCCGTCGCGCTCACTTCAACCACCGGCGCGACCTGGAAAACTTTCGCTCCGGGTGAAGCGCCCGCCGGAAAAATGCTCGATAGCAGCGGCCTCCGCGACGTGGCTAACAACGGGACGCGCGGGGATCGGCTCTACCTCAAAGGGCAGTTCGTGGTCAATTTCGCCGATGCAAATCGTGCGGTCCTACGCCCAACCAACGGTGGCGCTGCCTCGGATCCCTCGCGCAAGTTGCGCGTAATCGTCGATTATCCCGCTGGCGCACCATTGCCACAGCCAGGCTCGACTTTGAACCGTGACGACTCAACGCCTTACGAGATCACGGAGGTGCGCCGTCAATCCGACGGCCAGCTCAACGTTTTCGTGCGCGAGATCATCCAGCCGTGAAACAACCTCAGCGCAAGATTACTTTGCCGTCCCGAATCTCCGCCGTGCTGACGTTATGCGCCGCGGATTGTTCCAACCCATAACTTAGGACTGATCGACCGTTCACGCTCATTGAGAGGATCCCCGAGGGAAATGGAACGCCATTCGCCTCCACCTTCGAAACCTGAAGCGCACTGATCGGCGTCGGACGATCGGTCGAAATGCGGAAGGTTCCGTTCACATATCCGCCAGGCGGGAAACCCGGCACCTTGTTGGCTGGCACGCTAATCTCCACGGTCGCGGTATTGCCACTAAGTGAAACGTAGGCGTGTCCGCGCGATTTCGGATTAGCGGAGATAAGACCGTTAATATCAGATGCGCTCAGGATGAGCTGCCTGGTCGGGATGGGTTCGTTAGGGGGTGTCGGCGAGGGCGCCTGAGTTTCGGGTCCTGGGCTGACTTGCGGCGCGGCTGTGGGTTGTTGCGTTGGGATCGGTGTTAGTGGCGTCGCATCGAACTGGTCAACCCTTTGCTGAACTTCCTGCAGTTGTTGCGAAGGCAACTCTCTTACTGGCAAATTCGCCGGCTTGGAACCGCGAAATACCAGCTGATAGGTCACGACCGCGAAGATTAGGACAGCCAGGATCACCAGGAGCAAGCAGCCTTTGGTGAAGCATCCCGTCCCGCGTTCTTTCGGCGGCGGCGGCTCAATCCAATTCGGCTTGGTGGAGTCGGTCGCCATCGTCTAAGTCGTTAGGCGATTCTGGGCCGCAATCAACTTTTCATAAAGCGTCTGCAATCCTTCCGCGAGCAAACGCGTGCGACCAAGAATGGGCATGAAGTTGGTGTCACCATTCCAGCGCGGCACAATGTGAAGATGCAAATGATCAGCCACGCCCGCGCCGGCGGGTGTGCCGAGATTGAGCCCAATGTTGAAACCCTGCGCTTTCATCGTCTCACGCAAAAGTCGTTGGGCATGGACTGTCAGCTCCCACACCTCAAGAATTTCGTTTTCGCCTAACGAGGCCAATTCCGCCGTCTTGCGATAGGGCACCACCATGAGGTGACCGACAGAGTACGGATAACGATTCATCATCAGGAATGTGTTCTTGCGCCGGGTGACGACAAGGTGCACCGCGTCGTCGCTCGCCTGCGCCGCATCGGTGAGAAAATTAGGGTTGCGATTTTCCAGCTCGAAATATTCCACCCGCCACGGGCACCAAAGGGCTTCGATTTCAGCTTTGGGAAACTCCATGAATTCGTTAGGCAAAGCAACTGCCGGGGAGCGTACCGGCTCCGGGCGCGATGTCGAGCGCGGCTTTCACTGCCCGGCAGTGGCGGTCCTGGTGAAGAGCGAGTACTGCGCTTTGTCGGCGGCCTTCTCCGAAACGAATTGGAGCTGCGCGCCGTGCAATTGCTCGAGCCATGCCTGCACGGGTCCGTTTCTGACCACCAGGGCGTCGAGTCGACCCAGATTCCATTGCTCCACGGCATCGTTAGGCGAGAGGAAATCGTTGCGTCTCAAATAGAGCAGCATTCCCTCCTCGCGTCCGCCGACGACTCCATAACGCCAGTGTCGCGTCGCCGCCTCGCCTCGCACTTCGCACGAGAATTTTACCAAAGCATCATCATGTGCGCGATAAGCCGAACCGATCTTGAAAGCTGCGTATCCTCCAGTAAAAAGGCAGGCAAAAATGATTGAGGCGCTCAGCCAGGGTTGGATTTTCTCCCGCCAACGCTCGCGTTCCAGTGCGCGCGCAACCTGTGCTCCAAACAACAAACAAAGCGGCGGCACGACCGGAAAAATCCGGTCCACACGTTTCGACGGAATGAGCGACATCAGCATCAAACCGCCGAGGCTCCAGCAAACCAACCAAACAGTATCGGGTTGCATGTGAAGCGAAAGCTGCTCGCGCCGTCGCCAGAAGAAAACCGCCAGTCCGATGAGGAGGAGGCTCCAAGGCGCAAACTTGTGCAGGAGATGCGGCAAATAAAAATAGATCGGCTGCGGCTTGTGAATGGTTTCGGTGAAGCGCCCGGCAAACTCGCGCACCACGACGCTGTCATAAAAACCTTCCTGACTCGCGATGCCGCCAAATGCCCAGGCGAGGAAAATCGCCAAAGACAGAATCCACGGCCACCACCCGCTCCATCCGCTCGGGGCTGCTCCTTTGCGGCGCAGCACCTGATAGGTAATCAAGCCCGGCAGGAGAAACGCATAGACAATCGGTCCCTTAATCAGCATTGCGCTGGTCAAAAGAAAGAACGTCATCACCCGATCGGATGCCGTCCACTTATCTGCACGCCGAATTTTCCACCAGATTTGGGTGCCGAGGAGAAAGGTGACGAACGCAAGCGGCATATCTGTCCGCACGAGGGTGGCGAGCCGCGGCGAGAGCAAATTGAGTCCGAGCGCGCTGATCACGAAAAAGCCGGGCACGTTGCCGTAGGCGGCGCGAGCATATTTTGCCATCCAGTAAAGCAAGGCGATTGCCGTGCCTAACGACGGCAGGCGCCAGGCTCCCTCCCACCAGCGCGTCACTTCATAGAGGGCAGCCGAAATCCAGCCAACAAGAGGCGGTTTGGTCGCGACGCTTTGGTTAGGCGTGTGCTGATAAAGCAAATGCCCCCGCTCCACTGTCTCGAAGGAAACGTAGGCCTGCTTCGCCTGATCATAATCGTCCAGCGTCCAAGGCAGATTCGTGATCGCGAAGAAAAGGAGGATAAGACAAACAACCAGCCGCTGTGTGATCGGTCGCTCGAGCCAGACGCCGGTTGCGTTCACTTGCGCCAAAGAACCGCTCGCGCGGGCGCTCCATCTCCGCCGCTGATTTTCAGTGGTAATGCCGCCAGCGAATATACTCCCGGGACAACCGCGCTGAGATCGAGCCCTTCGAGAATGGCAATACCGGCCGACGCAAGCGCATGATGATTTTTTAAATCTTTGGAATCGATTGCATCGACGGAAGGCAAGTCGAGCCCAAGCAACTTGACTCCTCTCCCGCCTAACCACTGCGCGACACCATCGGCGATTGTTGGGATCGATTCGGGAAATTTTGTTGAGTCCGGCCAGCCACCTGTTTTGAGCAGCAAGCGCGGCGCGGTCGAGAAGTGCTCCGCGGCCCACTCGAGTTCACCTAACGAAATTTCGCCTGCCGCTTTCCGCTGGGTAACGTCCAACACCATTGCCGGCCCCAGAAAGCATTCCAGCTCCATCTGTTCGATCGTCAGACCACGATCGTCGAAATGAAAATAGGCGTCCGCATGTGTGCCGCTGTGCACGCTCGTCGTAATCCGGCCGAGATTGACTGATGAGCCTGCGCTCAACCTGGCAACCAGCCGGTAGTCGAAGTTAACGTCGCCCGGCCAGGGCGCGAGATCCGGCGCAAGCTGCCGGGTTACATCATATAATTCCATGCGCCTATGGTTATTTTTCGCCCGAGATTGAATGCGAGCGATAAGATAGGCAATCAAAGTCGGCGCTGGCCCGACCTTTTGCCAGTTGGAAACGAGGAGATTCTCGGCATCATTTGCCTCCATGAACAAAATGGAAAATCCCTGGATCGAAATTGCGCCCGGGATTAAGCGGCGCACGATTTGCAGCGGCGCGACCATGTATCAAATGCACGCTGAATTGAAGGCGGGTAGCCGAATGCCCGAGCACAAACACGCCCAAGAACAGATTGCCCATGTCATTCACGGTCGGATGAACTTGATTGTCGCGGGGGAGCCGCATGAGCTCAAAGCGGGCGAAGCGTTTTATCTCGGGAGTCATGTTCCACATGGTGTGGAAACGATCGAAGATACGAGTGTGATCGACACCTTTAGTCCACCGCGGGACGATTATCTCGCACTCGACGAGAAAGCGCGGCGAGGCGCGGGATGAAGATTATTTCCGGCGGTCAAACCGGAGTGGATCGCGCTGCCCTCGATGTAGCCCGCTCGTTAGGCATCGAATGTGGCGGTTGGTGTCCGGAAGGTCGGCTGGCGGAAGACGGCAGAATCTCGCTATTTTACCCTTTACAAGAGGTGGTTGGCGGAGGCTATCTCGAAAGAACCGAGCGCAACGTACGGGAATCGGACGGGACAGTGATCATTCACGCGGGCGAACTGCGCGGCGGAACACGGGCAACGTTCGATTTCTGTCGCACGAGCGCAAAACCGGCTCTTATCATCGATACGAATCGTAGTTCGGCCGCGAAAGCGGTCGATGATTTGCACGAATTCGTTAGGGGAAATCGTCCCGCAACCTTGAACGTCGCCGGACCACGCGAGAGCGAATGGCCGCACGGCTATGAAATCACGCGCGAGATCCTCACTCGATTTCTAAAGAACGATACTGCGCCGAAACTGTCCTTTATCGTTCCCGCGCATAATGAAGAGCACGAGCTGCCGGAGACGCTGCGGAGACTGCGGGCTGCGGCGGAGGCAGGCGGCGAAATGTTTGAAATCATCGTGGTCGACGACGCTTCCACCGATGCCACCGCTGAAATCGCACGGCAGGCCGGGGCGCAACTCGTCCAGATCAAGCGCCGTCAGATCGCCGCGGCGCGCAATGCCGGTGGGCGTGTCGCACGTGGGGAGATTGTTTTTTTTGTCGATGCGGATACGCACATCGCTGCGAAACATGTTCGATCGGCGATGGATGCCCTTGCTGCCGGCTACAGTGGCGGAAGCGCCCGCGTCGCGCCGGATCGTCAGCTGCCTTTTTGGGGCAATATTATCCTTTACGCCTTCTCGACGCTTTACTTCGCCACCGGTCTCGGCGCGGGCGCATTTCTCTTCACCAGCCGCGTACTTTTCGAAAAGGTCGGCGGCTTCGACGAGCAATATTTTGCCGGCGAGGAAGTCTACTTCAGCCTCGCGCTTAAGAAGATCGGACCCTTCAAGATTCTGCGCGCACCAATTGTGACCTCCGCGCGGAAGCTGCGCATGCACGCGCCGCGATTCATCCTGAGCGAAGTCTTCCTTCTCTTGTTGGGCGGCAAGCGAGCATTGCGCACGCGCGAGCGCCTCTCGATTTGGTACGACGGAAAGCGCGAGCGGCCCACAATCTGATCCTCCTTCTTCTTCGCCGGCACTAAGCAGAGCAGGCAATCGTTCCCGAGAAGCAGTTGAGATGAGGACGGCAGGAGGTTAAAAGAAACGCAACGTATGGAAACGAACGTCCAATCGGCCATCGACCTAACGAAGTGGATCGAAGAACACCGCGACGGTTTTAAGCCTCCGGTGAGCAATCAATATCTCTACGACGGGCGCGACTTTTTCGTCATGGTGATCCAGGGGCCAAACGCGCGGAACGATTTCCACCTCGTCAACTCGGAGGAGTATTTTTACCAGTTGAAGGGTGACATCAAAGTGCGCATTCGGGAGAGCGACAAGATCGTGGATTATCCGGTGCGGCAGGGTGAGACCTTCTTTATTCCGCCCAATGTTCCGCACGCGCCCGTCAGGCCACCGGGCACCTTAGGCGTGGTGGTCGAGCGGCGGCGTCCCCCGGGCGAGCACGAACATGTCATTTTCTATTGTGAAAACTGCGGGGCGCTTGTGGAAGACATTGACTTCGATTGCGCCGATATCGTGAAACATTTCAGCCAGGCGATGCTCGACTTTTGGAGCAGTGATGAACGGCGCACCTGCAAAAAGTGCGGGACAAAAGTGCCGAAACCAGAGCCGGTAAAACCATTCACATCCTGATTTCTATTTCCGTCATCGGGATGGGATGTCGCTTCAACCGTGATCCACGACGCACGTGCGGGAAGCTCAACAACTGTTTGAGCAGATTCCAGAGCGAGGAGGACTGAACCTGCCGACCGATTCATGAAAATCGATCTTCACACCCACATCCTGCCGCATGATTGGCCGGACCTGGACGCGAAATACGGCTACAGCGGATTCGTCAGGCTGGACCATTATCAACCCTGTTGCGCGCGGATGATGATCGGCGAGCGCGTTTTTCGCGAGATCACCGACAACGTCTGGGAACCGCGCCGGCGAATTGAGGATTGCGATCGCGCTGGCGTCAGCATGCAGGTGCTTTCGACGGTGCCAGTCATGTTCAGCTATTGGGCGAAGCCGGCCGATGCGCTCGATCTTTCGCGCCGCTTGAACGATCACATCGCGGAAGTCGTTAGGGCAAATCCTGCGCGCTTCACCGGTTTGGGCACGATCCCGATGCAGGATCCCAATTTGGCCGCCGGCGAGCTGGAGCGTTGTGTGCGTGAACTGGGTTTACGAGGGGTGGAGATCGGGACGCACGTCGATGCGAATGAGCACCTGGGGCGAATTGATTGCCTGAACCTCGATAACGCCTCACTCCAACCAATCTGGAGCGCTGCCGAGCAACTCGAGGCCGCGATCTTTGTCCACCCGTGGGACATGCTCGGTAGGAAACGCATGCCGAAATATTGGCTGCCATGGCTCGTTGGAATGCCGGCCGAAACCTCCCTCGCCATATGTTCCATGATCTTTGGCGGCGTCTTTGAGCGGTTTCCTAACTTGCGCGTCGCCTTCGCCCATGGCGGCGGAGCCTTCCCCTTCACCATCGGACGGATCGCGCATGGCTTTCATGTTCGCCCCGATCTCTGCGCTTCCGATTCGAAGATCAATCCGCGTCATTACCTGGCACGCGAAGGCGAGCCGGCGAGGTTTTATGTCGATTCATTGGTCCACGATGCCGATGCCCTGCGTTTGCTGGTCAAGATTTTCGGCGCGCAACGTGTTGCGCTTGGCTCGGATTATCCCTTTCCTTTGGGAGAAACACACCCAGGCGAATTAATCGAGTCGTTAGGGGATTTTTCTGCTCAGGAAAGAGAGCAACTCCTCGGAGGCAGCACGCGGGAGTTCTTGGGGTTAGCCTGACGACTGAAACATGGAGGAAACACGCCACACGCTGACCGATTTCGAGGAAGCGCTCATCGCGCTGCGTCGAAACGTTCTCGCGATGGCCAGCCTAACCACCAGCAGTCTGCAAGCCGCCCTCAGCGGTCTGCGTGAGCGGAACAACGATCTCTGCCGACGCGTGATTGCGGATGACGAAAAGGTCGACCAACTCGAAATCGAAATCGATCGCGACGGCCTTGATCTTCTTCTTCGATTTCAACCGGTTGCTTGCGATTTGCGGCGCGTCGTCTCGGCGATGAAAATCTCGCCGAATCTGGAGAGAATCGGCGACGAATCAGTCAACATCGCACGTCGCGCCCGCGAACTGAACCAACACCAGGCGCTCCCTGAGACGGAGCTGATCTTCAGGATGGGCGCATGCGCAATCGAAATGTTTCAGGATAGCATCGACGCCTACAGCCGGGGCGACTCCGAATTGGCTCGTTCACTGCGAGAACGAGATAAGACGCTGGATGAAATGAATTCAAACGCGCTCCGACATTTGGTCGCTCGCGTGCCGGATGATCCAGATCACCTGCGGGATTATCTCAATCTCACCTTCATCGCGGCCCATCTCGAACGCATCGGCGATCATGCTACCAACATCGGCGAAGAAACCGTCTATGCCGCAGAGGCGGAGGATATTCGGCACCCACCACACAAGCCTGCATAAGGAAACGACGCCGGAATTTTCACCTTGGCCAATCACCGAAAGCGAAGAGAATCGCAACCCACGAGGAAGAATCAGAATGTTTTCGATCACCAAATTGTTCGGGCATGATGAAAAGTTTTTTGACCTGCTCGAAGCAAGCGCGCAGCAGGCCGACCAGAGTGTGCATCACCTCGTCGCGCTCCTTAGTCGTCTCGAACAACACGATTCACCACAAAGTCTGGATGAATTCGTCCACAGCCGACGCAAGGACAAACAGATCACCCAGGAGCTGACGGAGCAGCTTTGCAAGACTTTCATTACGCCGCTGGAGCGCGAAGACATCCAGGCGCTTGCCGCATCGCTCTATAAAATCCCAAAGACAGTCGAGAAAATCGGCGAGCGAATCCTAATTTTTCCTGCCGATCTGCAAGGTCGCAACTTTCAGAAGCACCTCGCCTTGCTCGATCAGGCAGCCGAGGCGGTGCTTGACATGGTAAAAACGCTGCGCAAAGGCACGGACGCGGCAACCGCGCGGGAGATGAATTCGCGCCTGCAAGCAATCGAGGGCGAGGCAGACAAGCTGGAGCTTGATCTCTTGCGCGAACTCTACCAGGGCGACTATGCGCCAAAGCAGATTATTTTCCTTCGCGACCTGTACGAGCTCCTGGAAAAAGTGATCGACCGTTGTCGCGATGCCGGCAACATCATCTTGCAGGTCGTGCTGAAATATTCCTAAAGACCTGCCTAACGAGTAAAGGAATGCTCATCTTCCTCTTCGTCGTCCTGGCGGCGCTGGTCTTCGAATACATTAACGGCTTTCACGACGCCGCCAATGCCATCGCGACTGTCGTGTCCACGCGCGTCATGACGCCACGCCAGGCCATCGCAATGGCTGCGTTTTTCAATCTCACCGGCGCCCTTATGGGCACGGCAGTCGCCTCCACCATCGGAAAAGGCATCGTCGATCTGAAGGTCATTACCGTGCCGGCAATTCTTTGCGCCTTGCTTGGTGCCATCATTTGGAACCTGATCACCTGGGTACTTGGCTTGCCCTCCAGCTCGAGTCACGCGCTCATCGGCGGCCTTTGCGGCGCCGGCCTGGCTGCGGCTCATGGCGACTGGTCGGTCTTGAAATGGCGGACGGGTCTTTTGCCAAAAGTGGTTGTTCCCATGATCACCTCCCCTATCGCGGGATTTATCGTCGGCGCGCTGCTCATGCTTCTTCTCTTTGTTGTGCTGCACCGTTACACACCGCATTTCGTGCACGGCGCTTTTGGCAAACTGCAATTGTTCAGCGCCGCCTGGATGGCTCACAGCCATGGGACCAATGACGCCCAGAAGACCATGGGTATCATCTCGCTCGCGCTCTTTACCGCGACGACCAGCGGCGCATTTAAGGGTCTGCCCGCGTCCCTTCACTTTCTTCAAACGCCTGAATTCCACATTCCCACATGGGTTATCGTCGTGTGCGCCGGAACGATGGCGGCGGGGACGGCAGCGGGCGGGTGGCGGATCATCCGCACGCTTGGGCACAAGATGGTAAAGCTGCAACCGGTGCATGGATTTGCCGCGGAAACGACCGCGGCGGTCATCATTCAAGTGGCCAGCTCCTATGGAATTCCGCTTTCCACGACTCACGTCATCTCCGCATCCGTCATGGGGGTCGGCGCGGCAAAACGTTTCGGCGGCGTAAAATGGGGAGTCGTGGAAAGGATTGTCTGGGCCTGGGTGCTCACCCTTCCTCTGACGGCACTGCTGGGTTACGTGTTCGCGCGAATCGCGCATGCCTTGACCTAGGCCGAGCCAAAGTAGAAATACAACCTCTGCGTCAGCTGCTCGATAATGCATAATTGGATTGATCGGCTGACCAACTCTGAATTAGGAAAAATATATGAGCGGAGTTCGATTACTTGTAGGCACTCGCAAAGGCGCTTTCATTCTTACCTCCGATGGCAAACGCAGCGATTGGAAGGTCAGCGGCCCATATTTTGCCGGCTGGGAAATTTACCACCTGAAAGGTTCGCCTGTTGATCCAAACCGGATTTACGCGTCGCAATCGACTGGTTGGTTTGGCCAGCTTATTCAGCGATCAAACGACGCCGGCAAAACGTGGGAACCGGTTGGGAAAGATTTTAGCTACAGCGGAACGCCAGGAACCCATCAATGGTACGATGGCACGCAGCATCCGTGGGAGTTCAAACGGGTTTGGCATCTCGAGCCTTCGCTGGGCGACCCAGACACGGTTTTCGCTGGCGTTGAAGACGCCGCACTTTTCCGCAGCACAGACGGCGCGCAGACTTGGCATGAGTTGCCGGGCCTGCGCGACGCCAAGGGTAATCTTTGGGCGCCAGGCGCGGGCGGAATGTGTCTGCACACGATTCTGCTCGATCCTGCCAACCCACAGAGAATGTTTGTCGCTATCTCCGCCGCCGGTGCCTTTCGGACGGATGATGGAGGAGAAAGTTGGACACCCATCAACAAAGGTCTCAAATCACAGTTCGAGTTACCCGATCCCCAAGCGGAGGTGGGACATTGCGTTCACCGCATCGCCATGCACCGTTCGCGGCCCGATGTTCTTTTCATGCAGAAGCACTGGGACGTGATGCGCACTGATAACGCGGGAGATCATTGGACAGAAGTTAGCGATAACCTGCCTTCAGATTTTGGTTTCCCGATCGATGTCCACGCCCATGAACCCGAAACCATTTATGTGGTGCCAATCAAGAGTGATTCCGAACATTTTCCACCTGATGGCAGGTTACGCGTTTATCGCAGCAAGACCGGAGGTAATCAGTGGGAAGAGCTGACAAAAGGTCTGCCGCAAAGTGATTGCTATGTAAATGTCCTGCGCGACGCCATGGCGGTAGACTCACTCGATAAGTGTGGCATCTATTTCGGCACGACGGGTGGTCAGGTTTATGCCTCGGCCGATTCAGGTGATAGCTGGCAGGCGATCGTGCGCGATTTACCCGCCGTGCTTTCGGTCGAAGCGCAAACTCTGCCATGATTCGCGTTATCCTCCCCGCTCATCTCCGCACCCTGGCTGGAGTGAACGGCGAGGTGCAACTGGAGGTCGCGGGAGCTATAACTCAGCGAAGCGTACTTGACGCCCTCGAAGCCCGTTACCCAACCCTGCACGGGACAGTTCGCGATTCGACAACTCAAAAGCGTCGCGCTCTTGTCAGATTTTTCGCCTGTTCCGAGGACCTCTCGCACGAGTTACCCGACGCTCCCCTTCCCGACGCGGTGGCGAATGGGACTGAGCCTTACTGCATCGTGGGCGCGATGGCGGGCGGCTAACTCTCATCACCCATCACTCGCAGATAATGTCGATCCCAGGCTGCGGGAATACTTTCTCGCGGCGAGTAAGGCCCCGGCTGGTAAGCCCGGGAAGAAATACCTTTCTGGCTTAATTCACAAACATGCCAGTCTTGTTGGTTAGTCATATCCCAAAACTCTACCGCTTCATCCGGCTGATATTCGTCCTCCGCCTTATCGGCTTCCGGATGAAAAAACCAGTCGCACTGGATCAGGGTGCGATTTGGTGATTGCGGCCAAAGCAAATGCACCATGACATAGTCCGGATGCATGCTCAAAAGCATGTTCGGAAAGATAGAGTAATAAAAGACGCGCGCTTCGTTACTGCTTCCGATTTCGCCTATAGGCCGGGCGCAGGACTTCCCACTCGTCGTCAGACTTTGACCCTTCGCGATGGCCATGAACCCTCCGAGAAAAGCCCCTTCGGAGAGATCGTTCTCGGCTGAGTCATAAGGTGAAATCTTGGAGAGCGCGGGATGAACACCGGGACAATGATAACACTCGGAGTAATTCTCGAAGACCAGCTTCCAATTGGCCTGCACATCATAGACAATCCGTCGCCCCGATTTCAGGATCGGCAGATTCCATTCCTCGAACTTTCCCTGGAGCGGCGCGAAGACCTCTTCCAGTGGCTCCGGATGGCGGGTCAGACTAACGAATATAAAACCTTCCCAAAGCTCCGTCTGGACTGCGTGCAACGGATAGTCTTCTTTGGCAAATCCCGGCACAGTTTCCATGTGCGGCGCGCCGATCAGCTTGCCTTCAAGCGAGTAAGTCCAAGCATGATACGGGCACTGAATGACGCCGACATGGCCACTTTCTTCCTCACAGAGCAGTGTCCCGCGATGCCGGCAAACATTATAGAAGGCACACACCATCTCACTCTTGTCGCGCACAATAATGATGCTCTCACCGGCTACCGTTTGGACCAGATAATCCCCCGCCCTCGGAAGCTGGCTCTGATGACCTACACAGATCCACTGGGCCGCGAAAATTCTTTTCTTTTCCTCGGCGAAGACTTCTGCGGCAACAAAGTAGCGCCGCCGCAACGTCAGCGCCCCCGCGACAAACGTCTCCGCTGTTTTGCGAAAAGAGGGAGCAATTGGAGACTTGGTCTGCGCCATAGAGTCATGCTCCGATGCGTCCGCGGAAGCGTCAAGGAAATCCGGTGCTTGCGCATCGGCGCGAAAATGTCTTGAATGGCTCATGGACTCACCGCCTGTGCGACCGGAAATTTTCGCTCCTTTCGGCGAAGCATTCGAACTCACCAGGAAAATCCTTTTTCAGCCTTTCGATTTTGGAAAGTGGCTCGTGATCGGTTTTGCCGCCTGGTTGGCGACCTTCCTGAATGGGTTCGGCTTCAACTACCGATACGACTTCAACCGCCGAAACAGGTTTTCGCACTGGCTTCACACGGGACACGCTTATTCACTTCACGATATCCCGCCCGGGTATATCCCCTTCATCATTGTCGGATTGGCTTTCATCTTTGCTTTGGCTGTTTTGCTTCTTTGGCTGAATGCGCGTGCTCGTTTCATCTTCACGGATTGTATCGTGCATAATCGCGGTGCATTCGTCGAACCCTGGGGCGAATATCACGAGGAAGGTAACAGCTACTTCGTCTTGAATCTTATCGTTGCCTTTTGCAGCCTTCTCATTTTCGGCGGCCTCGGTTTACTCTTTCTTGCCAGTTGGTATTGGCACCATCCGTTGGTCCCTTTGGCCGTTCTAATCCTCATCACTGTCATAATTGGTCTCGCGGGCGTGGTTGTGGGCCTTGTCTTGAAATTGATCGTCCCCGTTATGTATCGCCAGCGATGCGGCGCGGCCGATGCTTTCCTGCAAGTATGGAACCTGGTCCTGGATCACCCGGGCCTCTTCATCCTTTATGTTTTTTTCTATCTCGTCCTTCTTATGGCCGCCGCCATGATCGGATGCATCGCCACCTGCGTGACCTGTTGCGCCGCGATGCTGCCCTACCTCGGGACAGTTATCCTTCTGCCAGTCGTCATGATGTTGTTCGCTTTCCCTCTTTGCTTTCTCCGGCAGTTCGGCGAGCAATACGATGTTTGGGCCGGAGTTAGCCCCGGCCAGTTACCACCGCCGCCACCCATTCCGCCGATCCAGGAGACTTCGTCGCCGGTATGATTGCGTCCAAACTCGGAGCGCTCGATCCGGCAGGCATCTGCTGGCGCCGAGCCAATCTTATTCTCCTCCCGAGCGCGCTCCTCGCCCTGGCTCTTCTGGAACCTGACTCCTTATCAGCATGGCTTCCTTTTTCACCCTCGTGTGGCGCCGTGACAGGGCTTCCGTGCATCTTTTGCGGAATGACCCGCGCACTACACTACCTCCTGCGTGGCTCGTTCGAGCGCGCGCTTTACTTTAACTGGCTCTCCTTTCCGCTGCTCGCGGCAAGCGTGTTGCTCATGATGGTCAACGGCGTCGAGCTACTCTCGAATCGCAACTTGATCGTTCGCCTGCCGCGCGTTCACCTTACGCCTGCTCGCTGTCTCGTTTTCGGGTGCAGCTTCGTCTTGCTATGGGTCTTCCAGGTTTACCTCGCTCTCGCGCAGCACAAGGTGGAACTGCTTAACCCTCATGGACCTTTTTATTCGTTAGTCTGCCGTTGGACACCTTGATCCTCCCGCACTCTCGACGGCAAAGCTGTGTTTTGGGCGGTCCGCTCTTACTCCGCTGTCTCTTTATCTTAGTCGTTCCACTTCAGGCACAGATGGCTGTCGCGCAGGACCCCATCTCCACGTCGACACGGGAGGTGATACCGTCGGAGGCAGTGACCTCACTCCCTCATCTTGACGGACTCACTTTCTCCGGACTTCTCATCACCGAACTTTTCGGGAACATGTCTGGAGGGACTCAGCGCACCGTCATTTGGGAAAGCCTGTCAATTTTGGGGATGCACCTCGATTGCGAGAAGGCAATGCACTTTCCCGGTCTCAGCCTGAATGTGAATGGCTTGTATTGCGCAGGCTATGGCCTAACGGATAAAGCTGTTCACGATCTTAATGTCTTAAGCAACATCGACTCCTACGACAGTTTGCGACTGTATGAGGCCTGGCTTCAGCAGGACTTCGCAGATGGCACGTTCTCCATTCGGGCCGGACAACTTCTGGCGGACGCAGAGTTCTTCGCTTCGCAGTATAGCAGTCTCTTTGTCAATAGCTCGTTCGGCGCACTTCCGGTCGTGAGTCTTAACTTTTCCTCGCCAATCTTTCCGATTGCGGCGCCCGGAGTACGGTTACGTACCCAGCCCAATGAATCCCTCTACCTCGAGGCTGCCGCTTTCAGTGGCGATGTCGGCGATCCGACCGGAAACAACAAACACAATCTCCGCCTGTCCTTTCCCGATAACGATGGCATTCTTGTCTTTGCCGAGATCGGTTACACCTTGAATCCCGGAACCGCGCCGGAGAAGGGCTCATCAACCGACGGTATAGCGACTAAAAACCTATCGGGCACCTACAAACTGGGTGGTTGCTTTGATTCAGGTGATTTTAGCGCCGGCGATACCAACCCCAGCGTTCATCGACATAACTATGCGATTTATTTGCTCGCCGATCAGGAAATCTGGCATTCCGATAGGGCTGTCGATCGCACGCTGGCCTTTTTCTGTCGCCTCGGGTTCGCCCCGCAGGATCGCAACACCATGACCGCCTTTGTCGATAGCGGACTAACTCTGCAAGGATTGCTCGCAGGCCGGGAAAACGACTCACTGGGTCTGGGCTTCAGCTACGGTCAACTTAGCGACTCTTTGGTCGACGATCTTGGGCGCAAGGTTTCCAATCACAACGAGACAGTGGTAGAGCTGACCTACCGCATTGCCCTGAACAGTCACGCCGCTCTTCAGCCCGATCTGCAATGCATTCTTAATCCTGGCGGTGTGCGACCGGCCGCGACTGCCGTCGTCGCAGGATTACGTTGCACCCTGTCATTTTAACCGTGACTCATTTCAGGCAGCGAGCGCGAAAACGTTGCCTGCCCGACGTCGTCGAAAACCCGGATTTCACTCCATCTCTTTTTGAGAGGCCGGCTCGCATGCCGCCACCGGTTTTCTCAAGGAAAACGAGTCGGGACCGATTTTGTGATTGTCCAGGTTATTTCCTGTTCCAAGACCGCGATCAAGTGCAATCGAGAACGCGATCAGGTTTCTCTCTGAAAAGGCATTTTTGCGATGCAATCACATTTGACGCGCTGAGGATGCCATCCGACCATCGCCAAGCGCGAAACGAGAGGTCGAGATTAGAACTCCGAGTAGGACTTCGACCTTTGGAGAGCCCGGCTAACAATTTATATTAAGTCCCCGTAGTTCAACGGATAGAACAAGGGTTTCCTAAACCTTAAATGTGGGTTCGATTCCCGCCGGGGACATTTGCCTAGGTAAACAGCTGAAAGCGACCGGAAGTCAATTTGGCCGCTCACCGCGTCCGCAGACCGAGGGACGCGCAACAGACCTAGTCGCACACAAAGACAATCTCTGGAGGCGCGCCCTGGGGCTCAAACTAAGGGGTTCAGAATTTCTTTAAGATCTCCCTGGCGGATGTATAATCACAAATGAACCGCTTCATCGCTGCGGTTTTCGCTCTTGCTTGCGCGGCTGGTCCGGTGCATGCGCAACAGCCCGAGACCTCGATCGAGATCGATCTCCAGGAGCAAACTGCTTACTTGATGCGTAACGGTCGCGCGGTGCTCTCCACGCCGATTTGCTCTGGCAGACCGGGCCACCTTACCGAGACTGGATCCTTTCACGTTCTGGAAAAGGAGAGGTACCACTATTCATCGCTCTATGGTCGAATCGTAGATCCGTATGGCCGGGCGGTTCTGCCCGATGCAGACGCTGACATGCCGGTGCCTCGCGGCTGCAAGTTTGTCCCCGGATCGATGCATTATTTTATTCGCTTTGATGGCCCCACGGGAATGCACGCCGGAATCTTGCAGGGCTATCCGGTATCCCATGGTTGTGTTCGCCTCCCGAAGGAAAAGGCGATTGCGTTTTTTAATGCCGTGGAGGTAGGCACGCCCGTGACCTTTTCGGCCATACGCCGCGGGTAACAAACCAGACGCGTTTGCGGAAGATGTCGGCGCGATTTTGGCCTAACGACCCGCGCGGATATTATCCGGCACCCTGGTCGGCGCAGTGAAAAGGAAAGGCTGAATACGAGGGATGGGACAACTCATAGACGCCCTGGTTCAGCGCGATCCGAAGGGTGCGCCACGAATCTGTGCATATACCATGTCGAACACCTTCAACGTCTCAATGTTTGGAACACCACCTGTGTAAATCGGATCATCAAGATAGAGAACGCGGTTGTCCGCTGACGTAAATTCAGACCAGACGGGAAGTCTGGCACCGTTCGGGTTTCCGGACTTAGCGAAGTTTACCCAATAACTTGACATGACGTCTGTCAGCCGCGCTCCAGTGCCAGGGTTCTTGTTGAAGATGATCGAACATATACCAGAGCTCGGCGTAGTGACTCGCGCCCCAGCCTTCATACACCGATCCCTTTGGGAACGGTGGTTTATGCGCGAATTGATAATAGTAAACGTTGTTTCGGCCTTTTATCGCCTCCAGCCGCGCCCATGCCCACATATCCCATCCAAAGCGAAGGTCGCGCTCGAATGACAGACGTGCCTTGCGCGCCTGTTCATCAGTTGCATGTGGATAGGCCGCGAGGAGCTGGGGCGGAAGCGGACCCCATTGTTTCGTGATATCGGCGGTGAAAGTTTCGGCTTTGACTGTGTTCAGATCGGGAAGGAGCGACCGCGCTTCGTCGGCATTTGATCCGACGAGGATCGGGACGTCGTTCTGCCGGGTCTGCACAAATACGTCATAAGGCGACTCAGGCAGCAGATAGGGCTCTATCACCGGATGCGAAATCGCGCCTGCTTTGCCCTTTAGTAGTTCGCTTGCCGACAGTGCGCGCAATTCGGCGAGAGAATGCGCACCCAGCGAGGCTGCGTAGGCTTCTCCTTCGTGTTCGGCGTTTGCGAGCAGATAACTCGGCGCCAGTTTGAGCGGTTCGAATAGTCCACTGCTTTGCCCGATCGCACGGTGAAAGAGCCCCTTGGCTAACGGCGAAGCCATCATGATGCTGACCGAGTTCGCGCCCGCAGACTGGCCGAGGATCGTAACGCATCCGGGATCGCCGCCGAACGCTCGAATGTTACGCTGTATCCATTGCAGTGCCGCAATCTGGTCCAGCAGGCCGTAGTTACCCGACGTATGGTGCGGCGACTCGCGCGTGAGCTCAGGATGGGCGAGGAAACCAAGCGGACCGAGCCTGTAACCAAACGTAACGACAACCGCGTTTTTCTGCGCCAGACGATCGCCCCAATACAGTGACATCGAGGCGGAGCCAGTGGAAAAGGCGCCGCCATAGATCCAGACCATGACTGGGAGGCGCGCATCGGCGTCGCGGGCTGGCGTCCAGATGTTCAAATAGAGACAATCCTCGCTGCTGACAGGTGGGGTTTCACCAGGCATCGAGACCCCGGTCTGGATGCAGGCCGGGGCAAACTTGTCCGCTTTGCGCACACCTTCCCATGGAATGAGAGGCTGGGGCTCGCGCCAGCGAAGCGGGCCCACCGGCGGCGCCGCGAAGGCAATACCTTTATAAACAGTCAGAGGACCGGCTCGAACACCCTCCACGAGGCCGCCATCGGTTTGCACCGCGCCGGCGAAGGTGGGCAGTGGAGCCAGCATCAATCCGATGATAAAAGCTGCCGAAGTTTTCACGTTATCCCTCTTTAAGACGAACGAATTCTACGGTCAACGTGGTGCGTGCGCTGGCTTCTCCTTGGGCGGTCCCGGAAATGGCCTGGCACCCTCGGCTCGCGTTTGTATCTCAAGAAGTGTCAGACTCGTTGCTGGTTGTCTTTCTTTGTTAAGTTATTTGACGGCGCCTAACTGTTGTCATCCGGCGTTTTCTCTCTGCGTAGCGATCTCCCCTGGGTAACGAAAAGCGTCTCAAAAAAATACACGCAAAATTTGAATGAAAACGAATGAATGAAAACAAACGGACATCAGACTAACGGAAATATGAAAACGCTTATTACTTTAATCACGGCCTGTTCGCTGGCCCTCGTCATAGGTGCACGTGCACAGCAGGACGACCAGCAGCAACAGGAAAAGAAGAAACAACAACACCAGCACGCTCACGCCCAGGCGCATGAAGAACAGGAGGCGTCGCCTTCTCAGCCTCACCACGCCGCTCCTCAACAGCAGCCGGGGCATAAGATGAATCAGGAGCCGCACCAGACTCAGCCGCCTGCTCACGCCACAATGCAGAGTCATCCCAAGGCGGAGCAGACCCATGCTACTCCAGCCGCCCCCAACGCCCCGGTGACACATACCCAAAAGGGACATCACGCGCAGGCGGCAACGACACCGGCACCCGCCAAAGCCAATACCCAAACGCAAGCCGCGGAAACAACGCAAACGGGCAAAGCTCCCGCTACTCCCGCGCAAAAGGTCGCAGCCCAGAAAAAGAAACCTGATGCTCAAGCCATCAAAGCTAAGAATGCTAACTTCCATGCCACGGCAAAACCTCAGCAGGTTCCGGCAGTTACTTTTACCGCGAGCCATCGCATCACGAACGCAGAGCACTGGCAGGGTACGCAGTACGTTGCTTTCCGTCAGTATCATCCGGCGTGGCACGACCAGGGGTGGTATCGTTCGCACTATCATCGCGTCGAGCTAATTGGCGGAGGCTGGTATTTCTTTAATGCCGGGTATTGGTACCCTGCCTGGGGTTATGCGCCCTCGGCTCAATACTATGTCTACGATGGACCTATTTATGCCGGCACTCAGGCCGAGCCGCCCGATAAAGTAATCGCCAACGTGCAGGCTTCCTTGCAGGAACAAGGCTACTACAAAGGCGAAGTCGACGGCCTGCTGGGCCCGTTAACCCGCGAGGCACTTACCGGCTATCAGGCTGATAACGGGCTTTACACTACCGGCGCGATCGACGAGCCGACCCTCGCTTCTCTCGGCATGGCTTAAGACTTAGATCACTTATTACGAAAGCCGCCGAGGTTTGTGACTCGGCGGCTTTTTTGTTTCTTTCGCGAAAAGCCGCGCGGCAACCAGAAACTTACTCTCTTGCTCAGCTACTGCCGCCGAGTTTGCCCAGCCAAAGTCCCAACGCGAAGACGATCCCCCCGCCCACAATGACTTGCACCACCGTTTTTAGAAGCGGTGTTTTCATGAAGCGGTAACGAATAAAGGAAATAGCCAATAACTCCAGCACCACGACCGCATAGGCCAGGTGCAACGCAAGAGTCAGATTCGAGCTTAGAAAGGGAAAGGTATGCAACATCCCACCGACAATTGTCGCCAGACCGGTGATCGCACCGCGCATCACCGGCCCGCCGCGACCGGTCACCGTGCCATCATCGGATAACGCCTCCGCCAACCCCATGCTGATTCCCGCGCCGACCGAAGCCGCCAGTCCCACAAAGAAAGCCTTATGCGCGTCGTTCGTCAGGCCCGCGGCAGCAAAGAGCGGCGCCAGAGTCGAAACCGAGCCGTCCATGAGACCGAGAAGCGCCGGCTGGACTTTTTGCAAGACAAACGCGCGGTCAGACTTGGTGCGGTAGTGTGGATGGTTGGGCATGTCGGTATCTTAGTAAGCTATTCGACCGCACCTGCAAGTCTCGCCAGTTAGTCAGGCAAGGGCGGCGAGTTTATCTAAAAACGGATGCCAGGCTGAGATCCGACACCGGAAGTCTAACCAACGAACGGACCAATAACTGCTAAGAGGGCTCCTAATTATCGTCGATATCCGCTTCGACCAGTTTGGCGAGCAGGAGAAGCGATTCCTGCCAACCGAGATAGCAGGCCTCGGTTGGGATCGCCTCCGGTACACCTTCCTGCACGATGTTGATCTCTGTCCCGCAGGAAGTCTTTTTCAAAGTAATGCAGACCCGCATTTCTCCGGGTAAATTCTCGTCTTCGAATTTATCAGTGTATCGGATGCATTCGTTAGGGGTTAGTTCCAGATAGGTGCCGCCAAAGGAATGACTCTTGCCCGTTGTGAAGTTCCGGAACGACATCCGGTGTACACCGCCTACCTTCGCATCCATCTCATGCACCTTGCCGGTGAATCCATTCGGCGGGAGCCACTTTACCATCGAATCAGGATCGAGAAACGCCCGATAAACCTTCTCCGGATTAGTCCGCAGCACGCGATGCAGTCGAATCGTATTTGTTGCCATAATCGTTCATTCTCCTCCTGAGCCTGGAACACCTTATCGCACTTCCGCCAGAAAATGAACACAGGTAATTTGCAAGGCAAGTCTGGTTGAAACCGTCAGCCACTCCGACTCCGTTTCCCACCAAAGGACCATAAGTAACTAATAACCATAGCCACCACCTATGGTTGCTTCCCACTTACCGCTTTCATTTGTTCCACCAGTTTGATTTTGGCCCGTTCGACGTCGTGCGCGAATTTCACCGTCGCGGCTAGGGCTTGAGGATAAATCTCATAAGGTTCACGTAGCTGCTTCGTCGCCGGATCGTAGAAGAAGGAGATGTCCCGGCCAAGATTCGGCACGATCAATTCGTCGCTTAATTTCTCGTAACGTGCCATGTCACTCAAGCCCCAGCGAATGACCGATTCCAACTCGCGCATAGCTACCAGCGTCTTTACATCGAGCAAAGCCACGCCACCCGATTGGAGCAACGCGCCGATATCGCCCGGATTATAATCCGTCGTGAACTTAAACGGACGCAACCGCGGCATCTCGCCAGCCTTAAGCGCGCGCTGAAATTCGGAAGCTTCCTGTTCCTGTCTTGCGCGACTAATCTTTCCGCTCGCGATGCCCTCGCCCAACTGCTCCTCCAGTGTCGCCAGGATAAGATCGCGGCGTTTCACTTCCTCGCGATGCTGTTGATAATTGTTCAGCCAAAAGGCCGCATATACGCCGATAAAGACGAGCAGCAACTCTCCCGCCCAGCGTCCGAGATTCCACTTACGCGAATGCTTCACGCTGTCTTTCATCAAGCTCGCATACCGGCAAACCGTCGTCGGCGCAAACCGACTCTTCGTTCACCGATCACCGATGACTTCTGCCCTTCGCGAAGAAAGAGCTCTTACCAGGAGAATGTCGTCCGCTAGAGAGAACCGAGCAAAGAAAGCAACAGGGTAGCTCATCGGCGGATAAGATTGGAGACGATGGAATAATGATCCATGATTTTTTTTCATAACAGCCCCGCCCCATTTCGCTTCGCCCATACAAAGTGTCGACGAAACAACCTTGAGATTTCTTCTCGCCGCGATAACCGATCAGGCTGATGCCTGTAACAGGACAGTTCTTCGGATTGCCCCGCTTTCCAATCGTCCTTCTCCTTCCTGCCCTCACCACCAGCCAGCCGGGCTGAGACGAATCAAGAAGAATGCGCCGATCGCCTTGGACGCCCGAGCGCTTATTCTCGAAGCAATGACCCAACTCTTACTCGATGGTGCCAACTTGATCGGTCTTGGTTGCTGGTGCGTCTGCTTTTGGTGGATGCATCGGATTTCGAGCCGACAGGATGTGGTCCTAGCCCAGCTGCAAAAACAGAGCGAACGGATCGAGAAAATCTCTCGCGAAGAGCACGCCATCCTGAACGAGCTCCATCCGAACGTGGAAGCCATCCAGAAAGAGGTTGGCGTCGTTTCAGAAAAAGTAGCCCGGGTCGAAAACAACGTGGGAGAACAGGGTTTTACTACCGCACCGTAAACCTCTTCCGGCAAAGCTGCGTTTGCAGCGCTCGGCTCCCGCTCATTTCAGCTACCTCGCGAAGTCCCGGCTACGTCGCTCGTCCCGGTCGCTTTATTTTGTGACAATCCACAAGCAGTCGCGTGAACTCGCAGCCTTTACGCAGCCGAATAACCGTGAGTTGGTTACGCATTCCAAGAAGCAGGAGTGTGCTCACGGGCGCGCGAGTCGGCGGTAGGTCTAAGCTTCACGATAACCGACAATGACCCCAGATAGCACCCATTCTGAAACTCTGAGACTAATCAGGTGGGATACAACGTGGCGAAGCAACAAAACGTCGCGCCCTTTGAGATTGTGATGGTAGCCTTCCGGGCGCGCTCTATCCGACTCTCTGATACTCGCCCGCTGATGCCGGAGCTGCTCGATCTCTTGCCTACCTTGCGGCCTGGAACACTTCGCTTGTGTCTGCGGGCAATGGTGCTCTGCACCAATGTAGCGTACGCCTAATTGTTGAATCACTGAAACAGAACGGTCGTCGTTCCGGCTAGCGGGCCGAAGCTCTCCGCATCCCCGAGCAAGGGGCCGCTCGAATAGAAATCAAACAAGACTGAGTAACATCGCCTTCAAAGCCTCCTAGTCGTGCCAGCTTATCCAACCACTTGGCTTCCCTATAACCTTGTTCGTCCCGATAGCGCTCGATGAAGAGTTAGCTCATCAGCTGATTCTAACCCGCCGCCCGCCGGCAAGCCGCGGGCGAGACGGGTGAGAGTCACCGGATATTTTCTTAAGAGCTCGACGAGATAGTTCGTAGTCGCTTCACCTTCCACATCAGCGGCAAGGGCAAAGATAATCTCGTTAGGCGATTCCTTTTCCACCCGTTCGATCAAGGCGGCGATGCGCAGATCTTCGGGCGCGACGCGATCGAGCGGCGAGATGCGTCCGCCTAACGAATGATAGCGGCCGCGAAAGGCGCTCGTCCTTTCCAAGGGCAAAATGTCCGTCGGTTGTTCAACCACGCAGAGCAAGTCCTTGGAGCGCGATTCGTCGGCGCAGATCTCGCAGAGTTGGTTAGTGGCAAAAAATCCGCAGAGCGTGCACGGCCGGATGCCGGTCCGCGCGGCCGCGATCGCGCCGGCAATGCCTTCCGGTTGCTGGTCGCGCGACTGAATGATCCAAAGGGCGATTCTTTCCGCGGAGCGCGGGCCAACTCCCGGCATTTGGCGGAATTGAACGATGAGGTCGCGAATCGCGGTCGGATATTCAGTTCGTCTCACGGCATTGGAGCGAAGGGTTCTCCGGACGGCGCCGGCTCACCAGTCATCTTCAGACAAACCGGACTAAGACGGCCCAGGTACCACTGCAGAGGCAGATCGGTTGCGCCATTGTTATTTTTCGCCTCAACAAATTGGGCGAAGGCCTCATTCCAACGGTGCTCCCGAAAGTAAACGACCGCCTTCCAGAACTGATCGCGTCTTTCGACTTCTTCCGGGCTGGCTTGTTCGGCAAGCGCAAGCAGCTCGTAGACTTCCAGTCGTTGGTGGGCTTCCGCGCTGCGCAGGAAATCGATCGGACGCGCCAGGATTTCTTTGCCCGCGGCGCTAAAGGTGCGCGGGCCAAGAAGAATTTGCGAACCATAGACTTGATTGGCGCGGGCGATCCGGCGCGCGACTGCGAGTGCTTCGCCGGCGAGGACGATTTCACCGCCTGGAACGCCGTCGCGGGCGGTCGCTACGATCACGCCAGAGCTGATGCCGATGCGCAGGTCAATCTTGCCTAACGAGTCCGGTTTGCTACTCGCAATCTCGGCGAAGCTTTTTCGAAGTGATAAGGCGGCGCGCGACGCATCGAAGGCGTGACGTTCACTCTTCTCAGGAAAACCAAAAAGAACGCGGATACCCTCACCATCAGCTGCGTGGAGGTAACCGCCTGCGTGCAAAAATTCTTTGGTCGCCAATTCGATAAACTCCCGGGTCAACTGCGTACAATCAGCCGTCGTCAGCTCGTCAATAAGGTCGGCTTCATTTGCGATTTCGCAGAATACGAAACTCGACTCGCGCGTGATCGCCTGAGAGAAATCGAGCGCTTCGCTTTCTCTCAGGCGATCTAACGCAGGCTGCGCGAGACGGCCGCGAAATAGTCGCACGGCCGACCGGCGTTGCCGGCCCGAGCTGGTCGCGTCGAGCGCGATGACCAAAGCTGTCGCAACCATCGCGGCAATGATCCCGGGCAGCGGCGCGAAGGAGATTGTAAAAAGGCGCAGGATCCAGGCAGCGCCTATGAATTCGAGAGCGAGAAGGAAAAAAATCGCGGCCCGACGCCGGATGTCGTCGACTTCCAACATCGTCCAGGCGACGGCAAAGCTCAGAATTGCCACGACGAGCAGGTCGACAAAAGGTGAGGTTTCGTTAGGTGCCAGGCCAAGTGCTTTTGCGATGGCCGCGTCTGGGCGAATGAGCATCCCACTTAGCTGCAGCCCGATGGCGACGGCGGCTGCGAGCGCACCGATCCAAAGAGTGGCCAGCAGCGCGCGTTTCATTCGCCCGGGCGATCGCCGCCTGGTCGATACGATTGCAATACCAATTCGCTCAGAAACTTATCCGGCGCGTCGACCGCGGCAGCGTTGAGGACGAACTCTTGCTTGCCGGTGTTTTTCTTGATCAGGCTGAGCCCAAACTGGAAATCCCTGAAAAGATGCGCGCAAAGATCGAGCATATTCATTCGTTCCGCCTCTGCGCGCTCGACCAAACGATCCAGCGCCGAGTCGTCGAAGCGCAGTTCGAGTGCATGCTCGCGTGAGTAGTTATTGGCAAAGAGGACGGCCTGCTGACGCAACGTCTCCTTCTCCAGCTGCTGTCCTTCAGCCATGAGGCGATCAAGAACGAGCTGCGGTTCGCGGACCAGCTCTTCGGTCACGCGTAACTGCGAGAGACCAGAGCCAGCGAGGTGGTATTTGTAATTGCGGAACAACTTTTCCCAGACAGTAAGCAAGCCGCGCGCCCCGGTTTTTTCAAGTGCAGCCGCATCGGCCATGAGGTGGAGAGCTGCGTCTTCGAAACTGATCTCAATCCCATAGGCGCGGAAGGCACGTTCGTATTGCCGAAGGATGCTGCCCTCGGAATATTTCATGATCTTGTAAAGATCGTCAGCGGTCAGCTCTTCACAGACTACGCGCACAGGCAAACGACCGATGAATTCCGGCTCAAAACCGTACTCGACGAAATCACCGGTGGTGACATGCTTGAAAACCTCGTTGTCGAGCACTTTCACGGGCTCGGCCTGAAAACCGATCTGACCTTGCGCGAGGCGCTTTGAGACCTGTGCTTTCAACCGCTCAAACGCGCCACTTACGACAAAGAGAATGTGGCGGGTGCTGATGGTCTCTCGTTTTACTTTTCCGCGGCGTTGAAATTCGAACGCTGCCTGCAGCTGACCCTGCAAGTCATTGGCACCGCGCAGCGGGACTTCGGTTTCCTCCATTAATTTAAGAAGTGTCGTCTGGACTCCGCGACCGCTCACGTCGCGACCACTCATATTGGAGGCCGAGGCCAGTTTATCGATTTCGTCGATGTAGATGATCCCAAATTGAGCGAGCGCGACATCGCCATCGGCCTTCTGGACCAGCTCCCGAACCAGATCTTCGACGTCGCCGCCAACGTAACCTGTTTCGCTGAATTTGGTCGCGTCCGCCTTGACGAACGGAACCTTAATTAGGTCGGCGATGTGCTTGACCAAATAGGTTTTCCCGACGCCGGTTGGACCGACAAGAATGACGTTTTGTTTGGCGTACTCGGTTTCCTCGGCGCGGACAGCGTCTTCGCTCTCGAGCTGCCGGACGTAGTTGACGTGGTTGTAGTGATCGCAGACCGCAATCGAGAGAACCTTCTTCGCTTCGTCCTGCTGGATAACGAAACGGTCGAGATGCGCCTTGATGTCGCGCGGCAGGAAATCGAAGACAAACTGGTCGTTGGGTCGTTTGGAGGGCTTCTCTTCTTCGCCCGATTCAGAGCGATCGACCTGGGGAAGAGTGGCGAAGGAAACCTTGTCGCCAAAGTTCGATTTCATGAACTCGGTTAGCTTGGCCTGGAGTTCTTCAGGCGTCGGAAATGGCGGTGATTGATCCAAGGAAGAAAGGTAACACCCGAGGTGGGCATGTAAAATTTGACCGGAGCAGTCTAGGCTGCCTTGGCGGCAAGCGAGCGGTCATGCTGCCAGGCGGCCATGGGACAATGAGCCAGGCCGAATGGCATCGAGTCCTTGCATTTCCCTTGCACCTGTGCTCAATGGAATGCCGCTCCGGCAGCCCGTCGCACCTGATGCGCTTTCGCTGCCGCGCCCGGTCATCTCGAACATGCTCATTACCTTTCTCGCTCAAGCCAAAACAGCAGGTCCTAATCCCCTCACCTCGTTTATTCCTCTCATCTTCTTCGTTGTAATCGCATATTACGTTTTCATTCGGCCCCAGACCCGCCGGCAGAAGGAACAGCAACGCCTCATTTCCGAACTCAAAACTGGCGATCGTATCGTGACCGCTGCCGGAATCCATGGAATGATCACCAATATCAAAGAGACAACGGTAACCGTAAAGGTGGCGGACAATGTGAAGATCGAGATGGAAAAATCGGCGGTGAGCAATGTTTTAAAGCCGGCGAGCGCAAACTAACATGACTCCTGTCTTCACTTTCTTCATCGGGCTCCTCTTGCTGGTCCTCTTCGGCTGGTATTTCGCAACGGATTTCGGACCGCGAAAACGGCTCATTGCCACGCTACTCGTGGCCCTGCTGATTGCCTTTAGTATCGTCACCATCTGGCCTCCGAAGCAAAAGATTCAGCTCGGACTCGACATTCAGGGCGGCACTTCCTTTCTCATTCGTCTGAAACCGGGCGACCGTCCTCTCACCAAGGCAAACCTGGAACAGGCGGTGGAAGTGATTCGCAAGCGTGTCGACTATTTCGGCGGCGGCGAACCGGTTATCAGTCCTGTCGGCACAGACCGCATCCTCGTCCAGATCCCGGGATTGGATCCGGCGAAAATCATCGAGGCGCGCCAGCAACTTTCGCGCGTGGCAAAGCTGGAGTTTCGCCTCGTTTATCCGGATAGCGGCGAGCGCCTGCGTGCAATCGACGCCGGCACAGAAGTGATCCCACCGGAGTATCGCATCGAGACTTATAAGATGCAGCCGACCGAGCCTAACGGGAAGCCGACGGAAGAACGATTGCTCGTGAAGAAGAAAGCCGACTTGGGCGGCGACCGGGTGACCGAATCGAGCGCTTATTATGGCAACGAAGGTTGGACGGTTCAGTTAAAATTCGATGGCGAAGGCGCGAAAAAATTTGGCCAAATCACGGAGGCAAATGTGGGTCATCGTTTCGCCATCGTGCTGGACGGAGTGATTCAGTCGGCGCCCAGTATTCGAACCGCGATCTATGGCGGTGACGCCATCATTACCGGCCGTTTTACCGAACCGGAGGCGCGTGGTTTGGCCAGCGTGCTGGAAAATCCACTGCAAACGCCGGTCAGCGTGGAAGAGGAGCGAAGCGTTTCACCGACACTCGGACTTGATTCGATTCACAGCAGCATTTTCGCGGGCCTGCTCGGTCTCGCCATCACGCTTCTTTTCGTGATGATCTACTACAAGTTTGCCGGGCTGATCGCGAATGTCGTTCTGATCGTCAACATCATTCTCCTGATTGGCGCGCTGACGATGTTTAACTTCGTCCTCACTCTTCCCGGCATCGCCGGCATTATTCTGACAATCGGCCTTGCGGTCGACGCAAGCGTGCTCATCTACGAACGATTGCGGGAAGAACTCGCCTTAGGCAAGACGCTGAAGGTGGCGCTCCAAACGGCATACGAGAAAGCCTTCTCCTCGATCCTCGATGCCAACGTGACAACGCTGATTACAGCGGCAATCCTGTTCTGGAAAGCGAGCGGACCGGTGAAGGGCTTCGCCATTTCACTCACGCTCGGGATTCTCGCCTCGCTTTTCACCGCGCTCATCGTCGGACGAAACTTGTTCAGCTGGTTCGTCGACACAGGAAAGGTCAAACGGGTTTCGATGCTGCATCTTATTTCTTCGCAGCATATTAACTTTCTCGGCAAAGGTTTTCTCGCCGCGATGTGCTCGCTCGCTTTGCTTATCGCCGGTGCGACCGCGTTTGTTGTGCGGGGCGATCGCAATTTCGGTGTGGACTTCAGAGGCGGCGACCTGCTTTCGCTAAGCGCGGCCAAAACCGTGCAGGTAGCGGATGTTCGACAGGCGCTCAAACCAATCGGATTGGATAACGAGCCGATTCAACAATCAGTCCAAGGCGATCGCGCCTTTATCACCATTCGGAGCCCGATTAACACGAGTGAGAAGGTGAATCGCGCGATTCGCGACCACATTCCCAACGGCGGGTTCAAGGTGGAACGTGAGGAGCGCGTCGGCGCGCTCGTCGGCGGCGAGTTGGCGCGCAGCTCACTCTGGGCACTGGGGCTGGGCATTTTCGGAATTCTGATTTACGTCACCTTCCGCTTTGAGCTGTCGTTTGCCGTCGGCGCGATCGTTGCGTTGTTGCACGACGTGCTCATGACGGTCGGAATGTTTTCGCTCATGGGCCGCGAGCTGACGCTCACCATGGTGGGCGCGGTGTTGACCATCGCTGGTTATTCGATCAACGACACGATCGTCGTCTACGATCGAATCCGGGAGGGTTTGGCCAGTGGACGCCGCGGCACGATCGAACAGATCATGAACGACAGCATTAACCAGACGCTCAGCCGCACCATTCTGACGAGTTCGGTGACTTTGATCCCGATTCTTTGTCTCTTCCTGATAGGCGGCGCCGTCCTGCGTGACTTTTCTCTGGCGATCATTATTGGGGTGGTCGTGGGCACCTACTCCTCCGTTTTCATCGCTTCGCCCATCGTCCTTTGGTGGACGCGGGCGCGTGGCGGCGGCGCGAGCAGCCTGCGTCGCGAGATAACACAAAAGGCAAGTGCGACCGCCCCTTCGACCGCTTCCTAAAGGGGAGTTGACGCTGGAGGGGGTGAGTCGTAGGCTCGGTCGCCAAATTCGGGAGTTTTTCTAAATTTTAAAGATTAGGAGAAGAGTGAGATGCCGGAAGTGATCGTTCGTAAAGGTGAGCCGGTGGACCGGGCCTTGAAACGTCTCAAAAACAAACTGGACGCAGAGGGGATTTTGGAAGAGGTGCGTCGTCTGCGAGCTTTCGAGACGCCTTCGCAAAAGACTCGACGCAAGGCGAAAGCGAACGCCAAGCGCGGCCGGGCAAAGTTTCGTTTCAATTTTTCGTAGGCGCGGCTCAGAACTGAGAAGCAACATTCCTGGTCGCTCGATTCCCCAGTGGAACGCCGTTTCCGCCAGTTACTCGCATTCGCAAACGACACGAAACCCCAGGTCGTTGCAGGAATATCCCGGCAGATTCGCCCCCCGAGCGGTCGCACGCAGGCTGCTGAAGCGCGACCTCCAGCTTCCGCCGCGATAAACACGTTGCGTTCCGGAGGCCGCTCCTTTTGGATTTAGCTTCGGACTTCCGCGATATGGTCCCATGAAATCGCTGCACCACTCCCAGACGTTGCCCGCCATGTCTTCGATCCCGAATGGGCTCGCACCGCATGGAAAAGAACCGACCCGCGCGCTCTCGGCAAAACCGTCGTCGATGTTGCGATCACTCCAGGCAAAATTTGTATTGCGATCGGCAAAATTAGCCAAATCGCCGCGGCCTTCCTGAGCCCCCCACGGATATTTGCGCCCCTCGTTGCCGCGAGCGGCGAACTCCCATTCGGCTTCGGTTGGTAGCCGATAGCGCTTTTTCTCGCGTGCGCTCAGCCATTGGCAAAATTTCACTGCCTCGAGATTGCTCACGTAGATAACCGGATGATCGTCGCCCGTGCCCGGAGCACGCTTGTTCGAGTGGCTCGACTGAAACATCTCGAACTGCCGATTCGTGACCGGATAACGCGAGATGTAATAACGGCTGAGCGTCACTTGCGTGACTGGCTGTTCGTTAGGCGCGGCATCACTCGCCTCGCTTCCCATTTGGAAAACACCTGAGGGGACGAGCGTCATCTCGATACCGAGTCCGTTAATGAAGTTTCGATATTTCGCCCGATCAGCCTCTGGATCAATCACAGGCACGACCGATGCCGGGGCGATACGCGCGGGGGCCGAGGCCGGCGCCTTTGGAGCGGCCGCGATAACCGGTTTCGAAGGGGCGGGCGCGCTTTTTTCTTCGAGCTCTTCAAGGTAAAGATCGACCATGTCCTCCGCATCGCCTGGCTCGATCCCGAGGTTTTCCGCCATGTTGATGAAGGCGTCGCGCTGATCGTCGGTCATCTCCATGCCGTCGAGTCCGCTCAAACGCAGCATGCGCATAAAATCCTTGTTTGGATCAAGCGCGGTCGCCTTTTCAGTGGCGGCTGCAGCCGCCAGTTCCTCCGGCGTGGGCGGCGTGACACGCATTCCACCGCAGCGTTGTAGTTCTTCTTCGATCAACTCTGCCATGCGGGCGTCGGCCAAGCCATGCTGACGGCCGACTTCCAGAAGGTTCTCCTCTTCCTGCGGTGTAAGGGTTTTGTCGTTGAGCGCGAAGATCAGGTATTTGTTGAACTCAGCTAATGCTCGTTCTTCCGCCTGCGCTGCTAATTGCTGGTCGATCTTTTGCCGACGATCGGGATCGAGCAGCTCGAGTCGGGCCTCCGTCAAAAAGCGCGACGACTCCTCCAGGCCGGAACGAAGCAACTGCGCGAGCGGATTACTCGGCTGATTTTTTAACGGCAGCTTTTTTTGCCACCAGAGGAGGAGTTCCCGAAACCGTTCCTCAATTAGTTCGTTAGGCGGATGGCTCGCCGGGTCGAGGCAAAGCCGCTCGTAAAAATTGGGTGAGTTATAACGATTCCAACCGTCCCACTTGCGCGGATCATCCGGCAGCGGCACCGGGAAACTGACCGCCGGCTGAAGCATCTTAAACGACGCTCAGTTGTCCCAGTGCCATCGTCGCCCGGTCCAGCTCGGACTCCGAAAGACCTGTTTTCCTTTCGATCGAAACCGTCGCGGTATTTCCGCAGGCTTCGACTGAGACCTCCAATACCTGGTTGTTGTTGTATTCGTAGGTCAGTTCCACTGGCGAACCCTTGGGCAGAAACGGCGGCAGCTCCACGTCGCAAATCCCGAGCGGGGTGCATTCCTGCGGAAGCGTGCTTTCGCCTTCGACAATGCGTACCACCGCCCGCTGCATGTTGGCGGTTGCAGTGCCGAAGGAGTTTTTCGCAACCGCCGGCATCGCCGTCATCTTCTTGATCATGGGAAAGACGTATTCTTCGAGATTCGTCTCGTCCCAGAGGACTACACCAAGGGTATGCGAGGTGATGTTGCGCACCTGAATGAGGCCGCCTTCGCGCGAAGAAAATTGCTGGCGCGTTTCCGCCGGCAACATCTTTTCTCCGGTTGTTTCCTCTTCCTGCAAAAGCGAGAGCACCGCTTGAATGGCCGCGCCGACCGCGACCGCTTCGTCTGGGTTCACGTCCTCGGCCAGCGGCACGCTGGAAAGCTGGCTGATCATGTTGCGCACCATCGGCATTCGCGTCATGCCGCCGACGAGAAGAATTTTGTTGATCTGCGACCACTGCATTTGCGCTTCGCGCATGACGATTTCGCAGATCGCCTTGCATTTCTCGACCAGATGCTTGGTCATTGACTCGAATTGCTCGCGTGTGATTTCAACCTTGATGCTTTTGCCGTTGTGACTGTGCACGATGGCGGTGCGATCGCGGCTTGAGAGCTGAATCTTTGCGGCCAGCGCCCGGCTTTGCAGATCCTGGTAACTTTGTAGATCGAGGAGCGGATTCTCGCCGTGCACCTTGTCGAACTCTTCCGCGACATGGTTCACGAGAATGTCGTCCCAATCTTTACCGCCAAGGCGGTGATCGCCGTTCGTCGCCACCATTTCGAGTCGATGGCTCACGATGCGCATCACCGTGACGTCAAAAGTGCCGCCGCCAAGATCGAAAACGAAAACGGTTTGATTTTCATCGAGTTTGTCGAGGCCGTAAGCGAGTGCGGCGGACGTTGGCTCGTTGATAATTTGCAATACGTTGAGTCCGGCGAGACGGCCGGCAGTGATCGTCGCGGTGCGTTCGGCGTCATTGAAATAAGCAGGAACGGTGATGACCGCATCAGTCACTGGCACCTTGAGATATTTTTCCGCATCCGACTTCATCTTTTTCAAGATCAGGGCGGAGAGTTCTTCAGCGGAATATTTGGTGCCGTTGAATTCGCGATGGAATTGCTCCTTCGATTTGCCAACCTCGCGCTTCACGAAGTCAACGATCTTTTCCGGCTCGGCCACGCTGTTGTTTTTGGCAACAGTACCAACAATGGCGTTGCTGCCATCGAACAAAACGACCGACGGCGTGATGCGTTCACTCTCGGCATTGGGGATGATTTGGGGTTTCCCATATGCGTCGATGTGCGCGACGGCGGAGAAGGTCGTCCCCAAATCGATTCCGACTGCTTTGCGATTGCTCATGTGCGGGTGAAGGCTCCTTGAATTCGTGTCTGAATTGCGACCCTCTCAATGCAGATTTCATGCCCCACGCGGAATGAATTCCGAGGGAACTTGTTCGCCACAGATCGCGTGATTGGTTGAGTGCACTCAACCGCCGCGGAAGACGAAAAACTTACTGGAAACGCTTTGCGATTACTTCCTCGTGGCGCAAAACGCGATCGTGCCAGGTGAAACCGCGCTTCATTCGTTTAACCACCTGGCCATCTTCTTCCGGCGACTCTGTCGGTTCGAAACCAATGATGCGATGGAGCGAACGATCCACTGTATCCTTCGGCGCAATTTCGTTCACCTCGAGTCGATGCAGAATCTCGAGAAGAAAATGAACTGCATTATTCAAGTTATCGCGTGCCCGCACATCTTGTCGTCGGCGGTCTTCGCCTGACGCCGCTTGTTCGAATTGGGCCGCGATTCCGGAGAGGTCATCAAACAGCACCAGCAGATCGCGAATGAATGGTTTTTGCAGCGCTTCCCTGACGAAATTGTCGCGATAGCTGATCAGCTCCTGATGCAGGGTGTCGAAGAGTTTTTGATTGACCCGTTCGTTATCGCGAATCTCCGCTAACTGCTGCTCAATCTTCCCCAAATGCGTCGGCCGAAGCTCGTGCGCGACGGTCTCTTCGAGCGCCTCGAATCGCTGGCCTAACGAATGCAGCGCGCTCAAAAGCGCGGTGATGCCGGAAGCCGTCCTCGATTCCTCGTTTGACATCGGAGCTGACACCTGCGCGCTCAACTCCTGCATTGTGCTTGCGAAATCGGATTCGACCACGTTGCTCATGATCGATCGCTTCCGACAAAATAAGTGCGAATGGCTTCGACCAACCCGGGAATATCGTGACGCTTGGCTTCCAGCGCGATCGTTAGGCCGCGATCGCGCGCCGTTTGCGAAGTAATTGGGCCAATGCTTGCCACCACCATCCCGTGTGGCCAGGGTAATCCGAGAGCGAGGAAGTTCTCCACTGTCGACGAGCTGGTAAAGGTGATCATATCCGCGCCCTCCGTCGCCAGGCGTGATTTCGCTTCTGTCCTATCGTCCGTTTCCGCCACGGTTCGATAGGCAAAAGCGACGTCCACAATGGCCCCTAGAGCTTCGAGTTCCTTAGGTAGCAGGTCTCGCGCCTCTTCCGCACGTGCGATTAAGACGCGTTGATTTTCCAGGTCGCCCTCCTTCTTGAACTCTCGCACCACCGCTTCGGCCACAAATTCATCCGGCTGCAAGTCGACCTTGAGATGAAAATCGCGCACCCGTTTCGCGGTCGCCGGACCGATCGCAGCGATGCGCGCCCCACCCAGCTCGCGTGCGTCATCATAGAGTTTGTAAAACATCTCAAAGAATGCGTTCACACCGTTTGGACTGGTGAAAACAATCCAATCGTAGGCGTGTGCGTCCTGGACGAGTTCCGCGAAAGTGCGCAGATCGCCAGGCGGCTCAATCCGAATCGTCGGCAGTTCGATCACGTCAGCCCCGAACTGATGCAGTTGCTCGCTCAAGGCACCGGCCTGTTTGCGTGTCCGCGTCACGACAATACGTTTCCCGAAAAGCGGACGCTGATCGAACCAACGCAGCTCGTTGCCTAACGACACCACATCACCAAAGATCGCGACGGCCGGCGGCGCGAACTCTACCTCTGCCACGCGCTGCGCGATGTTCTGCAATGTGCCGCGAATCGATTGCTGGCGCGCCGTCGTTCCCCAACGAACAAGCGCTACTGGAAGATCAGGGCGCACGCGATGCGACAACATTTCCTGTGCGATCGTTTCGATTCGCTCGACCCCCATCAACATGACCTGCGTCCCGCCGAGTTTGGCCAGGGCTTCGTAATCGATCGCGCTTTCGCTCTTTCCCGGATCTTCGTGTCCGGTAAAAATAGTAACGTGCGAAGTCAGTCCGCGATGTGTGATCGGAATTCCCGCGTAGGCCGGCGCTGCGATCGCAGAAGTCACGCCTGGCACAATCTCGAAGGGAATCTTCGCCCCGGCCAACGCTTGCGCTTCCTCTCCGCCGCGCCCAAAGAGAAACGGATCGCCGCCCTTCAACCTAACGACGTGTTTCCCCGCGCGCGCTTTCTCGAGCAAGAGCGCGTTGATCTCGTCCTGCTTTAGCGTATGAGCCCCTGCTTTCTTGCCGGCATAAATAATTTCCGCTTTCTCCGGCGCCCATTTCAAGATTTCCGGATTGCACAGGTAATCGTAGATGACGACATCCGCCCGTTCGATGAGTTGCTTTGCGCGCAGAGTCAGCAGGCCAGGATCGCCCGGACCGGCGCCAACGAGGTAACAACGGCCGTTCTCTTTTTTATCCCCCATACATTTGTGTCATCAGTTCGCTCGCGATCAATTCTGGTTCATTATCCGAGCGCGTCACCATGCCAACGCGAGGCGCTCCTTCGTCCGCACTAAAAACCTGCGCACGCAGTCGAAGTTCGTTAGGCTGAAATCGCGCCTGCACGCCAACAGGCGAGTCACAATCGCCGTTCAATAGACGCAGGAATTCGCGCTCCGCCCGCAGACAAAGGTGCGTCGGTCGATCGTCGATCGCCGCCAACAGCTCTTTTGTGTGTGCGTCCTCACATCGCACCTGCAGCGCGATGATCCCCTGTCCCCCCGCAGACAAAAAATCTTCCGAAGACAGGGGCGCGAATTGGTAGCGCGGCCGGTCCAGTTGCCAGGCTTCGGACGGTTGGAGTTCGCCCTCGAGATCTGGCTGACGGAGCGTCCGACTTACAATTCCCAGCCGCTCCAATCCGGCCTCTGCCAGGATGATTCCGCTCCAGGCTGGATTCTCCCGCAATTTACGCAGGCGCGTCGAGACGTTGCCACGTACCTCTGCGACCTTGAGATCGGATCGTTTCCACTTGAGTTGTCGCTGACGCCGAATGCTTCCGGTTGCGATGGTCGACCCGGCCGCCACGCTCGTTAGGCCAAGCCCATCCTTTGTAACCAGAACATCGTCCGTGTTCGCCCGCCGCAATGTCGCGGTTACCTCCAGTTCATCCCGTTGCTCACTCGGCAAATCCTTTGCGCTGTGGACAGCCACGTCGATGCGGCCGGCAAGCAGCTCCTTTTCAATCTCGCGCGTGAACATGCCTTTGCGCCCTGCTTTCCGATCGACAATCGCCGCTCGCTGCCGACCTTCGTCGCCGCTCGTGCGAATAATCTCGATCACGACTTCGAGGTCTGGCCGCGCCATCCGCAACGCCGTCTCCGCCATCCTCACCTGCGCCAACGCAAGCTCGCTTCCGCGCGACCCGAGGATGATGCGATTCTGCGCGTCCACTCAGCTTTCGGAGACGCGCAAAGACGGTTCGCCAACCACTCGCTCGCGGGCCGCGCCGAACCAGTCGCCGAAGTCGTTCACGTGCCCAGCGATGATTTCCTCACCGATGGCAATCTGTTCGCGCCGCAAGGCGAGCGATTGCTGAGCGATCGACTGCAACGAATCGATGTCGTAAAGGAATACGCCTTCCAACTCGTTCACCTCCGGTGCAACATCACGCGGGACGGCGATATCGATAATGAAGAGGGGCCGATTGAGCCGATCATGCAAGAGCGGCCCGAGATTCTCCGGCGTCACAATCGGAGTGGTCGCCGCGATCGATGAGATTACGATGTCCACCTCACGACACTGTGCTTCCCATTCTTCCATCGATACCGCCCGGCCGGATATGAGCGCAGAAAGGGCTTCGGCTCGTTCCCTCGAACGATTTGCCACGCGGATATCGCGGACGCCGCGTTTCATGAGCGCGCGCGCGGTGCGCTCGCTCGCTTCGCCCGCTCCCAGCAAGAGCACCTTGCGCGTTTCGAAATGACCGAAAATCTGTTCCGCCAAATCCACCGCCACCGAACCTACCGAGACCGCGCCGCGCGTGATGCCGGTTCTGGTTCGCACCTGCTTCGCCACGCGAAAGGCGCGCTGGAAAAGCCTGTGCAGAAAGGGTCCGGCCGCACCCGACTCGCCTGCCGCAGCGTAAGCCTTTTTTGCCTGCCCGAGAATTTCCGTCTCGCCGATCACCATCGAGTCGAGGCCGGAAGCAACGCGAAACAAATGCTGCACACAGCGCAACGCCTCGTAACGGTAAAAGGCGTCGACATCATCCTCCTGCAGCTGCATTCCGTTCGCGAGGAGGCATTGGGCAATCCGCTCGGTTGGAATTGAGTCATCCGCAGCCGCGTAAACCTCCACCCGGTTGCAGGTCGTCAGTAGAAGCGCCTCGGAACAGCCAATCTCTTCGCGCAGGACACGATCGACGGCCGCGTGTCCCGCGAATCGTTCACGCAACTCAACATCGGCGGTGTGATGGCTGATCCCGACGCAGAAAAAATGCATTATGAGGTGTGGCCCTGAGGAAGAAAGTTAATACCCCAAAGCAACGTCAGTGCGGCGCTAAACGCCACCACGCAAAGGGCCGCGATCCTTCGCGGCGCGGTGATCCCGAGATGGCGCGCGACCAGGATTGCAGCATAAAAAATCCACACGCCTAACGACCACGCGATCTTGAGATAGGGCAACGGTTGGCCGGTAAAAAAACCTGTAATCAGTCCCACCGTCAACAAAACGAATCCGAGCCAAAGAAGGCGCGTGATCGCAGCAAAGAGATCGGTCAGCGGAGGGAAATGATAAAACATGGAGTTGATCTGCCGCCGTTTTAGTTGCCGCTCCTGTACCAAATACATGATGCCGGCGATGCAGGAGAGGGCGAAGGCTCCATAGGAAATGAGTGAGATGGAGGCGTGCATTTCTAACCAGGGCGATGGCGGCAAGCTTATGGCATGCGGCCGATCGATCGGCGCGAGCAAGGCGAAACTCTGCAAGACAAAAACCAGGGGCGCAGTGAAAGCCCCCATAAGCGACAGCCGATACGCGGGGCCGATGAGCAGATAAATAAGGGAGACCGACCAAGCCAGAAAAATGAACACCTCAAAGAGATTGGTCAGCGGGCACCTGCCGAGGACATGACCCCGCACAGACAGTGCGGCAGTTTGAAAGAGAAACCCGAGGGTGATCGCGAAAAAATTGAAGATCGTCGGGCGATAATTGCGCGCCCAAACCGCAACCACGGTCCGCACCATGGCAACGAAAAAGAATAAAGTGGAGACGCCAAGCAACTCACGATCCATGAAGGGGAAAGGTAGGAGGCAACCACCCGCTTGGCAATTGTCGTTAGGCCAGAAAGCTATTTGAATCCGAGCGCGGCCTGCTGCCTCTTGACCCCGCTCTTCATGTCGAGGCGCGCTTTCTGCTTTCTGCAACATGCATGAGAAAAAACCCTCGCGAGTCGGGCACAAATCAATCGGTAGCGGATGAGATTTCAGGTCTCGAGCGAGCCCTCGACCGTGCTTACACACGCCTGAGGGAACGGGCATGCGGCGATTGGGAACGTTATCAGGGAAGTAAGAGCGATCCGGCGAACGCAGTTGTTACTGTTCGCGTCGCCGCCACGGATACTCCGCCGCCGCCGACGTCTTCCAAGCGAAAACCTCACCTTCTCGTCAGCAAGTCACGGAGCAAAATTCCGCCGACGAAGCGGCACCGGCCTCACAAATAGGCGACGCGTGGAGACGATTCGTTAGGCGCCAGACCAGCGCTTTCGGCCACCCTGGCATCCGCCGTAACGAGCAGGATCTTGCCTTCGTCCGCGCTGCCCTCTGCCGATTGACGCCCTTGTTCCACCCGCTAGCCTGCCGCCATGGCTTCCAATTCCATTGACCGGCTTCGCGCAGGGGTGCGGGACGTGCCGAACTTTCCCAAGCACGGAATCATCTTCAAAGACATCACACCCATCCTGATCGATGCGCAGCTTTTCCGGGAATCGATCGAAGTTTTCCTCGAGCGCTGCCGCGACCTGCCGATTGACAAGGTGGTCGGGATCGACGCGCGCGGATTTCTCTTTGGGTCCGCAGTTGCCTATGCGCTCGGAGTTGGCTTTGTGCCGATCCGCAAGAAAGGCAAACTCCCTTTCAAAACCGAGAGCGCGTCTTATTCGCTCGAATACGGGGATGCCGAAATGGAAATGCACGTCGACAGTATCGCACCCGGCGAGAAAATTGTGCTCATTGACGACCTGCTCGCCACCGGCGGCACATCCGCCGCAGCAGCAGCGTTGATCCAGAAGGCTGGCGGCGAATTGCTGGAAGCACAGTTCTTGATCGAGTTGGAATTTCTTCACGGTCGCAAAAAGCTCGATCCCACGCCGGTCGTGGCATTCCTGAAATGGTAACACGCCCCTCATTGCTCGCGCCTTCCGCCAGGGAAGCTGCTGGCATGCGTCACTCCTCGCAGGCATCTTTGCCACAGCCGCAACCACGCTCCTGCACGATCACTTCCACCCGAATATCCTGCAGGGCGAGTTGATCATGGATTGCGCTTAGCAGATCGAGGGCGCGCCCTGACGGCATCTCCGTGCAGCGCAATTCGATGCGCGCATTCTTTTGCACCAGCTCCGGATGCGTTGCCGCCAATTCACCATCAAGCAGAAACGAAATGTAAGCGTTGAACTTTTCCTGCATTTGGAAGAGTTGCAGTTCCGATCCGTCCCAAGGCCGCGACTCGTGCATCGCCAGGACCACCTCATCGCTCTTTGTGTCGTGCGCAAAGAAATCAATGATGCCCGGCTGCTCGATTCCAGCCGGTAGCGGAACGCTTTCCTGGGCAGCGCTTTTCGGTCCCGTTCTCATTGGGCGGCGAGCTTACGGAAAGATTGTCGCCCGCGCAATCGAGGCCTAGATTGTGGTGCGCCATGCGAAAGATTCTTCTCGCGTCGCTCGCGCTCCTGCTCGTTAGGGCGCTCCCTGCATCGGGACAATTTACTCCGGCTTTTTTCCAGAACGCCAGCTATTGGAACGACGGCAAAGCCGAGTTCGATCTCTACGAAGCGCAAATCATGCGTTACGGTGAGCCGCGGCAAACCGAAGTGCTGCACATTCTCGTGCGCGAGCCGTTCGATTATCGGCAATACGTGAAGCCGGATGACTGGCAGCGTCCCGGCGTGATCCAGGTTCTGAAAATGAACCAGGTTCTCCATATCCCGACTGGCCTTTACGTTTACCAGCAAATGCATTCCAACTTCTGGAGAGCGGACAACGGCCGGCTGGCGAAATTTTCCCTAACGAGTAACGATAGTTGCGGCAACACCTACAAGGAGGGCCGGCGCAATGGCGATCTCATCCATTATCAGTGGCATACCTACTGGGATGGAATGGCCGCAGGCGCGGAACGCATGCAGCTGCCGCCTAACGGATTCTTCTATGACGAGCTGCCCTTTCGCGTGCGCACAATCGATTTCACACAGCCGCAAGGCGAGTTCGAGATCCAGCTTGCGCCTACGATCATTAACTCCAAGAAAGATAAGTTGATCTGGAAACCGGCCGAGGTGCATTACGATTCCACCGAACGAGCCGTCTACGTAACGGTGCAGCATGCCGCGGGCACCGATCATTTCATGCTCGACCGCGACTTCCCCTATCTCCTGCGCAAATGGGAACAGGCCGATGGCAGCGTCTTACAACTCAAGCGCAGCCTGAAAATCGATTACTGGAATTATCACGGCTTGGGCGACCGGAAGCGGGCGCTCCTAAATCCAAAGGCCCAACATCCGGACTAACGAGTGGCCTGTTTCCCGCTCGCCCGTCCAGAGTCGTTAGGCCCTCTCGAGAAGTCGAAGGCCGCACGGCCGGCTCCGTAAAACATCAACAGGGCGCCAATCGGAACCAGCCAAATGCCGCTCCCGGGATCGCCATCGTAAGTGCCAAGTCCGCCCAGAAAAAAGTCGCCCGTTGAAAGGAAAATTGTTGTTGCCGCCGCTTTAACTTTGTATTACAAAGTTTGCCCATGAAGTCGCGCTCCGAAGCCGAAGATCATCTTCGGGTGATTCGTTCGCTCATGGAACGGGCCACCATCTATCGGGCTATCTCCACTCCAACCGCGCTCGCCGGCGGTCTGCTCGCCCTCGCCACCAGCGCCGCGATCTGGTGGTCCGATCAGCGACATGCGCCGGATGCGCCCGGTTTCGACGCGCGACTCTTCGCCGAAATCTGGCTCGTCATCCTGGCGGTCGTCCTCGCCATCAATGCTTTCTTCGTTAGGCGGGAAGCGCGCCGCGATGGTCGAGTTTTCCTTTCTTCCAGCGCCCGGCTTGCTCTGCGCGCGGTCGCTCCCTGCCTCATTCTGCCGGGGGCTACGACCATTTGGTTTTTCAAAAATGCCGCACCGATCGACAAGGAACTCCTGGTCGCTGTCTGGATCATCTTTTATGGATTAAGTTTGCTCGCGACCGCGCTCTTTGCCCCGCGTTCGTTAGTCATGCTCGGTTGGGCCTTCCTCCTTTCCGGGGTGATTTATCTTTTCTGGCCAAAGTCATTTCTCACTGATTCGCACGGCCTCGTTCCCAATCTGGCCATGGGTTTCACCTTTGGTCTTTATCATCTTGTCTACGCGATTTGCGTTTGGCCGCGCCGGGCGATCGCGGAAGACGAAATTCTTGCCGTCGAATGAACAATGCCGGACTTCGACAAACTCGACCGCGCGATCCACGAGAAGAGCCGGCTCGCGATCATGACTTTACTTGCCAGCCGGGTGAGTTGGTCGTTCCAGGATTTGAAAAGCGAGCTCAAGATGAGCGACGGCAATCTGGTCACACATTTGCGCACTTTGCACAAACTTGGGTTTGTGGCGGTGACCAAAGCGGTGCTCGATCGTCCGCAGACGAGTTATGCCCTGACCGCGAAAGGCCGGGCGGCCTTCAAGGATTACCTGCACGTGCTGGAACAGATCGTGCAGGCGGGCAAAGCATGAATTTTCTTGCCGCTAAGCTTTGTGAGACAAAGTTAATTGCCTAACGAATGAAAATCCTCCGTGCTGAGCATTACGGAATGTGTTTCGGAGTCCGCGACGCGATCGCCCAGGCCGAGCAGCTCGCGTCCACTGGTCCGCTGACGATTCTCGGCGAGCTGGTCCACAACCCGCTGGTGCGCGAACGCCTGCGCGCGTTCGGCGCAAAGGAAGGCACGCTCGAGCAAGAGACAAGCGCGACGTCAGCCAACGTGATGATCACCGCTCACGGCGCTTCCCTCGTTAGGCGAAAGGAATGGGCCGCGCGCGGTTATCAAGTTGCCGATGGGACTTGTCCCCTCGTCCACCATCTTCACGCTCAATTGGGTGCACTGGTTTTGGCGGGTTACATGCCAGTTATCATCGGTCAGGCCGGCCACGTGGAGGTCCGCGGGCTAACCGGCGATTTTCCACACGCGACGGTGATTGGGAGCGAAGCGGACATTGCAAACCTCTCGGATACGCGGCGCCTCGGAGTAGTCGCGCAAACCACCCAACCCATCGAACGGGTGCGCGCACTCGTTAGGCAAATCGCACAGGCGCGGCCGCAGACGGAGGTCCGTTTTGTCGACACCGTTTGCAAACCGACTAAGGATCGGCAACTGGCCCTGCAGCGACTCATCGCAGAGGCCGAGCTGGTTGTGGTGGTCGGCGGACACGCGAGCAACAACACGCGGCAACTGGTGGAGACCTGTCGCACGGCGGGTCGAAGAGCGCTGCATATCGAGCGGCCAGGGGAGCTGGTCGCGGAGGATTTCGATAAGGTGGGAATTGTTGGTCTGACCGCGGGAACTTCTACACTGCAAGAAACAGTCGACTTAGTGCATGCGTGTTTGTTGGAGTTTGCGGCCGCATGTGAGGGTCATTCGCCGGAATGAAGACGCGCTTTCAGTCTCTTTTGGCGGGCGATCCTGAAGACCTTCACCGCTGGCTTATCGGACCCGAAGATCGCTTGGCAGTCTTGTGCGTGCTAGTCGCCTTTCTCGGCGCCGGGCTTTATGGATTTACTGTCGGACTCTGGCGCGCGCCTTTGCAAGCGTTCTACACCGCGCTCAAGTTCCCGCTCCTCATTGCCCTGACCTGTGCGGGCAACGCGCTCCTTAATGGCATACTGGCGCAACTTCTCGGCTCGGGCCTTTCTTTTCGCCAGACCTCGCGCGCAATTTTGATGAGCTTCGCGCTGACCGGACTAATCCTTGGCGCGCTGGCACCGGTAAGTTGGTTTGTCTTCTATAATACACCGCCGCTCCAGTCTCACGCGACCGGACACAGCGTCACTCTGCTCACCCACCTCGCCTTCATTGCCGGCGCTGGCGTCATGGCTAACCGGCGACTCTTTGGCCTGCTGAAAAAAGTCAGTCCGAACCAGGTCGTGGCTGGGCGCGTGCTGCTTTGCTGGCTCGCGGGAAATTTCCTTCTTGGCAGCCAGCTCGCCTGGGTCCTGCGGCCATTTATCGGCAGTCCCGGACTCAAGATTGAACTCCTTCGGCCGGACCCGCTGCGCGGGAATTTCTACGAAGCGGTCTGGCAGGCCGTGCGCCATGTGCTTTCTGCCTAACGACTAGCGAATATGCCTAACGAGAATATGACTCCACCTGAAACTCCAATTTCGACTCCGACTTCGCCGACTCGGCGAAATGATTTTCACTTCGAGCCGCTGCCCGAGGAAAGCAGCGGCCCGGAGTTACTCGCCGCCCTGCTTAAGCATCCGGGCCAGATCCTTTACGAACTGCATGATCAACGCCGCCGAACGCTCGGGCTTTGGCTTCTGCTTTTTGCGCTCGCCGGGATGGGCCTTTACGGCGTGGTTGTTGGATCGCTGATCGGTGGAACACAGCTTTGGATCGCGCCGGTTAAGCTGGCTCTCGGCACATTCCTTTCGGTCCTCATCTGCCTGCCCAGCCTGTACATCTTCAGTTGCCTCGGCGGAAATGGCGTTCGGCTGCGCACGATCGCGGGTGCGCTTGCGGCGGGGGTTTGTCTCAGCTCACTGCTCCTGATCGGTTTTGCACCGGTGGCCTGGATTTTTCGCAATCGACCGACTCAACTGCATTCATGGGTGCGCTCCATTTGTTGTTTTGGCTGGTCGGTCTGTCCTTCGGCTTGCGCCTGATCGCAGCCGCGAACCGGTTCCGGAGCGAGCGACGCCGCGGTCATCTCAAATCGTGGTCGCTGATTTTCATCCTGGTCTGCCTGCAGATGACTACCACCCTGCGGCCAATCATTGGTCATTCCGATTCCTTTCTCCCGCGGGAAAAGAAGTTCTTTCTTGTCCATTGGTTTGACTCGTTAGGCAGAAAACCTTGAGTTGATCCCTTGGGCAAAAAGTGGATCGGCCGCTCCGCGGGCGATTCCCCGACCGGCGGACAACAACGCTTCCAGACGCCAATGTAGCCGACTCTTCGGGAGCGCGGCTACACTGAGGCAGCGATGGTCGAGTCAGAGATCGCTCCATCCAACTAACAACACAGAGTTTCACGCTTTCCTGGTTTCCCGATTGTGATACCTTCCCGGCCGATGGCAGATGATCGCTGGTGAGTCGCAAGGCTCACTGGAGGAAAGTCCGAACACCACACGGCAGCATGCCGCGCAAAACGCGCGGGCGCGCTTTGCGTAAACGGGGCGCGACGGAAAGTGTCACAGAAAAAATACAGCCCGACGGAGGCGCAAGCATTCGTTAGGCAAAGGTGAAAAGGCGAGGTAAGAGCTCACCGCTCGGGCCGCGAGGCGCGAGGCAGGAAAAACCCCATGCGGTGCAAGACAAACAGGGGAAGGATAGCCGGTCCGCCAAAGATCCCCGGGTATCGTCGCATCACGTGACGCGCCAGCGTCGCGGGCGTCCGGCGCAGGTTGGATGAGATAAATGATCATCGCTCCGGAGAAATCCGGCAGACAGAATTCGGCTTATCGCCATCACAAATGAAGGGCGCTTTCGGAAACGAAGGCGCCCTTCCACTTTTTGAGATCGCCTCAATTAGGTTGCCGTCTCGATTTCTTGCCAGCATGATCTGGCGAGTCACAAGAAACTACGCGCTGGAGGAGGGCCTTGTTCAAGTTACCAAAGACGATCGCCGTAACGTTGTTGCTTCAAATTGTAATAGCGACAGTGCGTGGCCAATCCGCCCTGGACGGATTCAATCCGAACGCGAACATGGGAGTCCGGGCTGTCGTCGTCCAACCAGACGGCAAAATTCTCATCGCCGGCTACTTCACGACGATACTGGGGGTCACGCGCAACAATATTGCGCGACTAAATCCCGACGGTACACTTGATCAAATCTTCGACCCAAACGTGGGCGGCCCCGGCCTTCCGTTCGTCAAGTCGATCGCGCTACAGTCCGATGGCAAAATTCTGGTGGCGGGCCAGTTCACGACGATCGGCGGGCAGCCGCGCAATTATATCGCCCGGCTTGATCCCACGACTGGGGCGCCTGACTCGTTCAAGCCGAGTGCGAACCTCGCGACGGATACCGTGGTGGTGCAGGGGGACGGCAAAATTCTGGTCGGGGGTTCGTTTACGATGGTTGGCGGACAGGCGCGCAATCACATCGCTCGCCTCGATGCGACCACTGGCTTGGCGGATTCGTTCGATCCCAACGCAAGCGACGCGGTCGATTCGATCGTGCAGCAAGCGGATGGCAAAATTTTAGTCGGCGGCGGTTTCACCAGCATTGGCGGACAGACGCGTAACTACATCGCTCGCCTTGACGCTACGACAGGCTTGGCAGATTCCTTCGACCCCAATGCAAGCTTTAATGTCTTCTCAATCGCGGTGCAGCCAGACGGCAAGATTTTGGCCGGTGGCGATTTCCGCAGTATCGGTGGACAAGCACGCAATTACATCGCCCGGCTCGATGCGATTACGGGATTAGCGGATTCGTTCGACCCCAGCGCTAGTGCTACGGTTCTGTCGCTCGCATTGGAGCCGGACGGCAAGATCTTGGTAGGCGGCTTTTTCTCGGGAGTGAACAGTATTGCCGGACAAACACGCAATCACATCGCCCGGCTCGATGGCATCACTGGCCTGGCGGATTCATTCGACCCAAACGCAAATGATGTCGTTACTTCAATCGCGGTCCAGTCGGATGGGAAGATCCTCGTAGACGGTGACTTTACTACCCTAGCCCCGCGTGGTGGAGCGCCGAAAACGCGTAATCGGATTGCCCGTTTGGAGATAGATGGAAGGCTCGATCAGACCCTCAATCTAAACCTTGACGGCGACGCTCACTACGTTCTCGCCAGCGCGGTTCAGCGAGATGGCAAAATTGTTATCGGCGGTCAATTTACCAGCGTTCTTGGGGTAACGCGGAATAATATCGCGCGGCTCAACACAGACGGGACGCTTGACTCGACTTTTGACCCAAATGCAACCAATGCAGTGAACGCCCTTGCGATTGATTCGGAGGGCGAGATCCTTGTGGGCGGCGCCTTTACCAGTATTGGCGGAAAGCCGCGGGTTTGTTTCGCACGGCTCGACGACACTGGCTTGGCCGATTCGTTGAATCCGAGCCCCGATCATCCAGTCGAGTCGATCGCACTCCAATTGGATGGAAAGATCATTGTGGGCGGAGTTTTTAGCACCATCGGCGGCCAGCCTCGCAACCATATCGCCCGACTCGACCCGACAACCGGGTTGGCGGATTCTTTCAACCCGAACGCGAACAACGTTGTTTGGAGCATCGCCGTTCAGCCGGACGGTAAAATTTTGGCCGCCGGCAGTTTCACCAGCATCGGCGACGAGCTACGCAATTACATCTCGCGGCTCGATCCTGCGACGGGCTTGGCTGACTCATTCGACCCGGACGCAAGCAATGCGGTTCTCTCGATGGCCGTGCAGCCGGATGGAAAGATCTTAGTCGCCGGCGGCTTTACCAGTATTGGCGGGCAACCGCGCGATCTGATCGCGCGGCTCGATCCGGTCACTGGATTAGCCGATTCATTCAACCCGATCGCCACCGGGAGTGAGATCGATTCTCTCGCAGTGCAGGCGGACGGTAAGATTCTAGCCGGCGGCTTTTTCACGGCCCTGGGAGGACAACCCCGCAATTACATCGCCCGACTTGATGGCATGACCGGATCGGCCGACTCGTTCGACCCGAACGCGGACTCTTCCGTGTATTCCATCACGATGCAGGCCGACGGCAAGATTTTGGCTGGCGGCCTTTTCGGCAACATTGGCGGACAGCCGCGCAATGGTTTCGCCCGTTTAAGCAACGATACGGCAGCGATGCAAAGCGTTTCGGCGATCCAAAACAGCGTTACTTGGACGCGTGGTGGCTCAAGCCCACAACTCAACCGCGTCACCTTCGAATCTTCGATGGATAATGTGAACTATAGCCTCCTCGGTGAGGGGATCGCGCAAGGAAGCAGCTGGACTATAACTGGCCTGAACCTGCCGATTGGACAGGACCTGTACATTCGTGCTCGCGGTTACTATCCTGGCGGATACCACGCCGGCTCCGAACCCCTCACAGAGTCCGTGCGAGAAAGTTTTGTTTCTAGTTCCAGCACTTTTGGCAACCTCTCGACGCGTTTGCGAGTGGAAACGGGTGACGATGTACTAATTGGCGGCTTCGTTGTCACCGGTACGCAACCGAAAAAGGTTCTCCTGCGCGCCATCGGTCCGTCTTTGGACCTTGCCGACGCGCTCGCCGATCCCATCCTTGAGTTAGATGATGCTTCAGGCGCTTTGATTGCGTCGAACGACAACTGGCGCAGCGATCAGGAGGCGCAAATCATTGCGACGACCATCCCGCCAGCGAACGATTTGGAATCGGCCATTGTGGCTACACTGCCTGCATTCGGTTCTGCGTACACAACGATTGTTCGCGGAGTAAGTGACAGCACCGGCATTGGACTGGTGGAGGTTTACGATCTGGATAAGACGGTAGATTCGAAACTGGCTAACATTTCCACGCGCGGCTTTGTGCAAACAGACGACGACGTGCTCATCGGCGGGTTGATAGTGAGCGGGCAAGAGCCCCGCAGTGTGATCGTGCGCGCGATCGGTCCGTCCTTGCCGGTCCCTGGCGTCTTGGCAGATCCAGCGTTGGAATTGTATGATGGGGACGGGACTCTTATCTCGTCCAACGATAATTGGCGGAGCGATCAGGAAGCGGAAATTATCGCGACAACCATTCCGCCGACGAACGATTTGGAGTCGGCGATTGTGCGTGACTTCGCGCCGGGTAGTTACACAGCCATCGTCCGTGGCGTGAACAACACAACCGGCGTAGCTTTGGTTGAGGCTTACGACTTGAATTAGCCACCGCGCTTTCGATCGACGGAGCAGCAGCATGCTCCTGGTGAGGCAACACGAAAGGTCTCGGCCAACTTTACTGGGCAAACAGCTCCCACGAGAGTCGAAGCAATCCCAATGCATGCTCCAAGCAAACGAGTCAAAGACTGGCGTATTCCAGCCGCCTGGCTCACTCTCTGTGTCGTTTGGAGCTCGACGTGGCTCGTGATCAAAATCGGCTTGCGCGATCTACCGCCGGTTTCCTTTGTCGCCTGGCGTTTTGTTGTCGCGGTGCTTGTTCTGCTCGCGATTTCGGTAGGCAGAACTCCACTCCTTCCACCGCGGCGCTCCGATTATGTAGTTCTTGCGTTCACCGGGCTGCTCATGTTCGCATTGAACTACGGACTGCTTTTCTGGGCCGAACTCCATGTTTCCTCCGGGCTCGCGGCGGTGATCCAGGCTTCGATTCCAATTTTTGGCATGATATTCGCACATTGGATGTTGCCAGATGAGCCGCTGCGCTGGCAACGGCTCGCGGGCGCACTGGTCGCAGTCGGTGGCGTCGCGATCATCTGCGCACGGCTGCTCAGTTTCAACGGTTGGTTCGCTTTTCTCGGCGGACTCGGGATCACAGTCGGCGCGGCGAGCGCGGCCTTTTCTAACGTTTTGTTGAAAGCGAGAAAGATCGAGCTCGCGCCGTCGATGCTGGCAGCGTGGCAAATGATTTTGGGCATCGCCCCGCTGCTGATTTTTGGCCTGATGAACGACGGAAATCCGGCCTCGTTACACTGGACCTGGCGAGCCTTTCTTTGCCTCATATACCTGGCCGTAATCGGTTCCTCTTTGACTTTCCTTCTCCTCTATTGGCTCATGCCACGAATGTCGGTGACGAACCTGCAAACCATCTCACTCATCACGCCGCCGGGCGCGATTGCGCTGGGGTGGGCGTTTGGCGGCGAACGACTTTCGATTTGGTCATTGTTCGGCGCAGCCCTGGTTCTGCTCGGCGTGTGGATGATCTTTCGGCGCATCGAGGAAACCGACGTGCGTCTTGGAAGTCGGTAAGTTCACCGCGGATTCGCGGAGAGCGCAGAAAATTTCGTGGCACTCCGGGGATTGAGCGCCGTTCACGACAAACGACCCATCCTGCCTAACGTTGCAGGCACTGATTGAGACAGTCCAGGAGATGCGACACTGTTTCCTCGGTTTCGTCGCCCATGTTCGAGAGGCGAAAGGTTCGGCCCTTGAGTTTGCCGTAGCCGCCGTCAATCACCAGATGATGTTTTTCGCGGAGATCGCGCACGAGTCTCGCTACATCAATGTCGCGATTGTTTTTCACACAGGTCAACGTGAGCGCGCGCCGACCTTCGGCGGCGAAGAATTCGAACCCGCGCTGTCGCACCCAGTCGTGCACGAGCGCATTGGTGCGGGCATGACGCTGATACCGATTCGTCAGGCCTTCCGCGAAGATTTCTTCGAGCTGAAACTGCAGGGCATAAATATGACCGGTGCTTGGCGTGGTAGGAGTCATGTCGCCAGTCTGCTGCTTTTTGAATTCCAAAAAGTCGAAGTAGTAGCCGCGATTGGGATTTTCCTCGGCGCGCGCGAAAGCTTTTTCCGAAACACTGAAAAGCGCGAAACCCGGCGGTAGAGCGAGAGCTTTCTGCGAACCCGTGAGTAGGACGTCGATGCCGTAAGCATCCATCGGAATGGGAACGGCCGAGAAAGAGGAGACCGCATCTACGATGAGCGCGATCTGCGGATGCTTCGCCATTGTGCAACAAATCTCCGGCAACGGATTCATTACCCCGGTCGAGGTTTCGTTGTGAATGAGGGTTACGGCGTCGAAATCGCCAGTCGTTAGGCAGTTGTCGAGCGACTTGTGATCGATCGCCTGCCCCCACTCGACCTGAAGCGGCTCGGCCTCCTTCCCGCAGCGGCGCGCAACTTCGAGCCATTTATCGGAAAAAGCGCCGCACATGCAGCACAGGACGCGTCGCCTAACGACGTTGCGAATCGCCGCTTCCATCACGCCCCAGGCCGACGAGGTGGAAAGAAAGACCGGCTGAGTCGTCCCAAAAAGAGTCTGCAGGCGCGGGTGAATCTCGTGGTAGAGATCCTTAAAGGCCTGACCGCGGTGGCCGATCATCGGACGGGCAAAGGCAGCGAGGGTTTTCCCGGAGACTTCGACCGGTCCGGGAATGAAAAGCTTGTCGTGCGGAATCATGTTGCCTAACGAACAGCGGAAGGTCGAATCGAACTCACCGAACCATCTTCGCGATTCCCCGGCCGGAGCTTGTGACCGAAAACGACAATGAAAAACCGAGAAACAGCATCCATCTCGGTAACCTGCGCACGGCGACGAAGGCAAGCGAGATAAATCCAGTTGTCGTCCCGCACCCGAAGTGGCTCACGGTGGCTCGAAAAAATCCAAACCTGCACGGTAGCGCACCGGACAAATGCGCGATGGCGTTACTTCTCATCGACGTGATCAACGACCTTGAGTTTCCCGAGGCCGATCAGATGGTCGATGAGGCAGTCAAAATGGCGCGTAATCTCGCCCAGCTAAAGAAGCGCGCGAAAAAAGCCGGTGTTCCTGCCATTTATGTGAACGACAACTTCGGGCGATGGAAATCGGATTTCCGGGCGACTGTTGAGCATTGCCTGCGCAAGAACGTTCGCGGACGGGAAGTGGTTAAAATCCTCGCGCCGGAAAAGGATGATTATTTCGTACTGAAGCCGAAACATTCCGGGTTCTTTTCCACCACGCTTGAAACGTTACTGCGTTACCTGGAGCCGAGGACGCTTATTCTCACCGGCATCGCCGGAAACTTTTGCGGTCCTCTTTACCGCAAACGATGCCTACATGCGTGACTTCGACCTCGTTGTGCCGTCCGATTGCGCAGTATCGAATTCCCCGGAGGAAAATGAAGGCGCGCTTCAGCTGATGCGAAAATTTCTCAAGGCAAAGACCCCGTCAAGCAAGGAGATGAAATTCACGAGGCGGCAAAGCCCGCAGGTCCGCTCGTCTAGCAAGCGTCAAAACAAAAAGGCCGCTCGTTAGGCCGGAGGTGGTGCACTCTCGCCCCGGCCGGTCTTCTGACGCAACGCGTCAATTTTTTTTTGAGGCCACGGCTTTCGTTAGGCTCGGATCAAATTCTTCGCCCGCTTCCCGGCAAAGGGTTTGCAGATAGGACCGCTGCGGGCCAGTCATGACTTCATCGCCAGTCGTCCAATCGTCTGGGTCCTTCTCCGGATTGAGAGCGGCGGGAGGCACTCCTCGCGGAACGTCTTCAGCTTTCATCACGATTGAATCGCAGCCCAGCCTCCGGTCGGATTTGCACATGGCGAGAGCCAGCGAGCGCGTGATCTTCGAATCACAAGCATGGATAAGCTCGGGGATCTTGTCGACCGCCAGAGATGGCTAAAACCAGTCGAAAGTGTGTTGGGCGCGATTGCCGACGTGGTGTTCGACAAAGCGATGTCGAACGGAGAGAAGGTGCGAAATTTTCTCCATGGCACCTGGCTTGGCCACCCCTTGCATCCTGCCATAACCGACGTCCCAATCGGCGCCTGGACCGCCGCGGCCGTCCTCGATAGCTACGAACTCGCGACCGGCGATCAGCGCCTGGGGCACGGGGCAGATTTTGCCGTTGGGCTTGGCCTGCTTGGTGCAGTCGGTGCAGCCATAACTGGCTTGAACGATTGGAATTTCACCTACGAGAAACCAAGACGTGTCGGCGCGCTACACGCCCTAACGAATATAACCGCCACCGCCTGTTATCTCACTTCCTGGTGGCAGAGGCGCCATGGTCGCAGGCGCTCTGGCCTAACGACCGGACTGATCGGCTACGCCCTGTCCTTCGCTGGCGCGTATCTCGGCGGCCATTTGGTTTATAACGAGCGGATTGGCGTGAATCACGCGCCGGAAGAATTGCCTGACAAATATGTCCCGCTCATCAGGGAGTCGGACCTCGCGGAAGGCAGGATGAAGAAAGCGGAGGCGGACGGCATCCCGGTTCTAGTGGTCAAGAGTCACGGTCGCATCTTCGTCATGGCCGAGAAATGCTCGCATCTCGGCGGTCCACTTTCTGAAGGCAAGTTTGACGGTAAGACCGTAACCTGCCCATGGCATTACTCGAAGTTTGCAATCGAAGACGGCCGTATTCTCGTCGGACCGGCCGCTTACACGCAGCCCTGCTTCGAGGTGCGTGTGCGCAACGGCCAAGTCGAGGCGCGCAAACCGCGCGGCATGATCGCCAATCCATATTAGAATCCGCCTAACGAATATGAAAACAATTGAACTCCGAATGCCGGAACTGGGCCTTTTTGCCATCACTCGTGCGGCCTTTGGAATCGGAGTCGGACTCCTTCTCAGCTCAAAACTGGACGAGCGCCAAAGAAGAGCAGCTGGAATTGCGCTGTTGCTCGTCGGTGCAATCACGACAATTCCGTTCGCGATCACGTTTCTGCGCGACGACGGTTGAACACTGACGGGACTAATTCCCGTCGTCGCCCTGTTTTTGCCGGTGGCCATTTTAACTCATCAAAATGGCGGCGAGCGAGTGTACGTTCAGGGGCTTGCGCTGAAAACCTTCGCGTGGCATAGACACCACTCTCGAACCCATGGCTACTGCATCACCCGTCTCGACCGATCCCGCTTTTGAGACCAACCTTTTTTGGGAGCATTACAAGTGGGCCATCATTGGTGCGGTCGCGCTGCTGGTCGTCGCCGGGCTCGGCTACACTGGCTACCAACTTTATACCGCGCGTCAGGCAACCAACGCAGCCAATGCGCTCGCGGCTGCGCGCACCGCCAGCGGATACGAGCAGGTTATCCAGCGTTACCCGGGCAGTACCTCGGCAGCCAGTGCTTATCTCCTGCTGGCGGCAGAGCAACGCGGCCAAAGAAACTACATCGAAGGCAACAAGACATTGCAAAAGTTCCTCGACCAGTTTCCAAAGCACGAGATGGTCACGACCGCGTGGATGGGTTTGGCGGCGAATCTCGAATCGTTAGGCAAGAATGACGAGGCACTCAGCACCTATCAGCGACTTGCAAGCCAATATCCCCAGAGCTATAGCGCGCCGCTCGCTCTCCTCGCCCAGATCCCATTGCTAAAAGCGAAAAACAAGACCGAGGAAGCCAGGCGGGTTTGCGAGACGCTGATCTCGCAATATCGCGACAGTGTCGTCGCCAGCGAAGCGTTCCGGGAGTTAATGACTTTGCCCCGGCCTTCATCCACGCCGGAGGCGATGCCGGCCACGACACCAGGTTTTATCCCGATGCAGCGCCCCGCGGAAACTCCCGCTCCCAAGGCGAAACCCTAGCCTAACGATCAGTTAGCAGCGGCAATTCAAGAGTCACATACGCCTTCGAGCTGCATGGCGCGGCATCTAATCGTTTAGGCGCTTGGGAAAGGACAGAGCAATTCCGCCCAAAACTGGATTCGCTGCCGCGACAGACCCTTTGTTTTAGCGCTTCGAGAACTGGAAGCGCTTGCGCGCACCGGGTTGACCCGACTTCTTCCTCTCTTTCATCCGCGGATCGCGGCGAAGCAGGCCTTCCTGTTTGAGTGTCCCGCGGAGGTTGGCGTCGACTTGCAAAAGGGCGCGCGAAATTGCCAATCGCGCCGCGCCTGCCTGCCCGGTCGCGCCGCCGCCGGAAGCATTGATTGTGATATCGTAGGCGTTGGTCAGCTTCACCACCTGCAACGGCTGGAGGACCGTATTCTGCAATGGTGCGGTCGGAAAATAATCCTCAAATTTTTTTCCGTTGATATCGATCTTGCCGTTGCCTGGCGTCATCCGAATGCGCGCGACAGCCGTTTTGCGGCGACCGGTGGCGATGAAATCCTGTGTCTCGGCCATGGTGAATTGATTCGTTAGTCCAACGTGATGCTCTGCGGCTGCTGCGCGCTGTGAGGATGTTCTTCGCCGCTATAAACCTTGAGCTTGCGATAAACAGCGCGACCGAGCCGGTTGTGCGGGATCATACCGCGCACCGCATGCTCAACGAGCAACTCAGGATGCCTTACGCGACGGCTGCGCACACTTTCGCTCTTATGGCCACCGACGAAGCCGGAGAAGCTCATGAAAGTCTTCTGTTCTTCCTTCCTTCCAGTAAGCCTCACTTTGTCTGCATTGATCACAATCACGAAATCACCGGTGTCGACGTGCGGAGTAAAGATCGCCTTTTCCTTCCCGCGCAACAGATTGGCAGCCTTCACCGCAACGCGGCCGAGCACCTGGTCGCGAGCGTCAATGAGCCACCATTTGCGCTCCACTTCGTTAGCTTTGGCAGAAAAGGTTTTCATTGCTTGGAAGGCGGGGGCGAGGGCGGGGAAACTAGCGGCAGCCTTGGAGGGTGTCAACTGCGGAGGCTGGCATCGCTGCTGCTCAACTCATATGGGTGCGTTGGTTTCATTTTGTCGGCATCATGGCGATCATCCTTCCCTCTCTCGCGTTCGCCCAAACGAAGACCGGAGCGGAGATTATTCGCGAGATGAATCGCGCCCGACAGCGACCGGCCGAGTATGCAACTTACCTGGAGAAAATGCGCACACATTTCCACGGTAATCTCTTGGTCCTGCCCAGTGGGGCGGGCTTGCGCACGCACGAAGGAGTCGCGGCGGTCGATGAGGCCATTCGCTTTCTTCGCAGGACACGGCCGCTTTCGCCGCTTGCCGTTTCCCACGGCATGTCGTTAGGCGCGGCCGAACATGTGACTGATCAGCAGAGCGGCGGACTCGGTCATGCCGGCTCCGACGGCACCAATCCAGGTGAACGAATGAATCGCCACGGAGTTTGGAGCGGTGGCTGGGGCGAAAATCTTTCTTACGGGGAATCCAACCCGCGTGAGATCGTGGTCGCGCTCATCATCGACGACGGGCAGCGAGCGAGGAAGCATCGCAAGAATATTTTCAGTCCTGACTTTCATTTCGCAGGTGCTGCCATCGGTCCGCACACCCGTTATCGCACCGTTTGCAGCATCGACTTTGCGTCTAACTATCTCGAATCCAGCCCCGCCGCTCGCCAGTTGGTCGCGCGTAACTAGTCGAATTACGGGAAACTTTCTCGTTCGGAATTGGAGTCGCAACCCTTTGCCACCTGGTGGTTCCGAAAGCTGCCGCTGGTCAACTTCGGCGCGCCGGTTTAAATATCGCGCTTCATCATGCCCAAAGCCGACCAACAAAAACACGCGATCAGTCCACGCCGCGACGAGGATTTTCCCGAGTGGTATCAGCAGGTGATCCGCGCTGGGGATTTGGCTGAGCCGAGCGAGGTGCGCGGTTGTATGGTGATCAAACCCTGGGGTTACGGCATCTGGGAAAACATGCAGCGCGCGCTCGACGCCATGTTCAAGGCCACCGGGCACAGGAACGCATATTTCCCGCTCTTCATTCCGCTCAGTTACATGCAGAAGGAGGCGGAGCACGTGGAAGGTTTCGCCAAGGAATGCGCGGTCGTGACGCATCACCGGCTGGAAGTGAATGCCGAGGGCAAGATGGTTCCGGCAAGTCCACTCGCCGAACCCTTGGTCATTAGGCCAACCTCGGAAACGATCATCGGCGCGAGTTATGCGCGGTGGGTTCAGTCTTATCGAGATCTGCCAATTTTGATCAACCAATGGGCGAACGTCGTGCGCTGGGAAATGCGTCCGCGGCTCTTTCTTCGCACAACCGAATTCCTCTGGCAGGAAGGCCACACCGTGCACGAAACGGAAGAGGAAGCTCGGGCTGAGACGCGACAGATGCTCGACATCTATGAAAAGTTCGTGCGCGAATATCTGGCCGTGCCGGTTTTCACCGGTGAGAAATCGGAGAGCGAAAGATTTCCCGGTGCAGTACAGACGCTTTGCATCGAGGCGATGGTCCAGGACCGCAAGGCGATCCAGGCCGGGACCTCGCATTTTCTCGGGCAAAACTTTTCGCGCGGCAGCGGCATTCAATTCCAAACGCGTGACGGCAAACAGGAGCTCGGCTGGACAACGAGCTGGGGTGTGAGCACACGCAACGTCGGTACCATGATCATGATGCACGCCGACGACGACGGCCTTGTTCTGCCGCCGCGCATTGCGCCGACGCAGATCGTCATCCTGCCCATCGTACCGAAACCGGAATCCCGCGACGCCGTTCTGAAAGCGGCTAACGACTTGGCGGCCAGATTGCGGGCAGTCCGGTGGGAGAACGCGCCGCTGGAGGTAGAAGTCGACCAACGCGACCTCGGGGGCGGTGTAAAGAACTGGGAATGGATCAAGAAGGGTGTGCCGCTGCGAGTCGAACTCGGGCCGCGCGATCTGGAAAGCGGCAATGTCGCAGTTACACGGCGCGATCAGGATTTAAAAACGAAGGTGTTTCTGAGCGGAGATGAGTTCGTTAGGCAAGCGGGTCACTTGCTCGGCGCCATTCAGCAAAACCTCTTCGAAAAAGCCCTCACGTTCCGCGATGCCCATACTCGAATCGTCGCGACCAGGGAGGAATTCTATGATTTCTTCACGCCAAAGAATCCAAATAAGCCGGAGATTCACGGTGGATTTGCCCTCGCTCATTGGAACGGCAGCCGCGAGGTCGAGGAACAGGTCAAGAATGATCTCAAAGTAACCATTCGCTGTATTCCGTTCAGCGATCCGGTCAGTCCACCACAAGCCGGAAAATGTATTTTCACCGGCGAGCCAAGTGCCCAGCCCGTGCTTTGGGCGAAGTCTTACTAATGGCCCCCGCCGTCGGCACCCGCTGGAATGCGCAGACGACAAAAGGCCCCCGCGCTATCGAGACGCGGGGACCTTTGCTGACACGAAACAACTTAGTTACGATCGATTTCGTAAACCTCGATTAAGGCGATTCCGGTCGAGTCATTCGCTCCGCTTACCACCGCGGAATAGGCCCCCGGTTCCAGGCGCACCAGGATGCTGGACTCACTTGCATTCACGGGCGGAATCGTTGTCGCGACGATTTCGTCCGAGTTAGAGTTACTCTGCCAGTCGTCATTCGACTTTAACTCCGTGTCGCCACTCATCAGTTTCAGCACTGGGTTCTCCAGGACTGGACTTACACCTTGTGCTGCCAATGAAGGTCCCAAGGCGCGAATCAAAACCATTTTCGGGCCACCCGTAATGATAAAGCCTCCGATGAGCTGACCCTGGCCGGTGGTAACAAACCCGCGCGTCGAAATGTTAGCGAGGTGATTTCCCGGTGACTCCTGCGGCGCCCGGAAGAAGTAAGTTATCCCATTAAGGGTAAAGTCTCCTAACTGTGCACCGTGACCGAAAGTCAGATTACCCGTAACCGTTGCGCCGCTTAGCAGACTCAGCGAAAAGGTTGCGTTCGGATGATCGTCGTTGAGGTCTTCATTGAAGTCCTGCAAGTCATCCGCGTCCTGTCCATGATCATCGCCCATATCATGACCGGGAGGATCATCGTCACCGTGGTCATTGGTAGTTACTTTGTCGGCCTTGCTCGCGAGTTGCGTAGCTGTAACCGATCCAAAACCGCCGAGAACGGTATTGCCGTCGACAGCGATAAAGAAGATTCGGCTCTGGGAGTCGATTACCAGCTTCACGTCCAATGTCTGTCCATCGACGCTCTCCGCTACGCCGGTAAAGCGTCCGGGAATATCATCGCTCGGTCCGAAGTCGCGCACGCGTGGAGCAAGGACCGTCTGGCCGTCAATTTTGGCTGTTACTTGATCGTCATCAAAGGGAGCGGAGTCATCGTCGTGGACCGAACCACTAATCACTGCGCCATTGCTGCCCGTAACACTAAAGGTGCCGTCGGTCGCGATGTCGCCGCCGGCAAAGCTAACCGCTCCCGAGGCAACATCGAAGACGTAGATAGACAGGGCGTGATTGCCCTGAATAAAAAAGACGGCTTTGCCGCCTCCGGTAAGATCGGCTTCAAAGAAGCCGCGATGACTTTCTTCCGCGCGTCCTTGTCCTGCAAAGCTCAGCAGAACACCTAGGACCGCCAGAATTAGAACGAGGTGCTTTTTCATATGGCCGGCACGTTAGGGAGGCGAACTTGGAACGCGAACCGGCAATGGTTTCGCACTTGTAACCTTCGAATCTCGTGGCCGCAGTGCCATACGGCCCATTGCCTAACGACCTGTTTCGCTATCTTTCCCGGCTCTTCGCTTTCACAAAATCGCCTGGTAGCCGTCGTTGGTCGTCAGCTGCCGCGCCGGCAGAGTTAGCCAGGGCTGCTTGCTCGTTCGAGAGGAACTTTTTGAAGAGATTCTTGTCTATCGCCTTCATAAACGCTTCCTGCGGCGAGACGAGTCCCGGCTCCAAGTGCGCGAGGATCGCGTCATCCATGAATTGCATTCCCTGCTTTTTTCCGCTCACGATGACGTCCTGCAATTTTTGCGTCGCTCCTTCGCGAATGATGGAGGCGACCGCCGGATTGCCGATGAGGATTTCGTTCACGACCAGTCGACCGCGGCCGTCAGCGCGCTTGAGCAGTAACTGCGCGAGCACTCCACGAAGCGAGTTCGCCAGCATCGTGCGAGCCTGCGGTTGCCTGTCGGCCGGGAAGACATCGATCATTCGATCGATTGTTTTGCGCGCGTTGTTGGTATGCAGTGTGCCAAAAACCAAAAGGCCTGTCTCGGCAGCAGTGAGCGCGAGCGAAATCGTTTCGAGATCCCGCATTTCGCCCACGAGAACGATATCGCAATCTTCGCGCAAGGCCGCTTTCAATCCCGCGGCGAAAGTCGCGGATTGCCCGGGCACCTCACGCTGGGTAACGATGCTGCGTTTGTTGCAATGCACGAACTCGATCGGCTCTTCGATCGTCACGATGTGTCGCGCGTAGGTGCGATTGATGTAATCGACCAGCGCCGCCAGGGTAGTCGACTTGCCGGAACCGGTCGGACCGGTTACGAGAACGAGTCCGCCGCGCAGATCGCCAAAATCCCTAACGACTTGCGGAATGCCCAACTCTTCCAGAGTAGCAATCTGCGTCGGGATAAGTCGAAAGACTGCGCCGTAACCATTTGTTTGTTTGAAATAATTGCAGCGAAAGCGCGAGCGCTCATCTAACTCGTAAGCGAAATCGAGGTCGCCCAATTCTTCGAAGGCAGACCAGCGTTTTGATGCACAGATCTCGCTCAGCATTGTGATCGCTTCGTCGCGAGAGACCGGCTCTTCGCGAATCGGAGTGATATCCCCATGTTTGCGAATTTTGGGCGGCTGACCTTCGGCCAAATGAAGATCGGACGCGCCCTCCTGGACCAGCGTTGTAAGTAAGCGGTCGATGGATGGCATTGCCTGAGGGACGAACAATGAATATGGGGGTTTCTCCAGGGTCTTGCTAGTTCTCTATTAGCGTTCCCGTAGGACGTGATCGCGCATGATCTGCTTTTGCTCGCTCCGCGCAACGGCTTCTTCGGCGCTGATGATATCGTGATCATAGAGCTCGCGCAGCGAATCATCCATTAGTTGCATGCCTTGTTTGCGGCCGGTTTGGATTATGCCCGGAAGCATGAACGTGCGCGATTCGCGAATAACATTCGCGACCGCGGGGGTGTTCGTTAGGATTTCGAGTGCGAGGACGCGACCTTTGCCATCGGCGCGCGGGACGAGTTGCTGGCTGATGATGCCGCGCAAGGATTCGCTCACCATAACGCGAATCTGGTCCTGTTGGTCGACCGGAAACGCGTCAAGCAAACGATCGAGAGTGAGTGAAGCGTTGCCCGTATGCAGGGTACCAAGAACAAGATGACCCGTCTCAGACGCGGTGATGGCGAGCGATATGGTTTCGAGATCCCGCATTTCGCCGACCATGATGATGTCCGGATCTTCCCGTAACGAAGCGCGGAGAGCGGCGCCGAACGACTTTGTGTGAATACGCACTTCGCGTTGCGTGATGTGGCAGCTTTTCGGTTCGAAAACATATTCAATCGGATCCTCCAGGGTGATGATGTGCTCCCGCCGCTCCAGATTCACTTGCTCGACGAGTGCGGCCAGGGTGGTCGATTTTCCGCTGCCAACTGAGCCCGTCACTAGGATGAGCCCGTTATGGAAACGCGTGAGCAGCTTCAGACTTTCGGGTAAACCCAATTCATCCATCGTGCGCACACGCGTGCTGATGATGCGAAAAACGATATCGATCCCGAGTCTTTGCCTAACGATACTGGTGCGGAAACGTCCAAAACTGCTGGAATAGGCAAAGTCAACGTCGCCACGTTCGGCTAATTGCGCGCGCTGCCCTTCGGTCAGAAAACCTTCAGCGAGCGCAGCCGTGTCGGTCGCGGTCAGTTTTGACGCTTCGGGCCAGATTGGTTGAAGATGACCAAAGAGGCGCCAAATCGGCTGGGCATTGACACCGAGATGGATGTCGGAAGCGCCGTTCTCCTGGCCGACTGCAAGGTAATAATCAACATGCGACGAGACAGCCGCAGGTGCGCTGGGGGTAGGAGTTTCGGACATGCGAAAGCGACCAATTGAGGATAGTCAGCCGCTTGAGGGGCGTAAATTGAAATTCGATCACCAACCCTGGCGACGCGAGCTTTTGTCGCGGCCTTCTTTCGAGCCTTTCTTTGCGAAATGGCTCACCACGATCGGCTGCAAGACCGTCATGGCGAGCTTGATCGCGCCGAGCAAAGCGCCCGATTCGAGGAGCGACTTGTTCGGTGAGCGAACCTTTTTGTTTGATGGACCAATATAGATCTTTCGCGTCCGCGCCCGGAGCAGAGCGACGCAAAGACCAAGGGCAACAGCCGCACCAATCCAGAGCGCGGTGTTCCGTTGAAAAGCCTTCTTGAACTTGAGGGGAAAATTCAACTCGTAACGCAGCCCGCCCATGTCGCGCACCACCAGTTCGCGCGACTGAGCAATCTTCCTGCGCAATGCTAGCGGGTCTTTCTCTGGTCCAGATTTTTCAGCCATTCTGTATCTTCCTTAATCACGCTCGCCGTCTCGCGAAAAAGCGGACGTTTCAGCTGCCCGCGCGCGAGCACGAGGCAAAGCAGAGCCGCGCCAAAATGGAACAGGGCGAGCGCGAGCGAAATCCAAATCCACGAGATCGCGAGCAAGTGCGCGATTCCCACGATAATAAAAACCATCAGGAACACATAACCGCAGGCAAGACCAAGAGCCGCGGCGATGAGACAGCCCGCAAGGAGGGCAAGTTGTTTTATCGCGCCCTTCGATTCCTGGAGGGCAAGCTCGAGGCGCGTCTGGAAAAATTGCGTGCAGGACGCAACCAGCGCGGCCAGGTTCTGGCGCAATCCGCGATAACCCGCCGGATTGCGGAACGGCATCGGGCGGCCTGGCATCCGCTGTCCCCTAACGACGGAAAATCAGGCCCAGAACAAATCCAACCCCGAGCGCGGTGAAGATCGCCTTGGTCGGATTATCGCGCACGTATTGCTCGGTATCTTCCTGAAAGCTTCGCACGCGATCGCTCGCCTCGTTCCACACTTCCTCGGCGCGGCCGCGATATTCGTCTGCGACGGCGCCTGCCGCCGAACGTAAATCGTCCGCCGCCTTGCGTGCATGCGAGACACCGCTTTGCACCTTCTCTTCTGCCTGCGGTGGAATTGCCGCACCTTCTCCAGTCTTATTCTCCTCAGCCATAATCTTCTCCTCTTTGGAACGTGGTTTTCTTGCCGAACGACTCTTCGTCTCTGGCGTTGAACTTTTCTTCATTGGGGATACGGAACTCGCCGAAGGCTTGCGCTTACGATTTTCCCCCTCGGCCTTCCCGGAAGCCATCGCTTCTATTTCTCGCGAAAGATAATTCGCGCTTTGGTGAGATCGTAGGGCGACAATTCAACCTCCACCTTGTCTCCCGGCACGATGCGAATGAAATGCTTGCGCATCTTACCCGAGATATGGGCAAGGACGTTGCGCTGCCCGGCGAGATCGACTCGAAACATCGTGCCCGGTAGCACTTGTGTGACCGTGCCTTCGGTAACGATCTGCGCCTCTTTTGGCATGCGCAAGGATAGCGCCTAACGGGCATTGCTCAAGTCACGCGACGTCGCACTGGATCATCTCGCTGGTTTCTTAACGGCAAATCAGATCAAGGAAAAATCTTCTCTGATAGCTTGTCCAGACGAAGCCAGGTCAGGTTCCATTTCCTTTTATTCGCGGCTTAGGGAGACTTCAGGAAGGTACGTCCGGCCCTTGTCGCGTTCCCACCAGCGACCGGTCCTGCGATACTCGGCGAGGCTCGCAAAATGATAACAATAGATTCGCGACCGCAAATAGCGCGGCGGTTTTTCCGGGAACGGGTTCTTGCCTAACAACGCCAAAACATCCGGCGAACCCTCGAGCAATCGCTGAGTAAGAGCCAAAAACCATGGGTTTTGTCGCGGATCACCCAGCGCCGCAAACCACATCTGCCAATCAAGCCGCGGTTGATGCGGCTCGACGAAAACGGGCGGTCGATCAAGGTCACCAGCTTTCCATTTAAATTCATAAGGTTTCCACTCCAGCGCGTCGTAGCTGCCTTCGATGATGATTTCGGGTCGCTCCTCTGTCATGACACGGAAGAGTCCGTAGCTGTTCACGAGCCGGAACGGGGCGATCGCGGCATAAAGCGACTCCATCGCTGGCGGCCAGGTGAGGTTGGGTTTAAAGCTTTCGAGGATGAGGACGGCATTAATCGGCATCGTGACGAAGATGACGAGCGCCGGAATCAGGCTCGGCCGGCGCCCCATAACTGGCAATCCCTCCGGGAGGCGAAAAACCGGTGGCCAAACCGCATCGTCTATCAACAAAAGACAAAGCGCGATCGTGAGAAGATTAAAGAAGGCGTAGTTACCCGTCAGCCCGATCACGACTTGCAGAAGAACGAAAAGCCCGCACGCCAACTGTCGCAGACGACGCGGCCCCCAGATCAGAAAGGGCACGACGATCTCGATCACGAGTGTTGCCGCGGTGCAGAAATGTTTGACCCATTCGGGCGATTTATCGGCCCACCAACCGAGGACAGTCGGGAGCGGTTGTGTCCAGTAGTGATAGTCGAGCGCGCTCAGGTCCCACCACGACGGATCACTGCTCGTGAGTTTCACCACGCCTGACATCAGCATTAGTTTGAAAAGCAGAAACTGGAGAAGAAAAAGTGCAGGTCGCGAAACAGGTGGCTGCTCTCCACGTCGCGGCCACCATCGCCAGGGCGCAATAAAGATGGCGAGAAAGCCGGTCTCGATCAGCAGAATGTCCCATTGAAAACTGAAAAACGTCTGTCCCGCAACGCTGAGGGAAAGATAAATTCCGACAGTCAGAACCAGACAGAGAATCGGCGCGATTTCGGCAACGAGGAGGACAGACAAAAACGCACCCGTGCCGCAGAGAAAATGAAGAAAAACGCTGCTCGAGTTGATCCAGCAAAAGGTGGGGAGAACAAGCCAATCTGGGCGGCCGAGTTGTGTGCGCGCCGCTTCCATGAACCGCGGCAATGGCATGATTCCCCGCTCCCCGATCAGCCCGTCGATCTGTAACCAAAAGGAGAGAAAGGCAATCAGAAAGATCACGCCTAACGAACGCAGGAACCAACTGCGCGAAGTAAAATAGGTCGGACGTCGCACGTCATTACCCCAGAACAGCCGGGTCACTCGATGCGCCGGAGCGCGATGGTCGGCGATGACTCGATAGGCAAATTCTGAGACCGCCGCGAAGCCCGGCACATGATCGTAACTCCAACGATTCAGTGGGCGACCTCCAGCGCCTAACGAACGATAGACAGCCTCCGCACCGCTGTAGACCGAGCCATCAGGCTCGATCAACTTCACCGCCCGTTCAAAATCTTCCCGAGGTATATCTGCAAATCGGGCCGCGGCTTCCTGCAACGAGACATACTCTACGGCGTTGCCCGTCTCTTCCTGCCAGCGCGCGATCCATAGCTTACAAAAAGCACAATCACCATCGTAAACGAGAAGTGGTTTCGGCGGAGGGTGAGCAACTCGTCGCGCCGGATCAGCCATCGACTGCATCCTCCGACGCGGTATCGCTTCCGTCGAGCGGAAGTCAACGACCGCGTGTTGGTTGGCCCGACAGCGATCTGCTCATTCGCCAGGGGAAACGCCAAACTCGACCGGCTAAGAGCCTAACGATCCAATGAGGCTGGAAGGGCTGACTTCGGCCCACACCGGCGCGTGATCTGAAGGCTCTTTTCCTTTGCGCATCCCCCGCTCCACTCCCGCGTCGCTGCAATTGGCTGCCAGCTCACTTCCGGCGAGAATGGCATCGATCCGCAGTCCACGATTCTTCGGAAATGCCAGCATGCGGTAGTCCCACCAGCTGAAAATTCCCGGCTCCGGATGAGACAAGCGCAGAGTATCCGCCAGTCCAAGATCGCAGACCGCGCGAAACGCCGCTCGCTCATTCTCAGAGCACATGATGGCGCCGCGCCAAAGCGCCGGGTCGTGGACATCCTCGTCGTTAGGCGCAACATTGAAATCGCCGCAGAGCAGGACGCGATCGAGCGGACTTTCGCGCCCGCGCAAGCAAGTCGTTAGGCGACGAAACCACTCGATTTTGTAAGCATAGGCTTCCGACCCGACCGCCTGCCCATTAGGGGCGTAAATCGAAATCACGCGCACGTTTCCCACGCTGGCGGCAATAACGCGAGCCTGCGCGTCCGCCACCTCATCGCCAAATCCTAGCTGCACTTCGCGCGGTTCCTCCTTCGCCAGAATTGCGACTCCATTGTAGGACTTCTGACCATGGAAAACCGCGGCGTAGCCCGCATCACGTAGCGTTGCCGCGGGAAATTGCTCGTCGGTGCATTTGGTTTCCTGGAGACAGACGATGTCTGGACTCGTCTCTCGCAGCCAGGCGAGAAGACGTGCTTCACGCTTGCGTAACGAATTAATATTCCAGGAAACGATTCTCACGAGAAACAAGATTGCGACCGACAGCGACAAAGGCCCAGGCCGATAGCTCGCGCTACAAATCGATTTCCACACCCGGTTTCGGAACGATGATTTCGCTTCCCGGCAATGCACCTGCGGCCGTCGACCTTATCCATTCAACTGCGGCGGGATCGCCGTGCACCAGCACCACCTTTTTTGGCGCAACCTTCCTGATGTAGTCCAGGATCGATTCGCGTGATGCATGCGCGCTGAATTGAAATTGTTCGATCTGGCATCGTAGCGGTTGAGCGGGCTCGTCTTCGTCCAGCGAGACGAATTCGTTAGGCCGGGCGCGGCGCAATTTGCCCGCGGGCGATTCCGGGTCAGCATAGCCAACGAAGAAAATCGTGTGCTCCGGTCGATCGACAATCCGTCGTGCAAAAATGTTGGAAAGCGTTTTGGGCGTCATCATTCCGCTGGAGAGGGCATAGATGCGTCCCGGACGCGCGGGTGCCTCGGCGATGGTTTTTCCATTGAGGACAAATGGCTGCAATTCGGGAAACAATTGCAAACGCGGCAGGACACGCGCTGCCTGGTTAGCGCGCCGATCGTAAATCTGTGTCATCTTGGAGCTCAATCCGCCGATGTAAATCGGGAAGTCGCCGAGCAATTTCTGGCGTTTGAATTTGTAGAGCATGGTCAGCACTTCCTGCGTCTTGCCGAGAGCGAAAACCGGCACGAGCACGCATCCACCGCGGGCAAACGCGCGCTCGATCGCCTCTGCAAAACGCAGCTCTTCTGCTGCGCGTGAAAAATTTTCCGGCAATGGAGAATCGCCGCGGGTGGTCTCGATGATGAGAACGTCTATCTCCTTCCAGGGAAAAGCCGCGCCCTTGGTTAGCGTTTGATCGTCGAAGTTTACGTCGCCGCTGTAGAAAACAGTCCGGCCCTCCGCGCGCAGGAGAATTCCGGCCGCTCCCATGACGTGACCGGCATCGCGATATTCGAAGGCGAGATCGTCGTTAGGCCGCACAGAGGAACGTTCGCCCTCAACCGTGATGGGTTGACGCAGCGGGCAATGTTGCCATCGCTCCGTCGCACGGTCAGTCTCACGGTGGGTGAAGAGTGGATAAATAATTCCGACCTCTTCACGTTCCCGGATCATGACATTGACGGAGTTATGCAGGAGCGCATCACCGATCGCCGCTGTTGGCTCGGTCATAAAAACGCGCGCCTGCGGCTGCTGACGCATGAGTACCGGGAGCGAGCCGATGTGATCGAGATGCGCGTGAGAAAGCAGGATGGCGTCGACTTGCCGGCCCGCCAGAGCGCTGAACAGCGGCAAAGCCATTTCACCTTCCTCCTTGGGATGCATTCCGCAATCGAGCACCACGCCCCGGCCGCCGGCCGCCAGATAATAACAGTTCGCACCGATCTCCGTCCGGCGCGTCAGATTGATAAACTTCAAAACAAGAGCTGCACCTAACCATTCCGGCGCCGAGGAGCAATCGGGAATTTTTCTGCGACAAGGTACGTCGTTAGGCACGATCGACGCTGCCCGAGTTAACGAGAAGCGCCGTGAAAGCGCGAATAGTCGGCCAAACGGGTAAACCCTATCTTCAGCCTGATTGCCGCCGTCGGCTAAGTCGAAGAAGGCAAGCCAGCACTTGCTACTTCGTCATGGTTTGCCGAAAGAACGTTGGCGCGCTTCTTTTCCAAGTCTCCAACATCCTTTCTACCTTGAGTTCTGACTTCCTTGCTCTTTCGAGCTCCGGCTTCCGACTCTGTCCGCACACACCGCAACATCTTCGAGCATTACTCGACGGTTTGGAAAATTATGAGCAACTTACCGGTCTAACTGTCGCCCGCGGCGTGCGAGACTTTATTGTTGGACCCGAAGTATCCCCGGATTTTCTCGACCAGCTACGACAACGCGAAGCGACGGATTCGTGGCAGGATGGGTTCGGTGTTTTATTAGGCAAGAAGCTGATTGGATTGTGCAGCTTTGCCGGACCTCCGAGTGAGGATGCCGTGGTGGAGATCGCCTACGGCATCGCGCCAGACTACGAAGGCCGCGGGTATGCCACGGCCGCGGCCCGCGCGCTGATTGAATATGCCAAAGGCACCGGGCAAGTGTGCAGCCTTCGTGCTTACACCTTGCCGCAAGAGAATGCTTCGACGCGTGTCTTGCAGAAATGTGGCTTTATCTTTGTCGGCGAGGCGATGAATTCGCAAGACGGCAAGGTCTGGCGCTGGGAACGACCAGTAAATCTCACGTCAGGAGAAGGTTCCGGGAATTCCACGCTCGCCTGAAGCTTGCGCAACCTTGGCTCGTGGTCGAGTGTCGCCAGGCCTCAATCTCATCACCTAACGATAAGCCCAACTCATCATCGCCATGTACAGCAAAAACAACCTTGCCAGGATTAAAAAGATGGAGTCGCTCGCCCCCGAAGTCATGAAAGCCTTCTGGGCTTTCGACAAGGCCGCCGTTGCCGACGGCGCAATTCCGGTCAAATACAAGGAACTCATTGCAGTAGCAGTCGCCTTAACGACACAATGTCCGTACTGTATCGATATCCATTCCGCCAACGCACGCAAAGCTGGCGCGAGTGAAGCGGAGTTAACCGAAGCCGCGATGGTTGCCGCTTCCCTCAGAGCCGGGGCGGCAGTGACTCATGCCACTCACGCATTGTCTGACTAAGAGTAGATGGGCGTGGTTAGAGCTAACGAGCACTCAGTTCATGACTAAGAGTTCTGTCACCTTTAATAACTATGTCGCTCGATTCCCACCGAAAGTAAGAAGGCGGTTGCGCGAGTTAAGACAAACAATCATGGCCGCAGCGCCCGAAGCGGTGGAGACCATCAGCTATCAAATGCCTGCCTTCAGGCTGGACGGAGTGCTGGTGTACTTCGCCGGGTTTAAGAATCACATCGGGTTCTACCCGCGCACGAGCGCGATCGTGAAATTCAGCAAAGAACTCGCCAAGTACGAGCACGCCAAGGGCTCGGTGAGATTTCCACACGACGAGCCCCTTCCGCTCTCGCTCGTAACCAGGATGGTTGAGTTCCGCAAGAGGGAAAACCGGGCCAAAGCCAAGGGCGAAAACAAGAAATAGCGTCTCGCCAGGTTTGCGCGAGCGCTCCGCCCGGCTAATAACTTGCGCACATGAAAACAGCCGCAACGCTCTGTTGCGTGGTCATCGCCCTCGTGCCGCGCGCAGAAGCGGGTTGGTGGTCGCGCCAAACGCCGACGCCAATCCCGACGCCGATTCCGGTGCGGCGGGCGCTGCCAGCCACGCCGACTCCAAGTCCGACGCCATCATTGCCGCCGCGTGAATTGGTCGCACTGCCGATTTACGATGAGGAGACGAGCGTGCGGCTCCAGATCTTTCTCGATAATCACGAGTTCGGGCCCGGGAAGATTGACGGGAAAATGGGCGAGTTTTTCGGCAAAGCGCTGGTCGCTTACAAAAAAGCGAATGGCTTGCCGCCGACTGGCGCAGTCGATGCGCAGTTGCTCGCGGAAGTTCCCCAGCCTTACACGACTTACACCATTCGGCCGGAAGACGAAGAGTTCGTCGGCGAGACCGCATCCAGGCCCTCGGAACAGGCAAAGCTCAAGGCGATGAAATACGGCTCACTCCTTGAGTTCGTCGCAGAGCGCTATCACGCCGCGGAGGATTTCCTGCGCAAGCTCAACCCCGGCATGAACCTCGACGACCTCAAGGTTGGCGACACGGTCAAGGTGCCTAACGTGCAGCCATTCGAGATCGAGAAACTCTCGGAAAAATTCATCCCGACGAACCCGGCCTTTGCCAATCGGCAAATCTACATCGACACGCGCGAGCGTTTCCTCGAAGTGCACGAAGGTGACAAGCTGGTCGCCGAGTTTCCAATTACGCCCGGCTCGAAGACGCTGCCGGCGCCCCTGGGCGAATGGAAGATTCTTGGGATTGCCACCATGCCCTGGTTTCGCCACGACGAAGGGGTGCTCATGCACGGCGTGCGGACGAGCGATTTCTACAACATTCCGCCCGGGCCTAACAATCCCGTGGGCATTCTCTGGATGGGCCTGAATAAGCCAGGCATCGGCATTCACGGCACAAACAATCCCGAGACCATCGGACGCGCCGGCAGCCACGGCTGCATCCGCACCGCCAACTGGGATGCGGCACGCCTGAAAGACCTCGTCAGTCCCGGAACCAGGGTCACGATCACCATGGGGGTGCCTTTTGCCGCGACCGTGGCTGGCAGAGGCGCTCGTTAGGGTAGGAAAGATTTGTTAACTCGACTGGCGCGTCGAACGCAGCCTTGGATCTTTTTCCTCGCTCTACCTCCCCGTCATCGCCTCCAGTTTTTCCGGATAACGCGCGCCTTGCACATCGATCTCCGACGCCGCTTGATCGATCTCGCGCAAGTCCTCCGGCGTCAGTTCCACATTCACCGCGCCAAGATTCTCCTCCAGCCGATGCAGCTTCGTCGTGCCCGGGATCGGCACGATCCATGTCTTCTGCGCCAACAACCACGCGAGTGCGATCTGCGCCGGCGTCGCTTTCTTCGCCGCCGCGATTCTACCTAACAAGTCCACCAGCGCCTGGTTCGCCTTCAATGCATCCGGCGAGAAGCGCGGGAGCCCGCTGCGGAAATCGCCGCTCTCGAAGGTCGTGTTCGCGTCCATCTTGCCGGTGAGAAAGCCTCTACCCAGCGGACTGTAAGGCACCAGTCCGATCCCGAGTTCCTCCAGCGTCGCGATCACCTCCGCTTCCGGCTTTCGCCACCAGAGCGAATACTCACTCTGCAACGCCGTCAGCGGCTGCACCGCATGCGCGCGCCGGATCGTTTGCACGCCCGCTTCCGAGAGCCCGAAGTGCTTCACCTTGCCCTGCGCGATCAATTCCTTCACCGTGCCGGCCACTTCCTCGATCGGCACTTCGGGATCGACCCGATGCTGATAAAGCAGATCGATAGTTTCAATCCGGAGCCGCTTGAGCGAACCCTCGACCGCCTTCCTGATATTGTCCGGCTTACTGTTCAATCCCGCTGCGCCCGGCTTCTTATCACTCCCGCTAAGGTCAAACCCGAACTTCGTCGCAATCACCACCTGCTTGCGAAACGGCTCAAGCGCGGGGCCGACCAGCTCCTCATTCGTGAACGGCCCATAGACCTCGGCGGTATCGAAGAAAGTCACCCCGCGATCGACCGCGGCGCGGAGGAGCGCGGTCATCTCCTGCGTGTCCTTCGGCGGCCCATAGGAAAAACTCATCCCCATACACCCCAGCCCGATCGCCGAAACCTCCAGTCCGTTTTTTCCAAGTGTCCGTTTTTTCATTACGCTTTCCTTTCGATTTTAGTGCTCGCCGTTTATCATCAGCCGCGCGGAGCGAAGCGATTTACGCGGCGCTTTTGCATGCGAACAACATCGTGCCTCCGAGCGATCCTGCTCGCGTGATCGTGCGGCGACTGGTGTGATCTTGCGGCGAAAGTGAGCCACAGTGGTCCGGCATCGAACTGGATACGATTCGAGATTTGTGGCTGAATTCCTTTGCATGCATGTCATCAGCCGCAAGCGCCTCAACGAGTTTGCGGGGAAGCATTCCGATGCACTGAGCGCACTGGCGTATTGATATCAGCTGATGAAACGCGGCCGCTTTCGCAGCTTCACCCACCGGCGCGAAACCTTCCCGAGCGCCGATCTCGTGGGAAAACTCACCGTCTTCAATATTGGCAGCGCAAAGTGCGCCTCATCGCCGCCCTTCACTACAACCGCCGAAAGGTCTATATTCGCGCCGTCCTCAGTCACGGCGAATACGACACCGAAGCTTGGAAGAAATGACAGACACCCTCAAAGCGACACTCGCTCACTGGCCCGAACTCTCGCAGTCCGTCTTCGTCCGCACACCGAGATGGAATACCGGCGCCTGGTCGCCTTGCTCGATCAACTCGTGGATGAAGTCGGCAACGACGAATCCCATCCGCTCGCCTCGCTCATGGAAGTCATCGGCCTGCTCATCGAGAAATACGAGGACGAACAGGTGCCGGTGTTGAAAGAATCAACTGTAGTGCGGGAAGAACCCCCGACTTCGTAGAGCCAACGTCACCCGCGCTCCGATGGCGGAGCCGCGTGGAGCACGGGAACTTTACGCGGCTCGCGCCATCGTGCGCAGCCTGTCGTGTTCTTGCGAGGAAATGTGACGTAGCGCCTATTTAGCCAGCTTGGCCGGGTCACCGGATTGCGAACCATTCTGCGTCTTCCAAAACTCGAGCTGTGCAGCGCGGCGCTCGTCGTAGTCCGAGATGGAAGCCTTGGCGTAATTCGTCGATTGCTCTGTGAGGAGTTCGGTGCGGAAGAAGCCCGGATTAACAATGGTGGTGTTGATGCCGAAGGGCGCGACCTCGGCCTGGAGCGATTCCATCCAGCCTTCGAGACCGAACTTGGACGCGGCATACGCGCTCACGAACTCGAAGCCTGCGGCCAGGCCTGCTGACGACGAGATTGAAATAATGCGACCCTAGCGCTGCTTGCGCATCACCGGAAGGACCGCGCGAGTAGCGTTCATCGGACCGATCAGACTCGAACTGCTCCGGCGTCAGCTCCTCGAAGTAGCCGGCATAAAAGCTGGCCGCATTATTGACCAGCACATCAATGCCGCCGAACCGGTCGAGCGCGGCTTGCACCGCCGCCTCGGCATCGGCGCGACTTGTCACGTCTAGCTTTACCGTCAGCAGATCGTTCGACTTTCCGATAGCTTTAGCCACCGCGTCGGGGTCCCGGCCAGTGGCGACGACCGCGTGACCAGCCTCGAGCGCGGCCTTGGCAAAATCGAGCCCCATACCGCGGCCAGCGCCGGTGATGAACCAGGTTTTCTTGTTACTCATAAACATTTCTTACCTCGCAAGTTGATGACGCTTACGTGTCGCTCCCGCTAGCTGCTCTGTTCTTAAGCACTTCAAAGCGAGTGAACGCGATCCGGGATTTGATAACGTCAACGCTAGGGCTGTGATTTACCGGGATTTCCTTAGGTTTGGCTGCCTTTGTCTTCGCGGTAATTACTGGAGACGACGGCTTCCACATCACCTCCAAGCTGTGTAGTGTTGTGAAGGTGCGCAGCTTATCGCACATTTCGCTCGCCCAATCATGGCTAATTCCCACCGACACGAGCTAACTCGGCGACATCCTCATCTAAGACAAGCTTCGCCAACTCCGACGGCGATATTTTAGAACACAGTTGGTCCGCCATCTGATCTTGAAGTGCGTTCCGTGCATTTTCTCTAGGACAAAAGTTCAATAATCCCGCTTGGCTCGTAATGCACAAAGACGTTGTAGTCATGAAGCTCTGTCTTTTCCGCGTTCAACCTGGCTTCCAGCTTCTGCCGGGACGTCTTCAGTTCCGCGAGAGCGGGGTCTTATCGGGTCCGAGCCTACTATCGACAGTGGACGGTTTGATTTTTCAAAAGGCACCAGTACGCCTCGGATTCGCGTAGTGTCGATAGCACGCTCCACCCCGATTTCCCTCCCCTTGGGATCGCGGTTGCGTTCGGCCTTATCGCGATTGCTGCCGCGGGACAGGATGCGCCGGCATTCAAACCGCTACCAGCACTCGCCTTCCGTGCGCTGCCTGGTTCAATGTCCGCTCGCATGATCAAAGAGAAGAGATTTGAGTCCCGGGTTAGCTGTCTCGTTATTTGCTTCGGAGGATGTGCGGCGGGCCCAGGTAGGGAAAGTCATCAAGAAAATCGTCGTGCGGGCCAACCTTGTCTCCCGTCACATTCCCGTTGGTGAGGATAGCGAGGAAGACGTCAGAAACGTCGTCGGTGAGCGCGCGGCCGTTGTCCGGGAAGGACGCGGGGTGTTTGGGGTCATACCGCAAAAGGTCCGGCAACAATTTTCCTGCCACCCGCTTTGCTTCCTCCGGAGAATACCCGCCCGTGTGCTCCAGGGCGTGTGCGAAGACAGGAATAAAACGGGCATCGTCCGCGGGCTCCCCGGCGAGATAAGCGTCGTTCTGCTCGCCGGTAAGAAAGGGTGTCTGGTTGGGCCGTGCCCCGCGGTCGGCTTGGATCCAGCCCCCACTGGCGCTGTCTGCTGGAATCAAGGTCCGAGCCCAGAGGCCGACCTCTCTCGGCCCAAGAAGGGAGTTCGGCAGTTCCAGCACAATGCTGCAGATATCTTTGTCTGCGAAGAAATCCCCACTGGTAAACAGGAATTTGTTGAGCACGCCCAGGACGTCGAAGAAGAAGGGATCGCTGCGCCAACCGGCAAAGAGCCGGTAGTCACCAGCCTGCGTTACATGTGCCTCGTGCCCTCTCGAGACCGGCACCCCCTCCACGATAACCTTCCCGTCCCCGCCTGTTTCGGCGCCGTGTCCGCCCTCCACACAGCGGAGCGTTGCGCTCTGTTCGCCGCCCTCAAGCGACGAGAAGCGCACCTCGTAGCTAACATTGGCGACGGCATCGCCGTCCATATCGACCTTTAGCTGGTAGCGAGCCTCTGGCGCGAAGGGCTCGGTAGTCGTAGGTCCCGGCGGATCAATGCCGACGGACGGATGAACGTTCATAATGAGAATCGACTTGTCCGGCTCTCCCGGCTTGGGAAAGGCATAGAGATCCGTCAAGTCCAGCCGCGCATCCCCGCGCGGGAATCCAATGTTGGGTCCTGAGTAATGGTGTGACATGGTTTATCTTCTCAATTGTTCGCGTTAGCTACTCAACTGACACCCGTAAGCATCTCAATCCGCATCCCCGGCTGGCCCTTAACCGTAGGTAAGGTCGGTGCTTTGTCCGACCTCGATAATGTAACCGTCGGGATCGCGGATGTAGCAGCGCGTCTCGCCGTACTTGGGGATCGGCTCGGTGATGAATTCGGCTCCTCGACTCTTCCACGATTCGTAGCACGCTTGAATATCCGCGACGCGAATATTCATAAAGCTGTTGATGTGATTCGGGTCGGGGACGCTGAGAGTTACAGACGGCTTATCAGGCGTCGGCCCGCCTCCGACGTTGACCAGGAGCCACGTATTCGCGATCTGAATGTACGCAGGTGCGCCGGAGCTGTCGCCTCTGCTCAGAATGCGGCCTCCGAAGACGGTTTCATAGAAGCGAGCTGATCGGTCGATATCGGCGACGGTCAGAAAATGTGCGATGCTGATTCCCTCCCGCGGGGGCATCTCATAACTCCTCTGCTCGACCTTGATGCTGTCCGTTGACGATTCCGACATGAGTTTCAGAAGCGCCTGAGCCGCCGAGGTCGAGGACGCGGGGTTCTGTCCAGTAACGAGCCGGCCATCAACAACGGCAAACGGCTGCCAGTTCGCCTTCTTCTCAAAGACGGCACCCAGTTGTAGCAGTTCATCTTCGACCAGGAACGGAACGACGTGAGTCAGCTGAACCGCTTCTTCTTCCCCATTGGTAAAGCCCGTGACGCGTTTACCCTTCACCAGCGGCTCGCCTTTGTAGGTGACCCTGCGCAAAACGCCAGGGGAATGACAAACTGCGGCAACCGGTTTGCCGGAGTTATAGAAGGACTCGATCAATGCAATCGAAACAGGGTTGTCCGCCAGGTCCCACATCGGACCGTGTCCTCCGACATAAAAGATCGTGTCGTAATCCTCCGATTTCGCGTCGGCGAGTCTGATGGTTTTCGAAAGTACCTCCTGAGCGGCGCTATCTTTCTTGAAACGCGTCATCGCTTCGGTCTGATTCTCTGGCTCGTCGCTCTTCGGATCGATCGGCGGCTGGCCGCCTTTCGGAGAAGCGAGAGTCAGTTGAACGCCGGCGTCGCGAAAGACAAAGTAGGGCGCGGCAAATTCTTCCAGCCAAAAGCCAGTCTTGCGACCAGTGTTCCCCAGTTGATCGTGTGAAGTTAGCACCATCAGTATCTTCATTGTTTCCTCCAATTGTGCGAGCAGACCCAGACTGTCGGTTTCCCGGCGGGACGTGGGTCAAGCGACTCAGGACAATCGCCGGGCAGACTTAGCGCGGCGTTGCCTTGCGATCCATCGGAATGGTCGGTCAAGCACAGCTGTGTCAAGATTCGCGCTCCTTTAAGTCGGCACCTCATCGGGCTTTTCTTAGTTAGACACTTCAAAAATCACTTCGAGTTCCACCGGTGTTCCCAGCGGGAGACTGGCAACGCCATAAACCAGGCGGCAAGGGTTCTTGTCTTCGCCGAAGACGCTTTGTAGCAGCTCGGAAGCGCCGTCGGCCACCTTCGGGTGATCGCGAACGTCTCCCGAAGTGGCCACAGATACACCTAGCCGGACAATTCGAGTTACCTTGTCGAGCGATCCCAAATGTTTTCTCGCAACCGCGAGGACGTTGAGTGCAGCGAGGTAAGCGGCTTTGCGCCCGGTTTCCACATCGAGTTCAGCACCGACGCGTCCAATGAATTTCGCAACGCGAGCCTCTGTCGGAAGCATCCCGGTTAGGAAAAGCAAATTGCCTGTCTGCACCGCTTCCACATAAGTGCCGAACGGCTCAGGCGGGGTCGGGAGTTTGATCCCCAGTTCCTTCAACCTCCGCTCGGCAGCAGCCGGTTGATCATTTTCCCGCGTTACCATTTTCCTATGTGCGCACCGCCATCTACGTGCAGCACCTCCCCTGTGATTTGGCGAGCTTCTGTCAGGTAAACCACCGCGCTGGCTATGTCTTCGACGGTTGACACGGTCCCCATCGGCGCCTGGCTTCGCAATGAGTCTTTCGAGGCGCCAGCGTGAAGCGGCGTATCGACGGTTCCGGGAGCGACGGCGTTGAATCGAATGTGTTGTTTCGCGTACTCCATCGCAAGGTGCCGGGTAACGGTTTCGAGTCCGCCCTTTGTGATCATGGCAACCGATGCAGTAACGCCGGCGATCGGGTTATCAGCGAGCGCTGCCGTGATGCTCACAATGCTGCCGCCGGTCTTTTGTGCCTGCATTTGTTTAACTGCAAGCTGGGTTATGTAAATGAACCCCGCGAGATTGGTCGTGACGAGAGCGCGAAAGTCGTCTGCCGTATATTCGGTAAACGGCTTCACCAGAAAAATCCCGGCGTTTGCAACCACGGCATCGATCGAGCCAAACCTATGAGTCGCGACTTCTGCAACCTTCCGCGCCGTTTCAAATTGACCTATGTCGCCATCGACTAAGGCGAGGTGATCGGAAGGTGACAGCTCTTTTGATTTCGTCGCGCTGCGGGCGGTTCCTACGACGTTATAACCGCGCGCGAGAAAGGCCTTAACGACACTCGCACCGATGCCTTGCGACGCGCCCGTGACGATTGTGGTCTTACGATTATTCTTCATCGGATTTAGCGGAGTGGTTTGAATGCAGAGCGCAGCTCCTGCGTGAATAACTCTGGCTGTTCCCAGGCCGCGAAGTGTCCGCCTTTGTCGAGCTTGTTATAATAGATAAGCTTCGGATAAGCTTTCTCCGTCCAGCTCTTGGGAGCCTGATAGAGCTCGTCAGGAAATGCGCTTACCGCTGTAGGAACGGCCACGCCTTTCGGCGCAAAGAAGGCCAGCTTACTTTCCCAATAAAGACGAGCCGACGAGACCGCCGTGTTCGTGAACCAGTAGTAAGTAATGTTGTCGAGCACGTCATCTCGCGTGAGCCCCTCAGGTTGACCATCAAAGACGCGCGACATCAAAGCCATGCTTACTCCATCGTGGTCGAGCATCCAGGCGGCGAGGCCTATAGGTGAATCGGACAGTGCGTAGAGTGTCTGCGGGCGGTTAGCCATCTCACCGGCGTAGCCCAGGCCGTGCTTGTAGAAAAAGGCTAACTGATCATAGGCGTGCTTTTCATCGGCTGAGAGGCTGGATGGCGCTGGCTCACCGGCAAAAGCCGCCTTGTCGATGTCGGGCGGAATAGTGGCAGGCATGTTGGTATGAATGCCGACCAATCCCGGAGGCGCGAGCAGCGCCATTTGCTCGGTGACTGCATTGCCCCAGTCGCCGCCTTGCGCGACATATTTCTTGTAGCCGAGGCGTCTCATCAGCTCGACCCAGGCCCGCGCGGTTCGAATCGGATCCCAACCAGTCGTGGTCGGCTTGCCCGAATATCCGTAGCCCGGCAGCGAAGGAATCACGACGTCGAACGCGTCCTCTGCTTTCCCGCCGTGCGCAGTGGGATTCGTCAGCGGATCGATAATCTTCAGCTGCTCGATGATCGAGCCCGGCCAGCCGTGTGTGATGATTACCGGCAAGGCGTTCGGGTTTTTCGAACGCACGTGAATGAAGTGGATATCTAATCCATCAATCGTGGTGACGAATTGCGGCAGCGCTTTCAGCTTCGCCTCGCACTTGCGCCAATCGTAATCCGTCGCCCAATAGCGCGCGAGTTTCTGCATCGTCGCCAACTGCACGCCCTGGGTCATATCATTGACCGTCTCCTTTTCGGGCCAGCGCGTGGACGCGACCTTTTCCCGGAGACCAGCGAGCGCAGACTGCGATACGACCGGAGCCGTGAAGGGTCGGATCGCGATTGAATCTTGTGCCGCAGTGGCAGCGGCGGACGTTCGAATTGCAATTGCCGACGTAATGGCGGCTGCAAAAGAAGCTACAGACCCAAAAGCAGAACTACTTTTCATAAGACCTCCAGTTGTGCGTGCGAACAACTTCGCACGCTTGCCCGGCGATAAGTGGGTCAGGCGAAGCTCGTTTTCCGGAGACGTCTGGCGGACCCGGCGCTGAGCGGAGTGTCCGGCCCTGCGCAGGAAAGTAAAGCTCCAACTGTGTTACAACTGCGTTACAGGATACCGCCAACCGGTTCGCCGTTGGTCGTTACTCGCCGTTCCGAACATTGCGAAGAGTGTGTCGTAGGCGAATCAGGGCACGCGGCCGACCCATTGGCGAGCCAGCTCGAGCGTTGCGACCACGTAAAGCTGCGCCACGCGGTCGTATGGGACTGACGCGTGACGATCGGCTCTCGCAGATTCATAAGACTTCAGAGTCAGGCTTCGGGACGGTGCCGCTCGCGCGGCACCGTTCCAATTGTAGCTCGCAAGGACGCTTGAGAGACCCCTTTCCGCACTGCGTCGGATTGGGATAGCGACCACGCGGTTGCGGGTGTGCGCAGGATTTCTTGTAACTTTTTCGTGCGGTTTCGCCATGCCGCGCGTCTAGGCTGGTGATCGACCGATGGATCCCAGCGAACAAGAAATCTTTCGAGCGGCTATCCGCGGCGATCGCGAGGCCTTTGAGATGATTATTCGGACACAGAGTCGGGCCCTTTTCGCAATTGCATACGGCATTTTGCAGAACCGCTCCGACGCCGAGGATGTGGTGCAGGATGCGTTCATCAAAGCCTGGAGAGGTCGCTGGAAATTGCGCGACGCAGAGAAGCTTCCTGCCTGGCTCGGTACAATCGTGAGGCATCGAGCTCGCGACCTGGCGCGCAAACGTAAACCGGAGCCGCTGCCTGACGAGCTGTCGGATCAATTGCAAGAGCTCGCGCCGATTGAAGACTCGTTAGGCAAACACCTCCGGGCCGCGATCGCAGAATTGCCCGAGCTACACCGTGCCGCGCTTACCCTTCGCTATTTTGAAGAACTCGACTACGCCGCGATCGAGCGACTGCTCGGCCTTAGCAACGGCGCGCTTCGGGGCATCCTCGGACGCGCCCTGCAAACCTTACGTAAACGACTGCGCCCGGCGCTAACCGCTTCGGAATGAAAACGCCTCTCACTATTCACGACGACATCGAGAGCTGGCTGGCCGCTGAGGCGCACGACCAGCTTTCAGTTAGCGAGCGCGAGGCACTCCATCGCCATCTTGTTGAATGCCTCGCATGTCGCCAACTGCATCGGGAGGAAAAAAATATGCACAAACTACTTGAGGAAAATCTTTCCACGGAAAAAGCCGATCCTGCTTTTGAACACCGCATGCTGGCGAGTTTCCGCCAGCGTGTGCCTGATCAGCGCGGTCATTTCGCAGCGTTTGTCATTCATGCCTTTCGGCTCCGCGCCACGCAGATTGCGGCCGCGGCGGTGATCCTTCTCGCGCTCCTGCAAACCGGACGAATGCTGACGCACGAAGGAAATGACACGACGGAAAACAGGCTGCTCTCGACTGAAGTCGCAGCTGCAGCAGCTCCACAAAATGCACCCGTTCTAGATTCGTTAGGCAAGACTGCCTCTCGCTCTACGGGGAAGCCTGCTGCCTTGGCTGAAGCACGGTCAAAGGACCAAACCGCCGCTCCGCCTCCGGTTGCACTCATGGAAAGTCGTTCGAACACCCAGTCGGAGGCAGACTCTGCCGCCCCTGCGGATGGAATGATTTCGAAAACTGAGCAAGTGGCTCAAAGTCCCGCGTCGGCAGCAACTGATCAGCGCAAAGTCGTGCGGAGCGCCCGAGTTGAATTAGAGGTCGCGAGCTTCAACGATTCGCTGCAACAGATCGTCGACCTGGCGAAAGCAAACGGTGGCTACGTCGCCACCAGCAATTCGCAGAAGCAAGCCAATGGCAAACTACAGGGCGAAATCGTGGTGAAGGTGTTGCCCGACAAACTCGACGCTTTCCTGCTTTCGATCCGCAGCCTGGGTGAATTGAAGAACCAGTCGTTAGGCAGCGAGGACGTGACCAAATCCTACTTCGACACAGAAGCTCGCCTGAAGAACGCGCGCGTCATGGAGCAACGTCTGCTCGACATGCTCAAAACCAAGACCGGCAAAGTCTCCGACCTTTTGCAGGTGGAGAAAGAGCTTGCTCGTGTCCGCGAGGAAATCGAGCGGATGCAGGGTGAACTAAAATACTGGGACGCGCAGGTGCAGCTCGCGACCGTCACTGTCTCGCTGGCGGAAAAAAACCTCGAGCAGCCCGCGGCCTTCCTTTTGAAGGAACGCTCTGAGCTCGCTCTTTATTCGCCACGAGTCGAAACCGTCTACAACCAGATCAAGGCGCTTGTTTCACCCAAGGTGCAAATCAGCAGCGCGCAGCTCGGCCGAGACAATCGGGGCAATGTCACAGCACAGGTTCATATGCTTCTGGCGCCGGAGGAAAGCGACGCCGTTATCACCCGAATAAAGAGCTTTGGTCAGGTGGAAAACTTTCAAGTCGAAACCGAGCGAGTCGCGCAAGGCGGCGAAGGCATGTCACAAAACGCTCGAACGAAACGCGACAAAGTGGAGTTGACCGTCACCCTCTCGCGCGAGGAGCAGGAACAGGCCGCGCAACAAACCACCCTCCAGATCCGCACGACCGAGGTGGATAAAAAGACCGCACAGCTCCGGGATCTGGTCGAGAAACAAAGCGGCCGCATCCGGACGTCCTCTTTCTCGCGTGATCCCGATGGGCACGAAATCGAGAATGTGTTGTTGCGTGTGCCGATGAAAAACTACCAGGCACTCATGGGAGCATTGGAGTCGTTAGGCAAAGTCGAGAACGTGGCCGTGCAAAGAGAGGACCGTGCGGGCGATCAGTCGGAGATGGCCAACGCGCCGGCTGATCTTTCCATCCAGATCTACAGCCAGGGCAGCATTGTTTCGTCCAACACCGGCCTGATCGCTACCCTGCGTCACACTTTGGGGCAAGGCGCAGAGGCGCTCATGTGGAGCCTGCGTATGATCGGCGTGGCGATCGCCTTTGTGGCTCCGTGGGCTATCGCGCTCGCGTTGATTATTTGGATCGTGAGGCTCATTGCGCGGAGGCGGCGGTAGCGCACTCCGCTGTCGTTAGGCACAACGCGCCCATAGCTGCGACCGGATCATTTCGTTAGGCGAGAACACCTGCTTCCTGAGGGTAAATCCACCCAGTCGCAAGAACGGAGCGAAGTCGACCAAACGAGTCGCTTCAATCCCGGCTACGCAGCGAAAGAATTGATACATGATCGCGATAAGGAAACGTGCCCACCAGCGACGCCATCCGGTTGGCGGTTCGCAGAAATCGGCGATGAGCCAACGCGAACTCGGAGCGGCGGCGTGGCAAAGCTTCTCGATCAGACGCGAAAGGGTTCGTTCGTTGAAACAATCGAGCACGAAATGTGTCACGATAAGGTCGTAACTCTCGCGCTCCAGAACGCTCTCATTTGCGTCCTGGTGAATGAAATTAACCCCGGGAAACTCCGCACGTGCCTGCGCCAGCCGGAGCATTGCGCCGCTTGCCTCGATGCAATCCACCGTGGAATGCGGATGCAGCCTAACGAACTCGGCGAGAAAGCGGCCGTCCCCTTCCCCGACGACAAGGACGCGACCTGGCGAGTCGATCTCGCCGGGGAAAGCGAGACGGGCCTGTTGCAATTGATTCCCAAAAACGAATGTCTCCAGCCAGCGATAGATCCGCGCGACGCGATCAAAGCTCACCGCGAGGAAAGGAGGAGTGCGAGGAGCGGAGTAAGGAGGACGAGATCGGCCAGAGCGGTCCGCTGATCGCGCGGACAATTCTCGGCGCGATTCAGCCTAACGAGTAAAAGCGCACTCATCGCCAGACAAAGCCAAAGCGGCCAGGCAAATCGCCAGACGATGCCGGCAGCGAGCGCAACCAGCGCGAGACCATAACCGATCGCCGTCAGCGCTCGAGCGGCAGATGGCCAGCCGGTCATAAACGACGTCTTGCCCTGGGCAGAGTCAAGATCGCGTTCCCAGGCGGCAATGGAGAGGCAGTTATAGGTGCAGAGGATGGCAAAAAGCAATAACGCCACGCCGAAAGAAACACTCAGACCGGGTAGCTCACCGATGACGCCGAGTGCGGTCCCGGCAGCGAAAAGTATCCCAATCGATTTCTCCTTCATCGGAACCGGACGCCACTTTCCGCCTAACAAATGATTGACGAACAGATAAAGCGCGCAAATCACCGCCAGGGTCCCGCCAAGGAGGGCCATTTGCAGGTCGAGAAAGCGGAGCGCGAGCGAGAGATCGAAAATAAAGATGATCACGATCGCGATCCACCACCCGATCATATGTTCGCGGCAAAAACGGTGACGCAGCGAGATCGGATTCGCCGGCGAAAGCTTGATTGTGTCCGCGAAACGATCCGCGAGATATATGAGCCAGGCGGTGAAAAAGAGGAGGATGCGCACTGGAAAGTGAAGCTCCGCACCGAAAATATGCGCGAAAAGCCATTGCCACATGACCGCGACGATCGGCGCATCAAGACAGAACAAACTCAACCAGACGACCGGCGGATAATTTCCGCGGCGCGCGCTCGGAGGCGCCGCTTCAACCACGAGGTTGGACATGTCTGGCATTTATCGAACGTATCGAGCGCGCCGGCCCTTCGCAACGAAGAGACAGCCCCGCATTTCATGCTCGAGCATGATCGCTTCCGCGCGAACTCTCTTGCTCGTCCTTGCGTTCGGTCATAAAATTTGGGTGTGGCCTGTCGTTAGGCGGCGGCGAAATTTTGAACTCGAGGAAGAGGTGACGATGAAAACCGAAAACGGAATCCCAATGAATAATGCCGCGGTCGCGGCGCTGCCCAGGCACCTGCTCCAATTCGCCGTCGATCAGCGTTACGACGATTACACGCCGGTCGATCACGCTGTCTGGCGGTTCATCATGCGCCAGAATATCTTTTTCCTGAAGGAGTACGCGCACAAGGTTTACTTCCAGGGCTTGCTCGATACCGGAATTTCCTTCGAACGCATCCCGCGCATCAGCGAGATGAACGACATCTTGGGCAAGATCGGCTGGGGGGCTGTCGCGGTGGACGGCTTTATTCCGCCGGCGGCTTTTATGGAATTTCAGGCCTACAAAGTCTTGGTCATCGCGTGTGACATGCGCCAGATCCACCACATCGAATACACGCCCGCGCCCGACATCGTACATGAGGCAGCCGGGCACGCACCCATTATAGTCGATCGCGAATATTCAAATTATCTGCAACGGTTTGGCGAAGTCGGCGCCAAGGCCATGCAGTCGCGCAAGGACTTCGAGCTTTACGAAGCCATCCGGCATCTTTCGATCTTGAAGGAGCTGCCTAATGCCGACCCGCAAGAGATCGAACAGGCGACACGGGAGGTGGAATACAAACAGGCGAATCTTGGTCAACCGTCCGAGATGGCACAGCTGTCGCGGCTGCATTGGTGGACGGTGGAATACGGCCTGATCGGTTCGTTAGAGAAGCCGAAAATTTACGGCGCCGGTTTGCTTTCTTCGATTGGCGAATCCGTCAGCTGTCTTGAGCCGGAGGTGAAGAAGATTCCCTATTCGATCGGGGCTACGGATCAGGCCTTCGATATCACCACGAAGCAACCGCAGTTGTTCGTCTGCCGCGATTTTCAGCACCTGAGCGATGTTCTGGAGGAATTCGCGAACAAGATGGCATATCGCGTTGGCGACCTCGAAGGAATCAGGAAAGCGATCGAGTGCAAGAACGTGTCAACCTGCCAATACTCAAGTGGATTGCAGGTTTCAGGCATGTTTACCGAGGTGTTGACTGATTTAAACAACCAACCCATTTACCTGAGAACGACCGGACCAAGTGCGTTGGCTTGTAAAAACACGGAATTGGCGGGCCATGGCCCCGACTATCACAAGGATGGCTTTGGTTCGCCGATCGGAGAATGGAAAGAAATTGAGCTCATGGAAGGGAAACCTGCGCGCCTGGAATTCGAAAGCGGCATCACAGTGGAAGGTAACGTGGAAAAGATTCTGCGTTCGGAAGACGAATTGCTTTTGATTTCCTTTTCAAGTTGCACAGCCAAACTCGCCGATCGCATTCTTTTCGATCCGGCATGGGGGACATATGACATGGCGGTAGGCGACAAGATTGTTTCTGTTTTCAACGGCGCAGCCGACAAGGATGCCTATAACCAGGTCGCACTCGTGCCGAAAGAGCGCACGATTAAACATCCTTCGGATGCGAGCCGGAAAAAACTCGAGAATCTTTACCAGCAAGTGCGCGACATTCGCACCCGCAAAGCTGGCTACAAACGCCTGGGAGAAATCTGGGAAACGCAGCAAGCCGAACATCCAGACGATTGGCTTCTTTCGATGGAGATTTTCGAGATCCTCGACGAAACAGAGCAACAGCCGCAGCTGAACGCGAAGGTGCGAGAATTCCTCGATAAGATGAAGACGCGGAATCGCGATCTTTCGACCCTGATTAGCTGGGGCTTCCGCCTCGTCCAATATCACAAGCAACAGGCCCCCGCGCACGCCTGAAGGAATATCCAAACTTGGAACAGCGCGGAGAGGAAGGCTCCGTTGTCCTCTTGACCATGAAATTCGCAATCTCTTTGGCGTTCTTATGCCTGATCCTGCTGCAAAGTGGTTGCGCCCTCGGGCCGACCATCGATCAGCAATCGCGGACTGACACGCAGTCGCAACAAACGCTCAAACGTAGCGACGCTTTCGCGCGAGACTTGCAACAGTAATCGATTCGAGTCACAGGCCGCCAGCTGTGAAATTTGAATTTCCTCCCCGCTCGCACCATAGAAACTAATGACAAACTATTTGATCGCGCGCCGATTGATCAACATGGGCGCACTTTTTCTCATCGGCGATGGGATCATGGGACTGCTCAAGCCGCGCTGGCATTCTCTCCTTTGGCATTTTGGCCCTGAGCTCGCACGGGCTGTGACTGAAGAATTGGCGGAGCACCCGAAAACAGCGCGCGCTATTTATCTGGCGGAGGCTGCGCTCGGCGTGGCCATCGCTTCGTATCAAACGTCCGATGTCGAGTAGTTATTCTCACCGGACGATTCCGCGCGCGCAGTTCGCGTTCAGTGTGCCTGATTCCCGCCGACCAATTTACCTCAGACCACTGTCACAGTCCCAATGGACCGTGGCCAATTTTCCCGCACTCACGTCCGCTTCAAAAGGTCCGTAAGAGCCAATCGCGGTCGCCTTTTGCTGGCGAGAGATTGTGTAATGGCCGGGCGGAAGCATCACCTTAAATTGTCCGTTGGCGTCGGTTTGAAAGGACGCAACGACTTGCCCGTCGTGCTTCACCTCAAACGCCGTATCGGCCAGGGGCTGCGAAGTGGCCGCGCCTTGTCTAACGGGTCCTCCTCGAACGGGGCTGATCGTAATGGTTCCTTCGATGCCGCTCGTAGCGGCCTTCGCGGCTGGCTGCGTCTGGGCAAAACCGAGCAGCGGGAAAAAGGTAAACACGAGTCCAAGGAAAAATCGATTCATAAAGACCTTGATGGCACCGAGCCTAACCTCATCGAGACGGCAACGACCTCCTGCTTTAACTTTCGCACACGCTCCCGAAAGTGCGAACCCTTGAGCCTCGTACGGAACTTATCTCTAACCGAACGGCTATTCTCAAATGCTCTTCTTCAGTTCCCCTACTTGTGCAGCCGACAAAATAAGCCGCTTCGTACGCGCCATTGCACCTGCGCCTGGTTCGAATTCTTCGATCCAGCCGTGAGACGATAATTGCGTACGGGTACAACCGCGTCGCAACTTTGGACACCCGTGGAAATTCTATCGTGGCGAAAGCACCCGGGATTACTCGCGGATGCCTTGCTTCAACTCCCACACGCGTAAAGCTGCCAGCATCAGCGTTCTCGTTCGCGCGAGGGTGTTTACGCCTGGTCGGGTTTTTTTCCTGTTTGCTGCCGCTCCTGTTCGAGTTTGACGTCCGCGAGAGCAGTCGGGCCTGCTTTGCATCTTCGCGGGTCGATCCCATTCAACGTTGCCTTGTGTCATTGTCCGAAACTCCATGTTCCGATTCATTGTGGATGAAAACCGTAAGCAGCTAGCAAGCCAGCCAACGCAACAGCGCTGCCATTTGGTTACTCGATCATCTCGTGACGCGACTAAAACCTTGGAATCAAGTCAGCTGACGGGCTCAAAATCCCGGTTGGACTCAGTTGTCGTTCGCGCGCAAAGAGGAGAGTTGTTGGACTAAATTTGAGGCCACGCGAAACAGATTCGCGCCATCAAGACCTCTTCCCGAAAGAAAGAAGAAATATTCTTAGTTTCGCAGCAGGCATGGCAAATGCTCAAAATTATGGTTAATATAAACAAGCCGCCGGCACCAAACCTGTAAAAAGACATTTCGAATGACTACCATTTTCTCGCTTTCAGATACTCCCAGCGTCTCCGACTCTTCCGCCATTGGCGCAATTCTGTTGGAACCGCTTTTTCTCATCGCAGCCTGCCTTTTTTGGCTGATCGTGCTCCCACTCGGCGGCCTTTTCTGCGCAGCGGTGTCTCTCTACGATCGGCTCGCCGGCGAACACCCTCGCCCGATCCATACAGCAGCGGTGCTTCGCCACTCGTCAAGCAATCCATTTGGGTTCAGGCAATCGAGTTTGCGCTTCCGCGAAGGTAAAGATTCTTCCGCACGCATCAGCGGCGGCGCGCAGGCATAAGGCACGGGAGATCGCCTCCCCGAAATCAAACTAGCGGAAGACGCGCAAGTTTTCCGAAGGCAACGCGCGAAGAATTTCTCGTGGAAAATCTACGATTATGCTCGACCGATCAGCCTGCCCGCGGCAAACTTCTCGTATCGTCGCGGCGGCGACATAAAGAGTAACTCCTAAACCCAGGAAGATCGATTGAACGACCAAGAATCAGAGGCGAGGATCACGAAAGAAGACCCGAAGCTTACGGAAAAGAAAGAGCGCAAGTTCGAGCTCCGAGACCTGAAGCCCACCAAGGAAGTTAAAGGCGGCGCGGCCAAACCGAAAACGGGCGAAAAGCGCAGCCCGAATCCAACGGTCGAAGTCGATTTCATGGGTTGGGATTAATCTTCTTCCAGAATTGGGTCGTTAGGCAGATCAGATAGTGCGCTGGTGTTTCCCATGCCACGGTCGATGATGTTGAATGCGCTATGATGTTGCCGTCATTGGATTGGGCTGCATGGGCAGCGCCATCTTGGCTGAGTGCGCTTGCCGCGGCTCGAGAGTAATCGGCCTCGAGCAATTCCAGCGCGGCCACACGGCCGGATCTTCGAACGGGAAGAGCCGGATGATCCGCAAAGCATATTTCGAAGATCCCGCCTATGTGCCGTTACTCCTCCGCGCTTATGATCTTTGGCGAAAACTCGAAGAGGTGACCGGTGAAGACCTGTTGCGCATCACAGGCTTGTTGATGGTTGGCAGCGAAGACGCAGATATCATCGTCGGCGCTGAGTGTGCCGCACAACAACACGATCTTCCTCTCGAAGTGCTCGGAGCGCGCGAAATTCGCCATCGTTATCCTATCCTACGCATCGAGGACAACGAAATGGCAGTCTTCGAAACCGACGGCGGAGTCATCGATCCCGAGCGCGCCGTCGAAGCACATCTGCGAGTCGCGGCTGCCGCCAGCGCAGTCCTCCATTTCGGCGCTGCGATGGCATCATGGGAGCCGCGCGGCGATGGTTTCATGGTGCAGCTCGCAAATGGCACGACCATCGAGAGCCGCGCGTTGATTCTTTCGTTAGGCCCATGGCTTCAGAAGGAGTTGGAAAAACTCGGCCTGATACTCCGGGTGCAGCGCAACGTGCAGGCTTGGTTTACCCCGGCGACTGGCGAATACGTCGCCGGTCGCTTCCCGGCATTTCTTCTTGATCGAAAGATTCTGCCCGCACCGCTCTACGGCTTTCCCGATTTCGGTGACGGCGTAAAGGCAGCCTTCCACTCTCTTGGAGCCTGCACCGACATGGTCCAGTTCGATCGCGAAATAAGCCAAAGTCGCGACATCGAACCCATCGTTAGGGCGACTGAAAACTGGATGCCTGGAGCCGCCGCCACGTTTCGCGCCGCCAAGGCCTGCCCCTATAGCCTGACTCCCGATGGGCACTTTGTCATCGATCACCATCCGGACCATTCCGGCCTCATCCTCTGTGGCGGTTTTTCTGGTCATGGCTTCAAGTTTGCCCCGGTTGTGGGTGAGATTTGCGCGGATCTTGCATTCGAAGCAACGCCACGCCACGAGGTTGGATTCCTCTCCTTGCGACGCTTTGGCCACAGTTGAATTCGCTGGCGCGTTCGACTCTGTTAAATCGAGACCATCGAAATGAGAGCGCAATTCGCTGCCGAGCAATCCGACACTGGAGAATTTCGCCGCCAGGAAGACCAGTTCCGTGATTGGATCTCGACCGACGGCTCGACGGCCTATCCTGCGGAAGCCGGTCGCTATCACCTTTATGTCTCGCTCGCCTGTCCCTGGGCCAGCCGTACCGTAATCGTCAGGCATCTGCAAGGTTTGGAAAACGCCGTTGGCCTGACCGTGGTCGATCCGGTGCGTGACGAGCGCGGCTGGGCCTTTCGCGACGGGCCGGGTTATAGCCGCGATCCAGTCAATGGTTTCGATTTTCTTGCCCAAGCCTATCGCGCCACCGATCCAGGCTTTGAAGGTCGCGCCACGGTGCCAGTCCTTTGGGATAAGAAAACGCACCGGATCGTCAATAACTCGGAGGACGATATCTGCCGGATGTTGGTCCGCGCCTTCCGCGCGTTTGCGACTCGCGATGCGCAGCTCTTTCCGAGCGAGATCGCGCGCGAGCAAGCCGATCTCTCGCAATTCATCCACGATAAGGTGAACAACGGCGTTTATCGTGCCGGCTTTGCGACTCGTCAGTCCGTCTACGAGCGCGCGGCTCGTGCGCTATTTGAAGCGCTCGATCAATTGGAAGCTCGCCTAACGAAAAGACGCTACCTCTTCGGCGACCATATTGTCGAAGCGGATTGGCGCCTTTTTTGCACGCTTATTCGCTTCGACGTTGTCTATTACATCCACTTTAAGTGCAGCCTTCGCCGGATTCTCGATTACCCAAACTTACAGGGTTATCTCATGGATACCTATCAACAGCCTGGGATCTCCGAGACGGTGAACTTTGAACATATCAAGCGTCACTACTACATGACTCACGATGCAATTAACCCAATGCGCCTCGTCCCGATCGGTCCGATTCTGGACCTTACCAAACCGCATGGGCGGGAAAATCTGTAATCGCGCGGAGCCTTCGGCACGATAGCCCCCTAACGGCGCGGGGGAATGTATCGGCAGACTAACGAGTAAAGACTACACGGGAGCTAATCGCTCAACTCAACATTCCAGTAGGCCAGGTCGACAAAATGCCGCCAGCTTTCATGTTGCTGGCTGCTGAACGTAACATGCAAGAACGGGCGCCATTTTGGCCGCCTCGGTTTACGGATGAGGTGCATCTGCGCCTGATGCGGTAGCCGATTGGCCTTGCGCGTATTGCAGGGGATGCAGGAACAGACCACGTTTTCCCAAGTCGTGAGTCCACCTTTGTCGCGGGGCAGGACGTGATCGAGATTCAGCTCCTGCCGCTCGAACACTTTGCCACAATACTGGCAGGTGTTGTTATCGCGCTCGAAAACATTATGCCGGGTAAACTTTACTTCCTTCTTCGGCAGACGGTCGAAGAGGAGCAATACGATCACGCGCGGGACACGAATCTTCCATGAAATCGTCGTCACCATTTCGTGTTCGGCTTCCGGGGCGCTGATGGAAAAATCACGCCAGCTGTCGAAATCGTGGGTGGCGAAGTTCCCCTCCTCGGCCCAGACCACCTGAGCATGGCCCTGGTAGAGGAGAGAAAAGGCGCGACGAGCCGAACAGATATTAACCGCCTGCCACAGGCGGTTGAGCACCAGGACCTGACTGTTAAGTAGTGTGTGCAGAAATGTTCGCCGCCTAACGAGCGTTTCACGCCCGCGGAATTGGCGCGATATTATCACCCGGATTTTTTGTTGTCAACGGACCGGCAAATGACAATTGCCGCGGACTAGCGGACTTGTCGGACAAAGCTTGCCTTGATTCCTGCTGAATCCGGAGCCATCTCCGGGAAAGGCGCTCATCCCAAATACGCCTTCGGCCCTGCCGCGCGACTTATGGTCTGAATGTGGCAGCGTCGCCAGTGCTATTTCCCACGATACTTACCTTTGCCACCTCTCTCGCTCTTAGGTTTAGGCCTGGGCATAATCAAACGAACTTGAAGAAAGACAACTCTGCGAACCAAGGGCTAGGAATTTTTCCTCTAAGACATCATTCTCTAAGATTGGCAAGAATTTGCTCGCGCTGATCAAGCTTTTTTGAAGCCTTGAAGCGCGTTTTGACTTCAACCGGTTGAAATTCGACAACGCTCCCGATGCATGCTCAAATATTTGGCCATGCGCAGTTTTCGTCAGCTCATCGTCCTTTCTATCGTCGCCTTTTCTTTCATTGGATCTCGTCTTCCGGGCCAGGAGCTTCCCAACACCACCCGGCTCCTTCGTTTTCCCACTACCAACGGCGAGCAGATCGTTTTCTGCTACGCTGGGGAACTTTATACCGTCTCGAAGGATGGCGGCACGGCCCGCCGTCTAACAAGTGGACCGGGTTACAGTTCTTTCCCCCATTTTTCCCCGGATGGAAAACAGCTCGCCTTCACTTCTCAATACGACGGAAACACTGAAGTCTATGTCATGCCGGGTGAAGGCGGAGAGCCCAAACGCCTGACAACCACCGCGACTCTTTCTCGTGACGACATCTCCGACCGCATGGGTCCAAACAACATCGTGATGGGCTGGGCAAACACTCAACCGGAGGTTATCTTCCGCTCCCGGCGTACCTCTTTTAATTCGTTTATCGGCGATTTGGAAACCGTCGGAATGGATGCTGAGCTGCCGAAAGAGCTGCCGGTGCCGCGCGGAGGCTTCACCTCTTTCTCAACGGACGATTCCAAAATGGCTTTCAACCGCGTCTTCCGCGAATTCCGCACCTGGAAACACTACCGCGGCGGGATGGCCGATGACGTCTGGATTTACGATTTCAAAACTCAGGAGACCGAGAACCTAACGAATAACCCAGCCCAGGACATCTGCCCGATGTGGGGACCGGATAACCACATTTACTTCCTCTCGGATCGTGATGGCCGGATGAATCTTTTCTCGATCGATCTTGCTTCGAAGCAATCCAAACAACTCACTAACTTCAAGGATTTCGATATCAAATTTCCCACCATTAGTAAGGACTCAATCGTCTTCGAGGAAGCGGGATACATCTGGCGTTACGATCTGGCGAGCGGGAAAGCCGCGCCTGTGCCCATCGACGTCAAAGAGGATTTCGCCTCTGGTCGCTCCCAATTCCTTGACGCTTCCAAACATACCGAGGGAGTCGACCTCGCGCCGGATGGGCAGCGCGCCATCGTCGTCGCGCGGGGGGACCTATTTTCCGTACCGGCGAAGAACGGCACCGCACGCGCCCTGACAAAGACTTCCAACGCTCATGAACGGGACGCCGTTTGGTCGCCAGACGGTAAGTGGATTGCTTATAACTCGGACGAATCCGGCGAAAACGAGTTATATGTGCGCTCGCAGGATGGCAAGGGTCAACCGCAGCAGGTTACGAAGGGCGCCGATACCTATTATTATCAGCCGATCTGGTCGCCCGACAGCAAGAAGCTTCTCTGGAGCGATCGGCTGCAACGCCTGCGCTACGTCGATGTTGCCAGTAAGGCGCTTACCGAGGTGGCGAGTGACAAGGTGGGCGAATTTGAATCTTATGACTGGTCGCCCGATAGCCAATGGATCGCCTGGTCGCAGCCGGAAGATAACTTCCAACCCAGAGTCTATCTTTATTCTGTGGCGAGTAAGAGATCCGTGCCGGTGACCGATGACTGGTATGGCTCCGGCCGGGTCGCTTTCAGCGACGATGGCAAATATCTCATGCTTTCCTCCGGCCGGGATTTCAAACCGACCTTTGCCGAGGAGCAGTTCGAGGCCGTTTACCTCGATCAACAGCGGATCTATCTCGTAACTCTCTCCAAGGATACCGAATCTCCGCTTGCTCCCAAGAGCGACGAGGTCGGCAAAGCTGAGAAGAAAGACAAGGAAGGCGAAAAGGACAAAGACAAAAAGGACGAAAAGAAAGAGGAAAAACGAAAGCCTGTGACGGTAAAGGTCGATACTGACGGCATCCAGAATCGGATCGTCGGCCTCGAGATCACTCCGGCGAATTATAAGGATATCCGACTGGTCGACGGTCGTGTTTTTTATCTCCGACGCACAGTTGGAGACAACACCGGCGAGGACGACGAGGAGGAAGGTCCGGGCAATCAAAAATGGCATCTTTGTTCCTATAGTCTGGAAGACCGCAAAGAAACAGTCTTAGGCGACGTAAACAGTTATCAGATCAGTTTCGACGGCAAAAAGATGCTGGTAAAGATTGATAAGGATTACTCGATCATCGACCTTCCCAAGGACAAGCTCGAGACCAAGGATCACAAGCTCGACCTAAGTGGACTCAATGTCATGGCCAATCGCCATGCCGAATGGAAGCAAATCTATTACGAGGCCTGGCGCCAGATGCGTGACTTCTTCTATTCGCCCACCATGAACGGGGTCGATTGGAAGGCGCTGCGAGACAAATACGCCGCACTCCTGCCTTATGTGAACCATCGTAACGACCTCACTTATCTGATCGGAGAACTGATAGGCGAGTTAAATAATGGACACTCCTATGTTGCCGGCGGTGAGCGCCCGGAGACACCGCGGATTAAGCTCGGCCTCCTCGGCGCGGAGTTGTCGCGCGACCCGGCCTCCCATGCCTACCGGATTGATCGCATTCTCCCCGGTGAAAACTGGGATGATGAGAACCGCTCGCCGCTCACTGCGATCGGCCTGAATCTCAAGGCTGGGGATTACATTCTGGCCGTTAATGGCACACCGGTTTCAACCTTGCCAAATATCTATGATGCGCTCATCGGTACCGCAGGCAAGCAAGTTATTCTGCGGGTTAATTCAAAGCCGGCAGATGATGGCGCCCGCGATGTGACTGTGGTTCCGACGGCGGACGAATCACCGCTTTATTACCTCGACTGGGTGCAACACAACATCGAATACGTGAATAAGAAGACCAACGATCGAGTCGGGTATGTCCATATTCCGGACATGGGCCAGCCTGGATTAGACGAGTTTACGAAGCGATACTTCCCGCAGATTAAGAAGAAGGGTCTGATCGTAGATGTCCGCGGAAACGGCGGCGGCTTCGTTTCGCCACTGGTTATCGAACGCTTGCGTCGTGCACTGGTAATGGTCGAGATGTCGCGCAATGGAACTGCACAGCCTAATCCGCCACAAACCTTCCTTGGCCCGATGGTAACTCTGATCAATGAGTTCTCAGCCTCGGATGGCGATATCTTTCCCTATCGTTTCAAAACGCTTGGCCTCGGCAAGCTTATTGGCAAACGGACCTGGGGCGGTGTGATCGGGATTCGAAATTCCCTGCCCTTCATCGATGGCGGCCAGCTTTTCAAGCCTGAGTTTGCGCCGTACTCGAAGGAAGGAAAGGGATGGATCATTGAAAGCCATGGTGTTGATCCCGATATCGTGGTTGATAACGACCCGGCGAAGGAGTTTAAAGGCATCGACCAGCAGCTGGACCGCGCCATCGACGAAGTGCAGGAAGAGATGAAGACCAAGGGTTACGAGCTGCCTCCGATCCCGCCTTTCCCGAATCGAAATCCCTCCAGTCAAAATTGAGCTGCGAGATGTTTCTACCAAATCAAAAGGTGGTCTGCGTGAATGGGAGGTTCCCATTGGGAATCGAGAAGCTTTACGGCGAATTGCCGAAAGAAGGCTCGACTTATACCATTCGCGACATAGTGCCTGGCATAGGACTGACGGGCGACGAGGGGGAAATAGCGGTCTATCTCTGCGAAATCAAAGGTCCACTCAATGCCCATGGCATCGAACGCGGATTTCGCGCCGACCGTTTCGCTCCCCTGCAGACCAGCCGGGAAGAAGCCGAGGAGGAGATAATGATCGGTCTTCCCGGGATGGTCCCAGCCTGAGAGCAGCCGATCCGCGATGAGAAAGGTCGTCGCCCTGGCCGCCTTCATTTGGCTCAGTTACACGCTTCCATCACAAGCCGCGAGTCACGAGGAGAAGGATCGCTCCTTCAACGAGAAGATCGTTGCCATCGAAACGCGGGTGGGCGGCCGCCTCGGAATCGCTGCCCTCGATACAGGAAACGGTCAGCGTTTGGAGCATCGGGCGGAAGAACGCTTTCTGATGTGTAGCACGTTCAAGCTTTTGGCAGTGGCAGCTGTTTTGCACCGAGTGGATTCAAAGCAGGAGGAACTTGGCCGGTTCATCCCCTACACAAAAAGCGACCTGCTTGAGTATGCACCGGTGACAAGAAAACATGTTGATGAAGGTGGGATGACATTGGAAGCCCTCTGCGCCGCGGCGATCGAACTCAGCGATAACACGGCCGCTAATTTGCTCCTCAAGACAATTGGCGGACCAGCAGGCTTGACTCGTTATGCGCGATCTCTCGGCGATTCCCAGACCCGTCTCGATCGTTTCGAGCCGGATCTGAACAACGCCATTCCCGGAGACGAGCGAGACACGACCACGCCGGGCTCGATGCTGGGAGATCTTCGTCGGTTACTGCTCGGGGATGCGTTGTCGGTAGCTTCGCGGCAGCGACTCGAAGGCTGGTTGGTGGCCAGCGAAACAGGGCGCAGCATGATTCGGGCGGGCGTTCCCACCGATTGGCGAGTCGGCGATAAGACCGGCAACGGTCGCGGTGGCGCAACGAATGACATTGCGATTCTTCGGCCACCTGGCAAAGCACCTATCCTTATCGCCATTTACTCGTTAGGCTCAACTGCTTCGGCCGAGGTACGCACCGGTGCGATCGCCGCGGCGGCGCGCGCGATAGTCGCGGAGTTGGCGAAAAAGTCAGCGCAATAATTGCGCGCTAGAGGTCGATCGTTTCCCCGATCTTCGGCAGGAACAACTCCTTGCCGCCTGCCTGCGCTATTTTCTGCGCGCTCTCATGATCGATCTTGATCGGCGGAAAGGTGTCGTAATGCACGCCGACAATCTTCGTCACGCCGACAAAGTTCGCCGCCTGCACCGCGTCGTCGATGCCCATCGTGAAATGATCGCCGATCGGAAGGACCGCAAAGCGGAGCTGGGTCTGTTCGCCGATGAGTTTCATGTCCATCGTTAGGGCGGTATCGCCGGAGTAGTAAAAATTACCGTCGCTCGATTCGACCACGAAACCGCAGGGCTCGCCGCCATAGCTTCCATCCGGCATCGAGCTGCTGTGGATAGCGGCGGTTAATTTTACTCTGCCAAAGGGCAGCTTCGTCGCTCCCCCATGATTCAGAGACTGCACATTCGCGACACCTTTTTTCTCAAACCACGACCCAACTTCAAAAGGCGCAATCACAGGGGCCGCGGTTTGCTTCGCCAGTTCGATCACGTCAGCCACATGATCGCCGTGCCCATGCGACACCAGCAGATAGTCGGCTTCGACTTTCTTAATATCGATTTTTTCCGCGAGCGGATTGGGAGTGATAAACGGGTCGAAGAGCAGGCGCTTGCCGCCAGCCTCGACCGCAAAACAAGCGTGCCCGTAATAGGTAAACTTCATGAGATTATCTACCGATCGATTCCCGTGGGCGCAATGCTTTACGCGCAACCTTGCGCGCGCACCTTCGCAAAAAGACCCTCAAGATGGCCAACTTCGCTTGCGAGAAGAGCATGCTCGATTCATTTTCGACATATGAAACCGAGAAGCGTCGAGGACGAAACCAATGGGCTGCGCTATTTCGCCCGTATGCTGGACAAGATTCGCCTCTACGCCGAGGGCAAACTCGATCACGCCTACGAGGAGAATCTGGGTCGAGGCGCGGATCGCCGGATGGTCAAATTTCTACGAGTCGAGTACGACAAGCTGCGCGAACGCGTGTTAGAGGGCGGGACGGACCCGGAAATCCTGGAGTGGTGTTATAACCACGGCCGACGCTTGGTAAAGAACGACATCGAGATTTGGAACGGCTTTATCAGTAAACTGGGCTGGAACGATTTCGCCTCTGGTCATCTTGAGAAATCCAAAGCCGCGGCTGGCCTCGGGGACCGGGATGATATTCAGACTTTGGCGCAATTATTCGAGGTGGAAGAAGGGCGCCAGAAATAACCTTGCCGTCACGGTGCAGTTGGGCTCGAGGATATCGAGTCGAGAGCTTGTTTGAGCGCAACCAAGTTCTTGAAGCCGACTCTCTGGGTCACCTGCTGGCCCATGTTTGGCTGTATTCTGCACGGATCGCCCGGGCACCAGGCCCCTCCCACATTGGCTAACTCTGAAGGCACTGAACATCCATTTGGATCGACCAATATCATATCCCTTCGAAAAACCGCGTTAGTGCCGGGTCCAACAGCGACTACTCTGTAAAAGGCTTGCAAGCTCGGCGGAACGTAGCTGTCGTAACCGACAACAATCGCTGCCTGTGGCGGTTGATCAACGCACTTTGGACCCCTAACTTTGATGAGATAGCCAACAAGGATACCAGCCGCAAAGCCAACTACTATTAGAACGGGAAGGGTAAGCTTCGTTGCATTCATTCTGCTGGTTTGAGTATAAAATCAGCCAGCGTCAAGCATAATCGGACCGCTATTCTCAGCGCGGTGCTGGCAGCCGTAATATGCTGGGATGCGCCGGATCGTGATAAACCTGGATATGTGCGGCGCGAGCGTCTTTCGCCGTTTCCTCTGCCACCACTCCGCCAGAGTTGTAGTTCTTCTCCGCGTTGGTTGAATTCTGCGCCGAGATAATGAGCCGGAGACGGCTTCCCTTCATCAGGCGCCGCGCCACGAAAAGTCCCGGGGCAAAATCGCAAGCCACGACCTCGCCCGGCTTGACGAACGTGGCTTTGCGAAGGCTTTCACGATAACGTAATCGCCGGCTATCCGTCCAAAGCGAAATGCTCGTGCCGTCCGGCTGGATTTCGAACATGTCAGCTTCCAAGTCGGTATCAGGCGTATCGAGCGAAAGCCAAAGCCGGACACTCGGGCAGCCGATCAAAGCTGTCTCTTCGGCGAACGGCGCGGTGTGATAGACGAGGCCATCGTCGCCAATGCTCAATGCATAGGATTGATCCAGCCGGGTGGATTCCTTCGCCCGTTCCGCATTCTCTAACTTCTCGCCCCTATATGTGTCGAGAGGATCGTAGACAAAGTGATCCGTGCCTTTCTGTGGTTGCGTCTTACTCAAGGTGCCGGAATGAAAGACGCCGTTGGCGTCTCCGTTCTTCGAGTCAAAATACAAAGTCCGCGTCTGAGCGGTCAACTCAGCCAAGTCATCCGCATATCGCCACTCACCGTCATCGCCCCTGTTGCCCGGAGCGAGAAGATAGTAAGCAACCGCCTTTTTGAGAAAGGCCGGCTTTCTACCTTTCTTCATTGTCCAGTCGTACCATTGCCGATGCAGGTCATTCAGATCGATAACTGCCGACCGGCCAAACCTTATCCCATCGAGCTCCGCAGTTGGCGAGCGCGTCCCAGCATGATCCCAGGGCCCAATGATAAGGAAATGCCTTGCCTTCGCGTCGTCAGACGCATTGGCAAGGTGGTCGCGATAGTAAGTGAGCGCGCCGTATTCGTCGCCATCATACTGGCCGGTAATGGTGAGCACCGGTAAAGTAATTTTTCTGAACTGCTCCGGCGACGGAGTGAGTGCATCGTAATAGCTATCCTGCATCGGATGCTCAATGAAACGCTGAAAGTTTGGAAAGCGCGTTCCGATGAAGCTATCGTATGAATTGAAGGAAACATGCTCTCGATAGGCGCGAAGGAATTCGTTAGCCCAGTAAGTCGTATCATCAAAGAGGTGGTCCTGTCCCGTTCGTCCGTTCGTCAAAGATAGCCAACGGATCACATACGGAACGCCGATGTTGTTATAATGCGGCGCGTCCACTCCGGGATGCACCGCTGCTGCCGGCACGATCGTGGCAAGATGCGGCGGTGACTCCTTCGCCGTCGACCATTGGTCAAAACCGGCATATGAGCCGCCCCACATGCCGACATGACCGTCGCAGAAAGGTTGCCGGGCCAACCATTCGACGACATCATATCCATCGTGGCCTTCATTAACAAAGGTCACAAATTGGCCGCCAGAGTTCCCACGTCCGCGCACGTCGACGAGAGCGAAAGCGTAACCGTGAGAAGCGAAGTAAGCCCCGAGCCCATGATAAGTATCTGAGATATAGGGTGTGAGCGTAAAAACAGCAGGAGTAGGAGCAGACGCGCCGTCCTTCGCACCGGTTGGCGTATAAAGAGTGGCGTTCAATTCAACGCCATCGCGCATTGGGATTTTGACGCCCAATTGAACATGATATCCTGGCGCGGCCGACGGCGTGGGTGTCTGTCCCCGAGCGTTCGCAACCAACCAGAGAGCTACGGCTAGCGTCAGCCGTCTAAACCATCGCTTACCACCGCCAGCCGGCCTGCCCTCCGGAATTACTGGGTTCCGCCGTCGCCCCGGGAACCGGTTCGTCCGCATTGGCGGAGGTCGATTGATTTGGGAAAGCTTCATCATCATCTGTCGCACAACCGGCTACGAAAAAAATCGCTCCAAAGCAAATCGCAAAGACCAACGGTTTCATACCGAAATATGAGATCGTCTCCTCGTTCCGAGCAAAGGGAATTCGCAATGTCGGTTTTCTTCCCTGCGGTGAGATGCGTTCCTCTTACGGCAAGAAATAATCCCGATGAAAGCGATTTGTCTTGATCTCTCTCTGGGAACCCTATACACCCTATCCCTATCATGGATAAAAGCAGACTTTTGAAGGTAGGACCGCTCCGGCGGCTTTTCGCAACGCTCCTGCTGGCGGCCGCGGTTGCGGCAACGCTGGGAGCCATTGGATCATCGCGCGGGGTGAGTCAATCCAGAGGTCCGGACATGGACGCGGCACTCCGCAAAATTGCACCCTGGGTGACCGAGCACACCAGCAAGGGACAGGAGGCCGAATTCATGGTCATCATGGCGGATCAAGCGGACCTGAGCGGTGCCACGCTTCTGCGCGCCAAGGCCGAAAAAGGCGGCTTTGTGCGGGATGCGCTTTGGAATAAAAGTCAGTCGACGCAAGGCCCCATCATCCAATGGTTGAAAGAGCACAAACTGCAGTATCGCTCCTTCTACATCGTGAATGCGCTCTGGGTGAAAGGTCATTACGATGATGCTGTGGCGATGGCATTGCGCTCCGACGTTGCTCGCGTTGAAGGCAACCCACACGTGCGCGGCCTTCCCGAGCAGATGGCCTTCGTTCCCGCGCCCTCGCAACCAAACTCAGTGGACACTGTTGAGCCCGGTATCGCCTATACACATGCTCCCAGTGTTTGGGCGGAAGGCTTTTTTGGCCAGGGAATCGTCGTCGCTGGCGCCGATACCGGCTTCCGCTGGACGCATACGGCGATTAAGCCTCACTATCGCGGCTGGAACGGAGTTACCGTCAATCATGACTATAATTGGCACGATTCGATTCACGACAGTGTCGGAAACCCCTGCGGCAACAATTCACCACAGCCCTGCGATGACTTTGGCCATGGCTCGCATACGCTTGGCACGGCCATCGGTGACGATGGTGCGGGCAATCAAATCGGCATGGCGCCGCAGGCGCAAGCCATTGGTTGCCGCAATATGGATCAGGGCAATGGCACCCCGGCGCGCTACCTCGAGTGTTTCGAGTTCTTTCTCGCTCCTTATCCTGTAAATGGCGATCCTTCGGACGGCGATCCAACCAAGGCACCCGATATCACCACTAACTCCTGGGGTTGTCCCGCATCGGAAGGCTGCTCGGCGCTCACCCTGCAAGCCGGCGTGGAAGCACAACGTGCTGCCGGGATCGAGATGGTCGTCGCCGCCGGGAACTCTGGTCCAGGTTGTTCCACAGTTACCGATCCGCCATCTCTCTATGACGCGAGTTATACAGTGGGGGCTTTGAATACCGGAACCGATGTGATCGCTTCCTTCAGTAGTCGTGGACCGGTTACGGCTGACGGCAGCATGCGTTTGAAACCGGATATCACCGCTCCAGGGACCAATACGCGATCGGCTTGGAATACTTCCGACACCACCTATGCTAGTATCAGTGGGACCTCGATGGCGACGCCGCACATCGCCGGCGCAGTCGCGTTACTCTGGTCGGCGCATCCTGAATTGCAGAACAACCCCGATGCGACCGAGCCAGTTCTGAACGCTAACGCGGTCCATACTCTTTCCAACAGCTGCGACTCCGGGCCGCCAGCCACTCCTAACAACACTTACGGGAATGGCCGGATCGATATCCTTGCCGCCGTCAACGCCCCCTCGACCCTAAGTCTTACCTCGGCCGCGTCAGTCAAGACCCAGGGTTCACAATCCTTCGCGCTACCTTTGCCGCTGACTGGACAACCCGCAGTGGAATGCCGCAACACGGCCGGGCATCATACGCTCGTCTTCACCTTTAGCGATAACGTTGTTAGCGGTAGCGCCAGCCTTACTGCGGGCGTTGGTCGACTTCAGGGTAGCCCGACCTTTGCCGGTAATACTATGACGGTCAACCTGACCCGGGTCTCCGACGTGCAGAGTATCACCGTAACTCTGACGAATGTCATGAGTCCTTCCGGTCAAACCATTCCGAGTACGAGCGTGAGTATGAATGTGTTGGCGGGCGACGTCGATGCCAGCAAAACCGTCGATCAGGCCGATGCGAATCTCATCCGTGCCCAGGTAGGCATGCCGGTTACTACGTCAAACTTCCGCGAAGATGTTCGTACCGACGGCGCAATCAATAACAACGACGGAAGGGAAGTGAAGGCCGATTTGGGACACACGCTGCCCTAACGAATAAATAACCGCTAAAGCTTGTTCGGCGCGGTCCAGCAATGGCCGCGCCGATTTGCTTTTCCGCTCTTACCGCTGCGGACTCAAGGCCGACACCGAGATTGCTATTAACGCCGCGAAAGGCTAACCTTTGCCTCGCTCCGCAAAATCATTCCTGCAGCCATGGCTATTCGAATCCTCGTCACCGGTGGCACTTTCGACAAGGAATATAACGAGCGTACCGGCCAGCTTTATTTCAAGGATACTCACCTGGCCGAAATGCTTCGCCGCGGTCGCTCTCGGGTGGATGTGACGATTCGCACCATCATGATGATCGACAGTCTCGAAATGACAGATGCCGACCGCGCCCTCGTCGTCCAGAATTGCCAGCAGGCGCCGGAAGATCGAATTGTTATCACTCATGGCACGGACACCATGACCGACACCGCGGCAGCAATTGCTCGCGCGATTACCGGCAAGACCATTGTGCTAACCGGAGCGATGATTCCCTGGGCCTTTGGCAGCAGCGACGGTCTTTTCAATCTCGGCAGTGCTCTGTCTTTCGTCCAGGTGCTTCCGCCTGGCGTTTACCTGGCGATGAATGGGATGTGGTTTCCATGGGATCGCTGTCGCAAGAATCGCGAGCGCGGCGAGTTTGAGGAAATATCGCCCATCTAGAGAACTTCTATCTATGGCGGCCCGAGTTATCCTTGGATCGGCTTGCACAAGACAGCGTTAGAACCGGGGAAACTAACATTATGAATCAGTCACCGTTAACACCAGATGCCATTCTTCAGGTTGGCTTTGGCTTTTGGAATTCGAAGGTACTGCTCAGTGCGGTTGAGTTACAGCTTTTTACCAAGCCTGGCCAGCGACAACTTACCGGCGCCGAGCTGGAAAAGGAACTCGGACTCCATCCCAGGGGCGTCGCGGACTTTCTCGATGCCCTTGTGGCCATGAAATTTCTCCATCGCGACGGCGAGGGAGTTGAAGCAACATATTTCAATACTCCCGAGACAGCGCTCTTTCTCGATCGAACAAGCCCTCGCTATGTCGGCGGTATCCTGGAGATGCTAAACGCGCGGCTCTTTAGGTATTGGAACGACCTGCCCGAAGCCCTTCGCACCGGACAGCCACAGAATGAAACCAAGCAGGGAGAGAAAGGGATCTTCGAGGAACTCTACTCTGAGCCCGCGAAACTGGAGCAGTTCCTTGGGGCAATGAGCGGTCTCTCGCGGATTAACTTTGAGGCTTTGGCGGACAAATTCGACTTCTCAAGATATCAGACACTCTGCGACGTTGGCGGCGCAAGTGGATTACTCTGCACAGAAGTAGCAAAGAAACATCCGCGCATTCAATGCACCAGCTTTGACCTCCCGGCAGTTGAGCCGGTGGCCAAAAAGCAGATCGCCGCCGCCGGACTGAGCGATCGGATCCGCGTCGTCTCGGGCGATTTCTTCCATGATCCTCTGCCTAAGGTCGATGTCATCACGATGGGCATGATTTTGCATGACTGGAACCTGGAGCGAAAGATGCAGCTTATCCGGGCAGCTTACGATGCTCTTCCGAGCGGTGGCGCCTTCATTGCCATCGAGGCGCTGATCGATGATGCCCGACGAGAGCATGTCTTCGGACTCCTTATGTCTCTCAACATGCTGATCGAGTTTGGCGAAGCCTTCGATTTCTCAGGCGCCGATTTCCGGAAATGGTGCGGAGAAGTTGGATTTAAACGGTTCGAAGTGATTCACCTCGCCGGTCCATCAAGCGCTGCGATCGCCTACAAATAGACTGCACCCCTTATCGCTCGCTCTCCCGCGGGACTAGCTCTTGGCGCTGGTTAGGCCGAGAGGGTAAATGAGACCGTTTCGCCGGCGGCGCGATGGTTAGACCAAAATCTGTCGCCATCAAACGTAAGCGAGCGCGCAGCAAATGGAATAAGAGCCAGGTCTTCCACTTTCGGAGAACTCTCTCGCGGATCGAGTCGCGCAATCCGCCATTCCTCCGACTTACCCGGCACATCCTTGTTCTCCTTCCCACGCAAAACATAAAGGAGCCCATCGGCGAAGGTGTGACCACAGATCTCGGCGCCGACCGCGATCTCCCGGGAAACCATGCCTCGCGCGTCGTACTGCAGGATGATTCCTTTATACCATTGACTCACAAAAATAGATTTGCCGTCATAACTCAAATACGAGCCCGTATAGTCGGGGCAGGCAAACAGCCTTGTGAATCCTGTTGCCGTCGTATAACTATAAACATACCGATCGTCGTTCAATCCTTTGCCGATCGTTGCCCGTAAACCGTCCGTCGTCGCCACTGCCGCCCACACTACTCCCGGCGGATCGAGTTCCTCGACCACCTTTAGTCCGTCACGCTCGACTTGATAAAGAGCTCCGAGATCGCGCGAACTCAGCCAAAACCGTCCTCCGTCCCACGCCAGCGCCTGTGGCGTGACGGTCGGAGATGGATAACGCCTGACATTAGAAATCTCGTCCATCCTGGAATCTACTGCATTGCCGGAGACATCAAGTCGCTTTCGCACTGGACCGCGGCGACAGCCTTGAGATATTGCTGGCCGCGCCGTAAATGATGGGTCGATTAATGACCGTTCGATGAATGTTTCAAGGGTTCGATTCGCTCATCTGCCCACTCCGGTCGAAGCATTGCCCCGGCTATCCGAGGCCTTGAGCGGTCCGCAGTTGCTTGTTAAGCGCGACGATCAGACCGGCCTCGCTTTAGGCGGAAATAAGACCCGGAAACTGGAATTCCTGATCGCCGAGGCGCGCGAGCATGGCGCGCGCACATTGATCACTGCCGGCGCGCTCCAGTCGAATCATTGCCGCCAAACAGCCGCCGCGGCCGCTCGCTTTGGTTTCAAATGTATCCTTCTTCTTACTGGCCAGGCGCCGGAACTGCCTTCCGCGAATCTGTTACTCGATCAATTGTTCGGCGCCGAGATCATTCATGTGAAAGAACGTCAGGAGCGTGACCGAATCCTCCAGCAGACCTTCGAACGCGCCGTGGATGAAGGGCTGCAACCTTATCTTGTTCCCTATGGCGGGTCGAGTCCAACCGGCGCCCTGGGATATGCCTTCGCCATTGAGGAACTCCTACAACAAGGCATCACTGGGGACTGGATTGTCTTGGCCACTTCATCCGGCGGCACTCAGGCCGGGCTCCTTCTGGGTCAGCGACTATTCGGATATAAAGGCCAACTGCTGGGAATTAGCGTTGATGAGTCAGATGACTGGATAAAGGAACATGTCTCGGCGCTGGCCACGGCCGCGAGTCAAAGATTGGGAGATACAATCCCATTCCAGCCGAACGACGTCTTATGTAATGCTGAGTACTGCCAGGCGGGCTATGGTGTTCTTTCCGAAAGAGAGCGCGAAGCCGTTCACCTCTTCGCACAATACGAAGGCCTTTTGCTGGATCCGGTTTATACCGGTCGGGCTGCGGCCGGCCTGGTCGATCTCATCCGGAAAGGCTTCTTTGACAAAGGCGAGACGGTCCTATTCTGGCACACAGGTGGTCAACCGGCGCTCTTTGCGGAACGATATGCCGGTAACATCTAACGACTGCAGACCTCGTGGATTACCTCGTCCGGCGCAGCGGAACCGCGATCACTGTCGTCCCTTTCAAGTCGTCTAAGTTTTTGATGCTGCCATCGGGTTGGTAATGTCCGACATAAGAGTTAGCAATCACATTAAGTGCGCCGTTCGCGATTGCACCGGTTGTCGGCTCGTCGAACTCCGGATGATGATGCGACTGCAGGACAGTCACACCAGAGATCCGAGTGCCTTTTTCACTTAATGCCATTCGAATTACCCGGCCGGGATTAGCGGTATTCTGAATGCCAAACAAATCGCCCTCATGCCAGTAAAGTCCATCGCAGCCTCCCGTAGCCACCGTGTCCGGCTGTGGTAACCTTACCGGCTCGCCGGTCTTCGTGTCGATGCGCGCAATCCCGGTCGAGAGCGTGACATACAACATCCCGTCGGAACTCAGTGTGATTCCATTTGCACCAGGTAATTTTCCCTTTCCCCCAAACGGAAGCAGTTTCGTCTCATCGCGCTTCTTACGAAAGAGTGAGCCTGCCCCTGAGTCGGTCACGTAGAGCGTTCCGTCCGGCGCCACCGTGAGATCGTTGAGTTGGGCCGCTTCTGGCGCCACAAATCGATCGGTAAGTCGACCAGTCTTTAGGTCGTAACGCACGACCGTATTCCTCCGCTCTTTCTTACCACTCTCTTCGAAGTTGTTCGTGCTTACTGCATACAGGCATCCGTGCGGCGAATCGACGCTCAGACCGAGAACCGCATCGAGCTGGTCGCCAGCGCTGGAGAAATCCTGTGTCTCACCTTTGCCATCTGTCACTATCACCCTATGTTGCGCCACGCTGCCAAGAAAGAAACGCTGGCCAACGGCGTCATAGGCTATTCCTTCCGGAATGAGTCTCGGATCCTTCAATCGAAACGCGACCGGAGAGTTAGGCATGGCCGGTTCTTGCTCGGCGAGCTCCTTGCGGATCGCCTGGAATTCCTGCTCGTTCCACAAGGTATCAAAGCCGGTATTCCGCGTTGGAATGAGCCCAAGTTTGCGCCCTTTCAAACTGCGCAGGAGCGCCAGGACCGGTTCACGCTCACCCATGCGGGTGCGCAACAATGCCTCATAGAAAACAAGGATGCCGTCGCCTGGCCGTTCCTTCCGCAACGTTTGCAACCGCTCCAGACTCGCGCGAGCCGCCGCGGACACGTCATCCGCTCCATTCGCCAGCGGAAAGAACTGTAACGCCAGGACCAGAACCGCGCACAACATGACTCTTAGGACGGCAGTTCGATCACCGCGCCTCGCAAGCCTTCTCGTCATCATACAGCATCTTCCGGAGCCCCACTCTGTGTGCAAGCAACCAATTCCCGCCAAGAGCCGGCTGAGATAAGACATTTATCCGACCATTCCGGACCTTCGACAAAGACTCATCCTAACAGCAGTGATCTGGTAATGGTTCGATTGTGTGAAAACGTCGTTCTGCCAATATGAATGGAACTTGGCCGATCCATGGATAAGATTCTCCGCGTGAAACGAGTGTTGCTCATCCTGCTCGTCATTCTTGTCGCAGGTTCGAGTTATGTTTACGTCGACTGGCATTGGAAGCGATCACTTCCCCCGCGCGGCGGCCGCTATTTCTTTCATCGGGTTCAGTTACCAGTTCCCCTATTCCAGCAGGGTGACGAGCGTTGGCGAGACGATCCGCTGGGCGGCGTGGCCATAAATGGAACCATCGGTAGCGACGGATGCGCCGTCGCCGCGACCGCGATGATCTTTCGATCCTACGGAATCGATACCGACCCCCAGCGGCTGAACTGGTTTCTCAGCGCGGTTGGAGGTTTTACTCCCCAAGGCTGGCTCTACTGGGACCGCGCCGCCTGGTGGGCGCCCGATCGGGTCCGGCATATCTATGAGGATCTGCCGAGCTATGCACTCATCGACTCCAACCTGGACCACGGTAATCCTGTTATTGTGCGAGTTCGTTTCCGCAGCGGCATGACTCATTTCATCGTCATTGCCGGCAAGGAAGGTTTTGACTACCTTGTCCGCGACCCTGGCGCCGGGGCGATCAAGGGTTATTATCCTTTGCGAGAACTGGGTAGTAACATCGAAGCTCTCCGCTTTTATGAGCCGCTGAACGCAGGCCATGCACATCTTGAAACTCAAGCTCAACCAACCGGCTGAAGCCACCGCACCCCGCGAAGTCTTCGACTCTTCGTCCCATCGCAGCTAAAACCCGGCACCATGTCTTGGGCAGTATTTCTTCGGGCAGTGAATGTCGGCAAGACCAATCGGTGTCAGCCGGTCTTGATTGCGAAACAGTTGGTCAGATTCGGGATGACTAACATTGGCGCGGTTGGCACCTTTGTCGTGCGAAAGGATGTGGCCGAATCCACCCTTCGCGATGCTATCGCCGATCGCCTGCCATTCCGATGCGACATCATGATCTGTCCCGCGACAGAAGTCACCAGTCTCGTGGCCGCGGAGCCTTTTGCCGGTCAGCCTTCCGACCCCGATGTCGTTCGATTCGTGAGTGTCATGGCCAGGAAGCTGCCAGGGTTCAAACCGCTTCCGCTCATCTTTCCACCGACTGGTGACTGGTCGGCGAAACTCATGAGAATTCAAGGCCCGTTCGCGATCGGTCTCTACCGCCGGCATATGAAAGCCATTGGTTACCTCGGCAAAATCGAAAAGCAACTAGGCGTTCCGGTAACTACTCGCAATTGGAACACGATCCAAAAAGTGGCGGAAGTCATCGCCAAAGGCTAAGGCGATTTCGCGTCCATGGCGAAGTTGTAACTCAGCTTCTGACCTGAACCACAGGGCATTTTGCTGCGCAGGGCGGAAATTCGATTCCCATCGAAGGCAATATTGGAGAACTAAATCTTCAAAAATAGCATTGACATCGCGTTAGGGGCGAGCCTTTGATCTTCTCATACCTTAGCCCCACTTAATAATCCCGACCGTTTCGGAGGGTGGATCGAGCCGGCCTTGTCGAGAGAGGCTCCGGTTAAATCGGAGGTCTCAATCATGAAAACAACACCGTCACGTGGAATCAATGGGCTTCGCCATTTGTTCGTTAGGCAGCGAATCGCGTTATCGTTGCTATATCTTGGTGCGGCCCTCGCGTTCGTGCAGCCATCCGCGGGTGCTCCCTTTGAATGGGAAAAGACGGGCAGCCTCGCCACCGCACGTCGGGCTCAGACGGCGACGTTGCTGCCCAACGGCAAGGTGCTCGTCACAGGAGGCTATCCCTACACTGCCAGCGTGGAGCTCTATGATCAGGCTAGCCGAGCCTGGAAGGCCACTGGCAGCCTCGGCACCGCACGCGACAGGCACACGGCGACGTTGTTGCTCAACGGGAAAGTACTCGTCGCAGGCGGTGAGGATGACTTTGGAGAACCTCTGGCAAGCGCGGAACTCTACGATCTAGCCAGCGGAACCTGGACGGCGACCGGTAACCTCGGGGGGGTGCGCCGTTGGCACACGGCCACCCTGCTGCCCAACGGAATGGTGCTTGTCGCAGGCGGACTGGGCACTGACTCTCTGGCGAGCGCGGAGCTTTACGATCCCGCGAGCGGAACCTGGACGCCCACCGGCAACATGATTCAAGCCCGCTTTTTTCACACAGCAACCTTGTTGCGGACTGGCAAGGTGCTCGTCTGTTCTGACACGAGCGCGGAACTCTACGATCCCGCGAGCGGAACCTGGACGGCGACTGGCAGCCTCGCCATCGGACGTAGCAACCACACGGCAACGTTACTGCCGAGCGGCAAGGTGCTCGTCGCAGGCGGTTCTAATGATGCGAGCACGGAGCTCTATGATCCAGAGAGCGGAACTTGGACGATCACCGGTAGCCTCGTCAACGAACGCTATTGGCACACAGCGACGTTATTGCCCAACGGTAAAGTACTCGTCGCAGGTGGTTCTTCTGACATAAACGCCTTCGACACTCTGGAGAGCGCGGAGCTCTATGATCCAGAAAGCGGGCTCTGGGCCGCCACCGGTAGTCTCGGCACCAAACGCCTTGCCTTTACGGCAACTCTGCTCGCTAACGGCAAGGTCCTCGTCGCAGGCGGCGATCACTACCCGAAAATTTTGGCAACTGCCGAACTGTATGATTCTGCGAACGGGACCTGGACCGCCACGGACAGCCTCGCCACCGGCCGCAGATTGCATACAGCGACCCTGCTATCCAATGGCCAGGTCCTTGTGGCAGGCGGCCTAGACGGCGCTGACCTCCCGAGTGCAGAACTTTACGATTCATCGAGCGGAACCTGGATGACAACCGGCAGCCTCGCCACCGCTCGCGATTCTCACACAGCGACGTTGCTGCCCAACGGCAAGGTGCTTATTGCAGGTGGCTACAACCTCGACAGCATCTATCTAGCGAGCGCGGAACTTTTCGATGCTGCGAGTGGGACATGGTCAACTACCGGCAGCCTGGCGACCGAACATTCTGACCACACCGCCACGTTGCTGGCCGACGGCAAAGTGCTCATCGCCAGTGGCGCGAGTAACAGCGGCATTACGCTGAGCGCGGAACTCTACGATCCTATAAACGGAGATTGGACCGCGACTGGAAATCTCATCACTGGGCGCGAAGGCCATACGGCTACGTTACTTCCCAGCGGCAAAGTGCTTGTTGCAGGCGGTGCAAATGGCAACTTTCTCGCGAGCGCAGAACTTTACGATCCAGCAAGCGGAACTTGGACATCCACTGGCAGCCTCGCCAATGCACGCTGTTTTCACTCCGCGACACTGCTGCCCAACGGCAAAGTGCTCGTCGCAGGTGGCGTTGGAAGTAACACCCTCAACAGCGCGGAACTCTACAATCCAGCAAGCGGCACATGGACACTCACTGGCAGCCTCGCAGACGCGCGCGAATACCACACAGCCACTCTGTTACCTGAGGGGCGGGTTCTGGTTACTGGAGGTTTTGGCACGACCGACTATCTCGCGAGTTCGGAACTCTACGATCCGGCCAGTGGGAGATGGTCGGCAAGCGGCAGCCTAACGAAAGCACGGTGGGAGCACACGGCGACGTTGTTGACCACCGGAAACGTCCTCGTGGCAGCTGGTGACAACAGCGGTCCCCTCACCAGCGCGGAACTCTACGACGTGGGGCTTGGATTCAGCAGTCACTGGCAGCCCAGGATAGCAAACGCCTCGATGCGCGAATTTGGCAACGGCCATCTCGTTCTCGCTGGATTACGTTTCCAAGGCATCTCGGAAGCTTCCGGCGGCAATTCGCAGAACTCATCGACCAATTATCCAATCGTCCAGTTGCGAAGCCTCGACAACAGTCAGGTCGCTTTTCTCCCGGCTGATCCACTCCGCGGCTGGTCGGACACGAGCTTTGTATCTCGTCCAATAGGAAACTTTCCTCCGGGTCCCGCTTTGGTGACCGTCTTTACCAATGGGATCCCCAGTGACGCAAAGTATCTACTCATCGACAAACCTCACTAATCAGAACTAACAAAGAAACATACCCGGACCAAGACTGTGAAAACATGTCGAGTAGGGTCTTGTCGTGCGAGACTTCGGTGAAATTAGAGGGCCCCACATACAGAATCTCTCGCCGTGCATCCGCCAGATGTCCCCGGCTTTTCCATGCAAGCCGGAACGTCGGACTCTATTCGGAAACAAAACGTAGGAACAACTTCTCTTATGAACAATGACTCTAACTCTCGCTTCGGCTCACGAGCTCCTCGTAATCAACAGCCTGCCTCAATTGCCAATAAGCGCTGGGCTGCCTATGCCATGGCTGGTGCAGCTACGGCACTCTCTGCCAATAACTCCGCGGAAGCTGGTATCCATTATTTCAACATTATGGATAAAACATTCGGCTGGCCCAGGGATGGTAAAGTTGCCTTCCAGCTTGATCAACCAGGCGATTCCTTCTACTTCATACACGGCAAATTCTCAGGGTGTGGTGAGGCGGACTTTGGGATTGTTAATCTAAGTGCCACTGACCCTCGTTTCAGGGGGTTTCGCGCCCACGACTATTATTATGTTTCCAAGCTAACCTTCGGCCAGAAGATATCGTCGGGCAGTTTTGTTGGGTATTTCCTTAAAGGAGGTATCATGGCGGGCTGCAGCTTTCTGGGCACCTACCACCAATGGGAGGATCCCGGAATGGGCTTCGTGGGTTTTAGGTTTCGAAGCGGTGCGGGCACCCAATACGGGTGGGTACGGGTTCGGACGCTTGGCGGGCCACAGAATGCTTTCCGAGTGCTTGACTATGCCTATGCCGATCCCGGTGAGCCTATTGCCGCCGGGCAGACGTCAAGTGATAAAGCTGCACCGGACCAGGGTTCTCTTGGCTGGCTCGCGCTCGGCGCCGGAGGAATCTTAGCATGGCGTAAAAGTCGTTCCCGAGCCGCAAATTAACCCGCTGTTTGTTACTCCCATGGCGGGCAAACATTCCATACGCGATATAAAAATACAGCAGCGAACAAGAAAGGGCCATCCAATGAAAGGTCACTCTAACTCTCAATTCACCTCAACACCTGCCTGTAACCGCAAAGCCCGCCCAATCACAAGGGCACGCTGGGTTGCCTACGCCGCGGCCGGTGCTGCTACTGCATTAATCAAAAGTAACTCCGCCGAAGCCGCCATCCATTATTCGGGGATTCTGAATGTGCGGCTCCCGGTCGGCCGGGAGGAAACCAAATCGTTCCAACTGGATCAGCCCGGGGACTTCTTTGTCTTAAAGCACACTTCTTACGAAGGGCGTTGGCGAGCCTTTTTCACGATTTACGGAATCGTCTCGCATGCTTTTAACGGGCCCAGCGTAACTCATTTCGGTTATGGTTGGGGCTATGCTTCGAAGCTACGTTCAGGCCAGAGAATATGGTTAGGTCCCTTTTTTTCCAAGACATTTCAAGGGTTCGGTCCTGGCCTTTTAGCGTATTTCGGTTTCTCACACGAGCAGTGGACGGATTTCGGAAAGGGCTTCGTCGGTTTTAGATTTAACAGTGGGGCGGGCATGCAATATGGGTGGGCACGGCTTAAGGTAGCAGGCCTCCCGCAGAATGATTTTGAGCTCATTGATTACGCCTATGGTGACCCCGGTGAACCGGTAAGAGCTGGACAAGCATCGAGTGACGAGCAAGCACCCGATCAGGGTTCTCTCGGCTGGCTTGCGCTTGGCGCCGTGGGACTCCTTGCTTGGCGTAAGAGCCGATCGCAAGCCAGACGTTAACTCGCCCTTTATTACTGCCATGGCGCGAAGCCTTATATCTGCTGATGAATACATCTATGAACAAGGAAAGAACCATTGCTATGAACACTGACAATAAGTCTCAGCTTGCCTCAGCAACTGTTAGTAGCCGCAAACCGGCCTCAATCCCAAAGACGCGTTGGGCCGCCTACGCCACGGCCAGCGCAGCTACCGCTCTTACCGTTAGCTCCGCAGAGGCCGTCATTCATTATTCGGGTCGGCTGGACCTGCATTTCCACGAAGGAGACCGAACGTTTTCGTTGGATCAGCCGGGCGATTCTTGTCGATTATTTAATTTCATAAATTCTTACCATGAAGGTTTGGTCCTTTTTTATGTTAGCGGGATCGCTTCGGCCGCATTCAGAGGATTCCCAGTCGGCGGTTCTTTGTATGCTTCAAAGTTGTCTGCTGGTCAGAACATATCGGCGGGTTCCTTCACTCAGAACGCGCCGGGGCGTCGTGGTGGCATCTTAATCGGTGACTACTTCGGCGAGGGGAGTCAGTATGGGCAGTGGAGAAGACCAGGCCCCGGTTTTATTGGTTTCAGATTTAACAGCGGCGCGGGTGTGCAATATGGGTGGGTAAGGATCAAGATGCCGCGTCATTTTCATAAAAGCGTGCCCTTAGAGCTGATCGACTACGCCTACGCCGACCCCGGTGAGCCTATCACAGCCGGGCAAACATCAAGTAGTGAACAAGCGCCCGGCCAAGGTTCTCTCGGCTGGCTTGCGCTTGGTGCCGGGGGGCTCCTGGCATGGCGCAAGAGTCGGTCCCGAGCGGCACGTTAATTGTCCATTGCCACTAGCCGGTAAACACTCGAGTTGTAACGCGATTCAAAAAGTGACGGAGAATATTGCGAACGGCTGAAACTCTCTGCACTGGATGGCGGTGAGCTTCTAGCTCTACCGGGGCGCAATTCGCCGGATTGGTCTTATCATCATCAAACTACCGCCGTCTCAGTCTCCTCGATGACTTCTGGCGGCTTCGGTTTCCCAAAAAGCACAGCAAGTAAGGCTCCCATGGCGACTAACGCAATACCCGAGACCATCTGCAGCGTATAGCTTTCGCCGAAGATGGTGATGCCGAAAATGAGCGCGTAGATAAGGCCGAGATAGTTAAGGACAGCCACCGTCGCGACGCGCTCGGCTTGAAGGGATTTCGTCAGGCACACTTGACCTATCTGAGTCAGGACACCGCACATCAGCAGGCAAAACCATTCCCATGGGACAGGTGTTTTCCATCCGAAAAGAATAAAAGCAAAGCCGGCCGCGACGCCGACAAGCTGGAAATGCAGCACCACGACAATCGGCTCTTCGCGTTCGCGTAATCGCCGCACCAGATTATAAGCCATGCCGGAACAAACTGCGGAAGCAACTCCAATCAGGAGATAGAACGTGGAGACATGGGAATCAAAACCTTTGATCACCAATACTCCGGCAAACGCAACGCCATAACATAGCCATTGCGGCGCCCGCACCGATTCGCGCAGGAGAAAGACTCCGATAAGTGCGGTAAAGATGGGTGAAAGATATTGAATCGTGACTGCCGTAGCGAGAGGCATGCGTTGCAGAGTGAGAAAGAAGGTGTAAAGCGCGAGTGTGCCGAAAGTCCCGCGCGCGATCAGGAGGGTGCGATTGTTACCCTGCCAATCCAGTCGCCGCCGCGCGACGTGCACTCCGCAAATCATTCCCGAAACAAGACAGCGAAAGAAAACGATCTCCATCGCCGGGATGCGATCGAGTTGCTTGATAAAAACATTCATGACCGCGAAAGCCAGCGTGGCCAAAAGCATGTTCGCAATGCCGCCGCGAAAGCGAGGCGATCTCCTGCGCGACATCATCTCGATCGACTCAGGCATGCCGGCACGTTCCACGCGCGTCGATTTGGAACAAGTCAGGCCATGTGCGGGCGTTGCGTCCGCTAGCCGGTCGAGCCTCCAACGCTACTCTCTCTCAGCCTGGATGTAGCCATGCAAGACCGAAGGGTAAACGAACATAAGCTTGTCCCCCACCCTTCTCCTGCCATATTCAGACAGTTTCCACAATCACCGCGGTTCCATAGCACAAGACCTCAGTTACTCCGGACATGAGCTCGGTGGCGTCGTATCTGATCCCCAAGACTGCGTTAGCTCCGAGTTCCTGCGCGTGAGCGATCATCATCTCGAAGGCTTCCGCGCGCGTCTTCTCGCAGAGGGTTGTGAAAAGAGTGATGTTGCCACCGACCAGAGTCTGCAAACCGCCGCCGATCGTACCCACAATCGAGCGCGAACGGACGGTAATTCCTCGTACCACGCCCAGATTCTTTTTCACCTTGAAACCGTCCAGGGTGAAAGCCGTTGTTGTCATTCCGTGGTCCATAACTTTTCTAGATAAATCTAACGATACTCAGGTCCGATACCCTGCCGAGAACGCAGCAGGCAGCGCGTTGAAGTAATAAAGTCATGAGACAATTAGCTATAACACCGACTCGCGGTCAGATCCGACGCGTGCTTAAATGCATTGCTCTCACTCATCGCATATGCGCATGAAAATGGGCTGCCGACTGAGGATAGGTCATCACAGCCGCAAAGACAAATCCTCCGACCTGTAGCAGAACGAAGAGACCTATCGGGCCAAATGCGTGGACGCCTCGCTTCCGGAAAAGATAAATCGGAGCAACCGATGGCCAAAGCCAGTACACCAGCGAATCGAAGTCATATGCCATAGTCACACCGCTCCTCTGCGCATCGGCCTGAACCCACCAGGCGATGCTCCAAGGCCAACGAACAATTTGCGAGCCATGATGCGATCGTCAGCATCCGATTTGGCTCGCCGACAAATCCATAAAACCCAGTCACCGCCCCAGCACAGAAGATACATAGTGGGGTCAGCATCTAACGACGACAAGTTGAACCACATTTTCGAAGCCGCGGATTAGAGGGCATGGCCAGTGACAAGGAGGTCGTTAACAAAAGCGTTCGGCTCGCAAGGAGAGACCACGACGTTTCGTCGACCAAGTCGTAGCACGACCGCGCGATTCGGATCTGTCACAAAAGCGCGGTAACTTCCAAGGAGCCTGTTGTAGTACCAGCCGCTGAAGGAAAAGAGCCCACCGATACCAAACGTGCGCACACTCCAACGCATTGCCCTTGAGTCAACCTGGGCGGAGCGCAAGTCGGCAAGCGGCAATCGAGTCGTCCAAAAGAGGCGGCGAATAAGAAGCGCTTCGGAAGTAACGGTATAGCTTTGGATGGTTAAGAGCAGACCTCCCAACACGATGGCAAGTGGAAGAACCGCCAGCCACACATCGCCGCGGGCAGCGACTGTCACTGCAACAGTGACGCAAATGAGCGTAGCGAACACAGACATATAGATCAGCGACCTGCTCCAAGGTGCCGTATAGTTTTTCATCGTCATATCCTTTCAGGTGAAATGTAATGCCGTCTCTAGAAAAGAACAGCTGCCACGAGCGTGGCGTGCGCAGCTCCTGGTAAAAGGCCTCTGGTCATTAACAAATTGGGCATACTTCGGCTCGCGGTCGACTCCATTAAGTGGTGGCATGTCATCTCGAACCTGCACGAACTACTTCGCCATCAGACGCCCCTTCATATCAGTGTATGCAGCTTCGATTAGCTTCATTAGTGCCATCGCATCTACCTCACGCTCAGGGCTCAGTTTCACATGACGCATGAACCTGCCGGTGCCTTCCAAAAGGCCAGTCGGATCGGTAAGCTCGGTGCCACGAAAAAACCCGACATTGACGTGAGCTTTGAAGGCATTGACGTAGGCGAAGGCTGCATCGCCGACGCACGCGGTCGGATGACCATCATGCAATAGCTCTCGCACGTCGTCTCCGCGCTTGCGCATGACTTCAAACCACCGCTGCGCGATCGCGCCCAAGCGATCCGAATGCTCACGCATCCAGACATCGACTGCAGAATCTCGCTCGACCGCAGTGCGGAAACGCCAAAGGTCGCTCATGACGATTTCATTTCAGCGCTGGTCCCCCAAAGCTGGAATCTCGAGCCTTGCGGGCTGGCGCGCAAGATATAGATCGATCTCAGGTCACATCTGCTCGCAAAGCCTGGTGAAAGTGCAGATTCTGTCGGAATTTTGTCGGATACAAATCGAAACTAAAATCGTTCTTGTGCCGGGCGAATGCGTGGATGCTAATCAAAACATGGCGCATTGGATGACGCCAGGCGGGCAAAGCAGCGACGCCATGGCCGTGATCCTGGCGGATTCATGCTTGCCCGCTATCTCGTGAGCATCTTTTTCCAGGAGACTCCAGCCGCCACCGCGACTTATCGCGAAGTGACATCGCTGTTACTCGTTACCGCCCCTGTCTTCCTGCCCGCCTGGTTGCGCCCTGAGTGTCAACCAAATCGAAGCTTAGCTACCAGTAACATAGCTATCGAAGATCGAATGCTCCGTGGTCATGAATGCGCATGATTGAGAGAAATCGATGAATCGGGACTCATCTGTCATCAGCGTCGACATAGCCTCCGCACCGGAGGACGTCGACATGGCCGCCTTGAGGTCTTCGACGCTGTCCCACCAAATCTCGGTGATACCATCGTAGGCCGGCGCCAGGTGGCGCGAGTCGGCAAATAGTTGATTCAACTCCGCAGCGCAGGTGTGGCTCTGGATGTAACGCTGCGCTCCCAGCGCTTCGGCCATGCTCTTCACCTTTGGAGCGTGGGTGTTCAGCCAATAGCGATAAAACTCTTCCAGCGAAATGTCAGCACGCCGGCGCAGACAATAAACTAGCTTGACCATTGCAATCTTTTCTCGTCGCAGGTGAGTGGGATGGTATCTTCCTGTCTCTCGAAGTCAATGCTTAGCGGTTTAACGAGATCAAGATGAGCTGCGGCCAGCGAACCCGTGGTTCGCCACGGGTGAAAGAGTAGAAGCCATCGAAAGTAAGGCGCCGATCCGGCGATTGCATCCACAGCGGTGTCGAATAGATAGCTCATCCGACTTGCGGGCCAAGGTGCACACAGCTCTGATGACATTCCCAGGGCGAACCGCACGTCTCACTGCGTCCCTGCGCGAACCCTTGAGATGTCGAATATCTCGAAAGCGTTCGTAGTGCCGCTGCCTTCAACGATGTAAGCGTAGTTGCCCGAGACGAAGATGTCGTCCGGCTGGCCGCTGTGGGTAAGCGGGCTCTGGCTTACTCGCGAGGGAGTAGCCGGGTTCGAGACATCGAATATCTCAAACGCGTTGGTCGTTCCCGCGCCTTCCACTATGTAAGCGAAGCCCTCCCTGACCCAGATAGCGTCGCCGCCGCCAGTATCAATCGTGCCCGCGTTGGCAAGGTCGGCCTGGCCTGCCAAAACCGGGGCCGACGGGTTGGACACGTCGAAGATCTGGAACGCGTTGGTCGTTCCCGCTCCCTCAGCGATGTAGGCATAGTTGCCTGAGACGAATATGCCATCGTCCGGCACTCCATAATTCAAGTCGGTCGCGCTCTTAAGGATCGGCACCGCCGGATTCGACACATCGAAGATATCGAAGCCCAGGCTTCCAGCTCCGCCGATAGCAATGTAGGCGTAGTTACCCCGGACGTAGATAGACGCCTGGTCGAACGCGGTGAGATTGCTCTGACTTACGCGCACAGGAGCCGCCGGGTTAGATATGTTGAATATCTCGAAGCTATTGGTATAGCTGCCGCCCTCCACAACGTAGGCGTACTTGCCCTGGACGAATAGGCGGTCGCCGGCGTTATTGGTCAGATTGGCCTGACCAACGAGCACGGGCGCCACCGGGTTGGTGACGTTGAATACCTGGAGGGCATTAACCGTGCCGCCGCCCTCGACGACATAGGCGAAGCCGTGTGTAACCCATATGTCGTCGCTCGAGACCCCGTTGCCGCCGTTCGCCAGGTTGCTCTGGCTGATCAGGACAGGACTTCCAGGGTCGGATATATTGAATATCTGGAAGGCATTGGTCGTGCCGCTCCCCTCAGCGACGAAGGCGTAAGTCCCCTTTATGAAGACGCCGTCTCCGCCGCCATTAACGTTGCCCTGCGCCAGGTTACTCTGGCTGACGCGCCGCACGAGAGTAGACACATCGAACATGGTATTTTGCGCGATGTAGCCGCCGGCCGACGCGCCCTGAGCGAAGGGAACTAAAGCGATGCCAAGAACGAGTAAACCGAGTAGCTTTCTTTTCATGCGATCTAGATGGCTTCTTAGGATGAATATGCACGCATACCGCATTTGCGCACATAGATGTTACCTGAGTGAGGCGGCTGAATGGTGATTCGGTGCGGTCGATCTCGCCGTACCGGAGTCGCCAAGCCTGAGAGCCTTCTTAGAGGCTGAGCCAGTTCGCCGGAGGAACCCCGGAGTCGAAACTGCGTGGAATGATGAGAGGATTGATGAGACTAGCTACGCTCGCTCTCGCCAGCGGTGGCTGATTTTATTCTCGTTAGCAATGAAGGTGCTTTCAGAACGGAAAGCGAGGCAGTACGCGGCCAGCGGTTGGCTGCATCGGATGGTTAGGCTGTGCGGTCACTCGGAGTCAAATTCTGCGCCTAAAGCTTCTGCCATCTTCTTTGATACTTAGCCGTCGGCTAGACAGCGCGACCTTGTGAGCGAGTGTCGGGCTGTAGGCGAGCACGTCCTCGCGATTGCCGTCGCGCCAGATCGGTAAAATGACTTTATGTCCGTTCACCACGGAATATTTCCGTCTAGTCCGGCTGCGCTCGGTGGTAAGGCCCGGAGAAAAGGCGGACATGGCGGCGGGGTTTGGTGAGCAATTTGACCGACGACCCGAGCGCGGTTAGGCAGGCGAAATTCCTCCCACGGTCACTCTGCGCCCGGAGTGTTCACGGGTGCGAGTAATCCTTGCGTGATGATGAACCACTGCCAAATCGTGAGGATAACACCTATCATCGCACCGAAGCTAAACGGCCCCCAACTCCGAAGCAAGATGATCTGCGCCGGTATGATGCCTAGCACTAACGCCAATCGAACGCGCTTACCGCGGGTCCATACCCATCGGGGGGCCGACCGTTGCCGATGACTCCGCAGATCCCGAATCACCCAGAGCAGCGCACAGCCTGCGACCGTCCCAAAGACCACTGGCCCGGACCTCACGAGCGAAAACCTGGCGCCCAGCGTCGCCCCTTCGAAAAAAAGCTCCTCCGGATGGTTGACGGCTGCGTAGAACACGGCGATCGCGAGCGAACCGTGCAGTATCAGTAAGAGCCAGTGGAAGGGCGGACGGGCACCTTGCCAGCCGAAATAGAACAAGCTGAAGACGAACACACCGCTCACGGCCAAGAGCCAATACGCACCTCCGATCCCTCGCCCACCAATGCCATCGGCAAACATCCACTGGTACGCCCGTCCCTCCATCAATCCCCGCACGAGCGGGAGCCACAAGACGATACCTGTGAGCAACGAGGTCCATAGGAGCAGTATTCGAAGGAGCAGGTCAGGTCGCCACGCGAGCGAACCATCGCGTTCTGACTGGACTTGATGTTCAGTGATTGCCATGAGGCCGCTTTGTCTGCCTAACGAGAACAAGCTCAGCCGCGGCGAGTGAGAGCGCGGCTCGCAGCGGATTCAAGGGTTTTAGTCATCTGGAAAATGAGCACTACCCCGGCTCGCCGTCGGCTGGAGCGATCAGTTAGGCCTTTGGGGTCTGCACTTTCCGCTTCGTTGCGCCTCAATCTGCCGGCATTCGCCTGACACGCGCCAGAATGCCATGACCCACGCCGGAACTGTCCTGATAGCGGCCGCAGATTAATCCCTGTCGATTGATTCCATTAAAAGAGGTAAACGTGGCGCCCGGATAATCGAAGGCGATGAATCTGGCAGGTGATGCCGCGACGAGGGCATGGGTTATTCCTGCGTCATCGACGTATCTGCCAACCATCCATTTTTGATCGTTAAGTCCAAACAGACTGGTATCGACGGAATCGGGAGGATCGATGGGAGAAATGAATGTTCCGTCGGCGTCTCGGAAGAAACCGTGGCCGGTTCCTGCGCCATCAAAATAGGTACCTGCAATCTGATCGGAATTGTTCATTCCAAAGGCCTCATTGAATCCCTCGGATCCCGGAACGACAAACAGGACTAAATTCCCGCCGATGCTTATGAATCCCGGATTGCCCCCTGCGAGGAGATCAGTTCTGCCACAAAAATCCCCGGCATCGTTCAATGACCAGACATAGGTGTTCAGTGCGTCGGGCACATCGAAATCTGTAAACGTGTTATGAGCTAAGAAAAAGCCGTGAGTGGTATTGTCCGTTCTGTGATCAGTCCCGCACACAGTGCGTAGGTTGTTAATGCCCCGCACCTGAGTGGCACCGGCGGTATCGTTGGGCTCAACAATCGGCGCGCTGAACGTGCCATCGCGGAACCGCACGAAGCCGCGCGTAACTCCGCTGGAGTCGATATAATAGCCCGCGATGTCGCCGCGGTCATTGATCTTTTGCGGAAGCGTGGAATTTCCAACCCCGGGATAATCAAAAGTGGAGAGAACGTCGATGGTAATCGCCCCGCGGACTAACGGTGCCGTCAATGGGAGCACAAATAAAACTGCCAGAATATTGATAACTGAATGTCTTGATTTCATATGAATTTCCCCGAATCTGCATGCCTAGAGATTTCGAGTCTCTCCGTCAAGCTTTCCGGTAGTGGCTCAGTTGAAATCCAAACTGAGCCACTACCAGCTTTCCTCGAAAAATCGTCTTTTGGGACAGCGTTAACGGTACGGGAAAATTGCCCCTCGAAGCGCAGTTCTCCACCGTAAATGGCCATGCTCCGACTGTTGTACCAGTATCGCCATTACGTGGAGCGTCCCAGGCCTAACGAGAACAAGATGAGCTGCTGCGAGTGAGTGCGCGCATGGCAGCGGGATGAAGTCATGGAAATCTTAGCGGTACGCCGGGCTCGCAGTCAGCTGCATCGCCTCCATGAGAAGGCATCAAGTGGAAAAATGAAATTCATTTCATCTCTTTATTTTGCAGTGGCGGTCGGGTCGCGCTTCCATTCGGACTCAAGTTTTCAAGCGGTCCATGTTTAGATCCAAGCTCACCACAAAAATAGGAACGTTGCCATCTGGTTATCGAAGTCGTCCTCTCAGAGTCGCTTCCAGGCGATGGATCGCAATCGTTCCAGATCGTTCTGTCCTCTCTCTTTTCACTGATTAGACCGCTTGCGGGGGAATGGTTCATAGAGCTGTTGGCTCTTCCACAGACTTAAGAGTAGCACCGCCAGCTTGCGCGCAACGGCGACCGTCGCTCGCTTCCTGGCTCGCGCCGTTCCCTCAGCAGCCAGTCCGAGCCCGTAGCAACGCAGCGCGCTCTCCGGGCCGAATGGACCCAGGATATGTTCTCGTCGGCATAAAATCGCGGTTTTGCTTTTCGTCGGACGAAGTCGATGATCTGCGGTCTCTCGCTCGGTCGGTTCCCGCTCGATGATGAGAGCTCCCCAAGCCATTTTATGCGTATTCGGGTGCGCGTCTGCAACGCCTAACGACGCGGATCACCGACCAGGCGGCAATGACGTCTGATATGGAACGGGAGCGCTATCGGCGGGTTCGGTGCAGCCGACTTGTTAGTCCTTGGTCGCATCTGTTCGGCGCCTCCAAAACTGCCACCATTTTCGTTTCTGCTTCGCCCGTAGTCGATCCCAGTACTTGTCCCAATCCGGTTTATGTTGCCTGGCAACCTCCACCGCTTTTTCACACGCCTCGATTCGCTCTCGCAAGTTGGGGATATCGACTTCAAGGGCGGGGTTGGCGTCCACGAGTGAAATCAAGTGCTGTAGTGATCGAGAATCCGCGGCGTTGACCTGGGTTGCGGTGATAAACAGCTCCGCCGCCTGCTCAAGATCACCGAGGGCCTCGTAGGCTAGTCCCAAATTCTTGTAGGCGTTTGGCCGACCCGGGTCGATTTCCAATGCTGTCCGTAAATATGGAATGGCTGAAGAATACTCCTTAATCTGATTCAACGAATACCCAAGGTTGTTGTGAATGAAATACCACGTTTTGGTGGAACACGGTTCCATTGAAAGCGCCGCCCGATAACGCTGGGCAGCAGCAGTATAATCGCCTCTCCCTTCTTCAAGCCCTCCGAGTGCTAGATGTCCGGCGCCAATTTCCTCGGGATCGTCAGTGAGCTCCATATACCGCTGAATACACTCTGACGCCTTGTCAAAATCCCCACCCCGTTGGTACAGGCCGGCAAGACTCCACAACGAATCGGGGCACTTGCCACCGCGAGCATCGAGTGTCTTAAGCAAACTTTGCTCAGCCTCTGATACCGTCACTGCTTCAGCTCCGGGTGGTGGCAATTCTGTAAACGAGAATCGGAATTGAAACTCTTCGGGCATAAAGCCAGTTTTCTTGGACTAACGAGAAGGAGCTGAGCCACAGCTGGCGGCAACGAGCGTGGCAAGAATGAGGAACTGTTTCATAAAATCAAACGTGGACTTCACAACGACCAGCGGTTGACTCGAGCGATTGGTTAGGCGTTTCATGTGCTATGCGTGTGTGCAACGGCTCTGTCTTTCATAGCCTGATCGACTACTTCCCGACTGGGGCCAGCAACCCACCTAGAAGCAGAGGCGGCAACGAATTGATTTACTTGTCGCGGTGTGACATTCACCGGTTGTGCTCCGTGCCTCCCGACAAGAGCAACCTTTCGCGTAAGAGGAGCCATCACCACAGCTGACAAATGTCTTAGGGCAGCAGGCGGAGCGTCGGCGTAGCCATCCACAATCCAGGTAACCGCTCTATCACTCGTGACAAACCAATCGGAGCCGGGCGCATTCAGACGAGACCAACTGAGGCGAGGAAAATGACGAACCTGAAGGTACCACGCTTGCATGTGCAGCATCTCAAGTCTGTCTTGCGTGCGGATTACCCACTTCCAACCGCGGTCGCGGTAGCTATTGAAGTCTTCTGCCGAGGTGACTTCGTAACGCTCACCAGAGTCAGGATTCTCCATGCATATTGGTCGCGACCTTTCTTTAATCTTCTCAATTCCTTCTGGCGGGGATTCAATCACACCCAGGCTATCGCCGGGCGTGGAGCGATATACCCAGTCTTCGACAAGCTCAAACCAACCGGGAGTGCGGACCGCCTGCCAGCAAAGGAATCGCCAGATTTCCGGTACGACAGTAGCACCTGTCGCAATTTGACTTTCGGCGAAGCGGGCTATTGCTGTGGCGGCGTCATTCTCAATGCTTGCGAGATGGCGTTCGATCGACGCAGCGGGCGAATCAAAGCCACCTGGGCCATCATAGTACCCGCTCTCGGTGGAGACATTCTTTGGCGAGCGGCGCTTAACTTCATTCGTTCCCTGCTCAGCAAGCCACAAATAAGGCTCGATATTGATCGCTTCCTCGGATTCTGGCGCGACGAAGCCGCGCAGGTAGAACCTCGGAACGGTGTGTGCTCGCGTCGCAGCCTTCATTTCGCCTAACGAGAATTCGGCCGGGAAATCCCGCCTTTTATTGCGGGATTGTTCGATCTAATCCGGGCTGCTGCGGAGTAACCGTCTGGAATATGGGGATTCACCGGGCTTCTTTTGCCCATTTCAAGGACGGCTCGCAAGACCAAAAAAGCGACGCTGCCACTACCGTGTGATTGCAGGATAGAATCGAGAAGTGGCGCCCGGTATGTAGTCGGCGTCAGGAATCAGGCGACGGGCGCAATTCTCGATGCCTCGTAGTCTTGTTGCAGCGCACCAAAAAGCTCGACACATCGGGATGAGCTGCTCAGCATTTCGATCGGGCGTGCAATTCCCATTCCTTATGACCAAAAAACTAAGTCTCATTGTCATGATGCCGCGCTGGCGGCGGATCTTTTTCTCATTCCTGTTGACGGCCGCTATCCTCGCTGGATTAGCAGCGATCAGTTCCTCGCGTGCAACGAATCAGGCCGGCTCGCCCAAGCAGAACGACTCGGCCAAAATCGCGCCGTGGGTCGCCGAACACACTGCGAATGGAGACCGGGCCGAGTTCATCGTCGTGCTTAGGGATCAGGCCGACCTAAGCGGTGCAGCCTTGCTGCGCGCGAAGATCGACAAAAGCCGTTTCGTTCGTGACGCGTTGTGGAACAAGGCTCAGACGACACAAGGTCCGATTCTGCGATGGTTGAGGGACCGCGGGATCGAGCATCGTTCCTTTTACATTGTGAATGCGCTTTGGGTGAAAGGCGATCGCGCCGTAGCCGAAGCATTAGCGGCACGCACCGACGTGGCGCGTGTAGAAGGCAACCCGCGCATCCAGAATTTCCCGCAAGGTCTTCGCGCGATTGAGTCGCCCACGAACTCTCCCGAAACGATTGAGCCCGGGATCAGTTACACCCATGCGCCTCAAGTGTGGGCGCTCGGCCACACCGGCGAGGGAATTGTGGTCGCCGGCGCGGACACCGGTTTTCGCTGGACCCATAACGCAATCAAGCCGCATTACCGCGGCTGGGATGGAGTAACCGCCGACCACGATTACAACTGGCACGATTCCATTCATGACAGCTCCGGTAATCCTTGCGGCAACGATTCGCCTTTTCCTTGCGACGATGCCGGTCACGGCACGCACACGATCGGGATCGCGATCGGCGATGACGGCGCAGGCAATCAAATTGGCATGGCACCCGGTGCGCAGTGCATCGGTTGCCGCAACATGGACGAGGGCGCCGGCACACCTGCGCGATACATCGAGTGTATGGAGTTTTTCCTCGCACCATACCCTGTTGGCGGCGACCCGAGTCAGGGCGACCCGAGCAAAGCTCCCGACCTGACGACTAACTCATGGGTCTGTCCGACCGATGAAGGTTGCTCGCCTAACACTTTGCAATCGGCAGTCGAAGGTCAACGTGCTTCCGGCATTGAAATGGTGGCAGGCGCCGGTAACAATGGGTCGGACTGCAGCACCCTAAAATATCCGCCTGCGATTTACGACGCCTCCTACACGGTCGGCGCGTTAAACACCGGCCAGGACGTGATCGCGTCTTTCAGCAGCCGCGGCCCGGTTACGGTTGATGGCAGCAATCGCCTTAAACCGGACATCACCGCGCCTGGGACAAATATCCGCTCTAGCTATAACACCTCCGATGATTCCTATGCGATCTTGAGCGGCACCTCGATGGCGACTCCGCACATTGCAGGCAGTGTGGCCTTGCTCTGGTCCGCGCGCCCGGAGCTTCGGCCCGATCTGGATGCCACCGAAGGGACGTTGAACGGCGCTGCTGTCCATATCAACTCGAGCGAATGCGGTAACGGATCACCAAACAACGTTTACGGCTGGGGGCGAGTTGATGTCTTTGCCGCTGTCAAGGCAACCGGGACACCTACGCCGACACCTACACCCACGCCTCCCCCTCCTATAAGGGTCAATGTTTCCGTAAGTCCGATTGAGATCAGCGAAGGCGAAACAGCCACTTATACGGTGACTGCTTCATCAACCGTTACTCGGTCGATCATCGTTGGCTATGCCATGAGTGGCACCGCTACTAACGGCACTGATTACACACTCAGCGGTAGACCAAACCAGGTGAGAATCCCGGCTGGTCAGTCTTCCACAACCGTTACACTGACCTCGCAGCTTGATCAGGTGACCGAAGGCACTGAGACTGCCATCATGACGCTGCAACGCGGCCGGGGCTACAAGCTGGGCCGGGACAAGGAGGTTACGCTTCCAATCCTCGAATCCCGTTAGACTGCCGACAGGCAGGGTCAGATTTCAACTTGCACTCGAATCGCCGTAGCTTCGACTTGAATTCACTGCGGGGAGCCAACTCCCGTAAGCTAGCTATTCATTATCAGCACCACGCGAAACCGAGCGCGGCCGCTGTGCATTTGTTCGTAGGCTGCCGCGACTTCACTTAGCGGATACTTCTCAATCATGGGATGGACATCGCCGATGGCGCTGAATTCCAGGGTGTCTTGCGAATCTCTTGCCGTCCCGGAATAGCAGCCTGCGACGGAGCGCCTTCCGGCGATCATGGGCACCATGGATATGCTCAGCGGGTCGTTAGGCGCAGCCGGGATCAGCAGACAGCCATCGGGCGACAAATCTTCGACGAGGGCTGAGATCGCTTTTGCGTTGGGGGCAGTCGCCAGAATAACGCGGGCGCCCCCCAGCTTCTGTAACTCAGTGACGGTATCGGCGGAGGCTGAGTCGAAGTAATAATGTGCTCCTAGTTTCCTTGCCAGCTCTTCCTTATCTTTGCCTCGATTTAGCGCGACAGTAACAAAGCCCATCCTTCGCGCGTACTGGACTCCCAGATGACCCAGACCGCCAATCCCGTGCACGGCCACGACATCGCCGCCGCGCGCCCCGGAGTTTCGAAGCGCATTGTAAACCGTCACGCCGGCGCACATAAACGGACCCACCTCCTCCGGCGGCAATTCATCCGGCACCGCAGCCACGGCTTCCGCTCCTATAATCATGTAATCGGCATAACCGCCGTCGAAATCGATCCCGGTCACTTTGCGCTTCAGGCACATTGCGAAATCGCCGCGCCGGCATTGCTCACAGACAAAACAATGTCCCCCATGCCAGCCAACTCCCACTCGCAGACCCTTTGACCATTGCGTGACGTCACCTCCAACTGCATCGATCCGAGCGGCTATCTCATGACCGGGCACGCGAGGATACTGGATCCCTGGCCAGAATCCTTCTTTGACCAGAACGTCACTATGGCAAATTCCACACGCCTCGACTTTCACTCGAACCTGGTGCGGCCCCGGTTCAGGAATGTTACGGTCCACCAATTCAAACTCTGCGCCCGGTTTACTAATCTGTGCTGCTTTCATATTTGCTTTTCCCTTGAGGTTATATCGCTTCCTTTTTTAGTTATGCTCTCCTGAAGATAAGCCGATGAGGTAACTTCGGGTGAGAGCTGCCCGACAATTCTGGCCCGTCTTCAGCTTGGGACTCGATCGAATCGTGGGTCAAGTGACAACTTTGTGACATGCCTGAGATTCCAAACCCATTCCCCGCCCCATCGGTTGCTGCTTTCGGTTGCTTTTTCATTTCGCCTGAAATCCTATTTCGCTTCCGTGTCAGCAGTTAGTTTCTGAAAGCGTGGATTATCTCTTAGAGAATCAAACATGGGATCGAGACGGAGCAAGGCGGGCGTAAGTGGGCGAACCCAAACCAACGGACCGCGATAGGGAACCACGCGCAGCTTATCGAGTGCGTCGATAGCTCGATCCATTTCTCCCGTACCCGCCGCGACGCGCGCCAGAATCTCGGTCGCAAACGGTCCATACATGGCATCGTTGCTTGTTGGATTAGCCTTTTCCGCACGGTCACACATCTGAAAGGCCGCGGTCTTATCGCCCAGACTCATCTCGGTCAGGGCAAGATCCTCGAGAAGGGCAAAGTTATGCGGTTGCTTGACGAGGAGTGCTTCTAACTCCGTTTTCGCCCGCTGCCAGGTTTGTCTGGCCGTTTCCTTATCGCCCCCCACATCCTCCGCCCATCCCAGCCAGAAGCGAAGCTCACCCGTGAAATAGTCCGACGCGGCCTGCGACCTGGCTAACATTTCCTTTAACCGGGCAATGACCTCACCAGGCCGTCTTTCCAGGATCGCCTGGTAGACCTGGGCTTCAATGACAAAGGGCTCGTCCGCGGTTGGACGCAAAGGCGCGAGAAGCGCTGAAGCTGTTCTTAAATCCCCTTTCGCCTGCGGAATCATGGCTTTGAGTGCGACCGTATCCATGTCATCGGGCGTAATGTTCAGCGTTTGATCGAGTTTCTGGCGGGCGGCTGAGAAATCGCGCAGAATGAAATAGGAAAGCGCATGCTGAGTGAGGAGGTTGGCATTACGTGGATCGAGTCGCTCCGCTTCGTTGAAGCAAGACTCGCTCTTGGACCATTGACCACGTCGTCGTGCCACATAGGCGAGCGACTCTGAAATGCGACTATTGTTAGGCAGGAATTGCAGTGCCCGATTAAAATAATGAATGGCGCTCTCATAATCCTTGAGACAACCATAGTAATAGTAACCCTTTGCCATCAGTGCCTCTCCCAGGTCCGGCTGAAGAGTTAGCGCGGTCTCCGCTGCGACCCGGGTTTCTTCGCGCAGGTCGACGGTCGGCTGAAGGCTCTGGGTGATGTATCCAAGGGCATCGACGTAGGAAAGCAGCGCCCAACTGAGCGCGAACTTCGGATCGCGGCGGACAGCCTCGCGCAAGTACTTCTGCGCGCCAAGAGACTTGGCCGGAGTAATCCCACCCGTCTTCAACGTATAGGCCAGGCCGCGCAAATAGGCATCATAGGCCTCGGGGTTATTGGTCGGTCGAGCTGCAATGACCTTCTCTTCCTGGCCACTGAGCTTTGCCCGTAACTGGTCGGCAATGGCTTTGGCTATCTCGCTTTCGACCGAAAAGATATCGGTCAGTTTGCGATCAAAGACTTCAGCCCAAAGATGCGAATCGTTCGCGGCCTTGATCAGTTCGACATTGACTCGCACTTGATCGCCATTCCTTTGCACGCTGCCTTCGACGATATGAGCGACGCCGAGTTGTTGCGCGATCTCACGCAGATTTCCCGGCGCGGCTTTATAATGCTCGGTCGAGGTCCGCGAGATGACCTTCAGGTCAGCGATCTTTGATAGCCGGGTAAGGATTTCATTCTGGATTCCGTCCGCGAAATAGGCGTTTGCCTTCTCACTGCTCAGATTTTCAAAAGGGAGGACGGCGATCGATTTCTCCGGGATATTCGCCAGCCCGACGGTGGACAGTGGCGCGGTGCGGCCCGCAGACTCGGAGCTGCGCGACAATCGGTAGGCAAAAAAGGCGACGGCTATTACGGCAACGACCATCGTTAGGGCGACAAGCTTTCTTCCGGTGCGATGTCTGGTGGATTCGTTAGGCAAGACCTCATAGGTCCGCTTGATTCCTTCCGGCGTAAGCTCAAAGGCCCAGGAAAGAACCAGAGCTACCGGGAAGCCGAGCAGGAGCAGAACCACGACCAGACGCACGGCCCAGTTGGGAATCTCGAAGAACGGGAAGACCTGGGTCGCGATTTGGATCAGCAGCCAGGCCACCACTCCATAGGCGACCGCGACGCGATAGACGTTGCGCCGTTTCAGTTCGGTGAGGAAGGTGGACAAGTTCATCCTTCGAGCGCCTCTTCAGAGGACAACTTCAGTCTGCCGCAGGGCGCGCGGATGGCAACGGTGCTTGCGCGAATTAGGCGATGCCCGTAGGCGTAGTGGCGGGACCGCTGTTTCCGTTCCTTAAGCGAATTCGGACACGTGCGCTTCGGATTGGACGGATCCTAATCACTGAGTCGCGCCGGATCGCCGAAGACCATTCCAATCGCGCGCTCCGGCCAGACTTCAAAGTAGGTCAGGAGCAGCGCCATCAACGGCACCAAAATAAAAGCCAGGCCGTGGGTTATCATCATGAACATTGCAAGCGCGCGCAGGATCAGGAGATAGACATCCCAGCGGACGCGCTGCTTGAGCAGGTCTTCGGGCATCAGGTCGTAGCCTGACTGGAACGCCCTCCAGAGGTGTCCAACTGCGAGCGAACCGAAGGTGAACCAAAGCGCCTGCGAATGCTCCAGCTGACTGCGCAAGTTAGTGGAGTGGAAGAGCGGCTGGAGCGGAATCAAAGCAATCCAGTAAGGCAGACCTACGATGCCAACCAGAAAAATCCACGTCACGACGCCACGCACGATCTTCATCACCAGGAGCTGGCTCTCCCCTTTCTTCTGTGACTCACGCAGGGCGCGCGGAACGAGCGCGGCAAGAATGGCCGCAAGCGCCGATAGCCCGTCAAACCAGTAGTTAAAGACGGCGAGCGCGGCAGACCACCCGAAGGCATAGATGCCCACGACCGGAATGAGATTGCGGGCCAGCGCGGTCCACGCGGCGGGCCGCGCCGCGAACTCGCGCAGGTGCTGCGAAAGCGATGGAGGCGCGATCGGTCGCCGTACGCTCGCGGAAGTCTTGGCTGAACGCTTTGTCATCTCAACGGAGTCCAGGCAGGTAGTGTTTCAGGACTTGAACCGATAAGATCCACGCGATTAATCAATCAGGAACCCAGCTGATCTGGAAGGCATTTAGGAGCGGATATTCTCTCCTTCCTGAATTTCTCATGTTCCAGTTGAAATCTCCCTTATTCACTTGCGCCACTCGTTTCAACTTGTTCTCCTGATCACATGATTAGAGCAACTCGCTTCCCTCGTTTTCGCGTCATGCATGCCTCGATGTTTATGGCCATCGCGTGTCTCTTTGCATTCTCGGCGCTGGCTGTCGCCGCAAATCCATCGAAGGACGACGCACAAATCTGGAGCTCGGAGAAAGCTTATTGGGAATACGTCAAGGCCAATGACCTGGAAAAGTATCGGTCGCTTTGGCATGAGGACTTTGTTGGCTGGCCTTCCGTGAGTTCGAATCCACTCGGGAAGAGTCACATTACCGATTGGATCACAAACCAGACCTCTAAAGGACTGAAGTTACAGTCCTACTCGATTGAGCCACTGGCTGTTCGCGTAACTGGCGACGTCGCGATCGACCATTATCGAATTAAACTCCGCTGGGCCAGGGCCGGGACCGGCGAGGGAGCCGGTCCGGAAGCAACGCGGATCACTCACACCTGGATCAGGGTCAACGGCCGGTGGCAAATCCTCGGCGGCATGTCTGCTCCCGTAAATGCTGAGGGTAAGTAGCGCCTTCCTTCGTTAGGCCATATCTGACAAATGAGCTGAGAGTCGCCTGAATCCAGGCACAGCAAAAGGAGTAAGACTTATACAAGGACCATTAGAATAAGAGTCCTGCTTCTTCATTACTTTTCTTTGGACTCTCCGTTTTTACCTTGACGACAGTCTCTCTTTCCGCTAAGCGGGACGGCTTACACCAAAGAGTTTCTTACAATGATCCTTACTAAAATGTCATGTGCCAGCATCTTTGCTTGCCTGTTCTCGCTAGCCTTAGTCCCCTTTTCTTCGGGCCAACTGGCGCCGACCGAGAAGGTCAATCGCATTGAGCCACAGGAGACCTATGATAATCCGCCGGCTCTTCCGCGGGTCATGCAGACTTCGCCGGCAATGATCTCGCAATTCAATTCCTTCACCAGCATTCAGGTCAACGTCAACGCCAGTGGCCAAAACATCGTTGGCGATGCGGCGAACGAGTGTTCGATCTCGGTTGACCCGACAAATGGCAACAAGAAGACGATCGGCTGGCGGCAGTTCAACGATGTCAGCTCAAATTTCCGTCAGGGCGGCTGGGGTTACACGAGCGACGGTGGCGCCACGTGGACTTTCCCGGGTGTCCTGGAAAACAACGTCTTTCGCAGCGACCCGGTTACGAAATCAGATGAGGTAGGAAACTTTTTCTATCTCAGTCTCCAGTCGACGGTGCAGGAATCGTTCTTTTGCGATGACCTCTGGCGCTCGATCAACGGCGGCCAATCCTGGACGCTGCTCTCGGGTGAGAAGGGTGGCGGTGGCGGCGATAAACAATGGCTCACGATCGATAAGACGAACGGTCCGGGACATGGGTTCCAATACCAGTCTGATGACGGCATTAACTGCAGCGGCAGCGGAGTGCAGCTCCAGCGCTCCATCGACGGCGGAGTTACGTGGCAAAGCCCGGTAAGTATTCCTAACTCGCCGGCCTACGGAACACTGGACGTTGATACCAATGGCAACCTCTATGTTGGCGGCGAAGGATTCAGCGACTTCATTTGCGAACGTTCGAGCAATGCCCAGCTCGCAACGCAGACGCCAAGGTTTGATCAAAGCATCCACGTCAACCTGGGTGGCGGCCTCGGCAGCGGTGGCATTAATCCGGCCGGACTGACCGGGCAATGTTTCCTCGCGGTCGATCGCTCCGGCACATCGACCAATAATAACATTTACATGCTGGCCAGCGTGGTGCCTTCCGGGCGCAGCACAACCGATGTCATGTTCGTTCGCAGCACGGACGGTGGATTGACCTTCAGCGCGCCCAAGAAAGTCAATGACGACCCGGTTAATCCGAGTAAGTGGCATTGGTTTGGAACGCTTTCCGTCGCTCCTAATGGCCGAATCGATTCCGTCTGGTACGACACGCGAAACGCGGCGAATAACACCGACTCACAACTCTTCTATTCCTGGAGCACGGACGCGGGAGTCACCTGGGCGCCGAACGTCGTGGTGAGCAATTCCTTTAATCCATTCGAAGGTTATCCTAACCAGAGTAAGATAGGCGATTACATCACGATTGTTTCGGATAACACCGGAGCGGACGTGGCCTATTCCGCGACCTTCAATTTCAACACGAGCCGAGGACAGCACGAAGAAGACGTTTACTACGTCCGCGTCGCTCCCACGTCCTCTGGCATCAACCTGGTCAGCGCGGCGTCGCGTCTCACTCATCGCGCGGCGGGCACATTCGATATCAATATGCCACTAACTGGTGTTTCCGGCGTCGAATGCCGTAGCGCCACGACTTACAATGCTGTCTTTACCTTTGACGCTCCTGTTACCTCCGGCGAGGTAACCGTCTCGAGCGGCATCGCCACGGTCGGAGCCATCACTTTCAGTGGCAATAGCATGACCGCACAACTCACGGGCGTGACGAGCGCTGAGGTTGTCACTCTTCATACTCAAAACATCAATGGCGACGGACAGGCACATGGCGATGTTCCATTTGGTTTCCTTGTCGCGGATGCCAGCGCCGATCGGGTCGTGAACAAGCCGGATCAAACGCTTGTCCGGAATCAGGTGGGTCAACTGGTAACGAGCGCCAACTTCCGCGAGGACCTCGATGTCGATGGTCGAATCAAGTCTACGGATGAAAACGTGGTCAAGGCCGACAAGGGTCACTCGATCCCGTAGGTCGATCTCTCATTGCGCGGAGGAATCTCGCGCGCGTCCGGCAAATTTCGCCTTTTGCCGGGGTCGGCAAGAGGACGCGAAAGCGAAGGTAGTTAGACGTCCGAGGTAGTCTACTATCTCCAATCTGGCCTACCCAGGTCTCATTAGAAAAGGAGCTAAATGACCCTTTGCTTACTATTCGATAATGGGCAAGCTCACGCGCGGCCCGGACTTCCCTGCACGTCCCTACCTAACCAAGCTCGACGGCGACCCGAGCTCTAGGGAGATTCCAGCACCAGGACCCAATCGGGATTGCCGTCACCATTATTGCCCGGAGTTGTGAAATCTTGAGTGCCGGTGTTGTTAAACGGCGAGCCTTCGATCTCAGAGAACGTATTGTTGCTAGGGTCGAACCAACTGGCGTTCACCGGGCCTCTCATTTGCGTCATGTCTACCGTGATCGTCGTGTTTGTAGGACAAAAGGCCAATACCAGTGATCCATCCGGCACTCGAGCGGCAGTAACATAGTCGTTGTCATGGAGGCTGCCGCTATCCGCGAAGGTTCCATACCCCGCAATCACTACCGTATGCGTTTGATCCGGAACCAGGTCCCACCATTGCCGCGCGGAGAAGAAGTCCTTCATGTACTGCAATTGCGCTGCGCCCGGCGTATTCAGGTTCTGTTTCCATCCACTTTCAAAGGTCCAGGTGTAGTGATTACCATACAACTGGCCGGTCGCGCCGCTTAGCATGGTCCAGTATTCCTGTTTGCGCAGAGTTTCCGGGTCGCCGTAGTCCATCCCGGTATTGTCTTCAAACTCGTAATTTGCCTCCTCCATGAACACAGGGACGAAATTCGCCGCATTGTATTGATCGAGAACCTCCGCGTAGGTTGGATAGTAGGTGTAGGCTCCTGCAAACGTGGTATAAGGCACCAGCAAGGCATCATCGAGCGAGCCGCTCACCAGGTAATTGAGTTCAGTGGTTTGCAGATGATTGGGGTCGGTCGATGCGATCCCCCGCATGATAGCGGCGACCAAACGGTTGTCGGTTGAGCTGGTGTTCCAGGTTTGAAAGTCGTTTCCGGTGATCCAGATGATGTTGTGGAAGCTCCTATAGCGGTTTCCCAGGAATTTTCCGTACTGTAATGCCTTTTGCGTTCCATTTTGTTCCAGGATCGGCATCCAGCCCGCGGTCTCGAAGGCGTCCATGACAATCTGAATGCCGTGGTTAGCAGCCAGCCGGACCATCTGGTCCACGCGCCTGAAATAGGCAGGGTTGGGGGTGGACATGTCTCCCGGCGTGGTAAACGGAACAATCCCATCATAGGTGCTTCCATCCGATCGCCCGGAGGTGTAGGTATTACATAACACTTCCACCCACACCGCATTGATGCCGTAAGCCGCGCGGTTCGCAAAATAGCTATCGGCTTGATGCGTGCTGAGATTGACGAACAAAGAATGAGGAGAATCTCCGACCAACAGCGTGGGCGTCCCATTCTGGTCCACCAAATACCGGCCATTGTCGCTGGCCTTTAAGGGATAAACCGGAAAGTCCGCCGGCTCGGCTGACCGTTGTGGCTCACCAGGCCGCCCCTGCCCGGCGACACAGAGAGTGAAAGTGAGACTTACCGCCACCAGCGTTGGGATGATATTCATAGCAGCCTCCTATTGATCGTGATCTGGGATCTTCGTCGAAGCGACGGCGTGCCGCAACCTAGTCGCGCCGATCGCAGCGTCTGTGAGGAGAAGACTTACCGGGGAACCGCTTCGATGACGCTCGCCGCGGACCGTGAGCACGATGGAAATTCCCCCTGGTCATCGTACGCCACTTGGCTGTGACCGTGATAACTTCCATTTAACCTTGCCGGCATTCAGCCCTAAGCTTTTCCCGTCCAGCTTTAATAGCCCGACGTCGCCCCAGTTCGCAGCGTCCGCGTCCGTGATCGTCGGATTCTTGTCCTCCAGGCGCTCCACATTTTGCGTGTCATTCGCGTCCTAGACGGCTACAGTTCCGGTCTATGTGTCGATCCGTTACTCTCGGAATCCTTCTGCTCGTCTCGTTGAGTGTTAGTGTTTTCGCGCAAACACCGGCCACACCGTCACCATCGCCGACACCGGCGACCTTGCGCTCGGCCCTGCTCTCGGAGCTCCGTAGCACCCATGACAAAGCGGAGTGGTTCACCCCGATGAATACCGCGATCGCCGGACTCACGGCCGAGCAGGCGAAGTGGGTGCCGCATAACTCCCAGGGCAAGCTCGACCCCAACGCCAATCACTCGGCGGGCATGCTGACCTATCACCTCGTCTTTTGGAACGAGAACGTCCTCGCGCGCATGCGCGGGGAAAAGCCCGCCAATCCCAGTAACAACGACGAGACCTTTAATGAATTCGACGCGGCCCACTGGGACGACCTTGTCCAGCGGCTAGATCGGGTTATGAAGAACATCGAAGCCGAGGTCGAGAAAATGCCGGAGGAAAAGCTGCTCAAGATAGCGGGAACCATCTCCCACATCAGCACGCACAATGCCTATCATACCGGTCAGATCCTTTATGTGCGCAAGTTACAGGGCTCTTGGAATCCCAAGAACGGTGTGAATTAGGCGCGCTAGTCAGTGTTAGTGACGTTGCGGGCAGGAGGCAGCGCTGCATTCGCCCATCGCCAGCCTGCAGATCCCAACAACTTAAACATCGTGACCGCCACTGTTGGCATGATCGGGAAGCCGACAGCCACTGCCAAAACTGAGCGCAAGTATCGCGTCACCGCTGATCCTCCGCCACACCACATCTTCGTTATTCCGTCGGTCGATCAACGCATCCAGCTTGCCGTCCGCAGCGGTACGAAAAAGAAGTCGGCCTTCCACGCCTTTGCGGAAGAAAATGTCGCAGGATTCCGGAAAAAGCTGTTCTCGCTTGCCGTTGCGCTCGACAAAGAGCTTGTCACCGTCGGCGAAAACTCTCCGCGTTTGTTCGTCCAACTTATAGGTGCCGCTGAACTCAGCGAATCTGGATGGATCAGGGCGACCGATCGCCGGATCTTCATAGCAACGCATCGCCTGACTGCTGATGATCTGCCGACTGTCGTGACGTCGTAGCCAGGTGTCGATTACGTGATAGCGCGCGGTGAGATGCTGCCCAAAGATGGTCTCCGTCTCATCCAGGTAGTTAGCTGAGGATGGCAACGTCACCGAAGATCCTGCTTATTGGGCTTGACGACCCTGATTGTCCCAGAGTAGCCCTTCGGTAGCGGTGTAATATCAGCGACGAGCTTTGGCTGATCCATTTGTCGCCCCTTCTCGTCGGCAAAGATACAGTCCTCGGCGAAGTATTTCTTCCATGGTTCCTGATTACCCACCGTCACGGCATCAAACAACTCCTGCGTCCGCCTAACGAGCACTTCCGGCGTCATCAAACGCTCGGCGGACCGAGCGTGGCTATGGACACAAGCAGCCCGACCGTGAGCGGAAATAAGATTTTCATCCTGGAGTTATGCGCGCACGAGGAGAACGGGCAATCTCAGGAATGACCGTCCACCTCAATGCGACAGAGGCGTCTGCTCTGGCGAATGAGCCAAAGTTAGCGAACTCAACCGCCGATACGGGCCACCTGGAGGATGGGTTGGGTAAAAGTGGATGGGTCTACCGTTTGGTAGCTCTCGAACTGGGTGAAATTCGAAGGTGCCGTGCTGTCGATGTAAGGCGTCACGGACCGAGTCTCTGGAATCGTAATTGGTGTCCAGGTGAGTCCAGTGTCTCCGCTCACAGCCCACATCGCCAATCCTATACTGCCACTGGGGACACGCCAGTAACTCACATAGAGCTTCCCGTTGAACTCATGAATCGCGGTGTTCCAGCCGATAGTAATGTCTGACTGGACATCGACGACGTTCCATGGGGCGCCGTTCCTTTTGCTCGCCACCCTGACGAAAGCTCCGGATGAGGTGTCCGCCTCGTAGGCGGCATAGACCGCCCGGTTCGGGGCCACGGTAATGGAACTGCCTAATCCCGCGATTCCGTCCCCGGCGTCATCAACCAGGAAATTGTCCCACGAACCGCCCTGCAACCGCTTTCCTGCATTCATATCCTGGTGGTCTGGATAAAGACTGTTGTAGTAGCCGACCCAGATCGAACGTGAATCGACCGCTCCCACCGAAGTGTAGTAACCGTTCCCGATGCCCCCGGCCACAAGGGTGTCACTCCACGTGGTCCCGCCGTCGCGGGTGATGAAGGTGTGGATGCCCTCCGCCGCTCCATTCGCGTGGGCGCTGATCACGGCAGTGTTTGGATTCAGCACGCGGATCGAGTTCTGATCACCGCCGGCACCCTGGGCTACCGTCCGCGTGGTCCAGGTCGAGCCTCCATCGGTACTCTTCGCCACCCTCAGTTTGATGTCGGCGAACAACCCGCTCGGCTGGACCAGGTAGGCAACATAGACAACCGAGCCCCGATATCCATCGATCGAGACACTGTTGTTGATGGTATCGCCTTCTTCAATCGCGTCCGGGTCGACCACCGCGATGGTCCAGGTCTGTCCGGCGTCGATGCTCTTGGCTATCCGCAGCTCGGCGGGAATGTAGCCGGGTGTCGTCGGATCAGAGAGGAAACGCTTGTAAGCCACGTATACCGTGTTGTCGTCGGGCGCGAAAATGGCGTTCTCGTATCCGGTGTACAAATCGGTGTCAACCGTGCTGCTGCTAATGGTGACCGACGCGGGCGCCATACCGCCGCTCAATCCATCTCGCCCGTTATCGTTGGGCACCTGCCAGATCATGCCATATCCCGCATTCGCAATTGGTCTGCGCACGCCGGGCATTACGCCCCCGGCATAGGTTGCCGTCGGGACTGCAAGCATGAGCGCGATGAGGAATAAGCCGCATCGCAGAGACCGGCCGTTTATTGGATTTGTCGTAGGCGTGGTTTTTGTTTTCATAACATCTTTCTCTTCTCCCGATTGGTTAATTGTGCTGCTGCCAGCTCTGAATGAGGGAAAGAAGCTGCCGGGAGAAGCATCCGCTCCGGAATTCCGACCTTTGGTTGTCATGCCGCGATGGTGAATGGCCTCGCAGGAGATAGTCAAGTGTTCTTTAGGCAGCGTCGCGGCCTCACGCACAGGCTGGGCGTAGGCACTCAGCACTGGGTCCAAGCCCAGCCGATCACGGCACTGCCGTCAGCGTAAGATCATTTCCATCGCCCCCGCAGTAGCTAACCTGGAAGGCATTAGGGCCAACAATAAGTCTCCCTTCCGGCAAGTTTGCGAATTTGCCGGAAATCGGAGTGGCTGAAGTATTGTCGATGATCGTAAAGACGGTGCCGATGGGAATCGTGCTGGTTCCCTGGCGAGCACGTTAATCCGGGCCGAACTTCCCAGTGTCGCCCCGTTCGCGATCACCTTGTCCGCCGTGGCCGCGACGGTATCCAGATCGACATCGTAGATGGAATCGTTCCGGAAGGTCAGCCTGCTCACAAGGGTTAGTGCCCCGACCGTGCTCGGGGCGCTGCCCGGCTCCAGGCTGGCCGACATATTTGATCACGGCACCAAGTTGACTCGGACTAACCGATAATGCCCCGTAGCCCCGCTACCAGAAAAAACGGCGATATTGCGGCTCAATCGTCCTAATCCACTTCGAGGATCCTTTCTTTATCTGCTCGACCATCGTGGCCTGTGAAAGAGTACGGGGCAACGTTGTCACAATGTGAACCTGATCGGAAGCACCGTTGACGCGGAATCCATCGCCACCTAAATCCCGGCAAATTGTTGCCAAATAAGCATGTATGCGAGGACGGATCGGTTAATCTAACCAGGGCTCACGATCCTTTGTGCTAAAGATAATGTGTAGGATAACTTTGCTGAGGGACTGGGGCATGACACGATTGGTATTCTCACGAGAGACCCGAGATGATTCGCGCTTTCAGCGCTTTGATCTCCACGGAACATATACCCCTGAATTCGCGCCTTCGGCGCGAAGCACGCATTTCCCCCGGGGCGCTCCGTATACAGTATGCGAGCCCGTTGCGGGGCCCGGAAAGGAGGATGCGACAACAAATTACTGTAGCCGCCGGCCTGTGGCCGGTATCAGGCCCGTCCTACGGGGACGCGGCTACAACCAAAAAGCGGACGCGGCATCCAAGCCAGAGAGGATGGTTGCGCGTTCATGCTCGGCGTGGAGAGTCCGGGCATGAGCGACAATCTTCTCTCACGATTCCTGCGCTACGTCCGACTCGATACGCAGTCGGACGAGAACAGCACCACATTTCCGAGCACGCCAGGCCAATTGGTGCTGT
>DASXOB010000004.1:0-11496 GCA_036494545.1 Chthoniobacterales bacterium
CTCATCGATGCCCGGGCTGATTCACATTTGTGGGCCAAGAGTTACGATCGCGACCTTAAAGACGTTTTTGCGGTTGAGAGCGAAGTCGCGCAGGAGATCGCCGATTCGCTGCAAGCGAAACTCTCGCCGGCGGAGGCCAACGTGGTGGCGAGCGCGCCGACGAAGGATCCAACGGCCTATGACCTTTTCTTAAAAGGCGAGTTCGAACAGCGCGCCGCTCTTAACGCGCTGACGCCCGAGTTATTTGACCAGGCAATCACCTGGTATCAGGAGGCGATTGCGCGCGATCCAAAGTTCGCGCTCGCCATGGCTCGACTGGCTGTCTGCCGTATGCGCCGGCATTGGTTAGCCGAATCGGCGACCGAATCGGAGTTGGTTGAGATCGGGAAAATCGCTAAGGACGCCCTGACACTTGCGCCTAATCTCGCGGATGCGCATGTCGCGCTTGGTGTATTTCACTACTATGGTTTTCGTGACTACGAGCCAGCCTTGGCGGAGTTTAAGCGTGCGATCGAATTGCAACCTAACAACGCTGAGGCATTGCAATTTTCCGCTTACGTATATCGGCGGCAAGGGCAATGGAACCGGGCTTTGGAAGGACTGGGAAGATCGCTCGAGCAAGACCCGCGCAATGCTTCAGTCACGGGAAACGTTGCCCAGACCTACTGTTTTCTGCGGAAATGGAAACAGGCCGAAAGCACAGCTCGGCATGGCCTGACTCTCGATCCGCACGAAGCCACCAGCATGGGTATGCTACTCCTAAGTCGCTTGAACCTGGACGGTAACGAGAAGGAAGCTCTCCGCGTGCTCGCTACGTTCCCCAGCGAAGACTTGTTGCTTCCGAATGGTGGCACCTTCGTCATGGTCATAGGTCGCCGCGCCGAAGCTCTTGTCCTAAACCGGAATTTCAACGCCGCGTTAAAGACATGGGAAACAGGACCGGGTGCAACAAGCGATGAAAGGCAAATACTCTCTGCCAAAACAGCCATCCGTGTCCTGGCCGGCGAAGTTGCCGGCGCACGAAGTGATGCCGACAAAGCGCGTGAATTATTGGAGGCAAGATTGCTGGAGCATCCGGGCGACACCCGTTCGATGAGAGCACTGAGCTGGGCTTATTTGGCTCTGAATCGCAATGACGATGCGATCAAGATTGCCCAGCAGGCGGTCGACCTCATTCCCGTCGAGAGAGACGCTGGACTGGGACCTGCAAACCTGGCCAGCCTGGCTGAAATCGAGGCGCGCGCGGGCGCCACGAGTGATGCCGTGAGCATTCTTCGGCGACTGTTATCCATTCCCGCCGGCGAGGCAGCTTCCATTGCACGGCTAAAAATCGATCCAGTCTGGGACCCGCTTCGCAACGATCCCGGCTTCCAACAACTGCTCACAGGCAACGAGAAAGTCGGACCGTAACGATGAGCAACCACAACTTCTTTTCCGAGCTAAAGCGGCGCAACGTCTACAAGGTAGCTGTAGCTTACATCGTCGCGTCGTGGCTGCTCATTCAAGCGGCCTCGATCCTCTTCCCTGCTTTTGATGCGCCGGCTTCGGCGACACGAATCCTAGTCATCATTCTCGTTCTCGGTTTTCCAATCGCGCTGGCTTTTTCCTGGGCCTTCGAGATCACGGCGGAAGGAATCAAACGCGAGTCGGAAGTCGAGGCGGATGAGACCATCACGCATCACACTGGACGAAAGATTGTCGCGCTTACGGCGGTGCTGGCGGTAATAGCGGCCGCTTTGCTCGCCTTTCAACTTTGGGGACCAAGGCGATCGACACCAACCCAAACGAACACGCCGAGCCCGAGTGCCGCGCCGATTTCCGAAAAAAGCATCGCGGTGCTGCCGTTCGAAAATCTGAGCGACGATAAATCTAACGCTTACTTTGCCGAGGGCATCCAGGACGAGATACTAACTAAGCTTGCCAGTCTCGCGGACCTGAAGGTGATTTCGCGCACTTCTACGGCGAAGTACCAGAGTAAGCCCGAAGACCTGAAGACCGTCTCGCAACAGTTAGGTGTGGCCAAGATTCTGGAAGGAACCGTGCAAAGAGCCGGCGAAAAAGTGCGGGTCAACGTGCAGCTGATTGACGCGCGGGCTGATTCACATCTGTGGGCCAAAAGCTACGACGGCGAAATCAAGGACGTTTTTGACGTAGAGAGTAAAGTTTCACAGGAAGTGGCGGACGCGCTCCAGGCCAGGCTTTCGCCTAACGAGTCGAACAGCCTCGCTACCGCACCAACCAAGGACCCCGAAGCCTACGACTTGTTTTTGAAAGGCGAGTACGAAGAAAGGGAAGCCGAGAGCGGACTCACGGCTGAAGCATTCGATCGTGCGGCCAGGTTTTATCAACAGGCGCTGGACCGCGATCCGAACTTCGCTCTGGCGGCGGCACGCCTCGTCGTCAGCCGGGTCTTCCGATACTGGTTCATCATCAAGCTGAATCCAGTTGAGTTGGACAAAGTAAAGGAGATCGCTGATCACGCCCTCGCTCTCTCACCAGACCTACCCGAGGCGCACATCGCTCTTGGCAATTTCTATTACTATGGCCATCGAGATTACGATAAGGCTCTAGCTGAATTTCGGCGCGCGCTCGAGTTGCAACCAAACAATATTCAGGCTCAGGAGACAGTTGCCTTTATCTATCGCCGCCAAGGAAGATGGGAACAGGCCTTGTCCGAAATGGCAAAGTGCGAGGAGCGCGATCCGCGCAATGCCTCGCTTCTCGCTAATCACGGAACCACCTATCTCAACTTAAGGATGTGGCAGGAAGCTAGAAGGGCTGGTTCCCGAGCTCTTGCTTTGGATCCGCACAATGTCGTTGGTATGCGGGCCGTATTTCTCAGTTATCTTAATGGCTCTAAGGATCTCAATGAGGCGAAGCGAGTCTGGGCGACGTTTCCACCGGGCACTACTCTTTCAAACTCATCTCAAGTTGGCAGCGTCGGGGCTATTATTGGGGACGGCGTCCACCTTTATATTATTGAACGGGACTTTGCTGCCGCTCTGAGAGCCTGGGAAAACAAAACAACCGATCCGGACCAAGAGCGTACGCGAATTGCGGCACTCGCGGTTATCCAAGTGCTGGGGGGCGATGCCGTGAGCGCACAGGACGAAATTGCGAAGGCGCGCACTCTGATTGAGGCGAGGTTGCGCGTGGAGCCGGATGACCCCCAGGCGCTGATGCAACTAAGTTGGATCAACCTCGGGCAAAAACGCGATTTCGAAGCAGTCCGGCTGGCACATGCTGCCTACGAGCTTCTGCCCGTGGAAAAAGACGCGCTTGGCGGCCCGCAGGTTCTCGCTGGACTGGCAGAGGTCCAGGCTCGCGCCGGCTCGCCAAGCGAAGCAGTGGAAACTCTGCGACGCCTGCTCTCAATTCCTGCTGGCATCTCCATTTCTATTCAGCGACTCAAAATCGATCCCCTGTGGGATCCCATCCGGAACGATCCCGGTTTCCAGCAACTGCTTACAGGCAAAGAATTAGTTGGACCTAACAAGTAGATTGTGGCTGCCGACTCTTCATCCGAGCTGAAATTCGAAATCGGGCATGTCCTGTTCATCGATATCGTTGGTTACTCGAACCTACTCATTAACGAGCAAAGCGATCGGCTAACGAAGCTAAGAGAGATTGTCCGCGGCAGTGAGCAATTCCGTACGGCGGAGGCAGAAGGTAAGTTACTACGGTTACCTACCGGCGATGGTGGTGCATTAGCTTTTCGAACTACTCCGGAGGCTCCAGTGTTATGCGCGCTCGAGATAGCTCGGGAATTAAAGAGTCATCCCGAGCTACCCGTCCGTATGGGCATTCATAGTGGACCAGTGAATGCCGTTACCGACCTGAACGAGCAGGCTAATATTGCCGGTGCCGGAATTAACATCGCACAACGGGTCATGGATTGCGGCGACGCCGGTCACATTCTTCTTTCACGCCGTGTTGCCGACGACCTGGAACACTATCCGCGATGGAAACCTTACCTCCACTCGCTAGGCGAGTGCGAAGTAAAACACGGTCACAAAGTTTCCCTCGTTAACCTTTGTGACGGCGAGATCGGAAATCGTGATACACCGCAAAAGCTCCGAAAAGCGAAAGCGGCTCGGGCGAACCGGCTTTATAAAGCTGCGATCTCGTTGGTGTTCGTGTGTCTCGTGATCGCCAGCCTGTTCTATTATCGGTCGCATCAAGGCAAGAATCTGACCGACAAAGATCGGATTGTTCTAGCGGACTTCACGAACACCACCGATGATCCAGTGTTTGACGGAACCTTGCGACAAGGGCTCCTATCGCAGCTTGATCAGACGCCATTTCTAAGCGTGGTCTCAGACTCGATCATCGCTCACAACCTGACGCTGATGTCGAAACCAAAAGACGCGCGGCTTACTCCGGACCTGGCGCGCGAAGTTGGCCAGCGGATTGGCTCAGCCGCCACCATCGCAGGATCCATTTCCGCTCTCGGTAGCCAGTATGTCGTATCATTAAAAGCCGTGAATTGTCGCGACGGAAATTTGCTCGCGCAAGAACAGGAAACCGCGACCGGAAAGGAGCAGGTCCTGAATGCGCTTGGGCGGGCCGCAACCAAAGTGCGGAAAGCCTTGGGCGAATCGCTCGCATCAGTTCAGAAATATGCCGCGTTGCCGGAGGACACGACCACATCGTCACTGGAAGCCCTGCAAGCTTACGCGCTGGGCAACAAAGCGATGGATGTTGATAATGATTATCTTGCAGCCATTCCGTTCTTTCAGCACGCGGTCGAGCTGGATCCGAGTTTCGCGATGGCCTACCTCTCGTTAGGCGAATGCTATCAACCTCAGGGAGAACTCGCCGTTGCTGCCCAATATGCGCGCAAGGCCTATGACCTGCGAGAGAGAACAAGCGACCATGAGAAGCTGAGCATCTCCGTATTCTATGAACTCGTCGTTACGGGCAACCTGGAGGCCGCTCGGCGCTTCTGCGAATTAATCGCGCAGACTTATCCGCACGACGAGAGTGTGCAGATTTTTCTTTGGTATATCCATCTCATATGCGGCGATTACCCCAGGGCAGACGCGGCGGCGAAGCGAGCATTCGAGATCAATCCCGACAGTTCAAACAATTATGTCAGTTTGATGTATTGCGACCTGTATTTGGGCCGGCTCGATCAGGCGAAAGCGGCGGCCGAGCAATCGCGGGCAAAGAAGCTCAATTCTCCCTGGTATCCGCTCATTCTTTACGTTGTCGATTTTCTCCAGAACAATCCTGCCGGAATGGCGCAACAAGCGGCCGCCACTCAGGGAACTCCTGGCGTTGAGGATCAAATGTTTTTCGTCGAATCGGAGACCGCAGCAGATCACGGCCAGTTTAGGCAGGCTCGCGAACTCACGCGTCGCGCGGCCGACTCAGCGCGACGGGCGCAGGAAAATGAAACTGCGGCAGAGTACGAAGGGCACAATGCGGTCCGCGAAGCATTAGTCGGATTGAGCGACTACGCTAAAGCAGATGCGCAAACTGCTTTGTCGGCGATGAAGGGAAAACACGGCGAGGGATTTTCCGCGATTGCTTTCGCGCTCACCGGCGACGTCGCGGACGCCAATCGCGCGATTGCGGACCTGACAAAGCGATTCCCGCAAAACACGGTTGTCCAAACTCGATATCTGCCCATGGCTCGATCGGCCCTCGCGCTCAATAGCGGAAATGCGCAAGCCGCGCTCGACGCTTTGTCCGCCGCCACACCCTATGAAATGGGACACACGAACGAGGACTTCACCTTTGCCCTCTATCCAATTTATTTTCGCGGCCTGGCTTATCTGGCGGCGAAGAACGGCGTTGCCGCGGCGGGAGAATTTCAAAAGATTCTCGATCACGCCGGCGTCGTCGGTAACGAACCGCTCGGCGCACTGGCTCACCTAGGACTGGCACGCGCTTATTCCCTTTCTGGAAAGACGGTCAAAGCTAAGGCGGCCTATCAAGATTTTTTGGCTCTATGGAAGGATCCCGATCCGGAGATTCAAGTCTTGGCTCAAGCAAAGGCGGAGTACGCGAAGCTGCAATGAATCCTACGTCGGCTCAATCTTCCGAACTGAAGTTTGAGATCGGGCATGTCTTGTTCATCGACATCGTTGGATATTCGAAACTGTTGATAAACGAGCAAAGCGAGCGACTCGAGACATTGAAGAAAATTGTACGCGCCACGGAGCAGTTCCGTCTGGCGGAAGCGGTCGGTAAGCTACTGCGGTTACCAACTGGCGATGGCGGCGCCTTAGTCTTTCGAACCACTCCGGAAACGCCGGTGCTTTGTGCGATCGAAATTGCGAGAGAACTAAAAAGGTATCCCGAGCTCGGCGTGCGCATGGGAATCCACAGCGGCCCGGTGAACGAGATCACCGATCTCAATGAGCAGGCCAACATTGCGGGCGCGGGAATCAACATTGCGCAACGCGTGATGGATTGCGGTGACGCCGGTCACATTCTTCTCTCAAAGCACGTCGCCGACGACTTGGAACACTATCCGCACTGGCAGCCGCATTTGCACTCGTTAGGCGAATGCGAAGTGAAACACGGTGTGCGTCTTGGCGTGGTTAATCTCTACAACGATGAGGTCGGCAATCCGCAGTTGCCGAAAAGATTTCAGGTCCAAAAGAGACACAAGACCCGAGTTTGGTTTTCGGCTATTGCGGCCACTCTGCTGCTCCTGGTTATCGTTGGCACTGCGCTTCTTCTTGTTCTGCGCAAACCAGCGCGCCCAACTGCTCTCGTGCCGGAGAAAAGCATCGCAGTCCTACCCTTCGAAAACCGCAGCGAAGACAAGGCCAACGCCTACTTCGCCGACGGCATCCAGGACGAGATTCTGACCCGCTTATCCAAGATCGCCGATCTAAAGGTGATCTCGCGTACGTCGACGCAGCATTACAAGAGCGCGCCGGACAACCTGCCCGAAATCGCCAGGCAACTTGGTGTCGCTCACATACTGGAAGGAAGCGTGCAGAAGAGCGGCGACGCCGTGCGGGTGAACGTGCAGCTAATCAAAGCAGCGAATGATTCCCATCTTTGGGCCGACACCTTTGATCGCAAACTGACCGACATCTTTTCAGTGGAGAGTGAAGTAGCCAAAGCCATCGCCGACCAGTTGCGAGCGCACCTCACTGGTCGGGAAGAGCAAGTCATCGCCGCCAAACCGACGGACAATCCTGAGGCTTACGATGCCTACCTGCGTGGCCTCGCTTATACATTAAAAACGATAGACACACCTGCCAACTCCCTTGGCGCACAGAAATATCTCAAAGAAGCGGTGAGGTTGGACCCGAAGTTCGCGCTGAGTTGGGCGCTCCTATCATTCGTCGAAGCGCGCAGCTATCTCCATCAGACTCTCCAACCAACAGCCTCCCTCCGCGAAGAGGCGCGACAGGCTGCCGAAACGGCACTTACACTTCAGCCAAATCTCGGCGAGGCGATATTGGCTAAGGGGTATTACTACTACGCGTGTCTGAAAGATTACGACACCGCAGTGCGTTACCTTGAACAAGCACGTCAGTTCCTGCCGAATAGCAGCCGAATTCCTGAATCGCTCGCCTATGTCACGCGGAGACGAGGCCAGTGGGACGGGAGCGAATCCTACTTCAATGAAGCGGAGCGGCTCGACCCACGCAACGTTTACCTGATGACCCAGCACGCTCTTTCTTATGTCTCTCTTCGTCGTTTCCCCGAAGCACTGCGAAAGCTTGATCAAGTTCTCGATATCACGCCGGACGATGTCGATACGCTCGCGAACAAGGCAGGTATTCTGCAAGCGGAGGGCGACCTTTCCGTGGCTGCTGCACTTCTAGCGCCGCTCCATCCGGCTGCCGACGACAACAGTGCCTTAGAAACACAAATTTACCAAGCGATCCTGGAGCGCCAGCCTGCACAAATCATCGCTCGACTAAAGGAAATACTGGAGAGGCCTGATCCAATACTGGGTTATAATATTGGCGAATTGCGCTTTTACTTAGGCTGGGCGCAAGAAGTCGCCGGCGATCATGCCGGCGCCCAGGCAAAGTGGCGGCAGGCGCGCAGCGAACTGGAACCTTTCCTCAAAGAACAGGCGGAAAATTATATCCTGATTGGAGATCTCGCGCTGACCAATATGGGTCTCGGTGACAAAGGTGCCGCCTTGACTCTAGCTGAACAGGGGATGGCTGCAATGCCGATCGAGAAGGACGCTGTCTCTGGTCCGGCAGCGATGGAGATCTTCGCCCGCGTGGCTGCGCGCCTCGATGAACCCGACCGCGCCATCGCCGCTTTACAAGAGCTACTCTCGATACCAGCCAGTGGCCCACTGGCTTCAAACGTGCCGCTCACTCCCGCGCTGCTTCGGCTCGATCCGATGTTCGATCCACTCCGGAATGATCCGCGCTTCCAGAAACTTTGTGAAGAGAAGCAACGATAAAAGCTGGTAAAAGAATGACACCTGAACCGGACGACCAACTCCGCCTTGAAATCGGGCATGTCTTATTCATCGACATCGTTGGTTATTCCAAGCTCTTGATTGAAGAACAGAAGGGGCGGCTGCACCAACTGACCGAGATCGTGCTGGCGACGGAGCAGGTACGCAAAGCGCCTGACGAACAACTCGTCAGGCTGCCGACCGGCGATGGGATGGCGCTGGTCTTTCGCAACAGCGCGGAGGAACCGGCCCGCTGTGCGCTGGAGGTTGCTCAAGCCCTCAAGTCGCATCCAGAGATAGATGTGCGGATCGGCATTCACAGCGGGCCCGTGAGTGAAGTGACTGATGTGAGCGGGCGCAATAACATTGCCGGCGCTGGGATTAACGTGGCGCAACGAGTGATGGATTGTGGCGACGCGGGCCACGTTCTGCTCTCAAGGCACGTCGCGGAAGACTTGGAACACTACGGCCATTGGCAGCCGCTCCTGCACGATCTCGGCGAATGCGAAGTAAAGCACGGTGTGCGCCTTGGCATCGTGAATCTTTACAAAGACCGTGTTGGTAACCCGCAGCTGCCAAAAAAGTTTCAGGCACTCAAGCGCCAACGGGCTCGGAAGCGTTGGGCGGGTCTCGCCGCACTTCTGCTTCTGGGCGCGATGGGCGGCGCGTTCATGATTATTTCGCGGAAACCGGCCCGATTGACGAGCACGGTGCCGGAAAAGAGCATTGCCGTTCTACCGTTCGAGAACTTGAGCGACGACAAGTCGAATGCCTACTTCGCGGAAGGAATCCAGGATGAAATCCTGACCAAGCTGGCCAGCATCGCTGACCTCAAAGTGATCTCACGGACTTCGACCGCCAAATACCAGAGCAAGCCGGATGACTTAAAGACTATCTCGCAGCAGTTGGGTGTAGCCAACATCGTCGAAGGCACCGTCCAGCGCGCCGCGGACCAGGTGCGGGTCAATGTGCAGTTGATCGACGCACGCGCCGACACCCATCTCTGGGCCAAGACTTATGATCGCGCGGCGAAGGATGTCTTTGCGGTCGAAAGCGAAGTTTCGCAGGAAATTGCGGATGCGCTCCAGGCGAAGCTGTCGCCTAACGAGGCTAACACGGTAGCATCCGCGCCGACCAAGGACCCTGAGGCGTACGACATGTTTCTGAAAGGTGAATACGCCCAGCGCGCGGCAGAAGCTTCCCGCAAGCTTGCAGACTACGAACAGGCCGGCTCCTGGTATCAACAGGCCATCGCGCGTGATCCTCATTTCGCCCTCGCCATGGCGAAGCTAGCCGAGAATGAGATGTGGCAGCACTGGTATTTCAAGCGCGTAAGCGAGTCCGAGCTTGAACAAATCAAGAGCAGAGCCGACCGCGCTTTGCAGTTGGCGCCGGATCTGGCGGAGGGACATATCGCGCTCGGCTTAAATTATTACCTGGGCCATCGGCAGTACGATCAGGCTCTGGCGGAATTCCAGCGCGCTCTTGAGCTGCAACCGAACAATGTGCCGGCGCTGGATTACGCCGCCCATGTCCACCGCCGTCAAGGTCACTGGAAACAGCATTTGTCCGAGATGACCAAATGCGAAGAGTTAGACCCGCGAAATACGAACATCCCGGCCCAGATTGGCGCTTCTTACTGCAGGTTACGAATGTGGGATGAGGCGAAGCGGGCCGGATTACGTTCGCTCGCCCTGGACCCGCACAACCTGGCCGGAATGGAGACGGTGATCCAAAGCTGTCTCAACGGAACCGGCGATATCGAAAAAGCCACGCGCCTGCTAGCGTCTTTCCCGGCGGAGTCTCTCATCGCCAGGTCTGAACAATTTAACTCGGATATTTCGGGTATCATCGGTCAGTGGCCTTACCTATACGTGATCAAGCGAGATTACGGAGCGGCTCTGGCGACCTGGGAGAAGGAAAGGAGTAACTCGATAGAAAACCGTGACCGTCTTGTCGCCCGAGCTGCAATTCATCTGCTAGCCCCGGACGCGTCGAACACCACCACCGAAATCGAGAGCACTCGTGCCTTGGTCGAGGCGAGGCTGCACGAACAGCCGGATGATCGTAATGCGTTGACTCAGCTGAGCTTCGTCAACGCGGCGCTGCAGGATCATTCCGCAGCTCTCACGGCCGCCCGCCGCGCGAGCGAGCTAATGCCGCCGGAAAAAGACGATGTCGAGGGTCCCGAAGTTCTGGCCGGGCTGGCCGAAATTGAGGCGCGCACCGGACAGAGCGATGAAGCCATTAAGACACTTCGAGAAGTCCTCATGCTGCCCGCCGGCATCGTTGCCTCGATCGCACGGCTTAAGATCGATCCAGTCTGGGATCCGATCCGCAAGGATCCGGGTTTCCAGCAACTCCTCGCGGGCCCGGAGCTGATCGGGCCTAACAAGTAATAGATCATGGCCTCGCCCAATTTCGTCTCCGAACTGAAGCGCCGCAATGTTTACAAGGTTGCGGTTGCCTACGCCGTCGTCGGCTGGTTATTGGTCCAGGTCGCGACACAGGTCTTTCCGTTCCTCGAGATACCGAATTGGGTCGTCAGGCTGGTGATAGCTCTGGTCGCAATCGGGTTTCCGATTGCGTTGGTTGTCGCTTGGGCGTTCGAGCTTACGCCGGAAGGAATTAAACGGACCGAGGATGTCGATCCTGCGCAGGCGCGCACGCGGTCGCACGCATGGATTTACACTGCCGTCATCGGCGCGGCAGTTTCAATCGGATTGTTTTTTATCGGTCGCTATACTGCCCGAGATACCTCCAGCGCGGCTCGCACCGAGGCTGCAGGTCCATCGATACCTGACAAATCAATCGCGGTCCTGCCCTTTGAAAATCTGAGTGACGACAAGGGTGCGGCTTACTTTGCTGACGGCATTCAAGATGAAATCCTGACCAAGCTGGCGAGCATCGCTGACCTAAAGGTGATCTCACGCACTTCGACTGCCAAGTATAAGAGTAAACCGGAAGACTTAAGGACAGTTTCGCAACAGCTCGGCGTCGCTACGGTCTTGGAAGGCAGTGTCCAGAAGGCAGCCGACAAGGTGCGGGTCAACGTGCAACTCATCGATGCCCGGGCTGATTCACATTTGTGGGCCAAGAGT
>DASXOB010000005.1:0-198456 GCA_036494545.1 Chthoniobacterales bacterium
ACTCTTGGCCCACAAATGTGAATCAGCCCGGGCATCGATGAGTTGCACGTTGACCCGCACCTTGTCGGCTGCCTTCTGGACACTGCCTTCCAAGACCGTAGCGACGCCGAGCTGTTGCGAAACTGTCCTTAAGTCTTCCGGCTTACTCTTATACTTGGCAGTCGAAGTGCGTGAGATAACCTTTAGGTCAGCGATGCTCGCCAGCTTGGTGAGGATTTCATCTTGAATGCCGTCAGCAAAGTAAGCCGCACCCTTGTCGTCACTCAGATTTTCAAAGGGCAGGACCGCGATTGATTTGTCAGGTATCGATGGACTTGCAGTCTCGGTGCGAGCTGCACCGACTGTATTTCGGGCGGCGTAGCGACCGATAAAAAACAATCCGATCGAAAACGCAGCGCCAACAATTACGATGTAAATCCACGCATGCGATCTCCTGTTTGCTGGCGCGGGAAGAGTCACGTCTTCAGCGCGCTTCAATCCTTCCGGAGTCAATTCAAAGGCCCAGGCGATCACGAGCGCGATCGGAAAACCAAGTGCTATTAGCGCGACGAGTGTTTGCAGTACCCATTCCGGCGCATGAAAGGTGGGCAAGACCGTCGAACTAACCTGAATAACAAGCCAGCCTACGACTGCGTAGGTCACCGCAACCTTATAAACGTTGCGCCGTTGCAGCTCGGCGAAGAAAGAAGGCTTTTCGTTCATGACCGTTCGGGCATACCGAGTTTTGCGACCAGGTCTTTATAGCGCGGGTCGTTGCGCAAGCCGCTCAACAACGGATCACCCAGGAGACCCAGCATCCCGCTGTCGTGGGTATCGAATGAGATTTGTAACCACTCGAAAGCTTTGTCTTTCTCGCCGCGAACGGCGTAAACCTCGGCTATCTGATAAGCCGCTATATCTCGACTCCTGGTGATGAGTTCGGCTAAAGCCCCGTCCGCAGCCGCGTGTTCCTTGCGGGCAAAATGCGCGAGTGCAAGCTCGAAACGACGGTAGGTCTCGTCGGGCTCTAACTGAGCTTCGCGCAATGCCGCTTCCATGTCACCGCGTCGTATCGCGATGAAAACCTGGTAGCGGTGATTAGAAGCAGCCCCCGGCTGCAACTCCGCGGCTTTGCGGGCCGCCGCGTCCGCTTCATCCAGTTTGCCCTCAAACCAGAGAATGCGAGCAAGATTGAACGGCGGCGTGAACGCAAGCGGATCCAGCTCGATCGCTTCTCGCGCTAGTTTCTCCGCCTCGGTAAGGCTGCCGACGTAGACGAGCACGCGCATGAGCAAATCGTTGGCGGTAGGATTCGAAGGCGAAAGCTCTTTGGCGCGCCTGAGCTCCTTCAGGCCTTCGGCGAATTTCCACTCCGTAAAGAAACGAACCCAACCCAGCGCGCTATGCGCTTCAGCCAGGTCAGGAGCGATTGCAACGGCCTGCTCGGCATCACGGCGCGCTTTCGGCCAGGCGGTTTTACCTTGGCCCGTGAGATCGCCGATGAGGGTCCAGGCTTCGGAACGTTCCGTGTAAGCGAGCGCATATCCAGGATCGAGACGAATCGCTTCATCGTAATGACTTACTGCTTTGCGATAGTCTTCGACATTGCGACGCTGAAGATAAAAGTGGCCCAGTAGATAGGCATTGTGCGCGTCCGTGTTCTCAGTTGCCGGACGCGCCGCCGGACGTTCATCCGATCCAAGCAGCGTCATCTTCAGTGAGGAGGCTACCTTCGTGGCGATCTCCTCCTGCACGGCAAAGATATCCTTTAACTCGCGATCAAACGTTTGCGTCCAAATGGCGATGCCATCCGAAGCATTAATGAGTTCAGCGACGATGCGCACTTTGTTTCCCTGTTTGCGGACCGTGCCTTCCAGCAGCGTCGCGACGCCTAACTTTTCGCCGATGGTCCTGCTGTCCTCCTTGCGCTCCTTGAATCGAAACGAAGAACTGCGGCCGATGACCTTGAGTTCTCCGATTTGACTCAATGCAGCGATTAGTTCCTCAGACAGTCCGTCCGAAAAATATTCGTCCTTGGGGTTGCCACTTTCGTTAAGCAGCGGCAAAACAGCGATTGATTTCGCTGAAGACGCGCCCGGCGACGAACTCTCTTCGGGAAATCCGTAGCGGCCCAGCATGAATAGACCGACCGACAAAAGTGCGCCGAGGACGACGATATAAATCCACGCATGAGAACTTTTTTGTCTCCGCGCGACTGAGTCTGCAGCCTCCGTGCGCTTTAGCCCTTCAGGCGTAAGCTCGAAGGCCCAGGCGATGACTAGTGCAATTGGGAATCCAATGACGATTGCGAGCACGACGAGGCGCACCGCCCAATTCGGAATTTCAAAGAAGGGAAAGACCTGGGTGGCTACCTGGATGAGTAACCAGCCGACGACGGCATATGCGACCGCGACCTTGTAGACGTTTCGCCATTTCAGCTCGGCAAAGAAAGAAGGCTTCTCGCTCATTTCGGAGGGTAATTGACGATGTCCATGAAAAGGCGGTGTCCGATCTCGAGTTTCAGATCGATCGCTTCTCCGGACTGAGCACTCATAGCTTGTTGGTGGATTTCGGCATCACTCCGATCTTTTGCGCGAAGGCGATGAAGCGCGGGTCGTCCTTGTAGGCGCGCAGGAATGGATCCGCCAGTATCTCGGTTACACCGCCGTCGTGCCTGCTCCAGGCGCGGTCCAGCCACTCGAACATTTTCTCCGGCTCTTTGCGCAGGCCATAGACCTGGGCGATCTGGCTGCCCGCGTCGTCCGCATTTTCGTCGATGAGTTTTTTTAACTGAGCGTCGGCCTTGGCCTGGTCGCCGTGGGCAAAATAGGCTAGCGCGAGGGAGTCGGTACGCCAGAACGGGTCAGTTTCCTGCTTCGCTAGTTCCAGCGCGGCGGCCGGATTGCCGCGCAGAATCTGAATAATCGCCAGAGTCTTGTAGGTCGCCCCGGACTGCGGCTGGAGCGCGATAGCGTTGCGCACTGCCGCCTCTGCCTCGTCGTAACGGCCCAGCGCGGTGAGAGAAATTGCGAGACTTATCTGGGCTGTGCTGCGCAATGGATCGAGCACAATCGCCCTTTGATCGAGCGTGACCGCTTCGTCGAGCCGGCCAAGGTTGGTCAGCAGGAGGGCAAGATTGTGCGACACGTTCGGATTCTGCGGCGCGAGCTCCGAGGCACGGCGGAACTCCCTTTCGGCGCCGGTGAAATCGGAATCGAGACTTAACAAAACTACGCCTTTTGCCAGATGGGCCTCGGCGAGGTTCGGGTCAAGACGGAGCGCATTCTCGGCCGCGGCACGGGCTTCGGCGGTCGCCTCTTCTCTTTCCTTGTTCGCTATCCCACCGTAGTTGCTGGCCAGAGCTCCCTTCGCAAACGACAGCTTCGCATACGCCAGCGCGTAACGTGGGTCGAGCCGAATCGCCTCTTCATAATAGGCGACCGCTTTGCGGCACTCCTCTGCGCTGCGGCGCTCGTAGTAGAAATTTCCCTGCAAAAGCGCGTTGTAGGCCTCTACATTCTGATTCGATGGCGTCGCGGCCGTAAGTAACTGCGTGGTGTGTCCATTATCTCCCAGGAGCGTAACTTGTAACTGTTTCGCCACCGCGTTGGCGATCTCCGATTGGACCGCGAAGATGTCCTTCAGATCCCGGTCGTAGGTCTCTGACCAGACTGTGACGCCGTCACCGGACTTAATCAGTGCCACCGCCATTCGCATGCGATCGGCAGACCGCCGTACACTACCTTCGAGAAGATAGTAGACGCCGAGCTTTTCGCCGATTGTCTTGCTGTCAACGGTCTTGCCTTTGAATTGAAAGGATGAGGTGCGCCCAATGACTCTGAGGTCGTGCAAATGCGAGAGTGAAGAGATGAATTCTTCCGACATGCCGTCGGAGAAATACTCGTTAGCGGAATCGCCGCTGGAATTGATCATCGGCAGCACCGCGATCGATTTTAGGGGAATGGTCTGGATTGATCCCGAAGTTTTACTGTCGTTAGGCGCAGCCGAGGCTTTGCTATCCCGCGAGTACGATACCGCAAAACGCCACAGAAAGCCGCCACCAAGAGCCAGGACCAAACCGATGATCAAAAGCTCCGTGCGGCTAACTCTCTGGGCACCACGTTCGCCGTGATACCAGGCCAGAACGAGGGTAACAAAGAAGCCGACAACCAACGTCAGAGTTATCCCGCGCCGAACACTTTCGGGCCAGCCAAATTGTTGCCCAACTATGTCTATACCCTGAAGCAAAGCGAAAGCCGCGGCGACATAGGCGATCGCCCATTGCACCAGCTTGCGCTGCTTCAAGCGTTGGAAGAATTCGTTCATTTCGCCGGCTCCTGGCAGAGCTTCTCGAAACGTGGATCGCCGCGGAGATTGTCCCAATCTGGATCGAGTCGAAGTAGCGCAGGCGTAAGCGGCGAGCCAAAAACGCTTCCTTCATACGGAGTGTTTAGCAGGTGTTGCAGAATCGGAATAGCGGCCTCCTTGTCGCCGAAGTACGCCAATATGCGCGCCTTCGTTTCTTGATAATAAGGCTGAACGCGTGCGTCGTGTACCTGCAGGGCGATCGCCTTGTCAATCGCTTGCAATGCCTTCTCGCGTTCTCCCAGTCTGGCCGAAGCAAGAGAAAGCAAACTAAGCAGGCGCACGTCCCCCAATGAGGGACTGTCTCCTTGTTCGCGTAAGCTGGCCTCCGCGGTATCACGCACTGTGGTAAATGTTGCCCGTGCCGCCGCGACGTCGCCGGATAACTCTTGTAGTTCTCCGAAGATTTGTGCGTCGCGGCTCCATTCCTTTAGTGAGTCGCTGCGGCGTGCGAGCGGCTCAAATAGCTTGAGTGCCGTGGCCGGCTGGCGCCGTAACTTGGCCTGATACCAGACCGCGCCAACGGCATCGTAATTGAGCCGGTCCGGTGTTAGTTTATCGACAAACAACTGCGCTTGATCAAGCTGGCCATTAGTCTGGAAAAGTTGGGCCTTAATACCTAATAAGTCTACGTCTGAAGGCCATATCTCTAGCGCCTCGTCCACAATCCGCTGAGCGCCGGCCCAATCGCGTACATCCGCGCGTGTGTAGGCTGCGAACTTGCGCGTGAGCAGATAACGTGGGCTTAAAACAATAACCTGGTCAAAAGCATCGATGGCTTTCTGCCATTCTCCCAATTGTTGATAAGTAAACGCGAGTAGTTGGATGACTTCGGCGTTGTTAGGCCAAATAAGATGCAGCTGCTCCAGGACTTCGCGCACGTGCTTGTTGTCGCCCAGAACGAAGTAACCAAAATTAGCGCGAGCCAGCTGTATCTCGGGCAGTTGTGGTTCCAGCGCCTCCGCTTTGATCAGGCTTTCCTCTGCGGCCGCGCGCACCGCCGCTGTCGAGTCCCCATAGTAGAATAAGATGGAGCGAGCACTGGAAAGGCCGGCCCAGGCCAGAGCAAACTGCGAATCGAGGCGAACCGCTTCTTCATACGCCTGGACGGCCGTCCGAAGGGCCTTCTCGTTCCCTTCCCACGTCAGGGCTTTGCCACGCAGATACGCTTCATAGGCGGCAGCGTTTTCGGTAGGCTTTTGCGCAAGGACCTGTTCCTCGACACCGGTCAGTTTCGCATTCAGCGCGCTGGCGATGTTTTGCGCCACTTCCTTCTCGACGCCAAAGATGTCGTCGAGCTTGCGATCATAACTCTCCGCCCAAAGATGTTCGTCAGTCCCGGCACGAATCAATTGCACGTTGACGTGCACCGCGTTTCCGGCTTTTTGCACGCTGCCTTCGAGCAGATTCGCCACGCCCAGTTGCCGACCTACTTCACGCAAGTCAGCTGGTGCGCTTTTGTACTTCCGAGTGGACGTGCGCGAGATAACCTTCAGCGCGGCGATCTTCGAAAGGCGGGTGAGGATTTCATCCTGAATGCCCTCGGCAAAGTAGGCGTTAGACTTTTCATCGCTAAGATTTTCGAAAGGCAGGACGGCAATTGATTTCTCGGGAATGGGAGCCGATGTCGTGGCGTGATCGGAGGAAGTTTCGATAGCGCTGCTGCCGGGTGAGCTGGCCAAGCCTTTGCTCCGGAAAAGTTGGAAGGCGAGCAAGCTGGCGGCGATCACGGCAAGGACGATAGTTATCCCCACCAGTTTGCGGCCCGTGTTCCTCGTAGCCGACTCGTTAGGTTGTATTTCTTCGGCGCGCTTGATTCCTTCCGGTGTAATCTCGAAGGCCCACGCAAGAATAACCGCAACGGGAAACCCGATGGCTAGCGCCGCCAGCAGCACCTTCATCGTCCAGGAAGGCGCCTCAAAGGTTGGCAGAACAATGGAAGCTGCTTGAATCAGCAGCCAGGCCACCACGGCATAGGCCGCCGCAACCTTGTAAACATTGCGTCGCTTCAGCTCGACAAAGAAATTGCTCGAGGCCATTTACCGGTTAGGTCCGACTAACTCCTTGCCTGCCAGCATTTGCTTGAAACCGGGAAAACCGATGCAGGCCCCAACCACGATCCATTGCAAGACGCGCTCCGCAACGTGTAAAAGCGGAAAGACCTGCGTCGCCACCTGCACCAGAAGCCATGCGCTCGCGGCATAAAACGCGGCGCCTCGGAGTACGTTCCGGCGTTTGAGTTCGGCAAAAAGTTGCATTGGCCGCGAATTCCGATCCTAGGTTGGGGAAGTTGCGATGGCGAGTAGTTCATCTCCGCCCGGGATCTCCCTCGGCCATTTTGCCTGCGCGAGCGGTCCGGTCAGAAACACCCAGGAAGCGCCGCCTACAAGTGTAACTGTGGCTGCCAAAACAAAGGCCCACCAAAATTGGCCGGTGCGATCCACCACCAGGCCGGTCAGGGGCGCAACAACTATCCCGGCCAGGTTACCAATGGCGTTCTGGAGCCCGGTCCATCTCCCTGCGACCGCGGGTCCCGCCAGGGTTTGGGCAAAGACATAGATGGTGGGTCCAGTGAAACCGCACCCTATTCCCATGACCATGAGACAAGCGAAAGATGTGTGCGCGCTCGCCGCCGCGCATCCAAGCAGGCCAGCTGCGGTTATAAGGTGACCAATCGCCATCCAGAGTTTGCGGACGAAATTGGGTCTGGCTCCGGCCCTGATCCAGGCATCAGCTATCCATGCGAAGATGGGCGACGCGATGGCAAACATAAGGTAGAATAAAGCCCCTTCCCGGGCCATCTCCTGCATTGAGAGATGTCGCTCGCTAACCAAGAAGTAGGGCAGCCAAACGATCATGAGGTATAGTGGATAGTTACTGCAAAAATGTCCCAGCGCCGTCCCCCAAAATGCCCGCCGTCGAAGAATTTCTCCCACTGATGCCGGGCAAACATATCGCTCTGCGGTAGCAGCCGCCCTGGGCATCCAGAAAAACCACGGGGCGAGCCAGAGGAGGCCGACGAAACCGAGGACAATGAATACTGGCCGCCAGCCATGGGTCGCCATGAGTCCTCCACAAAAGAAAGTGCCGAGCGCCGGGCCCAGACTCATTCCGCTAATGATGGCAGCGTTGGCGATGCCGCGGTGTCCCTGCGCGATGTGACGCGCAAGGATCTTTCCATAAGCCGGAAAGGCCACCGACTCACCGGCGCCGAGTAAGAGACGACAAGCCATAAGTGTTGCAAAGCCATTCGTTATCCCCGTCAATCCTGTGGCCAAAGACCAGATGGCGAATCCACCAGCAAGGACCCAGTTCACATCGAAGCGATCCACCAGCCAGCCACTCACGACCATGAGAGTTACATAAGTCCAAAAGAAGGCACCGAGGAGAAGGCCGAGATGGTAGGCAGAAAGGTGAAGCTCGCCTTTCAGCAAGGGTGCCGCGACCGAAAGATTCCCGCGATCGACATAGTTAATAAAAACCGAGAGGGCGAGAAGGAAAACAAGCACGAAAGTCCCGCGGCGGAGCGGTTGTCGATCAGTTTGCGCGTCTATAGTCATACGTTTAAGGCCGCCGTTCTTGGTTTAGAGTCAGGCGATCACTGCGTCGGCGAAGGTGTCGCGCAAGTTCATCTCTGCGAAAATGAAGAGGCCTTTGGTGCGAGCGAGGCGAGGATTTGATCGAAGCGCGGGTCGGCCCGCAGCGAGTCAAAGCTGGGTGAGAGTTTCAGGGTTCCATATTGGATGCCGGCGGCGGCGCCGGCTGATTCTTTCAGTTGTTCGAAGGCGAGATCCTTCTCGCCCAACCAGGCATAAATGATAGCGAGCTCAGTGGCGTAGATCGGGCCATCAAACGCATCCTTTGCAATCGGGAGTAACTCGCGCGCCCTTCGGCCCTCCGCGATCGCGTCTGGCTTATGACCCAATCCCGCGTCAAGTAACCCAAGGATAATCCAACCCGGCGCGTAATCCGGTTGTTCCTGTGTTGTTTGTAAAATCGCTCGACGCGCCGCGGCAAAGGCCTTCTCCGCGGCGCTCGTATCGCCCAAACTTTGCGCGACCAATCCAACAAACCAGTCATGCGGCCAGAGCGCATTCAGCGTCGTATCGACCGAGCCATCCACGGGAACTAACTGTAGTGCTTGCTCGGCGGCGGCGTGGTTGCGTTCCGCCAATGCGACCTCGACATAGAACGCGGCCAGGCGGCGTGCGTCATTTGGCTTGGTGCGCAGAAGATCATCGAGATGCGCCCGCAACGATGCCGTCTCACCGCGATCGAAATAATCCAGGGCCCACAGGATTGATCTGCCGAAGATATCGTCCGGGTTGGCCGCCACCGCTCTCTCCAGATAAGACTGGCCTTCGGGCCGGCGCCGCAAACGCCCATAGGTAAAACCTGTTTCCTGCAGGGTCGCGGGATCGAGCGGATCCAATTCGATGGCACGATGGAAGTTCTTCAAGGCATCCTCCCAAAGTCCCTGTCGTCGATCGACGGCAGCGGTCATCATGGCCAGGTGAGAGGAATTCGGCAGCGTGCGCCGGGCGAGGGCAAACTCGGTCCGGGCACCGGCGTAATCGCGATAACCATGGTAGGCAATAACTCCTTTCGCCAGGTGAACTTCTCCCGCGTCCGGACGGATGCTTTCGGCTTTAGCCAGCGCCGCGTGCGCCAAATCGAGTCGAGCGGGAGTATGATCGAAAGCGCCCCAATATAAGTCGGTATGCACTTCGACCAGCCAACAATAGGCGAGGAGAAAGTTAGGATCGCGTCGGGTCGCCTCGTCTAATAACTGTGCTGCCTTCAAGAGGTATTCGCGACCATTCGGGTCGTTCGAAAGTTCGTCCAAAACCCGGGCTCGCAGAAACAGGTCGTGCGCGGCCAGGTCGGTTGTCGGCGCCTGCTCGATCGCCCTTTGTTCGTTAGGCGAAAGTTTCGCCTGCAATTGCCCGGCGATTGTCTGCGCGATTTCGCTTTGGATGGCGAACACATCCGCCAGGTCGCGATCATAGGTCTGCGCCCAGAGATGGGCGTCCGTCCGCGCGTCGATCAGCTGCGCGTTCACTCTTACCTTTCCGTCCGCGCGTTGCACGCTCCCTTCGAGGAGATGGGCGACACCCAGTTCCTGGCCGATCTTGCGCAGGTTGCGAGTGGTCGTCTCCCGATACTGCATCACGCTGGTGCGGCTGATCACTTTTAAGTCGGCCACCCGCGCGAGATCGGTCAGGATCTCATCCTGGACCCCATCGGTGAAGAAAGCATTTTCCTTTTCGGCGCTCAGATTCTCAAAAGGAAGGACGGCGATCGATTTCTCCGGAATAGGAACAGCCGACTCATAGCTGTGGTCGTTAGGTGCGGGGGAAGTCTTCTCTTCCGTTGAATGGGTAGCGGCAAAGCGCCAGAGAAATCCGCCCCCAAGAGCCAGCACCAGGCCGATGATGAGAAGTTCCGTGCCGGTAACTCGCTGCGCGCCGCGTTCGCCGTGATACCAAGCCAGGACCAAGGTCACAAAGAAGCCGACAACCAGGGCCAAAGTAATCCCGCGCCGCGCGCCTTCCGGCCACCCAAACTGTTGCGCGATAATGTCGATTCCCTGCAGTAAGGCAAACCCCGCCGCGACATAGGCGATCGCCCATTGGACCAGCTTGCGTTGTTTCAGGCGTTGGAAAAACTCATTCATGGCGATGAGTCCTTCGTCGGAGTGGCATATTTGGTCAGCAATGCTTGAAAACGCGGATCTTGCCGGATCGGATCCCAGGCCGGATCAATTCGCAAGGTGGCAACCGAGATGGTAGCGCCGGCGGAAGCAGAGAGAAGCCGATCGATATGTTCGATTGCGGATTGTGTCTCGCCCACCTGCGCTTCAGCTCTCGCCAGCCGGTCGAGGTAAAATGACCCTACGGTTGCATCGCGCGAAACAGGCAGGCTTTGGACCGCAGCCCGCCCGGCTTGCAGGGCAGCTTCTTTGTCGCCCAATTCCGCATAAGTCAGGGCAAGATAGCTGTTGGCGTCGGCGGCTGTTTCTGGATTGCTAAGTAACCCCTTTAGCTTTGCTTCGGCATTGAGAAATTGAGTGCGCGCAGCGGCTGTATCTCCTTTCAATTTCAAAGCCTGACCGCGAAGAAGCTCGATGGGGGCGGAGCTGTGTTCGAAGCGCGTAGTCAGCCATTCTGGCGCGTGCGCGATGGCGCTTAGCGCTGCCTCCGGTTGCCTCTGGAGTATTGCCAGCTTGAAACGAAGATGCGAGACGGCGCCTTGCGGATCCTTGTCGGGTGGAATTGATGTGATGAATTGCCGCGCAGCCTCCAAATTACCACGAAACGCTTCGCTCGCGGCCCGTTGCTCGATCGTCTCCATGTCGTCCGGGGCAATTGCGAGTGCCTGCGCAGAAAATATCGCGGCCTCGTCATAGCGACGCCGAGACATGTAGGAGTTAGCAATTTCGCGGCGCAGAAGTGAGTCGCGGGGATCGATAACCATCGCTTTCTTCAGTCTGTCGATCCCACCCTCCCAATCGCCTTGCCTACGGTGGACGTAACCAATGGCGGCCAGAACTTCCGCGCTGTTGGGCATGCCTTTCTCAGCGATCGCAAACTCATCCAGTGCCGCTTTGTAATCGCGATGACACCAATAATGATAGTAACCCATCGCAAAATGCGCTTCTGCCAGATCTGGCTGCAAGGCGAGCGCCTTGTTCGCACATATCTTGGCCCGATCTATCACCTCAGGACTCTCATCGACGCCGTACCAATGCAGGTAACTCTCGAGATTAGACCACGAGACATAAGCAAGCGCGAAATCCGGGTCGGCCGCGGTCGCGCTCTTGAACATTTCTCTCGCTTCGTTACCGGCCGCTATTGGGTCACTTACCACGCTGTTTCGCAGACGGTCGAAAAGGTCGCGGCCTTTAAGATAGAACTCCAAGGCCGCGCCACTTTTCGTGGGGACACTGGCCACTCGGGCCGATTCCGCGGGCGCGAGTTTGGCTTTGAGTGCGCTGGCTACCTTCTCTGCTACTTCTCCCTCGACGCCAAAGATGTTATCGAGCGTCCGCGGGTAAGCGTCCGCCCAAAGATGCTGATCGTTAGCCGCGTCGATCAATTGCACATTGATCAGCACCTGTTCGCCGGCTTTCTGGACGCTTCCTTCAAGAACGGTGGCCACGCCCAGTTGCTGCGCGACCGTTTTCAGGTCATCCGGATGACTCTTGTATCTTTCGGTCGAGGTTCGCGAAATGACCTTGAGATCACCAATCGCCGCCAGCTTGGTCAGGATCATGTCCTGCATCCCGCTGGCAAAGTAAGCGTTAGCCTTATCCTCGCTCAAGTTTTCGAACGGTAGAACAGCGATGGATTTGTTGGAAACAGACCCGCCGATCGCTGGCGGCGATCCTTTACTTGTTAGACTCGGACGCAACAACTGAAAGACAACGAGGCCGGTCGCGACCGCCGCAAGTGCGATAGTAATGCCGGCGATCTTGCGCCCGGTCCGCCGAGTGATAGACTCGTTAGGCGCAACATCTTCCTCGCGCTTGATTCCCTCCGGGGTGAGCTCGAACGCCCACGAAAAGACCAACGCAATGGGAAAACCGAGGACGATTACCGCGACAAAAACCTTCATGACCCATGGCGGCGCTTCAAAGGTGGGGAAAAGAATCGAAGCCGCTTGAATGAGCAGCCACGAAACGATCGCATAGGCCACTGCGACCTTGTAGACATTGCGCCGCTTCAATTCGGCGAAGAACTTGCGCGAATTCATTTCCCGGCTGACAGAGGCTGGGTAAAATCCCGCGCCGGCATGATTTTTTCCGCGAGCGCTTCGAAACGCGGGTCACCATGCAGCGGATCGAGGAGTTGATCGACGCGAATCGGCGCAAGGTTAAAGCCGTCGCGATCGCGATACCCTTGTTCCAGCCAGCGAAGCGCTTCATCGCGATCATCCAATCCCAGATAGAGCAAGGCGAGTGCGTAGGCCTCGAAGTAGCGTTGTCCTCTGATCTGGCGCAGCTCCTCAAGGATGCCTCTGGCTTCGTCCTTTCGTCCCATCCTGCCAAAGAGGTGACCGAGGAGTGCTTTTGGAAAAGGGTCGTCGTTCAAGTTGATCGCCTTCTGATACTCGGCCATAGCTTCAGGAAATTGACCCTTAAGCTCTAATGCCTGTCCCAGCATGTAGTGGGCAAAATAAAAGCTTCGGTCCATTTCGACTGTCCTGTGTAATTGTGCGATCGCGTCATCAAAACGACCTGAATAGATGTAAGCCTGGCCGAGATTCGCGTTGATGATCATCGAGAGGGGATCGAGTTCCAAAGCGCGTTTCATCTCCGCTACCTCCCGTTCGACCTGGCCGGTCGCGGAAAGCGAATGATTGGCAAGCCAATGATGAGCCGTCGCGTTATTCGGATTTAACTCTATCGCCCGCTGGAATTCGGCGATCGCTCCCGGTGAATCGAAGTAAAAGAGCTGCTTAACCATGCCGAGTGCGGCATGGGCGTCGGCGGAACTCTCATCCAGAGAAAGGGCTTTCCTGGCAGCGGTTTCTGCCTGTGGAAAACAATCCTGCGGACTTCCTCCGCTATAACCTGGAAGTAACAACCAGGCCTGGGCCGCGCCAGCATTAGCCTGCGCGTAGCCGGGATCTTTCGCAATCGCCTGATTGAAATATTCGATCGATCTCCGCAGGTCATCCGCGGTGCGTTTGTTCCAGAAAAACCTGCCTTTCAGATAAAGCTCATAGGCTTCGGTGTTGGTTGTCGGTTGTTGGGCAATCGAAGTTCTTTCGGAGCTGGTGAGCTTCGCCTGCAAGGCATCGGCAATCGTTTTTGCGATGTCGCTCTCGACCGCAAAGATATCAGTTAGCCTGCGATCGTAAATCTCTGCCCAAAGATGCGCATTAGTCAGCGCATTGATAAGCTGGACGTTAACCCGTACCTGGTCGTTTACCTTCTGCACACTACCTTCGAGGATATTCATTACGCCCAGCTGCTTCGCGATATCCGGCAGATTTTCGGGCGTGCTTGTAAACTTCTGCGTCGAAGTGCGCGCGATCACCTTCAAGTCAGATACTTTGGCAAGGCGAGTTAGGATCTCGTCCTGGACACCTTCGGCGAAAAAGGCGTTGGCCTTCTCTTCGCTGAGATTATCAAATGGCAGAACGGCGATCGATTTTTCTGGAATCGGCAAGCTCTCGGTTGCGGGTCGAATGTGTGCCGGCCGCGAATGCGCCCGCCAAAGCTGAAATCCTAGCAGGCTGGCTGCGATGGTCGCGCTCGCTACCACGAATGTGCCGAACTTTCTTCGGCTCCAGTAAGGGATCTTCTCGTTAGGCGAGATATTCTCCGTTCGCTTCATCCCGTCAGGAGTCATCTCAAAGGCCCAGGCGATGACGAGCGAGATGGGAAAGCCGAGCAGGGTTAGCACGACCACGGCGGTGGTGATCTCCTCCGGGAGGTGCAGTGCCGGGACAACCGTGGCCGCAACCTGCATCACAAGCCATCCAACGACGGCATAACCAACCGCAACCTTATAAACGTTACGTCGCTTCAGCTCGGCGAAAAAAGACCGCTGATTTGTCATTCTCGACCGGCGGTGCGAGTCCGACCGGCAATCCGGGCCAGGATCGACATGGACTGCGAGCTTAAGTTACGATTCGATAACATCGGAGCCGCTCGAGCGGCGGTTGCGACTCTACAAGATCAGAAACGCAACGCTACTTCGATTGACGTTTCGGTCTTCATTTCACGTCGCAAACCTGCTGCCGCCTCTGGTTTGCGCCGCAGGCAGGCCGTTTTTTGAGGTAGAATCCGCGCCTATTTATTTGGCCCAATCTGCTCCGGACCGGCCAGTAATCTCTCGAAATCCGAATGATGACGAAGCGGATCCCAGACCGGATCGATCTTCAGGCGAGCAATGGAGACGGGCTGACCGGCTGGAATTGAGAGCAACAAGCGAAGTCTCCCGACCGCTTCCTCCAGAGCACCGGCGTTTGCTTCGATTTGTGCCAGGCCGCTTTGGAAAAAGGTCCCGGAGAGGGCATCTTTTTCCACCGAGATCAAATCTGCTGCCTGTTTGGCGATACGCAGCGCATCGGCTTTGCGGCCGAGCGCGAGATAGATCCAGGATAACTCGGTCATCGCAAAGGTATCATCAGGCCGTTCCTTGCACCTCGTTTCAAGCGGTGACAGGACCAGTTCGCCGGCAGACCTGGCAATCTCTGCATCGCCTTTCAAGAGATGAAGGACACAGCGGCCACTAAGTTGCTGGAGATACCTCGCATCGCCGGACTTGGTTTCGCGATCGAATGCCTCGATCGCATCGTCGAAACGTCGCTCCAGCACGTAAAGGTAGACTCGGATGCCGACAATGGCACTTATATCTCCTTGGAAGATCTGGGTGCTGGCTCGGATGTCTTCTGGGAAACCAGCAAAGGACCGTCTGGCCGACTGAAGATCCCCTTGCGCGTTAATCTGTGTCAGCGCCAGAATCGTTGCTGCCTCAGCTTTGTGAGGATCAAGAGTAAGCGCTCGCAATTCCGTTCGCTGCGCTTCGTCCCAAAGACGCAGGCACAGATAACTCCCGCCGAGACTGGCGGGAATCGAAGGATCGCGCGGGTCGAGTTCCTCAGCTTGTTTCACATCCGCGAGGGAACGATCCCATTCTCCAAGACGTCGATAGACCCATCCGCAAAACTGTCGCGCTGAAGCGTTGTTGGGCTGCAATTCCAGGGTGCGCTGAAACTCGGTCAACGCGTTGGCGTATTGCCGATGGCCCCAGTAATAGAATAGCCCGAGGGCGTAGTGAACTTCGGGCGAAGAAGGATATTGCGCCAAGGCGCGATCGATCAGGGATTTTACCGCATCTAACTCCCGCGGTGCGAGGGGAGAGACAAACCAATGCCGATAAAGTCGAGCTGTAGCCAGTCCGGCCGCCGCACCGACAAAGTCCGGATCCCTCGCCAGGGCCTGCTGGTAGAAAGCATCTGCCCGATCCAAAGCATCCGGGGCGAGCGTGCTCTCCGCCTGGCGCCTCTCATATTCGCCCCGAAGAAAAAGGTCGTGGGCTTCCGAGTCCTGAGTCGAGGCCGCAGCCAAAACGCGTGCTTCGCCCGGTGAAAGGTTCGCTTTCAGCGATTCAACGATTTCTCCGGCGACCTCGCTTTCCACCGCCAGGATATCCTTCAAGTCACGATCATAACTTTTCGCCCACAGATGGGTATCGCGCCGTGCATCGATGAGTTGGACATTGACTCGAATCTTATTCTCCGCTCGCTGCACAGCGCCCTCGAGAATGTTGGCCACACCAAGCTCTTGCGCGACCGTCTTCAGATTCTTGGGCTGACTCTGATACTTGGTCGTGGACGTCCGCGAGATAACCTTGAGATCGCCGACCCCGGATAACTTGGTCAGAATTTCGTTCTGAATACCCTCGGCAAAGTAAGTATCGTCTCGGTGACGGCTCAGATTGTCGAACGGCATTATTGCAATCGACTTGGCGCTTGATTCGGCAGAATTCGTATCCGTGCTCCGCGAAGCCGTGTAGCGTCCAACGAGAAATAGTCCGGAAGAAAGGAGCGCGCCAATTACCGCGACGTAGATCCAGCGATGATGTTCCGCGCGTTCCTCGGTGGCGGGGTCAAATCCTGTCGCCCGTCTAACACCCTGTGAAGTGAGCTGAAAGGCCCATGCAATCACCAGAGCGATCGGTAATCCGATTATGACCAGGATAATAACTGTGCGGACAACCCAGCCTGGAATCTCCAGAAACGGAGACACCTGGGCGGCGATTTGAATTGTCAGCCACCCGACCGCGGCATACGCGACCGCCACCCTATAGACGTGACGTCGCTTCAGCTCGGTGAAAAACGATGGCTTGCGGTTCATCTCAGAAAAGCTCGGTTAAAGCTTCGCCTAAAGCTATTATTATAGCTTTGGCGCAGCGACATGATCAATGCTTCGAAGCTTGGAATCGACTACTTTGTCGCGAATGACTGAATGATTTTTCTAAGTGCAGATCGCCGCGGAGCGGGTCGTGCCTGCCATCGTTATTTATCCTTCTGCCAGGGTTGGCTACATTCCTCCAATTCTTCGCGACGGCCACGGCGCAGAAAGAGAATGACGATTCGACGGCGCAAGCGTTCTCCCGCGACGCAAGGGCAAATATACTTGCCTGTGTAGCGTCGAGTTCGCCATACCGCGGAAGGGCGAAGGTGAAGAGTCGCGGCGACAGCACGAGGGAATGCTGTCGTTAGGCCAAAGCGATTGCGTAATTAGTGGCTCAACGGGTCGTGCTCGACCAACTCGACCTCGCCGTCAGCTGATGGCCTCGCCTGTAGAGAAACACGGCTCGCGTTTCGTCGCATCATTTCTTTACCTCAAAACGGCGTGAGACAGACCAGGCACCTTGCTTTCCTGTCGAGTCATTCGCTTGGACGCGGAACCACATCGTCTCGGTCGGAAGCGTGCTCTTACTGACCTGCGAAGGAGTAACTGTCTGGTCGAGGACGAAGGGCGCCACAAAGATATCCTGATCATCGATCTGCATTTCATAACTTGCTGCGCCGGTGACGTCAGTCCAGTCGAAGGTAATGTTAGTGCCGGGAGGCTGGGTGCGGGTAAGGTGCTTCCGCCACCGGTGGTGACAGTTAAGGTGGCGTTGCGGCTTACCGAGTTATACGTGGCAGTAATAACCGCCGTCGAGGTTGTCGTTACCGACTTGTTCGTCAATCTGACGGACGGGAAATCTTTACCGACCACGGCAATAAATTTCAAGTGAGTTACGAAGGCGGAGATGGAAACGACCTGACTCTGACTGCGATCCCTTAACTATCGCAGGCTACCAGCGCAAGCCTCGAGCTGAGCGTCGCGCGTTTTCCCACGCATGCGGCGCCTGCGGCGTAACTTCTCGTTTTTAAAATTGTCGTCCAAAGGCCAGGTTCGACTGGATCGTGCAGAGGTCGGCGGCGCATTTCAATTGCCCCCGACTCTCTTCTGCGTTAAAGCGCAGGCTGATGAAGAAGGCCCTCATTACTGGTATCACCGGACAGGATGGAAGTTACCTCGCCGATCTGCTCGTGGAAAAAGGGTACGAAGTCCACGGGATCATTCGTCGCGCCAGTACTTTTAACACCGCGCGGATCGATCACCTTTATGCCGATCCACACATCAACGGTGTGCGCCTGTTTCTGCACTACGGCGATCTCAGCGATTCAGTGAACCTCGTGAAGCTGCTCTACGATTTGAAGCCCGATGAGATTTATCACCTGGCTGCGCAGAGCCATGTGCGAGTCAGTTTCGATATTCCGGAATACACCTCGGATGTGACCGGCGTCGGCACGATTCGCATTTTGGAAGCGATTCGCGAAACGGGAATTCGTTCCCGGTTTTATCAGGCGTCGAGCAGCGAGATGTTTGGCAAGGTGCAGGAAGTTCCCCAAACCGAGACAACGCCTTTTTGGCCGCGAAGTCCGTATGGCGTGGCGAAGGTGTTCGCCTATTGGGCGACGGTAAATTACCGCGAAAGCTACGGGCTGTGTGCGAGTAACGGCATCCTCTTCAATCACGAAAGTCCGCGGCGCGGCGAGACCTTTGTTACTCGTAAAATTTCGCGGGCTGTGGCAGCGATCAAGCACGGGCTGCAAAAAGAACTGTTTCTCGGCAACCTCGACGCGAAACGGGACTGGGGGTACGCACCCGAATATGTCGAAGGCATGTGGCGCATCCTCCAGCACGAGGAAGGCGAAGACTTCGTCCTCGCGACGAACGAAACGCACACCATCCGCGAATTTCTCGAGATCGCTTTCGCGCGGGTCGATCTCGATTGGAAGGAATTCGTTAGGCACGACGGCCGCTACGAACGCCCGGCGGAGGTTGATTTGCTGATTGGCAACCCGGCCAAAGCCAAACGTATTCTCGATTGGGAACCGAAAGTCCGCTTCCGCGAGCTGATCGAGATCATGGTCGACGCCGATCTGGCGCTGCTCGCCAAGCCCGCCGCGCAACAGCATCTTGGGCAGATGCCGTGAAGCCATCTTGGCCGATCAGGCGTCGGGCTTCCAGCCTACCGAATTGGCCGCATGGCCTGGGAACGTTCTCTCGCCCTCAGTAAGTCAAAACATTGGGGACGATCCGGTTGCCCGGTTTCAACCGTGGCCTTTGCGCTTTCTAGCTTGTCTCCGCCCGATAGACCTTGTTCGTCCAAGTTTTACGCCAGTTGCTGTCGAAAACAACCTAACGAGCAAAAGGTTATTCCACTTGGGACGGCGGCGTTTCCTGACTTATTTCGCGCGCAGTCTTATGTTTGCCGCCGAAAATTTTGCGGAACCACGCGGCAAGAGCGGCGACGCCTATGATGACGAATTTCTTTAACGCCAGAATCGCCACCCAGATGCCCTTGAACAATCCCAACTTGGCCGCCACTCCGCCCGCGATAAGCGCGCTGATCCCATAAGTCGCCACCTTATCGGAGCCGGGGTTGAAATCGGTGTAGCGACTACCCGCCTTGAAATCGATCGCGGCTAGAATCTGTGGCGTCGCGTTTTCGATCGCGGGCAGTTGCGCCATGGACGCGACCGAATTCAAAACCAGCACCCCGCGCCGGCCGAGCATGCGAATGTTGTAGTTGAGTGTGTGCCAGTCTTCGCCGCCGAATTGAAGCTCCTTCGCCCAATAAAGCTTGTGCGTCGCCTGGTCGTAATGCGGTGTGCGCGCCCAGCCGATGAGATGGATCGCCGGATAACCCTGCTTCTGCCGCTCGGTGCTGACACTCTCGGTATCCTTTTTCATCTCGGTCAGCAGTTGATCGTAATTGATCTTTTTCGCGTCCTCATCCTTTACATAGCCGCCCGCTTCGTAAGTGATAACCACCACCCAGGCATCACTGCTCAGTGGACTAGTCCCTTCCGGCATCAGGAGCCCGAGCGGATTCTGTCCCGGCGGGTTCCCCCAAAGCTTCACCAGCACCGTATTGGCGTCCGCGCCATCGAGAAAACGCATACTGGCCGGCACTGTTAGCGTGGCAAGATCTTTCTCCAAAGTGATGACCCCAGTCTGAAACTTCAAACCGGCTACGAGCCCGTCGGCCTGCTCGCGTGTGATAGGTTCCTCGGGCTTGGCCCACAACGAACCCGGCAATAAGGCAAAACAAATGATAAGGCTGGCAAGAAGTCTTCGGAGATTGGAGCACATCATCGGAATTACAACATTGGAATTAAAAAGGGTTAAGGTGAACGAAAAAGAAATGCCAGATAAAAAAGGTCGCCTGCCGATTCCAACGCAAGCCAAGGCTCGTTAGGGGTGGGATGGCTTCACGCCGGGCGCTTTGATGGTTAACGCGGGGAATTCGTTAAGGTGCTGAGTATTGGCGAAAGATGCGAACGTTGTCGAGGCCGAGGTCCCAAAAGAAAGTGGGATAAAGATACTGCGGATTGTAGAGAAAGAGGCCGATCGTTTCGACGTCGTGCATTAGTGCCTGCCAATCGGCGTCAGTCCCATTTTGATCGGTAGCTCTGTTAATCACGACCCAGCCGGGCGGAATCGTTTGTGAAGTGGCGTCAAAGCGAAACGTGTAAGTGTGCCAGCCGACTGGCAGCTTCGAGATATCCGCGCCAATATAATATGCTTCCACGCCCTGGCCGAAGTCACCCGTGCCCAGGCTCGTCAGCAGGTCGAGAGTGACATTGCGATTCGGTACCTGGAATCCCTCAAATATATTCACATCGAAACTCAGTCCGCTAACTCCTTTGGCCGCATAATCGCCGACAAAAAACTTCGTTGCCGTGCCCACCGGAACGTACCAGGTCGGAATGGAAGAATTGACCTGACCGTGCAAGTAAGGACCGGGATTACCGCCGTCCGTCTCGATGACAAGGAGGCGGGTCGGGTCGTCTGTCAGGTGCCAGTCGCCGTTATCACTTCCGTTGTCGAAAGTTTCGACGAACGCGGCATCTGCCGCGGAAAGGGCGAGAAACATGAGGAGCAGGAAAACCTGCCAGAATGAAACACGGATGAGATGAGCAGCTGGACGAGACGAATGTTTTGATTTCACAAAGACCCTTTCGGCTGTGCTCCGATCATATCGAAGTCGAAGGCTCTCCACTATCAATTATTTTTCGAAAAAGTGATACCGAGGGCCTTCTGCCCTCCGCCGCGGTCTCCTTCGTTTTGCAATTTGGCCGCAACGAAATCGAAGACGAGGCCGGCCTTTCCAGTCATGAATTTCTCAACCAGATAACTGACGAAGAGGCGGGTAAAACCGGCCGCGCATTGCGATCAGCAGCAAATACTGAGAAGATGGAAGACTGGAACGAGAAAGAGGAAAGTAGGAAGTCGAAATCAAGAAGGTAGAGTTGTAATGCCTTTGCTCGTTAGGGGAGACGTCTTGGCTTTTCGCCGGCGTAATTGACGGAGGGATCGTTAGCGATCGGGATCAGCTCTGAGATAACGACTTGTCTTTTGATGCCTTTTGAGAAAAAGGGATGTTATGACAGCGAATAAGACGACGAAGACAGAGGCGAGTGTGGAGAGTTATCTCGACGGAATTGCAGATGAGGGACGGCGGCGCGACGCAGGCGCGCTCGCGAAGTTGTTATCCAAGGCGACGAAGGAGAAGCCGGCGATGTGGGGTCCGGGTATTGTCGGATTCGGGAGTTATCACTACAAATATGAGAGCGGGCGCGAAGGAGAAATGTGTCTCATCGGGTTTTCGTCGCGCAAGGGTGACATCAGTGTTTATGGACTGGGGCATTCGCCGAAGGTGGAGGCGCTGCTGGCGAGGTTGGGAAAGCACAAACGGGGCAAGGGTTGTCTTTATCTGAAGCGGCTGGGGGACATCGATCAGGATGTCCTGGTGGAAGCGGTCGCGCTGTCGGTGGCGGAGAAGAAACGCAAGCAGGTCTAAGATTGGCGGCGCATGTTTGCATCGCAGCAAGGCTCGCCGGTTCGGGCCCTAAGCCATGCCGGAGTTTCGCCTAACGAATCGATTGAAACGGCTCCGGCGTCGCGCCAGCGACACGGGTGGCAGCAGGGACAAGGCTGGGAACGAGCGCTGTCAGAGGAGCATTGGCGATGGTCACACGCGCACCACGGCCGACGATGTCGTAGAGTTGGATGATATCGGCTGAGCGCATCCGAATGCAGCCGTAGCTCGCCGGTATTCCGATGTTCCGCTCTTCGGGCGTGCCATGGATGTAGATATAACGCGAATAGGCGAGAGCGTTTTGCGGCTCGAGCCCGCGTAACCAGAGGATGCGGGTGACAATCGGATCGCGACCCGGGGCATCGGGGGCGACGATTTCCCCGGTAGGAAGCCGATCCTTAAAGACGGCGCCGCTCGGCGCCCCGCCGCCGATCTTGCGTGCGATCTCGAGATTGCCTAACGGCGTCCAGCTTGTTCCCGGCAAATCGCCGAGACCAAACTTCGAAGTCGAGACCGGATAGGTGGCAAGCGGCGCCCCATCCTCGAGCAAGGCCATGCGTTGCTCGGGGACGCTAATGATGACCTGATGTCTTCGATCGACTGTGGTGCAACCGCCTAACGAAAGCAGAGCGAGCGCGACGATGAAGTGTGCGCGGGTTCGCAACCTCATGCGCCGTTGAGTCGGAAAAATTCTTCCGCCGTCTCAGTCGTAGCTCGCGCCAATTCTTCGAGCGAAATGCCGCGGGAGGCCGCGATGCTTTCCGCCACCAGTCGTGTGTAGCCAGGCTCGCAGCGTTTTCCGCGATGCGGCTCGGGTGCGAGATAAGGGCAATCGGTTTCGACCATGAACTCGCCCAACGCTAGATCGGTCGCAATTTGCCTGACGAGTGCGCCGTTCTTGAAGGTGACGATGCCGGTAAAAGAAACCAGATGACCTAACGAGATCACTTCTTCGGCCTGTTGGCGCGTGCCGCCAAAGCAATGGAAAACGCCGCTCACCTGGCGACCGTACTCGCGCAGAACGGCCAGAGTGTCGTCCCAGGCGTCGCGCTGATGGATGACGACGTTGAGTCGCAGCTCGACCGCCAGATCCAGCTGCTGCTGAAAAATCGCCGCTTGTTTGCTCTTGAGCGCGCCGTCGTGAATGCCGCTCTCAATTTCGTCGTCCGTCTCCGCCTGGAGTGCCTTGGTGATGACCTGCGTCTTTCGCTCTTTCGCGACCTTCTCGCTCGGTAGACGATGATAATCCAAACCGGTCTCACCAATCGCGGCCACCCGTGGACTTTCGGCCAGCTCGCGCAATGGCGTCATGACGTCGTCGCCCGCCTCTTCTGCATAGCTGGGATGAACGCCGATCACAGCAAAAACGTTCGGATACTTCTCCGCCAGTTCGATCGCGCGGCGACTGCTCTCGATCGAGGTCCCGATCGTCAGAATGCGCGTCACGCCGGCTTCGGTCGCGCGTCGCAAAACCTCGTCGAAGTCGGGCGCGAAGTCGGGGTAATCGAGATGGGCGTGCGTGTCGATGAGCATGGCGTTGAGCGTAGACGCAAACGGTCAAGCTTCAATCGTCGATCGTGGAGATGTTGACTCGTTTCCCCGTCTCGCGCGACGCGCATGGAGCCGAGTAGCGAATGTCGGACAAATAGAAGCGGATTCAGCGCGGCTGCCGCCGCGCTCACCACTCAATGACCGAGCCGGCCCAGGTAAGGCCGCCACCGAAGACGATCATGAGGACGTAGTCGCCGGGTTTGATGCGGCCGCTGCGATTGGCTTCATCGAGCGCGATCGCGACCGCGGCCGCGGACGTGTTGCCATAGCGATCGAGATTTACGAAGACTTTTTCGACCGGAACTTTCAGTCGATCGGCAATCGCTTCGATGATGCGGACGTTTGCCTGATGAGGAATGACGCAGGCGATGTCGTCGGTCGTTAGGCCAGCTTTTTCGAGTGCCTTTCTCGCGGCATCAACCATGGCGGTGACGGCCTGTTTGTAGACTTCCTTACCAGACATCTTGATCGTCTGAAGCTGCTTCTCCGCGTTCTCGCGGCGGATGGGATGACGGCAGCCGCCGCCAGGCATCCAGAGAATATCCGCGAAATTGCCATCGCTCGCGATGTGGGTGCTGATGAGACCATGGCTGCCGTTGTCGCGGTGACGCAGAATGGCCGCGCCGGCGCCATCGCCGAAAAGGACACAGGTGTTGCGTTCGGTCCAATCAGTAATGGTGCTCAATTTTTCCGCGCCAATCACGAGCACGGTGTCGTAGGTGTGGGAAGTGATGAATTGCTGCCCGATTTCGATCGCGAAAAGAAAGCCGGCGCAGGCCGCCGAAATGTCGAGACAGGCGGCACGTTTCGCCCCGATCTTGGTCTGGATAAAGCAGGCTGTCGCAGGGAAAACCATGTCCGGGGTAGCGGTGGCGACGAGAATAAGGTCGATTTCTTCCGCTTTGATCCCGGCTTGCTCCATCGCAGCCTGGGCGGCTTTGGCCCCCATATCGCTGGTAAATTCGTCATCGGCCGCGATGCGGCGTTCTTTAATGCCGGTGCGCGAAGTGATCCATTTGTCATCCGTCGCCACTATTTTGGAAAGATCGTCGTTCGTTAGGCGACGCTCCGGCACGTAGCTGCCGGTACCAACGATCGAGACGGTCCGCTGCGGTTTAGCGGACCGCGGGCTCGAGCGAGGCGTGCGTTTCATTATAGCGACTGACTTCCTCGATGATATGTGGATTGACTTGCTGTTCAATTGACTCGGCCGCGACGCGCAAGGCATTCTTGATCGCGAGCGGAGTGCTTGCCCCGTGCGCGATGATGCAGATGCCGTTCACGCCGAGCAGTGGCGAGCCGCCATATTCCTCGTAGTTCACCCTTTTCTTAATTGCTCGAAAGGCTTCTTGGGCGAGGAAAGCGCCGGCCATCCGGACCTTGCTCTTTACGAGTTCATGTTTGAGCCATTTGAAAATCGCGTCACCGACCGATTCGCAGGTTTTCAGAATCACGTTGCCGACAAAGCCGTCGCAAACGACGACCTCGACCGGATGCGCGAAAAGATCGTGGCCCTCGATGTTACCCCGGAAGTTGAGCGCACTGCGCTTTAACATCTTGAACACCTCCTTCGTCAGGTCAGTGCCTTTCACGTCCTCGCCGCCAATCGACATCAACCCGATCGAAGGATTTTGGTAGCCAAGAACATGGCGCGAATAGACTGAGCCCATGATCCCGTATTGCAGCAAATGTTCCGGCTTCGCGTCGCTGTTCGCGCCGGCATCAATCAGGACAAAGATATTTGTTTCGGAAGGAATGACGGCCGCAATGCCGGGACGATCGATCCCGGGGAGGGTGCGCAATTTGATCGTAGTGGCGGCGACTGCGGCGCCGGTGTGACCCGCGCTCACGATGGCGGCGGCCTCGCCTTTTTTCACAAGGTCAATAGCCCGGCTGACCGACGAATCCTTTTTCCTTCTCACGGAATCGACCGCGCCATCAGTCATCGCGACCACCTGGGTGGAATGGACGATTTCGATGCGACGATCGTGACAGTTGTGCTTTTTGAGCTCGGCCTCGATTTGCGGCGTGTCGCCGACGAGGAAGAGCTTTTCGATTTGCGGGTAATCGCGCAGCGCCATGACTGCGCCCCCGACAAGATTTGGTGGCCCGAAATCGCCGCCCATGGCGTCGAGAGCGATTTTCATCGAGGCGGCAGTTTGCGATTTCCCGGACTGGAATGCAAGGAGGGAAAGGTGGAGTGGCCGATGGAACTGGAGGCCGCCGTCGGCGAAGCCCTCAAGCGTTCGACCCTCCGGCCCTAAGCGCCTTCGACTGTCAGCACCTGGCGGCCCTTATAATATCCGCACGAAGGGCAAGCGGTGTGCGAGGGGACGCTGCTGCCACATTGTGGACACTTATTGAGCTGAGGCGCCTGCCAGCGAAGTGAAGCCTTGCGTGTGCGCAACCGCATCTTTGAGGTTTTGCGTTTCGGAACTCCCATAAGAGCGCAGTAGGAAAGCAGGCTTTCGCGAAAAGACAACCGTGGAAGCGATCAACCATGAATCGCGATCCTGTGCCTAACGATGGTAACGCTTCACGATCGACGAATCTTCAGCTCGTCGAGGGCGCTCCAATCAGCGGCTCGCTTCTCCGGACTGTCTTCACTTTCGCCGCTTTTCACCGCCGGAACTGGGCAAATACGTCCGCCTTCGCGATCGCAATGAGGATAAGCCGGCAGGTTGAGGAGAACATCTTCGCGCAGGAATGGCGTGAGATCGATCTCTTCCGGGCCAGTTAGCGGAAGGTGGACGGTGAAGTGCGGCACTTTGATCTCGAAGGGGAAAGCCTCAAGACAGCGCACGCAACGAAGTTCAACCGGCTGGATCAACTCGCCATTCGCCCAAAGGGCACCTTCCGACACGCCAACGTCCAGGATGTAATGCAGCGGCCCTGCGCACCGAACCTCCTGCGAGTCGAGCTCCGGCAGCGAACATTCCTCATCACCCTCGAGGTGCAGACCTCCAGCCGGAATTTGACGTAGATGAATCTTCATGCGCGCGAGTCTTCCTTGCTAAGGAACATCGTTTCACGTCGTGTTGCCAGTTGGCTTGCTGATGGGCCTGGCGGTCGACAAGACTGCCGGGCTATATAATCAGCCTCACCGATTTCCAAATGGATTGTGCTGCAAACTGTTGCCTAACGAGTCCCGGCAACGGGTGCCGTCGTCAGTTTGCGGGCGAAACCGTCCACCACGCAGGCATCGACAAACTGGCTCACCTCGCCGCCCAGGCGCGCGATCTCCTTCACGATGCGCGAGCTGATGTAGGTGTATTCCTCCTTTGGCATGAGGAAGATCGTCTCCACACCTGGCTCCAATTTGCGATTCATAAGCGCCATTTGAAACTCGAACTCGAAATCGGAAATTGCGCGCAAACCGCGCACGACCGCGTGAGCTTGCTGCGCAATTGCGAAATCGACTAATAGGCCATCGAGCGGCGCCACCTTTACACCTTCGATCGAGTGCGTGACTCGGCGAAGAAATTCCAATCGCTCCTCGAGGCTAAAGAACGGCTGCTTCTGATCGTTGAACGCCACCGCCACGATTACTTCATCGAAAAGTTTGCGCGCTCGTTCGATCACATCCACGTGGCCATTGGTCACCGGATCGAAGCTGCCAGGATAGATTGCGCGTCGCATCTGGCGGATAGTCGCGCAGGCTCTTGCCTTTGGGCAATCGAAAATCTCGACGCGGAATTCATGCATTGTTTCGTGCATTTTCGCCGCGTCTCATTCACGATGACCAGAGTCTTGGGCGCGGTCAGCTTTCGCTCTGCGAACCACTTGCTTTCAGCCGCGAGGATTCCCAACCGGCCCTTCGCGAAGCAAAAAGGCGCGACGGATTTCAACCCTCAACGCCATGATTGCCCTTCCGGTCGAGCGCACGAAAGTAACGCCCAAACATGAATCCGCCTCCATACCGATCCATTGCCGTGGCGGCAACGTTCTCGCCACGTTTTCATCAGGTATTGGCGGAGGCCAATCGTGTCCGAGAGCGTTTTGGCGCGCGTCTAAGCATGATTTTCGTCGGCAAGCGCGACCCTGCTGCCGAGCGAAAGTTTGCCGATGCCATTGCGACGCTGAAGCTGCCCGAGGATACGGTCGTCCATTACGAGCAAGGTGATCCGGCAAGCGCGATTCTGGTTGCAGCGAAAAAGCTCGGCGTGGAATTGCTGGTCGCCGGTGCTTTGGAGAAGGCCGCCGTGCATCGCCAATTTCTTGGCAACGTCGCGCGCCGTTTAGTCCGCGAGGCGTCGTGTTCGGTCATGCTTTTCACCCATCCGGAGCTCGAACCAAAGGTACTGCGGCATATTGTTTTTCTGGCCGAGTTTTCCGAGCATGCGCAACGCGCTTTGCGCCGGACTGTTCATCTCGCGGAGAAGGAAGACAGCGAACGGCTCTACGTCGTGCGCAGTTATACCAGTTTCGATAAGGCACGCGCCGCGCGTCGCGGCAAGACGGACAGGGGACAGGCGCGCACTCTCGAGGAAGAAGAAGTCGTCCTGCAGGATTTTATTCTTTCCGCCGGTGAAACGAAGGTGCCGATCGAGGCGCGCTCGCTCCGCGGAAGCACAGGGTTCGGCGCTTCCAATTTCGTTCAATCAGTCGAAGCCGACTTGCTGGTGGTTCCATTGGAAACAAAACCCGAGCCAAAGCCGAAGTTGGCGAGTCGGATTTCGTGGATCACTGATGTCATTCCATGCAATCTTTGGATCGTCAGATAGTGGACCTGCTCGCCGGCTTTGACCGGCCAAACCAAGCGTCCGATCGTCCGGGCCTAACGACGCGGTAAACGCCTAACGAAAATAGCTACGCTGTTTTTCGCTGATCGGTCGCTCCAATTTTTCCAGCACGAGCAACATATCTTCCCAAACTTTGCGTTTCTCGGTGTTGCTTTGGTTTCGCAGCAGATACGAAGGATGAAACGTGATCATGAGCGGGGTTTCGCCGTAGGTATGCCAGCGCCCCCGCATCCGGCTCATCGTTTCGCGCCGGCCTAGCAATCCCTCCACCGCCGTTGCCCCAAGCGCCACCAGCACCCTGGGGCCGATGATTTCGATCTGCTCCGTGAGATAGGGAAGACAGGTTGCCATCTCGTTAGGCGTGGGCGGACGATTGCCAGAGACCCCCGGCGGCATGTGCGGCCGGCACTTCAGCACATTGGCGATGTAAACCTCGTCGCGTCTGAAGCCCATCGCGCCAATGATTTTGGTCAGGAGTTGACCGGCCCGTCCCACAAAGGGTTCGCCCTGGCGGTCTTCATCCGCGCCCGGCGCTTCGCCGATAAACATGAGTTCGGCATCGCAGTTTCCCACACCGAAAACCGTCTGGGTGCGAAAGGAAACGAGATGCGGACAGCGTGTGCAAACCGCGACCCGTTCGCGCAAAGGTGCGAGGCGTTCGGCCTTGCTTTGCCTAACGAGTCCCGGCAGTTCCTGCAAACACGCGAGGACGCTGCGACTGGCGCGCGGCGGATGCTCGCTTTCGTGCTGCAAGCGCGTCAGCGTGGCCAATGTTTGTTCGAGCGCCTCTGTGAAGCCGTCCATCGCGGTAGGTTAGCGCAACCTTCTGCCTGCTCGAAAAAGAAATCGCAAACCGGGGGCTTGCGCTACCCTAGGGCAATGAGCGAGCGGCTGGCGGATTACAATTACGATCTGCCGTCCGTTCTCATTGCGCAGCGTCCGCTCTCGCGTCGCGAGGATGCTCGCATGATGGTGCTCGACCGAGCAGCAGAAACGATCGCGCACCGGCGGTTTGTCGATTTGCGGGAGTTCGTCAAGCCGGGCGATCTCCTGGTCTTGAATGACACACTGGTGCTGGCGGCGCGACGTTATTCCGACGACGGCCTGGTCGAATTTTTGTTTCTCGAGCAGCTCGATGCGCAAACCTGGAGGTGCCTGATCAAGCCGGGACGCAAACTGCGCGTCGGAGCACTCATCGTGCTCGATGGTGTCAGCGGCTCGGTGAAGGAAATCTGCCGGGACGGCGAACGAGTCGTCAGGTTCGAACGCGAAATCGATCCCTATCGTGGTGGCGAAATTCCGCTCCCGCCGTATCTCAACCGTCCGGTCGAAGACGAAGATGCGACGCGGTATCAAACCGTCTTTGCCAGTGTGCCCGGAGCGGTTGCGGCGCCGACGGCAGGGTTGCATTTCACCCCGGAAATTTTGGAGGCGCTGCCCCATACCTTTGTCACGCTTCATGTCGGGACGGGCACGTTTCGTCCGGTGCAAAGTGAGATGATCGCCAGGCATCGAATGCACGCGGAGCGTTTCACGATCAGGCCCGAGGCGGCGAGCGTCATCAATGCGGCGGAACGAATCATGGCGATCGGCACCACTTCGGTCCGAGTGCTGGAATCAGCCGTCAGGCAGAATGGCCGCATCGTGCCGCAGAACGGAGCGACCAATATTTTCATCTATCCGCCCTACCGGTTTCGTGCTATCGATATGCTGCTGACGAATTTTCATCTTCCACGCTCGACTTTGCTGATGTTGCTAGCGGCGTTTGCCGGCCGCGAATTTGTTCTGCGCGCCTATGCAGAAGCGGTGCGCGAAGGTTATCGGTTCTACAGCTACGGCGATTGCATGCTCGTATTGTAGGTCAGCCGTACGCTCCCAAGCCACCAGGCACCGCCCCTCAGTCATCTGTGCGCGTATCGCAAATCACGAATAGCAAACGAAGAGTGGGCGCTCGATCCTCTGATGCCTTTGCTCTGCTCCGCCTTATGCTACGCTCGCGCGTGGACGATCTGCAGCCTAACGAATCTCCGCAGGGGGAGTTGGTCATCCGCACCATCGCGATGCCGGCCGATACGAACCCCAGCGGTGACATTTTTGGCGGCTGGATCATGTCACAGATGGACCTCGGCAGCGGCATCCTCGCTTCCAAGACCGCCCGCGCGCGGGTGGTCACAGTGGCAGTCGACGGCATGTCCTTTCTCCAACCGGTGCGGATGGGGGACACAATCGCCTGCTATGCCTGGGTGGAGAAAATCGGCCGAACCTCGATGAAAATTCCGGTCGAAGTCTGGGCCCAGCGCTATCGCCGGCAGGAACGTTTGCTCGTGACCCGCGCTGTTTTTACCTGCGTGGCAGTGGATGAAATCGGACGGCCAATTCCGGTTGAGCGCGCCTGACGAATTCGTTAGGCGTTAGGCGACTCGTTTGTTTAGAGCCCGCTACTATCGTTCTCTGCCGTGACCGACTCCGGCCCGGAAGCGTTCGCGGTCACCACCGGTTCGCTCATCATGGCCGGCGGCACCTGTGCGCGCATCGCGCTCAAGCGCTGCTGCTGTTGCAACCGACCGCGACTCATTTTCTCGACATACCGATCATAGGCGCGTTCGCGCCTGCCCTGCGCGCTCAGCATCGAGCAACTGCAGAATAGTCCGCTCAAGAAGAGGAGAAGAACAATTGTGCCTAACGATCGCTTCATAAGTCAGGATTCGACCAGTGCTTCTGTCTTCGGCGCGCTCTCGAGGGTGAAGAGGCCGTCGCGCACCAGTTGATCGACCGTCTTGTAAATTTTCCAGTCGCAATATGCGCTTCGGCGATGCACTTCGGCCAGGGTCAGCTCGTTGTTGTAAGCGAGTTGCCAAATCTCCTCTGCCACCGGCCGCAGCTCCGGCAGCTCCGGCTTGTCCCACGAGAGATTCAGTTTCTGACGCTTGAGACGCGCAGTAGGACTTCCCATTCGCTTGCGCAAATCTTCAAATTGATCGCGCATCTGGATGGCGTTGATCAAGATCTCGTCCGCCGGCCGGGTCAGCGCACTGCCTTCGCCCCAACCAGCGCCGACCTCCGTGTGATTCGAAAACGAAAAGCTGCCGGCGCGATGCTCGTGCAGGAAAAGCTGCCAGAACGCTTCCTCGCCGCTCAACTGCTGAAATCGACCCCAACGTGGCGCCCCCTTTTCGAAATAGAAGGTGCAAATCGTCTCGCCTTCCTCATCCGCGATCGTCAGCAGTCCCGTCTGCATCGACTGAATGATCGTCTGATAAATCGTGACGACATCGAAGTTGTCGAGACTGCCGGTAAGTTCGAGCGCGTTCGTGGGTGCGTGCATCAATTCGCGGGTCTGGAAGAGGCGATGCGCCAGCTTCTCGGAGAGATAAAGAAAGAACGCCGGCACGCGCAAAATCAGTTCGGGAAAATCGCAACGCCGAAAACACTGTACGCTCAGCTCCGCACAGGCGCGCGCGGTATGATCGCGTGGCAGTTCCATCAGGGCCGCGCTCTCACCGAAAATATCGCCACGGGTGAGAAAGGTCGTGGAGGTGCCGGGACGTTGGTGCGGCGGAAAAAGTTCCACTCCGCCGCGCGTAATCACAAACATTTCGTCGCTTTCTTCGCCGGGTGAATAGACGATCTCATGCTCCGCGAAGTGTCTCACGCGCGAGAGTTTGCCGATGGCCTTAAGCTCGATGAGACGCAACGACCGGCAAAAGGCAAAGAAGTCGCGGTGAAGCATTCTAGAGAAATAGCAAGAGTCGTGCGGGCCAAGGGGCCGAGATGGACTTTCCGGCGAGCCCGCCTTTTCAACCGTAAAATTGCCGCTAATCCTTGTGGAATGAGTGGGCTGGCCTATCTCTTCGAGCGTTTTCCTTCCTTCACGCAGACGTTCTGTTACCGGGAAATCGAAGAATTACGCCGGCAAAATACTGTGCCCGCGATCTTTTCTGTGCGCCACCCGCACGACGAGCCGCCTCAAGCCTGGGATCCCGCAGTCGTCCGCGATGTCGAATATTTGCCCGATGAGAAAGCGCTCATTGCGGAAGTCGATCACGCATTGCGGAAGGGGAAACTGCCGGCCGCGGCTAACACAATGATCGCGGAGTGGGGCCGCAAGACCGATTTCCTTCGGCTTTACCAAGCCGCCTGGCTGGGCCCGCGTTTGCAGAAGCGCGCGGTCCGACATGTGCACGCGCATTTCGCCGGTCTCGCCGCCCGCACCGGATACTGGCTCAAGCAATTCTTTGACATTGGCTACAGTTTTACCGCCCATGCCAACGATATCTTTGCCCCAAAACCGTTTGAGGTTTCGTTAGGCAGATTGATTACTGAGGCGCGGGCTGTAGTGACGGTAAGCGATTTCGGTGTGCGCTTTCTACAGGAGAAATTTCCGAAGGACGCCGCCAGGATTCATCGAGTCTATAACGGTATCGACCCTTCGGTTTTTCAACTCGCTGATTTCGCAGCGGAGACGCCTGTCATCATTTCGGTTGGACGTCTGATCGAAAAGAAGGGCTTTCAGGATTTGATCGAAGCCTGCCGTTTGTTGCGAGAGAGCGGAATCAAGTTTCGTTGCGAGATTATCGGCGAAGGTCCGCTCGAGCCGGCGCTGCGCGAGCAAATCGCGACGAGCGGGCTGACGGAGATCATCAGACTGGCCGGACCGCTGCCACAGGAGGAGGTGATTAGGCGACTGTCACAAAGCTGGGTCTTTGCGTTACCGTGCGTCACCGAAACAGATGGCGGCATGGATCAGCTACCGACGGTGGTGATGGAAGCGATGGCCGCTGGATTGCCGGTTGTCTCAACCCCAATCAGCGGTCTTCCCGAGATGGTGATCGACGGACAAACAGGCATGCTCGTTTCAGAGCACCAGCCACATGCCCTAGCCGAAGCGCTCGGGCGCATGTTGAACGATCGAGAGCGAGCGCGATCGTTAGGCCGGGCCGGCCGCCAACGCGCCTCCAGTCTTTTCGCGATCGAGACCAGCGCGAGCAAATTGCGTCATCTTTTCCAAGGATTTGGCGCAGTGTCCTAGCTGTCGCCTGGCGCTGCTACCAGCTTCAGTCGCGCCTGGCGATTGCGTCTTGCTCCACCCGCGTCTCGAGCTCAAGCTCGCGCAATGAAACCATCGCTCGTCCTACGGCGGGCCGGATTCTGCGTGCTCCTGTTTGCATCCGTCTCCATCGGCTCGGCGAAAAGTTTCCCGGAGTGGATCTCCACCTACAACACCCTGCTTGCGAAGTATGTCAGCGGCGACGGCGTCAAGTACGCCAACTGGAAAAACAATCCCGCCGATATGAAAGCCATACAGGATATTGTCGACAATATCGCCACGGAGAAAGTCTCGGGCTGGAGCAAGAAGGAGCAGCTCGCCTTTTACCTCAACGCCTACAACGCCTGGATCCTGCACGAGGCGTTGAACAAATATCCGACCGGGAGCGTGAAGGATATTCTTTTCACCTTCTTCACGTCCAAGCGCATCAAGGTCGCAGGTGAAGACATGAGCTTTGATCGTCTCGAGAAAGATATCATCCGACCAACGTTCAATGAGCCGCGCGTCCATTTTGCCCTCAACTGCGCGAGTCGGAGTTGCCCGCCGCTGAATAGCGAAGCCTTCCGCGGGGAACAGCTCGACGCGCAATTGGAAAGCCTTGCGGTCGCCTTTGTGAACTCGAAGAAAGGCGTCGACTACCTGCCGGCGAAAAAAACCGCTGCGCTCTCCGCCATTTTCAATTGGTATAAGGATGACTTCAAAGGCGTTGGCGGTCCGATCGTTTTCATCAACAAACGGCGCCAGGAGCCTTTGCCTAACGACACCAGGATCACCTACCAGGACTATGACTGGTCGCTGAATGAGGCGCAGTAGATTATGACCGCCCAACTCTAGCGCCGAACGAATTGTGCGAACTGACAGCTCGGGCTGTTTTTAGAGAAGATCGCGCACCTTGGACACGGCGCGGAGGTAGACACGGTGTGGGCCGCCGCGCATAAGCTCTTCCTGCACCAGCTCGACCGGGTCGTTTTTCCCCGCCGGCAAAACCTGGCGCATCTTGCGGCCTTCGGTCCGGCCGAAAAAGACGTCGAGCAGATCCGCTCCCGTCCTGTGTTCAATCCGAAACTCCGCGCTTTCTGTGATCACCTTGCAATCGCTGATCGGCTCGCCTTCCTTTTCCCGCAGCTTCACCTCGATCGTCCGCGTGTGCTCTTCTTCGTCCTGGAAGCGAAAACCTAACGAGCCATCCTTGTCCTCTCCGTGCTCCCACCCTAATTGGCCGGCCAGCCAGCCTACAAACAGGAGCGCAGTCGACCGAAACCCTGGCGCATGGGCAATCTCGACGCCCTCGATTTGCGTCAAGTGACGGTGCGTAACCGGGTGATCAAAAAACTGGGCGAGGGCGATGCGCACTTGGACGAGGCGTCCCCAGTTGAGATCGCAGAGGACAATACGCTGGCGCGCTTCCTCCTGCGCCGTTTCCACGAGATTCATCTGCTCGTCGAAGTTGCGCCATGTTTGGCTGTCGTAGATGAGGCGATCGACCCAGGCCCAGAGCTGTGGATCGAGCGGCGCGCGAAATTCCTCCTGCCACCAAAGATAAAGCGGCAGGTCGGAATCGAGTTGCGCAAAAACAATGTTCGGCAAAAGGCCGCACTGTTTTCCGCGCAGGGAAAAGGAAAGCTGTTCCGAGCAGACCTGCTTGTTGCCCGCGCGGCTGACGTGACAATGCGCGCTGATCCAGGCATCCACGCCACTCTCTTTTGCGTTTGGGTCAGCCGCGATGACGATAGCCCGGCAGGCATGATCTTCGGTGAGCTGGGAAATGATGGCGGTGTTTTTGCCTAACGAATCCGGTTGTTCGCTGTAAATCGCGAGGTTTATGAGCGAAGCGCGCGCCATGACTTCGTTGCTGGCATCCCAGAGCTTCTTCAGCTCGAGCTGAATTTGGCCAATCTCGACCGGAACACCGGCAGCGAAGGTTTCAGCGGCTACAGGCATGGCTTGCAATAGAGGCGGATCGCCTGCCGGGTTGATGGCGAGATGTTTGCCTAACGAGTCCGTCCATTTGCAATGATCGGCGCGCGCCGCGATTCATCATAATCTTCTCCAGCTCCGCCCGTCGCGTGCGAGCAGCTCGTCGGCTTCTTCCGGTCCCCACGAGCCTGCGGGGTAGGTGCACAATTTCGGTTCGTCCTCTTTCGCCGCCCACGCTTCCTCAATCGTGTCGATAAATGCCCACGCTTGCTCAACCTCGTCGCGCCGAGCGAATAATGTCGCGTCGCCTGCCATGGCATCGAGGAGCAATCGCTCATAAGCCTCGGGACTGGCTTTGCCGAAAGAGGTGCCATAGTGAAAATCCATCTTCACCCCCTCGATACGGAAACTTGTGCCCGGAACTTTTGCCTGCATGCGCAGCGAGATTCCTTCGTCCGGCTGAATGCGAATCACGAGCACGTTTTGCTCGATCACTTGCGACTCGCGATTGAACAACACCTGCGGAGCCTTTTTGAAATGGACCGAAATTTCCGTGCCGGATTTGGGCAACCGTTTACCGACGCGAACGTAGATCGGCACGTCGGCCCAGCGCCAATTGTCGACCAGAAGTCGGAGAGCGACATAAGTCTCGGTTTGCGACTTCGGGTTGACGCCTTGTTCTTCGCGATATGCCGCCACCGGCTTTCCCGCAATCGCTCCGGCGATGTATTGCGCCCTAACGACACAGTTGCCCACTTCATCCTCCTGGAAACGACGAAGCGAACGCACGACCTTCACCTTTTCATCGCGGATGCTGTTCGCGCTCAGATCGGTCGGCGCTTCCATCCCCACCAGACAGAGCAATTGCAGAAGATGGTTCTGCACCATGTCGCGCAAGGCCCCGGCCGTTTCGTAATAACCGGCACGGTTTTCCACGCCTAACGTTTCCGCGGCAGTGATCTGGACGTGGTCGATGTAACGCGTATTCCAGAGCGGCTCGAAAATCGCGTTCGCAAAACGCAACACCAAAATGTTTTGCGCGGTCTCTTTCCCGAGAAAGTGATCGATCCGGTAGGTTTGATCTTCCGTGAATGATGCCTGGACGATACGGTTGAGATGGCGCGCCGACGCCAGATCGGTTCCGAAGGGTTTCTCCAAAATCACTCGAGCCCACGCGCCTTCGTGCGCCTTGTTCAAGCCAGCGAGCCTGAGGTTATTGATAATCGTCTCGAACTTGTCGGGCGAGGCAGCGAAGTAGAAGAGCCGATTCCCGCGAGTCCCGCTCTCCTGATCGAGTTTCTCCAGCCGGTCCGCTAATGTCTTGTAGCCGGCTTCATCGCCGAATTCACTCTGATGGTAGAAGAGTGATTTGGCGAAACCGTCCCAAATTTCGTCGCGCACCGTTTGACGGGAAAAATTCCTCGTCGCTTCCTCCATTTCTGCGCGAAATTCTTCATCGGTTTTCGGTCGGCGAGCGAAGCCGATGACCGCAACAGCCGGCGGGAGTTCGCCATCGGCGGCAATGTTATAAAGCGCTGGTACCAGCTTGCGATGAGTGAGATCGCCGGTGGCGCCAAAGATTACGATCGCGCATGGCTGCGGAACAGCCTTGGTCGAAAGACCTTCGCGCAAAGGGTTAGGTCGATGCTCGTCGCTCATTGATTTCTCGAGATGGCTGACACCTTACGCAGATTAGCGCGCGATGCGGAAATGAATTTGTTTCCTTTCCGGCCTTTATTCGTTAGGCCAGGAGAGGGACAGCGGTCATCTGCCCACGGGGCGACCATTGTTTCGCAGCTGCTTAACCCGGCAATGGAAAACGCCGGGTGAGTTGCTGCACCTGCTGGCGCACTTTTCCTAGAACGCGTTCGTCCTGGCGGCCGGCAAGCGCTTCGGCGAGCAGGTCGGCAATTTCCAGCATCTCCTCTTCCTTCATGCCACGTGTTGTCACAGCCGGAGTGCCCAAACGGATCCCGCCGGGCTTAAAGATTGGATAGGTGTCGAAAGGGATCGCGTTCTTGTTCACGGTAATTCCGGCCCGATCGAGCGCGTTTTGCGCGTCCCTGCCGTTGATCTCCTTCGGACGGAGATCGACCAGCATGAGATGATTATCTGTCCCGCCCGAGACGATGCGGAAACCATGCTTGGCTACGCCGGCCGCGAGTGCCTTCGCGTTCAGTACGACCTGGCGCTGATACTGACGAAAGCTTGGTTGCAACGCTTCCTGGAAACAAACGGCCTTGGCTGCGATCACGTGCATGAGCGGTCCCCCCTGCACGCCTGGGAAAACCGAAGCATCGATCGCTTTGGCAAATTGTTCCTGGCAAAGCACAATCCCACCGCGCGGCCCGCGCAAACTTTTGTGCGTCGTCGTCGTGACGAAATGGGCGTGCGGCACCGGACTTGGATGTTCGCCCCCGGCAATCAAGCCGGCGATGTGCGCCATGTCGATGAAGAGTAATGCGCCGACCGAATCGGCGATTTGCCGCATACGCTGAAAATCGATGAAGCGCGGATAGGCCGACGCACCGGCCGTGATCAACTGCGGCTTTACTTCTTCTGCCAGTTTGGCGAGCGCATCGTAATCAATCTGCTCAGTCTTCTCGCTCACGCCGTATTGCGTGACCTGATAAAGCTTTCCCGAAAAATTGGCCGGATGGCCATGAGTCAGGTGACCACCGTGAGCCAGGTTCATCGTCAGGATACGATCGCCCGGCTTAATCGCGGCAAAATAAACCGCCATGTTCGCCTGCGCGCCGCTGTGCGGTTGGACGTTGACGTGTTCCGCCCCGAAGAGTTTTTTTGCGCGGTCGATCGCCAGTTGTTCGACCACATCGACATTCTCACAGCCGCCATACCAGCGTTTGCCAGGGTAACCTTCGGCGTACTTATTCGTCAGGCAGGAGCCTTGCGCTTCCATCACCGCGCGGCTGGTGAAGTTCTCCGAGGCAATCAGCTCGATGTTTTCGCGCTGGCGGCGTTCCTCGGCGACGATCGCTTCGTAAATTTCTGGATCGACCTTGCGCAGCGGCCCTCCTGGCGTGCTGCTTTCCGATTCGTCGCCGGCTTCAGATTCGAGATGTTGAGGCATATTTCCCAAGGATCGTCCGGAAGCGCCCGCAGAATGGGGCACAGCCATTTCTGATTCTTCTACGAAGGCCAGCACGCTCGGTAAAGCGTTTTCGATGCAGATGGCGCATTCCTGATAGACCTCGCGGCCCATGCCGATTGGATCAGGCAGATCACGCCAAAGGGTCGCGCCCGGCTCTTCAAATTCGCGGAGGAGAAACGTCTTTTCCACACTCTGGGGGAAGAGGAGATGGATCGTCTCCAAGTGCGACCCGGTCATCCCGAAAATGTGCGTTGCGCGATCGACCAAAGTCGCCGTCAGCGGTTGGCTGCGGAAGTCGCTAATGTCGATCCCACGTTTCCGGCACACATCTACTGCGTGCACGCTTGGCGGCTGACCACGCACGGCATGGACTCCCGCAGCATCCGCTTCGATGTCCTTGCGATTGCCGAGCAGACGGCGGAACAGTCCCAAGGCCATTGGGCTGCGGCAGATGTTGCCGGTACAGACGAACAGGACGTATTTCACAATGATGCGAGACGCGGCGGGCGGCGGCCTGCGCCAAAGTAAAATTAAACCCTTCCAAGTCAACGAACGCAAACCCGCGACACGCTCTAGCCTAACGACAGTTACGGGATGAAATCGCGTTGGAAATCCTTTCGACACAAGTGGGAATGGATCGGCGTCCGTGCGCTCGGTACTCTCATCCCACGGCTCTCGCGCCGGTTGGTCGTCAGGCTCGGGCGAATCTGCGGCGCGCTTGCCGCGCACCTGGATGTGCAGGGGCGGCAGGTCGCCTTGAGCAATCTGGAAGCGGCCTTTGGCGATCGCTTTTCGCCGTCGGAACGCGCCCGCATCACGCGCCAATCGTATCAGCAGTTTGCCGGCACGATGCTCGACCTTTTCTGGAATCCGCGAATCACGGCGCAAAACTGGACCGACTTCATCGAATTCGAAGGCTGGGAAGAATTCTGCCGCACCGTTGGCCCGACCGGGCCCTGTATCATCGCCGCCTGTCATTACGGCAACTTCGAGTGGTTCAGCCTGGCAGCTGCTTATCGTGGATTGGTTGCGACCATCGTCTCGCAGGAATTCAAGAACCCGTTCCTCGATCCGATCTTTAATCGATTGCGCGAACAATCCGGTCACACCTTTGTTCAGCGCGAAGGCGCCATCGTCCGGCTTTACAAAACGCTGCGGCGCGGCGGCACCGCCGCCATCCTGGTCGACCTAACCGTTCATCCGCGGCAACCTTCCGTCCCGATCGATGTCTTCGGTATGAAAATGTCGGTAACTTACGCCCATGCCTGGCTCCATCGCCGCACCGGTTTGCCGATTGTGCCGGTGCATCAGGTTCCGCTTCCCGACGGAAGATGCCGGGTTGTCTTTCATCCGAAGCTGGAGCTTCCGCCCGGCGCGACCGACCAACAGATCGCACAACTTTGCTGGGACCAATTCGAGCCGGCTATCAGCCAAAATCCTTCGCCCTGGCTCTGGATGTACAAGTATTGGCGCTTCCGCCCGAGCGACGCCAGGCAAGCGTACCCCTTCTATTCCCATCCGGTGCGGCGCTTCGATAGCATGATCGCCGGGCTATCGCAGCCTAACGAATAAATCGAAAAGGGAATTTCGCGTCCGGGCACAACGGTTGCTTGAGCGGAGGACATGCAAACAATCGCTCCTTCTCTGGCTCGTAAGTCCGGTTTTGCCCCGGCGCGTTTCTTCCTTTTTCTCAACGTCTTCGTCCGCCGTCCCAATCGCTCGCGCTGTCGAACCGCACGTGCCAGGCACTTCCGGCGTCAAACGCTGGCAACCGCAGCCTGAGCCGCCATCCGGCATAGTCGCTGTCCGTCGCTTCAGAGGTTCATCGAAACAATTTCATAGCCTCTGGATGATCGGGGTTGGTCGATAGCCGGCACAGTCTTTCGCGACGCCATAAAGGGACACTTCTGAGAATGACTAAGCCATTCTCAGAAGACAGCGCCTAACTCCTTCGGAGCTACAGTGACTAACCTGGATAGCTCCCGCTCGATTGAATCCAGCCGGCTACTCGGGCGGCGTCTGTTGGCGGCTCACTTAGCCGATCACTCCAACCTACAGTCTGTCGTAATAACTGACGGTTGTTTTGCCATCAATCGTCGTCGTGACCTTGCGCGACTTTCCATCGGGTGCCACTTGGATCGTCCCAGTCAGGACGACTTTCCCATTCTTTATCCCTTGCAGCGTATTGGTGTGACTGTCTTGGATCGTATACGCCAGTGAGTCGGATGGCCCGGCTCCCTTTACCTTGTATTGTTTGCCGTCGAACTTGCCTTGCCACGTCCAGCGCGTGGTCTTTCCATCCTTGTCGATGCCGTCACAAGTCAGCTTGATCGTTCCATTGTCGCCCGCGCGGTACGTCACCATGGTGTTGCGGGGCGTCCCGGCAGCCAGCTTGCTTTTGCTTTCGTTCAGTTTCCACGTGCCCAAATGGACGTTGGCCGCCAATGCTGTAGACACCGCAAGAGACAGCGCCGCAGCGAATAAGGTAATGCGAATCATTTTCATAGGCCGCATAACGAACCTCACTGTCAAGGATGTCAATGCAATTTTTGCGCGAAAAGTCTGTTGGCTAGCAAGGTTAGGCGAGGGGATTAACCAAGACGGATCGGATATGGTGGCGGCAATATTCCGAGCCTGCACACTGCCAACCGCCAGCGCATGCAGACGTCTCGCGGTTATCTCGCGATGACCTTAATCTTCCGTTCGGCGCTCAGTAGCCGCCGCAGTCATCGGTCACTAAGATCATGACCGGGACCGTTTCACGGGTCGTTCCGTCATCCACCCACAGGTTCATCGTGTAACGGCCGAGCGGCGTATCGGGCGCGATCTGAAGCACCACGTAGGCAAGCGAACCGATTCCATCACTCGAGCCTGGCGGGACCGGCAGATAATCACCCCAAATCACGCTACCAGCCGGCGCGCCGTCCAACCCGGCATTCAGGTTGCTCCGCCAACTGCCTTTGACCCATACACCGTAGTAGCTGATCAAGTCGTCGTTTTGATTAGCGACATTGACGCAATTCTTCTGCCGGTCATTGATCAGTTGCCAGCTGGCCCGTTTCCCCGCCGCGGTCGCGCCGCCAAACGAGATCAGAAGAAAAAGGCAGGCGACCACGCGGGAGAACCTGCCAACAACAACCCCAAATTGCTGAATGGATTTGTTAGTCATACCTGAGTATTCGCGCCGCAACGCGCTGTGATGATGAGAATTCGGTAACAGAATCGTTACGTAACGATCCTTGCCGTGACTCACACCCTGAATGGCGAAATCTCTAACCACCAGCGGCCGATAAGATGGATTACGCCGGTTCTTTCGCTAAGTGCTCGCCTTGCTCGCACCTTGCTCTTTGATCCAGCGCTCTATTTTTTCCTGGAGCAGGTCGAGCGGCATGGCGCCGCCGTTGATGATCTGGTCGTGGAAGGCCTTGATGTCGAACTTCGCTCCTAGCTGCGCCTTTGCTTCGTCGCGCAGCTTGCGAATCGTGAGTTGTCCCATCTTATAAGCCAACGCCTGCCCCGGCCACGCAATGTAGCGATCAGCTTCGGTTTGCGCGAGCGCGTCGTTGACGTCGTTGGCATGCATGTAAGATATAACTTGCTCGCGGGTCCAGTTTTGGTCGTGGATACCCGTATCAACAACCAGACGCACAGCTCGGAACAGCTCGGAGTTTAGCCGGCCGTAATCAGAGACTGGATCCTGATAGAAGCCGATTTCTTTGCCTAGCTCCTCGGAATACAGTGCCCATCCTTCCGTGTAAGCGGAATAGAAGCCGTGCAGCCGGAACTTCGGCAGACCTTGCAAGTTTTGCGCGATGCTGATCTGCAAATGATGACCCGGGACGCCTTCGTGATAGGCAATGGCTTCGTCGTCCACCAGGCTACGCTTGGTTGGATCAGCCACAGCTACCACCACGCGTCCGGGCCGTTTCCCGTCGGGAGTCCCGGGAACATAGTGGGTCGATTCCGCCTTGGCGAAGTCCGGGATGGGTTCCACCGTTACAGGAGACTTGGGTAAAAGACCGAATAACTCCGGTAACTTGGGTTCCATCTGATGAATGTATTTCTCGTAGTCATCAAGAATCTGCTGTTCGCTTTGCGGCGTCCACTTGGGGTCTTTGTTGATCGCATCCCGAAAGCTCGCCAGGTCCTTATGTCCTTGCGACTGCGCTAGCTTGTTCATTTCCGCGGTGACCCGCGCGACCTCCTTTAACCCCAGCTCGTGCACCTCGGTCGGCGTAATATTCATCGTGGTCATCATCTTGACCGCTTCGACATAACGTCGCTTGCCATCCGGCAGGCTTTCGATCGAGAGCGCATCACGCCCCTTCGGGTCGTACTCGGTGCGAAGGAATTCGGCGAACGTCTTATAGGCGGGAACGACGTCGTCGTTGATCGCCTTCGTGATCTCATCGGTCAGGCGTTTCTTATCCTGCTCGGAAAACTCCTTGGGAAATTTCTTCGTCGGGCGCAGGAAAGGATTTGCCGTGAGGATGCCGTCGCATTGCCCGGGTAACTTTGCCAGGACTAGCTTGGGCGGCATAAGTCCATCTTTCAGACCTTGTCGCATCACCTCGGCTGTCTGATCGAGAACGCGCGGGATTTGGCGGAGCCGGGAGATATAATCCTCGTAGTGCTGGACGGAGTCGAAAGGCACCGCGAGTGGCAGGTCGGCGAGGCGAGTATGGAGGCCGTTCTGCTGATTTATCGGCATCTCGTAGTTCTTCAGGTCATAGTTAATGTCTTCGCGCTCCAACTGTCGTTCCAGGATGCGATGACTTAGAAGGTCATTGTCTGCCATGCCCTCCGTCGGGATCGCTTTCAGCCGCTTGAGAAAATTGTCCGATTCGGCATGCTGGCGCGCGATTTCGGCAAGTGAATACTGCCCAAGAAGAGAGTTATAACGATAGTCGCCGTAGGACGTCGCCCGCTCCGGCGAGTTCTTAAGGCTCGTCTCGTAGAACTCGTCGAACAACTTATTCTGCTCAGCCACGCGCTCCGCCACCGGTGCCGTCCGTGCCAATGCCGTAGAGCTCAAGGCCACAACCAACCCAAAAACAAAATATCGCATCGCCTATCCTAGCACAGCGTTTACGAGGCGCACGGGGAAGCGTTCGGGATTGGTTGTTGCTAGTCGGTAGCTCCATGGGGGGTTCGTCTATGTGCGAGCGATGTCGCTGCGCGCGAGGAGCGTGGACTGCTTGTGAGTCCAGCGCGTCTGCCGTTCCGTTCGGCGGGAGATATGCATCCGATCTAATCGCGCCGCGCGATTAGTAGCAAAAACGGAGGAAAGAAAGTATGAAACGATCTTTACTCATGGTGGTCGGGCTTACGCTGGCATTGTCGGTCGGCGCGCAAACAACTGAAGAAGAAAAGAAGCCCGAGAAAAAGGCGAAAGCCAAGACGGAGGAAAAAGCGCAGGCTGTCCCCCAGAAATCAGCCCAGCCAAATCCGCCGGCGAAGACACACTCGCACGCACAGACTGCTGAACATGGCGCTACCATGCAGAGTCATGAAGCGGGGCAGCCAAACGAGAAGACTCATGCCACTCAACATACGGCAGCGAAGAACGGGCAACAAAGCGGCGGCGTCACACGCAGTACCACGGTTTTCAAGAATGGACATCAGACGAGCGAAAATATTAGTGTGCGTCGCACTACGGTCAAAACGACCGATGTTCATTTCGCAATCGGAACGCATCCGCGGGACTGGTGGCTCAGGAGCTATACCATTGTGTCGTTTAGTGGCTGCTACTATTACCAGGCCGATAATGGCTACTGGTATCCGGCGTATGGATTTGATACAGGTTGCAGTTATCCGGTAGGGGTCGTGTATATCTCGTTGTAACCGGATCAAAGGCGGCTGGGATAGAAGAGCCGAAGCGCGAGGCGCGTGCCCGGCGCGGCCACTGATCGCGCAGAGCTGGAGCGTGTATTTAATCTCAGCGGAGATGCCCGGCCCTCTTCAGCCCTTCATATTGCCGTTGCCTGGAACGACAGACTGTGAGCACGCGCTTTCTTTGACTAGTCAGGGTGACCACGGGTGGTGCGCATTCTTTCTCCAGGCCGTCGATTTGCGCCGCAAGCAAAGACACGCCAACACTGGAGAGCGCCACATTCGGGAATAAACCTGCCAGTATTTCCCGCAGTGCGACGTTCGTTGCTAAAGTAATAACCGCCATAGTGTAATTCCAGTTGGTGCAGAGAGAAGGGCCGCACCAGCGGTCGATAGACGCTGCAGACCCCTCCCTACGGCCAAACCCCCGCTTGTCCAGCGGTATTCGCGATTGAAGAGGGATTTTAAGAGTGTGAGCCGACGGACCCAACAGAAGGACCAGTCGATTTACCACTGACCAGGATGCCATAGCCAGCCGAGATCACACGGCGTGCGGCTTCACCAGTCGCAGGGTCGCGCTCGAGTGGATTGTCGTGAACGCTTTGCTTCACTTCGAAGTTTCGGACGGGTTTGGTGGGATCAGTTGTTTCGTAAATATAAGTCGGCACGGCGACAACTTACTCTCAAACCCGCTATTCACATCACCTTTCGCGTTACTAAGAATCCTCAGGGCGACGAATAAGATTAGGTAAAGCCTGTTTATCCTGTAGATTGATCGACTGCCTGTCCAGCCGATCACGCTTTCTGCGGGCGATTTTAGAAATCAAAGGAGAAGTATGGTACCACCGGTCACGCAAAACAGCGCCCTTTATTTAGCACATCAAAAAATCTCAAACCGTCGATCAGCATTTTTCCGGCTCGTCAGCGCCAAGGGAAGGCTGGAGCCAATTGACTCGCCGCGGCTAACTTTCGCGCCGCGGCTTGAAAGGCCATTGCACCCAGATAATGGCCGGTGACATATCTGGGGCGAGTCTGAGATTAAAACGGGTTTAGCGCAGAGCTAATCCGCGCGATGTTCGCGGCGCGGGGAACATGCAGCTCAACCAGAGCGCTCTTCGTCTCTTCCTCCGACAGATGATGTTTCTGCACGATAGGAGAGATGCAGACCGCGACTTCCGCGTCGCGAAGGATTCGCTTGAATTGGGTGTGATGCATTTAGGAGATGCAGCATATACGTTTCCTGGCGTATGTCCTATGATTCTTTGGCGTAATGTGAAACCGCCACTCCTATATGCCCGCGTTGCCTGGAAGCTGAGTTACAGCGACAGATCCCAAGCCATGCGCATCCTCGCCGCTAAAAGGGAGCCGCTTATCGAATTGAGTGTCATTGCCTAGCACGAGACTGCGGAGGCCGCCATGAGATACCGGGGTAGGACACGGCTGGAGGACACGAGACCTCGGGCCATAGAGTCGGGCACGAAGATCATGTCGATCAAGAAGATTGAGTCAATCGACGGCAACTCACCCTTCGCTGTGACGATCCGAAGCGCGTAAAAGATTGTCTTAGCGTCCTAAAGGAAGAGGCCCGTTCGGTATGCGTCTTACGGCAGTTGCCCACCGAAGAGCGAGCGCGAGAAAACAGCGGCTAAGAGATAAGTAAAGGGTAGAGCATTGGGGCTCAGAGATCCCTATCGACATAACGCGTCTTTGCGAGACGCAGTTCTTTTGTAAAAAAAGGTCTTGCCTTGCACGCGGACACCCCGGCACGCTCGGGCTAGAAGGCGAGGCGTGTCTCTCCTTCAGGTCATAAGAAACAACCGTGGAAGGAACATTACCCATGAGCTTAAACGCATTGCGCCGCAAATCCGTCAGGATCGCCAATTCGCGCTGGACCACCTATGCGGTGGCGGGCGCAGCCACGTCGCTTGCCGGCCTGGCCCCGGCCGAGGCGGAAATTCATTACTCGGGCCAAGTCAACTTTATATTCAAGGGCACGCTCAACCATCCCTTCCCGTTGGTGGATGGGGCCGTGCTGAACGTGGAGCACATCGACTTTGGGGGCGGCCGAGGCCTCGCCCACGCCGCCATCGACGTTGGCTCGAACGATGTCGGAATATTCGCCGGCGACTCGCAAAATATTACCAGCAACACCCCGTTCTATCTCTACCGGCTCGCCAGTCATGTGAAGGTGTCACAAGAGCGGCTCGGGGAGAGTTGTATTGCCTTCTCCACCTCCAGCACGACGGTCGTCCGGTGCTTTGGCGGTTACATCGGGGAAGCCTCCTACCCGGGCGTCCATTTTAAAGAGCCGGGGAGGGGATTCATCGGCTTTCGCTTTAATACCGGCGCCGGTGATCAATACGGCTGGCTGCGCGTCAAAACCTCCGGTGAGGCGGAGTATAACTTCATCGTCGTCGATTACGCCTGGGGCGACCCGGGGGATACGATCAAAACAGGCCAGAAGACTAGCGCGGATACCGCAAATGCGGTGACAAAGAGCGGTTCGCTCGGCCTGCTCGCTACCGGTGGGGCCGGGCTGAAAGCCTGGCGGCAGCAGACTAAGGTGGCAGCTTCTCACTGAAGCTATAGCTATTCGATGTGAGGACGGTGGGCTTCATGTCCCCCGACGAAGTTTCGGAGGGAAACGGATAGGGTCGCTCGGGAAGTCCAGGTTGCGCTCATCCGGCAGGCGTGTATAGCTCCTCGCGCCCCAGTTACTCGAAGGCGTTCGTCCCTGGCAGTTGGACTGTCTGCTTGAAGCGGCCTGAAGTTATCTCCGCTTTGCAGGTGTGGTCGCTCGCCGGGATGGGGTGGCAGCATCCTGCGCTGGCATTAACTCGAAAGTCCTGAACAAAGGCGCCAGATCGATCACGGCGTTGGCGGCGGACTTCAACACACCTCCGAGATTCTGAGATACCGAAGCGACTTCGACGCGGATCCCGCGCCGGCGTAGCTTGGTAGCGAGATAAGCGAAATCGGCATCACCGGTGACGAGAATAACTACGTCGGGCTGCATCTCGACCGAAAGCTCGAGCGCGTCGATCGCCATCATCACATCCACGTTCGCCTTGTAATGGCCTTCCTCGGCCGGCGCGCCATCCTTAGTCACCACCATGAACCCGTTTGAGCGCAGCCAATAGACGAACTTGTTCTTCTTGTCCCGTTCCTCCTGCCAGAGGGGGATTGGTGGTGGCAGGCCGGCATAAACCACCATCTCAATCAATTCGCGTCCTGAGGCCGTGCCGGCCAGGAAATCGCGCAGCCTCAGCCAATCAAGACCGCGTCCTGCAGTTCGCACAGAACTGCCCACATTCGATTCATCCACCAGCACTAAGACTCGCGCAGCGCGCGAAACATCCGGTTCTTTCTTTCCCATTTGGAGTTGAATGAACTACGTCCAGCGCTTCTGGCGAATATTACTTCTTCGGCTTGGCGCAACTGCGGGAAGATAGCTCGAAGTTTTCCAGGGATAACAGGGGCGGCTACCGATCCCTCTGGCTATTTAGTCAATCTCTGCGATTGGTGTCACATGCCATTGGAACCCTGCCCGACTTGTGGCTACGCGCTTTCCGTTCTCGATCATCATTGCCGTCATTGTCCTCCCTCGTTAAAGGCGCTCCCATCGTCCCCGCTGTCAGATGGGAAGCAATGGTGGAAGATGATCGTGACGCTGGTGGCGTTAAGCGTCCTCGTTTACTTGATGTTCTTCCGTTAAGGAAAGGTCCGAAAAGGCCGGGGCAGGCTGCGACGGGTGCCGAATGAATAACCCGGGCCGCCCAACACTTCGTTGACTTTGCCGGACGCAAGACGACCCTTCCTCTGCATGGGCGATAAATCTCCAAAAGCGAATCAGAAACAAAAGGCACAGCAGAAGGCGAAAGCCAATACCGCGGCACAGAAGAAAGAGCGACAGGCTGCAACCGCCAAGGCTGCGCCGAAAAAGAAGTAGGCGACGCGAATAGCCTCTCAGCCGCGTTAGACGCAGCCTTTTATGCGGCAGATTTCAAGGCCGCATTACTTCGCCGCTTTCTTCTTCTTTACGAGGGCGAGACGGTCTGTTTTTTTGCGCCGGGACGCGCGTTTCTTCACGTTGGTTCTACCTTGGCTGTGTCCCATAGTGGCCAACAGTCTCTCTTTCCGCGCCAGTTCCAAGCAGTTTCTGCTTGTTCAAGTCAGATACGAATGGGATGACACAGTTTCGAAAGGCCCTGGGAGCAAGCGCCCGCCTATCCGGAACCCGTAACAAGGGTGATGGAGCGGCCGCGTTCCCGTGCTTCTGGCGATGACCGCCAAGCGAAAAAGCGCCCGCGACCCAGTCTGGCCGCGAGCGCCTCACGTTTCTGCGCCACCGTGGATTCAGCTGCGCGCAGGAAGCAGCTTCGTTAGTCGGCTCGGCAGGAGAGAGAATAAAACTCCTGATCGAGCCCCGCGCCCGTTGCCTGCTCTCACGGCTTACCGACGGCAGCGTTTGCGGTTCTACTATGGCTTCTACCAAGCAAAGCATTAAACCTGCCAGCAATCACCGTGGCGTAATCCGCCTAACCAATCAGGCTTTTCAGGGCCGCCTGACGCCGACCGATGCGAACCTGGCTCTCGACAGGGGCACATTGAGTGCTCTCGTTAGAAAGCATGGCGAATAGCCTCCACATCCTGGCGATTGACAACGAGCCATCGGTCACCACCAGCCTCGGATGGGTCTTCGGCCCACCCCGCTATCGGCTGAACACGGTGGCCAGCGGTCAGGCTGCTCTCGCTGCTCTCGACGGAGCCGACGAGCCGTTCGACGTCATCATCGTCGACCAAAAAATGCCGAACCTGACCGGAGTCGAAGTGGTCACGGCCCTGCACGAGCGCGGAGTCAAGAGTCGGATCATCGTCCTCTCGGCGCATGTCACTGACGAAGTCCGCCAGGCCTACGAAGAGTTAGGCGTGCAAGCCATCTTCGAAAAGCCGCCCGACATCGTCCAGCTCCGCGCCGCGGTCGACGCTCTTCCCTGCACGTGAGGTAGCGTCGGCTGCCCCAGCCGAATCCATTGTGCGTGCGCTGTCCCAGCGCCTTCCACCGGCCTACGAACTCACTTCCTCAGCTTCTGGTCCGGCGGACCTTTAGCACGAGGAAAACAGCGATAGCGGCATTGATCACTAACGCGACGCCTTTCAGAAGCGAGGGAGCTTTGAGCAACTCATAGATCTCGATCGGAACAAACGAGACCGTGGCAATGATCGTGAGGAATGCGGCCCATCGCTTCTCAAAGAACAAACCGGTGCCCTCGACCAGGAAGAGCGCGCTATACGCGAGGGTTAATTCGCTCAGCGCTTTGATTTTGTTCTCGTCGAGGAGATTGAGTTTAGCCAGGAGCGCTCCGAGATAGCGGTTATCGGGATCAACTCGCAACGCGTTCACCCACGGGTGGACGGTCGCCGCCACGCCGTGGCGCATCAGCTTCAAAAAACCGACGCCGACCAGGAACAAAACGAGCCCTTTGAACCATTTGAAGATCGCGAGCGTAAGCAAACCCTTATCGTGGGATTGCTTCTTCTTTTCATTCCCTTTCACACTGCTTTCCTTCAAGTCGTGAGCCACAATGGAAAGCAGGTCGCAGGGAACGACGGGCTCATTTGCTTTTGGGTATGACACTGATCGAACCATCGTTTTCCAGCAACGCGGCGCGCACCTCTTCAACCGTTGCGCATCCGGCTTCGCGTAGAGCGCTCATGACCTCATGCCGGGTGAGTTTGGCGCGCTTCAAAACTTCCGGGTAAAGTTTGCCGTCGTGGATGAGAACATCGGGCCTTCCTTCGACCAAGGCTTCCAGCGTTTTGCTTCGATAAGTGAGAAGTCCCACGATCCAGTTGATCCCGACCAGGGTCACTGCTGAAATCATTCCTCCGATGACGGAGTTGTCGCCACCGTTCATGGCGTTTTGAACGGCGTTGCTCAAAACCAGGAGCAGAACCAGATCGAATGGCGCCAATTGGCCTACCTGCCGTTTGCCGGTTAATCGCAGCAAAACGATCAGGAAAACGTAAATGATGATCCCGCGCAGAATGAATTCCCACCAGACGAGCGACATGTGCCACATGACATGACGATAGGAGAATAAGACGTTCGAGCGACTCGTCTTTTAAGCAGAGCCGAGCCGATGGGGAAACGGGCGAGACACACGGGAGGGCCAGAGGCCGACTGAGTGTGGGAAACGGAGAGTCAACATATCGCCTTGACACCCGGGCCAGTGGGCTGGCTGCCCTTGCCGCTGTCGACGGCACCGCCCAGCCGTTCGACATCATCATTGTCGACCAAAAAATGCCGAACCTGACCGGAGTCGAAGTGGTCACGGCCCTGCACGAGCGCGGAGTCAAGAGTCGGATCATCGTCCTCTCGCATCTCACTGATGAAGTCCGCAAGACCTACGAGGAGTTAGGCGTGCAAGCCATTTTCGAAAAGCCGTCCGATATCACCCAGCTCCGTGTGCCGCCCACGCCGTTTAACTTCATGTGCAGTTTGCGCCGAATCAAAGGGAGCCATCACCGATTACGTCATTCCGACGGCCGAGTCACTACCGCTCCCATCCCATCACAGTGAAATAATAGGGCCGGGACTCTTAAGACAGATTATGAGGGATGTGAAACTGGACATCGAGGACTTATAGCCGACGCTTGCTCGCTTTGGTGCTAGGGGAACATCTCCTGCGCCAGTTGAGACGCGACCCCGTTCAGTCTCATTTGGTCTGTTTCTTTCGCTTGCGAAAATGAGCTCGCCAATGCGATTTTGAAAACGAAGAAGAGCCGCATAACAAAATGATCGAGCCCATCGATTGCCACGCCATCGCGCGAGAAGCGCATGGCAGCTACCTGAATCGCGTTCTCACCAGCGTCAACGACCAGAACGTCCACCTCAGCGTGATGACGGAGCCATTCTACTGGCACACGCACCCCGACTCCGACGAAACCTTTCTTGTTCTCGAAGGCACTCTCATCATCGACTTCGAGGACGGTTCCGTCGAACTCAAGCCCGGTCACCTACTTACCATCCCGGCCGGCGTCAGTCATTGCACCCGGCCCGCCGGCGCGCGCTCCGTCAATCTCACGATCGAGAAAGCCAACGCGAGCACGGTGCGATGTGACGGCGGTCAGTAGCTGTTTCTCTCAAAGGTAAAGTCTCTCTGTGACTACACCTTATGAGGCTTGTCATGGTTATAAGTTAACGATAATGAACTCTTAGCTCTCCGCTATTATTTCCTAGGGAAAACGTTTCCACGCTTGCTCATTCATATCGGGCGGATACTGGGCAAGGTTTTCCTGTATGGCGCGGGTCAGTTTCCGAAGGATTAATAGGAAAAGCTGGGCGAACCGCACCCATTCACCCTCGACGGACGCTGCTGCCGTTTCCTAAGTCTATGGCCTATGATCGACAACAAGTGGCTTCGCGACGCTGGGAATGCCATTCGTGAAAACTGTCACGAGTGCGGGACCGGCGGGATAATCTTTCAGACCCAGAGAAACAAAACCCGTATCGGACCATCCCTTCATTGCATTCACGGGCAGAAAGGCCACCTGGCCGCTATCGATACTTCGCAATTGCACGACTGGATAACTGGTCGATGAATCTTGTGTGCCCCCTCCCGATGATTGAGAAACCCCTTGAAAGCCCGAGCCGCGCAAGGTCAGGCGATGGCCGGAATCGGCGCTCGCGCGGGCATTCGTAATTCGTGGCTGCGCGGAGCTGGTGAACCCGAGGCCGGGATTATAAAGTTCACCGCCATTTACGAAGGTCCGCGTGGTATCATCGTAGCCGTCGGCCGCAAGGATCCAACCATTGCGGAGCAGAGTTGCTGTGTGGGTGTCGCGCCGTATCCCCATGCTTGCGGTTGCGGTCCAGGTGTTTTTTGCCGGCTCGTAGAGTTCTGCGGTGCCAGTGGTCACGCGCGAGCCGCTATCGAAATAAAGCCCGCCCGCTATGAGAACTTCCCCGTTGGAAAGCAGCGTAGCCGTGTGCAGTAGACGGCCTGTCCCGAGGCTGGCGGCGAGGCTCCACAAACCGGTCGCCGGGTCATAGCTTTCCGAACTCGAGAGGGCGCTGAAGATGTCGTCGAGGGTGCCTCCAGCAACGAGCACTTTTCCGTTGGGCAGTAAGGTAGCTGTATGAAAGAACCGTGGTGCGTTCAGACTTCCCGTGGCGTTCCAGGTTCCGCTGGCCGGGTCATAAAGCTCAGCGGGTGCAATATTCCCGGTCTGTCCAAAACCTGCAGCGACCAGCACTCTTCCATTTGGCAGCAACGTTGCACTATGCGCTTCGCGACCATAGGTGAGAGAGCCGGTGGTCGCCCACACACCGGTGGCGGGATCGTAAAGCTCCGCACTCGGCAAATACTCAACCGCTCCCGGCCCATCGCCGCCCACCACGAGTACTTTGCCATTCCGCAGGAGAGTCGCGCTATGTAGGAGCCGCGCTTGCGAAAGGCTCCCTGTTGTCGTCCATACACCGGTTGCCGGATCGTACAATTCTGCGCTCGATAACGCCGTGGAAGTCGTGGTATTGAAGCCGCCGACGACCAACACCTTACCGCCAGGCAGTAAAGTGGCAGTGTGATAGTAACGCGGGACGGCTAAGTTGCCCGTCATCGTCCAGGTGTTATTTGCGGGATTAAAAACTTCCGCGGCTGCCAGGCTATCAGAATAACCGAAGCCGCCCCCGGCAATGAGCACCTCACCATCAAGCAGCAATGTGGCTGTGTGGTAGAATCGGGATTGCACTCCGTTGCTTCGAGGACCCCAGCTTCCATTGGCGGAATCATAAGTCTCCGCCACGGCCACGGCGGAAGAATCGCTCGCCAGGCCGCCCGCCACGACAAATCTGCCACTGGGCAGCAACGTCGCAGTATGAAAAGAGCGCGCCACGTTCAAGCTTCCCGTAAAAGCCCACGTGCCGGTAGCTGGATCGTAAAGCTCCGCGCTTGCTACGCGGCCAACTCCAGATCCGCCTTCGACAATCACCTTGCCGTTTGGTAGCAAAGTCGCCGCGAAATCCGTGCGCGAATTCCCCATCGTGTTTGTGGCCGTCCAACTGCCGCTGGCCGGATCATAGACTTCGGCGCTGGCCATCGGGTTGAAACTTGTTCCTGCGCCGCCTGCGACTAGCACCTTTCCGCTGGGCAACAAAGTCGCGCTGTGACTAAATCGAGGAGTCATAAGGCTTCCCGTAGAGGTCCAGGTGCCGCTCACCGGATCGTAGATTTCTGACCCTGCAATCGCGTTGCCACTGTTATTGCCTGCCGCGATTAGAACTTGTCCGTTCACGAGCAAGGTGGCCGTGTGGTCGATACGAGGTGTGGCGAGGCTACCCGTAGTGCTCCATAGCCCGGTCGCTGGGTCATAGATTTCTGCGCTGGCAAGGCCCCCGTTATTATAACCTCCCGCAATGAGCACCTTCCCATTGTTCAGCAGCGTCGCCGTATGATTGAACCGGGCGTGGGCCAGACTGCCTGTCGCAGACCAGGTCCCCGTTCCCGGATCGTAGAGCTCCGCGCTCGACTGGGGTCCAGTCGTATGGTTGGTTCCGCCGACAACCAGGACCTTACCGCTAGGGAGCAAAGTGGCGGTGTGGCAATCGCGTTTCGTGATCAATTCACCGGTTGCCTGCCAGGTGCCATTGGCCGGATCGTACAGCTCCGTGCTGCTGAGGTATGTATTTCCGTTAAGTCCACCCGCGACGAGCACCTTTCCGTTGTTCAGAAGCGTGGCGGTGTGATTGCGTCGCGGAGTGATTAGACTGCCGGTTGTCTGAAATTGAAACGGGCTGCCCGTGCAAAGACTTATGCCAGGAATCGTAGCGAGAAGAACAATCGCAACCGCGTACTTACGCATCTGAAAAGACGTTAGCGATCGTAGTCCGACGGACGAAGAAAGGATATTTCTCATGTATTTCGGACAGGCTCAGAACGTGCTTGGGGAGTGTCAAGCTCAAAAGGGAGGAGATAGCTTCGATCGCCTTGGCGCTTTGAAGAAGACCGCAGGAGTGATCTGTTATTTATCCATGCTCGAAGTGGGCGTACGTCCACGGCACCTCGCGCACCGACGAAGAGTGCCGCGTCCGAAACCGCTTCATCGCCAAGCTCGGCTGGCGCAACGAAGGAAGCCACGTCTCTTTCCCAGCGCATCCAGAAGAGCGGGCATACCGACAAACCCATCGAGACCCTCATCGGCGAATCTTACCGACGAAGTCCGCAAGGCTTACCAAGAGTTAGGCGTTACAGTCATCTTCGAGAAGCCGCCCGATATCGCCTAGCTCCGCGCCGCCGTCGATTTGCGTCAGGGCGTCAAAGAAAGCGCTTTCGTCAACGCATCCTTACGCAGCTGAAGCGCCTTTGAGTATACTCTTTCTGCATCCGCAACTCCCGGTGCGTCGTTGGCGCCCTTAGCCGCTGTCCAGTTCTCGACGAATGTGGTGAATAAAGCTTTGATCACATCCGCGTACGCATCCTTTACGAGTTGTTGTTCGCTCATCACGCCAGATTGAATAGCCGTCGTGGAGAAACAAGCGAAATGCACTGGGCGCTGTGATCGCTGCCGGTGTAGCCGGAGCCGCGATTACTTCGGCACAGTGATGGGCGCGGAAAAGGCGAACTGCTCCCATTTCAGGTGCAGGGTGCCACCGTTGCTGGTTCCATTCTTGTCGATCGTGATGGTGAACTGGTCCACGGCCGGCGCGAGCGGGTTCCGCTGCATGTCGATTCGGACGAAATCCTGACTCGCGTCGTACTTCGTGCCCCACTGGCCGGTCTGTTTGTTTACAACCAGCTTGGCCGGGCCGTTCTCCTCTGGCTGGAGGAAAAGCGTATACGAGCCGGCGGGAATGCGTGTGCCGCCGATCGCGATGTCATGATCGGTCGTGAGCATGGTCGCTTCATCCGCGCCCATCCGCCAGACCTGGCCGAACGGCACCAGGCCGCCCCAGATTTTGCGCATCTCCTTCGTCTTGGGGTCGCGCGTGTAAGGACGGCCGTAGACGATCTTGATGTTGGCGCCATCGATCATGGCGGAGACGGTTTCGTGCGGGCTGACGCGCTTGTGTTCCTGCGCGCGAACGGGAAGGAAAGGGACGAGAAGCAGTAACCCAACGACGGTAGTGACCTTGTTCATGCCGACAACCTAATGGCAAAATCGGCCGCGAAAAGCTGAAACATGGCCAAAACTCAGCTGGGCGCTTTGCAATCGTGCATGCCGCGCTCGAGCCCGCAAACACGCAGCCGCCACTGCCGCGACAACGAAATCTGCACAATTCAACCCAGCCTTGGGGTAACTCCTTGCTCATGACTTCAGGAGGCGCTCGTATTTATCATGCGAACCGATCCAGAACCAGACGATGAGGTCTCCTGTCATAACACCGACGGCTCTGTAACTGTCAGTTACTCGCGCCGAGTCGGTAGCTTTCAAAATATCAAATATTTAGATACGGCCCCCTAAGTCCCCCTTTATTCAGTCTTGACCTTGGACTGTTTCGACACACGCTCATCTATTTCGCATCAGCCGCCGGGCCGGGCGGCTTATAATTCGGATGGTCCGCTGACCACTGTTCAAACGGCACAGCCTTACTCCAAAGCTTGTTCCACTCTGTATAGTATATTTCTAGCAGTCCGCCCGGCATGCGACCGAATACGAGAGCTGGCATTTCCGGGGCGCCGAGGCGCGGCAGCCTAGTTACAAGGATCATTGAACCGTTTGCCTGCGCTGGGTCGAAGAAATAGCAAGCCTGTGGGAAAGGAGCGTCTAGGAGACGCAACTCAATCGTCCCATTTCTGGAGTCCGGTTTCGCATCGAGTTCGCTCTTAAGAGTCTCGTAACCGGCAATGGTCGTTGCTATTTGCTGCTGATGGAAGTCATCCGGACCGGAGAACATAGCCGCGTTAGAAGCAAAATGTTTTCCCGTCGGGTCCGCAATCAAAAACCGATGGATAACTCCTTTTTGCAAATTCTTTCTAATAGTCTCGACGTGGTCGCCAAGGGTGACATGCAAGGCGACTCCGGAAAAAAAGACTTCGTGTTGAACTTCAGCTAACCGGGACCATTTGAACGAGTCTTGGCTATCCGATCGACGGCTAAAGTCCATTAACCCAGCGAGCGGAGTTTTCGTTCGTGCGTACAAGAATGTAAGTGGGTCAATACCCGCATATTTGAGCGCGCCGCAAGCGATGATTCCTGCGACAATCACGAGAATCAACGCCAGGAGTAGAAGGTGCAATCCGGCTGATAGAATCCGTCGCGGATGCTGAATCAGGTAGATAAGAAGAGTCCAAGGCCCTCGGACATCTTTAGGCTCTAATAAGATCTCGGAGGAGGCCGTTGCGCCTGTCCGCTTTTTGTTAGGCTCATCAGCCGACGTTTGATCTGAAGGTGTGCTCATTTTATTGGATCGAGTCTACAATCCCGTAGCCGGTGTCGTGTCCACTCTACAGTTCTCGTTTGAAAGCTTTGTCGAAGATGGCTGAAAGGAGGGCGTCGAGTTTGACGGCGGTTTCGGCTTGTGGGGCGCTTCATCAGACTTCGAAATACACTATGACTCGTCAAAATAATCACTGTCGATCTTCTTGACGCTATAGGCCTGCTCTTCGGCGACGCCAATCCCGCGCTCGATCATCAGCTCTGCCCGCCTTCGGCCGTCGATTAGGACGACCTTTTGGTGCAGACCAGCCGCATACACGGTTGCATTCTCATTGAAGCCGCTCGTCGTAATGAAGACCCCTTTGTCGGCTTTCTTCCCAGCGAGCGCACCAACGAAACCCTGGATTTCTTGTCGTCCAACGTTTGCTTTCCAGCGCTTTGCCTGGATGTAGACGATATCCAGACCCAGTGGGTCTTGCTTGATCACTCCGTCGACTCCTTCGTCTCAATTTTCTGCGTGACGGCAGCGGCTTCCTTGAATGAGCCCCCATATTTCATCGCAACAAGAACGTCTAGAACAACCTTCTCGAATCGGAACGGGTCCACAGCATGCAACTTCAAAAGTAAATCTGAAACCAATGACTCACCAAGCTCGGCAAATGCAGCTTCCATTCGTTCAGCTGGCGACGCCGAGTCTTCATTTTCAGCCGCCGCCTTCTTTGCCGGGATAGCCTTTGCTTCTCGAAAGTCACGGAATTCTGGGAATTGGCTCAGCAACCGGATGTCAATCCTTTTGGGGGCCTGCCCTAGGACCTCTTGTCCTCGCTCCGTGATTCGATTACGGCCACGACCGGAGGACGCGATCAGGCCAGCTCGCCTGAGGTAGACGAGCGCCCAGTAGACACGGTTCTCAAAGCGCGATTGCTTTCCACCCGCAAGCAGTTCTTTTCTGTCGTCGTCGGTCAGCTGAAACTGGTCAGCCAGCTTTTCGATGAATGTTCGGTTCGCGAGGTCGCCCGGGGCAACTGCACCGCACATTTGTAGCGCCGGGAGCATTAGCTCCTGAAACGGTGGGATCATAGCATGATTGAATTCTTGATTGGGGAAAGCTACTAATGCGCAGGCCGAATCCTAGTTTGCAAGGTTAAACATCCTGGCGATCGACAACGAGCTGTTGTTTAAGCGTCCGATATAAAGTCACCCGTGGAAACGAACATGCCGACATGGCCCATCTTCGCGCCGCTGTCGATACCGTTGCCGACGTGTGACAGTCGTTAGCTTTCGGAATGTCAAAATATAGACGCGACCCCATTCAGTCTTCATTAGGCCCGTATCTTTCGCTTGCGAAAATGAACACAATGCGATGTTTGAAAAACGAAGAGAGCCATAACGAAATGATCCAGCCCATCCTTTCGGCGTCCCATACATAACACTCGTCCCCATACCCCCAGCCCGATAGCCGAAACCTCTAATCCGCTTTTTCCAAGTGTCCGTTTTTTCATTACGCTTTACTTTTCGATGTTGGTGTTACCCGAATAGCATCATAAGGCCTTATCCGGCCCGCGTGGAGCGAAGCGATTTACGCGGCACTTTTGCACGATCAATCATAAACCCAAACGAGTGCCGCGCTCAGGTCTTGAATACTCTTGCTACCGCGATGTCGAAAAGCCGATCGCGGCTCCGACTCATTACTAAAGAGTGACCCATTCCGGGCCGCGGAAAACGAAGGGAATAAACACTGAAATACATGATTATCATGAACTCACCGCGCGACGGTTATGCTCAGTTCATGAGCTGGCCGAAGGAGATTCTCGAAGCGCATTTCGCCTTCATGGAGGCATTCGGCCAGAAACTGCGGAAGTCTGGGGAACTGGTCGGCGCCGAAGGATTGGCTTCACCCACGGAGGCGAAAGCGGTCCGCGCTGGCAAAGCTGGCAAGCCGGTGACCGACGGCGTCTTTCCGGAATCCAAGGAGTTCCTCGCGGGCTTCTGGATTGTGGATGTGGAAAATCACCATGGGCGACACCCTATCTTCCAATGATCAGTTCCGGCATCGCGGACCGCCCCGGTTCTTCGGCTTTGGCACGTGAGCGGAAGCTTTTACGTGGCTGCAAGCCTGAAGAGAATATGCGACTCGCCGGCGGGCTCGGGTTCCTGATCGATCGCGCTCTGGCATAAGGTGAAACCACATTTTTGCAGGACGCGTATCGACGCAAGGTTGTGTGGGGCCACACCGGCGTAGAGTGGCCGCCGCTGTTCCAGGCAAAGAAAGGCAGAGAGCGCTTCGCTGGCAATGCCGCGCCCCCAAAGTGTGCGGTCGATCCAGTAGCCAACCTCGCGTTCCCCGTCGCGCACGAAACTAGCGATGTGCCCGGCTATCTGGCCATCGGCTACGATCGTCTTCTTCAGGCTGGTGTTGTCCGCCAGGATCTTGGCCCAATGCTCGTCGAACTCAGCTTTCTCGCGTGAACGGAATACCACCATCGCCACGGCCACCGGATCTCGCTGGTGTTCGAAAAAGATGGGCAGGTCGTCCCGTTCGACGTCGCGCAAAAGAACTGTTGGTTTCATACCCAAGGATACTCGGTCGGAGGAAAGCTGCCGTAACGGATGCGAAGCAACGGCCGGGCTTTCAAACGCCTGGAGTCTTACCGCCACGCGTAATCGGATTCCTGAAAGGTCTTTCCCCTTCCTCTCTTTCACTTTTTGAGCTTCTCTCGGGCGTGGACCGATGCGTCAGTTGTGAAGCACCGCTCTCCGGTGCCTATTGCGCGCAATGTGGGGAACGCCGGCCGGACCGTTCCCACCTGAAGATCTCCACCTTCCTCCACCGCACCTTTGAGGAGGTCACTGACTTCGAACACTCGAAGCTAATCAGGACTCTGCGCCTCCTCTTCCTGCGGCCCGGCTACCTCACCACGGAGTTTCTACGTGGCGCGGTCAAGCCTTACCTCGGGCCGGTAAAACTCTACGTCACGGCTTTCGCGTTAAGTGTTTTCCTCTATTCGATCTACCGGCCGGCTGCCATCTACGATGTCCGTTCCTTTATTGCGCGGGACGCTGGCGGTGTCTGGCATAAGAGAGTCACGGCGATCGCGCAGAAGCGACACGCCACCGAAGAGCAGATGCTCTTTGAAGTGAATGCGCGCTGGCAAAAGTATCTCTATTTCGGCGAAATCGTTTACCCGCTCGGCCTCGCAACCGGACTGGCCCTCCTCTATCTGAGACGCCATCGGTTTTACGTAGAGCATCTCATTTTCTCCCTCCACACTTTGGCGTTCACCTATCTGCTGGGAGTTATCTTCTGGCCGATCTACGCGATTTTCGGGATGCAAGTTGCAAGCATCTTCACGATCGTCTCCTCGCTCAGTCTCATTTGCGCGCTCACCTACATTTTCCTGGCAGTCCGCCGTGTTTATGAACAAAGGTGGGCGAAGAGTGCGGCGAAGGCGCTCGCCGTCTGTTTCCTTTACATCGCAGTCAAGAGCGTGGGGACAGTTGCCAGCCTCCTGCTAGCTCTTTGGGTGACGGGGCGCGCATCGTAGCTGAAGGGTTAGCCGGGCGTTATCCTGGGCGTCGATCCTTAAATTTTGGGAGATGTTTGGCTGCGGCTGCTTTTGAGTTACTCAGCGATTAAGAATCGACCTCTTTCCGCATCTGTCCACTCGAGTGTAGCCGCGTCTGCTTCGCCGCGGGTGTAAAGATCGGGTCAGTCCGTGAATTGCGGCGATCTGGTTGAAATTCCTGATTGCCAATTGTCCAGAAGCCCCCAAATGCGGTGATTCACAGACGGACCCCGCCTCCCCGCCTTGATCTCGATCAGGCTGCGTTTGGTTTGAAAGCCCGGCCGTTGCTCGGGGAAATATTTCGGCCGCTGCGGACTCCTATTCCTGTATGGTGGGGGTGATGTTCTGGAATCGGCGGACAGTTTTGTGGTCGGGGTTGGGTACGATGGCGATGCTGCTCCTGGCGCAGGCGTTTTTTGCCCAGGAGCAAGCAGCCATTCCTTCCAAGGCGGAGCTGAAGAAGCGGCTCACGCCGCTCCAGTATGCGGTGACGCAGGAAGGGGCGACGGAGCCGCCGTTCCAGAACGCTTACTGGGATAATCATCAGCCGGGGATCTATGTCGATATCGTGTCGGGCGAACCGCTCTTTAGCTCGAAGGATAAGTTCGATTCGGGGACGGGTTGGCCGAGCTTTACCAAACCGCTCGTGCCGGACACTGTGCGCGAGATCAAAAAGCCGGACGACTCGGCCGAGGTGCGCTCGCGCAAGGCGAACTCACACCTGGGCGATAAGTTCCATGATGGTCCGCCGCCGACTCATATCCGCTATTGCCTGGACTCGGCCGCGCTGCGTTTTATCCCGGCGGCTGATCTGGAGAAGGACGGTTACGGAAAGTTCAAGGAGCTGTTTCGCTAAGAGCTGGCAGCTGACTTTTGCCAAACGGCGACTAAACCGGTCCAGTGTTGTCGCGCTCTTCCCATATTCGCCGGCCGACACTCGCTCCCCGGCCCCGAGCTTGCGCGGTGCCTATACTCGTTAGGCACTCGTTGCCCGTCTTCTGTCTCGCGGCTTCCCCGAAACGGTTGGCCGATGAACCGTGGTGAGGAGCCAGCAACTGAATTGCTGGCACGCTCGCGTTCCCAAGCGGGAGTTTGGGAACGAGGGGCAAACAAGACGCTGAACCGTTTAGGCTTGCTTCCGGAGGGGCTTTTTGAATGTATGGAGGCATTCCTGATGACAGGAGGACTTCCACGATAAACCTATGAAACAGAAATTCACTTCTCCGTCCGATTGTCTCAGGCTGCGAATGGTGACTCATTCCGTCTTTCTTCTGGCGGGCCTCCTGCTGGCGCTGATTTTCTTTGCAACACGGTCGAATGCGGCCGCTGATGGGAAGGAGCCGTCAAAGATAGCTCATGCAGCGACGTCCGGGCCGGTGCAGGCGTGGGTGGCTCTCTACAACGGGCCGGCAAACAGCTTTGATAATGCCAAAGCCATGGCGGTTGACGGCGCCGGGAATGTCTACGTGACGGGCACGACCGACGCGACCGGTAACTTTGATTTCGACTACGCGACGGTCAAGTACGACGCCTCCGGCACCCAACAATGGGTTGCCACTTATAATGGGACAGGTAACGGAACCGACCATGCCTACGCGATTGCGGTCGATGGCTCCGGCAATGTTTATGTGACCGGGACCAGCCTGGGCACGAGCTCTAACTATGACTATGCGACCATAAAATACGACGCATCGGGGACGCAACAGTGGGTAGCGCGTTACAACGGGACCGGAAACGGTATCGATACTCCTACCGCGCTCGCGGTGGATAGCTCGGGCAATGTCTATGTGACGGGATTCAGCGGGGGCTCGGGCAGCGGTAATGATTACGCGACAATCAAGTACGACACCGCCGGGACGCAACTGTGGGCGACTTGTTACAATGGACCAGGCAATGGTGAAGACCTTGCCAATGCCCTTGCGATCGATGGTTCCGGCAATGTCTATGTGACGGGCGCCAGCTTTGGCTCGGACAGCGATAGTGATTATGCCACGATCAAATACGACGCAGCGGGCACGCAGCAGTGGGCCGCTCGCTATAATGGCCCGGGAAATGGTTATGACAGTGCCACTGCGATCGCCGTGGATAACCTGGGGAACACTTATGTGACGGGAACCAGCTTCGGCTCGCGTAGGACTGATAGTGATTATGCTACGATCAAGTACGACGCAGCGGGCACGCAGCAATGGGCTGCTCGTTATAACGGCCCCGGCAATGGTTATGATCAGGCCAGTGCCATCGCGGTGGACAGCGCGGGGGATATCCATGTCGCCGGATCGAGTATTGGCTCCGGCACGGATAATGATTATGCGACGGTGAAGTACGATGCCACTGGGACCGAGGAGTGGGTAGCTCGCTATAATGGGCCAGGAAACGACAGCGACGTGGCCAGTAGCATGGCTCTCGATGGTTCAGGGAATACCTACGTAACGGGCTTCACCCTGAACACCCCGGTTGATTCTGACTGCGCTACGGTCAAGTATGATCCAACCGGCGCGCAAGAGTGGGTGGTTACCTATGGTGGGCCAGCGAAGGACAGTGACGGCGCGAATGCGATCGTCGCCGATAGCTCGGGAAATATCTATGTGACGGGATATAGCGTCGGTGTGACGAGTGATTCCGACTATCTCACCATTAAGTATGTCCAAACCACCGGTTTTGCCTGTCCGGTTCCGGCGACGCGTTGGGAGGAGAAGCCCGGGCAGTGGCCGGTAGATAGTTTAACCCTCGGAAGCGAGAGCTATAATCAAAGGGAACTGTTGGCAATTCTAAGACCGCAGGATCGGCCTGACGCCAGTCTGTTGCTCGCCCGCCAGCTCATCGCCGCGAAGCTAAACCTGGCGAATGGCTCGGATCCCGCGCCGGTGATGGGCACGGTTGATGACGCCGATGCGCTCCTGAGTCAGTTCTCCGGCAAGCTGCCTTATCACGTGAAGCGATCGTCGACGACCGGTATGGCGATGCGGCAGGACGTGGAGGTGCTGGTCGACTATAATCACGGCAAACTGACGCCTGATTGCGGCCCCTAATCGCGGAATGCGGAATCTGAACGGCAAGCGCGTCTTGCGGGCAGCGTTATTTGGCTTCGCCTGGTGGAGGAATTTAGACGCGCAACGAGCCGCGAAACGCCCTGCCGCTATAGTAAGATTCCGCGCCGTTACTCCCGACGAAGACGCGACCATAACTGCGAGTGCAGTAGAGCGCGCCGCCGAGCTTTCTGATCTCAGGAGGCGTCTTTACCCAGCTCGATCGTTTCGTGTCGAACTCTCCCAGTGTTTGCAGTTGGAAATATTCCTCTTCGGTCAGTAGCTCGACGCCCATGGCCTTTGCCATACCGACCGCGCTACCCTTCGGCTTATGTTCCTTCCTCGCTTCCAGCGCTTCGTCGTCATAGCAAAGGCTGACACGGCCGCTGGGAGTTTGCGCGGAACAGTCGAAGAAGATGTATTCGCCAGTCTTTTTGTCCTGTCCGACAACGTCAGGTTCTCCGCCGGTCTTCTCCATTTCATGGAGCGACCAGAGTTTTTCAGGATGGGCTTCCAGCCTTGCCTTTATCTTCGCCCAATCAAGCCCTCGGTGGCGCGTCATGTTCTCCTCGAATCGAGCTTGCAAGGTGGCGAGTAACTCTTTGCGTTGTTCCGCTGACAGTTGTTTTTTTCCGCTGCTGCGTTTGTTCATGTGAAGAGGAGTGAATGTGTTAGTCCTGAGCCTGACAATCAACCCTGTAACCAATCGGTCGCCAGGGGCAATTGCCAGTTGGGTAGGAAGCGAACCTTTCAGGGGTGGAAGCCGATCTGCTTTTTTGACGGCTCAGGTGGAGCAATGAGTTGCCTGATCGCTTCGAAGACATCGGCGAATTGCTCATCGTATTTTTTCTCCAACGCTTCGATCTTGCGTGCGAGATCGCGGTTGTTATCCATGAGCCGGCGGAGTTGGACGAAGGTACGCATGATTGCGATGTTAACCTCGACCGCTCGAGGCGACCGAAGGACACTGGAGAGCATGGCGACGCCCTGTTCGGTGAATGCAAACGGCAACGCATCAAGCCGGCGGCGTTTCTGAGATGTGGTCACAACCTGTGACCACATACCGTGCTTGCCTTCAGATGAGGTCATAATTTGTGATCTCAAAGCGTAAAGCTCGTCGCGTGTGACGCGGAATGCGAAATCTTCAGGGAAACGCGTTCCGTTTCGTCGCATTGCCTGGTTAAGCGCCTTCGTCGTCACGCCATAGAGGTTGGCCAGGTCGGCATCGAACATCACCTTCTCGCCACGCACGAAGTAAACGAACTGGGCCACATTCTCCGGCGTCAGAGCGAGTTGCTTTTTCATGTTTTAACTATTGTCTCCTTACTCCATCTCCGGGTACGGACCTTTGCCGCCTTCGGCGATGAAGCGGTCGATGCGGGCGGTGACGACAGGCAACGGGACGGAGCCTAACTCGAGGATGGTGTCGTGGAAGGCGCGGATATTGAATTTGGGGCCCAGTTGTTTCTCGGCTTTCTCGCGGGCGCGCACGATGGCCAGCTCGCCCAGATAGTAACTCAACGCTTGTCCTGGCCAGGCAATATAACGGTCGACTTCGGTTTCGATCTCGTGCTCGGGCAGCGCGGTGTAATCGTGCATGTACTTAAGCGCTTGCTCGCGTGTCCAGCCTTGAGAATGCACGCCGGTGTCGACGACCAGCCGAGTAGCGCGCCAGATCTGGTAACCGAGCATGCCGAAGCGGTCGTAAGGAGTCTCATACATGCCCATTTCCTGGCCTAGTTTTTCACAGTAGAGCGCCCAACCTTCGCCGTAAGCGGAGATATAGTCGTGCTGGCGAAATTCCGGCTGGTTCTTGTGCTCGAGCGCGATCGGTCCCTGAAAGGCGTGGCCGGGCGCGGACTCATGCAGAGTCAGCGCAGTCAGGTTATAGAGCGGACGATGTGGCAGGTCGTAAGTATTAAGGAGGTAGACGCCGGCACCGCCGCGGCCTGAGGTATAAAAGGGAGCCAGATCGGGCGGTACCGGTTTGATGGTGAAACGCATCCGTGGCAGGTAACCGAAGTATTGCGAAGATTTCCCATCGAAGACCTTGCAGATCCACGCGGCGCGATTGAGTAACTCCTGCGGTGTCTTGGCGTAGAACTGCGGATCGTCCCGCAGGAATTTCAGGAAGGCAGGGAAGTCACCTCTGAAGCCGGCCTCGTGCATGACATCGACCATCTGCTGATGCAGCTTCGCGACTTCAGCCAGGCCTAACTGGTGGATTTCTTCGGGCGACTGATCAAGCGTAGTGAACTTACGAATCTGCTGGCGATAATAGGCCTTGCCATCGGGCAAAGCTTCGGCCGCGAGCGTTACGCGGGTGTGTGGCACGTATTCGTCACGGAAGAATCTGAGTAAGTCAGCGTAGGCTGGCTGGACGATTTCGCGAATGACCTGCGCAGCATCGGCTTTCAGTTGGGTTGCGTCGGACGGCTGAATTGCGACCATCGGTTCGCGGAACGGCGTGTAGAGCAGGTTATCTTCCGGCTTGCCTTCTGCGATTGTGGCAATGGACTTATCGCGTCCCTGCAAGGTCGGACGCGGCGGGGTGAAGTTACGCGCAAGGCCGGCGCGCATGTTAGCGATCTGTTCCTGGAAATAGCGCGGGATATCGCGCATTTGCGCGATCCAGTTCTTGTAGTCAGTCAGACTCTTGAATGGTCGGCGGGCGGTGTAGCCTAAGTCTGTCCAGAAAGCGGAGTCGGAGTTAGCCGGCATTTCGTAGTCACGAAACTTTTCATCGGCGACGAAGTTCTCGATCTCCGGGCGATAGACATCGTAGTTGATCTGTTCTTCGGGCGAGAGCTGGGCGCGCGGAATCTCATCGAGCTTGCGCAGCACATCCTCCCAGTAACTCAGCCGTGTTTGTTGCGTCGCGGCATCTTCCTTCGAAAGGTGATTCGGGACCGGCGCCTCGGGACCTTCGAGTCCGGGAAATTGTTCCAGACGCCACTTCCATTCCGCTTTGTAGATGGTGCGGAGGCGCTCATCGGCACTTTGGGTTTGGGCAACACACGGAAGACACGAGATCAGCGTTGCTGGCAGTAAAAGTATTGAGACTCTTTTCATCTTTCGTCGGTATGAGTGTGTCACGGAATGGACTTTTTCGCTTTGCCCACGGGAGCATTTAGCGACAGAGGATGGAATTGCGAGCAACCGTTGAATCCTGGCATCCGATCCTATCGTGCAAGGCGATCTCACTGCAACCGGCACCATCATTTAGGGGTGCCGAAGCAACTGCAAACCGAAGCGAATTATGGCAAACGAATTGAAGGATAAGAAGGTCGCGATTCTGGCGGCCGATTTCTTTGAACAGGTGGAGCTGATCAAACCGCGCGACGCGCTCAAGGAAGCGGGCGCGGAGGTGAAGATCGTCTCGCTCAAATCGGGTCAAATTCAGGGGATGAATCACGCCGACAAGGGTGACAAGGTGGAGGTCAATCTCACGCTCGATGAGGCGAACGCGGAGGATTTCGATGCGCTCATGATTCCTGGCGGGACGATGAATCCCGACACGTTGCGCTCGACGGAAGAAGCGCTTGAGTTTGTGCGTGAATTTTTCCGCGCCGGAAAACCGGCCGCTTTGATTTGTCACGCGCCCTGGGTGTTGGCGGATGCTGGTCTGGCGCGTGGTCGGCGGCCGACCTCATGGCCAGCGATCCGGACGGACATGAAGAACGCGGGCGCGGAATGGGTCGACGAGGAAGTGGTGGTGGACAACGGCCTCGTCACGAGCCGAAAGCCGGATGACATCCCGGCTTTCAATCGCAAGATGATTGAAGAGTTTGGCGAAGGAAAACACAAACAGCAGGCAGAAAAGTCACGTGGAACGGCGGAGCGCGAGATGGCAGCGCCGACGCTCGAGACCTGAGGGTCGGTCTTGGTGTTGCCTTCAGACTAAGCTAGCTGGGAAGGCTTGCGAGGGTCGAAGTGATTTCAGAGCCTGGACTAACTCCAAGGCTGTTTGTTTCAGTAACTCTGACTACAGGGTTAGGTGAGTAATCGAGTCGGGAGGGTTTGTTTACTTTGGCGATCTCGAAAGAGGATAGCGGTCGGAGGCCGCCTCGGCACACGCGTGGGCAGCAGCTAATCAGGCAGCGTCTTCTCCTTCGACTTTCCTTTTTGGCGCAGCCATGAGCATATTGCAGCCGCCCATGACCACCGCGAACAAGATCACCCTCGTCCGCATTCTCATGATCCCGGCCTTTGTCACGATGGCGCTCTACTACGGTGAGAGCATCAAACGCGGCGAACCGCTCGAATGGCAGCGCTACACCGCGATCGCGATCTTTCTTCTCGCGGCGGTGAGCGATGGACTGGATGGCTATATCGCGCGGCGATACAACCAAAAAAGCGCGCTCGGCGTGATCCTCGATCCGATCGCCGACAAAGGCCTGCTCCTGGCCGGCATCATCACTCTCAGCATCAGCAACTGGAGCGATGTCGATCCGCAGTTTGGGCAATTTCCAACCTGGTTTCCGGTGTTGGTGATCAGTCGTGATGCGGTGATTCTGATCGGCAGCGCCGTTCTTCATTTGCTCAATGGGAAGGTGCGCGTTCGACCGGCCTGGACGGGCAAAGTCGCGACCGTATTGCAAATGGCGGCAATCGCCTGGGTAATGTTGCAACTCATGTTTATCCCGCTCACCTACGTCGTGGTTGCAGCGGGAATTTTCACTTTCATTTCCGGCGTGGTCTATGTCGCAGACGGCTTTCGTCAACTGGGGGCCGAAGGTCACACCAATCCCAAAGCAGGCCAGGGGAATCGTTAGGCAATGGTAAGGCCGGGCACCCGTCAGGTCGCAATTGTCGGGCGGCCAAACGTTGGCAAAAGCGCGCTCTTCAATCGGCTCGTCGGACGCAATATCGCGATCGTGCACGATCAGCCTGGCATTACGCGCGATCGCATTTCCGCACCCAGTCGGCGGGGCGATTTCACCATTTGGGACACGGGCGGGATCGGCGGAGCAGGGGAGAGCGAGCTGGTCCAGGAGGTGCGAGCTGCCGCCGACGCCGCGATGCGCGAAGCAGAGTTGATTCTTCTGGTGGTCGACGCGCAACAAGGACTGACGCCAATCGACCAGGAATTGGCGCGCATGCTGCGCCGCTCACAGCGACCTGTTCTTCTCGTCATCAACAAGATCGATCATCCGAAACATCAAAATCTGGAAGCCGATTTCCAACGACTGGGTTTCACCGGACTAACGATCAGTGCGGCGCACGGTCAGGGGATTGATTCGTTAGTCAAAGCGATCGAAGCGCGGCTTCCTCAATCGGAAGCAACAGATCAAAGCTCGGCGAGGGCGCCGCTTTCTCTCGCCATCATCGGACGGCCTAACGTCGGCAAGTCCTCTCTCATCAACGCCATCCTGAGCGATCGACGTGCGATCGTGAGCGGGCTGCCGGGAACGACGCGCGACGCAGTCGACATCGCGTATCGGCGCGGCCAGGACGAATTCCTTTTTATCGACACAGCCGGCATTCGCCCGCGCGGGAAACACTCCAGCTCGGTTGAAGTGTTCAGTGTCATGCGTTCGGAGCGCACGATTCGGCGGGCCAATCTTTGCGCGCTCGTGGTCGATGCCACGAGTGGTGTGACGGCGCAGGACAAGAAGATCGCGGCGCTCATGCAGAAGGCGCACAAGCCCTCGCTCGTGGTGGTGAACAAATGGGATCTCGTCAGGCCGGAACGTGGCGCGAAGGAGACGCTGGCGAAGCTGATCGGCGAGACACGCGAGCGACTTTTCTTTCTTCCCTACGCGCCGATCCTGGTCGCGTCCGCCCTCACGGGAGAAAACGTCGATCGACTTTTCAGCGCCATCCGCAAAATCCGGCGCGCGGCGCGCGAGCATCTCGGCACGGGCGTGCTCAATCGTTTGTTGCGTGCCGCTTTCGCCGCCAATCCGCCACCGAGCGTGGCAAATCAGCGCTTGAAATTGTATTACGCCACGCAAACGCGCGGGGAAACCGAGGCCGCCCTGCCCACGCCGGAGTTCGTCCTCTTCGTCAACAATCCGCAATTGTTAGGCGAAAGCTACGAACGCTATCTCGAAGCGCAGATTCGGGCTGCGCAACCGTTTGCCGGTCTGCCGTTGATGCTCGACTTTCGTCCGCGTAGCGATTCCCAGTCTCGTTAGGCAAAGTCGACTTTGGCGCCGCTCCGCAGGCGTTCCTACAATTGTATCCAGCTGCGCCGCTGCGCGCTCTCAGCGATCGCCGCCAGCACGCGCTGGTTGGCCAGACCGTCAGCGAAGGTCGGCGATACGCTCCTGCCCGCGACCACTGCCCTAACGAAGTCCGCAATCGTGTGCACGAAGCTGTGTTCGTAGCCGAGGAGATGCCCGGGCGGCCACCAGTGTTCGAGGTAGGGATGCTCGCGTTCCGTGACGAGAATCTTGCGAAAGCCACGGCGACCGGATGCGTCATCTTCGCGGTAAAATTGCAGGCGATTTAGTTCCTCGAGATCGAAGAAGAGCGAGCCGGAGCTGCCGTTGATTTCGATCGTTAGGGCATTTTTCCGTCCGCGCGCAAAGCGGGTTGCTTCCAGCGTGGCGAGGGCGCCGCTGCGGAAACGGCTGATGACAGCGACGGCATCGTCCACCGTGACTTTGCCGCGTCGCCTGCCTTTGGCAGAGAGCGGTCGTTGCCTGACGAATGTTTCCTCCAGCGCACAAACCTCAGCAAATTCACCGATAAGATATCTCCCGAGATCGACCAGATGCGAGCCGATGTCGCCTAACGAACCCGAGCCCGCCTCTTCCGCGCTTAGACGCCAGACGAGTGGAAAATTCGGGTCCGCGATCCAATCCTGAGCGTAACGCGCGCGAAAATGGTAAATGCGATCGCCAAGTTCGCCGCGCCGGATCATCTCGTGCGCGAGAGCGAGCGCCGGCACGCGCCGGTAGTTGTGACAAACCATGTTTGCCACTCCGGCCCTGCGCACCGCTTTGTTCATGCGCTCCGCTTCCGCAACATCGCTGGCGAGTGGCTTTTCGCAGAGGATCGCCTTGCCCGCCGCGGCAGCAGCGAGAGCAATCTCACAGTGCGAATCGTTCGGCGTGGTGATATCGATGATGTCGATCTCCGGATCGTCGATCACGGCTTGCCAATCGGTGGCGCTCGTCTCCCAGCCCAGTTTTTTGGCGGCACTCTGGACCGCGCGACGGTCACGGCCGCAGAGGATTTTTCTTTCCACTTCGGCGGGAAGATCAAAGAAGCACGGTGCCTGTCGCCAGGCATTGGAATGGGCTCGGCCCATGAAGCCACAACCGATGAGGCCGACCCGAAGCTTGCGACGCGCGGTCATTGCGGCAGGATAACGTGCGAACTCAGCTCGCGCGATTCGTTAGGCGCAAGCGGAAAGCCGGCGCGACTGCTCAAAAGCGAAAAACATTGAGGAAAGCGACTTCAAGAGCGAGCGCTTCCTGAACATTGCGCCCGAGATGGTCGCGCAATTCTTCCAGGCGCCGGATGCGGCGAAGAATCTCTGGTGTCGTTAGGCGCGCGGCGACGGCTTCGGTGTTCTTCCTTGCGGCGGGGAGATCACGAGCCTCAACTCCGGTGCTGGCGCGCAAGACATCGCTCCACCAGAGAAACAGGGTCTCAAGAAGACGCGCGCGTTGTTGCAGGTAAAGGCTTTCCGTCAGGGCCTTGTAATGATCCTCGCGAGTCTCGAGCCATTCGCCATCGGTCGTATTTTTGTAGCGCGTTTCCTCGCGCTTGAGAGCAGCGTCATTTTCGTCCTGAATCCTTTGTCGAATTTGCCCGAGCAAACGTTGGAAGCCGTGCACCAGGCGGTAAGCTTCGTGCACGCCGCCATTGGCGCCCGTGTCGATGGTGTTAAGCAATTCGACTAATTCCAACTCTTCCGTTGACGGCTTTAATTCATTCGGCCTCACGAGTGGAATCTCGATGCAACGGGATAGAATGGTGTCAGGCAACACCTCCGGGATCGCGCTCAGGAGGAGGAGCAGTGAATTGTTAGGTGGCTCTTCCAGCGTCTTCAGAAAAGCGTTCGCTGCCTGCGGCATCAGACGGTCGGCATCGGAAATAATCGCTACCTTTCGGCGATCGTTGCTGGACCGCATCTGGAGTCCGTGTTCCAGGTCGCGGATTTGCTCGATAAGAATGCGACGCGCCTTCGATTCGGGCCCGGCGAGGTAAATGTCCGGTGCGCGGCCTGCAAAAACATCGTTAGGCAGTGCGCCATTGACGAGCTGGGCAAGACTGGCGGCCAAGGTACGTTTGCCGCTGCCGGGCGCTCCGGCGATGAGGTAGGCGTGAGCTAGTCGGTCACGCTCCTGTGCGCTGCGCAAATACTCGAGCGCGATCTGCGGAGTGAAGGCCACGGCTTAGGAATCCCGGCGACTTTCCTGCACCGGTGCCATGGTCGCGAGTTCTCCGAAGCGAGTCGTGATCGTATCCCAGATTTCCTGCGCGACTGCTTCGACCGACCGCCGACCATCGATGAGGCGGATGCGGTCGGGTTCGCGCGTGGCCAGCGCACGATAGGCAAGGCAAACGTCTTCGTAAAACTGGAGCGGCTCCTGTTCCATTCGATCGATTCCCGTAGCCGGTCGCACGCGACGAAGCAAACGAGCGCAGGTGGTTTCGACATCGATATCGAGAACGAAGGTGAGATCGGGCCAGCAGTTGCCCACGGCAAAGAGATTGAGGCGATCTACCATTTCCGAGTCGAGCCGTCGGGCGACACCCTGGTAGACGGTGGTGGAATCGGCAAAGCGATCGGAAATGACGACCGTGCCGCGTTCAAGTGCCGGCTGGATCAGTTGCCTGACGAGCTGGCTGCGGCTGGCCTCGAACAGGAGGAGTTCTGTCTCAGGAATCATCCCCGCACTTTCCGGCGCGAACTGCAAAAGCTGGCGGATTCGTTCCCCGATCGGCGTGCCACCAGGTTCGCGGGTAACCAACAGCGGGAGGCCCGTTTTCGTTAGGCGGTCCGCCAGAAGAGTAACCTGAGTGGATTTTCCGCAGGCCTCCGAACCTTCGAAAGTAATGAAGGGCAGGCGCGACATGCGCGGATTGTGAAGCAATCCGTCAAACTTGTCGAATCTTCCGCACTGGTGAACCGCGACTCACGAGTCGGGGTGTACACTTTCGTTGGCTTCTCCGGAAGGATCGCCTTCCTCCACTGCCTTATCAGCTTCGTCGGCGGTCAAAGCTTCAAGCGCCTGCCACGACCAAAAGCTGGTCCGTGGCGGTGAGGCCGAGATAAGCTTTTGCACATAGCCAGCGGATATCGAGGGAGCACGGTTTCCCCAACTTTGGCGAACGTAAGTCAATACGCTGGAAATAAGAGTAGGTGTCAGGATGGTGCGATAAGCCGGCATGACTCCTTCATAACTCCCCCTGGCTTCGTGATGCCCGCCGCTTACTCCATCAAGGGTAAGTGCGACAAGCCGATTCGGCGCGCCCAGCACCCAGGGTGAGTCGATGAGCGAGGGATATTTGCCGGCAACACCGTGGCCATCGTCCTGATGGCAGGAGGCGCAATTTGCGAGATAGAGTTCGCGGCCGCTAAAGTTTGAAGCCTTCACGGTCCTGACTCTTTCTGGCTGCCAATCGGTCTCTCGGTCTTTCGGCAATGCCATGAAGCGGCGCAAGTCGCTAATAATGCGCGTTGTATTTCCAAGCTGATTCTCGCGATAATATCCCATGCAGATGCCGCCGCGACTGACCAGGAACGTGCCGGTGGTGTGGCCCGTGTTATACTCATCGGCCTCAACCGCATAGAGCTTGGATACTTTGTTGACCTGGTCCTCTCTACCAGTGACTCCGATAATGTGAGGATCGAAGAACTTCACATAGTCCTTCAATACCACCGGAGTATCCCGTTGGGGATCGATGCTGACAAAGAGCACCTGGACCTGCTTTTGGTCCGCGGGGCTCAGGCTTTTGTAGATGTTCGCGAGGTGAGCGAGTGTGGTCGGGCAGATATTTGGACAATGGGTGAAACCAAAACTGAGCAGGACCAGTCTGCCGCGAAGACTTGAAAAGGAGAACGGCTGACCGTTCTGGTCGGTAAGAGTAAAGTCAGGCGCAGGTTTGGTCGCGACGAGCTTGACCGCATAAAAGGGAGGCGCGTCCTCCGCCCAGCCGGAGCCAGTGAGACAGGCAAAGACGAGAGTTATGAAGGCAAAGCCTCCAAGTAGTGGGTTTTGCCTTCGTCTCACCTCTTTAACCTAACTGATCCGACTCCCTGACACGCCAACCGTTTCGCTGCTCTCGCAGGCACAGCTGGCACTCTGGGGTTACAAGAGAGTCTTATTGAATTTGCACCATCGATGCGACCGAGGGCGTTCCTTTGCTGTTCAGGATAAACAGCATGTAGTAGCCAGGCGGCGCATGTGCGGAATCGATCGGTGAAGTGACTTGCAAGCTGCCATTTTTCGCCCGGAAATCGAGGGCCAGATAACGCTGGTCGAAAGTTCCAACGTGGGTTGCCGTTCCAAGTCTAACAAAAGACACCTTGTTAATGTTGCGTGAATCGGGAGTCGTAACAGTGAAGCGCTGGTTATAGGTCACGCTCGTTGGCGCGCTGGTGATGGTGGGACGGTTGTTCCGGAAGATATAGGGCGGAGAATAGATCTGGGCATAAGTGCGCATGGGAAGATAACCATCTCCACCGGCACTCCATACTCGTCCATCCGGGAGCAGGATTGCATTCGCATGATGTGCTTTGGCGATCGGTGCAGTCGCCAAAACCGTCCAGGTCGCAGTGTCAGGATCGAACATTTCCGCCGGTCCAGCCGGATCGACAAATTTATCCTCGCGGACACCGCCGATAAGCAGAATCTTGCCGTCAGGCAGATAGGTGGAAGTGAAGTATTGCCGGGGGTAATTCATCGGGGTCGAGTAACTCCACGCGGGCGTAGGCTGAGAGAAGTCGATAATCTCGGTCGTAGTCGTAGCGTCAACGTTAGGGCCGCTACCGCCACCTATGACCATGACTTTTTCCAAGCCCGGAAGGAGGAAAGCGTTTCCGTTCAGTCTGTTTCCATATTCCATGTCACCCACGAAAGACCAAGTCTGTGTGTTGAGATCGAGCACATCTGTTTCCTGGTTCTGTCCGGCCATAAAAATTCTGCCATCGGGAAGAAGAATCGTCCTGGAATAGATATCAGCGACGATGTCCCCCGAGGAAGGGAGTGTGCTAAAGGTATTGCTGACTGGATCGTAGCGCTCGGTATCATTTATCAGCATTCCCGGGCTGGCCTGACCGCCAAAAACATACACACTGCCGTCGGCCGCTTCCTTCACATCAGGGTACCAGCGCGGGTACTCCATTTCCGGACCGGCACTCCAGGTTTCCGTAAAGGGATCGAAAAAGTCGCTATGGGTAACCCCAATCTCACTCCCGCTCTGCCCCCAGAGGACCCCGCCCGCGATAAAGACCCGGCCATCGGCCAAAGCGGTGTGACCACTACAAAAGACGTCATGTTCATACGGTATGCTAACGTCCGTTAATGTACCGCTGGCATCCCACAACTCGGCTCGACTCCCGCCCGACGTGCCACCGATGAATTGCCAGAAGAGGACTTTGCCGGTGGGCAAGAGAGCGGCGTTGATCGCGATAACTCCGAGATCGAATGGCTCGCCCCATGCGCCCTGGGTGTTCGTGCCGGTAAGAGGTTGATTCGTATCTGCGAAAGTACGCTCGGACGACAAGATCGGTAGAGCGCAGATGAAAGCGGCACTGGCGGCCGCGACGAGTTTGAAGACACTACTGTTCGCTGAGTGGTGGCGGAAAGGGATTTTTGTCATGAGCTTCCTGCGCCTGTTGTCTTGACTTCGGACAAAGTTTCAGAGAGAAGAGAACTTCCAGGCGAAAAAAGTTAACTCCGCTCATTAAAACTTTTCGATCGCCATTCCACAGGATGATGGGCACTCGAGTCAAGACTTTTTTTCGCGCCGGTCGCGGAAGAATGCGGTTTCGAGAGGGTGCCTGACGACGCCATTCCTGCGGTTTTTGCCTCGCCGTGCTCACCTAACGAGCGGATTGTTGCAAGAGGTCAAGGAGGTGTTGCTTCCACAACTCGGCAATCGTATGGCTGCCGTGGCCGCGGGTCTTGGCGCTCAAGGGAATGACGATGGCTTGTCCATGCGGGACGCGTTTGGTTTCGCGCTCGAGAATTCCGAGCTCGGGCGGGTTGATCAGATCGTCGGCTGAATTGATCGCGAGTAATGGCGCCTTGATCTTTTCCAGGTCGGGCCCGGGATCGTAGTCGTGCGAAGCTTCCAACGCATAAAGAACATTGTTCGCGTCTGCGGTCTTCACGTAATCGTTGACGAACTTGTCCAGGGCTTCATCTGTTTTCGTTAAGCTCGATGCTTCCTTGTCTCGCAGGATGGGATTGCTGCTCATGAACCAAAGCATTTCGGCGGCGGTCCGCAGGCTCGGCGGCTGCGCTTTGTAATGCCCACCATTCCAGGCTGGGTCGTCGCGGATGGCGTCGATAATGATGCGCCGCCAGGCGCGATTGCGGCCTGAAATTTGAGTCGGCAAACTGGCCAGCGGCATGAGCGCGTCCATGAAATCGGGATGGATTTCGCCCCAGAGCCAGGTATGCATGCCGCCCATGGATGTTCCCATGATCAGGCGCGCGTGGTTTACCCCCAAGCCGTCGCTGAGGAGGCGATATTCCGCCTCGACCATGTCGCGATAGCCATAACGCGGGAAGCGGGCGTGCAAACCGTCGCTGGGCTTGCTCGATTTTCCGTGGCCGATGTCATCCGGCAGGATGATAAAATACTTCGTAGTATCGAGCGGCTGCCCCGGACCGAATAGCTCGCCGGCAAATTCAGGACGAATGAATTGCGCGCCGCTGCCAGTCGTGCCGTGCATGATGAGAACGGCATTGGTCGTCAAGCCATCAGTGCCTTTGCTCGGTTTGCCCAGGGTGCGGTAATGAATGCGCAGCTCGGGCAAGGTTTCGCCGGAGGCGAACTTGAAATCGCGCAGAGCAAAATCGGTTTCGCTAGGCGCGGGATAGTTCGCGGCGATGGCGAGCGAGCAGACGAGGGTAATGGGCAGCCAGATAGGGACGCGGAGCCAAAGGTTCATGGAGGCAGCATATCGCAGCTTTTTCCGAGGTCGCGTTCGTGTTATCGAAAAGCGCGATGAAGAATTACTGGCTCGTGAAGCAGGAACCGGAATCCTATTCGTGGGACGATTTTGTGCATGATGGTCGGACGGACTGGACCGGGGTGCGGAATTTTCTCGCGCGAAAAAATCTACGCGCCATGCGCAAAGGCGACCGCGTGTTTTTTTATCATAGCGTGAGCGACAAGGCAGTAGTCGGAATCGCTGAGGTAACGCGCGAAGCGTTTCCCGACCCGACCGCGAAGGAGGGTGACTGGAGTGCGGTGGAGCTGAAGCCGATCAAGCCTTTGAAGAAGCCGGTAACGCTCGCGCAAATTCGCGCGGAACCGAAGTTGCAGAGTATCGCATTGCTGCGGTGCGCGCGGCTTTCCGTTCAACCGTTAGGCAAAGCCGAGTTTGAGTTGATCTGTCAACTGTAGGATACGCAGCTGGCTTAAGCCGCTCGTTCTACCTGACGACGCGAAATCGATTGACTTTTTTCCTCTAACTCAGGCATCCTCGCAGGCCTGCGAGGGAGAGATTGTTTATGCTTCGACAGGCTGTTATTGCTTTCATCGCCGTCCTGACGGCGGGCGCCGGATTGGCTAATGATGCGTCCTCTTTGCCAATGACCGGTACAAATGCGTGGGATATCGCGGTCATCGACCGAGCGCTGGCGAAGTCTCCGCCTGACGAACCGTTTGTTGTCTTGGGAGACATCGGGGTTAAAAGAAAATTTCTCGAAGTCTTTCGAGCGAGATTGATCGCGGAGCGGGAGGGCAGATCGTTGCCGGGGCCGGACGCCGATACGCCGCCGGGTATGGCGTTTAAATGGCCGGGCGGAATGATTCCGTATCGCTTTGACCCAACCCAGGTTTCGAACGGCACGATCACGGCGGTGAAGATGCAGCAATTCCGCGACAGCGTGACGGAGTGGACGGGCTTTGCCAACGTGCAGTTCAGCGAATTCACCGGCGGCACGCCGACGAACTTTGTCACCGTGCAGGAGGATCCGTCGTTAGGCGGAGGATTTTCGTCATCGGTAGGCATGGCCGGTGGCGAACAGTTTGTGAAGTTTGGCCCCAACGCCTGGAACCGCGGCACGATTTGCCACGAGAACGGCCATGTTCTCGGCTATTACCACGAGCAACAACGCGACGATCGCGACACTTTCGTGACGATCCTGACCCAGAACATCATACCGGGCCAGGAAGGCAATTTCGCCAAACTGCCGGGCGGCTCGACTGCTATTGGCCCCTACGACTTTTACTCGGTCATGCATTACGCGCGTAACGCGCTCTCCATCGACCCTGACCTGGACACGATCGAACCTCAGCCGCCTTACAGTCAGTTTCTCGACATCATGGGCCAGGTCTATTACCGCACCCTGAGCAAGCTCGATCGCGCGGGAATGGCCTCGATTTACGGGAACCCGGCCGTGCTCCCGAGCGCGACCGTGACCAACACGAAGGACAGCGGAACAGGCAGTTTGCGTTCAGCGCTTTACTTCGCGTTCGACAAATCGACCGATGTGCCGCCGGTGCCGACGACGGTTTCGTTTCACATTCCGACCAGCGATCCCGGTTTCGCGAACAACGTCTTTACGATTCAACCCAGTTACCTGCTGGTCGCACCGGGTGCGGGAACCACGGTGGACGGAGCGACGCAGACGGCGTTTACGGGCAACACCAATCCGAATGGTCCTGAGGTGGTGGTCAACGGCGCCCAGATCACTTCGTTAGGCGTATTCGCTCCCGGGCTCGACCTGCGCGAGGCGAACTGTGCCATCAAGAATTTGGTCATCAACGGCTTCAACGAGAACGGCATTCTGATTGAAGGTACGGGTGCGACCGGGAACGCGATGAGCGGTTGTTACATCGGAACGAATGCGACCGGTACCGCGGCAAGTGCGAACACTTTCCCCGGAATAGAAATCATCTCTGGCGCACACAACAACACAGTCGGAGGAACAACAGCCACCGCGCGCAACGTCATTTCCGGAAACGCGCACATCGGCGTTTCGATTCACGATACCGGTACGAACAGCAATTTGGTGGAGGGCAATTTCATTGGCACCAACGCGACCGGGAACGCCGCTCTGCCAAACACCTATCAGGGCGTGGCCGTTTTTGAGGGCGCGCAAAGCAATGTGATCGGTGGAACGACGGCGAGCGCGCGCAATATCATTGCGGGAAATAATTTGGACGGAATTGCGTTTCTTGACGCCGGAACGAACGCGAACCTGGTGGAGGGGAATTACATCGGACTCAACGCGGCGGGAAGTGCCGCGCTGCCAAACGTTGGAGCCGGCGTCGCCATCGTGACTGGTGCGCAGAGTAATATTGTGGGCAGCGCGACCAGCGCCGGGGGACGGAACGTCATCTCCGGCAACACTTATCAAGGGGTGGTGATCGTGGACCCCGGGACGACCTTGAACAGTGTGGTGGGCAACCTTATCGGGATGAATCCTGCGGGCACTGCTTCGTTAGGTAACGGCGGCGGAGGAGTTGATATTTTCGGCGCGGCGACTGCCAATACGATTGGCGGGACGAGCAACGTGGCGAGCAATTTTATCTCCGGTAACGGCGCCTCCGGGATCGACATCAGCGGCACTGGGACCAACAACAACAAGGTCCTGCACAATTTTATCGGCACAACTTTAAGCGGTAGTGGCGCCGTGCCTAACAATGCCGGTGTGCAAATCTTTAGTGGTGCACAAAAGAACACGATTGGCGGCACGACTGCTTCGGCCCGCAACGTTATTTCCGGTAATCATTTTCAAGGCGTGACGATTTCCGGCACCGGCACGAAATCGAACACCGTGGCCGGAAATTATATCGGAACAAACAAAACGGGTAGCGCGGCCCTGCCTAACGAGACTGCGGGCCTTTCCATTTTCCTCGGAGCGCAAGCGAACGTGGTTGGCGGTCCGGCCGCGACTTCACGCAATGTGATCTCGGGGAATCTCGACCAGGGCGTAACGATCACCGACACGACCACGTCTCAAAATCAGGTTGTCTCTAATTATATCGGGGTGACTGCGGCCGGGACTGCAGCTCTCGCGAACGGATTCAGCGGGATAGATATTTTCGCTGCGCCTTCAAATATTGTGGGCGGCGTTGGCAAGGGTAACCTGGTCTCCGGCAATTTGAACTGGGGCATCGTGATCAGCGGCACTGGAGCTACGGCTAACAATGTGCAGGGAAATCTCATCGGCACCGATCCTACGGGAACGACCGGAATCGCTAATGCCTTTTCGGGCATGGCGCTGTTCAACGCGGCGCAGAATAATCTGATCGGAAGCTCGACGACCGGCGCCGGTAACGTGATTGCCTTCAATGTCGGGTCCGGGATCGACGTTTTCGACAGCACGACGATCGGTAACGATTTCAATGCCAACTCAATTTTTTCCAACGGTGGCTTGGGAATTAATCTCGTGGGCGGGAGCGAGAATGGGTTTGGAGTGACGGCGAACGATCTCAGAGATCCCGACGCGGGACCGAACCAGTTGCAAAATTTTCCTGTGCTCACTTCCGCCAACAGCAGCGCGGTCATCCAGGGAAGTTTGAACAGCGTGCCGCGTCGAACTTACCGAGTCGATTTTTACTCCAGCCCAAGTGCCGATTCTTCCGGCAACGGTGAAGGCAAAACCTGGATTGGCTCCGTAAGCCTAACGACGGACGCAAGCGGGAACGCAACCTTCAATCAAGACTTCTCTGCTTCGCTTGCCGTCGGGTCGGTGGTTGCCGCGACCGCCACGGGAACGGGTCGCGGCGTGTCCGGTACCTCCGAATTTTCAGCCAACGTGACGGTAGTGCCTTAGCCGCTGGGAGGCGGGCACTGCGGCGCGCCCCCGCCGGTAGCCTTGACCGTCCCAACGGCGAATCCGACACTCCAATTCTTCGATGCGCTTTCAAACGCTTTTTGAGGCACGCTGGATCTTGGTCGTGCTCCTCGTCCTCGCCACTGTAAGCCTGCTCGTTTCAAACTGGCTTAGTTTGTTTTGGCTCGCGCTCATTGCCTACACATTTGTTTTTTTCCGTGATCCGGAACGCACGACGCCGGCCGATCCAGATGTGGTGGTCGCGGCGGCAGATGGAGTGGTGGTCGAAATCATCGATTTGGAGGAGCCGGAAGTCGTTAGGCAAACGATGCGCCGCGTTTCAATTTTTCTCTCCGTTTTTGATGTTCACACCAATCGCGCGCCGATTGATGGCCGCATCGTCTATCGCGAGCATCGCGAGGGACTGTGCCTTGATGCGCGGAATCCGAATTGCTCGCTCAAGAATGAAGCCATGACCTGGGCCTTTGAAAACCCGCGCGCCACGCTCGTCGTCAGGCAAATCACCGGCGCAATCGCGCGACGGATCGTCGGCTGGTCACACGTCGGCGATGTCTTACGCAAGGGGGAGCGTTTCGGCATGATCCGTTTCGGCTCGCGCACGGAAGTTTTTCTCCCGCTGACTGCTACCGTTCTGGTAAAAGTGGGCGATCGCGTGGCCGGCGGGGCGAGTGCGATCGCACGGCTTTCCTGACCATGCGCGATCCGCTCAGCCCAAAGATTTATCTCCTGCCGAATCTGATGACGGCGGGAAACCTTTTCTGCGGCTTTGCCGCCGTGCTACGGATTTACGACGGCGCGCAACGAATCGATCTGCTCGAAGCGTCGAACGATTTTCACGACGCGATCTGGTTCATTCTCGCCGCCTGCATTTTCGATTTGCTCGATGGGCGATTGGCGCGTCTGGGCGGTCACGAAAGTGCCTTTGGCCGCGAGTTCGATTCGTTAGCCGATATCGTTTCCTTCGGCATGGCTCCGGCCTTGCTCGTTTACCAGATCGTGCTCGGTGAGTTTCAAAATCTTGGCTGGATGATCGCGTTTGTTTACCTGGCCTGTGGAGCGTTGCGTCTGGCCAGGTTCAATTGTGTCTCGGCCGCCGGGCCATCGAACGAGGCGGAAAAGAACTTTACGGGCTTTCCCATTCCCGCGGCGGCTGGAGTGATTGCCTCGATCACCCTTTTCATGCTCTGGCTGGACGAAGGTCAGCGGACGATTGGACGATGGAAATACGCCCTGCCGGTGCTGATGCTCTTCCTTTCCTTCATGATGTTTAGCCGGGTCCGCTATCCGAGTTTCAAAGCGGTGAACTGGCGGACGACGCGCTCAATTCCGCGTTTCTTTTTCCTCATGGCGATCCTGGCGTTGACGGTAAAATTCTACCAATGGATGGCGGCGGTCATTTTCCTTTCCTATTTGCTTTATGGATTTCTCCGGCCATTCCTCTCGCCAAAACGGCGACGGGTAATCGAAGAGGAGATTGGAGAGGAGCCGGAGGAAAATGGCGACGTGGGCGAGGCCGGCTAGGCAGCCGACTTTTGGCGAAGTGCTGGCCTAACGCCTAACGATTTAGCCTGGCCAGAATTTCCGGATCACGGACATCGGCCCAGTCGCCGCTCAACTCGATTGCCTGGACCTTTTTTCCGGAATGAGCGAGCGCGCGAATTGCGTCGGTCAGCTCATACTCACCGCGCGGCGAAGGTTCGAGCTGCGCGGCGAATGCATAGATGCTGGGACGAAAGGCATAGATGCCGGCGTTGTACCAGGGGCTGGTTGGTTCGTTAGGCCTGGGCTTTTCACGGAGGTCGATCAACTCAAAACGTTCGTTGACAAAAACCGCGCCGCCCTGGCTCACATCTTCGTTTCCCTTCACACTCACGATCGCCTCGGTCTCAGCCGGCAAGTTCGTTAGGCGGGCGTAGTTCGGTGAATCCACCAGGATGTCGCCGTAGTGCAAAACAAAAGGGTCGTTGCCGGTGAAATTCCGGCCCAGTTCGATGACCCGACCGGTGCCGTCCTGCACCAGTTGCTCCGCATATTCGATCGAGATTCCGAGTTGGCCACCATCCGCGAAAGCCTGCCTAACGATCTCGGCGCGATAACCGACGATGATAAGGAACTGTGTCACGCCCCCGGCACGCAAACCTTCAATGATATGTTGAAGGATCGGCTTGCCGCGCACCGCGATCATCGGCTTGGGCAGTTCGTTCGTCAGCTCGCGCATGCGCGTGCCCCGGCCGGCAGCGAGCAAAACCGCCTTCGTGATGACGCCGTCCATTAAACCGATGCGTGCCTTTCCTGTTCCGTGGGGCAATCCGGTCCTTTGCAATGCTCGAACTGGATCGTCGTATGCTCGATTCCAAAACGTGTGTGCAGCTCATCGGCGATGCGCCTGAGCAATTGATCGTCGAGTTGCGGTTCCCGTTTCACGACATGGGCGGTGCAGGCCGTTTCTGTCGTGCTCAGTCCCCAGACGTGGAGGTGATGGATTTCGGCTACGCCCGGCAGTTGCTCGAGAAAGGCTTTCACCGCGCCCGGATCGATTCCACGGGGGACAGCGTCGAGTACGAGACTGACGGAGTCGCGTAACAATCCCCAAGTGCCGATGATGATGATCACCACGATGACGAGGCTGCTGATCGGGTCGAGGAGCGACCAGCCTGTTTTCAAAATAACGAAACCTGCCACGACCACTCCGGCCGAAACACCGGCATCAGCTGCCATATGGAGAAATGCCCCGCGAATGTTGAGATCGCCTTCGCGTCCGCGCGCGAACATCCAGGCGGTAACACCGTTAATCAAAACACCGGCGGCCGCGACCCAGATCATCGTTAGGCCAATAACCTTGTCCGGCTGGCCGAGGCGACGAATCGCCTCCGCCGCAATCGCGCCAACGCCGACGAGAAGCAGGATGGCGTTGAAAAGTGCCGCCAGCATCGAACTGCGTCGCAGGCCGTAAGTGAAACGGCGCGTCGCTTGACGCCGTCCGAGGTTACTTGCCGCCCAGGCCATGACCAGGCCCATGACATCGCCAAGATTGTGTCCGGCGTCGGCAAGGAGCGACAGGGAATGACTGAGCAAGCCGAAGACGACTTCGGCGATGATGAAGCCGGAGTTGAGCAGAATTCCGATGGCAAAGGCGCGACCGAAATCGACTGCGTGGTGAGAATGGCTCATCGCAAGAACACGGCGCTCAGCCGCTCATCATGATCGCTTTTACCGGAGACAACTGCCAGTACTTTACGCGATTTCGTTAGGCTAGTGCGGCGGCGTGGCGGTTGGTTGGGGAGTTTCGTTAGGCGAAACCGACACTGGCGGAGTCGGCGTCGGACTTGGCTGGGCTGCGGCAGTGATGCTGATGGCGGGAACGTTCGCCTGGCCAACGAGGTCATTAATCTTTGCTACTTCTGCAGTCTTGATTTGCGACCAGGTTTTTAATTGTTCCTCCAACTGTCCATCGAGCATCTTGAAGATTTCCTCCTGCGACTCGGTGGGAGCGGCATCCGCCTCAATACTGTGACCGAACGAGTAAATTTCCTCGTTGAGCTCGTTGGGATAAACGAGGTTGCCCTCCGAGCTTTTCATCTTCACCTGGACGAGTTTCTCCTCGACGGGAGCCATCTTTTTTTCCATCTCATCGGCGGCGACAAGTGCCGTCTTCAAGCGCGGATAATCGTCCAGGCGCTTGCGCAACGCTTCAATTTGCGAGCGCGTATCGCGGATTTCGTTGATCGTTCGATGCAAATCAGAAATACGCTGGGTAACACGAGTTGATAACTCGAATGATTTTCGAATTGCACTCTCCGACCCCTTGATGCGCGGATCAATTTCCAGATGAAGCGGGACAGTCTGGGTCTTTCCGTCGCTCGTTAGGCGCACCTGATAGTCACCCGGGATTGCGAGCGGCCCGCGCGGCGGACTGCCAGCGTAGAAAGCCCCAGGCGTTTGCACTGGATCGTCATAGCGCAGGTCCCAGGCGAAGCGATTCATGCCTTCCCAGGCCGGGATTGTTTTCGGCGCCTGCACCTGGTCGGGCCACTCGGGAGGTTGCTCTTGTTCCTCTTTCTTTTCTTTGCTGGAAAGATGGCGGACCGGCTTGCCCTGTGCATCGAGGATGTCAATCGTCACTTCGCCTTTGGGCGCCTGCTTGAAATAATAGTCGATCATCGCGCCGGCCGGCGGATTCGCGCCCGCAGCCTGATGAGTGTCGACTTCTTCGGGGTAATGGAGGCGCACAGTAGTCTGCGGGTGATACAGCACCATGTCGCTTTGGGTGATTTGGTCGTTAACCTGTCGAAGCGGACTCAGGTTATCGAGCACCCAAAACGAGCGGCCATGAGTTGCGACGACGAGATCGTCGTCCTTCACCACAAGATCATGGACTGGCGAGGTGGGAAGATTCAATTGCAGCGATTGCCAGTGCGCGCCGTCGTCGAAGGAAACGTAGACGCCGAGCTCGGTGCCCGCGTAAAGGAGGCCGCGCCGCTTCGGATCTTCGCGCACTGCGTGAACGTAGGCGCCTTCCGGAATTCCCTTGGTGATCGCGTTCCAATTTCGACCGGTGTCGCTGGTCTTGAAAATATAGGGTTTAAAGTCGTCGAGCCGGTGGCGGTCAACCGCCACGTATGCGATCGCGGAGTCAAAATGCGAAGGGTCGATGAGGCTGACACAGCTCCACTCCGGCATGTTGGGCGTGACGCGCAGCCAGTTGGCGCCGTCATCCGTTGTGACGTGAAGGAGACCGTCATCAGTGCCGGCCCAAAGCATCCCTTTTTTCACCGGTGATTCTGCGAGGGCGAAAACGACGTCGTAATATTCCACGCTCGTGATGTCGTTCTGAATCGGGCCGCCACTTGGTTTTTGTTTGCTCTTGTCGTTGCGGGTGAGGTCTTCACTGATCGCGGTCCAGCTATGGCCCTGATCGGTGGATTTGAAAACCGCTTCGCCGCTTGTGTAGAGCGTGTCGGGATCATGGGCCGAAATGAGCAGAGGCGAGACCCATTGGAAGCGATGTTTCAGGTCCTCTGCTCCGTGACCGGAGTTATCGAGAGGCCAGACGCTGATCTCCTGGCTTTGTTCTTTCGATTTGTCGTATCGAACGATGTAGCCTTCGCTATTGGAATAGATCACGTGCCAGTCGCGCGGATCGGGCACGACGAAACCGCATTCTCCGCCGCCGGCTTGAAACCAATCCTGGCGCTCAATTATTCCGCTCTCGCCGCGGCTGGCGATGCCGACATTAGAATTGTCCTGTTGCGCACCGTAGATGTGATACGGGAACGCATTATCGACTGCGACGTGGTAAAACTGTGCGGTTGGCTGGTTATCGAGCGTCGTCCAGTTTTCGCCACCATCGGTTGAGATGCTGGCGCCGCCGTCGTTGACATTGGCGAGGCGATCAGAATTTCTGGGATCGATCCACAATCCATGATGATCGCCGTGTCGTGCGGGCAGGAGCTTAAAGGTCTTGCCGCCGTCGATGGAGCGAAAGAGTCCGGTGTTGACGACATACAATTTATCGACGGCCTGCGGATCTGCGTAAATCTTGCTGAAATACCAGGCGCGTTGGCGGAAGCGCAGATCGTCGTTGATTTTTTGCCAGGTATTGCCGCTGTCGTCGGATCGGAAAATACCGCCCTCTTTGGCCTCGATGATGGCGTAAACTCGACCCGAGTCAGCGCCCGAAACCGTGACGCCAATGCGACCCAGGATTCCCTCGGGCAGACCATGACCGGTGAGATGTTGCCAGGTGTCACCGCCGTCAGTCGAACGATAGAGTCCGCTGCCCTCTCCTCCGCTGGAGAAAAACCACGGCTGTCGCCGCATCTGATAGAGGGCGGCGAAGAGTGTGGTCGGATTATGCGGGTCGAGAACGACGTCGATAGCGCCCGTGTTTACGTCCTTGCCCAGGACTTTCTTCCAAGTTACGCCGCCATCGGTTGTGCGATAGACGCCGCGCTCCTCGTTAGGCCCAAAGGCGTGGCCGACCGCGGCAACGAAAACAATGTTTGGGTTCTCGGGATGAACGATCAGGGCACCGATGTGTCGACTGTCCTTCAGTCCGACATTCCGCCAGTTACGGCCACCGTCGGTCGATTTATAGACGCCATTGCCGTAGGTGATGTCGCCGCGTAAGGAACCTTCACCTGTGCCGGCGTAAATAATGTTGTGATTGCTCGGCGCGACGGCCAGCGCACCGATCGACGAGATGGAGTGTTCTTTGTCGAAAATGGGTTTCCAGTTTGCTCCGCCGTCGGTTGTCTTCCAAATGCCGCCGGCCACGGCGCCAAAGTAGTAGGTGTTCGGTTCATCTGGGACGCCTTCGATCGCGAGCGCGCGACCACCGCGATAAGGCCCAACTTCGCGCCATTTCATGCCGCTCCAGAGTTTCGGATCGAAGAGTGGTTTAATCTCGTCGAGCGGCGTGGCAGTGGGAGACGGAGACGGCGTGGTTGTGGGAGAAGCTTTTCCGGAGGGAACGACAGAAGCGGTGGGTGCGGGAGTTTGCGGCTTGTTTTTTTTGGCTCGTTCCTTGTGTCGATTAGCGCCGCCGGCGTTCGTTAGGCCGATAATCAGAGAGAACGCGAACACGACAGGCAAAAACGAGCGGCCGACCGCACCGAAGATTTTTTGCATCGCGTAGTTTGTAACCGTTCCCACGCCCTTCAACTGGAATGATGGGAGATCTATCGCAGGCGGCGACCGGCGCCGGATTCAAAAATTAACCTCTGCAGACGTTTATTTCGGGTTTTCTCCTGCTTTGCGCTCACTATCCACCAGGCTATTGCCTTGCGATAGGAAGGCGGCTGGGCTTGGAAAAATTCCCAGGCCTTCTTGTTCTTGCGCAACTTGCCCGCGTACGGTTCGGGCAGCTGATTACCGCGTTGTTCGTAGGAGTAGATGCCAGATTTGTTTTCGCAGCGCCGGCCGAAAGCGGCAAGACCGGATGCGCACATCCGTTGCGCTTTCGTCAGTGCTTCGACTCGCCGAATATTGACCGTGCTCCAGATACTGCCACGGCGGCGCGGGGTGAAGCGAATCTTATAGCTGGCGGCATCGATTCCTTTGCGAATGCCATCGATCCAGCCAAAGCAAAGTGCTTCGTCGACCGACTCGGCCCAGGTGATACCTGGCGTTCCAGTGTGTTTCTTATGAAAGCCAACCCACAGTTCCGATTCGCTGCGATAATTACGCCGGAACCATTCGCGCAACTCCGCCGGACTGGAGAAAAACGTTGCCTCCGCGATTGATTCTTTCATGACAGGGAGCCCATTGATGTCGTGAGCGCGTTACCTCCGCAGCGAGCCAGGATATCGAAGCAGCGGGGCCAGCCGGTTGTGAATTCGTCGGCGACATCGTAAAATTCGGACCATGAAACGGCGCAGCGGATTCACCCTAATCGAGATAGCGATCTCGGTTTTCATCCTGCTGCTCATAATGGTTCTCGCACTGCCGAGCATTCGAGGAGTGCTGGCAGATCGTCGCCTGAAGCGGACGCTCGAAGCAATGAATCAATTGGTGCAGAAGGCGCAGGACCACAGCGTACATGAGCGTCGCCCTTACGTCATCGAATGGCAAAAACGCGCTGTCTCTTTGCATCCGGCCGCTCTGTCCGAGGATGATCCAAAAACACCGACTGCCACGCTCGTGCTCGACAAAGGCTATGCCTATATCCTGCGCCTGCCGGCTACACTGGAAAAAGGCCCTTTCGCGCAATGGGTTTTCTGGCCGTCGGGCGGCTGTGAACCAGCCACCATCATCTTTAAGGGACCGCCGGGATCGTGGGAAGTGAATTATTCGCCGCTCACCGGGCATCCGCAGATTGTAAGGTATGCAACTCAATAACCGCGGACGCGGCTTCGCGCTTTACGAAGTTCTGCTTGGCCTAACGATCTTCGTCATTGGTGTACTCGCGCTCGGCCGTGCCGTGCAAAATTGTATTAGCGCGAGTCAACTAGCGACAGAAGAGGGTCGCGTCCGACAGTTGCTCGCCAACCGCATGGCGGAGATCCAGTCGAGTCCAGTCAAACCAGATCCCGCCAGGGAGACAAGGATCGATACTGGGTATGGAATGGTCAGGCTAATTGAGAAGGCGACGCCGGAAGATTTGGAAGAGGCGGACAACACCATCATTGGTGGAATTACTCGAGTCATGCTGGATGCAGAATGGACGCGCGGCGGAGTGCAGCAAAGCAAACGGCTGGTCTTTTATGTTTACCGCCCCGGTTAAGGCGAAACAGCCTCGCGGGTTCACGCTCCTCGAGATCTCGCTCGCGGTCGCGATTCTTGGGATGATGGCGCTGGCCATCTTTCGTTTCGTGAGCGCTAATGTTATCGCAGTCCAGGTTTCAAGCGAAGTGAACGAAATCAACGCTCAATTCGAGGGGCTGGAACGGACTTTGACCGATCAATTTCAGGAGCTGCCGCCTGGACAGGGAACTTTGCTCGGTGAACCCTTCAAATTCGAGGGGCGCTCACGAGACGAGATGACATGGATTTGCTCGGCCGGTCCGGGACTCTTTACTCGTTATGCAAGCGGGCAGTATTCCGTAACGATCCGCCTGCGCCCGATGGAGAAAGGCAAGGCGATGGATTTGGGCGTCGTGCGCGAGTCAGAGGACGAAACTAATCCGGTGCCGGACAATAAGATCTGGGTGCCGCTCCTGAGTAATATCACCAGCCTGGAAATCCGCTATTTCGATCCACGCCTTAACGCCTGGGTAGATCGCTGGACCGATCGTGGCACACTGCCGCACCTTGTCCGCCTAACGATTGAGCGCGTTGGTGCCCGCGTCCCCTGGGTGGCCATCATGCCTTTGCGGCGCACGCCATACTAGAACATGAAATGCGGATCACTTAGAGAACGTTCGGGTGCCGCACTTATGCTGGCGCTCTGGGCGCTTTTCCTGCTCAGTGCAATGGTCATCTCCTGGGCGATTGATATTAACGCGCAACTCGCTCTTACCGGTGACGCGAACCATACGCTTGAGGCTGAGGCGATGGCGGCCTCGGGCGCGGAAGTGGCTACGAATCCGCAAGTGTCATCCACAGATTCCGCCATCCTGCAGCGATCGTTAGGCAAGAATCAATCCTACAACGTGCGAATTCTTGGCGAGGGCGGCCGGCTTCATTTGAACTGGATTCTTTCCGGCGAAAATCCCCAGCGGCTCGACATCCTGCGAAAATATCTTGAGGTCAAAGGCGTCGACATCAATGAACGCGATCGGATGATGGATTGCCTGCTCGACTTCGTTGATCCGGACGATATTCCGCGTCTGAACGGGGCCGAGAGCGAACCGGGTTATCAGCCGAAAAATTCGCTCCTCGTGCGAGTGGAAGAGCTCAAGCAAGTGAAGGGTTGGGAAAAGTTTACTTCACGCAAAGATTGGGACGCCGACTTTACCCTTTACAGCAGCGGCCCGGTCGACCTCATCTGGGCCGATCGCGATGTGCTCCTCTCGCTTCCTGGCTTTAACGAACAGATTGTCGATCGCTATCTCCAATATCGTCGGGGAGCGGACGGAATTGATGGCACCGCGGATGATCCGCCTATGCAATCGCTGGATCAGGTTGGGCTTGCGCTCGGATTTACTCCGCAGCAGTTTCTTCTCCTCACCAGTTCAGGCCTGGTCACCGTTAACGATCAGGTAGTGCGAATCGTTAGTCTGGGGACCTCCAGCGATGTGAAGCGCACGATCGAGATGATTGTCCGGAGAACCGCTACGCCGCAGATACTTCGTTGGAAGGAATATTAATATCGAACCCGTACACGCTCCTGTTTTTATAGCGCCCTCAGGGCGCGGCTGGAATCTGATTCGCACCCGTGGAGACAACGGTACTTGGGAAGTGCGAAGCGTGGCCGATCTGAACGAAGCAGCCAGCTTGCTCACAACCGACGATGAGCTGGTCTTGTCCCTTCCCGTCAACGCCGTCATTGCGCAGCGTTTGCGTCTGCCGACAACCGATCCTTCGGAGTACGAAGGCATGGTGCGACTGCAGGTAGAGAAATCTTTCCCATACCCACCCGAAGACGTAACCAGCGCCTTCGAAGTGATTGAAAAGAGTGAGAGCGAAAGCGTGATTTCTTCCGTGGCGGTGCATAACGCGCGACTCAATGAACTCGCCGGCCCTCTGATCAATCGCGGGTTCATTCCGCGGCAGGTCACGGTTTACGCCGCCCAACGCGCCGCCTCGCATGCCGCCACCACCCGCGCGCTCATGATTTATCGCGAAGGCGAAAAGCTCGTTTCTGCCATCAGCGAAAACGGCAAGCTCAGCCTTACCCGCACGCTTGACGCGAGCGAGGAGGAAGGCTTGCAGCGCGATCTGCCGCAACTGGCTTTGAGCGCAGAGTTACAAGGTATAGACACTTCGTTCCCAAAGGTTCTGCTCGGAGAAGAATGTTTTCAATTGCGTGACACGATTGAGCGGGTTTTCGCACAACGGCCCGACCTGATGGGGCCGGAAGCGCCGCCCGTGCCAGTGAAGCTCGATCTTCTGCCTGATACCTGGCGCCGGCAGCGTGCCGCACTCGTTAGGCGAGGAGAGTGGCGCCGCCGCCTTCTTTGGGCGGGCGGCATCTACGCGGCCATTTTTGTTCTCTTCCTGCTTTACCTGGTCATGGTGCGTTTTCAGGCCGGACACCTGCAAAAGGCGATCAAGCGCGATGCGCCGCGAGTCGATTTTATCAAGCAAACCGAGGCGGATTGGAAAGCGCTCTCTCCTGCGATCGACCCGCATTATTATCCAATCGAGGTTGTCCTTCATCTCTTCGAGAGCCTGCCGAATCCCGACGTGCGTATCACGGTTTACGAACAATCGGCGCGCAACATTTCAGTCCAGGGCGAAGCGCCTTCCGCTGCGCTCGCTTACCAGTTCGCGGAAATGGTGAAGAAGAACTCGGGGTTAAAGGACTTTACTTTTAACCTGCAAACGCCGCGTATTTTGCCTAACGATCACGCGCAATTTCGTCTGGAGGGCAAGACCAAATGATTGAGAAATGGCTTGCTCGTCTGAATCAACGAGAACGCATGCTCGCCTATGTCGTGGCCGGAGTTCTCTTCCTCCTCATCAACGTCATCATCTGGAGCACGGTGCTTGGGATGAGCGCGGGCGCGCGGGCCGCCTACGCTGAGGAGCGGCAACAACGCGCCGAACAAAAAGCCTATCTCGAAGGAGAAAAAATGTGGCAGCGGCGCGCCGACTGGCTGAAAAAGACACAACCCAAATCGAACAATCCTGCGGAAGCTTCCTCCCTCCTCACCTTGGTAAAAGATGTGGCCGGACGTTACAACGTGCAGATCGAAAATCCGCAGATCGGACCGGTCGAAAACACGTCATCGCATAAATCGATCTCCGCCACTTTCGAGACGAAAAGTTCCTGGGAACCCCTCGTGCATTTTCTCTACGACGCACAACGGCCAGAGGCTTTCGTAGTCTTTGAAAATGTAAACTTGATGGTGGATCCAAACGATCCGAGCGTAATGCAAGGTCGTTTCAAGATCGCAAAATGGTTCGCGGCTACCGGGCAAAAATGATGAACTCGAAATCTCTCGCCTTCCTTATCAGCGGAGTGTTTTTTTGCCTAACGATGAGTGTTTGGGCTAAGGGCGATCTTCCAACCACGGAGCCTTTTTCGCATTACGCGCCGATGGTGAAGCGCTCACCCTTCGCGGTTGCGAGCGCCGGCGCGGCGGTTGGAACGAAGCCAGATTTCGCCAAGGACCTCTACGTGGCCAATGCCGCGCATTCGACCGATGGCGATTTTGTCACGGTTGCGTCGACGACCGACAAGAATTTAAAGGAATACCTGAACACGAAGGAGACAATTGACGGTTATTCCATCTCCAACATTCAGTGGTCGGATCGGGTGGGGGAAACCAAGGTCACAATTACAAAGGACGGGCAGTTTGCCACGCTCACTTTCAACGAAGCGCTCCTGAGCCAGGCGATCCAGAATCCCATTCCCCCGCCGGTCCAACAACCAGCCCAGATTCCGGGCAATCATCCCAACCCCCGCAATGGACTGCAGCCGCAAATTCCCCGACCGATGCCGGTCCCACAAATGCCCACACCACCGCCGCATGTCCGGCCGACGATCCATCGACGCGGCCTGCCTAACCAGCCACTGCAGGGACAACAGCGGGTGCAGACGGTCAAGCCGGTCGAAAGTGCAGATGACGACTTCGAAGATTAGACGCGCAGCCTAACGACCTACCAGATCGCCGCGGAATGTTGGCGACGTCGAGGTCTGTCTTAGGTGCCCCAGTCGTCGTCCGGCGTATCGGGCTTACGATCCGGTCCGGCTGAGAAAAGATCGTAGCCCGTCGGATTCTTTTGCCCCGGACACCGATAGATATACGGCAATCCCCATGGATCTTTCGGCACCGAATCCATGAAATGCACCCAGCGCTCCGGAGCCGGCTCGCCCGACGGGCGCGCGACCAGCGCCTGCAACCCTTGTTCGGTCGTCGGATAGAATCCGTTCATTCCCGAATAGGACAGAAGCGCGGTGCGCAGGCTCTGGATGTCGGCTGCTACTCGGGTCGTTTTCGCCACGTCGACACTCGGTGCCATCTTGTAAATGGCTGCCCCGAGCAAGAGGGAGATGATCGTGACCACGAGCATGATCTCGAGAAGCGTGAAACCACTTTGACTCTTACGCATAAACAATAGGCGACGGGGTTACTTCAGCGGCTCGAGCAGGTAATCCGATTTATCCCAAAGATATTTTAACTGCATCTGCGTTTCCCTTACCGCCGAGGCGGAAGTTCCGGCGCCCGCTAAAATCATCACATCATTCGTGCCTGCCTTCAAGACCGAGGCGGGGACGATCTTCTGCGCCCGCAACCAGCCAGTGTATTGAAATTGCATGGTGTCGAGCAGCGCCACCGAGAGTCCGCGGTAAGCCGGGTCCGCCAGATCTGGCAAGACGAGCGTGGCTGGTCCAATATCCTGGCCGTTCACATAAATCTCGGGCGGCGATTCGATCTGTGGACTGGCAAGTTCAAAAGTAATCAGCGCGATGAGGGGTTGCGAGTCGAGACCAAACTGAAAGGCGCCACCGGTCTGCATGCTGGAACCGATCGGAATGATCTCGGTGGTGAGCGGCGCTTTCACCGTGCCAAAAACTTCCGAGTCTTCCTCCCCGGCCTTGAGCGCAGGTGGGCCATCAAATGGGCTTGCCATCAACTTCTGCTGAGGAGCATGCAAAGGGCGCATCACCTGACTCGATTTCATCCAATCCAGATAGGCTCCGCGCACGGAACGGCCGTCGCCCGGCACCTCGATGTCGATCGCGCTCACGCCAATCATTGGAACGGTCGTGCTCGAGGAGGTGGCGAGCCCCGTCTTTTGGCCGAGTGGGCCGGAGCGGATCAACTGTGTACCCGATTCGTCCCAGGCGATCAGCTCCGGTTGCGCTTCGGGTATATCGTCAAAGTAAAGGCGAAAAAGTAGAATCTGGTAGTCCTCGTTAGGCTTCGTTAGGCGAATACGGAACACACTTTTCTTCGCGGCTTCCGATTCTTTCCGCGCCGGCGTAAAGGTTACTGACTCGACCCAGCTCGGCGCCACTTGAGGCTTGGAGTGGGCGGCGCTGTTTTGACGCAGGTCGATCCAGGCATTGTCCGGCGCCGCCCCTGCCGCCTCATTCGATTTGAGCCATTGTGCACCCGGCGCCGGTAACGCGACTTGGGCGAAGCCGCAGCGAGCTATCGCCAGGAGAAGAGCAAACGCGACGACACGAAAGAGCATTTCGGCGTCGATGGTAAATTAGCCCGGACGCATCCGCAAACTTTGTGTCATGGAGAAGACCGCGTCGAGAATGCTGTAAACGACAAAGCCAACCACGATTGCGATCAGCACAATGATCACGGGCGGAATCAAGGCGGAGATCACATTTACTGTTCGATCCAGTTCGCGCTCGTAGACGTCAGCGATGGTTTGCATGGTTTGCGCGAAGTGGCCGGTTTGTTCGCCAACGGACATCATGTCGGTGAAGAGATCGGGGAAGAGATTCTCCCGGGCGAGAGCGTTGGAGAGATTGGCGCCATCGATGACCGATTTGCGTACCTCGCGCAACTTCGATTCGAGATAGCTGTTTCCCGCGATCTCGCCCACCAAGTCGAGTGCCCGCAAAAGTGGAACGCCGTTCTCCATGAGCGTGCCCAAAGTTCGCGCAAATTGCGCATAATACTGATGCTGTCGGATTCGCCCGTAGCCAGGAATATGGAGGCGAAAGCGGTCCCAGCTCAAACGCCCTTCCTCACTCCGTACGAAAGCCCGAAAGCCAACCATGATTCCGAGAGCGATGAGGATGACGAGCCACCAATAGCCGGTGATCAAGTGATGCATGCTGAGCAGAACTCGCGTCGGCGCAGGCAGGGTGCCACCGGTTTGCTGCATAAATCCAGTGAGCTGCGGCACCATGAAGGTGATAAAAATGACGATCAGCCCGCAACCCGCGAGGGCAAGGAAGGCCGGATAAATCAGCGCCTGCGAAACCCGATCACGCAGGTTTTTTTCCTGCATCAAATGCGTCACCACCCGCATGAGAATGTCGGGCAGGGCACCGCTCGCCTCACCTGCGCCTACCATGTTGACATAGAGCGGCGCAAAGATCCGCGGAAAATCACGCAAGGCCTGCGAAAAACTCCGGCCGTCGATCAGCGCCTGGTGCAGAGATCTCGTCATCTGCTGCACCCGTGGATGCTTGAGCCGTTTTTCCAGCACCTCCAGGCTTTCATCGAGCGTCATTCCCGCCTGCAACAGATGCCCAAGCTGCTCGGTAAAAATAAGCAGCTGCCCGTGCGGAATCTTTAGATTCTGCGTCGGTGCTGCAGCCGGAGCGACAGGCTTGCCATTGATCACCTGCGGTGCGGTGTTTATCGCCTCCACCCTGATCGGGACACAGTTTTGCTGTTCGATCTGCCGTATGGCGACGGCCCGATCGGTCACGTTGAGCACGCCTTCAACAAGGGCCCCTTGGGCATTACGAGCGCGATAAGAAAATTGCGGCATGAGGAATCGAATCTCCGGAGAGATTAGTGTGCCTATTTGCGGCGTCCAATTCCACTTTGAAATCTGGCCTCAATTCGCGCTTCATATCGCTCACGGTGAGACTGGGAGCATAATCATCAAAGCCATAAAGAAGTTCGCCTCTCTCATAACCGCATATCGTTAGGCAAAATGGCAGCCGAACCTTGCATCATCTCTTTGGCGAGCGGCCAGACAATCGCGCTCGCGGAATATGGGGCGCGCGATGGCGAGCCGATATTCTTTTCTCATGGTTGGCCGAGCTCGCGCACCATGGGCGAGCTGACAGACACGGCGGCGCGTGAGCTTAACCTCCGCATCATTTCTCCTGATCGTCCGGGAATCAGAAACTCCTCGCTTCATCCGAGGAGGAAATTGCTCGATTGGCCACCGCTGCTCGAAGAGCTGGCGGATAGGTTGGAAATCGGGCAATTCCGCGTGCTCGGGATTTCCGGCGGTGCGCCCTATACCTTCGCGTCCGCTTGGGCGATGGCAGAGCGAGTGCGCGCGATTGCCGTCGTCAGCGGCGCGCCGCCACTGACAGACCCTGCCGATCGCAGTGGGTTGCTTCCACTCTATCGTTGGATGCTTTTCTTTTACCCACGGCATCGCGAGTTGCTGCGCTATTCGCTTCATGCGGTGCGGCCTTTTCTTTCCCTCAAATTACCTATTCGGTTGCGGCCGCTCCTGCTCAAGCTTCTTCAGCCATGTGACGCCAACGTCTTACGCGATATCGCGGCGTTTGAGGCGTGTTTCGAAAGTCAGCGCCAGGCTTGGCGTGCTTCAGCCGACGGCCTGATGGTTGATGCCGAGATCTATGCGCAACCCTGGGGATTTCCGCTCGAGGAGATCCATGTCCCGGTGCGGCTCTGGCACGGGAAAAAGGATCGCAGCTTCCATTGGAGTCTTGCCGACTCGTTAGGCAAGCGCCTGCCCAAGTGCACGCCTCGAATGGTGGAAGGCGAGGGGCACTATTCGTTGCCCATTCGTCACATGCACGAAATTCTCGCCGACTTAAGATCTGCCTGATGTCGGCGAATTTTCCGCTGTTTGTCGGCGCAGAAGTAGCTCAATTGGTCGCGTGCAGGATTTTACCGGAAGCGCCGCTCAGGATCAGCCCCCTCGTCGCGGCTCGAATATCGCGCCCGAGTTTGCGGCCCGCGTGCACCAGCTGGTCGCGGACTGGCACGTCGGAAAATCTCCCGAGCTCGTCGAAGAATTGATTATCACGGCGCTCAAAATGGGGCGTGACAAGATGGGCACAGGCGACTTGAAGCTGATGAACCGGTCTCTCAAAGAGATGCGGTATGCCGCCAAGGTTTTCGCGCCCTATCGCGATGTCCGCAAAGTCGTCATTTTTGGTTCTGCTCGGACCGCGCCCACGGAGCCAGATGCACAGCTGGCCGAGGAGTTCGGGCGGCGAATGGTGGCGCACAACTTCATGGTCATCACCGGTGGTGGCGATGGCATCATGGGCGCAGCACAGCGTGGCGCGGGACGTGAAAACAGTTTCGGTTTGAACATCAGGCTGCCATTCGAGCAGCGCGCGAACGAGATCATTCAGGGAGATCCGAAGCTGATCAATTTCAATTACTTTTTCACGCGCAAACTTAACTTCGTGAAGGAGACGCACGCCTATGCACTTTTTCCCGGAGGCTTCGGGACGATGGACGAGGGCTTTGAAGCGCTGACCCTCATGCAGACGGGCAAAGCGCTCATCATTCCGATCGTACTCATAAATCGGCCGAACGGCAGCTATTGGGAAACGTGGATGAGTTTCCTGACCGATCATCTCTTGCAGCAGGGCTTGATCTCGGCGCCGGACTTCAACTTCATCAAGATTGCGCACAACGTCGACGATGCAGTCGCGGAGATTCTGCTTTTCTATCGTAACTACGATTCGTCGCGGTGGGTTGGATCTCAGTTGGTTTACCGAATTCGTAAGCGCTTATCGGAAAGGGCACTAACAGATTTAAATCAGCAGTTCGCGGGTTTGCTTCGCGAGGGGAGAATTGTCCAGGGAGGGCCACTGGCAGAAGAACGAAACCAGCCGGAGTTGGCAAGCTTGCCGAGACTGATCTTCACGCCGCAACGGCATGAGTTTGGTCGATACCGTCAGTTAATTGACGCCATCAATCTGGCCGAGACTCACTAGCCTGTTCGAGGACTTTTCAGGCCGCGGACCGCTCGGTCTTCTCGACGATGTAGTCGTGAATTGAGTTAACCGTTTGTAGAGCTTTGCCTGCGACCTCCGAATTTGGCACGCCAACCCCGAAAGTTTTTTCCATGCTCACCACTAATTCGAGAGCATCGATCGAGTCCAAGCCCAAACCGCCAGGACCGAAGAGAGGCAAATCGTCCGCGATCTGATTTGCCGGGGTTTGCAGCATCAGGTTTTTGACCAGCATCTCTTTGATTCGACTGCGAAGATCGGGTTCAGGCATGGTGCGGGATTCTGCGGGCCGTATGCTTAGACGAAAAGGCGTTCGCTGTCACCGGATTAAATCCGTGATTGCTAGCGTTTCTCGTGCCAGTCGAATCTCGCGAGGATCGAACGGGGATGACGGCGAAAATTAGACGTCGTGTGTCGGTCGCTCTTCCGCTGCTCGGAGCGTCTCATCGCGCGGTGGAGTTGGCGGTATTTCACGAGCGGTCGGTGCATTCTCAATTCGCGGCACCGTCGCCTCGGCCGGGCGAACATCCGGCTTCTCCGCCGTCTTGCCCGCATTGTGGAGTTCGTCGGTGAATTCGTCCTTCGCTTTTTGAAACTCCTTCACGGCCTGTCCCATGCCGCGGGCCAGTTCAGGAAGTTTTTTCGCGCCGAACAAGACGAGCACAATCAGCAGAATAATGATCAGATCGGGACCGCCGAGATTCGACAACAAGGCGAGCAGACTCATAACAAACCTGAACATCGGACGAACTCCGGCGCATGCAAGGAGTTTCGGGTTTCGTTAGGCTGGAGCAACCAGGCAGTGGGCGAATTCGGAGGCGGCCCGCCTACACGTCGTAGTACATCTGGAACTCGAATGGGTGCGGGCGCAGCCGAAGCGCGTCGTATTCCTTTTGCTTCATCTCGATCCAGTTGTTGATGAAGTCAGCGTTGAAGACGTCACCGCGAAGAAGGAACGCATGATCGGCCTCCAACGCTGCAATCGCTCCGCCTAACGAATCCGGCACGCTCGGAACGCCAGCCAGTTCTTCCGGAGGCAGTTCGTAAAGGTTTTTGTCGAGCGGATCGCCGGGATCGATTCGATTTTGAATTCCGTCAAGTCCAGCGAGCAGCAGGGCCGCAAAGGCCACATACGGATTCGCCGCTGCATCCGGCGTGCGGAACTCGATCCGCTTTGCTTTCGGATTCGGCGAATAGGTCGGGATGCGGATCGCTGCCGAGCGGTTGCGCGCCGAATAGGCGAGGTTGACCGGCGCTTCAAAACCCGGCACCAGCCGCTTGTAACTATTTGTGGTCGGATTGGTGATCGCGGTCAACGCCGGCGCATGTTTCAAGATGCCTCCGATAAAAAACAGCGCGGCATCGCTCAGGCCCGCATAGCCGTTACCGGCAAAGAGCGGTTTGTCATCCTTCCAAAGCGACATGTGGGTGTGCATACCCGAGCCGTTATCGCCGAAGAGCGGCTTCGGCATGAAGGTGACGGTTTTGTTGTGCCGACGCGCGACGTTGCGAACGATATATTTGTAATACTGCATATGGTCGCCCATCGTTTTGAGAGGCGCGAAACGGATATCGATCTCGGCCTGACCAGCGGTTGCGACCTCATGGTGCTGGCGCTCAATCGGGATACCGGCCCGCTCCAGTTCGAGGCACATTTCGTTGCGGATGTCTTGCAGGGTGTCGGCCGGCGCGACGGGAAAATAGCCTTCCTTCGCGCGGATCTTGTATCCAAGGTTCGGCGCTTCGTCTCGGTCGCTGTTCCAATGACCTTCGCCACTCTCTACGCAGTGGAAGGAGCTGTTTCCGCTCGTGCTAAAACGCACATCGTCAAAGATGAAGAATTCCGCTTCCGGACCGAAAAATGCCGTGTCGGCAATGCCAGTGCTCTGCAAATAGGCCTCAGCCTTTTCCGCCAGGCCACGTGGGTCGCGATTGTAAGGCTCGCGCGTAATCGGCTCCACGATCGTGCAGATTAGACTGAGGGTCGGCTCGGTGTTGAAAATATCGATCCAGGCAGTCGCCGGATCGGGAACGACGAGCATGTCGGAGGCATTGATTGCCTTCCAGCCGCGGATACTCGAGCCGTCGAAGCCGAGGCCTTCAGTGAAAATCTCCTCGTTATATTCGGTCAGAGTAGTGGTGAAGTGCTGCCACGCGCCGGGCAGGTCGGTGAACTTGAAATCCACGAGTTTGACCTCGTGGTCTTTGATCATTTTGCTGACATCGGATGGAGTCTTTTTGTTAGGCATTGGTCTTGGTTTGGCGGCGATTCGGATAGCGGTTCCGGCTCTGAAAGAGTTGAAGCGTTGCGACGGGAATTTTCCCGCGGCAACGCTTCAGCCCTCGTGCCTGATAGTCACACCGCCTTTTCGCCAATCTCCTCCGTTCGAATCCGCACTGCATGTTCTACCGGCAGGACGAACACCTTGCCGTCGCCGATTTTGCCCGTCTTGGCCGCGCTTACCACCACGGCAACGGCCTTGTCCACCATCTCATCTGCGAGCACGACCTCCACCTTTACCTTCGGCAAAAAATCCACCGTATACTCGCTCCCGCGATAAATCTCCGTGTGCCCCTTCTGCCGCCCAAAACCTTTTACCTCCGTGACGGTCATGCCCTCGATTCCGAGCTCGGCAAGCGCCTCCTTCACCTCCTCCAGTTTAAACGGCTTAATGATGGCTTCGAGCTTTTTCATGGGCGTTATAGTGGCGATGTCGACGTGATTTTCAATCGCAATTCGCAGTAGAAAATCAGAGAATGCCATCAGAGCGCAAGCGCGGAATTTGCGGAATTCTTCTTCGCTATCTCAGCGGCGCCTAAGGATTCGCGCGCACCGCCGGAAAAGGGGGTCAGTTCGACCGCGGCAGCAAACGGAGAAGCAGATCGCCGAACCTAGCCTGCAGTAGCTCCGGCGCGCTTTAAAGATGCTTTCTCGACCAACTTTTTGAGCGGGCCCTTCCCAGCCGCGAGTGCGCCCAGAAGTTCATTCGCCAATTTCTCCGCGCTGGTCGTCTTGACGTGATCTTTCGTTTCTTCGAGATGGATCTGCAAAAGCGTCTTCAAGTGCTTGGACTTTGCCACCGCCGCTAAGAGCGGCAGAGCGATAGTCAGCTCGCGTTCTGCCATATGCATCTCCGCCAGCCGGTTGATAAACTCTAGGGGCACGCTCCTCGGCGGATCGCCCGTGCTCGTCGTCTTTTTCAACTTCGGCATGATTTTTTCGAACGCTCCTTCTCTCTTGAACCTGATGGCCGCTACAACGTCCAAACCTGCCCAGGCAATCGTTTCACAACTCGATCGCACCAGCCCGATAGGGCAGTCTTAGGAAATTCGCGGCCAGTAGCGTCAAGAAGCGACCAAGTCCGAGCGGCATTTAGTAACTGTAGGTGTCCGGGATTGACACTCGCTTCGCTTTCTGTCTTGAGAGAAGAATGACTTCAAGAAATGTTTCCTTTCTGGCTTTGTCGGCCCTGTTTCTGTCCTTTCTAGCGTCAGAGAGAGCTACGGCGGATAGCGCCGTCTGGGCAGCACCATTCGGTGGCAGCGGCCTCTGGACTGACCCGACAAACTGGAATCCCGAAACGGTTCCAAATGGTCCCAATGATGTTGCGACCTTTCCCGAATTTGTGGCCATTCCCAGTGCAGAGATCCGAAGTCCGATAGAACTGAATAGTATCATTTTCGATTCAGGTTCATCGGCATTATTGAATATCGAAATCACTGATCTCCTCACGATTAGTGGAGTAGGGATAGTCAATAATTCGGGCTTAAGTAAGGAATTGAGGGTTCTATCCTTTCCTCCCGGGGAGTTAGACTTCACGGACGATGCCAATGCTGGTGATATAAACTATTTCGTCGACGGCGGATCGATAAGGTTGTTCGACAACTCTTCAGCGGGCTCTGCTCTATTTATTGTGGAATCTAATGGCGTCGGGCAACAAACATTGCTGGAATTCAATGATAACTCTGACGGCGGGACAGCAGTGGTTAATCTCTCGCTTTATCAATTCGGCACGCAGCTCCCAAGCATTCTGTCAATCTATAACCACAATGCTCCTGGCGTTCGCATAGGATCTCTCATAGGCAACGGCCAGGTTCTATTGGGTGCGGCCGACGGACCGGCGACTGGGCGGCGATTGACTGTCGGCAGCAATAATCTGGACGCCGAGTTCCAGGGTGCGATAGAGGACGCTGGGAAAGGAGGATCACTCAAAAAAGTAGGGAGTGGGCGCCTGGTCCTTCTGGGGGCAAGCGATTACTCCGGTCCGACAACCGTCTCGGCTGGAAAGCTTATCGCCGCCAATAAGAGAGGTTCTGCCACCGGCTCAGGCTCGGTAAACGTCGAAGGCGGGGCTCGCCTGGGCGGCCCCGGAGGCATAGCTGGCAGCGTTACCTTGGGCTCTGCTGGTGGCGTTGGAGCCTTTCTTCAACCGAATATTTATCACGGTAAACCCACAACCTTAACCATGCGGGGCTCACTTACCTTCAACTCGGGTAGCGGTTATAGTAGCCAACTCTATTTGGCGGGGCCGACTGCGGATCAGGTGATCGCCAACGGCGTGACGATTAACACCGGATCAAGCTTCTCGTTTCCTAAGGCTAACCAGGAAGGTGTGTCACTCGGCAGCGTCTTTATGCTTATTAGAAATGCCTCCCCTTCGCCTATCGCTGGCCAGTTCGATAATTTACCCGATGGTGGAATTTTTATCGCAGGAAGCAATCACTTTCAGGCGAACTACGAAGGGGGTGACGGTAACGATCTTACCGTAACCATTGTGCCTTGAGTTAGGTGCTAGAATTCTTGACGCGCATCCCCCGCACGGGCTGCCCGCCGGCGGCGGTTTAGAGTCAGCCGACGAGCTAACTCTTCACCGCACAGTCCCCGGACGGACAAGGTCATGAGAGATGGACCAGTAGGCATTCAACTAGTCTAGGGCAGGCCATATCTCTGGTTAGTTCCCGCTTTCAAGGTAAACGGGAGAGCTTCTCAAAATCAAAGCTGTCGCTGGCCTGGGTGCCGGAATTTGCAGCAGGACCGGTGAGAGAATAGTCGCCGGCAGCGGCACTGCCTGGTATCGATTGGGTCAAGCTGCGGTGAAATGTTTCGCCTGGTGAAAGCTTGCGAACGAAACGGTTGACGGTTCGTTGTGTGCCCGGTCCGGTGAGCACAATCCACACATCGATTGATCGAAGAGGTTTGTGCAGAGGCGGAAACTCCCTCCGAACGTGAGTCAGTTATCCTTTGCTTTCGAATACATAACTTCGTAAGGCAGTTAGCAAAACGAGTGGTTGAGTCCTATACAACCGCCCGCCTTGCTCGACTCTGCCTGGTTACTACTCCTTTCCCCGTGCTACAGCCTCACTTCGAAGCGGTCTTGTTCTTCACCAGTACCACCTGGGCGGTTCGAGTTGCCAACGCGATACTCGGCTGGAAACCCGCGAAGGTGACGGCTGTCGCAGAGATGTTTATGGCACCACCGAAAACGGTGGCCGTTCCCAGCGTGCCGTCGCCGTTCCCAAGCAACACTGCCATAGTCTGGCCAAAGCCATCGGGAGCGGCAACGTCGAGCGCCCCGTCCCCGTTGAAGTCCGCCAGCACCAGCTTGGGAACGAAGGTAAACGTGGCGCCGTTCCCCTCCGAGAACACCCCCGCAGACGTGAAGTGTCCGTTGCCATCATTCAGTACGATTTCGGTCAGGCCGTCTTCTTCAACCGCGAAATCCGGAATCCCATCGTTGTTGAAGTCACCCGTTTCGAAGTCAAAGAAGATCGTGGTGAAGGCACTGCGAATCAGCGCGGGAATGGCCGCCTGGAAAGTCCCATCACCATTGCCGAACTGCACCGATACACGGTTGTCGTTTAGCGACGAAATATAAGCGATGTCTTGTTTGCCATCATTATTGAAATCACCGCTCAAAATATTCGTGAATCCAGTAAACCGGGGGAAGGTAACTACGGTCTGCGCCGGACCAAACCCATTGTTCCCGTTGCCGAGCAGCAACGTGACTCCAATGACACCGGAGCTGGTTCCGAAATCCGCTACTACGACATCGGGATTGCCGTCACCGTTGAAATCACCGCTGGCGATCCCAACCGGGAAATCACCCGCGGCAAAATTCGCGGGCGCCCGGAATGTTCCGTCTCCGTTGCCAAGGAGCAGAGAAACCCCGCCGTGATCCGTCGACAGGCTCCCGAAGTTCGTAACCACAAGATCCAGATGTCCATCGTGATTAAAGTCGGTTGCAGTCAGACCTTCCGGTTGGGTTCCCGTTGGGAACGCCTTTGGAGGCCCAAAGCCGCCATTGTTCGTGCCAAGCAAAATCTCCACTGCTTGCCCGATCTCGTCTATTCCGGTATCGACCAATGCCAAATCCGGCAACCCGTCTCCATTGAAATCAGCAGAGATGATCTGGTTGGGAAAGTCTGTTGCGATCGGAAGGCCAGCCCCAATATCGACAACCTTGCCGTTTCCTCTTCCCAACACGACGGAAACTGTATTGGAGTCGAAATTGGCCGTGATGTAGTCGGTCTTGCCGTCGTGATTGAAGTCACCCGTGGCCAGCGCCGTGGGGGTGCGCCCGGAGGGCACACTAACTGGCGGACCGAACTTGCCGGTGCCATCGCCAAAAAGAAGGGCGACGTTGCTTAAGCTTCCGTTGGTCACGAGCAAATCATCGCTTCCATCGGCATTGAAGTCGACCAAGTGCATAGCGTCCGCGCCAGTGCCAACATGGAAAATGCGCGCGGCTCGGAAGCTGCCGTCGCCATTTCCACGCAATTCTGAAACGTCGCCATTCGCAAGAGTGCTTACCAGCACATCCAGCTTGTTGTCCTTATTTAGGTCCTGAACCAGCACCTGCTGCGGAGTCTTCTCCGTCGGGATGAATGTTGTAGAACTCACTCCGCCGTTACCATCCCCGAGCAGGATCGCCAGCGTATTCGCGTTGGGTCCTTGGTTATGTCCCTCGGCCGTGCCGGAGTTAGCCACCGCCAGGTCGAGCTTGCCGTCACCGTTGAAATCCCCCGCGGCGATTCCATCTGGCCCCATTCCGACCGTGATATTTTTCGCAGCGCCAAACGTACCGTCTCCACGTCCGAGAAAAATCGAGACCGTGTTGGAACCAAGGTTGGTTACCGCCAAATCGATTTTGCGATCGCCGTTCAAGTCTGCGGCGACAATGTGCTGCGGGGCCACGCCCGCGGTCAACACCTGAGGAGTGCCCAGGTTCCCCGCGCCATCTCCTAGCAGGATAGAGACGCCGTTAGAACTGGTTTCTGCGACATCATTCTTGCCATCGCCGTTAAAGTCTGCGACCGCCACGTCAACAGGAAATGCGCAGCCGCAACCGAACAGGGCGAACGGCTGGAAGGTGCCATCGGGATTGCCCAGCAGCACGCTCACGCCACTGGTATTGCCATCGTCGAGTAAGAGGTCGAGAACGCCATCGCCATTCAGGTCCGCCGTGACCATGCTGTGTGGGCCGTCCGAGGCGAGATAATCGCGATGATCGACGAATTTGGGCAGTGTCGGCGAGCTGTCATCACCACTTTCGCCGGTGATAGTTACATCAGCCGTCGGTGTCGTCTGTGCAGACAGTGCCAGCGGCACTGTGAGTAGAATTAAACCTAGGTATGCTAGGGTAAGGTAGCTTTTCATGGGTCCGACTCTTAATGCCTTCTTGCAGGATTGCCTGCTTCATTCCGTAACAACTTAGAAAGATTGTCGGCGCCCCCTCGGCAGACGAGTGTCTTTTCGGAAATCTGGCCTCGACGCTGATCAATCTGCGCACCGTTCTGGCTACTCTTTGTCTCGTTAGGCAGGGCAAGCTTCGCGCCAGGATCTAACTCGGCAATCAGGCGTGATCGCTATCACTTACGCAGACTAAGGAGATAGGTATGAGAAATTCGCCAGCGATGCCTCGCGGCAATCCTTAGAGCACGACCTCGGCGCCTTCGCGTGCCGCACTGACGATTAAGCTGGAGCCGGCGGCCGCGACGCGCTGCTCTGCCTCGGTGATCATGCTCACCATTTTGTCGTCGTGATGGTCGGGGTCGTGATGGAACAGGAAGAGATGTTTGACCCCAGCTTTCATGGCCAGCTCGACCGCGTCATCGGCGCAGGTGTGGCCCCAGCCCAGCCGCGTGGGGTATTCCACTTTGTCGTATTGGGTGTCGCCGATCACGACATCCGCCGCGCGAATGAACTCGATCACCTTTTTATCCTGCAAGCGCGCATAGTCGAGGCTTCGTGGGGAAGTCTCGCCCGCCAGCTTTTGCCGCTCGATCTCGTGGCGCTCGTAGGCTTCGTGGTCGGGCATGTAGACAATGTCGCCGTGCGGAGTCGTTAGGCGATAACCGAGGCAGATACCCGGGTGATTGGCGAACATGGAACGAACCTTGACCGCACCTAGCTGAAATTCCATCTCGCTCAGCTCTTCGAAGGTAACATGACTTGCCATCTGATTTAACCCGACGGGAAAAAAGGCGCTTTGCATTTGCTCGAAGAGCGCGCTGCGCAAACCGTGCATCGCACCTTCGTAGCCGACGATCCGGACATCGACCTTCGGGTTGTAAGCCGGGATAAAAAAGGGAAAGCCCTGGATGTGGTCCCAGTGTGTGTGGGTGACCAGCATCGTGATCTCGAGTGGCTTGTTCCGGAATTCCCGCATGAGCGACTGGCCGAGTGCGCGGATGCCAGAGCCGGCATCGAGGATGATGATTTGCTCGCCAACGCGGACCTCGACGCATGAGGTATTGCCGCCAAACATCGCAGTTTGGATTCCGGGTGTTGGAATCGAACCGCGGACACCCCAGAAACGAACCACCGTCGGACCAGTGGCGATGGGTTTAACTTCCTTTTCTGCAACCGCGTCGTTTTCGCATTTGTCGAGCGCGCTGAGAAGGTCCCCAGGCACGATCGGTTTGACGAGGTAATTATCCGCGCCGGTAGCGAAGGCGGTGTCGCGATCGTTAGCGAAACGGCTCACGCCGGTCAGGAGGACGCGCGTGGATTTGAGGTGCGGTTGCTCGCGAATAACGCGACAGACTTTGAATCCGTTGCGTTTCGGCGTGCGCAGGTCGCAGATGACGGCAGCCGGAGCGTTTTTCTCGATCATCTCCAGGCCGGTCTCGCCATCTTCGGCTTCGAGAATGAGCCAGCCCTGACCGGTCAGGCATTCGGCAATGAGCCTGCGGGAAAGCGCGTCGTTGTCGATCAGGACCAGAGTTTTCATGCGCCCGTGCTTTTCGTTAGGCGAATCCAGAACCGGTTGCCGCCGGCGGGCAGGGAATCGAAGTCGATTTCGCCGCCGCAGTTTTCCATCACGATGCGACAAAAATGCAGGCGCAGGGCGGAAGCAGACGAGGCGTCGTTAGGCGAACTCCATTGCGCGAAAAAATTCTCTCGCATTTCCGGAGTGACGAACGCGCCCTGGTCTTCGAAAGAAACCAGCAGCGTCTCGGCGCTCTCTTCCGCCCTAACGACTACGGTGTCGCCGCTCCTGCTGCGTTCGAGGGCGTTCTCGAACAGGTTCAGGCAGACGCGCTCGAGCTGAATCGGATCGACCGTGACGCGTACGGCGACGGTCGCGGCGCTGGTATCAACCTTCACGCCCTTTTCTTCGAAGAGCGGCGCGACGGATTCGATCGCCTGGCGCAAGGCTTTCGACCAGCCGGCGACGCTCCTGTCGCCGGCCGAATCGTGAACGCCACGCAATTCGCCCTCGAACACTTCGAGAATGCGATGAATGAGCGTTTGTTGCTCCTGCGTCGCGCGAGTGGCAAGACCGAGGAGGGCTCGGGTGCGGGGACCGCTGTCTTCCTGCTCGATGAGTCGCAGCGAGGTAATGACATTCGCGAGCGCGGCGCTCATCTCGTCTGCCACGCAATGAAGCAGGATTTCCTTCTTCTGGATTTCCGAGTTCAGGCGCTGCTGCGCGATGAGAGTTTCGCGTGCCCGTTGCAGGACTTCCTTCTTCGCCGCGAAGGCCTCGCCAAGACGCTCCAGAATCAGGAGCGCTTGTTCGTTAGTCGTTAGGGCGGTCGCTTCCAGTTCGACCGCGGCGCCACTGGCATCACGTTCCACCCATGGACCAGACTTGATCTGTTGGTCGGCGCCTTTGCGCCAGCATTCCTCGGCATCGATCAGGAAATTTTCGAGAAACGGAGACGCTTCCCCGAGCGGCAGGCAATCGTCGTTCTTCTGGATGGCCGGCCAAAGAGCGGCCAGCCAGGGAGGAATTTTGCCTAACGATCTCAAGCCGCCATTCTCGGTCCGCGCAAAGATCGCATAACCGAGCGCTTCGAGAACGGCTTGAGCGGGAGAAGCGCCGTCCGGCATTTGGTCAGGCGAGCATCCTTTGGGCGAGGGTGGTGAAAGCTTCTTCCACTCCGGCGCCTTTCCTCGCGCTTGTTTTCAGGACGGTGAAATTCTCATTCGTCAGGCCAGTCATCCGCGCTTCGTCGATCTCCCATTGCGTCGTCAGATCGCTCTTGTTCAAGAGGAGGAGGAACGGCGCGGAGCCAAGTTGATCGGCCACACGTTTCTGCAACTCCATTGCCTGGTCGAGTGTTACCCGGCGCGTTCCATCCACGACGAGGAAGTAGCCGCTCGTCCCGCGCAGGTAGCTGGTTTGCATCCGTTGAAAATCGTCGTCGCCTGCCAGATCCCAGATGACGAGGCTGACACTGTTGTTGTCCAGCTCAACGGTTTTCTTCTCGATCGTTACGCCAACAGTCGTGAGATACTTCTCCGAGAACGATTGGTCGACAAAGCGTTTGATCAGGCTCGTTTTCCCCACCCCCGAGGTGCCGAGGAGGCAGACCTTTTTCTGGATCATGATTTCGGGACGACCTTGAATCCAACGCGGCGATCCGACTCGTTAGGCAAAGCCGCTCCTGTCGCCGCCGGCGCGCCCAGACCCATCGGTTTGAAGAGCGAAGGTTCAAAGCCGCACTTGACCAGGAAATCGCGGACCGCGTCGGCTCGCCGCTGACTCAGTTGGAAATTCTTTGTCTCGGTCCCAACTGCGTCCGCGTAACCGCGAACTTCGATCTGAGTCTCGAGGCCGAGCCGGTTCGCCGCCGTGATGCAGCGCCGGATTTCATCGGGCAAACGCGAGAGCGCGGCAAAGCCTTCGGTGGCGAAGTTGTCCTTGTTGACGAGGAAATAAACGAACGCGCTTTCGATCACGGACTTCGATTGCTGGAACGTTTGCTGGTCGAGATCAGTCAGGTTGTGTTCGTCGATCGTATTGATTCCCGGGATGGTCGATGCGCCCCGTCGCACACGACTCAGCCAGGCGTGCGGCCCTTCCCCGGCAAGGACGAGAATGCCGTTTTGCACTCTGGCGTTGACCGTGTCGGGAAGATTGAAACGGTCGGTGAAGCGCTGAAGGGCGAGCTTCGGATCGTAAGTGACCTGCAGCTTTTCCTCCGAGACCCTTTGAATGCCGGGCAGTTTGATCGCGCCGGTGCGGACTGCGGCGAGCCACTCGTAAGGTGCGACGCCAGAGAGATACAGCGTGCCTTGATCGATCCGCGCGTGAGTCCCTGACGGCATCGGGAAACGAGCGCGAAACCGATTGAGCGTGAGAGCGGGATCGTAGGTCACGGTCAGATTTTTCTCGTTGATCGAAGTGATCCCGGGCGACTGCTTTCCTTCTTCGCGTACGCGGCTGAGCCATTCGTAGGGAACTCGACCGCTGACGGTGAGCACCCCGTTCGCGAGAGTAAGATCGGCGCTGGCGGGTTTGCCAAAGCGGCGCTCGAAACGCCGCAGCACGCTCGGGTCGTCGAGCGCGAGGTAATCTTTCCATTCGAAACGGAGCCGCTCGGGGTTGATCCCGGCGGCCTGCGCGAGTGCGGCCGGATCAGCAATAGCAGGATCGCGCAGACCGGCGACGTGCGAGCGGGTGAACCAATGATAATCCGCCTGCGTCACGGCAATGCCGGGCGCGGAATCCAGTCGCCTGACGAAATTGTGCCAGCGCATTTCGCTTCCCGCACCCACGATGAGCGCGGCGACCAGCAGCGCCGCCCCGGCGGCGAGGGCAAACCAGGCGCGATGGTTCGTCCCGGAAGTCTTCTTCGGTTGGTATTGGGCGCGGAGGCAGCTTTCCAATTCCGGTTGCAGCGAAGCAAAAACCGCGGCGTCGCCTTGAAAGCTCGCCAGCTCGCTGCCGCGCAGGATGTGAATGCTTTCGATCGTTTCCTCGAGGCAGGTGCGTAACTCACGCGGCGGGTTGCCACGAATCGCAGCGGCGAGATAAGCCAGGCGTCCGGGCGCGATCCAGACCTCCAGCTCGCCGACACGAAATTCCTCCAGCGCCTCGTCCTTGCCCGTCTTGAAAGAATCGCGCGCGAAATCCTGAATCGCGCTCAGCATTCCCGCCACCATGTCGGAATCCTGCGTCGCGTCGGCGTTCGTCCCCACTTGCAAAAGCGAAAGGCTTGTCTCGCGGTGGATGAGGAAAATCTGCTCCACCCGATAGACAAGGCTACGCAGCATGACGACCTCGGCGAAGCTGCGGCCCGTGCGCATGGCTTCAAAGCGCCACTTCAACCCTTGCCAGGAAAAACTCTGCTCGAGCGTTTGATTGAGCGACTGGAGCAACGTGCGCAGGCTTTCCGCAATCGAGCGCCTAACGACAGGACCGATGATCGGATGAAGCGCGTCAATAAAAGCCTGTGGCCGTTTTTCGATCGACTCCCGGATCGACCCTTCAACCGCCGGACGCAAAGCGCGATTCAACTCCTCGCTGCGGTCGGCGGAAAGCTTGACCGCTTCCGGAAGCACCTTCGCCACGTCGTGCGCCCGGCGCTCCTTGTCGTCGAGTCGCTCGCGCAGCTCACGCAGGCCGTCCTGTTCCGGCCTCGCGATAAGCCGGCGCAACTCGCTCAGGTCATCGGGTGGCGGCTTGCGCGACCCCGGGAAGATCCGCGGTCGCATCGCTTAGGAGGCGCCGGGAACGCGGAATTCTTTCTTCAATCGCAGCGCCACCTCGGTCAGCATTTCGGCGAGAGCTTCGCGGCCCGTCATCGCGTCGCGGATCTGGCCGGTCTCGCGTTCGAGGTGACTCGTGACTTGTTCGTGGCGCTCCTTCAGCTCGTTGCTCAACGCTTTGGATTGCTCGAGCAAACGTTCGCGCAGATCGCGAATATCCTGCGCCGCCTGGCTATCGAGATTACTGATCTTTAGCTCAAGACCGCGCGCCGTTTCCGCGAGCCCGCGGGCGAGTTGCTCGAAAGCCTGGCCGCGCTCCGCCTGTTCGGCTTTCAGCCGGTTCGATATCGATTCGCCTTCGCCGCGCATGAAAGTCTCGAGCGCCTGGAGCTGGCGCTGCAAATCTCCCCGCAGCTCCCCGGCCTCGCGCGCCAGCCGTTCTTCCAATTTCTGGAACCGGGTGTCGTAATCGCGCATCTGCGATCCGAAAATAATTTCTCTGATGCGATCGACATTGCCGCTTTCATCGATTGCCCCGTTTTCCTGGTGCTGGGTCATTTCATTTTGTCGTGTGTCCATGTTCTTAAACCTCCTCATCTTGCGCAAATAGCCTCGGCTGAAGGCCATTTAGTCGCATCGTATGCAGAAACCCGATGCCGAATCAATCTTCTTTGTACGGGCAAGCGCGAGCCAGCTTGATTTGAGAGTCGAGCGTCCGGGACCGTGGCGGAAAAAACCATCAGCATGAGCATCCTTTGGCGGAAAACGACTTGTCCCGCTTCGTTCTACCTAACGAGCTCCCACAGTCGGGTGACTTGCAGGTTGGGGGATCGCGGGTCAATAGCCTCGGCACCTTCGCGCTCGCCTTTAGTTAGCACGTCTTCTAGATATGACCCCCAAGGGTAAGATCAGGATAGAAGGCGACTAAGTTTCTTCTAAGGAAGATGGGTTTCTGGGCGTATGGATACTTTTGTAGCTATAGATAACCGTGCCAATACTGCCTGGAAACGCGAGCAAAAGAGCGACCGTTTCGAGTGCCTGCCAAAGGCCATATTCCGCGTCCTCCACTCCCACTACCACATCTGCTTTAGTAAAGGGCAAATCTGGTGGCACACGTACGAACTTGCATTGGTACGAATACGTGTTGCCTCTGACCGAATTGAACGTTAGCAGCAGGATATAAACACTTCTTCCATCAGAAGAGACCCGCCTTATAGGCGGTATTCGTCCTTCGATGGAAACACCGGAGTCAGCGGACAACAAGACTTGCACGGTGAGGTTCTTGCGGCGAAGAGTGTCGGTTGCCGACTCGGTTGCTTTTGCATATTTAAGCTGAATATCGTGGCTGCCATTGCATAGCACCCTAAACGTGCCGCGAATAATTGCTCCACCTTCGATGCTAGTTCCGTGAGCCAGAAAGTGGGTATCCGAATCCAGCGCAGCCCTTGAACACCGACCAATCCCATAAAGGGCGATAGCAACAAGAAATAGAGCTATTATCCAGAGTCGCACTTTTTTTACGAACCATTACTGCAGGGTCTTCCCAGCTTTAACCCAAGGTCCGACTTACTTGGCAATCGAGCAGGCGATATTGGGGCTGCTTGGGTTCACGTCCACCCCGCGATCGCGAGATTGAACGATCAAATCCATGTCTTCCATCGGGATTGCGCCCATGAGGGTCTGATCTCCCATCACCAGCACGCCGACAAAGCCCACCCGGTTCTTAAAGCGGACTTTTACCGGCCCGACGTAAGAGACGAGGCGCTTAGAGCCGTCGGCAAGCGTGACTTCCTTGCGATCCTGCTCTTCGAGCTTGAGTTGGATGCGAACATGCTCAGGGATGACCATGTGAACTGAGCCCGTGTCCGCCAAAGCTTCCACCGTCACAGGACTCACCTCCGGGTTTCGAGGATTGAGAAGGGTGAACATTGAGTCTGTAAGTCCCACCAAACATACTAGATCCGACGACGCGGCAGGCAAGGGCGGCTTTTGGAAAACCATCACGGGGCGAGTTTCCGTGGCGTATCCATAAGTTGTTGACCCGGTGGCAGAGTAGGAGCTGCGATCTTCTTCTTCCGCATCAGTAGCCGGCGCAGTTTTTCAGCTGGACAGACATCTCTTTGACGGAGGCAGGGAAATCCCCCGGTGTGTAGGACACAGCCAAGGTATGACTACCCCAGGGATGCATCCGTAGCTTGCATTTGTCGAAATCGCCAATCGAGAACTTATCTGGCGATGAGGAATCCCACATCATGAATAGCTACAGAAAACAAGATACCGATCCTCCGTCCTACCTCAGAATGCGCGGGCATGAATGGAGCCTGAACAAGATTGAGAAGGCCCCACAGAGGAAGAAACCACCGAGCCAACGGCGACTTGCGGAAATAAAGAACGAGAAATACAACCAACAGGATCGCCTCGGTGAGGCTACCCCATGCCAGGCTAGTGACTTGACTAGGCTCTAACCGGCCATGGCGAGCCCGAAAACCGCCAGAGCGGCAAACCACATCAACGGGTTGCTACCCTCGCGTTCGCCGATCTTCCCCTCCCGCCAAAGCTGATAACGCTCAATGAATCGCTTAAACATCTAACGAGACCAAGATGAAGCTAGCGCGAGCCTGAGCGCAATACCGCTTTCTCTCAACACTCATCTTTCAACCCTCAACATTCTCATGACCCAGTTCACAACCGGCTGCGTCGCGTGGTTGTGGCTTCCCAAAGAGAAGGACGACGCCACCCAGAAGTGAGAACATAACGCCGATGACGACAATGCCCCACATCCGGGGAGCATTGGGAGCGTAGCTCTGGTCTGGGTGATCATTGTCGAAGTAGACCGGAAACGAGGCGCCAGAATCGAACATACCCACGAATTGGGGCGCCGTGCTCAGAAATCGCTGTCCCCGATGCCGTACGCCATTGGCAACATACTCGTATGTGATCACACGGCGCGTCTGCCCATAGATCGGTGGCTTCGACTCGACGATGACGCCGACGGTGCGTGTGAGGTGAGGCTGGTGCCACAAGCAGCCAAGGAGCACAAACGCCAGGCCACCGATGAGGAGTGGAATGGCACAACCGAGCGGACCATGGCCATTTCGCTGCACATCACTCGAATCCATCTAACGAGACTCAAGATCAGCGACCGCGAGCCCAGTAAAGCGTGACCCGCAGAGAGCGGTTGCATGGCAAATCCACAGAAGGTCAATCGCAGCCCCGCTCGCGGTTCGCAGCACCGCCCGATCAGGCCTTTGGGTTGAGAAAAATTGCGACAGCATACGAGCTCCCTTCGCGGGAGTTGGAAGCCATGAATTCGGCGGAAATGCGCATCTCTTTGGGCTGTTTCGCGGGATGCATTTCGGTCCTACCTGTTACAGCTGCGTTAGCGGCGGCACCGAGCGCGATCACAAACGAGTTCAAAGGCTCGCTTCCAGGTGCTACGCTAAGCTCTGGGACTATCACCTTACCATAATTTCGCTGCAGGTAGTCGTAGGCGAGCTGAAATAGAGGGACACCTTTCTTGAGATCTTTACCTTCGAATAGATAGATTCCGATTCTGCGCAGCCGATCGCCCCGGAAGAAGAACTGAATATTCTCTTTTTTCCCTTCGAAGCGGCCGTTGTACGTTTCCAGATCACCATTCGAAAAGCTCTTGTAAGGCCCGGATTCTCTAAAGCTGGCGACCTGTGACTTCGACATGCCGAACTGCCATGGCGGCAGACCAGCGGCGCTGGCAAACACTGGTGGGAATACGGCAATGATGAGGCTGATAATGATGCGTCGATTCATGATGGAATAAGGTCTAACGAGTTATGGATGGAATTATTCCGTCTTAATCCGCCTGGAGTGTCCTATGTTGGACTTCCATAAAGGCGAGGGCGCGCGTGGCAATGTCCCTAATTGGGCAGTTGGTACACTTCCACCAGCCCCACACCGCTCGTTCCATTTTTCCCTTGCACAATCGCGGTATAAGGCCCCGGTGGAAGTGTCGAGATGATCGCCGATTCGCTGTCGTTGGTGGGTGCAAGCGCTATCTTCACAAGCCCAGGTTCCTGCTCATCTTTCCAGTTGTCGTTCGATACCACCAGCGCCCCAAAGGCATCGTGCAACTCCAGGGTCGGATCAGCCAGGGCGCCGCTGAGAGGAAGAGATGGCCCCAACGCTCGCACAACCACCGTCGCCGAGATACCATCCTGAACGATAAAGCCCCCGATGAGCACATTCAGACCGGTCCCCACAACCCCGCGGGTGGAGATATTGGCCAGAGTCGAATCTGCCGTCTGGTCCAGGTCGTAGACTTCGACCAGAGCGATCCCGCTCCCGCCAGCGACGCCCTTAACGATCGCCGTGTATGCGCCAGGATCAAGGGTAGCTACGATCGCAGACTCAAGATCTTTCGTTGGGGGAATCCCGGTAGCGATAATTTCCGCTTCCTGGGTACTTCGCCAGTTATCATTCGAAGCAACCAGCGTACTGCCTGAATATAACTGCATGCTTGGATTGGCCAATGGACCAGCGAGAGTTAGCGACGGTCCTAATGCGCGCAAAAGCACCTGCTTGGGGGATGACCCTGAGATAATAAATCCGCCAATAAGAACGCTATCTCCAGTCTCGACTTTTGCCCGTGTCGAGATGTTCGCCAGACGGGGCGGGTCGGCCGTGGCCGGGACAAGATCGTAGCCGATGACATCGAGGTTTACGCCCTCCGGCGAGGAGACACTAATGCTCGGAGCCGAGCCGCGGCAACCAAACGCATTCTGCACCCGAGGATGCGGTTGCGGGCACGAGGGACTTGCCCAGTCCCCATAATCGCCGTCCGATTCCTGGTTGAAATCCACTACCTTGGTTATGCCAAGGTCAATCGCGAAATAGCGAGGGCCCGTTGTGCTCGTATTGCGGGTGTGCGGCCCCGACCAGCTGAACAGATCCTGTGGGCTAAGTTCATTATAATCCACGGGATCGTCGTTCAAGTGCGACCCTAAGCCGAGAACCTCGTCCGTCTCGTGTTCGATCGCAGAGAAGGCGTCGAAGTAGGAAGGAGACGGCGGACGAAAGAATTGGATCGTCTGAGCTAAGTTAAGCGTGATGATACCGTCCAGGGGTCGCCCATCTCCCACCGTTGGGTCGGTATAGGGAAGGGCGGGTGTGTTGAGGGCGATTGCCCTTCCCGCTGCGCTGTGGCATAACACCAAGTTAGCGAGGGCAGTTGGTGGCAGGCTACTATTCGCAACCTTGTCATTCGATGTTTTCACATCCTGTTTCCAGAACGCGATATAGTCACTCCAATTTACCTGGTAAGTAAGTGAAAGGCTTGTCGAAACCGCGCTACTGGGAATGGCCGAACCGTCCGGTTGGGTCGTTGAATAGCGATAGAGAATTTCAACGTTTATCGGATCGCTGAACATCGTCTCGTAGACTGCGATCGTTTCCATGATCGTTCCTTCGATCAGGGACGCCTGGCCGCTGCTCGTGATGGAAGCATCGAAGAAAGGATCAATCACTAACCCGACTCCATCGGCTGTCTCGGCTTCGGAAGTTTCAAATGTTCCCGGGCGCCCCAGGGAATCATAGCTTTGCACTCGATAGTAGTAGTGTGTGCCGCGGTGCAGGCCTCTGATGACTTCGCTGGTCGACGAACCTACATCGAGGGAACGATAGCCCTCGACCAAGCTGGCAAAGGCCGGATCGGTGGAAACATCGAGACGATAACCTCGCGCGCCCGCGACAGGGTGCCATGCGGCCATAAAGGCGCTGCGGGTCGGTCTCACCGCTCGCGTTGCTTCTACGGTGGGCTCGCTCATTTCCTGCTCGCCCATCGCGGATGCGCCTTGCAGTGCCGGGCCGGCTGAGCCTTCGTCGTTTGACCGGGTGACGTGGTGACTTATCGGCTGGTTCGCCCACGACCGGTGGAGCGCGTCCTCACTCCACGCGGAAGCGGAGAGAGCAAGCGTGATCAAGGCAGTTGCAGGCAGAATTGCTCTACGGAAGCGAGACAAAGGAGTAGACAGTTTCATAAGGTGATTGGGAGGAGCGCAGTGGAAAAATTCCGGAGGATTTCGCAAATCGCGCGCCGATCATAACTGATTACGCAGAAAGCGCAACAAGAAATCTTTTCCCGCCGCGCCTCACTTGTTGCGACCGTTTAGTTGGCGGCGTTCCTCGCCAAGAGAGATCGCGTCTCCGCAAGGGGACGCCTAACGAAATCAGGATGAGTTGCCGCAAGCTTGGGCGCGATGCCGCTTTCTCTCAACCCTCAACATCCTTATAACTCCGAATCGTGGTTAGCCCCCCGATTGGTCAAATGTCATGCCATGCGAACGGCGACCACACCGTCGCTACTGGTCATTATCTCAGTTCCAGCGCCGGCGCTCTCTTTGCGAGTGAGTCAGCTTTCGGTGCGCTATTGAACGGTGATGTTACGCGTCCACGAATGACTCATTACCTAAGTCCGGGCCAGCTTCCAGCAATCGGCTGCGGATAGCCCGGATCGGTTTTGTCGGCAGCGATGTCATAGCGTATGTATTCGCTACCCTTAAAAAAGTAAGCCTTTCCGTTGGGCCACACCACGACGTCATCTATCCCGGCCGCAAAGCTGGCGGGGAACCCGGGCCAACCACCTTTGATGTCAGCGGGATATCCAGGATCAGCTTTGTCCTTGGCAATGTCGTACCGGACATACTTTGATCCCGAGAAGAAATAAGCTTTGCCGTTGGGCCATACCACGCCCGCATCAATGTGGTCCGTCCATAACCCAGGCCAGTGTCCAGCAATGGGCAGGGGATAACCCGGATCAACTCTATCCGCAGCAATGTCGTAACGGAGATACTGATCGCCCTTAAAGAAGTAGACCGTTTGATGGTTCCATACGACCTCCGCATCTACCCCCTCCTGGAAAGCAGGTGAGAACCCGGGCCAGTTTCCGGCAATAGGCGCGGGATAACCCGGATCGGCCTTGTCTGCCTTCGGATCGTAGCGGACATACTGCGATCCGTTGAAGAGGTAGGCCTTTCCATTCGGCCAGATGCTTGTCGTTGTTGTCGTAAGTTGCGGCGTATTTTGTCCCGGGACACGGATTGGTGGTGGCTTGGGAGCAGGTGGCGGTGCCGGAGCCCTAGTGACTTCCGAGCCGTGTGCCAGAACAAAATTGAAACCTTGTGCCACATGAGGTCCGCCCGCCGCACAATGCCCCTTGTCAGGAAATCCGTCGTAAAACATCGCGTTACATTTATTGCAGAATCTCCAAGCCGATTGTGCTCCTGCTGTTGCTGGAACGTCGTGGACAAGGCTGTAACGGAATGAATTATCTGCCACATGCGCTCCACCGGCCGGGCAACGCCCCTTGTTCCGAAAGCCATCGTAGAACAGCGCGTGGCAATTACGACACATTCGCCAATTCGCCTGTGTGGTTTTTGTTTCCCTGCCATCATATGGCAGCCGGAATTCGTACCCTTGAACTTGGTGGACTCCGCCGGCGGCACACTTGCCGAAAGAATCCTCAGTGGAAAACATCACCTGGCACTTATTGCAGTGGTGCCAATATGGTCGATCGTTGGTCACCGTTAAACTGGCGAGGTTGGTAAAGCACGTCGCGATTACAATTGCGATTGTGAGTGTCAGCTTCATCGACATATAATGATTCCTTACTTTTCTCTGGGTGTGTTAACCCTGCGAACTGCCAGGTCTGAATGAGGGGAAGAAAACACCGAGAGAGGCTTTCTTCCCTACCCCGGATTCAGGTTGCGGCATGCCTGCGCTGGGTGGTATTCTGTCGTTGATGTTTGGGCCGAGCTTGCCCTGAAATTGAGCGTCAACGAAAGTGAGGGCAGATTCTCCGGGGTTAGAGTTACCCTCGAACCCTCCGGGGAATTGAATTTCCGAAACTCTGACCGAGTGGGAGTCCACCTTTATCGGAACCGTCCACTTCCACACGTTAGCGATTTCTTTTGGCGTGGATGTTAACCTCGCCGTGTAATCTCCTGCGAGGTTCGTCGGGATAAGAAACTCACGGTTCGAGCTATTGAGCAGCTCAACGGACCGCAAAGAAGGACGTGAGGGACTGGTGCGAAAGTGAATCGCCAGTTGCTGCAGTAACTGCGTTTTGGAAACGCCCGAGGGGGATGGCGGAACGCGAAGCAAGTCACGTATTTTCAGATCCTCGGAAGCTGGAGCGCGAAACCGGCGTCCACCGGCGACGTTGTCAGCCGATCCCTTCGTCCCCGCGACGGAGAAGTTTGTGCCGGGGGTTTTCACGGTTACCGCCAACTGGGCGAACAGCGAGGGATGAAAGAAAAGGAGAGCGACAACGCGCGCCGCCGAAACGATGGAGTTACGAGCGCACTGAGAATTCATGAGGACCTCCTAACCAGGGAAATTTAGATAGCCTTTCTCGCTGACGCGACTCATATGGCCGAACCGGCGAGGAATCAATGCGCAAATGCTTGACAAAGATCGGGATCTTGCGGGTTTGATTTCGTAAATCGCATTTTCGCTGCGCCAGGACCATGTGGAGGCCGAGCGCACGATACCCGCCTGGTATCTGAAGATGGGGCTTCCATACTTCTGGAATTTCTTATCGGGGTCGTGTTGTCGTGCCACTCAGTATCCTTTGCAACCTAATGAACTCGACAATAGGCGCTTCTTGGGCAGCGCGGTATGGCGGCTCTTTGCGATAAATGTCCGCATCGATGAAGTAATGATATAGCCGATGTGGAACAACGGCGGCAACATCAGGAAAGCGCATGCGTAGTCGCTTCTGAACTTCTTCAGTGGCGACGTACCACGCGGCAGGGAAGTGCGGGCAGGCGGAGTGAGCGGTAAAGCAAAAGACAAAGGCAAATGACCAACGCCGACCACGCCAGAGTTGCCGCCACGTAGGAGAGGAACCAAAAGAGACCGGCGCTCATCGATAGCTTAACGAGACCAATTTGAGCTGCCGTGAGCTAGAGCGCAATACCGCTTTCTCTCAACACTCGTCTATTAACTCTCAACATTCTTATGACGCGGCTCCATCGCGTGATCGGATGCGGATATGGCTATCATGGTCGTGTCCGAAAGATAAATACCGAACTACCCACGCTATCGTGAGGATGAGAATGTTGGTGAATACGACAGAAATTGTAGTGCATGTCCCACTGTAGGCGACGACATGCCCCCCATTCCTTCAACAATCTTTCGCCGCACCACTCCTGCGGTCACTTCTTTTGATTTCCATTTCTCGAATCCTCCATTGCCTGGGCTCGACGTGACGAAGGGTTTTGAGCTGCGGCTTCATATTTCGCTGCGACGCCCTCTAGTAAAGTTTCTAGTTCGCCGCGATCGTACCAACGTCCGTTAGCCATTACCCCTAACGGCTTTTTCAAGGTCATCAGATCATCCAGCGGATTTTTCTCGCTCAGGACGAGGTCGGCGCGGTTACCTGTTTCGATGACGCCGAACTTCGGGTCGTTTGGTTTTGCCTTGGCGGCAAGGTCGCCGGCATTCCGAGTCGCAGCGCGAAGAATCTGATAGCGACTTAACCCCGCCGCTTCCAATGCATGCAAATCCTGATGAAGCGAAAAGCCGGGAACAAGGCCGGGGATCGAAGGACTGTCGGTGCCGGTGATCAGCGGCACCCCGGCATCGGCCAGTGCTTTAGTAAACTTTTTCAGAAAATCCAGGCGCGCGTTCAGATCGCCGCTCTTGCGGACGTAGGGACTGTTCTTCCAGGCGATCCGATCGTCCGGGTCGAGATAGCGAACTTCGGGCTGGCGCAGAAAATCATCGACGATCTCCGGTTTTCCCCATTGCCTCGCAATCGTCGCGTAAGTGTTTAAGTCAGCGGTGACAAAGGCGCCTGTGCGCTTGGTGAAATCGATCGCGGACGCGACTTGTTCGGGCTTAGGCGCATCTTGGCCGGAATAATCCGGGGGAAAGAAAACGGTGTAGAGGTATTCCTCCGCATGCGCCACCATGAGTTGTCCTTCGTCTAACTGTCGCTCGATGCCGACCCTGCTCACGCCGTGACCAACGACCGGCAAACCATCGATCCGTCCTTGTTCGATAAGCGCCCGGAAGCATTCCGGCGAGAGATTATTGTAAACCTTGATGAAGTCGTAATCGTTAGTCTTCGCGATATCAACCAGCGCGCGTGCTTCGGCCTGAGTCGCTACCGCGAGATGGCCATACTCTGGTGTGCCATCGACGAGAAAGGCGGCGTAGATGTGCGGACCGGGCGTTTCGCCGCGGTTCACTTTCGGCCGCGTCTGTGCCATGAAGCTGTTGCGCGCTTCACCCATGTTCAGGACCGTCGTCACGCCGTTGGCGAGGAAAACAATCATATCGCGGCTGGTATCCGAGTGGGTGTGCATGTCGGCCAGGCCGGGCGAAAGGAACTCAGTGCCGTGGCCGTCGATTACGCGCGCGTTTTCCGGTGCCGGAATGTCGCGCCCGATCGCTTTGATCCTTGCATCTTCAATTAGCACCGAGTGGTCACGAATGACCCGATCGGAACTCATCGGCACAACATTCACATGGACAAACAACGTGATATGCGCCGAAGCGGCTGCCACGCCTCGTCCCGTTGACAACAGCGACGTTAGCAAAAATGCTACCAGCCACGAGAAGCAGCGGGCGAGGGCGCAATACCGCTTTCTCTCAACACTCATCTATCAACCCTCAACATTCGTATAACCCTGGCTCGCGGTTGACTTCATCGCTTCGTTAGACCTCCCCATCACCAGTTGAGGTTGAGCGATCGACATTTTGGACAGGAGATGTCTCCTTTCGGAATCGGCGTGCGACAGCGCGTGCACTTTCCGATGAGGGGCGGAATGTGCAGCACGATTGCCTTCGCCTCTCGCAAATCTAAACCGTGATGCTCTACGAGGTACCTCGTAGTCGCGGCAGGCCCGGCTCTCCGTCTACGGGCGACCTCCTGCCGCTCGTCCAAATCGAGAGACTCGGGCAGAATCAGGATTATCTTGCACTTGTCGCAGAGCAAATGCGGTCGACCTTTCGCTTCGATCAGCGCCATAACATACACATAAGGTTAGGCGTAATACCGCTTTCTCTCAACACTCATCTCTCAACCTATCTGTCCGCCCGCTTGGTTGTTAGTAACGTAAAATGGAAACACGCGCCGCCATCGGCCACATTCTCCACGTCGATTTTGCCGCCATGGGATTCTACAATCGAACGCACAATTGCCAGTCCCATGCCCAGCCCCTGCTTCTTGGTGGTAAAGAACTGGTCGAACAAGCGGTCCTGCACTTCCGGGGAAATGCCTGCGCCGTGATCGCGCACACTTAGGCGCACCTGGCCGTCGCCGTTGTCATTCGCGCTTATCTCTACCTTGCGTTGGTCCACTGGTGTCTGGCGCATGGCATCAAGGGCATTACTGACCAGGTTAACCAGGACCTGCTGAATCTGGACCGGATCGCCTTCGATTAGTGGCAGGTCGTCGGCCAGCGATGTTTCTACCTCGCAGGAATAGGCCACGGCATCCGGCCTTACAACGTGCGCCACATTGGTGACCAACTCATTCAGATTAACCTGGCGCCAGGTAGACTCGCCTTTCTTAATCGTATTGCGCACGTTCTGGATGATGTCGTGGGCGCGATGCCCGTCTTCCGCCACGTCGTGCAGGATCTCGCGCAAGGTCTTAGGATCTTCCTTAGCCGTGCCAATAAAACGCATCCCAGCATTGGCATTGCTGATAATGGCCGAGAGCGGCTGATTCAGCTCATGGGCGAGTGAGGCCGTCATCTCACCGAGCACGCTCACCCGGCTAAGCAGGTTAATTTGTTCCCGTTGACGGTGTGCCTCCTCTTCAACTTTGCGCAGCGCTTGCTGTGACCGTTTGTCGTCCTCCAGCAGCACACTTAGGAACATGAGCGGGGTGCCTGTGACGATGAGAAACATCTGTAAGGCCAGTGCATTTTCCGCCGGGCTCTGGAGTAGAAACGGACCACGCCCGAGCATTGCTCCCCAAATTGCTTCAAACGTGACCACCAGCATGGCCGAGCTAATGCCGCTTAGTCCAAAACGCAACGCTGCCCAGATGAGTAGTGGGATCGGCACGTAGAGTAAAGCCGGCGAGGTCTGTGGTCCCGCCGGCACAATGGCAAAAACATATGTGCCGATGGCTACGATTCCCAACGCCAGCAAACTTCCTTCGATTATGCGTGCCGGGGTGACTTTGCCGCCGCGACCCGCCAAACGATGAGCAAGTAGCAGAAGAGCCGGAACTAACACGACCGCGGTGACTCCGTTGGAAATTCCCAGGTTACGCCATTCCACCCAGTAATCAGTTCCGAAGCCATTGGAGATGGTAAAGGCCGAGCCCCAGAACGCCGTGCCGAAGGGAACAATAAGCACGGCAATCAAAACGAAAACGACGGCGTCGCGCAGCGTGATCCGGTTTAGCGGCGACTTTATGAAAAGGCGAATTCCGGTCGCGGCCAGGACGTTTTGCGCGGCATCGAAAGCCTCGCAGTGCAAAGCGTAAAGCGCGGGCCAGTGCGCCTGCTGTGTGGCGATAAAATGAGCAGCGACTGTGGCGAGAGTATAAGCCCACCAGTGGCGCGACGGCACCAATAGGAGAACAACCACCAGAACAGCGTGCGGTGGAAATAGGAGAGAAACTTTACTATTGGGAAAGCACAGAGCCCATGCAATCTCGGTCGCCGCATAATAGGCGAGGCCAGTCAGGAAAACCTGAAATGCGATCCAAAGGAACGATCCACCCCTTTTCGTCCCCTTACTCTTCATTCGATCTTGTTGCTCATTTCCGTCAACCAGCTCAGACTCAATCGCTCGAAAGAGCCAGAGAGTGCTAAATCGGAGAGATGATCGCATGCTATCTCGGTTGAACAAATGCCATCGGCGCGTCCGAATCTTGAACCAGGTTTGGCCCGAGACGGCATAGCTTGCTTGAGAGTTTCGCGCTCGTCGTCCGAAGCACGCTTGAACCATAAGCTACCAGATTGGCCACCTCATCGGTCGTCGCGAACGGTCGAACAGCTGCGCGCGAGCTTGAGCGCAACACCGCTTTCTCTCAACACTCACCTAACAACCCTCAACATTCCCATAACGCGGTCCGCCGTTCGCTGTTCTTTGGCGGAATACATCTTCGTCCTCGATCTTCGGGAACAGATACTTGCCTACGACACTCCGAAAAGTGATGTAAGAAATCGGAATGGCGATAACGAAACCGATGATCTAAGAACCCGCGTCATCTGTGGCAGGGACATGCCGCCAGCTCCCAGAAACGCGGCTACAAAGCTGCCAATGATCATGCCGATGACTCCACCGCCGACGGTCGCGACGAGAAAGAACAGGAGCCAAGCCTTAAAATAATCGAATTCCTTGGGTTCCTTTATCATGACGAGTGCGTGTAGACCTATCTGACGACTGGTTAGGCTTTTTTGACATGACTGAGCACATTGATGATGACGCCATTTGGATCTACAGCGAAAAAACGACGAACACCCCACGGCTCAGATGTCAGCGGATAGACGATCTTGATGCCTTGCTCCACAGCCTTGGCGTGCACCGAGTCAACGTCGTCTACCTCGATGGAGATCGCAGGCGTCTGCGAGGAAGGCTGTGCTTTTAAGACCGTAAGCTGCGCGGTTGGATTTTGCGGGGACACAAACGTCATGATCCAGCCCATATCCATTCCGACATTGAAGCCTAGAAACTCGGTGTAGAACTTTCGGCTCTCCTCCATCTGATCGGAGCTTATGTCTGGCACAACTCTTTGTATCGACATGGGTAATCTTCTTTTCGCCTAACGAGAATGGGGCCGGAAAATTCCGCCTTTTTGTGCGGGATGTTTCGGCCTAATCCGCTTGCTTACCTGGTAGCGATCCGACAAGAGCGGAATCATGGAGACGGTTGTAACCCTGTGTTCGTCCCAAGGCAAGCCGAAAAAGAGGAGACCTGATCAGCTCTGCGCGGTTGGCTGCTGCGATTGGTAGACTCACCGTTTCAAGACTGAATACAGTTTCTTCAGAACAGATCCCACTGTGACCAGGATGGCCCCGACAACCAGCCCATACAATCCATTTATGCGTTCGGTAGGGAGCGAGTTCCACCCGCCGGTCTCGCCCATCATAGCGACTAGAATGCCATACAAGGCAAGGAAACCACCCGAGGTCATCATCGATGTGCACAGTGAAGGAAACCGCCATAGGTATCGCGGTGCAGTTGCCAGGATCACGACGCCGAGAATGATGCCGATCGCGGCAAACAACCGAAAGTACCCGATTGTCGCACGGTCAAAGAAGAATCTCGCGCCAATCAGCGAGAAAAGCACCCCGTGTGTGAAGTACCCGAAATCCCTAATACGGTCGCTATCTTCCGGCGGTAGCATGGAGCTCTAGGTCTAACGAGAACAAGATGAGGCGCCGCGAGCTTGAGCGCAATACCGCTTTCTCTCAACGCTCATCTACCCCTCAACATTCTTATAACGTTGCCTGGCTAGACCCGTTGCTCACCAAGTGTCGCCCTCGGCCCCGTGTTAAGGTTTTGGTTCAGTGGCGCCAGCTTTTTCACTTCGCTGGCACTCTGGCGATTTTCAATCTGGGATGGGTATGGCCTACTGCAGCGCGTATATCTCCACGAGCGCGACACCGGTTGTGTTATTCACCCCGCTTACGATCGCGGTGTAGCTGGCATTGTTCGCAGGCAGGGTGGCGATGAGGGCGGATTCCAAATCGTCGTTGGGAGGTGCTCCTGTGGCGATGATCTCTGCCTCCTGATCGCTCCGCCAGTTATCGTTCGATTGGATTAATGTGCCATTTGCGTCGTGTAACTCGAGCATCGGATCTGCCAACGCATCAGTCACGGGTGGTACCGCATTGGCGAGCGATGGACCAATCGCTCGGATCAGCACCGTCTGACTGGCCTGGCCACGCACGATCGTGCCGGCAATCATGACGTTCTCACCCGTCGAAACGAAGCCACGAGTCGAGATGTTCGCGAGCTTCGAATCAACGGACGAATCCAGATCATATGCTTCCACGAGAGCTATCCCTGTCGTATTGTTTACGCCGCTCACGATCGCGGTATAACTCGCGCCATTGGCGGGTAGGGTCGCCACAATCGCTGATTCCAAGTCGTTCGTCGGCGGAATAGTGCTATCAATGATGGCCTGTTTGTCAGGCGCATTCACCCAGTCATCGTTCGCGTCGAGTAATGCTCCTGTGGCATCATGCAATTCCAGGGTTGGATTGGCCAACGCGCCGGCTATGGGCGGCACTGCATCGGCGAGCGATGGTCCGATGGCCCGCAGGATCACTTTTTTCGGTTGCGTTCCGGTGATAATAAACCCGCCGATCAACACGCTATCGCCAGTCTGGACCTGAAGGCGGGTGGAAATGTTAGCGAGAGTTGTTGCGACGGGCGCTGGACCCAGGTCGTAGCCGATCACGTCCAAATTAACGCCTTCGGGCGATGTGCTCGTAACATCTGAGGCCTGCCCCTTGCAGCCAAAGGCATTTTGGACATAAGGCGTTGCCGCCGGGCAGAAGCCGCTTAGCCAGTCCCCGAAGTCGCCGGAAGAATCCTGGTTGAAGGAAACGATGACGAAGCCTCCACTCGTGATCGAAAAATAGCGGGAGCCAACGGCCGTCGTATTTCTCACTCCGGAGGAGGACCAACTGAAGAGGTCCTGAGGGCGCAAGTCGCCCGTAGGCGGTGAAGCGTTGAGGTGCGACCCAAGGCCGAGGACTTCATCCATCTCGTGCTCGGTGGAACGTAACGCGTCGTAATTACTACTGGTAGGTGGCCGGGTGAACTGTAGTGGTTGGTCGGAATTCAGGGTCACGATACCGTCAAATGGCCCACCGGACCCTACCGAGCCGTCGGCGAACATGGCGGGCGGAGTGTCCAATCCGACCGCTCTGCCGCCGGCGCTCGAGGGAACGATCTCGCTCGATAAGGAAGTCGCAGGCAAGCTCGCATTGGCAGCCATGTCAGAGTGGGTTTTTCCGTCCGCCTGGAGACTCGTGATGTAAGTGCTCCACGGAATATGGTAGACAACAAAATTGCTCCGCGCGATATCTGTGCCAATCGGCGTCCCACCAGGCAACGTATTCGAATATCGAAACAGGACCTTAACATCGATGGGATCGCTAAAGAGTGACTCCAAAATGGAAATGGCCTGATTAATAGTCGCTTGGATGGCGGCGGAGTTTGAGCTGTTCAGGATGGAGCTATCAAAGGTGGGAGTTATGGTGAGGCCGAGGCCAGCGCCTGGGAGTACGGCAGTTCCTGGTGCGAGATTCGTGCCCAGCCCGTTGTTGTCGCCTGTCTGAGTCGGTGCAATCTCCTCTCCGTTGTCTTGTCCTCTGCTCCTGTGCTCGCCAGCACGCGAGAGCCACTTGGCCGGCGTAGGCTTCGCCTGACCCTGTGTCGACAAGGGCGAGCCGACAAGTATGGCAAGAATGCAAGCCGTCGCTTGCGCGCCGAGAGAGAGCCAGTTTGGTGAAGCGATTAAATAGGTGGGGTGGTGTGACATAAGTTGGATCAAGATTATCCGCCCGTGCGTCCAGGCATGCAATTCCAGTTTACAAGAATTTGCATCAAACCGGTCCCGATACCTATAGCGAAACTGACGTAGAGGTCCACTGTCACTGGGTTGAATATCGGCGTTACTCGGGTTGAAACGATTTTCAAATTAGGATACGATGGTCAGGTATTCTGAGTCAAAGGTATCATATGAATCGCTCCGTCCGGATAATTCAGCGCGCGGGGTAGAGGGATGATCGGAAGTGGCAAGGTCAGGTTTCTGTTCTTGATCTCAGTTTGCTCAACCTTAGTAGCCTGTACCGAAAACGACGTCGCAATCCACATGTTGGCAAAACCAGTAACTGCCGGAACACTGCCAATTATTGCTCCGGCCGTGGCCGGATGCACGGATAGAAGTAAGAGCCGTGGAGACACACTTCCCACGTGCCAGTCAGGAAGAGGCAGCGTTTGGCAAAGCAAGCCAGCCACAACTTAACCAACCCAATGACCTGAGAATAGTCTCAGCCCTCACCCGCCGCGTGACTTCTTGCATAGGGGTTAGATGATTCATCGCTGGTCTGCAGGTTCGGAAATCTGAATCTTTTGGTGTTCCGCTAGTCGATATGTGCGCGGAAACTCAGTCGGCTTCCATCCCAGGTGAGCCCAGCTGTAGTCTAGCTCTGCAATAACTGCGATGCGCACACGCCCCGGCTGGCGCGACAGAACAGCAGCAAACCGTGCATCTCCCCAGTGCTCGAGCAAGCAATGCAAAAGCTCACTGTTTGTTTCCCCGCCCTCGCCCAAGAGCTTTCCGGTAGCTGTATATCTAAAGAGGCCGACGAGTGAATCGCTATTGTAAGCGACTGCGCCGCGCAGGAGCTTGCGATAATCCTCGCCATCGAGTTTGCCTTGTGAGAATACGCTGCCGCGCTGATCCGGCTGGTGCAGCCAGTAGTTAAGTGTTGCCTCCGCTTCGCGCTTGTCTGCGTACGTGAACGCGAGCGGAACAAAGAGAAGCGCGAGGAGTGTGGTGCGTGCGTTTACAATCTAACGAGAACAAGATGAGCGGTCGCGAGCTTGAGCGCAATACTGCTTCTCTCAACACTCATCTATCAACCCTCAACATTGGTACAACGCGCTAGTGCCGGGGCTTTAGAAGTGGAGCAGGGTCTAACTCGCGCGCCGGCGTAGCCAGAGAATACCACTGTATAAAGCCGAGTCCGGTGGTCCCACCAGCACCATCTACGATCGCGGTGTAAGCTCCTGGCCCAAGGGGCAGGATGACAGCGGCTTCCAGGTCATTTGGTGGCGGCAGACCGCTGGCGATGATTTCGGCTTCCTGGCCGCCCTTTCTCCAGTCATCATTGGCGGCAATTAAGACCCCATTGGAATCACGAAGTTCGAGAGTTGGATTGGCCAATACCCCCGGCAGACCCGCATCGGCTAACGAAGGGCCCAGCGCACGAACGAGCACTGTCAGAACGTTACCTGTAACGATTGTGCCACTAATCATCTCGTCGTCCAGCGTGCCGACAAACCCCCGAGTGCCGACGGCCGAAAGTTGGAGGTCGCCATCTAGCAAGTCGAATACCTCCGAGAGCGCGGTTCCCTCTCCACGATGCGTGCCTCGCACCACGCTCGTGTAGATCCCTGGGCGGACAGCATCGATCGTGGCTGACTCAACGTCGTTCGACGGCGCGAGGCCCAGGGCGATGAGTTCGTCCTTGTCCGGGCTATCCATCCAGTTGTCATTATGGTCCAACCTTTCCCCGCGGGCGTCGAGCAGGCTGAGAGTTGGATCCTGGAGTGGGTCCGCCACGAGAAACAGCGAAGGTCCAAGGCCGCGCAGCGCAAAGCTTTCGTTCCCCCTGCCGTAGGCGATGAATTCGGTCACAACAACCGCCTGTTGTGTCTCGCAAAAGACTTGGGTGGAAATATTCGCGAACCGGCCAGCGTCTTGACCGGCAACGACTCCGCTGAAGAGGACCATGATGGCAAGACTGAACGGCAGTTGGCGGGTCAGGTTCATGTGACTCTGGTCTCTCGAATCACTAATCAAAACACGCTTCTGCTTACGAGAGAACCTACGGAGGATAGGAATGGGAAAGCCGACTGGCAACCAATATTTGCCAAGAGTCCCAGTTCATGAATGCTAAAACGACGCCTGGGTTCACCATCTAACAAGAACGAGATGAGCTGCCGCGAGCGAGAATGCGTATGGCAACAGAATAAGGATTCAAGCTACCAAAAGGCAATTTATTACCTGCGCGTGCGGTCAGCCTCATCGTATCGCTAAAGGGCTTGGGCGTGAAACAATTAGTCTTTATCAGGAAGAAGAAAAGAGAGAAGTAGAATGACCAGGCCTGCCGATATAAGGATGAGCGCCAGTTGCAGGTATAGGCCGAGGTCCGCGAAATTCGAAAACAAACTGGTATCTCGCTTCGGACTCGCTCCGAACCCAACGGGCAGGCAAAGAAGACCGAGCATCGACACGACCGTTCCAACGGTCCGAATAACGATTCGCGGCGACCATATCATCGCGGTACCACCATCTAACGAGAGCCCGTCATGCCCACTCGTGTCCCGTGAAAAGCGGGAATGCGAGAAATAGGAACGCGCAACCATAAATCAAAGCTAGAAACTCGGGGGGCGCGGTCCAGTGTGTGCGCTCGGACCGAATTCGAGATCGAAAGCTGAGCGGCGAATGCGGTTATGACGGCTGCACCGAAGGTGCCCGAAGCAACGCCGAGAAGCCGCGGCCAAGATAACATCATGCGGTATGGATTTGGATCTAACAAGAACAGGGTGCGCTGCCGCGAGCTTGAGCGCAACAGCGCTTTCTCTCAACACTCACCTATCAACCCTCAACATTCTTATAAGGACGGTCCGCGGTGCGCTTCATCGTCGGATTAGGCGACTGGTCTAATAACACATGAGGCAACGAGAAGAATCAAAGCGACAACCAAAAAGGCGACCCGGATGGCATGAAGCAAATCCCAGCGACGGCGCAAATCCCGCCAATTTGCTGGCACAGAGTCTGGCTGCCAGCGGGCAACCTGATTGTTGATGGGAACGGGCAAGAGCACGGAGTAAACACTTATGAGGGCCAAAAGCACCGTCGAGGCGAGTGCCAGCCACCACGGCGTGGTTCGTGCCGTGTGCGCAATGAAAGTCACTGCGAGGGCAAGCAGAAGTGTAAGCGGATACCAGAATGGCATCACCATACCGAGAATCTTCGCCAATGTCTGGGCAGCTCGGATATGCACCGCGTCCTCAAGGCGGCTGATGCTAGGGTGAAAGAACACCGTCACGGCAAACTCGCTACCGGTCAACGTTCCCGCGACCACAATAGCGACGATCTCGAGAGCATGAACGATGTCGGGATTCATAAATTCACATAAACGCACGTCGCCTAACGAGAACAAGATGAGCCACCGCGCGAGTTACGAGTGGCGTTCATACGCGGAGAAAACTGGGCATAAGGGCGGTTCGCGGTTGGCTCCGTCGATTGGTTAGGCTACGATAAGCTGCGTCAAGGCATCTGTACAAAGCCAATGAGATTACCCTCAGCATCCTTAGCCGTTGCCACCAACTTTCCCCCTCCGACATCTTTCGGCGCCTGCTGTGTCTGTCCGCCGCCTTCGGCGACTGACTGAAGGCTGCTCTTGATATCGCTGACGTGCCAGAAGGCCGTAGGGCCCGGCGGTGTGTTAGGAGTTATGCCTATGTCTTGATCGCCGACTTTGAAACCGACGTAATACGGGCTGTCAACGCTCGGCTCGACCCCCAGCAGCTTTGTGAATAGAGCCTTCGCTCGGTTAATGTCGGCTGCGGAATAGAGGACTGTCTTAATACCTTGATTTATGTTTGTTGTCATGAATCCCTTCTTGTTCGTGCTGCAAATGTTCGAGGTGGCCTAACGAGATGGAGGCTGAGCCACCGCGGGCGAGAACGAGCGTGGCAAACTTCTGGAGCTGTTTCATAAAATCAAAGGTGAACTTCGCAGCGGCCAGCGGTTGGCTCCAGCGATTGGTTAGGCGTTCTCACGATTTCGTCTTTACGATTGCTGACCATCGCTTGGTCCTTTCTTCGGCCGACGTCTCCTCCACGCGCGTTGCGATCGTCCACACGTGAGCTGATGGATCCATCACGCGGCACGTGCGATCACCTCAAAACTGATCCTGCGGCGCCATCAAAACTTTTGCACCCGCCGCGACCACTCGCTCAAAGGTGGAGTCGACATCCTCGACGTAAACGAAAATGACCACCGGAGAAGATCCATCGAGATGCGGCGCACGGCTCGCTAGACTAGGCCATTCCGCTTCGATCATCACATGCGCTCCACTGATCGAAAGCAGCGCGTGCGCTACCCGCCCGTCGGGTCCAGGTCGCACGTTGAACTCTGAGGCTCCAAACGTCACTTTGCAGAACTCGATCTCCGCGGCCGCGTCGCGGCACACTAGCATCGCCATTAGAGGTGAAATTCCGGCTGGAAGAGATCTCTTCATAAGCGTCCTTCGCCTAACGAGAATTGGGCCGGAAAATCCCGCCTTTGTTTGCGGGATGTTTCGGCCAAATCCCCTTGCTTACCTTGTAGCGATCCGATAAAAGCGGAATCACGGAGACGCTTCTACCCCCGCATTCGCGCCAGGACAAGCCGAAAAGAAGGTGCTCGATGAGCTTTGCATGTGACTTCGTGGCAAGGTTTCGCGATCCCTGCTTCGCAACATCAAAGCTTGACCTAGCGTCTCCCAAGCCTCTTCATCGGACTCCAATGAACAGAGCAAGCCTTCGAAACCGAGGTAGTCTATAGGGCGTGGTTTTCGATACATGCCTTTGAGCATCACTACGCATCGGTTGCGACTGGTTGCCGTCGCAGTTATCGCCGCCTGCTTAATTGAATCCTTGGCAAGACTCGGTGGAGCTATAGCTAGTGTCATCGTTATTGCCAGTGCAGCCGCGCTTTTCGTGTGGTCTGGCAAGGCACGGCATGGTCAGGAAATGTTTCCCTTGTCATGGAGGTGGAGCTGGACGGTTCTCATACCCTTTATACAGATAGCGGAAAACTGCATCTTCGTCTGCAAGGCAGGACGCTTTGACATCTTCCCACATATCAGCCTCGTTTTGTTTCTCTACGGCATCGCCGTAGGTCTGATTGAAGAGTGCTCACTTCGGGGATATGCATTTATGCGCGCGGAACAAGAGTCGCCGATGGCGGTTGTCATGCTGTCAACATTAGGATTTTCGCTGGGTCACCTTGCCGGTTTGATGTTCGATAGGCCGGCTGGCACCGCCGTCCTGCTAGCCATTACAGCAATTCCCTCGGGGATAGTGTGGGGTACAATGCGGCTTGCAACCCGTGGCATCTGTTGGCCGGCGCTTACCCACTCATTTCTCGACGCATCTGGACTTCTGGCCACGGTGTTTCGACCTCACCATTCCACGGCCGGACGATCAGCAATCCTGTTTGGCTTATCGAACTTGGTTCTTCCGCTGTTGTTGTTGCTTTTCCACCCCGCACTTCGTAGAAAACGAATCGCGGCAGAGGCTCTAATACATCAAGCGTAAATAGACACGCACCCGAGGCCGATATTTAGCCTTAAGCGGAGCCGCCTGCCTCGTGGTGGCGATGCCCGTCAAGTGGCTGGTTCAAGTCTTCTAGCTGTCTTCTATCTCGGTACAGAAAGGCCGCGGAGATAATGAGGACTCTCCGCGGCTCTTCGCATCTTGCCTGAGCTAGTCGGCTTTATTAGCCGGTCACAGGGAGGCTCGCTTCGGTTCCCATGGGGCGGTTATTTAAAAGGGAAGCGTTTCATCTCAGAAGAGGGAATGAGTTACAAAAACTCGCTCCGGGAATTTACGCCCGTAAAAGAAATTCGCTGTAACAAGATTGTTACCTTAAAGCTCTGGGAGTTTTTCAGTCTCGGCTTACCTATCGCAATAACCAAGAAAATCCTTATGACAAATACCACTCGACTTACCAAGACAGTTCCTTGCATGGGGCATCGCTCGCGCAGCCCGCATCGGCTTTTGCCTGGCTTGTCCACGCTCGGCATTGGACTATTCCTGCTCGTTACAGGAGCGTTCGCCGTCACGCCACCACCCGATGGCGGTTATCCCAACCACAATACCGCCGAAGGCGATAGCGCCCTTTTCAATCTCAACACCAGTGTCGGCCTGTCTAACACAGCCATGGGCTCTCAGGCCCTCTTTAGCGACACTACCGGTTCATTCAACACCGCGGTCGGGGATATCGCACTCACAAGTAACACCATCGGAGCGTTCAACACCGCCGTCGGCGATAGCGCGCTCGAGCTCAATACGACAGGGCTTAATAACACGGCGGTCGGCAGCTTTGCGTTGGACCACAACACAACCGGCGGCCAAAATACCGCCCTGGGCGATGAAGCGCTCGATCTGAATACGACCGGGATGGAAAATACCGCCACCGGCAATGTCGCCCTCTCGTTTAACAGCACCGGTTCGTTTAACACGGCCGACGGCGATCAATCCCTCGTCAACAATACCAGGGGCAATAGCAACACCGGCACCGGTCAAGCCGCATTGATGAACAATAGCTCCGGCAATAACAATGTCGCTGACGGCGCGTTCGCCCTCGGCAACAATACCACCGGCAGCGGCAACATCGCCATCGGGACAACGGCCGGTTCGGAGCTTACTACGGGTAAGAATAACATCGATATTGGTAACTCTGGCGTTGCGCGCGAGTCGGGTATTATCCGGATCGGCAGCAGTTCGCAGAGAAATACCTTCATCGCGGGCATCAGCGGGGTGACGGTTGCCGGCGGCGTGAGCGTCATGGTCGACCCGAGCGGCCACCTTGGCACTCTTACTTCATCGGCTCGTTTCAAGCAGGCCATCAAGCCGATGGGTGAGACGAGTGAAGCCATTTTTTCCCTTCGGCCGGTTAGCTTTCGTTACAAGAATGAGCTGGACCCGGCAGGTATCCCGCAGTTTGGCCTTGTCGCCGAGGACGTGGCGAAAGTCGCGCCCGATCTCGTGGCCCGCGACCAGGAGGGCAAGCCATACTCCGTCCGCTACGAAGCGGTAAACGCGATGCTGCTGAATGAGTTCCTGAAGGAGCATCGCGAGGTAACCCAGCAAAGCGCCCTGCTCGAAAAGCAGGAGGCGGAGATCGCGGCGTTGCGGGCCGGCCTCAAAGAGCAATCAGTCCAACTCCAAAAGGTCACGAACGAACTGGCCACCAGCTATAAGGCGACTCGACTTGTAACTAACCAGTAAAGGAAAAATACAAATCGTTCGCTGCAATCGACTGAGGTCAGAGAATCAGAGCGAGCCGCTAACTCGCTGCTCCTAACTCTGCCCTGGTGATCCTCGTCCCAGTCGTGGCAGGGCTTTCGCGATCGGTGCTCGGCAAGACTATGCTTGACCGAGCGCCGTTAAGCCTCTCAATCGGAATTGACCTGGTCGCGCATCTGGCCACAGCTGGAAAGTGAGTGGTGGCCACGGCCGGGCTGGCCGAAAACCGTCGTGCTCTCGGTAGTCACCACACCGCCGGTGGAGATTTCCAATAGGCCGACTCCGCCAGGAATGAGGGGGTCCCCGAGATCGGCGCCTCCGACATAAAGAGTGGTTCGAACATTGAGAGCCGAGTTCGGATCGTCGACGTTCGCTTGACTGCTGGAGCCGTCGTAAGCGCTAATTCCGAGCTGATAGGTTGAGACCGTTCCACCATTCGAGATAGTCAAGAAGCCAGGAGCGCCAAAACCGACCGTGAGTCGGACCCCAGTGAAGTCGTTGTTTCACTGCGAGCCCACGCCATCCACAAGCACTGAGCCTATGCCTGCTGGGTAACCGCCGATAAAAGCGGAGCCGTCGCTGATGTCGTATGGTTGCTAAGCATCGCAATCGCGTCCGTCATCGGCGCGGCCTTCTTCGGTCCATTCAATTCGCACTAAAACACTGCCCAATTCGCCCGCGGGCGTTTTCGATGTTTAAGTGGATTTGCTTTCCGGCCGCCGAAACTTAAGACTTAGACGCGTCCACCATGTCCTGCGCCAAAATCGATCCCGCTCTGCACCAGGCAAAGAAGCCGCGCGGGATCGAGGTGTCCATCGAATCCGGTTAGCCCGCGGCACAATAGGTTTGACTTTTGCCTGCTGGTTGAGTGAAATGGGAGCATGAAGTCATGCACGCTTGCGGCGCTCCTTTCAATCCTTTTCAGCCAGGCTGGCATCGGAGGAAGCGCGCAGTGGAGCGCCACTCCGACCAGCAGTGATTGGAACACGGCGGCTAATTGGGTGCCCAATACCGTGCCTAACGGACCCGACGACATTGCCACCTTTGGTCGATCCAGGACGACGGTGGTAACTGTCTCGAGTGACGTGCAAGTAAGCGAGATAGTGTTTAGCCGCCGGGCCTCGGCTTATAGTATCGCGCCAGCCAACGATACGACAAACCTGACTGTGAGCGGCGGCGGAGTTATCAATAACTCTACCATCGAACAGAATCTGGGCGGCGTGGTCGGGCCCAGCTCTGAGTCTTATCTTATTTTCGACGGCTCCTCCACCTCTGGGGTTCTCACTACCATTACGCAAAGCTTCTCCTTTACCGAGACTTCGAGCGCCAGCACTTCCAGCTTTGTTCTCGGTGATGCCTTTAACCCAAGCCTGTTCGGCGACTCGGCCACAGCGGCAAATGCAACCTTCGACGTGAGCAATAACGGAATCATCTTTTCCAACACGAGCACGGCGGCAGAGGCCATATTTACTTTGCATGGGACAACCGGTGACCTGCTGGGCGGCGTCGCTCAATTTCAGGATACGGCGACGGCCGGAAGCGCCATTTTCAATATCGAAGGTGCGACCAGCGCCGGCGCGAACGGTCGCGGCGGGGTATTGTTTGAGACGAGTTCCACGGCCGAGAGTGCATCTATCGCGGCGAAGGGCGGCACGAATGGCGGCGCGGGCGGTTACGTCACTTTCTCCGACAGCTCCTCCGGCGGAAGGGCGAGCATCACTGTGCTGGGTAACGCTACCCTGGACAACGTCGGGCATCATACCGTTCCGCCCCTGGCGATTGGATCCCTCGCCGGGAGCGGCATTGTGTTGATCGGAAAAAATAGCCTCAAGGTGGGCACTAACTCGCACGACGCCGTCTTCTCCGGCACCATTCAGGACTCGGGCGGTGGTGGTGGTGGTATCACCAAGGTCGGCTCCGGGGCGTGGACGTTAGGCGGAGCGAATTCCTACCTGGGGGGAACGTTCGTTTCTGATGGGACTCTCCTCGTTACCAATACCACAGGGTCGGCGACAGGGCCGGGCCCGGTGCAGGTGGGGAGTGGCACCCTGGGGGGATCGGGGATCATCGGAAGCGCGCTGGTGCTGGGAGACAGCCAGCCGTCTAACGGGGTCGTGGCCCCGAGTGCGGGAGGAAATGCGCCGACTCATCTCACTGTTCTGGGGACGCTCACCTTTCAGTTTGATGGCACCTATGTCTGCCAAATCGATCCAAAACAGCGAAGCGCAGACATGATCACCGCCAATGGTGTGCTCATCTCTCCCGGCGCGCTCTTCAACTTGAATTCCCCCACGAACGTGCGGCTACACACGGGGAGCGCCTTTACGATCATCGACAACACCGCGGCCACGGCGATCAGTGGAACGTTCAGCAACCTGGCCGACGGCGCCTCGATCAGGCTGGGCAAAAATACCTATCTGGCCAGCTACGAGGGCGGTGATGGCAACGACCTGGTCCTGACCGCGCAATAGGTTGTCGGCTCGCCCGGCCTTTGGCGCGAGTTTCCCCTAAAGCGGGATCGGGGTGTCTTCGGTATGGTGGGAGCTTGCTATCGATATAATAAGATGTCAGTAGGCTTTGACCCCGACCAGAACTTTTTAGATGCGCAGCCAATGGGGTCTGATCTTCACATTTGACATTGCGGCGCGGAGGACGTGAAGCTCTCGCTGTTATGGCGAGGCCTTTGCGGGTGGAGTTTGAAGGGGCGCTCTATCATTTGGTGAGGCTGACGCTGGTGGCGGGTTCGTGGTGTTATCGCCACGGTTCTCAATAGCTATTGGATAGTTGGCTTTTTCGAGCGGGACTTGGGCAACAGCGCTTTAGAGACAAAGCTCGGTTAATCTTCGGTCGACGATAGCAATCGTTCGGGCTTTCTGATCGCAATGGCGCCACGGCGCGCGGCGTTGACAGCTTGCTTTGGAAATGGGGCAATAAGCTCATGCGCGAGAAAATATCTGTGAAAATTGGACTGGCGATTTTGGCATTGGCGGTTTGCGGTGCGGTCATGGCGCAGGAAGCAGACCAAGGACGTGGTCAAACCGGAGCAGATGCAGAGGCGGCGCAGATCACCTTTGGGAGCAACTTCGTCGCGGATCCCTGTCAGACGTGCAAATACAACTCAGAACCGAGCGGTTTCTTTGTCTGGGGACGGGATAACTGCACTTCACCCGGAGACATCCAGTCAGTGGCGGTGCCGTTTATTGCCGCGGCGAATGGCATTCCCAATCGCATCTTGACTTCGATTATCCTGAACAATCCGACCGAGTGCCCGACCAACACCGTAACTCTGGGCCTCTACACCGATACTTGTGGAGATGGCCCGGGCACGTTGCTGGCACAGGCGAACGCGACCGTGGCTGACGCGGCATGTGAACTGACTAGCGCAAAGCTGGCTGGCGCACCTGCTTTGAGCGAAGGAACCAAGTATTGGATTACTGCGACCACCACAGCCGCACAAACCGGTCTCGACTCGAGGTGGTATGCCTCCAACAATGCGCGCTACTCTTTTGATCTTGGCGCCGGCTGGCAGGCCTCCAATGGCACGACGCCCGCATTCGCGATCCAAGGTCCCGGGACGATCTCACGCAGGGCAGCGACTGCGGCGGCTCATCCGGCTTTTGGCGGGAACTTATTCGTCGATCCCTGCACCGGCTGCAACTACAATCCCAATACCGCGGGTCTCGATGTCCGCGGCCCGGAGAATTGCACCTGGCCGGGGCAAACGGCATCGCTTGCCGTGCCCTTCGTTGCGCAAAGGACCGGTGCTCCACAACGGATTTCGGCTGCGATAATCCTCCAAAAACCCCACCATTTGCCCCTATAACAAAGTCACACTAAGTCTCTATACGGATAACGACTGCAACGGCACTCCCGGCACGCCGTTAGTGTCCGCGCAGGCAACGGTGCCGCAGGGATCGTGCGAGTTAGCGGTAGCCAAACTTCATAACTCGCCACAGTTGACCAAAGGCGTTAGGTATTGGGTAACGGCAACGACAACCCCAGTCCAAGCGCGCCTAGATGCTAGGTGGTATGTTTCGAACAATGGCCTGTTTGCATCAGACCTCGGTATTGGGTGGGATCAAGGTAGCTCTCCCACCCCGGCTTTCTTGGTGGAATGATTCCAAAACTTTATCAGGGAAATCTAGTCGGGGTCAGAGCTTACTATCGATAGGGGCGGAGAGCTAGAAGCCGACTAACTCGTGTCTCCTTTAATGGTGCGCTGTAACTCCACAGAGTCCGAGATCCTGAGCTTCGGCATCGACTTCCGGTTTCGGTGGTTGATCGGCCAGGTTCCAAATTCCGGGCCATTCGTCAACGAGCGCAAGAGCAAGGTTGGTCTTGGGAAACACAAAATCGGTGGTTGAAGACGTGTGCCCGCGGAATTTGTCGAAGCGAACTTTTCGGTGTCAGCGGAGTTGCTTTCGGGCGGTTAAAATCTAAGACTGAGGCGATGTCGTGCGCGAAAATTGATCCTGCCTTGCACCAGGCGCAGAAGCCGCCCTGGATCAAGGTGCGACTGCCGTCGAATCCGGTTTTCTTTTCGACCAAGGCGCTCATCTCCGACCTGCGTCTGCACACCGTGTGCGAAAGCGCGCAATGCCCGAATCGCTGGGAATGCTGGAGCCAGGGGACGGCGACGATGATGATCGCAGGGGAACGCTGCACGCGGGCCTGCGGTTTTTGCGCGGTCTCGACGGCAAAGCCGTTCCCGCTGGAAGAGGACGAACCTCAGCGTGTCGCGGAAGCCGTGCGGCGGTTGAAGTTAAAACACGTCGTCATCACCGCCGTGGCGCGGGACGATTTGAAAGATGGCGGCGCGGAACATTTCGCGCGCACGATTCGCGCGATCCGAGAAATGGATCCGTCGATTATCATCGAAGTGCTGGTGCCCGATTTTCACGCCCAGGATTGGTGCATCCAGCTCGTGCTTGACGCCGGGCCGGAGATTTTCAATCACAACCTGGAGACGGTGGAAAGACTTACACCGGTGGTGCGCTCGCGCGCCAAATATCGCACATCGCTTGAAGTGCTGCGGCGGGCCAAGGAGTTGTCGCCCAAGGTGGTGACGAAGAGCGGCGTCATGCTTGGGTTGGGGGAGACGGAGACGGAACTGTTCCAGGCGATGGATGACTTGCGCGAAGTCGGCTGCCAGGTCCTGACCATGGGTCAGTATCTTCGTCCCACGCCGACTCATCTCCCGGTGGTAAGCTATGTCGCGCCGGAGCAGTTCGATCTTTACGGCGACATCGCGCGCCGCAAAGGTTTCGAGCATGTCGCTTCCGGTCCGCTCGTGCGCAGCTCGTACCACGCGGCGGACTTTAATCCGGTCGTCCGCTAGCGATGGAAAGCGGAGCGCCGAGACCAGGCCGTCCGCTAGATCGCAGCAACGTCGCCGCCATTATTCCAGCCTACTGCGAAGCGATCCATGTGCGCGAGGTGGCGGAGCGCGCGCGGGCGCAATTGGATCACGTGGTGGTGATCGACGACGGCTCCAACGACGCGACAGCCGCGCAGGCGAAAGAGAGCGGAGCGGAAGTGATCGTTCACCCGCAGAATTGCGGGAAAGGGGAGGCGATCAAAACCGGTTTACGTTATTGGCTGAGCAAACCCGAGATCGAGTTCATTGTCCTGCTCGATGCGGATGGACAGCATCTGCCGGAAGAGATCGGGCGTTTCCTCGCCGCGGCCGCCACGAGAGACGCAGGACTTTTTGTCGGCACGCGGATGAGCGATGTGCGGTCGATGCCGCTCGTCAGGCGAGTCGTCAATGGCTACATGAGTCGCCGCATCAGCCGGCTCTGTCAGCAGGAGATACCCGACACCCAATGCGGCTATCGCATGATTCATCGCGATGTCGCGCCGTACGTCCTCGATGGCACGAGCCGGTTCGACTATGAGACGGAAATGCTGATTATCGTGAGCCGCAAAGGTTGCCGGATCGCTTCCGTGCCAATTAGCACGATCTACTCAGATGAGGTCAGCAGCATCCATCCGGTGCGGGATACGATCCGCTTCCTGAAGTTGATGCGGCGCTACGAACGAGCGTAACGAGAATGATCGCCCAGGATGATCGTGAGCCTGCGCGCAAGAGTTAGCAAAAAGAAGCGGCCGCTCCGTTCGCAGAGCGGCCTCTTGTTTTTCCTTTTGGCTCTCAGTGTTCCCGACGAGAAAAGACCTAGGTCGACTCCACCAGGCCGAGAGACTCGACCGTGGGCTCATCGACTGCCGAAGTCACTTCCAGATCATGATCAGACTGGTAGGCGCCGATGGCGTCACGAGTCTGCGGACCAAGTTGTCCGTCGACTTCGCCCGTATAATAGCCTTCGTCCTGTAACTGTGTCTGGACGTTAACGATAACCTCGTCCGGCGGCAGGTTATTATAACTGTAGATGGGCCCGTCATACACATAGGCAGAGAACCCCGGGTCATACCCCCAGGCTGGATACCAATAGCCCGCATCCCAGTAGTAATAGCCACCACCGAGCACGACCACGCGGTCATAATGGGCGCCATACCAGGCACGATCATGGTAAACGGCGTGATAGTTATGGAAAACCTCGCGATAGGGACGGACGTGGTAGTTAGCGTGCGAAGCGTGCGCAAAAGCGCGGCCATTCCTGGCCCCGTTGAAATGGGCCGCGTGCTCGCCGGCAAAGTTGTGATTAGCTGCATGGCCAGGCAGATTCCGATTAGCCTGCGCGCCATTTCGTGCCATGGGATTCGAGTTAGCCTTGCCACCTTTTTGGGTCATCGGGTTGCCTTTGGCGCCCTCTGAATGACCATTTTGCGTAAGCGGATTATTCGATTGGCTGTGGGCCTGGCCGCCTCGACGTGAAAGCGGGTTAGAGCTGCTCGTGCCTTTGGTCGCCGCCTCGGAATTGTGTGAGCCGCCGGTCGAGTGATGACTCATGGGATTGTTACCCGACATTTCGGAATGACTGCTCCCGGTTCGCTGGCCATTCATATGGTTTCCCGGGTGACCTGTGGTTTGGTGCCCGCCACCGGAAGAGCCCGGCATGTGGATGCCGCCGGCTCCAGGCTTGTTACCGCCGCCGTGCGTGACTGCTGGCGCGGAATGGCCGCCAGAGTTTTTCTTCTTGTTATCCGCCCGCACACCAGAAATGAAGGCAAGGAGAACCAGCAAACAGAGGATTTTTTTCATAAGTTGGGTTGATCGGCCCGAGTGGAACAAAACCGGCGGAGATTGACAAGAAAATTTTGAAGCAAGCCCAACCTTTCTTCGTTAGGCCATTTTTTTGTTTGACATTATTCCTGCGAAACGGCGGAATGCGTTCATGAATCGTCGTTGGATTGCGGTAGCAATCATCGCTGTGGCGGTCATTGGGATCGCGAACATCATTATTCTCCTCGTCCTGGTGCCACGTTGGTCGAAAGCGGCCAATAACTCACCTTCTTCTCCGCCGGCGGTCGCTCAGACGGCCGCGCAGGCGCCACCCGCTGCCGTCGCGCCACCGGCCGTCGCTGTGCCAGCCGTTGCGCCGGTAGCCGCTGCGCCGGTAGCCGCTCAACCAGTCAATGCGACGGTAGCGACAACCCAGCCAGCTGCGGTCGTCAGGCATCATCCTACTCCGCCGCCAGTGCAGGCCGGCCTGCATCTCGAACGCCAGGTGTTGACACCGAGCGGCAGCTTGCGCATCCGCTATTTGCGCGATCGCGCCGCGGGCACGCGCGAAATTGCCGTCCAGGACGCGCACAACCCGGCCAACGAAATGGTCCTGACGCAATACAAGCGCAACGCGTGGGTGGTTGTTTCGCCTAACGACGACTGGATCGTTCTCGAGAGACGCGACAAGGGAGAAGAGAGCACGGTGCAACTGTTTCATCGCGTCAGTACCTCACCTTTGAAGTATGAAGTGCCGCAGGAGCTGCAGGCCCGCGGCGCCAACTTGCGCGATCAGATCTGGCAGAGTTACCTCTCCGACACGCAACAAGATCCGAATATCGATCCGCGTCGGGTGACGATCGATGCCACCGCCTGGGATCCGGCTTCGCAAACGATCACGCTCGCGGTTTCCCCTTTGCCGACCAAGGACGACCGGCAGGTGCCGATGGCCTGGACATGCCTTTACGACGTGAAAACCAAACAGGTTGAGCCGTTGCCTCAGGAGGCGGCGGAAGGTCCGGCGGAAGCGAGCGCGCCTAACGAAACCGCGTCCGCGGCGGATAACGCGCAGAACGCGCCTAACGAGTCGCAGGAAGGCCAGGAGGAAACGGCGCAAAACGGCGACAGCCAGGCAACGCCGGCTGCTGATACGCAGGACCTGGAAGGTGAGAAATTCCCTGCCACGCGAGAAGAGGAGATCACGATCGAGAACGCCAACGAACTGGATTTGTCTGACATTCGTTATGCCATCTTCGAGATGTATGCACGGCATGACGCCGAGATGCATGACGCCAAGATGAAGAAGGAGTTCGAGAAAATGCCGTGGTATCAGCCGAAAGCAGGCTTTTCTTTCGATGACGCGGAAGTCGAATTTTCCAGCATCGAAAAACATAACCTCGAGGTTCTGCGCCGGGTACGGGATGCCAAGACCGCGAAGATGGCCGAGGCGCACCGGCCGCAACGTAAGGCGATTAAGGGCGAGCCGGTGCAGGAAGACAACGATGGGCAGCGCTTCATCCGCGGTGTTTTGCAGGGCGTCTCGGATGCCTTGAATAATGGAGGCAATCCATAGCGCGCCGGAATCGAGCGAGGATCGCGGGGAGCGATTCCAGAGCAATTCTTGAAAAGCTTCGGCAACCCGGGATCGAAACCAGCGCGCTGATCGGCATTTGGCGCGGGCGCGACCAGACGGGTCACGCGTGGCCGGTAACCTTTTACCAGCTTCTAGGTGAGCGAATCCTGAAGCGAGGAGAACCGCTGCTGGCCTACGACATTGTCAGGCAGGGTCTGCAGGAATTTGAAGGTAATGTGCGACTGCAACAGCTCCAGGGACTGGCACTCGCGCGCAGCGGCGCCTGGGAACGCGCCAGTGTCATTCTCGAAGGACTCGTCAGGCAAGGTTGCACTGACGTTGAAACTTTGGGCATGCTCGCCCGGACTTATAAAGATCGCGCCATCCACTGCTCGAACACGCGGGAGACCCGCAAGTTATGGCGGCGGGCCGCGGCCATTTACGCGGAGGCGCATGAGGCCAGTGCCGACTACTGGACCGGCATCAACGCCGCCACGACTGCTCTCCTGATTGGGGAAAAAGCGCATGCGGCGCGGTTGGCCAGGAAGGTGCGCGACATTTGCCTGCGCAAACTGCGACGGACGCGCGGCGATCGCTATTGGTTGCTGGCAACGTTAGGCGAAGCGGCACTCATTACGCACGATCTGCCGCAGGCGGAGGACTGGTACGCGAAGGCCCGCCACGCGGCCGGTCGACGAATCGGCGATCTTCAAACCAGCCGTCGCAACGCCAAACTGCTGCTTGATTTCTGGGAAGTCGATCCAGCTGCGGTAAAGGCTTGTTTGTGTATCCCGCCGATGACGATTTTCGCCGGTCATATGCTGGATAGCGTCGATCGTCCAGAGAGACGTTTTCCGGAAAGCGCCGAGGCGGTTGTGGCACAGGCAATCAGCGAGCGGATTGCTCAGGTCGCACCGGTCACCGGTTATGCTTCGGCCGCCTGCGGATCGGACATTCTTTTTCTGGAGGCAATGCTCCGGGGCGGCCGCGAAATCTACATCGTGCTCCCTTGCGGCGAAGAGGAGTTCATCGCCACAAGTGTGCTGGCGGGCGGCGCAAGCTGGCTGGCGCGCTTTCATCGCGTTTTGGAAAAAGCGACGCGGGTTGTGATCGCGTCGAGCCAGCGACTTTCCGGCCACGGCATTTCCTACGACTACGCGAACGAGCTCATCCTGGGTCTGGCGACGATTCGCGCCGCGCACCTGGAAACAGAGTTAATTCCGATCGCGGTCTGGGATGGTTTGCCGGGTGATGGTCCTGGCGGAACGGCGAGTGCAATAGCGCGCTGGCGACAAGCGGGTTTAGCGGTCGAATTGATCGCTCTGCCTCCAGTTCAGTCGCCTAACGAGAGCGTGACTTCAGCCGGCGCGGCGGGCCGGATTCGCCTAACGAAGCGACGAAAAGGGCAAGGGAACCTCGGGGTGGAAATTCGCGCGATGCTTTTCGCAGACGCTGTGGGTTTCAGCAAGCTGACCGAAGACGAGTTGCCGAAGTTTGTCAGACATTTTCTTGGCTTGATTGGCCAGTTAATCCGTCGCGCCGGACGAAAGGTGATTTCCAAGAACACGTGGGGCGACGGGCTTTATTTGGTTTTTGGCGAAGTGCGTTCGGCGGCCCTTTTTGCCCTCGAACTCGCCGACAAGATCAACCGGAGAAACTGGAAGGCGAGTGGCCTGCCAGCGGGTCTGAACCTCCGCATCGGCGTTCACGCCGGACCGGTATATGCCTGCATCAATCCGATCAAGCAGACGCGTGATTTCTTCGGCACTCATGTCAGTCGCACGGCGCGGATCGAGCCGATCACGCCGCCGGGGCAGGTTTATGCGAGCGAAGCCTTCGCTGCTCTCGCCGCTGGACAGCAGTTGAACGACCTCGGGTTCGAATATGCCGGGCAAGTCCCGATGCCTAACGATTATGGAATTTATCCGATGTATCACATGACGCGCGCCTAACGAGAAGCGCGCGCATTCCCGGCATGAGGCTTTACAGGGGCAGGCAAATTTTTCACACTCGCGAGATGCCTCCTTCTCGCCATCGGCGGTAGCTTTTGTCAATGGCGCACGTCTTCATCAGTCATTCCCATCGCGATGCAGAGGCATCCGCCGAGATCCTGGCCGCTCTCGAAGAGCGCGGAGTGAAATGCTGGACCGCGCCGCGCGATGTGCCGCCGGGCGGTTCCTATGCCGAGGCGATTCTGACGGCGATCGAAAACGCGAGTTGTTTCGTCCTCGTTTACACGGAGAACTCCAACGTCTCGCCGCACGTCCTGCGCGAAGTGGAGCGAGCCCTGTCCTACGGCGCGAACATTATTCCCGTGCGGTTCGACGGCTCGAGTGTTTCCAAGAGTCTCGATTACCTGCTTGCCACGGTGCACTGGCTTTCTGTCGTAACCGAGCCGCGCTCGAAATCGATCGGGGAAGTTGCGGAACGCATTGCCAGTTGCGTGGTGGATCGTGGTGAAGCGCCGCCCGTCCCGCGCACGCCGCCGCCGCCGGCAATGCCGGCAGCACCTCCACCTCCGCTGCCGGTGACGCCACAGGGCGGAGGTAGCAGTCTCTGGCTTTTGTGGCTCGGCCTTGTTTTGCTCGCGATCGCGGGAGTTATTTTTGCCGTCCAGACGGTTCGTCATGCCTTGCCTAACGAGACTAAGACCGTCGCCACGCCCACGTTAACACCGACGACAGAAGTAGCTACCCCCCAGGCCGCCGCGATCCCACCGGCCGTGCCAGTCACTGCGCCATCCCCCAGTAATCCGCAAACGGTTGAAACACCCGCGGAGGTTGCAGTCGAAACGCCGGCGCCGACACCAGAGACGACACCGATTGAAGAATCGACTGTACGAGAGTGGACACCTTCACCGGAATCAACTTCTTCCGTGGCACCGGTTATCTCGCATGAGGCACCGTTAGGCGTGGTCCATCGTTACTTTAGTTATCTCGGTGATCACAATACGATCAAAGCTTACGAGTTGCTCTCCCAGGACTATCGACAACGAGAAACCTTTGTCGTCTATACCCGGAGCTTTGCTGCCACCGAAGCGATCCGACTTGTTAGCGCAAAGGAAACCTCTCACAGCGGCAGGAGAGCGACTGTCTCTGTGACCTTCGACAAGCAGAATCAAAGATTTGGCTGGATTCGCTGGCACGGACCTATCGAACTGGTCTTAGACACACAAGGCTGGAGAATCGACAGTGTGAAAGCTCTGAAGCCTTCGAGTATCCGACGCTAAGGGCAAGATTTAGCACGGCAAGTTCGAGTGGCATGGTGGTTGCTCTACTTATGCTCGTTAGGGGACGCTACCGAAAAGCGTTCCCGGGAGATTTTAGAGCCGTTCTGGGGGGAACGCCCGCGTCATCGATCAGGGGTCTTGGTGGCGCGGGTATCTCCTTCCGGATAGCTGCTCACGGGCGGGTGTTTCGCCTGCCTTTTATGAATTGCCGATTGTCAGCGGACCTAACGACTGAGTTCCAGCATCCGGCGGATCGGCATTTCGGCGCGCTGACGCAATGGTTCGGGCAGGACGATCTCGGGCTCCAGATTAAGGAGGGCGGCGTGCGCTTTCTCGAGCGTGTTCATTTTCATGAAGCGGCACTCCGCGCAGGCGCAGCGTTCGGTCGGACCGGGAATGAAAAGTTTGCCCGGGATTTCCTTCCGCAGTCGATGGAGCATCCCGGCTTCGGTAACCACGATGATTTCTTTGGCGGGTAATTCCTTGCACCAGGTGACCATTTTTTCCGTGGAGCAGACTTCGTCGGCCAACAGGCGCACAGCGTAGGAACATTCGGGATGCGCCACGACCGGCGCGTCCGGATGCTCGGCATGAATGGCAGCGATGCTGCGCGCGGTGAACTCGACGTGGACGTAACAGTTGCCCTGCCACAAATCCATCTTGCGTCCGGTTCGCTCAATCACCCAGGCGCCGAGATTTTGATCGGGTACGAAGAGAATGTTGCGGTCGGCCGGCGCCGCCCGGACAATTTTTTCCGCGTTGCCGCTCGTGCAGATGACGTCGGCGAGCGCTTTCACTCCCGCGCTGCAATTGATGTAGGCGATGACGTAATAGTTTTTCTCCGCTCGATCGGCGAGAAAACGTGCCAGCTTTTCCGGCGGACAGGATTCGGAAAGGGAGCAACCGGCGTCGAGGTCGGGCAAAATGACCTTCTTCGCCGGGTTTAAGATCTTGGCTGTCTCAGCCATGAAGTGGACGCCGCAGAAGAGAATGACCTCGGCATCGGTTTTGGCCGCCTGAAAACTCAGACCTAACGAGTCGCCGACGAAATCGGCCACATCCTGAAGCTCCGGCACCTGGTAGTTATGTGCGAGGATGACGGCGCGCCGCTCACGCTTGAGAGCCTTAATTTCTTCGGCGAGATCGAGACCGAAATTTACACCAGCGCTTACCATCGTTTAATATCCGCTCTTCACATGAGTTTACAATCTGGCAGCAGGCAATATCGGCTCGGTTTTATCGGCGGCGGCAAACTGGCGGGCTCGGTCGTGCGGGGGCTGGTGCGCGCGCACTTTTGTCCGGCTGAAGAGATTTTGGTAGCCGAGCCTAACGAGAGCGCGCGCGAAGCCTTGCGCGGGGATGTGGGTCTGAAAGTGACGACCGAGAACGCAGAGGTCGCGGAAAATGCCGACGTGATATTGATCGGCGTAAAACCCGGTGTCGTGCTGCAAGTGATCGAAGAGATCGCTGGGCAGGTCGCCGATAAGCTGGTGATCTCGCTGGCGGCTGGAATTCGCCTAACGAATATAGAAGCGAAGGCCGAGGCGCGTTTCCTCCGGGTGATGACCAATACACCCGCTGCGGTCTGTCAGGCGGCGACCGCGCTCGCGCGCGGAAAGCGCACGACGGATGACGACATCGTCAGGGTGCGCGAGATTTTTTCCGCGATCGGCCTGGTGGTCGAAGTGGAGGAGGAACAGATCGATGCGGTTACCGCGCTGGCAGGGAGCGGGCCAGCCTTTGTTTACACGGTGATCGAAGCGCTGGCGGCCGGAGGGACAGCCTGCGGACTTCCTGCTGCAGAGTCGTTAGGCCTGGCCACCCAGACGGTACGCGGGGCGGCGCAGCTGGCATTGGAGAGCGGGCTTTCGCCGGAAGAGTTACGCCGGATGGTGATCACGCCCGGCGGAACAACCGCCGCCGGCCTGGCAGAGATGGATAAGCTCGAGACAGCCGAGGGTCTGGTCGCAGCGGTGAAAGCCGCCAGTGCGCGTGGTCGAGAGATGGGGTTATAGCTTTTGCCTAACGAACGCTATCATCTGCCGCAAGGCGTTTCCTCCACGAAGCGCTGAATAAGCAGATCCTCGACAGTGTTGTATTGTGCATCGAGGTGTTCCCATTCCGCGATGGTGCGCAGATCTTTGCTACCATCCACCTTCGGCCGGGTCCTTCGCCTGACCATCTCTTCATGTGACTTAGTTAGATAATGGTTGAGGCACAGCACATCGGCAGACGGACGCTCGCGGAATGGCCCGGTGATAGGTTGCTTCATCTCATCCACCACGGTCTCAGCAGCCAAGCAGTGAAATGCGTGAGCACTTACGGAAGGGGATGTCACCCGGGATGGATCGACCACACACTTAACATGTGGATCAATCCAATATGCTCGCCTGCGATAGTTTTCTATGACTGTGCCTCGGGGCCGTGTCTTATGGCCATTGGACCCGAAAAAGCAGCCAGGAGACTGCGACTCCTGCGTAGGGCTCGTATGGGCGGAGAACTTCGCGCAAATCATTTTCTGGCGCCGGAAAAAGAAATTCGTCGTCGCCGAGAAAAGCAATCCAGCGGGACATCCTCCGATGCTGATCCAGACAATGCTGGATAACTGGGTCGTGCTGGGCTGCGCCAGGCCACTTATACAACGTGATATCTCCGCCCCCCCGGTGGACGGACCTGCGAATGACGGACTCATAGTCATCCTCGGAATTATTGTCGTAGAGACAAAAATGCTCGACGCCGACCCGTTTGTGAAATAGAAGCCACTCCTCCAAATAGGAGGCGGCGTCTTTAAAAATGAGGCACGCCGTTAGGCAGAACATCCTAGCTGGAAGTCAGGGTAGCGCGGCACCGAGAAATTGCCAACGACAAGGCCGGGGATGGCGGCTACCTACGGGGCGGGGCTGGTGTCGTAGACTTCCACCAAGCCAATGCCGGTTGTGCCACCGACGCCGCTTACGAGAGCGGTGTAGTTTCCGGGCGGCAGCGTGGCGAGGATGGCTGACTCTTTGACGTTAGTCGGCGCGAGCCCCTCAGAACTGATGGTGCCTGCGTTTGGGCCGTCCTGCCAGTTGTCATTGGACTGCAGGAGGGCGCCGTTACCGTCGTGTAACTCGAGCAGCGGATCAGCGAGAGAGTTAGACACACCTGAACTGCCCAATGACGGCCCAAGCGCGCGCGCGATAACTGTCTTGTTCTCGTCTCCGCCGACAATGAAACCACCAATAAGAATACTGTCGGCGGTGAGGACCTGGCCGCGGGTAGAGATATTGCCCGCCCGCCCGCCGGTAAGGTGGAGATCGTAAAGCTCAAAGAGTCCGACTCCGTCCTGCGCCTGTTGTTGCGAGTTAGAAAAGCCCTGCACAATCGCCGTGTAAGCGCCGGGGTTAAGAGTAAGATACAAGGCGGATTCGCGGCTGTTTGGCGGATCGAGATGATAGCTCGCAATAGTCTCAGCCGGAGTGCCCGTGAAAGCCCAGTCGTCGTTTGTCGCGATCGCTCGCGAATTGGAATCGTAGACAGTAATCGTAGGATCCGAAAGGGCGTTGTCGAATCCACTGGCAGCAAGGGAGTATCCGATTGCGCGCAGAATTACCGTCGCTGGTTCGCTTCCCTGAACGATAAAGCCGCCGATAAGAACGTTCTCACCCGTGCTAACAAGACTTCGTGTGGAAATGTTCGCCAGCACCGGGGCATCCACGGAGGTCTGATAAGGTGGTCCCGAGTTATAGATTGATTCGGCACCCATGATGTCGTCCGGCTGCAAGCTGTCGATATCGCTTATATGTGAATTCATGATCGCGACGACTGACTGGCCATGCTCGTCGGGATGATCCAGCCCCAGGTTATGACCAAACTCGTGCAAAGCGACGCGGTGGAAGTCCATGATTCCATTGAGAAGAGGGCCACGATAGGAATCCCAAACGAAGCTCGAGTTAAAGATCGTGTCGGCTTCTTCCATGACCGTCCCGCGGAAACTCAGCAGTGTGACGGCTAACTCACCTTTGCCAAACGCATCCCCGTAAACTGTCGTACTAAATAAGGCGGAGTTTTCGTCGTCGTTGCCCATCGGCTGAACCGGCGAAGCCAGAACCGTGCTGAATTGCATGTGCTCGAGATATTGGTTCCAGGTGTTGAGAGCATCCTGCGCGGAGGCATTAAAGGAAGTGAATCCATCCATCAGTGTCTTCGGTCCGCCGAGCGACAGTTGCATTTGGACGGTGCGATCCCTGGTCCACGATTGACCTTCGAGGACATAGGCATAAAGGGGTTGCGCAACGAAGGAGAGAGTTACGAGGAGGGAAGCAATCTTGGCTTTTTGCATCGGAGTTGGCTTGGAGCAGAAAGTATGCACGACAAAAGCGGGAATATCCACTTTGATTTGAGAAAATTGGACGGCAGGGTTTAGCTCGCTTCGGCCGTCGCAAGTTCAAGCGGCTCGGGAGAAGATTCCCGATCCTCAGCGTCGGGAAAGTTGAGAACAATGACCGTTCCCTGCCCAATTTCGCTCTGCACATCAATGGACCCGTGATGAATCTGCATGATGGATTTCACAATCGAGAGCCCAAGTCCTGTTCCCTGCGCGCTGCGGGGAGCGTCGCCGCGATAAAAACGATTGAAGACGTTAGGCACATGCTGTGAGGAGATGCCGCAGCCGGTGTCGGCCACAGAGACTTCACTGCCACTGTCGCGCCGCTGCAATGAGACCGTGATGCGGCCGCCTTCGGGCGTGAAGCGGAGCGCATTGGTGATGAGATTAATCAAAGCGCGCCGAAACAAAACTGGTTCGGCATAGATCTCGCCTTCGCCGCGGCATTCGATTTCGACGTCCTGGTCTTGTGCGACTGCCTCATAGAACTCGCGAATCTTTTCCAAGGCGAGCCGACCATCGAAATAAGTCAGAGTGAACGAGCCAGTCGTTTCGGCGCGAGCAAGGAAGAGCAGATTGTCGATCATGCCGGAGAGTCGCTCCAATTCCTCCATGCCCGACTCCAGGACTTCGCGGTAATGCTCCGCAGCGTGGGGCTTGGTGAGGGCGGTTTCGACTTCTCCTCGCAGGATGGCAATCGGGGTACGCAACTCGTGGGCAAGATCGGCTGAAAATTGTGAAAGCCGGGTGAATGCTTCCTCCAGCCGGGCCAGCATTTTGTTGAAACCGATGGCCAGCGGCTGGAGCTCCTCCGGCCAACCGTCGACCGGCACTCGTTCATGCAGGTGTGTCGCGCCAGTGCGCTCGATCGAATCCGCGAGGTTGCGCAACGGACGCAAGACACGCCTTGTAACGAGAAACGCCACCCCTGCACAGGTAATGATCGCGCAGCCAGCCATGCCGGCGAGCAATGCCGCGTACCGTCCGGCAAATCGTTCGTCATGAGTGCGTTTTTGGGCCAGTTGCAGAGTCAGCCATTGCTTTCCGATTTCCGTCCGCGAAGTGACCAGAGCGAAGGTCCGACCGTTGATGGCCTGGTAGATCGTCGTGGATGGTCGTTGGCCATGCACCGAAAGGGTGTGCGGAAAGACTTCGATCGGAAGCAGGTCACGCATCCCCGGGCTTTCCGCCACGACCTGTCCCTGGTCGTTGAGCACGCGGACGGCATAAGCTTTATCGGCTGCGCGAATGATCTGGAGTTCGCGGCTGAGCGATTCTGGCCCGGAATCGGCCGCGATATCCGCGCGAAGTGCGGCCATTTTATCGGTAAGATAGCGGTCGTTGTCGTGATCGACGTGCTGCACGACCACCCAATACGCTGCACCCATGGCGAAGAGCAGCATCGCCGCAGCGGCAAATGTAAAGAGGAAGGCGAGACGGAATACAATCGACCATGGCCGAGGCGACGTGCCGCGATCCAGGGCCAGCAATGATTCAATCGGCTTTGAGGACATATCCGACTCCGCGGATCGTCTGAATCATCTTGTGCTCGAATGGGTCATCAACTTTTGCGCGCAACCTTCTCATCATCACGTCAACGACGTTGGTGCCAGTGTCGAAGTTAATATCCCAAACTTGCTCCACAATTTCCGTCCGCGAAACAATATCGCCCGGGGAAGAGGCGAGGAAAAGCAGAAGTGAAAACTCCTTTGGCGTGAGGTTGAGCGCATTACCCGCCCGGGTAACCTTGTGGCGGCGCTGATCAATCTCCAAGTCGCCCACGGTAATGACCTCCTCGCGTCTCTCGGGCGCGCGGCGCAAGAGTGAGCGTACTCGCGCCAGTAGTTCGGAGAAATGGAAAGGCTTGATGAGATAGTCGTCTGCCCCCAGGTCGAAGCCTTTTACCCGGTCCGGCACGCTGTCGCGTGCGGTCAAAAACAAGACCGGCGTCTGAACACCCGAGCCGCGCAACTCGCTCATGAGCGACCAGCCGTCGCGTTTGGGCAGTGCCACATCCAGAATAATGAGGTCCATCTTTCTCGACAACGCGTACTCGAGACCCTGCTCGCCATCTTCCGCTACGTCGACGACATAGCCTTGCTCCGATAAGCCCCGCCGAATAAACGCGGCGATCTTTTGTTCGTCTTCCACTACCAGGATATGCATAAATTTAGCTTCTTTCGATGGCCATCGTGCAGAGTCTCATATCCTAGCTGAGCGCCCATCATCTGCAAAGCGACCGGTAAAACCGCTACTGTGGCGGTTATCGTCCCACCGCACGATGACTGCGGGATTACGATGTTGAAATCTTGGCGCAGGTGACGCAGTGAGAACTGCTGACCTGATCCAATGACTACTTCCCGACGCCAGCTATGGTCGGCGGCATCTTATGTTTCCGAACCGGTCGATATGCCGAGCCACCGTGATCCCCGGGTGATCGTCGGCGCAGGATTACTTTGCCTTCAGCGCCGCCGCGGGTGTCGTGGAAACGACAGATCCCCGCAGCGTCGCCTTGGTTAAGCTCATCAAGGTCGCCGTCCATGGCGCGCGCCAAGGGCAAAGTCGCAAAGCCAGGTAAGGACGCAGCGAAGCCGAGCATCCGTTGCATAGCTTGTCCTTTGTCAGGGTGAATCTGATCCCTGACAAAGAAAGATGACAATCCCAACCCGGTAACCATTTTGTTACGCGCGTCGACCTTTGGCTATCGGACTAAGCTAACTAAGATGCTGAAATTAGCGGAGCCCGTAATGTCGTATCTAAGTCTTAGGCTGCTACGGAGCGCCGCTTGCGTTTCACCAGACTCGCAGTGGTGCGGCTCGTGACGGAGCGGCCGTTGCTTCCGGCAGGCTTCTTCTTTGACTCCGCACGTTGCAGACTTTGCTGGAGAACCGCGACCATGTCGATGACATTAGGCTGAACTCGTGGCGTTGTAACCTTGGGCGCAGGAGCGCGCTTTTGGGCTTTTTCTTCGATCAATTGCAAGAGTGCATTCTGATATTGGTCCTTGTATTTCTCCGGATCCCATTCGCCTGTCATGGCATCAATCAAAGCGGTTGCCATCTTGAGTTCCTGCGGTGAGACACTCTTGTCGGAGCCGCTGGTGAGTGAGGCAGGCTCAAGCACCTCATGCGAAAAGTGCATAAGCTCCAGGATCAGGAAAAGTCCGTCAGGCTTGACCGCGGCCAGATATTCTCGTTTCTGAATCGCCACCTTCGCCACCCCGAGGCGGCTGGAAGTGGTGAGCGCCTTATGAAGAAGAACGTAGGCTTTCTCGCCGCCTTTCTGCGGCTCGAGAAAATAGGGTTTATAGAAAAACTTCGGGTTAATCTGTGTTTGTTCGACAAAGTCAGTGATCTCGATCGCATGAGTCGATTGAATCTGCACCTTCTCGAAATCTTCCTCCGTTAGGGTGACCCACTTGCCCTTTTCGTATTCAAAACCCTTGACGATTTGGTCGGCGGGCACCTCCTTTTGATCGGCCTCGGCGACTTTCTTATAACGAATCGGGCTAAGATCGCTCGCCCGCAGTTGACGGAAGCTGATTTTCTCCTCTTTGGTTGCGGGGTAAACCGACACCGGAATGTAAACCAGCCCGAAGTTAATGCTGCCTTTCCAGATCGCGCGCATGGGTAGAACGGTGAGCTAATAACAGGCCACCTGTCAACCCTAACGAACGTGAGTGAGGCCACGCAATGGAAAAGGGGCTTGACACTTGCGGCCGGACGGGAGCAAAACCGCGTTTATGAAAGCAGGCAGGATTTCCCTAATGATTGGCTGTTGTGCTTTCGTTGTCACTTGTGCTTTCGGAGTTGGAAAGATGCAGGCGCCGCTAGGCGATCCTCCGGCAAAATATGTGATCATCTTTGGACAGTCAGGAGCGCCAATCGATTTAAAGAACAGGCAGGCTTTTATCTCAAAATTGAAAAGCGCGAGCTGGCGGCGGGATCTGATCTTTAAGCCGGCTGAAAACGGGTTTCCGTCGGAGGCCACTAACCAGACGGTGGCGGCTTCTACGATGCATGCCCGGTCGATCACACAAGATCAGGTGGCCAACCCAAACAATCAGCAGGTTACGCAGCGGGTCGGTTTGCGGGGTGATCAGAAGCAATTGATGGATGCGCTGCTGGCGCAGGTAAAGGAATAGGTCGTCAGGCAGCAATGTTGTGAGCGCGAAACGGCAATCGGTATACGTTGCGTTTTTCGTCTTCCACTTCCTTCTCGTGGCCACGGTCTCTCTCCATGCAACCTTCAGTCTTTTCAAGACTCATGTTGTCTCCTGGTCCGATGTGCCTGCCACTTTATTTGAAAGGTTGGATCAGCTGCCGGCTGCTTTAGTTCCCGATGAGGCAGCAGCGGTCAACCTCGGGCAGAAGGTGCTCGCGACTTATACGAATGCGGCCGGTATTGAAGCTGGCTACGGTTATTTCGCGCCTAATATCCCAGCAGGCAGTTCTCTGGTTTTTGAGTTTCACGACGCCAACGGGAAGATTGAGTACGGCGCTCCAACGGTCGCAACCGAGGCGGGCTCTTTACGTTTACAGACTATGCTCGCACAGGCAGCGAGCGCGGAATTGCCAGAGTGGCGCGAAGAACTGGTCAAGTTATTAGCTAACTCCAGCCGGCGATTCCATCCCGACGCCATCTCGGTTCGAGCTTTTTTTGGTTCTCTGAGTCCGCCTGACTTAAGCCGGTACAAAGCCGGGAAACGAGAAATGGTTTTTAACTGCCAGTATGTCTACGACTTCAAGTATTCTACAGCCGCAGGAGTCGATCGAGCGCGAGCAACAAAGGCGACTTCCCTTTCTCTTCCCCGCTGAGTCGGACTCCTGGCTGGCGGCGCTTCGGATCGGTCTCGGTCTCGTCGTGCTGCTCTACGTTGCAACCCTGTGCGGCGACTGGCTGTATCTTTTCAATGGAACCGGGAAAGGGCTCGCAAGTCGTCAACTTTTCGAAGCACTTCTTTCGACCCAGAGCCCGCTCGCGCCGAGGCTCGGGTGGTTGGTGGTGCTGAGCAGGTGGTTTGGGTTGCAAGAGTCGACAGCACTTTATGCCGCGTGGGGCTTACTCTTGAGCGCGGGCATCTGTCTGATCTTCGGATGCTTTTCGCGCGCGGCTGCGATCGTGGCCTGGTTTCTCCATCTCGCAGCGGCGAACAGTGGTGGACCGCTGACGTACGGCTTCGATAACTTTACGACAATCGGGCTTTTCTATCTGATGATTGCGCCTTTGCCCGACAGGTGGTCGTTGGATAGGTGGTGGCATTCCGGGACTCGAGCGGACGCTCACATCCTTGGGTTCCATCGTCGGCTTCTACAGGTGCACCTTTGTCTCGTCTACTTCTTCTCTGGGTTGACGAAATCCTTTGGCGGCGGTTGGTGGAACGGAGGCAACGTTTGGTATGCGCTGACTCTCCCATCTTATGCGATCTGGCCAATTTCATGGGTGGCAAAGCTGGCGCCGGTCTTGCCGGCGATAGGTATCTTCGTTCTCGCCTCGGAACTGAGTTATCCATTTCTCATCTGGTCGAAGCGGTCTCGTTATTTTGTTCTGGCAGCCATCTGCATCTTACATGGCGCGATAGGCTTGATGATGGGCATGCGGCTTTTCGCTCTCGTCATGCTCGTTCTTAACCTTGCCGCTTTTGGGATACCGACGCGACTCAGACTGACAGCTAGGAAAGTGTAAAAGACTCGACAAGACTCCCACCAGTAGCGACCTTGGTTGCGCTTTGGAAGAAGGCGCAACACCGGCGATGTCCGCGGGCGGGCAAAACCTGGAGCCCGAGATCGCCCATATCCTGTCGATCGACGTTGTTTGTTATTCAAAATTCCTCGTGAACGAGCAGATCGCCGTGCTCGATGATCTGAAACGCATCGTGCGCGAAACTCGTTGTTCGTCTACCGCCGAAGCCAACGGACGACTCATCAGGATACCGACTGGCGATGGAATGGTGCTGTTATTCTTTCGGAGTCCGGAAGAACCGTTGCAATGTGCCGTCGAGATTGCCGAGGCGCTGAAGGATCATCCTCAGATCAAGGTGCGGATGGGTGCGCACAGCGGACCGATAAACAAAATCGAGGACGTGAACGATCGGCCTAACGTCGCGGGCGCGGGCGTGAATGTCGCGCAACGCGTGCTCGACTGCGGCGACGCGGATCACATCCTTCTTTCGAAGAGGCTGGCGGACGACCTTGTAGAATACGGTCATTGGCGTCCGCATTTGCATGACCTTGGGCCGTGTCTGGTGAAGCATGGCTTGAGCGTTCACCTGGTCAATTTTTACAACGAGTCGGTCGGTAATTCGCAGCGGCCACAAAAGCTACAGCAGGCAGAAGCGCTCGCGGAAGAAAATCTAAAGCCCACAACTAGCCTGCGCCGCCGGATTGGGTTCGTGACTCTCGCGGGTGCGATCGTTTTGCTGGCGGTTCTTGGCTTCGCTTGGTGGCGTACGCTGCAATCACCTAACCCGGAAACCATTCCGTCAAAGAGCGTGGCTGTTCTGCCTTTTCAAAACCTGAGCGACGACCCGAAAAATGCCTTTTTCGCCGAAGGGATGCAGGACGAAATTCTCACTCACCTCAACAAGGTCGCGGATCTGAAAGTGATCAGTCGCACTTCGGTGATGAAGTATCGCGATAACGACTCGTTGGATTTGCGCAGGATCAGCAATGATCTTGGGGTTCGTTATTTTCTTGAAGGCAGCGTACAGCGTTCAGGCGCGCGCGTGCGTGTCTCGGCCCGCCTGGTTGACGGACTGAACGGTGCGCAGCTTTCTGCGGCGGATTACGATCGCGACCTCGCTGATGTCTTTAAGATCCAAACCGAGATCGCCGAGAGAATCGTCTCGGCCCTCGCAGCGAAGTTTACTCCGGAAGAAAAGGCGGCGATGGAAACGCGCCCGACGAGCGATCTGGCGGCCTACGAGCTTTACGTGCGCGCGAAAAGCATGATTACCCGCGTCGCTTTCGAATCGAGTGGACTCGAAAACCTTCTCGAAGCCGCCCAACTCCTGCAAGAAGCGGTAACCCGCGATCCTTCATTTTATTTCGCTTACTGCCAGCTGGCGTGGGCGCACGATCAAATCTATTTCTATGGTCTCGATCGGACCGCTGCGCGGCTTGCTCAGGCGCGGGCGGCCCTGGACGCGGCGACACGTTTGCACCCGGACTTTGGCGAAACCCATCTCGCGGCGGCGGTGCACGCTTACTATGGTTATCGCGACTACGATCGCGCGCGCGCTGAGCTGGCGCAGGCTGAGCGGCAGTTGCCTAACGATCCTTACCCGACACTCCTTGTCGGCTACATCGATCGCCGGCAAGGCCGATGGAAAAGCTCGACCGAGCATTTCAAACGTGCGCTCCAGCTTGACCCACGGAATCTCGTGATCCTCAAACAACTGGCCCACAATTTTGATGCTGAGCATCGCTACGACAATATGAGGAGCGTGCTCGACCGTGCTCTGGCGATCGTGCCTGACGATCCCGCGCTGCAAGTGCAAAGGGCCGCCATCGAGTTTGACGAGCATGGCAACACCGCGCCGATGCAAACAGCGATTGAAACTGCCTTGCAAAAAGACGCTGCCTCAGGCCCGCTTATTGCCGACCAATGGTTCTCGCTTGCGCTCTGCAAGTCGGACGCCGCAGAGGCGAGTCGCGCTCTGGCGGTGATGCGGCCTAACGGCGCATACGAGGACGGAGTGCCGTTTCCGAAGTCGTGGTGTGAGGGAATGATCGCGCGTCTGCGCGGCGACGAGGCGGCGGCGCGCACAGCATTCAACCAGGCCCGCGAGGAGGTGACGCAGATGACCAAAGCACAGCCGAATTTTGCCGAAGGCCTGTCCGCGCTCGGAATGATCGAAGCGGCGCTGGGCGAAAAGGAGCAGGCAATCATTGACGGCAAGCGAGCGGTCGAGCTCTTGCCCGCGACGAGAGACGCGATTGTCGGGACGTTGGTGCTGCGAAACCTGACCACGATCTATGCCTGGACTGGCGAGAAAGATGCGGCCTTGCGAGAGTTGGAGGCGATCGTAAGCCGGCCGAGCTATCTCAGTTACGGGATGCTGATGCATCACCCTTACTGGGCGCCGTTGCGCAACGATCCCGGCTTCCAAAAGATTGTCGCTTCGCTCGCGCCGTCGGCCTAGGAACTGGTTCGTTAGGCCAACAAGTTGACGCGACTGCCTTCGCAGCGATTTGTCAGGCGAGATGGCGAAAACCCGCAGCAACGCGAAATCGAAGATCGCCATTCTGGGTGCGGGGGGACGACTGGGCGCCGCCCTGGTGCGGGAATATTCCCCGCGCCACGAAGTCACTGGCTTTACGCATGCGGACCTCGACCTTGCCGATTTGGACAAGCTTCGCAGCACGCTTTCCTCGCTGAAATTCGATGTACTGTTCAACGCTGCCGCCCTAACGAACGTCGATTATTGCGAAAACCATCGAGACGAAGCACTCCATCTAAACGCTGAGGCACCGCGCGTTCTAGCCGAAATCTGTCACCAACAGAATGCGCGATTCATTCACATCAGCACCGACTACGTGTTTGATGGCGAAAAGCGGGCGCCCTATGTGGAAGAAGATGCGGCAGAGCCGATCAGCGCTTACGGCGAATCGAAGCGGGAAGGAGAGCGACGCGTTGCTGAGGCTAATGACCACGCCCTAATCGTCAGGGTGTCGTGGGTTTTCGGACCAGATCGGCCGAGTTTCATTGATGCCCTACTAAAAAAGGCGCGTGAAGAAGAAACTGTTGTGGCGGTCGCGGACAAATTTTCCACGCCCACGTATACGCACGACGTCGCGACCTTGCTTGGGCCGCTGCTCGATAAGGAAAACGCGGGAAACGGTCTGTTGCATCTGGCAAATCGGGGCGAGTGCAGCTGGCAGGGGTATGCGCAATGGGCGTTGGATTGCTGCCATCGGGAAGGGGTGAAGATGAAGGCGCGAACCGTTGGGGCAACGTCATTAGCTGCGATGACTCATTTCGTTGCGCGACGTCCAGTCTACACCGTGCTTGCGACTGAAAAATATGAACGCATCACCAACCAGGCACCGCGCGATTGGCACGACGCGGTGGCCGAATACATCCGAGAGTACTATGGCCGACAGCCATGAGTCGCCGCCACGATTTCTCGCTCGGATTGACAAGTTTTAGGTGGGAGAGTTGATTCGCCCGCTATGCGAAACCTGCTTCTCTTCGTTTTTGTGCTTCTCCTGGTTGGGTCAATCTACGCGGGAAGCGAGCCGCCGATCCCACCGGTCGTTAGGCAGGAAACACAGGATGTTTTCGCCAAAGGCAGCAAAGAATTTCAAAGCGTCGCCGGCCTCTTTTATTTTTTCGACCGCGGAGATAACGATGGTCCATCGATCGATCTTGCAGTTGCGAGTCTGCGGCTCGGAACCATGCTGAGCAATCCGCACGGCAGCGGCTTCTTTGCGGGCAACTATGAATTCCTCGCGGAAATTTTTGGGGGCGGAATCTTTCAAGGTCCCGGCAGCGTCGAAGCGGGCGCGACTCTTTTCCTGCGTTACAACTTCATTCAACCGCAAGCTCGCGTGATCCCCTATATGCAAATCGGCGGCGGCGGAGTTTACACCGACATCTCCGAAACAGATTCGCGGGGGCTTGTCAGTCTGCCGGTCGAATTCAACCTGCAAGGCACGGGCGGTCTGCGTTTCATGCTCAACCAACGGTGCTCGTTCATTCTCGAAGCTGGCTATCGCCATATCTCGAATGCTTCGATCAAGCTCCCCAATCGCGGAGTTGATTCGGTCGGCGGCGATCTCGGTTTTGGTATTTTCTTTTAGCGCAGCTTCACGGGCGCGTGGGAGCGGATTGACAAGTCACGCCCCTTGACGTTTCATCGCGCGGCATGAACAAGCTCGTCGCGGCGGGGCTGACTCTTTTCCTGCGTTACAACTTCGTCCAACCACACGCCCGTGTGCTGCCGTATTTGCAAATCGGCGCCGGCAGCGTTTACACCGATATTCCAGAGAAGGAATCTGGCGGTCTGATTAGCCTCCCGGTCGAGTTTAACCTCCAAGGCATTGGCGGCACGCGGATCGTGTTGAACGACTATTGGTCGTTCCTGGTCGAGTTCGGATATCGCCACATCTCGAATGCCGAAATTAAAAAACCAAATTTCGGGATTGATTCCGTTGGCGGTAATGTAGGTTTCGGCTTCTTTTTCTAGGATTCTTTTATGAAGACACTTGTTGCTTACGTCATTGCCGGACTGGTGGGCGCGCTAGCGGGCTCCGCACAGGCCGGGCTCACTTGGGAATCGACCGATGCTGACCTCCATCCCACGCTCAGCGACACAACCGCCGTCGCTCATTTCAAATACACCAACACCGGCGATAAGCCGATCAAGATCATGACGGTTCATCCGTCGTGTGGTTGCACCACGGCCGCGCTGGCCAAGGACACAGTCGCACCCAAAGAGAGTGGCGAGATCACGGCAACCTTCAAGATTGGCGATCGCTCGGGAGTGCAAAAGAAAACCATTGCGGTTGTAACGGACGATCAGCCAGACAAGCCGACCATGCTGCATTTGACCGCGACCATTCCGCAATTGCTCAAGATTGCGCCGAGCTTCGTTTATTGGTCGGCCACGGATAAGCTCGACCCGAAAACGATCACGGTCGACGTGGGCGGCGATTTTCCGGTGACAAAACTGGAGGTGACTTCAACGGACAAATCGATCTCGACCACAGTCGAGCCGGTTGCAGACAAGAAAGAATTCAAAGTTATCCTCAAGCCGACGGAGAGCGGCCGGCCGATCAACGCAGCGCTCAAGATTCAGCCCGATTTTCCGAAGGATCAGCCGAAGACGTTTTACGCCAACGTGCGCATCGACAGCCGGGCGAAAATGCCACAATAAACGTGTCGCTGGGCCGGCAGCTTTTTTTTCTCCTCGGACTCGCGTTCCTTCCTGCGATCGGTCAGGCAATCTATTTTCGCAACGCGACGACACAGGAGCCGCCGATGGATTCGGCGCTGGTCAGCGTTGCGCAGGCGGAAGGGTGGGGTGAGAAAGCGCTTTGGGTAGACGCACGACCGGATGAGCAATTCGCTGCCGGGCATGTTTCCGGTGCATTGCAATTGAACGAAGATCGCTGGGACGAACTTTTGCATCCGATGCTCGGGGCCTGGTCGCCGGAGAAAAAGGTGGTGGTTTATTGCAGCCGCCTGACCTGTCACGCGAGCCACGAAGTTGCGGAGCGGCTGCGCAAGGAAGCCGGCCTGACAAATGTTTATGTGCTGGATGGGGGTTGGGAAGAATGGCAGAAGCAGCACAAATAACCACTGAGGCGACGGCAGCTCGTGCCTGGCCGAAAGTCGTTAGGCGGATCCTGGCTTTCGTTGCCGGAGCGATCTTTGTCTATGCTGGCGTGATCAAAGTCTTCGATCCGCTGCGTTTCGCTTCCGACATCACGAACTACCAAATCCTTCCCTGGGCGGTCGCGGTGCGGCTCGCTTTTTTTCTCCCATGGCTGGAACTTTGGTGCGGATTGGCGCTCATTTTTTACCGGCTCTTTCGCGGCGCAGTCGTTCTTATGGTCGCAATGATGCTCGTTTTTATCGGTGCCTCGATCATTGCCAAATTGCGCGGGATCGATGTTTCCTGCGGTTGTTTTGGGAGTGCGAGCAGCAATCTCAGTTTCACCTCTCATCTTGTGCTCGATTTTTCCCTGCTGGCAGTTCTCCTCATTTTTTGGTTCTGGCGTTCTCCAGCCATTCGTTAGGCAAAGAGCGAATGCGGCCTTGCCGGTTCGGCCTGCGCAACCCTGACTTTTTGAGTGCAACTGCGTCCGCGAAGCGACATGTGTATAGCCCACCGGATCGGCGCGACATATTCTGCCGCCTGCGAAGTGATCGTTAGGAAGCCGTTGGCCTAACGAGAAGCGCGCGTAGCTCACCCGCGCTGTCCACTTCAACCTCGGTTAACTCGAAGTTCGCGCCGGGATCTTCTCCACGATTGCGCAGTAAAACTTCGCGACCGCTGGCGCGCAGAAGGAGGCTTGCCACCTCGAATTGCGGCGATAATTCAACCGCCACCAAGGTGAACGCCGCCGTCAGTTGCACGCGCATCGATCGTTCGCGAGCCGCTTTCAGCTCGAGATGGTGGGTTGTGGGTTCCAAGCTGATCTTGCCGATTGCAAAGGAGTTTGCCGCAGCCGGAAGTGGGATCGGTTCGCGCGTCGGCACGAGGCGCAATGATTTGATTCCGCCTTCTGTGGTCGGCTCGATAACAGCAATTCGGAAGCCCGTTTCGAAAGGGGCGCGGTTCTCCGTTCGCAGTTGGACGAAGCGATTGATCGGCTCGAGCCGTGCCGCGGCCGTCTGCAGGTATGGCGTAAACTGCAAGGTCACAACATCGAAGGAGAACGTGGCCATCAAGTTTGGTTGCCTGACGAGCTGGATAGTTGGTTCACCTTTGCTTGGAGCGGGTGACAGGGTCGGAGACGTAGTTGTTGGTGATGCCGCTGGGGCTGTGGGTAAAGGAGATGAAAACGGTGGCGGAAGCGGCTCTGGTGTCACCACAAAGGTCGCTGCTTCGGGGACTGCCGCCGCAGCAACTGGCTCGGAAGCCTGTTTGGCGGGCGAGCCATTTCCCCCGGGACCATGACCGTTAGGGAAAAGAGTTGGGCTGCCATTTGCTGGAACTGCAATCGTCTCAGGCGCAGCCGGCGAAGGTTTCGGCGCACTCGAAGAAAGGGTTGGTTTCGTCCGGGGGCCATCGGCCAGCGCTTTCTCGATAGCGTTAATCAAGGCACCGGAAAGAAATGGTTTCGGCAACGCCGCCACCACATTGGAATAAGCCCCCGCAGTTCGGGCCAATTCCGTCAGATGACCCGACATCATCAGCACCGGGATCTGCGCGGTTCGTTTGTCGTCCAGCAAGGCTTGACAGATCTTGTCGCCGGTTATGTCGGCCAGACTGTAATCGAGCAGGACGAGATCGGGCCGTTCGCTGGCGGCGAGGCGCAAGCCTTCTGCGCCTGTAGAAGCAGTCAGTATCTGGAAGTTGCGATTGGCCGTTTCGAGTACGTCGGCGACGAAGACGAGCAGCATTTCGGTGTCGTCGACGACGAGAATTTTTTTTCCCGTTCTCGCGCTTGGGCGACGTTGCGTGGCCTCCGTGCCTAACGACCGCAATCTTGACTGTTGCGCAACCTGGCGAGCAAGCGGAATGAGCAATGCCGGCCAGACTGCGTCGATCGTGCGTGGTGCTTCCTCGGGCAATGGTTTCTCCCCCGCTTCGAAGTCGTACCAGTTTGCCATTTCAGCCAGCGCGGGAATGCCGCCTGCCGTTGTGGTGGCGGCGTGTGTGATCTGGCCGTTCTGAAAATGGATTTCGCCTGCCGCGCCGGCGCTGGTTTCCAGTCTAACAATTGTTGAGCCAAGCCCGAGGCATTGCACTTGCGCGATATCGAGCAGGTTCAGATCTCGCATCGTGCCCCGTCCGCCACTCGCGTGACCACTCCAAGGGCCGGCGAGAGCTTGAACCGCAGCGCCAAATTCTGCCAGGTCGAAAGGCTTTTCGATGAACTGCAAAGCGGCGGCCGTCCCGCGTTCCGCACACAGTTCACGGGAGGTTCCCGTTGCGATCACCAACGCGCGCGCCTCGGGATAGTCCCTCCTGAGCCGGTTGAAAAAAGCAACGACCCCAAAGGGCGGGGGATCGAGATCCAAGACAAAGAGCTCCGGTCGCATCTTCGCCGCCAGGATTTGGGCTTCGGCAAAATTATGCGCCACCTCGACCACCTGAAGCGGTGCAAATGCGCGCAAGGCCGAAGCGATCGCGACTGCGAGCGCACCGTATTCCTCCACGAGCAGAATGCCGTGCGGCAAAGTTTCAGAGGTCGTGGTTAGCGGAGACGAAGGCACGTTAGGCTGGCAGAAGGGCGTTCGAGAATAGGAAAACCCGAATGCATGTCAAAGCCTGCCTTTGCAAGTTGTGTGCCCCGACCGCGGAAAGAGCACGCCAGCCTCGCTTTACTCGTAGCGCAACGCTTCGATCGGATCGAGCGACGCCGCGCGATAGGCTGGATAAAGGCCGAAACCGATTCCTATGCCGGAACAAACGACCAGTCCGGCGATAGCCCAGCCGAATGGAAAAATCAGGTTGGCTTTTAGCCATAACGCAAGCAGATCGCCGCCTAATACACCAAGGACGATGCCAATAATCCCGCCCGCTTCCGAAATGAAGACCGCTTCTGCCAGAAACTGGCGCATGATATCTCGATTGCGTGCCCCGATGGACTTGCGAACGCCGATCTCTTTCGTCCGCTCGGTCACGCTCACCAGCATGATATTCATGATTCCGATACCGGCGGCGAGCAGCGCGATGGTGCTGATAACAAAGGCGCCGATTCGCACGACGCCGGCGATCGAAGCAAACGCGCTTTTGAGTGAGTCGTTGGTGTAAATTTCGAAGTCGTTAGGCTGTTCCGCGCGCAGCCCCCGCGCAATCCTCATCGCGCCCACGCCGCGATCGAAAGTGCGGTTGTAGTCCAACTGGGAAACGGACTGAGTGGCGATGTTAATCGTGCGATTCGCCGAGCCATGATCCTCGAAATAACGGGTAATCGGAATGGCCGCGATGTCGTCCTGACTCTGGCCGAACGCGGTTCCGCGTTCCGCGAGCACGCCGATGACGGTGTAAGTATGACCGGCGAGCTTCAGTACCCGACCGATGGGTGTTTCGTGTGGGAAAAGACGTTGTTCAATCGCCCGCCCGATCACGACGACGCGCCGGCTGAGCGCCACATCTTCATCATTCAGATTCCGGCCGTAGGCGAGACTGTAGGCATTGGCCGCGAGAAAACTCTTGTTTGTTCCTACCACAGTCAGGTCGGAGGTAGTTTTGACGCCGTTGTAGACCGCCTGCTTTCCGAAATCGAAAACCTTCAAACACACTTCGCCAGCCACGCCTTCCATCAACTCGGCGTAACGTTGCGCCTCGCGATAATCGATGTCGCGCCGGTTCTCGTACTTCTTCGAGCCTTTGCCGCCGGCGTTCACCGTCACCGGGTATTTGGCGAACTGAAAAATGTTCGACCCGAAAAGCGTTAGTCCGCCTTCAATTGAAATCTGCATCGCGCCGATTGCGGTCATGACCGAGATGACCGAAAAGACGCCGATCGTAATGCCGAGCATCGTTAGGGCGGAGCGCAACTTGTTCGCGCCCACCGAAGCAAGAGCCATGGTTAGGATCTCACGAAACCGCATGGTCAAATTCGAGGTCCGAAGACCGAAGTTCGAAACAAACTTCGACACTCAAACCCGGAGGCGAACCTCTCGCACATCCGGACAATCGTCCGATTCACTCCGCGTCGGTTACTCATAACGCAACGCCGTCACCGGATCGAGCCGCGACGCGCTCCAGGCCGGTGCGATGCCCGAGACGAGACCTGTTACGACCGAGACGATCATCGCCGCAATGACCAACTCTAAAGAAAAGCGAATTGGAAAGGACGGAAACGCCGTCGCCATCCCAAAACACATGAGATAGGCGAAGACCAACCCAATTAATCCGCCTACCAGACAAAGCGCGGTCGATTCAATGAGGAATTGGAGAAGAATCGTGCGCCGGCGCGCGCCCAATGCCTTCCGGGTGCCGATCTCTTTTGTGCGCTCCTTCACGCTCACAAACGTGATGTTCATGATTCCGATTGCTCCCACGAAGAGCGAAAGCCCGGTGATGAAAAGTCCGGCGATGGCGATCGTCGCTTTGACGGCGTCAAGCGTGCTTTTGAAAGCCTGTTGTTCGTTGATGCTGAAATCGTCGCGCTTCTCTGGCGCGAGCGAGCGCAACCGGCGCATGATGCCGGTCAATTCATCGCGCGCATCGGTCATATGCGTTTTGTCGCGCACTTTCACTCGCACGTCGGCCTCGCTCTTGGCGCTAAAATATTTTTTGAACGCCGGCAACGGAATGACCACGATCGAATCGAGGCTGAAAAGCCCGAGAAATGTGCCCTGCCTCGCAAGTGTGCCGATGACGCGAAAACCGTGCCCGTTAATCAGGATGCGTTTCTCGAGCGCATTACTGCCGGCGAAGAGGGCATCCGCGACGTCGTAACCCACGACGCAAACCTCGGCGCCACCGCGCGATTCGATTTCATTGAAGAAGCGGCCTTCGTTGCAGTCGATCGTCGAGATGACGGTGTAGTCGGCGGTCGTTCCGAGAATGTAAACGTTATCGACGCTGTTATCGCCAAACTTTACCGAGCGCAGAAGACTCATCGTCGGCACCGCAACGACCAGATTCGACTTCGGCGTCGAACTAATCGTGCGATTGATTTGGTCGGCGTACTCTGTGCGGATTTTTTTCCGGTCGCGGTAGTTCCACCAGTCGTTCATATGAGTCCAGGGTCGCTGTTCGATGTAAAGGACGTCGTCACCGATGACGGACATGCTTTTGTCGAAGCCGACCGAGATGCCGTTAATCGCAGTGCCCATGAGTGTGACTGCAACGATGCCGATGATAACTCCAAGCGCGGTTAGAACCGAGCGAGTCTTGTTGGCAGCCATCTGCGCGGCGGCGATTTTCCAGCTTTCGCTCAGCTCGTAGAGAAGACGTTTCATAGCCTAACGAAAAAGCGTCTACCCGCCCCAGGACCCAGACTTCGCCCGGAATTTCCTGAAAAGACTTTTCATCTCTCGACCTCCAGATACTCCGCCTAAACAACGGTCGCTTCCCGCGGGAGAGCAACCGCTGTCATGTTATCGCTCTCAATCACACCGTCGCGCAAGTGAACACTGCGGCGCGCGTGCCGCGCAATGTCGGCCTCGTGTGTCACGAGAATTACGGTGTTGCCCTGTTGATAAAGGCTTTCGAAAAGGGTCATGATTTCATCGCCGGTCTTGGAGTCGAGGTTACCGGTCGGCTCATCCGCCAGGATGATGGACGGGTTGTTGACAAGGGCGCGGGCGACTGCAACTCGCTGGCGTTGTCCCCCGGAGAGTTCGTTAGGCTTGTGCGAAAGGCGATCTCCCAAACCGACGGCGGTCAGTGCGGCAGCGGCGCGCTCTTCACGTTCCTCGGGATTAATGCCGGCGTAAATCAGCGGCAGCTCGACGTTACGCAGACTGGTGGAGCGGGGAAGGAGGTTGAAGGTTTGAAAGACGAATCCAATTTCGCGATTACGAATTTCAGCCAGCTCGTCGCCATTCATCTCCGAAACGTCGCGGCCATTGAACTCATAGCGCCCGGAGCTGGGCGTGTCGAGGCACCCGAGCATGTTCATGAGAGTCGACTTTCCGCTCCCGCTCGGACCCATGATGGCGAGATATTCGTTACGTCGGATTTGCAGAGTCACCCCGCGCAAGGCGTGAATGACCTCCTCGCCCATGACATATCGCTTGGTGATGTTCTCGATGTCGATAACGAGGGGAGACGAAGTCTGATGAGCGACGAGTGACAAGTGACAAGTGAGAATTTAGCTGCGCGCGATCAATCTGCGACGCAGAGCATTCATGTGGCGAGCCCGACCCTCCGCGATATTGCAAGAAATCGTCACTTCTTTTCTGGCTTCTCCATGACAATCTTGGCGCCGTCTTTCAGTTTGCGGCTAATCGCGCTGTAGCTGCCGGAAATCACCTCATCGCCGGATTTCACACCGCTCTTGACTTCGATGTCGTTGTCATCCGCAATCCCGGTTGTTACTTCGACCATTTTGGCTTTGCTGCCATCCTTTAAGAAAACAACCTTCTTCAGTTTCTCGCGCTCTTCGCGTTCGGCCTGTTTGGCGAGACGCTCGTTTTGAACCTCGGCGTTGTTGTCCGCCTTCTCTTTCATCTCCTTGAGCTGCTTCTTTTGCTCAATTTCTTCCGGGCTGAGGTTGATGTCTCCGGTGCGAATGGTCACGCTTTGGATTGGAACGGAGACTACGTCTTTAACCATCGAAGTCTCGATTTGCGCGGTGCAGCTTAAGCCGGGTCGCAGGCGGATATCGGGTTGGGCGAGATTAATCTTGACCTCGAAATTCGTCACCTCTTCCTGCGTGCCGGTCCCAGTCGTTTTTCCGGTGTTGGCGATCTGTTCAACGGTGCCTTTGAACTTTCGATCGCCATAGGCATCGATCGATACCTGAGCGGAATCGCCAAGCTTCACGTGCACGACGTCGTTTTCGTTCACGTCCACCACGGCCTGCATGTGAGTGAGATCCGCGACACGCATCACTTCGGTGCCGGCAAATTGGTTCGTTGCCACCACGCGTTCGCCCAACTTGCTGTTGAGCACCGTCACGATGCCGTCGAGCGGAGAGTAGATGGTGGTCTTGGAAAGTTGATCGCGCGCCTGACTCGAGCTGGCCTCCGCGCCTTCGATGCTGTGCAAACCGGATTCATACATCGACGTCGCGGAATCGAAGGCGCTTTGCGCAGCTTGCATCTCAGCCTGGGAGATGAGCTTTTTGTGAAACAAATTCTGGGCTTGCCGGTAATCCATGTCGGCCTTTTGCATGGTTGCCTTCTGCTCGCCACTCACGGCTCTGGCGGTGCTGATGGCAGCCTGTTGCTGATCCAGTAATGCCTTGTAGGAGTCCGGCCGAATCTTTAGCAGCAAGTCGCCTTTCTTGATCTCCTTCCCGTCTTCGACCGGCAACTCGATGATCTCGCCCGCCACTTCCGGCGAAATTTTTACCTCCGTCTCCGGCTGCACCTTGCCGGTCGCCCAAACAGTTTCGAGGATTGTGCGCCGCGCCGCCTTTTCCGTCGTCACCGGGACCGGTTGCTCCCGTTTGCCGGAAATGATCGAACCGATAATTAAAAGAAGGATGAGCCCGCCGACGCCAAGCCCGATATAGAGCTTGCGGCGGGATTTACTTTTGCGACGGACGGCTGGCGCTGGGGCAACGGCTTGATGCATCAACGGATTAGTAAAACTCTGCTTTTACCGGCTCTTTTGACCAATGCAAATCTTTCCCGTTCATGATTTGATTGCGGCAAGTCCACCATGTCGCCTCGTATTTGACGGGGAATTACTCGCGAAAACCCGCGCCTCGACCTGCCCGATCGCCCATTGCGCATGCTCGACTACCAGCGGCTCGGGGTCGCGCATAACGGCGCGCAGGGCTGGCAAATCTTCGCGCGTCCCGACATTCCCAAGCGCCACGCACACGTTGCGCAGGAAACCGCGTCGCTTGATGCGCTTGATCGGCGAACCGTGAAAGAGGTCGCGAAATCCCGCTTCATCAAGCCCGAGGAAATCGCGCAACCGCATTTGTTTTACAGCCGGACGAACGGCGAAGGCGCTCTCCCGCGAGCTTCGAGCGAAGCGATTCCAAGGGCAGGCATCGAGACAATCGTCGCAGCCGTAAATGCGATCGCCAATCAGCGGACGCAACTCGAGCGGGATGCTCCCTTTCAACTCAATCGTTAGGTAGGAAATACAACGCCGGGCGTCGAGTTGATGAGGCATCGTAATCGCACCGGTCGGGCAGGCATCGAGACAACGCGTGCAGGAACCACAGCGCGTCACCTGCGGTGGATCGACTGGCAGCTCGAGGGTGGTGAAAATTTCCGCGAGGAAAAACCATGTTCCCAGCTCCCGATTGAGGAGCATGGTGCTTTTGCCGTGCCAGCCGATTCCGGCTTCGGCGGCAAAGTCGCGTTCCAGGACCGGGCCGGTATCGACATAGGACTTTTGCCGGCCGCCGGCGGCAGCAAGTATCGCCTCCAGCTTCTGCAACCTCGGCTCCATCACTTCATGATAATCATCGCCCCAGGCATAACGCGCGATTCGCCCCGCATATTCGTTAGGGCCTAACGAATCGCCCTGCCAGTAGTTCAACGCCAGGACGACGACCGAGCGAACGCCGGGTAAGACCAGCTCCGGGTTGCGGCGTTTATCAGCTCCTCGCTCAATCCAGGTCATGTCACCGGCCGCGCCGGCCTCCAGCCAGACATTAAACTCAGTGGCGTGCGCCGGCGATTGCGCTGCGGTGACGCGACAATCGTCGAATCCAAGCTCGAGCGCGCGCTGGCAAAGGCGGCGCTTTAGTTCAGTTGGCGATGGCGAGCGCATCAAGGATGGAATCTGCGACCTGATCAGGGCTGAGTGAAGAAGTATCGATCGTCAAGTCAGCAGCTGCTCGATAGAGCGGCGCGCGCTTCTCGAGTAACTGTTCGATCGCCTGGCGCGGATCCTTCACCTCCAATAGCGGCCGGTCGGATTGGTGAAGGAGTCTCTTTTGCAAATCAATCACATCGCTCGTCAGGCAAACAACGGTGCCAAGCTCTCGCAGCCGGACGACATTGGATCTTCGCAGCACCATTCCGCCACCGGTCACGATGACTGAGCGAGTTGGCATGAGGCGTTGCAGGATGTCGCTTTCCTCGTCGCGAAAATACTCTTCACCCAAAGCCGAAAAGATCTCGCCGATCGGCATCTTCAGTTTCTTTTCGATCATGCTGTCGATGTCGAACAGCGGCCAATCCAGTCGCTCTGCTAGCAACTCGCCGACAGACGACTTTCCCGTGCCCATGAAACCAATCAGGACGATCGACCGCGCGGACTGATTCACTCGCGAATATGCGACAGTTTACGGAAAGAGAAACGGATGGGCATTCGTCTTCGTTAGTCCGAGGAGGTCAGGATCGAAGTCCGCTTCATCGCCTGGATTTCATTGCCCATTTCTTTGATCGCTTCCGACTGATCTTTCAGCGCCGACTTCAATTCTGTCACCGTCGCCTGGAGCGTTTCCACCTTGCGATGTTCTTTCAGAAACTCGTTAAGCAGCATCGCATTCACCGCTTCGTAACGCACTGTATACGGTCGCCCCGCATCGTCGCGTGCGACGAGATTGGGATTGATCTTCGCTACCTGCTCTGCCACGAGACCAAATTGCGGAGCACTCTCCGGGTCCAGGTCACCCCGGTAACGAAAGGCCACCGGCTGCAATCTGAGAATCGATTCACTCGCCGAGCCCATTGGCTGGATATGCTCCTTAAAGCGCTCCGAGGATGTCACGGTTCCAAGACGCCCTTTGTTATCAACCGCCACGGTTACTCCACGGGAAAGAGTCGTGCCGAAAATGCCCGCGACAAAGACTGCGTCCTGCATCCCTTGAGTACCAATACGGATCTTACCCGAATCGTTCGCATTTCCGACGCTCCCGATCATGATGTTATTGTCACCATTCGCCAGGTTCAGCCCGGCCTGATACCCAAGGCCAATATTATTGCTTCCGGTGAGGTTATTCTGCAGTGCATTCGCGCCGCTCGCAGTGTTATTCGCACCGGTCGAATTATTCATCAGAGTGCCATAGCCGTCGGCGGTGTTACTCGAGGCTGAAGTACTAAGGGCAAGCGCATTTACGCCCGTAGCGGTGTTCGCACTGCCGCCGACGTTTGAGGAAAGGGCGACATCACCGGTTGCGGTGTTGACTGACCCAGTGGTGTTGGCTTCCATGCAATCCTTACCCACGGCAGTGTTAGCGAGACCAGTCGTATTGGCGGCGAGAGCATTGAAACCATCGGCAGTGTTAGCGCCACCGCTAAAGTTAGCCGAAAGCGCGTTCGCGCCGGTAGCGGTGTTGTAATCGCCGCTGGTGTTGTTATGCAGTGCGATGTGGCCAAGTGCGGTGTTGTTTGATCCGATGGTAAGGCTAAAAAGTGCGTCGGTTCCTTCGGCTGTATTCGCGTTCGCATAACCGCCATCCGGCGGGGGATCGACCGCCCAGGCAGGCGGAAGGGCAAACGGCCAGGAAGCGGCCAGGAGTAAAATGAGCAGCGTGAAGCGTAGTGCAGGCATGAGAGTTATCTTTTGCGCAGATTGTCCCACTTTGTCGCGCTGCCGCCTACGAAAATCAGACAGACCGACGTCTGGTTGCGACGAACTGATTCGTTGACTACTAAAGCGATTAAGCAATCCATCAAATCATGCTGAAAAAATTTCAACCTTCCATTGGTTTCAATACGGAAGCGGGAGAAACCGCCCGCTCTTACACGAGCATCGTCGCGAATTCGAAGATCACCGATATCGCGTGCTATCGAGGCCAGCCAGGGGAGGAACAGGCAAAGCCGCCAGAACAGTACGGTCGTAACTTTCGGGCTGAGCGGCCGATCTTCGGCGTTCTCAACGGCGGGCCGCCGGTTTGCAAGCGGCTGCCGAGGGATAAGCCAACTTCTCAATTCATGCATTAACAGCTGTCAGGCTAATTGTGTTATCCTTTATTCGTTAGGCCAGGTATTTTAACTATGAGCAGAAAGCGACAGAAGCGACACTGGTTTGTCCGTCACTCACTGAGTCTTGTTACTGCCTTCCTCTTATTCGTTTGGCTCTGCGGCTATCTCTGGCTGGATCCCAAGTCACGGCTTTCGGCTTTTTGCGGCAATGCCGTGGCAGATTGGAGCGGCTCGCTCGTCATCATTCTGGGCACGAAATTCTTCTACGAGATCGGGTCGAAGGAAAGCAAACCGTTTCGCTCCTACAGCAACAATCGACTCTGGAATCTCATCAGAGAACATTCTCTCTTGATTGTTATCGGGTTCACTGGCCTGGGCTGGGCTTTACTATTCTGGCACATGGATCCCGATAGTAAGTGGGGTCAGGTCGTCGGGAATCTCGTGTCGGAATGGACCCAAATGGCGGGCCTGGTCTTTCTGACCAAGAAACTGATTGAGGTCGGTTCAAAGGAAGGTTGAGGCATATAACAGTCGCCCGTGGGTCGCCAAAAAGGGAACGCGGGTCGACCCATCGGTTCGCTAGTCTCTGTTCCGACTATCGCTCCCGCCTTCTAAACGCCCGGCGGGGGATGGCGGATTCCCACGTTGATCGTTCACGTGGGCAATCACTTCCGAAACTGAGTGCCAGCGTCGCTCCGAAACAAGGCAAGTAATATTACGTGATCAATAAACTTATTTCTTGCTTAAACGATCCGGTTCAATCTAGCATTGCCGAAACTGATGCGGGCATAAGCCGTGTTCGATCTTGGCATGGTCGAGAGTTTCGCATTCGCCACAGGATTTCACCTATGATCGAGGCTAATGTTTTTCAGGATCGTCGTGGCGTCTGGGCGTTCGCTCTCGGATGCATCGGCGTGACAATTGGCGTCCTTCTCCACGTCCCGATGTTTTGGATGGGGCACAATAACCACTTCGTCCTCTACGGAATGCCAATGGATCCCAGCATGATCTTCGGAATGTATTTGATCATCGCCGGCGTCATCGCAGCCGCATACGGGCTGTTGCCAAGCAAGGCTGCCTATCACGCTGTTGTTTCCTCCCGCATCACGGTGGTTGCTCCCGAAGATGCTCCCCTGAATCGCGCGCATTGGCTGCTCATGGCTACGCTGGTGGTGGCCTTAATCATCGACGTGATGAAGCCCGCAACCCTCGGTTTCACGATTCCGGGGATGATCCGTGAATATCAAACGACGAAAGCGCACGCCTCGCTGGTCCCCTTTTGCGCCCTTATCGGAACGGCGAGTGGATCGATCCTCTGGGGTATTTTGGCGGATCTATATGGTCGGAAGGCAGCGATCCTCCTTTCCGCGGTTGTCTTCATTGGCACGTCCATCTGCGGTGCGATGCCCTCGCTAAATTGGAACATCGGCATGTGTTTCCTCATGGGCTTCGGCGCGGGCGGAATGTTGCCTGTGACTTATGCGCTACTCGCGGAAATGATGCCGTCAAAGCATCGTGGCTGGTCTTTGGTCCTGGTCGGCGGTCTTGGCGCCGTTGGTGGATACTTCGTTGCAAGCGGCTTCGCGGCCACACTCGAGCCGATCTTCAGCTGGCGTATCCTTTGGCTCATGAATCTTCCCACCGGATTGATTCTGCTTGGCCTGGGTCGCTATATTCCCGAGTCGGCCAAGTTCCTCCTCGCGCGCGGCCGAAATGCCGAGGCGCACGCGGTCATGAAACGTTTTGGCACCGTGACGCACAAACTCGCCGAAGGGGAGGAAGATGAAGCGGATCTCTTGCCTCATGGCCATCACCCGACACCTGCCGAAGCGGAGGAAGAGAGCAGGCTTTGGACTCCGGCGCTAATCGGCAAAACCGTCGCGCTCACTATCGCGGCTTTGTCGTGGGGCCTGATTAATTTTGGTTTGCTACTTTGGATGCCTAACGACCTTGTGGCCAAAGGCTACTCCATGGCTCTCTCGAGCAAGCTGCTGGCGGAGTCAGCTTTGATTGCTTTCCCGACGGTCTTCTTATGCACTTACCTTTATAGTCGCTGGAGCACGAAATGGGCACTCACCTTCTTCATCGCCCTCACACTTCTTGGGCTCCTTTGGGTTCTGCAGTTGGAGACTCACGTTGGCGGCAACCCAGTCTGGCCTGTAGGTCTGCTCATCATCGGGAGCAACGGTATCATTGCCATCCTTCTTCCGTACGCTTCGGAGAGTTACCCGATCAAGATCCGCGGACGCGCGACAGGCTGGGTGGCGATGTTCACTAAGGGTGGTGGGGTTCTCGCGCAAAGTCTTAGCATTGCTGCCCTTGTTCCACCGCTCGGTGTGACGGCTGTAATCATCATGGTGCCGGTGGTTCTTTCTCTGCTCCTATTCATTCGCTATGGAACTGAAACCCGCGGCCTGGACTTGAGACATCTCGAAAGCAAGTCCACCGCTCGATCTGCTGTCGCTGTTCCTGTACCGACTTTGGGAGGCGGATAAGCGGAGCCCCGACGTCTCATTCGACAGGATTCTCGTTTCATCGCTTTTCGGTCGGCGGACGGGCGAGCATGAACGCAGAAGAGTGATGACTTGCGACAGGCGCGTCAGAAGCTCTCGTCGTCCGATTCGTTAGGCGTGAGACTGGCGATCACCGATTCGAGTCGTGGCTTTCAGGCTAGTGGTTTTCGCCACCTTCGCGTTCTTTGTCCTCCGGGCTTGTCGCTTTATCTTCCGTCCAACCGATCTTACGTCCCTTGTTCTGCTCCTGGAGCCAGGCCATGAGCGGCTGGAAATAATCGACCATCGCGCGCGTGGAAAGTTCCTCGCCGGTTGCCTCCTTTAGCACCTTGCGCCAATCCTCAGTGCCGCCCTTCATCATGATGTTGTAAAGGAAATCACCGACCTCCTTGTTTCCAGCGTAGTTACACGACTGCGGAGGCTGATGAAGGATGTGTTTGGCAATATAGTCGTTAAACTGAAACTTCAGTACGGTCGCGATCGCATAATTATAGTAGTAGGCGGGTGCGTCGTTGATGTGGGTCTTAGTTGCGTAATCCGCCCATTTTTCGCCGCGTTCTTCCGGTGGCTCGACACCCTGGTATTTGCTCACATAATGCCACCAGGTTTGGTTCCAGTCGTCATCCTCGAGACGATGGGCGTAGATGTCGTCCTCGAAATGCGTCATCGTTCCGGAAGCGAAAAACATGAATGGAATCGAGCGTGCGAGTGCGTCGTCGAGGAGGAGCGCAGTCTTATCCGGTTGATAATCGGGCGGCACAATTCCTTTCGCTTTCAAATACGGTAACTGGCTGGAAGCGAGCGCGGCTAACTCGCCCATCCCTTCGTGAAACCCAGGCGCGGCGCCAATGCGCAAGAGTGGCGGCACTTCCGGCCGCGTGTAGGACTCGAAGTAATGTCCGTGCCCGAGTTCATGGTGCGCGGTGAAAAACCACTCTGCATTGGGCTCGATGCTTTGCAGCGAGCGAATGTCAAAGTTGAGGTTGATGTCGTAACACCAGGCATGGGTGTTCTTCTTCCGATTGCTATTTTTCGGGACGGGATAGAGGTCCGATTTCATCCAGAAGCCCTGGGGTAGCGGTTTGAATCCCAGGCTGAGATAGAAATCTTCCGCCGTCTTCGCGATCCACTCGGCGGTCTTACCTTTGAAATAGGGGTCGAGGTCGGCTGACTCGACCAAACCCGTCCAGTTTTGCGCCCAGCGATTATTCAGCCAATGCGCCGGGATCTTGTCCGGTACCGGCTGATGGAATTTCTCCGCCAGCTTGTATTTCGTCCAGGTGTGGAGTTGGAGGTAGAGCGGCCGAAGGGCATCGAGGAACTGTTCGTTCATCTTCACCATCTCGTCGGCTGTCATTCCGTAGGCCGCTACCTGAAGGTTAAAGTAATCCGGGTAGTTCAACTCACCGGCGACGCCATTGCGGATGTCGCGCAGGTTCATAAGATTCTTCTTCAGGGTCGGTCCAATTTCCTTCGAGGTTTCCCAGACAGCTTTGCGCTCGGCGAGATCGCTGCTCTTACTTAGCAGATCGTCGATCTCATTGGCGGTAATCGGTTTCCCGTGGAGCTTGAATTCGTAGGTGTTGAGGAAATGCGACTGCTTCGTTTCGGTCGCGATGCGGCGGGCGACCAACGGAGGGTTGGTCATGGGCGCTTCGGCGGCGTTGAGCAAGACCTGTTTCAGTTGACGCACCGTCAGCTCATCGAGCTGATCCTGATTGTTCATCAGGTCGCGCGCTTCTTTAATGACCGCGGGATTCCCGATGAACGCGGCATAAGCCTTGGCGGCCGTCTCAGCCGCGAGGTCATGCGCGGGAGTGACATCAGTCACCGAGTTCCATTGCGCTTCGCTGTTTACGGTGAAGAGCGCCTGATAACTCGAGTTCACCAGTCCGAGAAACGCATTAGCGCGATCCTGTGGAGACCCAGCCTGGGCCGGGGTGGGAGTCGGCGTCGGCGAAGCCGCCAGTAAAAGCGCCAGCGGCAGAATCGTTAGGCAGGAAGCGGCAGCGAGAAAACGGAAGCGGTACATGGCCGGAGACATAAGCGCGCAGATGCAGCAGGGCAAGCGCTGCCCGGGTGAAGAATCCAGCGGATAAGCAAAGGCCGGGGACGCCTGAGATGCGTCCCTTCCCTACATATGCTCGATCACGTTAGCGCCAAATTCTGAGCACTTGATCTCGGTCGCACCTTCCATGAGCCGCGCAAAATCGTAGGTCACTCGTTTGCTTGCGATTGCGCCGTTCAAGCCCTTGACGATGAGGTCGGCCGCTTCCGTCCAGCCCATGTAGCGGAACATCATTTCGCCCGACAAGATGACCGAACCAGGATTCACTTTGTCGAGATTCGCGTACTTAGGCGCGGTGCCATGAGTCGCTTCGAAAACCGCGTGGCCAGTGATGTAGTTAATATTTCCACCCGGCGCGATTCCGATGCCGCCAACCTGTGCCGCAAGCGCGTCGCTCAGGTAATCTCCATTCAAATTCAAGGTCGCGATGACGTCGAAGTCCTCCGGTCGCGTCAGCACCTGTTGGAGCGTGATGTCTGCGATCGCGTCCTTGATCACCATTCCGCCGCCGGGTTTTCCCTCAGGGATTTTGCACCATGGTCCGCCGTCGAGTTCTTCTGCCCCGAAATACGATTTCGCGATTTCGTAGCCCCAATCGCGAAAGGCGCCTTCGGTAAACTTCATGATGTTACCCTTGTGCACCAGGGTCACACTCTTGCGTTTGTTTTGAATCGCGTAGCTGATCGCGCTGTGAATGAGGCGGACACTGCCGGAATAACTCACTGGCTTTAACCCAACCCCGATGCGCAGTTCGGTTGGGAAATCTTTCGCTCCCACCTGATCCCAGAATGTCTTCGCCTTCTCCTCCGTCCCGAAGCGCACCTTCTCAAACATCCTGGGGAATTCCTTCTCGAGGAATTCGAGCACCTTCTTCGCCTCCGGCGTTCCCGCTGCCCATTCGATACCGGCGTAGATGTCCTCTGTGTTTTCACGAAAGATCACCATGTTGACCTTCTCCGGATGACGCACCGGCGAAGGAACACCTTTGAACCATTGCACCGGGCGCAGGCAGACATAGAGGTCGAGCAACTGACGCAGCGCGACATTGAGCGAGCGAATGCCGCCGCCCACCGGAGTCGTTAGGGGACCTTTGATTCCGATGAGATACTCGCGAAAAGCTGCGACCGTATCGTCCGGGAGCCAGTTATCGAACTTGTCCTTGGCCGCCTGGCCCGCGAAGACCTCAAACCAAGCGATCTTCTTTTTGCCTCCGTAAGCCTTTTCCACCGCCGCATCCATCACCCGCTCGCTCGCCGCCCAGATATCGGGCCCGGTCCCATCGCCGCGAATGAATGGGATGATCGGGCGATCCGGCACATTGAGTCTTTCGGTCCGGGTAATTTTCTCGCCCGCGGGCGGAGTCAGATCTTTGTAAGGCATGGCGCTCAGTCTAGCGGGTGACGTCTCGCTCGCAAGACGAGGCCCTAAACGCAATGCGGATGATGCAGAGGTGAAAGGCACGATGCGTCAGTCAGACCTTTGGCGGGCGAACCCGAAACAAATTTTCGCTGCGCAAGCTATCACTCGAACCGGTGATCGCTGTGTACCGGATTATTCCCGCGCTTGTGCTCCCAGGAATCCGTTTGGCGCGAGAAATCCGTTGACAACCCTATTGCTGCACGCATTATCCGAGTTCGCTTGCCCCGACCATGCTTGCCTCGATCTCGACTTCTTCAGCCCTAACGAATGGCGCGTCGAGTATTTTGCAGTTCCCTTCCGAGCCTGTCCGTTCCGTCCGTGCCTTGAGAAATATGACCGCTCAACTCCTGCAAGAAGCAGCCAAAGTGATTCCCAATCAGCAACTGCTGATTAACGTCGTCTCTAAACGCGTGCGGCAGCTCGGAATCGGTCATCGTCCGCTGGTCGAAGCCACGCCGAAGTCTTCTCTCACTGACATTGCCCTTAAGGAAATTATTGCGGGCAAGCTGACCTTCGAAGCGCTTAACGAAGCGGCCAGCGAATCGTAATTTCGCCGCGCCAGCCGGTTCGCGCCGACCATGGCCGCCGAGACGATTCTGAATCGCAAAGCGCTGCGCGATTTCCATATCCTCGAACGTTTCGAGGCTGGGGTGGAATTGAAGGGCAGCGAGGTAAAATCGATCCGCGCCGGTAAGGCGAACATCGGCGATGCCTTCGCCCGGATCGAAAAGGGTGAAGCCTTTCTCTACGGCGCCGACATTCAGCCGTATGTGCAAGCCAGCCACGATGTGCCGGAAGCGAAACGCGTTCGCAAACTGCTTTTGCATCGCCGCGAAATCGACCAGCTCTACGGCCTGACGAATATCAAGGGCCGCACTCTTGTTATCCTGAAATTGTATTGGAAGAACGGCCGCATCAAAGCCGAGCTTGGCGTCGCCCTGGGCAAGGAGGCGCGCGACAAACGACAGGACTTGAAGAAGCGCGACAGCCAGCGCGAGACCGAACGCGAAGTCGCGCGCTTCAATCGCAAACACGGCTAGCGTTTGCGTTTTTCTCGCTTCTGCCTTCATCGTTCTGCCTTTCGGATGTCTCCGCTCTTTCTCATTTTTTTCACCGTCTTCATCGACATGGTCGGGTTCGGCATCGTCATCCCGGTGTTGCCGCTTTACGCCGAGCACTTCCACGCCACGCCGTTCGAGATCGGCTGGCTTACCGGCATTTACTCCGGGATGCAGATTCTTTTCGTTCCGATCCTCGGCCGGCTCTCGGATCGCTTTGGACGGCGGCCGATCCTCATCGTTAGTCTGGCGGGAACCGCGCTCGGCTTTCTCATCATGGGATGGGCGAGCACGCTCCCGCTCCTTTTTGTGGCGCGCATCATCGATGGCGCGAGTGGCGGTAATATTTCCACCGCCCAGGCTTATATCGCCGATATCAGCACCCCGGAAAATCGCTCGCGATCCATGGGCGTGATCGGCGCGGCCTTTGGTCTTGGCTTTACCTTTGGTCCGATGATCGGTGGGCTCATGAGCCGCATCTCCTACGGTGCGCCGTTTTATTTTGCGGCTGCGCTCGCCGCGCTCAATGTCGCGTTGCTCTACTTCATTCTCCCCGAAAGCCTGTCCGCCGAATACCGATCGAGACCGCGCGAGCGCACCCGGCTGGCGGAAATTTTCCTCCACGGCCATGGCAGTCTTTTCGCCGTCATCGTGGCGGCCTATTTCTTTGCCGTCAGCGGTTTCAGCATTATGACAACGCTCTTTGCGTTGTTTACCGAAAAGCGGTTTGGATTCACTGCCCGTGAGACCGGCTACGTTTTCGGCTTGATCGGAATCCTCAGCGTTATCTTGCAAGGGGGATTGATTGGGCGCCTGATCAAGATGTTTGGCGAAACGGCTCTGGCCCGGGCGGGTCTGTTCCTCCTCGCGATATCGTTAGGCTTGCTCCCGTTGGTCGCAAATATCCCGGCACTCCTCGCAGTCTGCGCCGCGCTTGCAATCGCCAATGGCCTAACGACTCCAACCTTGAACGGACTCGCTTCGCAAATGATCGACCGCGGCTGGCAGGGTCGCGCACTTGGCCTGATGCAATCAGCCGCTGCCCTTGCGCGTTTGGTTGGGCCGTTGCTGGGTGGCTGGCTCCTGATGTTCGATCTTAGTCGGCCGCTGCGCGACTACGCACGCACGCCGCTCTTTGCCAGCGGCGCGATCTTGCTCGTCGCTTTTGCCCTTGCGCTCGGCTTTCGCAAACCGGCCGGCGATACGTTGCAGCCGCCAATCGCAGTGGAGTCCGACGTTTGATTGAGCGACGGGTATCGTTCCAACTGCCGGAGGCGGTCTTGCCGACAAGTTCTGCCTGCGTGCGTTGCCTTGACCTCCTGCTACCGTAGAGAATGAAGCGTTTCCTTTACGCGCTAGGCGGAGCTGGACTCGCCATCTGGTCGGTCTCGCGCCTCATGCGCAGTGACTTTTCCTTCGAAGGCAAATCAATCGTTATTACCGGCGGCTCCCGTGGTCTTGGCCTAACGATCGCAAAATGTTTCGCCGCCGAGGGCGCACGGCTCGTTCTGCTCGCCCGGAACCGAGAGGAGCTTGACCGCGCCTGCGCCGAGTTACGCGCGATGGGCGCGGAAGCAATCGGCATTTCCTGCGATCTGCTTGATCGCGGTCAATCGTTAGGCGCAATCGAAGAAGCCGTCGACCGGTTCGGCGCCATCGACGTTCTGGTGAACAACGCCGGCATTATCGAAATTGGCCCGCTCGAAAACATGCAGCGAAGCGATTTCGAAAAATCCCTCCAGCTCCATTTTTGGGCGCCCTATCATTTGATGCGTCAGGTGATCCCGCATATGCGGCGGCGTGGCGGCGGACGCATCGTCAATATCTCATCGATCGGCGGAAGATTGGCTGTGCCGCATATGGCGCCCTACAGCGCGAGTAAATTTGCCCTCACCGGGCTCTCCGATGCGTTTCGCGCGGAGTTGGCGCGCGAAAACATCTGCGTCACCACGGTTGCGCCAGGACTCATGCGCACCGGATCGCATGTGCAGGCGAAATTCAAAGGCAACCACGGCGCCGAATACACCTGGTTTTCCCTCTCGGCCGGTTTGCCTTTCGCTTCCATGGAAGCCGGTCATGCGGGGTTGAAGATTGTCGAAGCCTGCCGGCGCGGCCAATCTTCGCTCGTGCTCGGTTTGCCCGCGCGCGCGGCGATCATTGGCAATGCGCTTTTCCCAAATCTCACCGGTGAGCTGATGAAACTCGTTAACCGAATTCTTCCGAGCCCGGCGGGCGGGGAAGGGGACGAACTGCTCAATGGTTGGGATGCGCGGGAACAACAGCATGCTCCGCGTTGGCTGACGCAGTGGGCTGATCGCGAGATTGGGCCGCACAATGGGGCGCGGCCACACGGCACATGAGTGGCTGTGCGACCGAAACGGCTTTTCGTTAGTCTTGAGTTACCGGAATCGGTTACTGCTTTACTCGTTAGGCTAAATCCCGCTTTACGGGGCGTTCGCTGGCTAGGTTCCGACCAGATCCATCTCACGCTCGCTTTTCTCGGCAATGTCGACTCCGCAAAAGAAGAACGTCTTCGCGCCAATCTTAGTGCCATTCAGTTCAAATCATTCTTCCTCCCCCTGCACGGGCTCGGGACTTTCCCGGCCAAAGGTGATCCAAAAATTCTCTGGGTCGGTGTCGGGCGTGGTCATCCGCATCTTTTCCAGTTGCACAAGAAAGTGAGCGACGCCGCCCTCAGCGCCGGCCTTGAACCTGATCTTCGCCCGTGGCATCCGCACATAACTCTCGCCCGTTGCCAGAATATCTCCGCTTCTGCCTTGCGTCCTTTCCTTCGGGAGTACGCCGACTACGATGCGGGGCTTGTGCCGGTAAATGAGTTTCATCTCAAATCCAGCCTTCTGACTCCCGCCGGGTCGATTCACACCACCGAGTTGACGGTTCACGCCTAACGACAGTTCATTTCCGTCGCGGCCAGCAATCGGGCACAGTCGGTCTTCAACGCGCGGAGAGCGGCGCCGCGACGCTTTCCAGCGAGCGTCTTTCCGCCACGACGCCTAACCAGATTTCGGTCAACCCACCCACAATCATCAATGCCGCGCCGACGAGATAGCCGCCTAACAATGCATTCCTGGAACCGGTGCCGATCATCCAGCCGAAAAGAAGCGGCGCGCCGACTCCGCCGGCCAAAGTGCCGATGGCATAAAAGACAGCGATCGCGAAAGCACGAATTTCGAGCGGGAAAATTTCACTCACCGTGAGATAGGCCGAGCTGGCGGCAGCCGAAGCGATAAAGAAGATGATCATCCACGCGATCGTCTGCGTTTGGGCTGTTAGCACTCCCTTCTGAAACAGCCAGCCCGTAAACGCGAGGAGCAATCCCGAGAGGATGTAGGTGATGGCGATCATCGGCTTGCGCCCGACCGTATCGAAGAGATGTCCAATCACGATCGGGCCGAGCACGTTCCCGAGCGCAAAAGGAACGAGATAAAGGCCGGCGTTTTGCGGCGGCACGCCGTAAAAGCGCATGAGAACCAGCGGATAAGTAAAGAAGATGGCGTTGTAAAAGAATGCCTGTGTCAGCATCAGAACGAATCCAAGGACGGAACGGCGGCGATGTTGGTGCACAATGGCATTCCAGATCTCATGCCATGGCGTATGAGTGCGAGTTCGGATTCGCGTCGGCGGTTCCGCGAGGGATGGGAGGCGATGCCGGCCGATTCCGTCTTCGATCGCATCAACGACGCGGTCGGCTTCTTCTTCCCGCCCATGAATCATGAGCCAGCGCGGGCTTTCGGGAATCCACCGTCGAAAAAATATGACGATGAGTCCGAGGACAGCGCCAATTCCAAAGGCGAAACGCCAGCCTAACGAGACTGGGAAGTAGCGCGGATCGAGCAGCCACAAGGTCGCGCCCGCACCGAATGCTGCGCCGATCCAATAGGAACCATTGATCATCAGATCGACGCGCCCGCGCACTCGCGCCGGAATCAATTCGTCGATCGCGGAATTGATTGCCGCATATTCTCCGCCGATTCCGGCGCCGGTAAGCGCGCGAAAGAACGCATAACTGGCGAAATCCCACGAGAATGCGGTCGCTGCCGTCGCACAGAGGTAGACCGATACGGTAATGAAAAACAGCTTCTTCCGCCCGAGCCGATCGGTTCCGTAACCGAACAGGATTGCACCGACGACCGCGCCGATAAGATAAAAAGTCGCGCTCGCTCCCACTTGCGCAGCGCTCAGACTTAGCGCGTCCTTGTGCGTCAGAATCGCACCGACCGCTCCCGCCAGAGTAACTTCGAGTCCGTCGAGGATCCAGGTTGCCCCGAGCGCGAGAACGATGAGCCAGTGATAGTAACTCCAGGGCAACCGATCAAGTCGTGCCGGGACATGGGACTCGATCCATCTTCCCTCCTTCATCGCCATTTCCACAGCAGGCGATTTGTCTGGCAGATTGGGGTTTCTCTTCGCTCCGGTTTCACTGGCCTCTTGCAAAAACGGACTCTCGTCCCTATACCGGCCTCATGCATTTCGTCCGTCACATTCGTCTTTGTAGCATGCTCGCGGCCATTGGCGGTTTTGTGTCTTCGTTAGGCGCGCAAACTCCGTCACCCGCGCCGACTGCCCCGCCGCCAATTGCACTCAAGGCCGCCCGGCTCTTCGACGGCAAATCGAATTCGCTTTTGCCTAACGGCGTCGTGCTCGTCGAGGGCAACATAATCACCGCCGCGGGCGGCAACGTCGACATCCCCGAAAATGCGCAAATCATCGACCTGGGCGACGCGACTCTCTCGCCCGGCTTCATCGACGCGCATACGCACCTCACTTCCGATTATTCCGGCAACTACAACGAACGGCGTATCCGCAGCCTGAGCGAAAACATTTCCCAGCTCACGCTCGAAATGATCCCACACGCCAAGGTCACGCTCGAAGCCGGCTTCACCAGCGTGCGTGATGTCGGTAGTGGCTTCCCGAATTCTCACGATTTCCCCGATGTCTCGCTCCGCAACGCCATCAACGAGGGAATCATTCCCGGACCGCGCATGCTGGTCGCGACTCACGGTATCGGCGCGACCGGCGGACATTTCGACAATACGAGCGGCTATCGCGACATGGTCTTCGGCGCCGAGCCCGATTGGACCAACGGGATCGCGGACGGTCCGGAGGAAATTCGAAAGGCGATTCGTCTCGAGGTAAAGAACGGAGCCGATGTCATCAAGGCCGCGGTCTCCGGTGGCGTCCTCTCGTTAGCCGACGAGGTCGACGTGGCTCAGTTTACTCCGGAGGAAATGAAGGCGCTGGTCGATGAATCGCATCGTTTGCGCAAGAAAGTGGCGGTGCATTGCCACGGCGATCAGGCTGCCAAAGACGCGATCAACGCCGGAGTCGATTCGATCGAGCACGGCTCCTTTCTCAAACCGGAAACCCTTCAGTTGATGAAGCAGAAAGGTGTCTTCCTCACGCCCACACTGCTCGCTTCCGATTGGATCATGCAGAAGATCGGACAATATCCGCCGGCGGTGCAGGCCAAGGCGCGCGCCGCAACCGAAGCTCGGAGCGAAATGTTTCGCAACGCGGTTAAACTCGGTGTGAAAATTTCCTTCGGGACCGATGCCAGTGTTTTCCCGCATGGCATGAACGCAAAAGAATTTTCTCTCATGACAGGGCTGGGAATGAAACCGATCGATGCCCTGCGCAGCGCGACCTCGGTCGACGCCGATTTGTTGGGCGTGGCGAGCAAGGTTGGAACTCTGGAGAAAGGTAAACTGGCCGACGTGATTGCGATGCCCGGTGATCCCACCGCCGATATCACCGCCACTGAGCGGGTATTTTTCGTGATGAAGGACGGCAAGATTGTGAAAAACGAAAACAAACCCTGAGCGGTCGGATTCGTCAGGCGAGTCGCTCGTTAGGCTAAGGACAGAAGAGATCGTTAGGGCTTTACCGTAATAGTCAAAGATGAGATTCGAAAACCAGGTTGCGATCATTACCGGAGCAGGGCGGGGGATTGGGCATGCCATTGCCGTTCGGCTGGCAACTGAAGGGGCCCGCGTCGCCTGCGTGAGCCGCAGCGAAGCAAATGCGCAACGCACGGCCGACGAAATCAACGCTGCTCACACGGACGCCGCCAAAGCCTATGCCGTCGATGTCTCCGATCACGCCGCCGTCCAACAAACCGCCTCGCGCATTCTGAAGGATTTCGGTCGCGCCGATATTCTGGTGAACAACGCCGGCGTGACCCGCGACGGCTTGAGCATGCGCATGTCGATCGATGACTGGGACCAGGTCATCGACACGAATCTCAAAGGCGCCTTCAGCTTCACGCAGGCGGTCATGCGCGGGATGATCAAACAGCGCAGCGGTCGCATCATTAACATCAGCTCGATCGCCGGGCTGACGGGCAACCCGGGTCAGGCCAACTATGCGGCGAGCAAAGCCGGTCTCATCGGCCTGACGAAGACTCTGGCCCGCGAATTGGCCAGCCGCGGGATCACGGTCAATGCCGTCGCGCCCGGATTTATCGTCACCGACATGACGGAGGTGCTCTCCGATCAAATCAAGGAAGCGATTTTGCCGAAGATCCCGCTCGGCAAGTTTGGGCAAGGCGAAGACATCGCCGCGGCCGTCGCCTTTCTTGCCTCTGCCGAGGCAAACTACATCACCGGCCAGGTGCTGACAGTGGACGGCGGAATGGTGATGTGATCCGGGTCGAGCACGGCTCGCCCAACAACCTTTTCTCGTTAGGCGAAAAAAGAGGTCAGCGCATTGCCGGTGCGGCCCCGGCGGTCGCGAAAGGCGAGCCACAGGTTGCACTAATCCTGCTCTTGAAGCTGGACGGATGTGAAGTCGCTATCCTTTCTCGCCGTAATCATTTTTGCCTGGCTCGTCTACCACCATTTCGATGCGCCAATAACCTATCCGCCAGGCGTCCTCGTGGCGGAAGATCCGGTCCAGACTCCGGTCCTGCCTAACGACAAGCCTTTTACGAACGGGAAATTCCTGCTCCAGCCGCTCGCGCATTTCGAGCTCCAGGCGCGGGTGCTCGCGCGCAAAATCTACCGCTACGACCGGCAGTCTGCACTGGTCCCGGTGGATCTGGCCGTCGGTTGGGGCCCGATGTCCGACCAGTCAGTGCTCGATCGCCTGACGATCAGTCAGAGCATGCGCTTCTTCTGGTACGAGTGGACGCGCGCGCCACCGATACCACCCGACCAGATCGTGTCGCACGCAACCAATCTGCACCTCATTCCCGCAAGTCCGGCGATCGAATCGCGCAGCAAAGCGCTGCGTCCGGGCGAGCTGATTCACCTCCGCGGTTTGCTCGTGGAAGCGACCGGACCGGATATCGGCACCTGGCGCAGTTCGCTCAGCCGCACCGACACCGGCAACGGCGCTTGCGAGCTGGTCTGGGTGGAGGAATTGTCATCGACTCCTTAGGCGGACTGATTCATCAGGCTTTGGCTGGTTGCACGCTGCGCCTTCCCGCTTCATGCTGAACGTATGACCATTGAAAAAGCTACTTTTGGCGCGGGATGTTTTTGGGGTGTCGAAGAGACGTTTCGCGCTACGCCGGGCGTAACAAACGCAACCAGCGGTTATGCCGGCGGCACGACTGAAAATCCATCCTACCGGGACGTGTGCAGTCACACCACCGGTCATGCCGAGGTGGTGGAAGTGGAATTCGATCCCGCGCAGGTGAGTTACGAGCAGTTGCTCGATGTTTTCTGGAGCAATCACGACCCGACAACCCTCAATCGTCAGGGGCCGGATATCGGCGATCAATATCGGTCGGTCGTGTTTTATCATTCGCCGGAACAAAAGGCGGCTGCTGAAGCAAAGAAGGGCGCGCTCGATAAGAGTGGGCGTTTTCGCCGGCCGATTGTGACCCAAATCGAACCCGCGCCAACATTCTATCGCGCCGAAGAATATCATCAGCAATACCTGCGCAGGAACGGGCGAGCGCATTGCGCGATCTAGGCACCTCACACAGCCGTAGTGCCATCGCCGTTCCCATGAACCCTGAAGTCGTTCGCACCTCCAGTTTCGCGACGGCGGCGGCGACCTTTATCTTGGCGCAAGCGCGATTGGCTCTCGCCGAACGTGGTGAATTCCGTCTCGCTCTTTCCGGCGGAAACACGCCCCGGCCAGTTTATGCGAAATTTGGCGAACTGGCGCGCGACCTTCCATGGGAGCGGGTGCGTTTCACGTTCGGCGATGAACGCTGCGTCCCGCCTAACGACTCTCAGAGTAACTTTCTCATGGCGCAGGAATCTTTCTTTGCTCCTTTTGCCATTCCGGAAAAATCGATCCTGCGCCTGCGCGGCGAGATAGATCCTCCACTGGCGGCGCAGGAATATGAAGACGCACTCGCTCTCCTCGCGACCCAGCGCGGCGAGATGATCTATCGCCACGATCTCATTCTCCTCGGGATGGGAGACGACGGCCATACCGCTTCGCTTTTCCCTGGAACTGTCGCCGTGGAAGAGCAGGTGCGAAGAGTGATGGCAAACTACGTCCCGAAGTTGGACACTTGGCGCCTGACAATGACATTTCCCCTACTCAACCAGGCGCGTCATGTTCTTTTCCTCGTGGGGCCGGGAAAGGATGAGAAGCTGATCGAGCAGGTCCTGGCTGGCGACTCACAATTTCCCGCCAGCCGGGTGCGCCCGCCGAACGGACAACTGACCTGGATGATTGGCGCCTAACGACTAAAGGACGTGTTGCTCCTGTCATCGATTCGCCCGAATTGACGCGCGCGAGGCAATAAAGGAGTGAAAAGACATATGAAACAACACGAAGTCACGGTTCCTCAAATCGGTCTCATCGCCGCCACGCGCGCCATGCTCGGCGCTGGGATCGCGCTCCTGCTCTCTGAAAAGCTGACGGCTGAGCAGAGGCGGGCAATCGGCTGGACGCTGGTTGCCATCGGCGCCTTAACCACAATCCCGCTCGGTCTGCAATTGTTCAGTGAAGACGAATGATCAAAGCGCGGTCCGTTCGCGCGCGCAGCTAGGAAAAAGGCTGCCAGCAATCTAAGCCATTTCGTTTCCGGAGACGAAAAACCCTCGGCAGTCTCCCCGAGACTCTTCGCATTTTGCCCGAACCAGTCGGGCTCTCTTCGACGGGTCACACAGCAATCGTGGTTGCCGGGTTGCTCCAGCCGCTTGGGCCGAGGGCGCCATTGGCGCGTGCCCCGACCCAGTAGGTCTTGGCTGAAGTCAGACCGGTGAGAATGACCCGAGTCTCACACGAAGTCGTGTAGTCCGAGGCCAAAACCCCACCATCGAACACAAGGAGCACTGAATTGGGACCGCTCCAAACTTGAATCGGGATCGCGGCAAGCCCGGGGAATCGCTATGGAACCACAGTCAAAGTCAGATCATTCCCGTCGCCGCCTTCATAATTGGCCTGGAACTTAGCTCCGCCCACGCTCAATACCTTGCCATCGGCAAGATTGTTGAAGGTACCGGTAATCGGTAAGGTGGAGGTGTTATTGATCATCGTGAGGGTAAGGCCGGCGGTCAATGTCCCTTGCAGGCTGCCCTTGAAGGAAAAGGTGGCTCCATTAATGGTAACTCCATTGGCAATCACCGTGTCGGTTCTCGCCTCGTTGCTCCTGGCTTTGAAGGTGCACTGATAGATGGCATCAGAATTGAAAATGAGTGAGCTCTGCAAATTAAGCGTGGTTTGTCTGGGCGCTCCATGGGCTGGAGCAAGAAAGGCCCGTGTCCCGCTGCCGGTTCCCACGGTGACCGCACCGGCAATGATGCCGCCGCCGCCGAGGAAGCCGGCATTGACCTGCACGGGGCCGGAGCCGGTAGCCGAATCAGTCGTGTTATTAACAACCAATGACCCGGCAGTGATTGTCGTTCCACCAGTGTAAGTATTGGGTCCAGTCAGTTCAAACCGGCCGGTACCTTCTTTGACCAGATGGCTGCCCGTGCCACCACTCATGGTGCCAGCGAAGCTAAAGCTGAGATTATTTCCGCCGAGTGTTAGCGTGTTGAATCCCTGAATGGCTAATCCCATCTCGACGATGCCATGGCCCGCGAGCGACCCGATAGCTACATCGTGATCAAAAAAAAGCGTAGGATCTGTCGTGGCCCCGTTACCCTCTAAAATGAGTTGGGCCGTTCCCCCGCTGGCGCCACCGAAGAAGCCTGCAAATCCGCCGCTCCCATTATTACTTCCACTCTTGAGAACGAAAACAGCGTTGTCTGCGGTCGATGCGTGCGGTGTCAGGCCCAGGAACTGCACCTCTCCGCCGAGAGATCCATTAAAGTTCGAACCCTCGATCGTAAAGGTAGCGTTGCCTGCTGTGGAGTCATCCCAGAACCACACCTTGCCGCCAGCTTCACCCAGATTAGGGCCCTGCGAGCCTTCGCAGGTAAAGGAGGCGTGGTCTGCGGTCGAAAAATTAAAGAACTGGATGAGAGATCCATTGAATGACTTGGTGCCGCCATGATTAATAAAACTTCCGTCAGCCGCGGATGTCCTGTCATTGAAAGTTATGCTACCAGCCGCGCGTCCGTCGGGGCGGATTTCGTTTTCAAATGCAGCATTTCCAGCGTTCGATTGTTCATTAAATGTGATATTTCCCTGGTTGCTGAAACTGGCTTCCTCCGCCGTGGAGCTATCGAAGAAAAAAAGCCGTCCGGGATGTTGGTTTACTCCGTCATTAATGAACAGGCCGCTCCCTGCGCTCGAAGTATCGAGAAACTGAACCAGCCCATTCCCATTCGGGGCTATTGATGACTCTTGAAGGAAGGTTGTCATTTGGCCGGCATTGGCGTTGTTACGGAAGGTAAGCGTGCCGCCACCGTCTCCCTGAACGAATGTCTGAGTAGAACCAGAGTCGTTTTGAATTCCGGTTCCGCTAAGAGTTAATTCAAATGAGGCCGGCACCGTGATGGTGAATGGCACCGCATCTGCCTGGAAAAGAATGCTCTCCACTTCGGTAATTTCTGAAAAGGCGACGATGCTCTGGGTTGAAGTATCGAAAGTAGCAATGTCCGATGGCCCGTTTGGCACGGTCTTTGGGTCCCAATTGCCCGCTGTATTCCAATCTCCGGTGGTCGGATTGGTCGCCCAGGTCGCGCTGCCCGCCTGAATGCCCACGGGTGTAAGGATGCACGCGATCCCGACCAGGATAATGCAGGTCAATTTGAGAGTAGGAGTCGTGGTCACGCCAAATGTCTTACTGGACGCGGTGGAGCGATCGCAAGTTAAACATTTCGCCTTCTGGCCTTATGGGACAGGTTAAACTAGCTCCTGTCCTAAAACCGGCAGCATAGTGCCCAGGAAGAGGCAGAGAATGTGCGCTGCGGGACACTCCTGTTCCCAAGCTCTCGTTTGGGAACGAGAAGCAAAGGCTAAGCTGCGACCAGGAAGGACGGTCAGAGTTAAATCATTCCCATCGCCACCTTCGTAGTTAGCCTGGAAGGTGTTGCGTCCGACAACGATCGTTCCGCCGGCAGGCAGGTTGCTGAAGGTGCCGCTGAGTGGCGTCGCTGCCGTGTTGGTGATGACTGTGAATACCGTGCCCGCAGCCAGCTCGGTAGTGCTGGAATCGAACGGCGAGAAAAGCGCTCGGTTGATGGGTCACTCCGCCGGCGACCGATTCCGCCGCGATCGAAGAATCACTGCTAAGTCCGTATTTGCAGGCGGCGCTGGGATTGAGAGTTACCATCTCTTGGAGTGTCAGCACCCCGGGTCGCTTCACGTTGGTCCCGGCCAGGAGGGCTGCCCTACGAGTGCTCCATCTACCGTGACGCCGCCAGAGATAATGCCGTCGCCGCGCCGAGTGTTCCTTCGAAGTAGGAATTGCCATTAACAATATCGGCGTTGAGATAAACGATATTTGAGGGCAAAACGAACGATGCTGTCTGCCAGCTCGGCGATCTCCAACCGCGCAGCGACGGCGTCGGCTTACGGCATTGAAATGATCTTCGCCAATAAAACAGTCGAGTCGCAGGGCAGACTAGAGCGCACAATCGCGCATCAAGATCGACACGCTGCCGGGGTTCGGGAAGTCGTTGTTAGCTGTGGCTATGTCTTGTTTACCGTCGCCATTGAAGTCCCCTACAACTGCTGAGTACGGATTAGGGCCCACGCCGAGAACGGTCGCAGGACCAAAACCGCCGTTGCCATCGCCGAGAAACATCGACACGAAATTTGTGCCGGTGTTTGCCACGGCTAAATCCTGATTACTATCGCCATTGAAATCGCCAATCGCGACCGACCGGGGACCACTGCCGACCGCCAGATTGCTCGGTGGTCCGAAATTGCCCGCGCCATCCCCTAACAAGATCGACACATTGCTCGATTCTTCATTGGTGACAGCGAGGTCCTGGTTGCCATCGTTGTTAAAATCTCCCACTGACACTGAGGCAGGCTCGTCGCCAGCGGCCACATTGACGGCAGGGCTGAAAGTGCCATCGCCGTTGCCCAATAACACCGACACATTGTTTGAATCGTAGTTCGCCACCACGAGGTCCTGGTGGCCGTCGCCATTGAAATCGCCCACCTTGATGTTGATGGCCTCCATGCCAGCGGCGAAACCAGTCGCAGCGCTGAAATGGCCCGTGCCATCCCCTAGCGCAATTGAAACGTTATTCGAACTGAAATTGGCAGTGGCGACGTCTGGTTTCCCATCGCCGTTGAAATCACCTACGGTCACGGAATAAGGACCATCGCCCACGCGAACGTTTACACTTAGAGTAAAACCGCCTGCACCATTTCCCAGATAAACCCCTGCGGTGTTCGAGCCGAGATTGGCCACGGCGAGGTCCTGTTTGCCATCGCCATTGAAATCGGTGACCACGATCGAGCTAGGATTATTGCCGGCGGGGAAAGTTGTCGGCGCACCGAAAGTGCCATTGCCATTGCCCAACAAGATCGCCACTCTGCTTGTCGTGACGTTGGTCACGGCGAGGTCCTGCTTGCCATCGCCGTTAAAATCTCCCACCGCAAATGCATAGGGACCATTACCCGCGGAAACATTCGTGGCGGCGGCAAAATGAACCGGATTACATGTCGCCAGCGTCCTCACTCTCAGTATGAATCGCCTGGCCACGCTCGCTCCACTGCTGTCGAACGCCTTTACCGTCACACGGTACGTCCCGGCCGGATGCGCGTCTGTAACTCGCACAATTCCCGTTGCCGGATAGCCTTCCAGCGTTCCTTTGAACGCGCTCGAAGTGGACACGTTGATACTGGTTGTGTTCGTCGGCGCCGAATCGGGCGTTACCGTCTTATCGCCGCTGAGCGAAAGCGATGTGTTTGGGTAATTGCCCAGAATCGGCGCCATCACGTCCAGGTCGCTACTGTTCGCCGTCGTACCGGTTAGGATCGACATCGCCAGCATCGCCACAGTGTTGAGAGCAAGTTTAGTCATCACGCCTTCCTTTTCGTTTCAGTCGAGCAAACTTGCCGCCGCTGATCCAGAAAACTTGTTCGGCGAACAGTAACAATGTTGTTACTGTGATCGTCACGTCCCCCTGGGCCTGACAATGGAGGTCGTCTCGGCGGCGACGGTCGCGAACTGCGTAACTCTCGTTCAAGTTCCCGAATTTCTGCTTGAGACAGCCCACCCCGCACAGAGGAGTTCCGGCCTGGGCAAGAACGGTTTTAGTGGCTTCGTCTCTCCGGAAGCGGAAGAGTCTAAAGAATAAGCTCAGACCTGGTTTGTTGCTCCCTGTTCACGCAAATTGATCCTGTCCGGTGTCGTGCCGGTCGCGTAGCGCAGCGAGCATAGCCTCTTCGCTCATGCTTCTGGCCCATGCTGGCCGTAACTCAAAGTGAGGCTCGTCGTGAATGGTCGTCCAGTCTCCGCCCCAGTCCAGTCCGATACTTTTCCCGATTGCTCCGACAGCGGCATATTGACGGTTGAGGAGGGCGCGATCGTATTTCCCCTTCTCCTCGAGATCGTCAATGTACTGTCCTCCCACGAAAATCCCGACATCGAAGGCCACGCCGAAATTGTGATTGCTATGGCCGGGCTTAGCATTGGTGACTATTTCGCCGGGAGCGGTTCGCCCTTGCGCATAGACCTTCGCCTGCTCGTCATACGTCCGCGTGCCGCTGACAATCTGGATCTGAATCTTTGCTTGCGCTGCTTTCTCGGCCAGTGCGCGAGCGTACGGTTGCACCTTGGGATGGAGCGATAAGATGTTGCGCTCACTGCGCGCATCCAGGCCGCCCGCGGCCGCCTGAGGAGACTGCGGGCCAGGTTGAGCCGGTGGGTCCGGAGCAGCGCCGACGATCTTCGCGTAGACCGCGCCCCAGGTCTGCGGCCCGGCGTTGCCGTCCGAGTCGATCCCGAGTGCGTCTTGAACCGCCTTGATTTCGCCAACCATGCCCGGTTGATCGGTTGCTCCGGTGATTCGCGAGTAAATCGCGCCCCAAGTTTGCGGCCCAGCGGTGCCGTCCGAGGTGACGCCGAGCGCGGATTGAACTGCTTTGATTTGGTCGATGATGCTCATTTTGGTGGTGGTTTCTTAATCGCTCTCTCTTCCAGCCAATCATGAGCACCGCTGTTAATTCAGCAAGGATATTTGTGACAGCGGCCCGGAGGTCTTGGACAATGTCGGCGGCGATGATTTCGAGGGCGGGAAGGTCCGCCGAGTCTTCGAGCGCTTCATCTTCAGCCAGAAGATATCGGAGGGTGACCTCGTCGCTTGCGTCCGTCTCACCCATCCACGCAGTCTGGAATCAAACCGAGCGCCGTGGTACGATTTCCTTTATCCGTCACCGGCGTTTCTCTTCAAACTCTTCGTTTTCCGCGTTTTCGACTTGAAGGAAGCTGCGAAGCATTGCGCTCTAAGCTGGTGTGTCGCGGAAGCCAGGTCTGGCGGACCGCTCTCTGCTCAATAAGGCAAGTTAAGGAACTACCGTCAAAGTAAGATCGTTCCCATCGCCGCCTTCGTAGTTAGCCTGAAAAGTGTTGCTTCCGACAACAATCGTTCCGCCATCAGGCAGGTTAGTGAATGTGCCGCTGATTGGCGTCGCCGCCGTGTTGGTGATGATCGTGAACACCGTGCCGGCCGAAATGCTCGCACTGCCGACGTCATTCAAAACGATTTGCGCGTTGATGATTTGAACTCCGTTCGCCACAACGGCAGCAGCGGAGGAGAGGCTGCTGTTCAGCGTTACTTTGTACGTGGCATCGACATTCAATGTCAGAGAGCTTTGAATTGTGAGTGTGCCGGGAGCATGTGGATACTCGCCGGGCCCAAGGGCGGCGCCGGAGCCCACGCCCGTTCCTATCGCCACGTCACCGGCGATAATTCCACGGCCCCCAATCGATCCGGTGGCAGTTTGTACCGGGCCGGTGCCCAATCCTGAACCAGTTGCGTTGTTGACCAGAAGCACGCCGGCATTGACTACTGTTCCCCCGGAGTAAGTGCTGGGTCCACTTAGAGTGAACTTACCGGTCCCAATTTTGGTTAGCGATCCACCAGAATCGCCATCCTTGAGCGTACCCGAAAAGTTCGTACTTAAGTTATTAGTGCCAACGGTGAGGTTGTTGGCTCCAAGCAGGACCGTGCCATTCCCTTCGATCGAGCCAACGGTGACACCTGGGGGATTATGGTTGGTAATATTTAGTTTGCCCTTCAGCAACTCGATCCGGGCTTTGTCCCCCGTAGAATCGGTACTCAGAAAGATCTGGCCGGGCAGGCCGCCGTTAGTGCCAGCAGTAGCGATCAAAGTCGAGTTGGCGGCAGCGGCCCTTCCCGTAAAATCCGAAAAATAAACCCGCGCTCCGGGAGCACCAGTAACAGTACCGCCATTGACAGTTATGGTCGCATTGGCCGCGGTCGAGTGGTCTTCGAAGCTAATCACTCCAAATGTAAAGTTACTAACAGACGCTCCATTAGCGACCAGGCTTGCGTTTGCGGCACTGCTATTTTCGCTGAAACGTGTGAAGCCTTGAATCGGCTTCCCATCGGAACCCCCGTCGCAAACGAGGGTGGCATTCCCCGCGTCAGCTTCGTCCTCGAAAATGGTTGCTCCGCCATTACTGATCCCCGCCTGATTGTAGAAGGTTCCATCCGCAGCGCTTGAAGAGTTGTTAAAAAAAACCGAACCTGGGCCGGCATCTCCTTGGTTGATGAAAACGGCGCTGCCAGCATTCGTTGTGTGGTCGAAAAACACGAGAGAGCTACTGCCGCCAGCGGCCTGGGTATAGGTCGCATCGCCGGCTGTAGCGCTGTTGATAAAGTTTATGGTGTTCGGCCCTCCAGGAAGAAAGAAGTTTTGCTCGACGCCCGAGTTATTGATGACTCCGGCGCCGCTAATCGTCAGTGTGTTAAAGCTAGGACCAATGGTAAAAGCACTCGCTCCAGGTTCGAACACGATGCTGTCCACCTGAGTGTTTTGGGAAATTGAAACTGTACTGATGGCTGATTGAGCAAAGGATGCGACATCTGTGGGACCGTTGGGAATTGTATTCGGAGTCCAATTTGCCGCTGTATTCCAATTGCCGGTAGTTGGAGCGGCACTCCAAGTGGCGCTGCCGGCGAGAACGAGCTGACTGGTCAGGAAAAGCAAGCTCGTGAGGGTTAATGCTGATATTGTTTTAGTCATATATAGGGTCATTGGTTTAAGTTAGGACTTGGGTTAGGGGACAACAGTCAGGGTCAGATCATTCCCATCGCCGCCTTCGTAGTTAGCTTGGAAGGTATTACTGCCGATAAGGATCGTTCCGCCGTCAGCCAGATTACTGAAGGTGCCGCTAATCGGACTGGCGCTCGTATTGCTAATGACGGTGAAGACAGTGCCGGCAGTCAGCGTGGTGGTGCCGGAATCAAACGGGTAGAAACTCCCTGCGCTGATAGTTACGCCACCAGCAACGAATTCCGCTCCAATCGAAGAATCACTGTTGAAGCCATATTGGCAGACGGCGTGCGAGTTGTTAAAAGTCACCAGTCCTTGAATTGTCAGCACGCCAGGCGTGGCCAAGCTGGTTCCAGCAAGGAGGGCTGCCTTGTGACCGCTGGTCGTGAAACCCACAGTTACCGGGCCAGAGACAATGCCGTCGCCGCCAAATGTTCCACCTTGGACGATTACCAAGCCCGTGCCTGTGGCCGAGCCCGTCCGGTTGCGGACGAGGAGATTTCCTCCGTGGATCCTTGTGTCTGCGAAATAGGAGTTGGGCTGCGTTAGAACGAGTGTTCCAGCGCCGATCTTGGTCAAGGATTCGCCGTTTTGGCTACTGTCTCCGCTGATCGTGCCCTCGAACTTACTGTCGAAGTCACCCGCACCGACTGTGAGATTGTTTGTGCCAAGAGAGACCAGGCCATCGCCGGAGAGTGAGCCTATCGTGATGCCCGGCGAATCACGCTGAGTGATATCGAGCGTGCCGTGGCCATAAACCTCGACATGTGCCCGCCCACCACGGCTCTGATCTTTGAACACAGTCGTCCCAAAGGAGTGACGCCCAAGCTGATCTCCGTATGCGATCAGCGTGGCGCTGTCCGCGATCGAACTCTCGCTGAAAGTTGTGCCACCCCCAAGGCCGGAAGAGTTGGGCGCGCCGTTGGCGATCACCGTAGCGTTAGCGGCACTGGATGAATTGGTGAAGGAAGTGCTGCCAATTCCAAGCGCGGAGCTTCCGTCGGACATGATGGTGGCGTTGCCAGCATCGGCGACATTGATGAAGACGGTGGTCCCGCCTCCTAAATACACAGCTCCTGCCTCGTTAATGATGGTGGCGTTGGCAGCTGAGGAGCGGTCGGAAAAACGTGTCCCGGAACCGAATTGAAACTCAACGTCGGTCGACTTGTTGGTGATAGCCGCGCTGCCGGCATCGGAATCATCGCTGAAGTAGAGATCAAACATTGGCGAGCCAGGCCGGACAGTAATGGAAGTCAGTTCGCCCGCGGTCGAAGCGTTTGTGAAAAAGAGGGAAGGAGTGTTATCCACCACGAGCGCTTGCGCCACGCCCGAATTGTTCACGATGCCGGTCCCGCTAAAGGTTAGGGAAGTCTCTGGTGGAGCGGTGATGGTGAAAGCGCTGGCACCCGGGTTGAAGGTGACGCCATCAACTTCCACCGCCGCGGAAAGAGATACGCCGGTTATGTTGGAAACATCGAAGGTGGCAATGTTGGATGGGCTGTTAGGTACAGTTGCAGGCGTCCAGTTAGTCGCGGTATTCCAGTCGCCAGTTGCTGGGTTGAGATTCCAGGTGGCGCTGCCGGCGAGGGCGAGCTGACTTGTAAGGATAAGAACGCTTGCGAGCGTTAGTGCTGGTATTGCTCTTTTCATAAGTGGTCTATTTGTCTAAGTTGGGAACTACGGGACAACAGTTAGAGTGAGATCGTTGCCATTGTCGCCCCCTTCGTAGCTGGCTTGGAAGTTAGCGCCGCCGGAAGTGATAATTGCTCCGTCGGGGAGATTACTGAAGGTGCCATGGATTGGACTAGTGCTTGTGTTACCAATGACAGTAAAGGCAGTCCCGGCCTGCAGTGTGCCTGAGATCCTGGGCTTAAACGAGAACTTGCCACCGGTGATGGTCACGCCATTTGCGACCACCTTGTCGGCGCGGACCTGTTGTCCTCTTGCTTGCGCCGTGCACTTATAGGTAGCATTCGTTTGCAGGCTTAATGTGCTCTGAGTGGTAAGAGTCGCCTGGGTGTTACTGCCAGCGGCGGGGGCGAGAACCGCTCCTGTCGCAATAGTCACTGCACCGCCGATGATTCCACTTCCCCCCAGCGTGCCCCCATTAACGGTCACCCCACCGGTGCCCGTGGCCGAACCGGTTGTATTTGCAAGGACGAGCGTGCCCTCGCTGACGGTGGTTAACGCGGTGTAGGTATTGGCACCGCTCAGGGTGAGCGTTCCGTCGCCAATTTTGGTCAGAGCATGGCCACCGTGAATGCCATTGATCGTGCCAGTGAAGGTGGTGCTAAGACCGTTCGCTCCGACGATCAACTCCTTCCCGCCCAGCGTAACGATTCCGTCGCCCTCGATCGAGCCGACCTGTACGGTCGCGCTTTCGGCGTCAAAGATGGAAAGGACACCGTTACCATAAATTTGCACGCGCGGCTGGGTACTCTCCAATGTCCTATCGCCACCAAAAAGAATCTGACCACCGCCGCCACCATTTAGTCCGCCGTTAGCGATCAGGGTGGCATGACCCGTGGAGGACTCGGACGTGAAGCTGATAAAGCCACCTCCGGCACCAGCGACCGTACCACCATTACAGGTAATCACCGCGTCGCCCGCAGTCGAATTATCCCAGAACCAGATTGTGCCGCCGCCTGCGCCGGACACAGCGCCACCGTCACTGGTGAGTGTCGCTTCCCCCGCGGTGGAGTCGCCAAAGAAGTAGGTCGCGCCTCCGTAAGAAACGGGTACGGATGAGCCAAGGCTGTAAAAGGTCCCATCTCCCGCGCTGCATTGGTCGTTGAAAACCGTGGACGCGCCCCAGAAGGCTTTGCCTGATGAGTTTCCCTCCAGGGTTATCGTGGTCAGCGGACCCACGGTAGCTGTGCGCGTAAAAGCAATCGCACTACCATGGTCATTCGCATTCGTTTCCAACGCAAGATTCTGCGCTATGCCCGAGTCGTTAGTGATCCCGGTACCACTCACCGTCAGAGTGATATCGTTCGGGCCAGGAGTCGTTCGAATCGTGAATGGGTCCGCTCCGGCACTAAAGGCGATGCTACCGATGGCAGTATCAGCCGCGATCGAAACATCGGTGACCGCTGACACTCCGAATGTC
>DASXOB010000006.1:0-355166 GCA_036494545.1 Chthoniobacterales bacterium
CCGCGGTGCAATGGTCTTTCAACTACCCTATGTCACCTTTCCAGAGAGTCCGAAGATCTACCAGATGACGGCATACGATCCGCTGGTCGGTTACCTGCACTCTGAGCATCTCCGCTGGAGCTATGGCGGTGCGGCGGGCGGGCGGGCGGACATCTGGCAAAAGTGGGTTAGCGGGATGCCAAAGGAAGAGATGCTCAAGGTATTGGCTTTGGCCGGTTTTGCCGGCCTTTATATCGATACATATGGTTACGAGCGCGGCTCTGCAGTAGAGAGTGAGATCAGTGACCTTCTTCGACAAGCTCCCATGGTTAGCAAAAATGGGCGACTTGCATTTTTCAACCTGCAATCTTTTGCTGCGGAGTTCAGGAGAAAATACTCCTCGCAGGAGTGGTCGCTTGTTGGAGACCAATGGCTTAATCCACCTAGTGTGAATTTCGGGCAGGGCTTCTCTTCAGAAGAGTCCGATGGAACGAGACTGTGGTGCTGGTCGACGTCCCCGTCGGCCCAACTACAGCTGACCAATCCCCTGAGTTACCCTGTCTCTGTTCGATTTGAGTGTTCCATATTCACAGGACACCCACTGCCGAGCGATGTGCAGCTGAGTGGCGATGGGATGAAAATGGACTTGCGAGTGAAGTCCAGCGGCTCGGTTATTTCGAAGACCATTCTTGTTCCTCCCGGGGACAGCAGTATTTCTATCAGCACAAACGCGGAGAGAGTTGCTGCGCCTAACGAACCTCGGACGTTGTTCCTGCGATTTCAGGGGACACGGCTGCTTCCCGATAAGGAACTGCCCTAGTTGGTGTCCGGCGACGGAGCGGTGGGTTCTTCACTGCGCTCGCAGAGAATCGGCCCCGAAAAGGCGGCGAGATAAATCGCTTCTATGCGAGACCATACGTAATGTTGCGTAACGTAGCGATGTCCGGCGGCTCCCAATTGCCTTCTCACGTCTTCGCTTACAGTGCCAAGTATGGTGGCAAACTCGGCGTAGTTACGATACCACAAACCGCCATTGCTTCTGCGGCAGTGACCCTGAAGAACTTCGGCTTTCGCACTGACAATGGCAGGACGTCCCATAACCCATCCTTCCAGGAGCGAGATCGAGAGACTCTCAAAGGGTGAAGGTAGGATAAGCCATTCGCAAGCTGCCATGGCATTCCACTTGTCCTCCTCCGAGACAAAGCCGAGGTGGATGATCCGGTCATGGAATGGCACGGAAAGGACCTCTTTTCCGATTGTGACAAGGTCGTAGCCAGCGCCCGGTTCTGTCTCCATGCGCAGGAAATATTCGAACATCTCGCCGCATCCCTTGGAGGCGTCGATTCGGCCCGCGTAAAGGATAAAGGGCTTCTGCAAGTCATACTGCTCGCGAAAGCTTTCCGGCGAAACTTCAGGAGGCGCTTCAATGCCAATACCAGCAACCGGTCCTTTCAAAGTCGTATTGGAGAACCGACGTTCCAGAAAGGCCTTTTCTTCTTCAGTTTGAAAGATAAAGCCGTTCGGCCGCTTAAAGAAGTCATCCCACATGGAGAGATGGATGGGCCACTCGTCGTGTGCGAGTGGCGCCAGGAGCGCCCGGTCGGCGACCCTCGGAAGACCAAAGTAGGTTGTGGCATAGAGATATCCGAAGAAGATAAAGAGGTCGTAGCATGTGGATTCAGACGTAAGGTAAGCCAGGAGTTTTGAGGAGATAGGCCCCTGCAAGGTCATCCACTCTTCTTGCATCTCCAGTGAGGCTCCGGGCGAACGCTCGCATACGGCTTGCGAAAACGCGTCAAATCGGGCGACATCGCGGGGATGATCGACAGGAAATCGTCGGATAACTGTTTCTGCTAGGACTTCGTCGCCTTCGGGGTAATAGTTATCCCACCGCATATAATCCAATGCGCACGTTGTAAGAACCGTTGTTTCCCAGTAACGGGCCATGCGCTGGGCAAGTGTTAGACACAGCGTCTCGGCGCCGCCGTGCACTTCGCGGCCACAGCGTTGAACGACAAAGGCGACTTTCACCGGCGCATGACTGGATTGGGACGAGATTGCCGCGGGCCGGATTCGGCTGCCGTGGGTGTTCCTCGGCCCCGATTCGTCGTTCGAAGGTGTCAGAGCATATCTCACGAGTCGAAAAGGCGAAGGATATCTGCTAGCTTAATAAGTCGACGATCTTCTGCAACGATGGGGCGACTGAACTCGGCAGAAAGCGAAGGCGTTGCTTTTGCTGGGCAGTAATTATCTTTGTCCGCAGCCCTGAATCGGTTACGATCAAATGAATTAGCGCCGCCAGCTCAGGATATGTCGTCTCTGCGGAGAACATCAGGGCAGCGTCGCCTAAGGTTTCCGGAATGGCGGAGTTGCGTTTCGCGATCACTGGAACATCGAACCACATTGCTTCAACCATGGGGACGCCGAAGCCTTCGTGGTCCGACATGGACCAAAATACGTCGCTCGTGCGATAATAGGCCGACATTTCTGGCTCGCTCACGGAGCCGGGGATGATGACAGACGATTGCAGGCCCAATTGGATAACGATATCCTGGAGCCAGGACATAAACGGATCGGCCTTCTCGATGCTGCCAGGAAGAATCAGTCGTGCCGTTGGGTCAAACTGGAGATAACGGGCGAAAGCTTCAACTAACTTGTCCTGTCTTTTATTGGGAGCGATTCGCCCGACAAAGAGAATATTGGTGCGGCCGTCCTGCATCTCGCGCATGATTGTGGGATCCGGGACGTTGCTCCATCGGTCGGGATCCACAGAGATCGGTAGCACTTGGGGGTCGCGAAAACCGCTCTTGCGTAATTCCTCGGCGTTATAGGTCGAGTCGCCGGCGCTATAGGGAAAGAAGCGATGCAGGTGAGCAAGTTCCGATCGGCCCGCACGCAAAATGGCGGCAAATTCAGGACGAAAGGGCTCGAAGAACTCCGCTGGCGTAATGTTATGATAAATAAGGAACTTGGGACCGGAATGCTTGATCACTGCGGCGGTGAGATCCGTCCCAATACTATGGTGATAGATAATGCCGTCTGAAGGTCGAACTTTTCCATCATCAAACACGTCGCACTCGTGTGCCACTCGCGGGTCGACGTGTCGGACAAGGATTGACGATTCAAAGCCTAGATCGCGGAGGTAATTGCGAATCGAGATGGCAGAATTGGAGATGGCATCTCCAAAGGCGAGATTAGGTAGAACCTGATGGATCGCGCGAGCAGGTGAGACCTTACAATGCTGTCCATCGGTCGGCTTCAAGGCACCTTCATAGCGATCGATCACTTTTTCCCAGTCAGCGATTTCTGCCGCATAGGATTGGCCTCTGCGACCTATCTCGGCTAACTGCTCATGCGAATATCCATCCAACCGAACAAGGAACGCCGCCCATTCGTCTTCCGTTTCGGCAGTCCAGCCGCCACCCGATTGCTCGACTGCCCCCGCGGTCGCGAGGCAGGAGCGATTGACGGCGACTGGCCGGCCATAAAACCAGGCCTCCATCATGACCCGGGAGAAGCTTTCGTTCGTGCTGGGTTGCGCAAGAGCCAGACAGTTTTGCAACAGCTCATGCTTGTGTTCCTCAGTTATCCCATCAAGATCAAAGACCGCTGGTATATTGGGATATGAAAGGTCGCCGAGCCCAGCAAGAACAAGGTGTAAGTGTGAGTTAGGTCTGACCGAGCGGAATCGTTGAAAAGCGGAAACAAGAAGGGGAACATTTTTTCCCCGATCCTTGCGCCCCAGGTAAAGCAAGTAGGGCTTGTCGATAAGAGACGATGCTTTGTTGCGCGCAGGATGTTGGTCAGGAGAAGGTATCTGCGTTTGGCGGGAGAGTTCCACACCTTCTCCAACGACTCTCGATCTTGAAAGAATGCCAGGACCGAACAAGTGCGCGGCGAGTCGCAGCTCGCCGTCGCTATTGAAAAACAACATCGCTGCATCGTAAAAGGCCTGTGCCACTTCAGGCAAGTAGGCATAGGCTTCGTTATGCAGGCAAGGTTGGAGAATGGCGCGATCCTTCGTGGCGCTAACTCCGTGAATGATTAACCCATAGAGATATGGGAGAAGCAGAAACCAGTCATATGCCGTTTTGTGCTCCCTAATGTATTGGTCGAGAGCTGCCGAGCGCATCAACTCGTTCACAAAGATGGAGGACTCGCGGGCGGAAACCGGCGAGACCCCGGGTCGCAGCTCTTTGTTGTCAATGCTCAAAAGACCGCTACAAACCGCGTCGAAGGCAGCCCGGTTACGAGCGTCAACAGGGAATCGGCGGACCAGGAATCCCTCCGGCTCTAACAACTCTCCTGCTGGAAGATGATTTGTCGCCCAGTCCTCCTGATGGGAACGACAGCACGTTGTAAGAACTTCGACGGTGTAATTGCGTGCGGCGAGCAAGGCAGCAATTTGCCAGGCTTGGAGTTCCGCGCCCCCTTTTAGCTCTCGGCCAAACCAGGGGATGACGATTGCTATCCTCAAGCTGGTTTGAAGCCGATAACTCCGAAGTCTTGCGGGCCGTAGAGGAGTTCGTCCAAAGTCTCGGCTTGGCCAGGCTCGCCGCTTGCAGTCGCGAGCGCAGGCCGGACCGGAGAAAGATACTTTAGAGTTACGCGACTAAACCCGCTGAGGTCGAGCATGAACGCTGCGGTATCGGGAAAGACTGGATTGCGATGAGTTGGATCCACGTAAAAGTTACAGGCCCCAACCATGATATTCTTGCAATTTGGGGATTCGAAAAAGACGACCCCGTCCGGCAGGAGGACTCTGAAGCTTTCAGCGAGGACCTCCAAAAGCGTGCGTAAGGGAAGGTGCTCAATGATATGAAAGCCACTAATAGCGGCAAAGCTCGAATCTGCCTGTGAGCGGAGGTAGTCGACGACATCGGCCTGGACAACGTCGAGCTGGCGTGCCTGGCATTCGGCCACCATGAGACCGTTCAGGTCCACTCCCTTGGCAACGAGATTTTCCTCTCGAAGTAACTCAAGCCATTCACCGCGGCCGCATCCTAAATCAAGAATAGGACGTTCCAAGGAACCAGCCTTAGCTTCGGTTACGAAAGGAAGGTAAAAGCGCTGTCGCTCGGTAATATCGTCGCGAGAACCGCGGAAGCGTTCTTCAAAACTGACATAGAAGGAATCAAGCAAGCCCGTAGACAGAGCGTCTGGTTCGGGTTGGTTGGCACCGGGATCGCTTTTCTTTGCGGGTATGTGTCCTTCAGTGAGCAGACGGCTAAGGAGGTTACGGTGCTGACCCAGCTCTCCTTTTAGGAAACTGCTGTCGCTGGTCACGCGTTGATCCAATCTGGCCAGCGCCTCCTGATGAGGCCGAATGTTAGCCGATTGATCGAATTCGTTTTGCAGGTTTCGCAGGTGCTCCTGCGTCCGGTTCAATTCCTCACGAATGATCTGAAACTGCGCGGCGAGCCCGTGCAAACGTGCGTCGCGATCCGCATCCCGTCCGTCCACTGCTGTCTGCAAATTGCGAAGATGTTCGCCCACTTTTTCGCCTTGAGACCGGACGATGGTGCCGATCTCGATAGCTTCTTCGGCTAGCCTCGCCGCGTGATCAATTCGTCCCTTGATCTGGTCAAAGCTACTTTGAAGATTGCGGACATGCTGGCCGGCATGTTCGGCATCTTTGCGTAGCGCCTGTGCTAGTTCGGCAAGTTCGGCATGGGAAGCATCTGATTTCTCCCGAAACGCATTTAGCTGTTGATTCCATCGTAATTGCTCGCTCCATCGCTCAAGTCGGCTTTGAAAGGTCTGCTGGCTCCACTGACTTTGTTGCTCCCATGAAGCCTGGGCTGCCTGTAGTCCGCGAACCTGCTCGACCAGAATATCGTTTGTCTGAACCAGGACACTTGTCGCTTCGAGAAGGAGTCTATTAAATCCGCCTTGTTTCCGGAACAAACGGCGCAATAGCTTGGGAATACCTTTGACTTCTGTCTTCTCACGCGCTCGCGCCAGTAATGAGTCAAGCTTTTCCTTCCTTGATTTCAGGGTCTTTGCCGGAGGAAAGCGAAAGACCGGCGGAGGTTGTGGCAACGCCAGCGGCGAAGTCCCGGCAACCGGGGCGTTTGTCACCTGCATATGCTGAACCTTTGCGGCTTCAAGGCGGATACGTTCCATAAGCTCGCTGACGTCAATGTCTGGTATGGTCGTTTCAATCACAAGTTCGACAGAGTGTGATGCGCCGACTTCCTGCTGTCAATTTTCGAAGGTCATCTGACGTGCAGTGCCTATAACTTTCGGTTACCCGAGGCCGAATTGTGGTCCGTTAAACTAGACTCTTCGTCGCCGGAAAAGGGCGGCTTGCACGAGGATGCCGAGAGTCGTTAGGCCAAGGAGAAGAATAGTGGCTCCAGCCTGCGGAATGCGGAGGTGGCTTATGATGAGTTCCGCGCCGACAATGGCAGAAAAGACGATCAACGCCCAATCAAATAGGGCGAGCAAGAGAATCGCACCCAGAATTCCACCGATGACAAAGCCAATCCCGGAATAGTTGGCATGCGTGTTGACAAAGGCGGCCAGGAGCGAGAGCGCGATATGCCCGCCCACGAGAAATCCGGCGATAGCGATGGCGACTTTTTGCAAGAGGAACGCAAGGAGCGCACCGAGCAAGCCGAGGCCGACCGCGACCACGAGGGCAAGCCAGGGTGGGGGATTTTGCATGAGATGAGGTGTCGCCTCAAAGCCAATCCAGAAACCAACCGCAGCAACGAAGAGCCAGAAAAGTCGGCGACCGAAAAGCAAGACAAGCGCGCCAACGAGGATACTAATGATCGGGATTGGTTGATGCATGGGTAAGCGTTCAGTGGTGACGGATGTAAAACCTGAGCCGGCGAGCCAGGCAAGCTACTTCTTCTTCGTCATCATCTCATCACGTTTGGCTTTGAATTCCGAGCCAGGCAGCCAGGTGGGATAGCGATCGCCGTTCGCCACCTGGTAGCCAACATCGAATAGTAACTGCGTGTCCTGAACCGCACCCGAAAAATCCCATGCCGGATTCACCTCATCGGAAACCTGGTGATAATGATGCTGAGTGTAATCATCGCTCTTCATCTGACCGTAGCCGGACGGCCGTCCGATAAAATCCTTTGGCTTACTCCCCGGATAAAGCGAAGGGACGCCTAACTTTGAAAGCTCGAAGTGATCTGCTCGGAAAAAGTGTCCTTTTTCAGGCTCGCTGTTCGGAATCGCTCTGCGGCCCTGGCGTTGGGCGGCCTGGGCAAATATTTCGTCGAGGGTAGAGTTACCATAGCTAATATCTTCGACGTCGCGCGTTTTCCCCCAGGGGTTGACGACGTCGATGTTGATATCAGCCAGAGTATGGTCAAGCGGGTAAAGCGGATGCTCGGCATAGTATTTCGCGCCTAACAGACCGGATTCCTCCGCAGTAGTGGCGAGAAAGAGAATGCTTCGTGCAGGTGGCTGCCGGAGTTTGGTGAAGGCTTGCGCGATTTCGAGAATACTGGCCACGCCCGATGCGTTATCGAGTGCGCCATTGTAAATCTGGTCGCCCTTTAACTTGGGATTGCGTCCAAGGTGATCCCAATGGGCGCTATAGATAACGTACTCATCGCGCTTCTGCGGGTCGCTACCTTCGAGCTTGGCAATAACGTTATGCGACTTAAAGCTGTGAATGCTGTTCTGGAGAACAAAGCTCGCTTTCGCGCCTAACGACGCCGGCCGAAAATCCTTGCTCAGTGCGGCTTTTTTGAGCTCGTCAAAACTTTTCCCGCTGGCAGCAAAAAGCTTCTGTGCCGTCTGAAGCGTGATCCATGAGCGAACGGCAACCGTTTCCATATTCTTGTCGGCGGCGTCGATAACGAAATCGTCTTTGCCATTGCTGTTCGCGACCACCGACCATGGGTAAGCCGCCGGAATGGTTTCATGCACGATGATGGCAGCCGCCGCGCCCTCTTTCGCAGCGATCTCATATTTATATGTCCAGCGGCCATAATAGGTCATGGCTTTGCCTTTGAACATGCGGTCATCCAACCTGGATGGGTTATCAGGAGACGGGATCGGCGGGTCGTTGATCAGAAAGACGAGCGTCTTTCCTTTCAGGTCCGCGCCTTTGAAATCGTCCCAGCCATATTCGGGCGCGATGATGCCGTAGCCGACGAAAACGATATCTGAATCCTTGACCTCGATCTGTGGAGTGAGGCGCTGCGTGAAAGCGACAAAGTCGTCAGGCGATTGCAACTCTAGTGTCTTACCACCGACGGTAAAGTTACAGGTCGGCTTCGTGAGAATACCAGCCATCGGCACTTCCTGGGTGTAGGTGCCATTTGGGTTGCCGGGTTTGAGTCCAAGCTTTCTGTATTGTTCGACGATGTATTGGACGGCGAGATCCTCGCCTTTCGTGCCGGGAGCGCGTCCTTCAAACTTATCGGAACTGAGGACCTTGATGTGTTCGAGTAAACCGTCCTTGTCGATGGCGCTTTCAGCTTCCATGGGCGGCTCAACCGGTGAGGCAGCGAAGGCGCAGGTGAGGAGGCCGAGAGAAAACAGGAAGAGCAGAGATGTTTTCATCGTTAAGAAAACGTAGCTCGAAAGCCTATCGGTTCCTAGTCGCGATGGATGTTTCTTCAAGGTAGACATATTTGTAGGGATGATGGTCGAGAATCGTCGGCCACCAGCCTTTGACGCCTGGATCAATAAGGAAAGCATGGGTGTAAAAGTAAACCGGGAGAACGGGCGCGTCATCGAGAAGGACGGCTTCGGCCTGCTGGAAAGCACGATAGCGCGCGCCGCGATCGTTCGTCTGTGCCGCCTCCGCGATGAAACGGTCATAGGTGGGGTTTGACCAGCCGGTTTCATTGTTAGGCCCGTTTGTTATCCAAAGATTGAGAAACGAACTCGGGTCAACATAGTCGCCGATCCAGGTTGAACGAATGATCTGATAATTCATCTGGCGTCGCGTGTCGTAGTAGACCTTCAATTCCTGGTTCACAAGGCGAGCGTCGATGTGGAGTTCGTTGCGCCACATCTGTTGCACGGCTTCTGCGATGATTTTGTGGTTCTCCGAGGAATTAAAGAGAAGCTCGATCGGTGGAATGCCGCGCCCGTCAGGATAACCGGCTTCAGCCAGGGAACGCCGCGCCGTGGCCGGGTCGTAGGGTAACGTAGATTCGCAGGTATAGCCGGCGACGTCAGGCGGCGTAAAAGCAAAGGCGGGTAACTGTCCGCCATGCGTCACGTGATCGACGATGCTGCGTCGGTCGATTGCCATGCCGAGCGCTCGCCTGACGAGTCGCGAGTTCAGGATCGGCCTGGTCACGTTAACTCGAAAGAAGTAAGTGCCGAGGTAAGGATCGATGCGAAGGAGGTTTGGCTGTTCGCGGCGATAACGGTCGATGCGATTTACCGGCATGGTGTCAGTTATGTGTAATTGCCCGGACCGAAAGGCGCGTTCCTCGACGTTGTTACTGTCGATGGTATGAAAGACGATGCCATTGAGACGAACATGCGCTGCGTCCCAGTAAGTGGCGCTCTTCTTTACACGGACGTCCTGATTCAGGCGCCAGTCTTCCAAAGTAAACGGCCCGTTGCCCACGAAACGGCCAGGCTTGGTCCAGTAACTCCCGCGCTCGTATAGCGGCCCGTATTTTTTCACGGTTGGGATATGAATCGGAAACCACGCGTCGTAATTAAGGAGCGAAAGGAAGTAGGGAGTTGGATTCGTTAGGCTAACCTCCAGGGTCCAATCGTCGAGAGCGCGGAAGCCAACCTGACTGAAATCCTTTAGCGTGCCTTTATTGAAGGCGTCCGCGTTCCGCACGACGTAGAGCATGTAAGCGCCATCGGCGCCCAGGTCCGGCGCCAGAATGCGGTGGTAAGACTCGACAAAGTCGGACGCCGTGACCGGATCGCCGTTGGACCATTTCGCGTCATGCCGCAGGTGAAAGGTATAGGTCTTTCCGTCGAGTGAAATGTCCCATCGTTCGGCGACGCCCGGAACCGGATGAAGGTCGTGCGGATCTTCCGAGACGAGTCCTTCGAGCAGAGCAGAGATAACGTTGTATTCGCCGACGCCGTTGACAATCTGTGGGTCGAGATCCTGGATTTCCTGGCCATTGCCCTTGTGCAGGATTTGCAGGCGATTGCCTTTTTCGACGTTAGTCTCCGGGCGGTGGCAGGAGACAAGGAAGGCGACGCCAAGCGCGCAAAGAGTGCGAAACGCCACCTGTCCCGGAGGAAGACTCCGCCAGGTTAGAAGCACTATGGTTTGCCCGGCGGTTTGGCTGCGCCGGCATTGCTCTCGCTTGACGGACCACCTTTCGCCTTCGCCGGCGTCTCAATGCCTAACGTCTTTAGGTATGGCTGAATCGAGCGATCGCGCCCCAGAAAGTTATGGATCGAAATATCGATGTCACGTGAGCCACCGGGAGCGTAGATTTCCTTGCGCAATTTCATGCCTGCGGCCTTATCGAGGAATCCGTCAGGCGCACCCTCGAAAACCGTCGCCATGTCGGCTGCAATCGCGTCCGCCCAGGCGTAGCCGTAGTAACCGGCGTCGTAGCCCGAGAGGTGCCCAAAGAAGGCGACAAAGGCGGTATCGGATCCGACGGGCAGAAAATCCTTGGTGAAGATTGGGTTGGACACTCCGACACAATCATAGGGCTGACCTTCCGGATGAACGTCATGCAGAGTAAGATCGATATCGGCAAAGGCGAACTGCCGGCGGTAGTAGACGCCCACGGTCGCGAGCTTCGCTTCCTTCATTTTGCTGATCGTCTCGGCCGGAATCTTCTTCGACGGATCGCGATAGTCGGCGGCGAAAGTGTCCAGCACCTTCTTATCCCAAACCCAGTTTTGCAGCATCTGTGACGGCGCTTCGACGAAGTCGGCCGGGACGCTCGTGCCCGAAAAGCGAACATACTTTGCCGTCGTCACGATGGCATGCAGGGCATGGCCGAATTCGTGGAAAAGTGTTTCGACATCCTGATGACTGAGGAGCGATGGCTTGTCCTTCTGCGGCGGTGGGAAGTTACAAATGAGCGCGACGGTTGGACGCTGATACTCTCCGTCCGGCAAAAGTTTACCCGAGATAATGCCAAATTCCGCGAAGTGATTGAATTTCCCGTCCCGTGGGAACATGTCGAGATAGAACATGCCCAGCGGCTGGCCGCTGGCGGCATCAGTCACCATGTAAAGTTGTAAGTCTTCGATCCACTTATAAGGCGCGATGATCTTGGTGAACTTAAGGCCGAAGATGCTTTGATAGATATCGAACATCCCATCAAGCACACGCTGGAATGGGAAATAAACGCGCAACGCTTCGGTATCGACAGTGTATTTCTCCTTCTTGAGTTCCGTCTGATAATAGCGCCAGTCCCAGATGTTAATCTTAGCGTTTGGATCCTTGGTTTCGGCGATCTTGAGCTGGCGAAGCTCGGCCAACTCGGCGTCGAACTTCGGCTGAATTCCGGCGACCAGATCATGGATGAAGGTCCTGGCCGCGGCGCCGTTCTTCGCCATTTTGATTTCGATCTGAAAATCATCCCACGACTTGTAACCGAGCTTGAGCGCGATCTGGTTGCGATGGGCGAGGATGTCGTTCAGGACCGGAACATTCTTGTCGCGCGCGAGATTGAAGCGCACCTGGTAAAGATGCTTGCGCGTTTCCTCCTTCTTCGCCGTTTCTTCGACGGTGTTGTAGTGGAACGTAACGTTCGCCAGGATGGTGTAGGAATCGTCGCCCGTCTTGACACCGGGCGATCCGAGAACGCTGTCAGGCACGCCTTCGAGTTCAGCCTTGGTGAAGACAACCGGCGCCTTCACCGCGACGATATTGGCCTCAAAATCGGTTTCCAGTTTGGCCAGTTCCTTGCGCAACTTCTCCACCACGGCTCGCTCGTTAGGCGGAAGAGCCAGACCAGCGCGGCGATAATCGCGCATCGTGTGTTCGAGCAGGAGTGCATCTTCGCCCTGCAGTTTTGGCTTTGTGTCGGCGAAAGCTTTGACCGCTTTGTAGACGTCTTCGCGATAATCGATTCCAACTGCCCAATCCTGGAAAACCTTGATCGCCTTTTCCGCTGCATCGCGCATGGCGGCTTCCTTGCTCGTCTGCTGGACGACAACGATTTTTTGCGCGGCGGTTTGCGCGCCGTTTTGCATGTTATCCAGCGCGACAGCCGTGCTCTCGAAGGTCACCTTACTTAGATCCTGTTTCGCGATGGTATCGAGCGCGGCGTTGCCTTTGGCGATTGCGCTGTCGATTTCACCCTGCACTTCGAGCGGAGTCTTCGGCCAATCGGGAATGACAAGCACTTCATTCGCTTTGTCGGCCGCGGCTTGAAAGTCGGCCAGACTTTTAACCACATCGCCGCGAAGGGTAAGACCGGAGAGGAAGAAGAGACTAACGAATAGAACACGTTTCATAAATTGCCAGTTGTCGATCGCCAAGTTTCAGGTTGAGGAAACGCAGCGGCGTTCGGTAGGGGAACTCGACTCGTTTTCTCCACAATTGGCAATTGGAAAATGGCGCGTGGCAATACAAACTGCCGACGTGCGCGACTTTGCCACCAAATTCCTCATCGCTTTCATCCCGCTTTTCGTGGCGATCGATGCCATCGGGATGGTGGCGATCTTTATCGGCCTGGGCGCGAACGTCGACGCAAAACGTCGGCAACAGGAAGCGCTGCTCGGCATCACGACCGCGCTTGGGATCTCGGTTGGATTCATGTTTCTGGGCAAACTGGTCTTTCAGGCGCTCGGAATTACGGTGGCCGATTTTCAGGTCGCCGGCGGGTTGATCCTGCTCGCCTTTGCCGTGCGCGACCTGCTCGACATGGGCGGAGAAAAACGTCTCGCGAGCGGAGCCTTTGGGATTGTGCCGTTAGGCATGCCGCTCATCGCCGGGCCGGCCTTGCTGACGGCGCTTCTCGTCCTCACCGATAGCGTTGGCCCTGCCTACACCATCGTCGCGCTGCTCGTAAACCTCCTCATCGTCGCGGCCGTCTTTCGATACGCGGATCTGTTCGCGAAATGGATGGGCAAACAAGGAATCAATGGTGTTTCCAAACTGGTCTCGCTGCTCCTCGCCGCGATTGCGGTAAGCCTGATTCGACGCGGCTTGCTGGCGCGCTGACGCCTTGCGCGCCACGCCACGGGTACGACACTTTAGAACAGTCCCGCGCGGAGCATGACCAGGGTGCAACCCTCGACAACTTCGATTCCCGCGCTGCTCGCGGCTTCCGCGAGTGCTTCGTTTTCGGCACCCGGATTCATGATGATGCGTTGTGGACTGGCGGCGATGATGTCGTCGATCAACGGCGTCGAACGCGCCGGACCGAGGTAAAGCGTGATGGTGTGCAGGGCATCGTGGATCGCCGCCAGATTTGGATAGCAGGTGAGTCCCTCGACTTCTTCGAACGCTGGATTTACCGGGATCGGCCGATAATCGAAGCTGGCCAGCAGCCGCACCGCTTGATTCGAATAACGCTCCGGTTTGGGCGAAGCGCCCAGGACGGCAACGTTTCGTTTGCTTTCAGGGATGAGTGCCATTGATTGAGGAAATCGCTGACGGCAGTCAAATCGGCCCAACTGGGAGAGGTGGTCAGCGTCGTTGACAGTTGTAACACAAAAGTTACTATGCCGCACTTATGAGATTTCCTCTCGCCCTCACGGCGAAAATTGCCGGCTACATCGTCGGTCACAAACTCCGGGGGACGCAAAAATTTGCCACTGTCCTACAGCTCGAGCCGCTGCATACCTGCAACCTGACGTGCACCGGCTGCGGCCGCATTCGCGAATACTCGACGTCGCTCAAGGATGTGCTCCCACTTGAGGATTGCCTCGCGGCCGCGCAGGAATGCAATGCACCGATGGTGTCCATCTGCGGCGGCGAACCGCTCATTTATCCACAGATCGAAGCGCTCGTCACCGGTGTTCTCGGGCAGGGACGAATCGTTTACATCTGCACCAATGCCATGTTCATGCGCAAAAAAATGCGGGAATGGCTGGCGGCTCAATATCCGAGCCATCCGATTGAGATTGAGGAGAAAATCACCGCCCTTACCACCGCCGGGCTTCTGGCCGAAAAGGACGTCGCCGCGATCCAGGCGGGACCAAAAGACCCGGCCAAGCCGACGATCGGCCCGAGCAAATGGATGTATTGGAACGTGCATCTCGACGGCCTCGAGCGAACGCACGACCTGATCGTCGAGCGCGAAGGTGTTTTTCGCGAATGCATTCTCGCGATCAAGATGGCGAAGCTTCTCGGCTACCAGGTCGCGACCAATACCACCATTTATAAAGAGACCGATATGGACGAGGTCGAGCAGATGTTTGATTTCCTGAGCGATCTCGGGGTCGACGGACACACAATCACACCCGGCTACGAATATGATGCCGCGAAAAAGGACATGATCGAGCGGCTCAACCTTCGCCCGGAAAATTTCTTCCTGACCCGCAGCCTAACAAGGGAAAAATTCAACCGCATGGAAGCGTGGATGGATCGTTACGCTTTCTTTGGCACGCCTGTTTATTTCGAATTCCTCGCCGGCAAACGCGACCTGACCTGCTCGGCCTGGGCGATCCCCACGCGCAACATTCTCGGTTGGAAGGCACCCTGCTATTTCCTCACCGACAGCATTGGCAGCAAAGGTCACTATGATACCTACGCCGAGCTGCTCGAGCATGTCGATTGGAACAAGTACGGCGTGGTCGATGGCGTGGCCAAAGATCCCCGCTGCGAAAACTGCATGACTCATTGCGGCTATGAGCCAACCGCGAGCCTTGGCCTTCAGGCGCAGCGTGGCGACACCTGGAAGACGATCAAGTTCAACTTCGGTGCGCGCCCAAAGCCGACCGGCAAAGGAAATGAAGTCGCGGTTTATAACGGCATGACTTCAGGCAACGGACATCTCACAGGTAAGAAAGCCGAGCCGACGCAAAAAGTCTCGTAGCGGCCTGTGATGGCTAAGACTTCGGCAAATATCATTAACCTCCCGGGTGCGCGGCGCGAATCGCCCGCTCGCCTGACGAACAGGGAAGAGCTGCGCGAGGCGATTGGTTTGGCGCAGCAGAACCTGCTTCGCCAGCAAAAGGCCGACGGCCATTGGGTCGGTGAACTGATGGTCGATAGCACGCTTTGCTCCGATTACGTGCTTTTCATGCATTGGGTGGGCGATGTGGATGCGATGCTGCAACGGCGTTGCACCAGGCATATCCTGGAACGGCAGCTTCCCGATGGCGGCTGGAACATCTATTACGGTGGTCCAAGCGAGATTAACGCCTCCGTCAAAGCCTACTTCGCGCTCAAGCTGGCTGGACACAGTCCCGACACGCCCTTCATGCAGGAAGCCCGGGCCAACATCCTGCGCCTCGGTGGCATTCCCCGCATGAACACCTACAGCAAGCTTTATCTGGCATTGTTAGGCCAGTTCCCCTGGAAATATCTCCCTGTTATTCCAGTGGAAATGGTTCTGCTCCCGCACTGGTGTTTCTTCAACATTTACAAGATGTCGTCCTGGAGCCGGGCCATGCTCATCCCACTGGCGATCATCAATCATTTTAAGCCGACGCGGGATTTGCCTAACGACAAGCAACTGCACGAGCTTTACCCGGTCGGGACGGAGGGAAACGACTTTACCTTGCCGCGCGATCAGCGTCTTTTGACCTGGCGAAACTTTTTCCTGCGCGCCGATCGCGCCTTGAAGCTCCTCGAGCCGATGCACAGCAAGGCGCTTCGCCGTCGCGCGCTCGAGGAAGCGGAACGTTGGATGATCGAACGGATAGGGGAAGGGAGCGACGGACTCGCCGCGGTTTTTCCCGCGATGCTGAATTCCATCATCGCCCTGCGCACACTCGATTATCCAAAGGACCACCCACTTTACCAGAAAGCCCTCAACGATTTCGTCGGTCTCTTTGTCGACGATCCCGACGACTTCCGCATCCAACCCTGCCTCTCTCCGGTCTGGGACACGGCGATCAATATCATCGCCCTCGCCGAATCGGGCCTTCCGACTCAGCATCCAGCTTTGCAGCGCGCGGCCCAGTGGCTCGTGAACAAGGAGGTGCGGGTGCGCTGCGATTGGACGATGAACAATCCACACGCCGAAGCCAGCGGCTGGGCCTTCGAATATAACAACGTTTATTATCCCGATACCGACGATACTGCCATGGTTCTGATGGCGCTGCGCCTGGTTCGGCCTAACGAACAAAGTGAGTTGGCCAAAACCTTCGAGCGCGCCCTTGCCTGGCAACTGAGTTTCCAATGCCATGATGGCGGCTGGGCCGCATTTGATAAGGATGTCACGCGCCACTGGCTGGAGGACATGCCCTTTGCCGATCATAACGCAATCCTTGATCCGACCTGCAGCGATCTGACCGCGCGCACCTTGGAGCTCCTGGGTTATATCGGTTATAATCCCGGTCGCCCGTCAGTAAGGAAAGCGATTCGTTACCTGCGGGAGACGCAGGAAGACGACGGCTCGTGGTATGGCCGCTGGGGTGTTAACTATATCTATGGCACATGGCAGGTCCTCCGCGGCTTGCGCTCCATCGGTGAAGACATGGATCAGGATTGGATCCTGCGCGGGCGCGACTGGTTGGAGAGCTGTCAGAACGACGACGGCGGCTGGGGCGAAAGCTGCGCCTCTTATGAGGCACCGGACCTGAAAGGCAAAGGTCCCAGTACTGCTTCCCAGACCGCCTGGGCCATCATGGGTCTATGTGCCTGCGGCGACCTCGATCGCCCGAGCGTGCAACGCGGTTTGCGCTATCTCCTCGATACCCAGCGGGCCGACGGCGCCTGGGACGAGCTGGAAATTACCGGCACCGGTTTCCCGCGTGTCTTCTATCTCAAGTACGACATGTATCGCCAGAACTTCCCGCTCCTCGCCCTCGCCACCTACGTGAATTACCGCAGCGGGATAGGGCATTACCAAAGCTTCTATCGCTGGATCGGCAAATAGCTTGTCGTTAGTCTAACTCTTTTGCGCCGGACCGCTCGCTTCAGATAGCCACAGTCCGCGCGCCCTCCGACCCTTCTTCCAAGAGGGAGAAGACCTGCCCGATGGCGGGATCATCAGCGGAGATGGCAATAACTCCAGGTTAACTACAAAGGTGACGATGGGGCTGATCTAACTCTAACTGTGGTGCCGCGAGCGTTCACAGCGTTCCTCTGTCGGAAGCGCTCCAAGGACCAGGCACAGCGGGGACACCCTTGAGTTATTCCCTGGCGACTTTGCCGCCCCAGGAAAGGATGCGCGCCTTGGCGCCAGCAGCTTCGGCTTCCTTGATGTCGCCGTTACGATTGTAGAATAACGAGAGGCTGGTCCAGCCGATCTGGTCGTTAGGCTTTAGCGTTACCGTTCTCTTTCCCGCTTCGATCGCTTCCGGATAACGCCCGAGCTTCATCAGAGCCATGCCGAGCGCGTGCCAGCCGTCGAAGAACTGCGGGTCGAGCTCGACGCAGTGGCGATATTTCTCCACGGCGCTCTCCAGGTCGCCGATGGCGAGGTCGCCGTTGGCATCGTCGAAAATTTCGTCGACCGATTCCATCATTCCTCAGGCCGAGTTGTGGCCCTCTTTCCAGTTCAGCCGGCGGCCGGAGTCGGTTGCTCGGCTTCGCTAATTCCAGCCGCGTGCCGACGGTCTCGCAGCCATTGATAAAAGACAATCTCGCCTTTGTTATCCAAGGTCCGGTCTTCGAGGAAACCGCGCGCTTTCTCAAAGGCCGCCGGTCCAAGCTCCTCGCGCTTATCCAGCACGACGACCAGACCACCGTGGGTTGTGTTGAGATAGTCGCTCACGCTTCCCGGGCTCAGACTGCTGGCCGCCTGTTTGATGTATTCCATGTCCGGACTCTCATCTTTCTTCTCCGGTTTCGGCGTCGGCGTGGCGCCGGGCGGCGTGTCGATCAAGGCAAATGGCGGCAGCTTCTCCGTCTTCACTCCTGCGTCGGTCGCGGCTTGTTCGATCGTTTTTCCGCTCTGCAAATCCTCTCGTAGTTTGCGCGCGACCTCGTTTCCTTTGGTAGCGACAGCCTCCTGCGACGCTTGTTTCTTCAAGGCCTCGACGATTTGCGGCCGCGCGTCTTCCTTCGTCAGTGGATGTGATGGCTGGACGTCGATCAGGTGCAAAATATCAAACCCATCCTTTGTCTGAACGGGCTCGCTGTTCGGTGTCTCTTTCGTCAGGACAAACGCAGCCTGGGCGAGCGCTGCGGATTCGCTAAACGCTGGATCGGGCTTTGCCTTGGTAAACTCGCCGGTCTGCTTTGGGGTCAGCTGAAATTTCGCCGCCACCTGATCGAAGTCTGCCCCCTTGGCCTGAAGGGCCTCAATGAAGTCGTTCGCCTGGTCGGCCAGCTTTTGCAGGACTTCGACGCGCGGTCTGCCGGTAAGCTTCTTTTGCTCATCCGTTAGGCCAAACTCGATGAATTTCACCTTGCGTGTCTCGTCCGTCTTCAGTTCGGCCTTGTGGCTATCGAAATATTTTGTGACCTCGTCATCGCTCGGCGGCGTGTCCTTGGCGAAGTCTTCCGCCCGAAACCGCACCACACTTACGTCCATCTTCGCGTAGGCCTGTTCAAAATCTTTCCGCAGCTCGTTTTCAGGAATGCTCACGCCGGCGTTGAGGATTTTTTTCACTCGCTTGAGCACGATCTGGTCGGCTGCCAATTCCTCGATTTCCGCCTGACTGAAACCCATCGGGCCGAGGGCGTGATCGACGAAGTTCCCATAAGCGGTCAGATCGAAGCCGTCCTTGCCGTGGAAGGCAGGCAATGTCTTGACCTCGTCCGCGATCTCGGACGTGGTGGGTTCGATTCCCAGCTGATTCCCTTCGTAACGCAGCACCATCAGGTTCCAGGCGAAATTCTGAAATGCGTCCGATTCGCTTTGCGCGCCGGCCGTTAGATCCTGCGCCAGCTCACGCATTCCGAGCTGGCCGGCGAGACGCAGCAGGCGCGAATTGCGCTGGTATTCCACCTGCGAAACAACCCGGTCGTGGAACTTGCCGACGGCTCCGTTGCCGATGGTAGAAAAGTCGGTCCGGTTCCAATACCAGGAGAAAGAGATGCAGACGAGAATCGTGATGAAGATCATCAGGATCTTGTGGTGCTTGCGCATTACCGTAATCATAGGCGTGAGTGAATTGAGGTGCGGAATCTAGGGTCTGACTCCGGCCGAGCAACTGATTTTCTTTCTTAAGGAGAGCGGGCTTGCCTGACGAATTCGTCGACCTTTTCGACGTAAGTCTGGAATGGGTCGCCCATGACGAGGAAGTCATGACTCTCGCAGGCAATGGAATCCCAGTTAATAACATAGGGTCGCCGCTCTTTACGGAACGCTGCGACAGCTCGGGCGCGTCCGGCGGCGCGCGTATCGGCCGGTGGGATATAGGCGGCGTCTTTTTGCCTAACGAGATTGTTCCATTCGCCGATGCGCTTGGCCGGCTCCAGGCCAAAGAAGAGGCCGCGCGCTGGATTGATGTTGTGATATTCCAGGTCGAGGCTTTGCAGCCACGGGTCATGCCAGGTGAGATTTTCCGCAGCCATGAATTCCCGGAGCAGAAATTCTTTGCTGATCCAATCGACGCCGCCGATGAGAGCTTCGGGTTTGTTAGGCAAGGCATCGAGCGTGTAGCTCCAACTCTCGAGGAGCCAGTCGGTCTCCTGGTCGCGGCCGGCAAGATGTCGCGCTGCCAGCGTGTGCAACTGCCATTGCACATCGAGCGCGCCGATCGTGCGACCGTCTTCCAATTCGACAAGCCAGCGGCGGGTAGGATCGCGTGAGATGTCGCGCGTGGCCTGGACGGCGTCGAGCAGAGTGAGGTCGTTAGGCAGGAGTCCGGCTTCGAGCAGACCCAGAATGCAGGCGGTCGCGCCGATCTTCAGTGCGTTGGCAAAGGGACTCATGTTGGAGTCGCCGATGAGCAAATGCAGTCGGCGATAGCGCCGGTAATCGGCCAGTGGTTCGTCGCGCGCATTGATGATCGCGCGGTTGAACTGCACCCACTGGTAGATGTCGTTCACGATGTGATCGGCACGCTGGCTGAGCTGGAAGTCGGTCGTCTCCTCCGAGCTTGGCACTTCGAAATCGAATGCGAGGGGATTGGCCTGACCCACCCGACCGGCGCCGGTGAAAAGCTGGCGCGTGGCGAGAAAGGCGAGCAGTGCTCCGAGCGCGGGCGGGGTAAACTGCGCTTCACGGCGCATGAGATAATTCTCGTGACAGCCAAAGGTCGCGCCGGTGTGATGATCGATATTGTTCTTGATGAAGGAGACCGATTCGCTCGCGCCTAACGAATCAAGCGCGGACTGGAGGAGTTGGTCGCCGGCCAGATCGTAAGCCACCACATCGCGCAATTGCCGGCACTCAGGCGAGGCGTATTCGAGATGGCCCATGTCGAGGTAAATGCGGCCACCGTTGAGGAGGAAACCGCCGTTGCCGGGTGGTTCTTCGTAGTCCCGGTAATGCAGGTCGATCACGCCCGCGCGCATCTTGCGGAAGAGATAATTCTTCACTCTCACCGGCCACGCATCGCCGTTTGGGTGCGCTCCGTCGCCGCTCGCCAGACAGCCGTATTCGGTCTCGATCCCCGCGATCCGATCCATGCGGTGAGCATCCGACACCGGCCCGCCATGGACAAGGGTCAACTCACGAAGCAGTTTCGAACATGAGCACGCAACCGTTTCCGGCGCGCAGTCCTGCCGAGAAAGTGAGTGGGTTGGTTTATTTCGGACGGATGCTGGACAAGATTCGCGCCTACGCGCGGAGCGAGTTGCCTAACGACTGGGTAGCGAACCTCGGCAAGGGTTTCGATGGGAAATGTGTGCGCTTTCTCGGGATTGACTACGATGCGCTGCGGGCGCACGTGCTGGAGCAGGAGGCGACTGACGAAGAGATTTTACGGTGGGCTCTCGAGCACGGGAAAGATCGATCGGCCGAAGAGATCGAGGTCTGGAACGAGTACCTGCGCAAATGTGGCTGGAACGACGAACTCACGTCCACTCTCGAACGCCGCAAACGCGAGAGCGGATTTGAGGAGCGCGATGATATTGAAACGATGTTTCAGTACATCGACGCAGATGAGAAACGGAGCAATTGAAGAGGCGCGAAGGGAAAACGCCTAGTTCGTTTGCTCGCCGATAGGAGTCGGTGGTGGCGGCGGTTTTTGTCGATATTCGATCACCCACCAGACAGCCAGCACCACGATCGCCACGACGACCGCAGCCACGATCCTGCGTGTGCGGGAAGGTGGGGCTGGTTCGCCTTCCTCCGACATGGAGGCGCGCTACTCCGAAAGCGTATCGATGCGCTCGGCGAGATTAAAATCCAATTCGGTCAGCCCGCCCTTGCTATGGGTGGACAAGACCAGCCGGACCTTGTTAAAGCGGATGTCGATATCGGGGTGATGCTCCTCTTCCTCGGCCACCTCGGCCACGCTGTTCACAAAATCAATCGCCTCCGAGAACTCGTCGAATTCAAAAGTGCGCTCGAGATGCTTTTTCTCCAGCTCCCATTCCGGGACCTTCTTCAGGCGATTCTTAAGCTCGTCCGCTTTGATGAGATCGGCCATATCGGCAGAACGAGTAACACCCCCTTTCGCTTTTGCAACGGTGAATCCAAGCCCTTTTGCTGGCCAGTTTTCGACGAACTAGAGGCCGAGAATTTTGCGGAGGTTTTTTGCGGAATCGAATACCTCCTCTGCGCTGGTGCGCGCTTGTCGACCGAGCCGCTTCCCGTCGCGTAAGATTGTACTCGCCGCTTTTGCGGCTTCAGGCGCATTACGGACAAAAAACATTCCGCTTTCAGCCGGGAGATATTGCTCGGCGCCGGTTGACTCGGTGATGACCGGCCGGCCTACGGCGAGAAAAGCAGCCGCTCGATCGCTCACCCAGCCGGTTCGCCAGCTAACGTCTACGCCTTTGATGGCAGTAAATTCCGCGGTGGCGGAGGCAAGGTAACGCCGATAGCGCGCCGGCGTTTGGGCGACACGATGCGGATCGGCCAGTCGCCAGCCGAGCTTTTCGAGCCGCGTCCGCTCGGGATCGTCGGCATTGAGATTCATCGCCAATTCCCAGCATGCTTGCGGCACGCGCGATGGGAGATCGAGATATGGACCGAAGGCGTGCTTCTTGGAGAGATCGGGAAATTCGCCATTCACCTCCACGCCTCCGCCCCAATACCATTGGCCTATGGTGGTGAATTTTGGACGCTGGAGTAGGGGCCGCGGACCAAGCAGTTTCGTGTCGGCGAGGGGATAAAACGTCCGCCATGTCAGCGGCGACCTCGGCAATTTGCAATCGGCACCGTGCACATTGAGGCCGATCGTCCAAAATTCATGATGATGGTGCTGGCCGAGATCCATCTTCGTCATCCAGTAAAAGATTTCGCTCGGGTCCAGATCGCAGAAGATGCGGCGCTCGAACTGGAGGAGCAGCGGCGGATGAATCGAGTAGGAAAGGTTGAGCAAAGTATTCGGTCCCGCGAGACGATCGAGCAGCTCACGGCGAGAAATTCCGATACAGTGAACGTCGCCCAGGTCGTGCTCCGACTTCGCCGGGTCCTGATGGAGCAGACAATAGCGGCCCGCTAAACCGTGCGCCCGCAGTTGCCGCTGGAAGTTCGCGATACACGCTTTGTCGCGCGCCGGATCATCCGTCGCCGGCAGCAGCTCCAGCCAAACGGCATCGAGCTTCAGCCGGCGTAACCCAAGCATCCATTGCAACGGCACGGAAAAATTCCCGCCGCCCTCGAGATACTTGGCCGCAAAACCACAACCCAAAAAAGTTGTCACAGCGAAAGGAAAGAGGGGAATCGTTCAGCGTCCAGCTTCTTAACCTCCCCACTTTACTGCCGGAGATTCATCCGACCGAGAAGATCGGTGAAGCGAGGATCGGAGCGAAGGCCGTCGTACCAGGGGTTCACTTTTAGCGACGTCATTCCAAGTGAGCGCATTTCGTACTCCTGCTCGAGAGCGGCAAAGGCTTTATCTTTGTCGCCCAGGCCCAGGTAAACACAAAGCATGATGTGAGGATCGATCGGACTCTGAGCTGTTATTCGCTCTAACTCGGCGAGGATTTTCTCAGCCTCGCTACGCTGACCCGAGATACCATAGACATAGCCAAGCCATCCCAAGGCCCAACTGTTCTCTTTTACTTTCTGGAACGCGGCGATCGCGTCGCCATATCGGCCTATCGTGGAGTATAGAGAACCGAGCCAGATGTGCGCTTGTGGAAACTCCGCATCCATCTTCACTGTCTCTTGCAGTTGCTTTAGGGCGTCGTCGTAGCGCCGGGAGTAGTAAAGAAGCTTACCCATATCGACGTTGATAATGAGCGAGAGCGGGTCAAGCTCACGCGCGCGATTGATCTGCGCGAGCGATTCGTCGAACCGGCCGACAGCAGCGAGGAATTCGGCATACCAATGGTGGGCGGTCGGGTAGTTCGGATTCAGTTCGATCGCACGCCTGAATTCTTTCTCGGCAGTCGCCCAGTCCCAGTCGTAATTCATGGCCAGTAAACCGAGAGAGGCATGAGGTTCGGCGAGCATCTCATCAAGAGTCAGCGCCTTCCTGGCTGCTTCTCTGGCTTTGGCATAGAGGTGCGTTCGGGAGACAGCATCATAGGCTGTAAATTGATAAACATCTCCCAAACCCGCGTAGGCTTGGGCGTAGTTGGGATCAATCGCGATGGCCTGACGAAAATATTCGCCTGCTTTCTCGAATCCTTCCCCTGTCCGTTTGTTCCAAAAATAGCGCCCCTTCAAGTAGGCTTCGTGCGCCTCCACGTTTGTCGTGGGTTTTGACTTGAGGGCGAGTTTCTCCGGGTCACTTAAAGTTGCTTCGAGTGCGGATGCGATGCGTTCGGCGACTTCGCTCTCGACCTGGAAAATAAATATCTGTTAGCCGTCGATCGTAAGTTTCCGCCCAGAGATGAGTGTCGCTCTGCGCGTTAATGAGCTGCACTGTGACACGCACTGTTTCGCCCGATTTCTGCACGCTACCTTCCAAAATGTTTCTGACCCCAAGCTGCTCCGCGATTCCGCGCAGGTTATCGGGTGCGTGTTTGAACTTTTGTGTCGAGGTGCGCGAGACAACTTTGAGCGCGGCGACTTTTGACAAGCGGGTCAGGATCTCGTCCTTGATTCCATCGGCAAAGTAGGCGTTCTCCGAGCTACCACTCAAATTGTCGAAGGGTAAAATAGCAATGGTCTTGTCCGAAACGGCGGCGGACGCTGGCCTGCCTTGGGTGTTGCCGATCGGGTTTCGCGTTTGGCTTTGCCAAAGGAAGACCGCGACGATGCTGAGCGCGATGGCCGCTGTCGTCCAGAATAGCTGAGGCGAGACTTTTTTCTGAATTGGAAAGTGAGTCGGTTGCGGATCGTGTGGGGCAGTATGCAGGTCTGCTGCGAGGGCCGACATATCGGTTATTGTTTCAAGTGCGTCCTGTTTCTCCAGTGCCCGCACCTCCGCCACAAAGCGGTATCCACGGCCTGGCACGGTGACGATGTAACGATGCGAACCCGGGTTCTCGCCCAGGATCCGCCGCAGGAAGGAGATATTCTGACTTAGATTGTTCTCTTCAACGATGGAATCGGGCCAGATAGCCTCCATCAGGCGCTCTTTGTCGAGCACGCCGCCGCTGTGCTGCACGAGGTAGAGAAGGGTGTCGAATACCTTTGGTGTGAGTGGCACCAGCGTACCACTTCGCCGTGACATCCGGCGCCTGACCGCATCGAGCCGGAAGTCACCAAACTCGTAGATGGCGGCCGTGGAATTCGTTATCTGCAATTTCAGAAAGTTTTAGAAAAATTCAACCCATTTCTAAAGACTTTCACCAGCATTCGAAGGAACTCTAACCGCACACTAGCCATGTAAATCCACAACTCGGAATAAGAAAACCATGAAATCGCCTAACGACATTACCGCTTACCTCACTCCGCCGACTAATCGCCTCTACTCGCAAACTGAGCGCGCGACTGATTCTGCTTCCGACCGACTTAATGGAAATGGCTCCCTCGGGCTAGAACCCATTCAGCAACTGTTCGTCAGGAGGAGCACCAGGCCCAGCCCGTTCATCTACGCCATCCTGCCAAACGGCGATCTGATTTGGTATCGTCACCTCGGACGGGAAGACGGCACTTTTCGATGGGAGGGCGGGAAGAAAGTCGGCACCGGATGGGCCGGCTTCGAGCACGTATTCTCCGGCGGTGATGGGATTATCTATGCCATTGATCCGATCAGCGCAAAGGCCGTGAATGACGTTCCCGGGATCCCGAGCCGCCTATCCGGTGGCAATCTATGGTGGTATCGCCACGTAGGACGCGAAGATGGTAGTTTCCGATGGGAAGGGCCAAAAATGGTCGGCACGGGATGGGCCGGTTTGGAACACGTCTTCTCTGGTGGTGACGGGATTATCTATGCCGTCGATCCGGTGACAGACCTTTCCAAACACGTCCCCGGCAGAACCAACATAGCGTCTGGCGGCAACCTAAAGTGGTATCGCCATGTAGGACACGAAGACGGTAGCTTTCGATGGGAAGGGCCAAAGACGGTCGGCACGGGATGGGCCGGTTTCCCTCATCTTTTCTCGGGAGGCGATGGAATCATCTACGTCGTGACTCCGCTCGCAGACCATTCCCATGCCGTGCCTGGAAGAGAGAACATCGCATCTGGCGGCGACCTAAGGTGGTATCGTCACCTCGGGCGAGAGGATGGAAGCTTCAAGTGGGAAGGGCCGAATAAAGTTGGAACTGGATGGGCCAGCCTTCAGCATATTTTCTCGGGTGGCGACGGGGTTATTTACGGCATCGATCCTGTCACAGACCTATCTAATTTCCTGCCCGGAAGGTCAAACCTTGTATCCGGAGGCGACCTAAGATGGTATCGCCATCTTGGGCGTGACGATGGTAGCTTCCGATGGGATGGACCCAGGCAAGTAGGAAGAGGCTGGGGTAACCTGCAAGGAGTCTTTTCTGGTGGCAGGGATGTTCTCGCAGATGTGAACCAGGTCCGGTGTTGTGGCGTTCCCGATCCCAGCGGGAGCGGCATCCATATCACAACCTATGGCTCGGTCGGCGGGCGATGGAGTCATGGTAACCTTAGGTACATCGTGGATATCGAAGACTCCGGCCTTACTCAGGCCTATGTTGATGGAGTTATGGCGCAGGCCTTCATGCAATGGCAAAACGTTGCGCCTTTCTTTTCCTTTATAGCAGTATCCGGCAAGGCTGACATCTTTATCCAATTTGGCGGCTCTTTGCTCGAGCCCGAGCTGGGCGAACCCGGCGTGTTAGGCGTTGGACATTACCCGCCGGACGGCCGCTTATCCTTCCGGGAAAATATATGGGACATGAGCCCAGCTTCCCGGCAATCGCTCTTCGCTGTAGCGCTGCATGAGATAGGACATGTCCTCGGGCTCGGACATTCCGACAGTCGCGCTTCCATTATGTATCCCTATAAGATGCCAAACGATCTCGACGCAGAGACAATCCAAGCCATTAATGACTTATATGGCTGGCAGCCGCAAAGGCCTTTCGACGACCGAGCCTCAACCAACGCTCCCTCGCTTGCTGTCGCCGGTACCACTTCGCTGGTCGGCAACACCTCCCGAGTCTATATGGCTTGGAGGGGAAGCTATGATGACGATTCGGTTTACTGGTCTTTTCTCGAGGGAGATCAATGGTCGTCGCAAAGCTCGATCCCGGGCATTGGCTCTCTAAACGGACCAGCCCTGGCGACCGGCTTTAGTAACGGGGAGACAACGGGCTTGTTTATGGCCTGGGATGGCGTGCCCGGCGATGACGGGATTTACTTCGCGCAGAATGCAGATCCTGCCTTCCAAGATTGGACAGACCAAAGCCCGGTCCCGGGAGTCGGGACGAGCGCGAGGCCAGCCCTGGCAATGTTCAACGGCCAAATGCATATGGCGTGGAAGGGAGTGGATGGTGACTCGACTATCTATTGGTCACGCTTTGATGGGAGTAACTGGACACCGCAGAGGCCTATCTTCGGCCGCGGGACATCCCGTGGCCCCGCGCTCGCGGCACTAGGCAACCGTCTTTACATGTTCTGGAAAGGCATCGACGGAGATAGCGACGCCTACTTTGCCTGGATGGACGATCAACCCAACGCCATTTGGCAGGTGCAACAGAAGATCGCCTACAATACGGTTGAAGCCGAAGGTATCGGTTCCGAGACCATTGGCACAAGCGCTCAGTTAGTCGCAACTACCCGTGGAGACACGATCGTCCTGGCTTGGAAAGGAGCGCGTGATGACAGTGGGATCTACTTTAGTCGCCTGCGCAATGATGAATGGTCGGGACAAATAAACGTTCCGAATATTGGGTCCGCTGCCGGACCAGCATTAGCCAGTTTCAACGGCAGATTGGAACTCGCCTGGAGAGGCATTCATGATACCAACCTCTACTTCTCCTGGCTGGGATAGGGGACGTTCCAGGATTGGACTCCAAATGTCAAAAGGTCCGAGAGATGAAATCTGCAAGTAGACGGCTTGGCCATCGACTCACTCACCTCGGCACATACACTGCATAACCGCGCGGTGGCGCCCAGAGATCGACCCAGCCTGACTCGTTAGTCCATTTCTCCTCCGGCACGCCGAGGTCGTCGCGCCCGCGCCAGGCGGCGGGTACGAGCTGTGTGTTGTTCCACTGTGTCTGGACTGTCGTGCCGTTCCAACTGCTGCGATTATTCAAAACAAAGGTTAGCCCGCTCTGATCGCCGAGGCCCGAACGTTGCATGACGTAGAGGTCGTCGTCGACGAAGAGCACTCGCGTCGAGCCGGCGGCATTTTGTTCGTGAACCTGGATGAGTGCGTTAATGCCGCTTTGATTGTCCGGCTGGGCAAGGTCCCAGTTGAAGTAGTCCTGCCAGAAGATACATGGGTAACCTTCGTGCGTGAGAATGAAGGCATATGCCAGCATCTTATCGCTAATGATAGGGCTGTCGCGCACAACGTCGTGGTTCTCCACAAAGGTGACGGCTTGAGCCGGCCGGTCCCACACTAGCACTCCAGGCTGGGCGAGATTGCGGAGACTGAAACCATAGCTGTCGCACAAATCGCGCAGCCGCCAGCGGAGCGGAAAGTCAAAAGCCCCGACTGGATTGTCCGACCACGCATTCGTTTCATCGAGCCAATCATCAATCGTGCGTTCGCTGTCCCAGCATTCGCCAACTGCATACGGCTTGAAAGGGGCATTGTCCCGCAGCGCACGCAGCTCCTGAATCGACCGGACCATCCAGCCGCCGTAACCTTTCACCATGTCGTAACGGAATCCGTCGAAACCGACTTCTTCCAGGAGCCAGCGGGCATAATTGATAAGCTCGGAATAGACTCCTGGCGTGCGATGACAGAGGTCCGGCATGTCGCCAAAGGTGGCACCGTCCCATGTCTCGTACCTGCTCGGATGAAAGCAGGTCCAGTCGCGGGCGAATTTTCCGCTCTTAGGCATGAACCGGGTCCATCGCGATATGCCATCGGATGGATTTACTTCCTGGGCGTCAGCGCCACTGTTATGATTGATCACCAGATCGGCATACACTTGGAGGCCCTGGGCGTGAGCGGATTGGATCAGGTCCAATAACTCGGCTTTGGAGCCAAACCATGTGGGCACGCCACCCTTTTGCTCGAACTCGCCCAAGTCGTAGTAGTCATAAGGATCGTAGCCCATCGAGTTCCATTCAGCCGCTTTGTTGGCAGGCGGAAGCCACAGAGCTGTAAAACCTGCCTGCCTGATTAGCGGCAGTTTGGATTTAACAAAGTTCCACCACTGATGCTCACAGTCTTCCGCTTCGGGACAGTTCCAATAAAAAGCCTGTAGTATCGCACTCATAATCCTCGTTCGCTTTTGCCTTCAGAAAACCCACCATGCTACACACCAAACCATAACGCGCGTTTTCAACTAAATCGCCGACGTATATTGCGAAGTTTGCCTTTGAATCTAATCATTATCTCACTGGTTTCGATGTTGAGCGAAGCATCATAAGCTTGCCCACCAACGGTAACTTCCCTTCGGTGGATCGGTAGAGACCCGTATCTTTGGTTGACCAAGGTCACGCGCGGCAAAGCCGTAATAACTGTGGAATAGAACGACGGACCTACGAGCGTGCTCTTGGATGAGCGTCCTTTTCGGTAACTCGATGCATGACAGGGGTTGGAAACCCTAGCGGTCCCATACCTGTCTCCAATCAGGTCGACTGTTTCAGAACCCGAAATGTTAAAATGTTCTTAGATACGGCAGGTTGGTGGTCACTTCTTGCAGAAGGTGAGGGAATTTGGGTGTCCAGAATCTTCGATTTCGCCATCCGTAAGCAGCCGGCGCGTGGACAGCGATACTGTGTAGGAACACGGCGGCCAGGTTGAGATATTCAGAGGCAGTGTCGCTGCGGCGCCGCGAGGAACGTTGCCCGACGGTAGGACTGGCACGGGATTCGGCGTTGCGGCCGTGGAAATGCCCAGGCTCCACGCGGCCATCAGTTCGTGATCGGCGGTGTACATGATATGCAGATCCGTCGTCAGGCCCGAGCACGGCGTGTTTCCCATGCCGGTGAACTCGGTCAAGCCAATGTCATTCACGTCGCTCCAGTTGTTAACATAGAGTTTGGTCAATTCATTGGTAAGTGTTGGCGAGGATATGGTCGGGCCGCCTACGGGTTCGGCTTCAAAGACGATTCTTAGCATCGTGCCATTTTCAGGGCTTGCAGGCGCAACTCCGGGGCCGCTGGACGGTGCGGCGCCGCCGGGAACCACACTCTCAGAGACGAAGCGTACCAAGGGTCCAGAGAATCCTTGATTGGTCGTCGCTGGGTCCATTGTCACCCATCCGTTTGCATCGGGCACGAGCACTGCGGGCGGGATCGGACCCCAAGGGGTTCCGCCGGGTGGCAGGGGCGATGGTGGCGGGGTCGCTCCAGGAGGTGTGGCCCCACTCGGTGCGACATAGATGGGCTGGGAAGTGAGAATCGGCCCGGCGCCAAAGACGTCCCACATGATAGGACGCGACCCGACCACGACGGCAATGATATTGGCGGCAGTGACCGGCTGGAGTCCACCCGAGGTAGGACTTTCATAACGAAAGCGGTAGCGCATGGGATCGCCACCGGAAGGATGCGTGGTGGGACAGTCACCGACGAATTTCAAGTTCCCGAAAAAGCCATACCCTGGCCCGCCATGGGCGCCGGGAAAGCCAAAGGGCGCCGCATGAGTGGTAAGGCCATCAGTCGCAAAGTTGATGTCTGAATAAAGAGCAAAATCGCCGACGCGTGTGAACCAGGCGTGTTTCACCACCGGCGCTTCCTTCACGCACAGATCCACACAGAAGCACGTGCCGATGTTTTCGCGGCCCGGCGTGCGGCCCTGGCTGGGCGGCTCGTTGAGTAACACGTCGCCCGAAGCCGATTCGATTCGGAAATAGACATCTGGTCCGCCGAAAAGCTCTACGTTGATCCATGTGCCGCGACGGAAATTGGCGCCAAGATAATCGATGCGGAAGTTTCCGTTGGCATCGGTCACTCCAAATCCCAGCGGATCATCCGCCAGCCAGTCGCGATCGAATCCCAACACTTTGACGCCGACCGCCGGCTCTCCAGTGGCGCAGACGGTCACGCGGCCGCAAATGACCCACGCATCAAACAACGATCGAATGTAACACCAGAAGCGCTGTGGCAGACAATAATCCCAGGCGGCAACCAAACTCGATTCCCGCTCGCGCCATTGTGGCTGCACGGTCGTGATCGTGAACTGCACCGGGCCCTTGGGCGGCGGTTCTGGGAGGCGGCGTGGCACCGTGGCGCAGTAAACATCCACCTCAAACGCCTCACCCTCGTATTTTGTTTCCTTGCCCAGTTCCGCCGTAAAATTGCCGGCGTCATCGGTCTCGAATTCGCCCAGGAGCGATTTTTCTTTCGCGCGGAGTTGTTCAGCGTTGAGCACGGCAAAGGTATCCTTGGGCTCAGCCACCGCGAGGCGGGTTGCGTTCTGCTCTGGCCGCAGGCGATAGAGCCGCACCTTGATTTTCGCCAATGGTTCAAAACACTCGTTACAGAGGTAGCCGCAGAGACGGCCTTTGAAAGTGTAGTTCATAATCTTCCTTGGTTCTTGTTACGTTTGTTACCGACAATGAATTGCCTGGAGTCGCCTAACGGACTTGGCGCTATAGTAGATTTTCGACTCTGTGATTCGTCGCGCTATTGGACCTTAGTCGTACGTGCGGTTGAGAATCGTACTCGAGCCGAATCGCTGATGGCTTATCGAAGACGAAATGAGCTCGGTAATCGGGACCAGAATGTCCTGATCGTCGGCTTGACACCGGAATTGGTTAGTTATCGAGATACGCCTTCAATTCGGCCTGACTCTGGCGCGGACGTTGATCCCCACGGGTCACCGGGGCGTCGACCTTGGTCTCAACGACGATGAAATGGCTTTCGATTATGCATTGGCCGCAAACAACAACGCGGCAGAAGTGATGGGAAAGGACGAATTGAAGGTCATCGCGACAGAGTTAGTTACGCAGGTCCGCGAAAGCGTCACCATTAATTGGACACTTCGTGAAGGCGCCCGCGCAAGAATCAAAGTGTCAGTTAAGCGCAGCCTGCGAAAGGATTACCCACCAGACTTGTAAGAAGAGGCTAGCAAGCTTGTCCTCGCCCAAGGCGCCTTTCTCCGTAACGAGTGGGCCGCATGATTGAATGTGTTCGCGCCCGTTCGGTCGAGTAATTGCCAAACTGTGTCAAACACAGACACGTTGTTTTGTGCAATGTTCCATCGCATTGGCCTCTATCATGGTTTCCATTTTGAACGCGCGATCCTCCGGCATGGCCAACCGCTGCATTAACCGTCCCAAATTCTCGTTGTAGGCCCAATGACTATCTGACTCGAATAGAACTGTGCTATCCGTAGTGAAAGCCGAAGGTAGCTAACAACGCTCACTCGGCACGGAGAGCCTCTGCTGGGCTGAGTTGCGAGGCGCGCCGCGCTGGCAGCCAGCAGGCGACGAGTGCGATGACGATAAGCAGCAAAGTTGTGGCGACCAAGACAGGCAGACTATTCAGCTGCATCGCGGGATTACGCGCAACGAGAATTCGGCCGACGGCAATGGCGCCGATCAGACCAAGTACAGAACCGAGCAGCGCTAGTTTTACTCCCGAAATCAACACGATCCGCGTGATGTCGCGGATGCACGCTCCGAGGGCCATGCGAATGGCGAATTCGTTTGTGCGTTGCGCCATGATGCGGGCGATAACGCCGTAAATGCCTAACGATGCCAAACCGAGCCCGAGAACGGCAAACGCGCTTAGCATATCACGCAGGACGGCTAACTGATAGTTGGCGCGGTCGATGGTAGCATCAGCAGTCTGAAGCTGACGCACCGGCAGATCGGGATCGAGTTCCATCATGACATTGCGAATCGTGTCGATCATCGCGGCGGGCGCTTCACCTGTGCGCACGGCGAGTTCGTTATAAGTGCGCGGTTCTTGAGCCATCGGTTGATAAAGCTGGAACGTGACGGGACCCGGGTCGGGTAATACCGATTGAACATCCGCGACCACGCCGACAATCTCGCCCCATTGCAAATCTGTACCGCCGGCTTGCGCGAGGTGATGACCAATCGGGTTTTCGTTAGGGAAGAGCGCGCTGGCCATGCTCTGACTCACGATGAACGTCTTGGGCGAACCGGCCATGTCGGCGTCATCAAACAGGCGGCCCGCGAGCAGACGGGTGCCGACGGTTTCGAAATAGCGCAGGCTGACTGTGTTCACCACCGCGGTTGGTTCATGACCTGGCCGCGGAATGTCGCGTCCCTGAATGAAATACTTGCGCGTGTCTGACCAGTTAAAGAATGGCGTGAAAGACGAGACGCTGGCTGACGCGATGCCGGGCACGGACTCGAGCCGTTGTATAATGAGCCGGTGGAACGCGGTGATCTTTGCCGGATGAGAGTAACGCGCAGGTAGAATTATCGTTCCGGTGACGAGACGCTCTGAATCCCAACCGGCTCGACGATGATTAAGTTCATCGACTCCGCGAATACAAATGGCGGCGCCGGCAAGCAGAATCATCGCGAGAGCAAACTGGCCGACGATAAGCAGTTGGCGGAATCGGCGGTGACCGCTTCCTCCTGTCATTCCCCGCGCGCCGCTCTTGAGCGTGTCGTTGACGTTGAGGCGCAAAGCGAACAGCGCTGGCGCAAGGCCGAAAACAATTGCGGTGACGAGCGCCGCGCCGGCGGCCCAACCAAATACGCGCCAATCAAATGCGAGGACAAGCCGTTCGCCATTCTCACCCGTAGAACGGACGGAAAGCCAGTCCGCGCCCCACCTGGCCACAACCAGCGCAAAGAGACCTCCAGCCACTGCGAGCAAGAGCAATTCGGTAACTACCGGACGCAGCAATTGCATGCGCGAAGCACCGAGTGCGGAGCGCACCGCAAATTCACGCGCCCGCGATATGGTTCGAGCGAGAAGAAGGTTGGCAAGGTTAGAACAGGCGATGAGTAGTACGAAGCCGGAAAGCGCGATGAGCATTCCCAGCATGGAGCGCGCGGATTTGCCCTGAATGCTCTCAGCAAGCGGCACGGCATGCCATGCAGTTCCCGCATTGATCTCCGGGAAATCCTTGGCGAGGCGTGCCCCAAAATTGGCAATAAAGTTTTCCGCCGCTGATCGCGAGACGTTGTCCGCGCGCCGACCGATCAAGCGCAGGATCGTGCTGTGCCGATCGCGTGTCTGTTGATGGTCGAACGCAATCGGTCGAAAAAGATTGACCCAGCCGAGATGACGCCAATCGTTGAATGAAGCGGCCAGGACGCCGATGATCTGATGGGGTTCGCCATCGATCCGAATGATGCGCCCGACCACATCAGGATCACCACCAAAACGCTTTTGCCAGTAACGTTCGCTCAAGATCACGAGACGATCCTTTCCAGGAAGGTTTTCATCCGGACGAAAATCACGTCCGAGCCGAGGTTGAACCGCGAGCGTCGCAAAAAAATTGGGACTGATGCGCAAACCCGATGCCACCTCCGCCATGTGGCCCGGTTCGGATAAGGTGGCGTCGGAAGGCATATAAGCGGCGATCTGCCCGTAAGTCTGCGACTCGCGTTGCAGATCCAGAAAGTCAGCGGGCGAAACGCGCCCTTTCGGATTTTGCGGCGTAGCGCGATCGATTGAATCCAGTTGGGCAGCGTTGGGATAAGGAAGCGGTTTCAACACAATCGAATTGAATCCGCTAAACATGACTGTGTTACCGCCGACGCCGAAACCGAGAGCGACGATTGCCAGCAACGTGAATCCGGGAGTTCGCGCGAGTGAACCCGCAGCAAAGCGGAAGGTGCGCCACAGATCGGCCAACTCTGGCGGACGCCACGAATCGCGGATTTCCTCTCGATACGCAGCGACGGCACCAAACTCGCGTTGCGCGAAGAGTTGCGCATCGCGTTCTGACAATCCTTCGGCGCGATATTCCGCAATCAGTTGCTGAAGGTGAAACTGCAGCTCGGCATCGAGCGCAGCTTCGTGTTTCTTTCGCCGGAAGATACGACTGCACGTCGCCCGTAGCCAGCGCCAGCGATCGCGCGGGATCACTCGATCTCCTTCATTTTCAGCACGCTGGCCACTGCGGAGGCGAACGAAAGCCATTGCTCCTTTTCTGCATTCAATTCTTTGCGGCCTCTCTTGGTTAGCCGATAAAATTTGGCCGCACGCCCGGCGTCCGAGACGCCCCATTCGGCTTCGATCCAGCCTCGGCCTTCGAGACGATGCAGTGCCGGGTACAAAGAGCCTTGCTTAAGAGAGAGTCGGTCCTTGGATACGACCGCGATGCGCTTGGCAATGTCCCAGCCGTGCAGCGAAGCGCCGGAGAGAGTCCGCAGAATAAGAAGATCGAGAGTGCCCTGAAGCAACTCCTTACGTCCTTTATCCATGCGGTTGATCTTAGTGTCGACCTTCTACAAGAGCAACTTCTTTTTGTCGAAGCTCGACAACAACCCCCTTGTGGCACTCCTGTAGATCAGGAACGCAATTCATATCGCAATCCGAGAGGCGATTGACCACGCGGAACCCTTTTCGGCAGTTTGACGGCGGTTCGAAACGAATATAATAAGGCCCTCCCGGCCGCCTGGGCCGAGCCAGGGAGATTTAGCGCCCGTAGCTCAACTGGATAGAGCATCTGACTACGGATCAGAAGGTTTGAGGTTCGAATCCTCACGGGCGCGCGGCTGATTATCAAGCACTTACAAAGCTTCTAGTAATAGAGCGAAAAATTTGTTTGCCACTGGCTTGCCACTTGATCGGCGAAAGCGGGCTCTTTTACTACTGATTGACTACATGAGAACAGGCTTCGATGCCAACGAGCGGTCCTATTTTTTCAAGCATGGGCCGAGCTATGGTCAGCCACGAATAGCAGTCGGCACAAACAGGGCCGAGATTCGGATCGCCAAGAGTACCCGCTCAGATTCGCAACAGCGGCACAATTGATAGCGTTCGTTTTTGGGGTGCATGGGAGGACAGGCTCACACTATCGCCAGATCGGCTGGCATCCAAGTCTATTTGCGCGCCCACCTAAGTTGGCTTTGCCTGCGCGTCCGCCGAATCGCGTAGCCGCAAGAACTTCGAATGTCGCAAATGGCCTTGCGAAGTGCGCTCGTTGAACGCGACTTCCCAAACGAGCTTGGATTTTAGCCAACGGACCGTTGCCATCTTCGCGCGGTCCATCCGGTGCGCTCCCCTTTTTTCTGGCAGATTGACGAAAGGACATTGGTTGATTTCGCGCCCCTCGATCGCTTGGTAAATCCTCTGGCCTGTCCCAGGCACAAAGCCGTTCTTTACCGATGCAACGAAGTAGGTTTCACGGCCCCGCTTCTCGCCTACAACCAACTCATCAACTCCATTCCTGCCGGGAATGTAGCCGCCTATTAGGAAATCGTCGCTCTGCTGAGTCTTCTGCTTTGCCACGTGCCGGGCGTTGCTCCAGGCCTGCATATGGAGTTGATACCGAACCTGCCTGGATACCCAACAAAAGTGCCCGACGATATGTTCTGACCGAAAGTTAGTTTGGAAACATAATAATAACCGTGGCGGTCATCTCCCCTGACGCCAGGCCTAGTGGCACTTAGATTGACAATTCCAAATCCCACAAGATTGCACCCTTCGTATTTGCCATGCGAAAAGTAGAAGGAATCGCCTGGACGATCGAGCTGGAATACAACCTTGCCATCCCTTGGCCAGCCGAATGTTTTGTCCCGAATATTGAAATGATGGATTGCAGCTTCTGCGGAGTTAGCGCCAACGAGTACGGCAGCACCGGCTGCAGCGTAGGCGGCCCAGCGTGTGTTAGGGATTGAGGCTTTGTGGCGGATGGCTCTTGTTTTCAAGAGTTGATGTTTGGTTCCGTTCGATTCGTTTTCTGAGAAATTGCTTCTCCCATTTTCTCTTAGGCTGCCAGGAGTGGTTGAGACCTGTTCCTTAGGGCAGGGATTCGCCTTTGTGCGATCGGACCGTTTGCAGGTCCTGGTTATTGATTGTTCCATTGAGGGTTACGTCATCGCGGAAGTTGGAGCTGTCGGTTTGCTGACCGCGAGCAAGACGAACACTGTCGATGTCATCGTCGCGGACCTTGCCATCGCCGTCCACGTCTCCCACCAAGATACCTACGCTGGCGGAGGCGGAGCCGAGGGTGTTGCCGACGCTATCGTGCACATTGGCTAATGTAACTGTGGCTGTCTGAGCGTTGCAGGCGGCGGCGTTAAGGCTTACCAGCAGGTTGTGGGAATTGGCGCGATCGACTGTGATGCTGCTAACTGTTCCACAGCTACTGCTTGCACTATCCGCGCCTGTCACTTCATTGTTAAACGTATATACGATCGTGGTTTTCGTCAGACCGGTCCGGCATTCAATCCCAAGGTCGCCGGTGAGAGGCAGATTAATATCGAATGCTCCCTTGATGCCGTGAGTCTTTCTTGATGCTGCGCTAACCAGCTGGAAATCGCTGCCGCCGCAGGGTTGCATAGCGTAGGTGCGAGAAACCTGCTGCGGTGGGGTCTCGCGGCAGAAATCCTGTGTGAAGAAACCGGCGTCACCGTCGCCTTGGACGCCTCCCACATACGGATTATCGTGTTGGATAGTGTCGAGCGCGCCATAGATCACGTCAAACCGCTGGTTCATCGCCGGGTTCTCATATAGCCGGACCTCAAAATTCTGCCGCTTGCCGTTGTTGGCAAAAAGCACAGTGCGCCATTCGATATTGAAGATCCGATCGGGCGCATTACCACTGACCGAGGTGAAAATACCGCAGTTTCCTCCCGGGAAACCCGCGCAGCCGCTCAGACCGAAATCGGTGCGCATGTCTACCCATAAACCGAAGATGGTGAAGTCATACGGGCATTGATTGGGGGGCGCCGGGATGCAGGCTATCAGAACGCCAAAGGTTTCGTGCACGCCGCACACGAAATCAAGGCGCCCATTAGAACTGACGTTCACACTTGTGTAAGTGTTCTCATATAGTGTGAATGGGAACGGCAGACTGATGAGAGTATCACCGTCATCGACGTGATTACCCGTATCAGTAGTGCCCGGCACGATCGTATCGGTTCCCGGGGTTATGACGTAATTACCGAGGAGGCACCCTCCTTCTACTGTGTAATCTCCCGAGAAGTCCACGTTACCATCGCATCCAAAAGCAGTGATCGCCCCGGCCCCAATGCTAGCCGTTGCGCTGCCTCCGAAATTGAAATGGACGGTGAAGCGGGCAGTCATGTTGCCGTCAATCACGCTAACTGCCGTTACCCTTCCGCCAGCATTTCCGGTCAAAGTCAGGTCGCTCGTCTGGACTGACGCTGGATCAATAGCCTGGTTGAAGTTCACGTCATATTGATAGTCACCCGGCGCCGACGGTGAGAACGTCCCGCCAACGGGCGGATTAGTCGTGGTTACCTGTAGCGGCATTACGGCGTAACAGAACGTGCACGTGAACTCAAATATGGGCATTCTGTCTGAAGCGCTTAAAATCGCCCCAGCTGGGATATGCATCGTCTGCACACCCTGTGTCACAACTGGCGAACTGTTGAAGTGGAAGGTCATTGAGATGTCGCCCGGCGAATAATCAACGGTGTTCGCCGGGATTCCGTTCACGGTGAAATCGCTGGCTTGGAGAGTTCCTGGCTTCACAGGCTCAGTCACGTTGACAATGAACTCTTTGGGCTGGGTAGATATCAGGCTGTTGCAAGCCGGGTCGGTGCTGGCCACGCTAAAGTCGGTTTTGTAGAGTTCAGCGCTCGCGAGTTGGTTGAAATCAGCGTCCTCTCCGCCTGCGGCGAGCACCTCGCCATTGGGCAGCAACGTCGCTGTGTGAGAGTCGCGTCCGGTGGCTAGGCTGCCGGTCTCCGTCCAAGTCCCGGTCGCCGGATCATAGAGTTCCGCGCTCGCGGAAACGTCGCAGCAGTAGAGAAATCCGCCTGCGGCGAGCACCTTGCCATTGGGCAGCAACGTCGCCGTGTGAAGATAGCGTCCGGTGGCTAGGCTGCCGGTCTCCGTCCAAGTCCCAGTCGCCGGATCATAGAGTTCTGCGCTCGCGAGACTTTCGCCCCTGTAACCGCCAGCGACGAGCACCTTGCCATTGGGCAGCAACGTCGCCGTGTGGTTCTCGCGTCCGGTGGCCAGGCTGCCGGTCTCCGTCCAAATCCCAGTCGCCGGATCATAGAGTTCCGCGCTCGCGAGAAGGCCGGTCTGGAAGTTTTCACCGCCAGCAACGAGGACCTTGCCGTTGGCCAGTAATGTCGCTGTGTGAATATAGCGTCCGGTGGCGAGGCTGCCGGTCTCCGTCCAAGTCCCGCTCGCCGGATCATAAATTTCGGCGGTCGCGGTGAATAAGGTGCCGTTCCCGAGACCGCCAACGACGAGCACCTTGCCGTCAGGCAATAACGTCGCCGCGTGCTCGAAGCGAGCATAAGTGAGCATACCGGTGACGGCCCAAGTTTCGCTCGCCGGGTCATAGAGTTCCGCGCTCGTGAGAGCGTTGAAGCTGTTATCTTGTCCTCCTGCGACGAGCACCTGGCCGTTGGCAAGCAATGTCATTGTGTGCCTATAGCGTCCGGTGGCAAGGCTGCCGGTAGGCGTCCAAGTTCCGCTTGCCGGGTCGTAGAGTTCCGCGCTCGCTAGGGCGCGGAAACCATCTGCTGCGACAAGGACCTTGCCGTTAGGCAGCAAGACCGCTGTATGACCGGAGCGTCCGGTGACAAGGCTGCCGGTTTCTGTCCAGGCCCCAGTCTGACCCGCGCACGGATGTATCAGCGCGAGTCCCGCACCCACTAAAAGCAGCGGGAATGCGATTCGCAGCCTAACGATTAAAGGGCGAACACCCTTTATGCCACGTGACGGTGGTGTTTTCATGATGGAGACCTCCAATTCAACCGGAGCCTCTCTCGACAAAGCCGGCTCGATCCGCCGCTGCGAAGCGGGTCGGGATACCAAGCGGGACTAGGGTGTAGGGCGATCAAGCGGTCGCCAGCGGCGCCATGTCAACACAAAACGTTGCAATCGCGGCGATTAGATGAGCTTGGATCGGCGAGCAAACACGTTCGGCGGCTCAGTTGATGGCCGCGCTGAGTGCGCGACAGCGTTGGAATGAGCAGAATTGTCGAAATTCGCTTCTCTAAAAAGTTCGGCGGGTTCCTGGGGTGCTTATGAATGCAAATCCCAACAGCACGAGACGACTAAATGCGTTTCAACCCTACTACTGGCTCCCTACCCAATAATTCTCTGATTGGTCCGATTTTGCCAATTCCCGACGCTTCGCTCCATATGGCATCGATTCGGGCTCTAGTTGAATCGCCCGCCATCTGAGCAAACGGCAATAGTTCATGTGCCGACACTTCGTCAAACTCCCTCGCCAGAAAATCGAGTTGGTTCGCGCCTAATGCGTCCAGATCGATTACTGGAAGCGCTTTCAAGATAGGCTTCTTGAAGCTAATCCACGCTCCGCGGGTTTCGAGGCGAGTTGCAACCATTGATGTCAGTCCTAGCGTGCAATTTAGCCATAACACCAACGCCTTTGAACGCCTCACGTTATGCTTGTTGAGTCTGATGGCCACCAAACGTTTGCCAATGCGTCTCCCTCCAATAGAACGGACATTACCGATTGTGTTACCATCCAAATGCGCTCTGTGATCATTACGTCACTCGCCAATGGCCACAACAAATAAACATCTCGCAGATTGCGACCCTCCTTCGCCTGCACAAGTGGTTGCGAATATCCGTTCGAATTCATTGCTAGCGTCCGATTTTCATCCGCGTCGCGGCCCCACAAGACAGGATATGCAGTAGCCGACTTTGTGAACTTAAACCCATCGTGAATATCACGCCTATCCGGACCTAGCACGCCAAGACTTCCTAGGGTAGTCAAAGCGCAACACGGCCATAGCCATTACAACGGCGATTCTGGAAAACGCCTTCATTTTACGATCGGGCAGCAGGCGAAGTTTCTTAGCAAGCTTAAAATGTGTTGAACGATTCGCGAAACCAATTGCGGCTGTATCCTGGCACAAAAGTGGATTACGTGCTTGACCGGAATTCGGAGTTTTTCCTCTAATCGCTTTTCTCCGAACATGCTACGAAACCACTCGGGAACAGCGCACACCGAGCCACGCGCCTATTTTGGCAGCGAGGCGTTGATTACAGTGTGGCATCAACACCAACGCATCAATCCATGAGTCTCTCAGTACCGGAACGACATGCTGTGGCAAACAACTCTAGCCCGGAAAAGGGTATCGCAGACGAAGCCATTCGTCGCGCTTTCGCCAAAGCGAGCTCATGGCGGACGCCGCCTCATTGGTCAAGATGCGACTGGCTTGACGAGGTGTATGCGATTCTTCAGTCCGGCGCAGCTTGCGCTGGTTTGCAGTTTGATGAAGAGCGCGGCGTGCCACTCAGGGCTTACATTTATCTCCGTGCTGTTGCTGCAGCGTGGACCAGGTATCGCCAGGAATGGTCCTACTATCTGCATTGTGTGATGAAATCGAACGATGCTCTCGAGATCAGTGACATTCCACGACGGCAATCGGAGCAGTCCGAAACGACCAGTCAGCTTCTTTCGCATGCCTTGTATCAGCTGACCGAGGAAGATCGATTGCTCGTCCACCGGCTGTTTTGGGATGGTGCACAGCAATGCCGCGTCGCAGCAAGCTTGCAAATTTCGCAGCAATGCGTAAGCAAGCGAAAATCGCGGATTCTGCGACAGCTTCGTCGACTGCTAGCATCCGGGCTACTTCCGAACCTGCTTACGTTTGGTTGGGCCCTGCTTGACGGCCTCGATCTTCTTCCGGTCATCGATTTCCTGTAGTAGAAATCAGCGAACCTGCATCCTCTAGAGTAACCGATCGAATAGCTGATCGGCTTTCCTCAGGTGATGATAGCCCATTTCGTTCGCAGCATAGATTCCTTCCGAGACGAACCGTTCTGTCAGCGTAAAGGTGATCATCAGGAAGCCTGCTCTCTCAATTTGTTTCCATTTGTAGTGCCGATGGTGAATTCTGAGCGCGGCCGCAGCGATGAAACGTATGGAGCGTGGCCTCATGGCGTCTGATTACGTCTTTCTTCCGTACGTCCGACTAGGTCTCGCAGCCTGCAACACCGCTGTCGAGGATCTCCAAACAAATACTGCAGGTAACCTCGACCTCTCTGCGACGGTCGCCATCAAAGATGCCACCTCGACAACAGCCAACCTAACCTTGCGCAGTGCTGGCGATGTTTACGGTATCGCCAGCTCGCAGATTGTTCGCACCGAACCAGTGACGGGAGCAACGGCCTTCGAGACAAACTACTTCCCTTTTATTGAATTCAAGCGGGCGGATTTTCCGTGGTTGTTTACTCCTGCAAAGGCAAACGATGGCACCGGTCGATTACGGCCTTGGGTATGTCTGATTGCAGTCCCGCTGGACCGTACCTACGTCGTTCAAACATCCGGACCCGCACTCATCACGGTGCAAACGGGAGATCTTCCTGATCTCGGAGATTCCGCCTACTGGGCCTACGTCCAAGTAACAGGCAGCTTCACGAATGACGACCTATCTTCGATCTTGACTAATGAACCGGAGCGGGTTGTCTCACGACTCATTTGTCCCAAACGATTGGAACCGCTGACAAGTTATCGCGTCTGCCTTGTACCGGCTTTCAAATGCGGACTTCAAGCTGGATTGGGAAAGGCGGTAAGCGATCGGACATCTATGGAAGGGGCGTGGTCCTCTGACTCCAGTTCGGCTCTGCAACTGCCAGTATATTACAGTTGGACATTCACTACAGGAGAGGGTGGAGATTTCGAAGCGCTCGTGCGTCAGTTGGAAGCACGGGAGATGCCACCTGAAGTTGGGGTCCGGGCGTTAGACGCATCGGATGCAGGATTAGGTCTCCCGGCCGCCGACAGCAAAGCGCTTTCCTACGTCGGAGTTTTAAAGGCTCCAGAGAGTGCAAGCGTCTGGCGGGGAAAACAAGCTAGTGCCTTTAAGTCGAAGCTGACGAAAACGCTTAACCTGGCAGATTCTTATACAGCGACTGCGAAGAAGGATCCAGTGATCGCGCCACCTATTTATGGGCGCTGGCATGCGGCACGAGATCAGGTTGCCGCTACAATGAACCCTCAGTGGCTGGCAGACCTTAATCTGGATCCGCGGGTGCGCGTTCTCGCCGGAATGGCAACTGAAGTGATAAAAGCGCAGCAGGAATCGCTCATGGCTTCCGCATGGGATCAGTACGACGGAATCAAAGACCTCAATTCCGCGCTAACCAAGGCGCAGTGTGCGCGCGAGATAAGCACATCGCTTCAAACCAGACATATCAAGGTCTTGTTAACCGACGCGGATAACGATGTAAAAACACAGCTATCATCGCCTGCGCATTCTCGTGCCTTGAATGATGGACAAACGGTGAAAGCTACTTTGCGTGGAACCTCCCTTCCTAAAGGAACCACGACAGCCGCTTTTCGGCGCGCTACGCGTGCCGGCGGCCATGCTGGGCGGATGATGCGGCTCAAAACTGTATCACCCTCTTTTACTCGGCTGGCGGTGCTCAAGCTGTTCGATGGGAATAGCAACGTTACGGCGTACCTCGCCGCTGACCTTCCGCAACCGAGTGGAATGTACACAACGACTGATCTCGGATTAGGATTGTCAGGGAAATCGTCCGGGAGCCGTAGCAAGTCGCTGCCCAAAGGCGACCTTTCTCCCTTCGATGAAGACCTGCGGGTTACGGAGGCTCCCGCGATGGATCTGAGCAAGATTACCTCGTCTTTGACGAGCGCAATCGACCCGGCTTCGGCCATACAAAGTCGGATGCGATTGCGTTGCGACCCGAAAGGACTGAACATCTATTCGCGCGACGATCCGCTCGAGGTTGTTCTTGCCGCGCCAAACTTTCCCCAGGCAATGTATTCCTATCTCCGCGACATCGCGGGAGATTGGTTTGTTCCCGGCCTCGAGAATGTACCGGACGATACCGTAACCTTACTCGTGACTAACAACCCCGCGATCGAAGCTTATATGGTCGGTCTTAGCCACGAGATGGGACGGGAATTGCTTTGGCGAGAGTTTCCGACCGATCAACGGGGCACTTGCTTCAAACAGTTCTGGGATCCGGCTTCGAACTATGCCGCGAGTTCGAGCGGAACGGATACCACTGACATCGGACCGATTCACCTTTGGGGGAACACGGCGCTCGGCACCAACTTGCACAACGCCGATACCGATGGGCTGTTGGTGCTATTGATTCGGGGGGAGCTTCTTCGCCGCTATCCAGACACTATCATCTATGCTCAAAACATGACCAACGACAAAGATCGAAAGGACCCGCTCTTTCAGGGTTCGTTGGGATCGGACATCACCTTTTTCGGCCTTCCACTTAATCAAACTCAGGCTCTGGGATATTACATTATCCTACAGCAACACCCTACCGCGCCACGATTTGGACTCGACGAAACAGATGACGATTTGTCTTGGGATAAATTAGATACGAGTACCGGCTACTTGGAAGTCTCGAAAAGCGACGCAGGGAATGCTTCGCTGCAGGATTTAGGTTGGGATGGACAGAATTCCGCGGACTTAGCCTCTCTCACTTTTCAACCTCCGGTTCGGATTCTTATTCCCGTCTCGGATATGTTGCCGGCGGAAACCTAGTATGGCTGGTTTGGACGATATTCGCTCATCACTGGCGGCAAGCCGGGCTCAGGTTCCGGGCCTTAGGAGCAACGTGACACGCCTAACCGCTGAGTGGCTACGCCTTGAAAAAGAAACGAAAAAAGCGCGACGCGGTCTGTCAGCCGTTCCGAACGCCGAGGCGGCAGCTGCGGCGGCCGAAGAGGCTGTCAAGCTAGCGCGAGCAGAACTGGAGGGCGCGCAAAAGACGTCTACCGAATCTATGAAGTCTCTATCGGGGACCGCATCCTTTGGGGATCTGGTTGCCGGTCTGCCCTGGCAAGTACCGATTATTCTTTTGCCGCTTAGGATTGAGACTCGCTTCAAAACCACAGGGCGTACTACCGAACTTTGGATTCGGATCTATCCCGATACGATCCACGTGGACACTCATGAGCCAGAGTTAACCGAGGATGAGATCGGGCGAGCGACATCTTTCTGGCAGCTGTATTACGCCACCGGGGCGACGACAGACACTCGCGCGCTCGCCTGGAAGCAGCTTGTGCAACGCTTTGGTAAGCCACGCACAGCCTGGATCACGAAAACCTTAACCCCGACAGTCAAACGGGTGGGTAAGGATGTTACGCTAACTTTCCCCACAAATATACCCACACGGGCGGCATCCTGGACTCGCCCAGCTCTGGTTAGAGCGCTTCCTAATCAGTGGATGGCGATCGGATTCGTTGAGGGTGTTAAGGGGATTGAGAAAGCCTTTGAGCACGAAAGCGCTCTGATTGTCGACGAGATCGAGGCGGGCCCCAATCCTTCGGCCACCTACGAAGATCCTGGTGATGGCTCGATGCTCATCGACCCAGAAATGAAATGGATGGTTGATTTTGATGAAGCTGTGGCCCGGGGGATGGCGATGCGCGTGCCACTTACCGGCACCGCTGTTGATGGCCTGGCCCTCCTTGTGGTCGTTGGCGTTAAATCTTTCTCCAGCGGGGCCGATGGCCAGTTATCCCTGCAAGGGCTGTTGGAAGCACACCATTATGCCTCGGGACTTTCGTTTGTGAGACCGGGTGTTCCAACCAATATCACCGAAGAATCCGAAGACGTAGAAGAAGAGTCGGACGCCGACGCCATGACCCGTGAGATCGGCAGACTTGTCACACCTGGAAGCGAATCCAATGCGAGAACGCTTACCGCTGCGCTCGGCTTTGACGACGACTTACTCGATCGGGTCGAAAGAGGCGCAGATAGCGACCAGCAAGAGGCCGCGGATATGAATGAAGCTCTCTGGCCGGCGACACTCGGGTATTTTCTTGAAGCGATGATGACGGGTTATCTTAATGACGAAGATCTCGAGTGGGTCCGAGAACACTTCGTAGATAATGCTCGGGCTCGTGGATGTCTGCCGACTATCCGAATTAACGAGCAACCCTACGGTTTTGTACCGGTCGCTTACGACGGCACAATGAACCTTTATCCGGGTGGCGTTGGACCCGACATGGATGTTCCTGTTTCGGGTAACTCGGACGATCCAAGTTCCGGGGACACCTATCGTCTTCTGAATCTGCGTGGCTTACTCCAGAACCTGCGATCGAAATGGATGACTTCGATGGCGAGTGCTCCCTACCTTTCCAAGGATTCCGATCCAGACAAGATGGGGCAAGATCTCGCCAAGATCTTCGCCATGAATCCGCAGCCATATCGTTTCGCGGTGCGCGCCGCAGTTCCAAGCGAATATTTCGGAGATATTAAGGGTTTAACGCTGAAGGACGCGGTCGATCTTTTGGAAACGGATTTGGGGATAGGAGGAGATCCCGCACTTCTCAACGTCATCTACACGCCAGGATCGCTCGAATGGGTTGGGCCGCTCGTGCAGAGCGACAAGTTGTCGTGGAGCGAACCGTTCGGAGATGACAACTATGTCTCCTGGATCCTCGAAAATTTTGGCAATTTGGCAAATGAAGATGATGGTGGCGTCGAGGGCAATGATTCGTTGCTCTACCTCCTTTTGCGTCAGGCGGGCACGCGGGCGGAGACAGATACCGTGGATGCCCAGGACCGCTTCAAGAACGCATTAACGGCACTTGAGAGACTTCCCACTGCTGCGCTCGAGCAGCTGTTATTAGAGACGATTTCGCTCTGCAGTGCGCGACTGGATGCGTGGGATATTTCGCTAACAAATGCACATCTGGCTAACTGGCGGGATATCATCGGCAAAGCCAAAGGAGCACTCGTCGGGGCTTATGGCTGGGTAGGAGGCCTTGAACCATCGACCCAGGTCCAAAGCCGGCTCGGCTATGTACATGCTCCTTCGACTACTCACGCCGCCACCGCGGCCATGTTGCGCAGTGCGTGGGCAGGATCGAGCGCCTCTTCCAAGACATCACTGGCGGTGAATCTAACCTCTGATCGCATTCGTACGGCCAAGTGGGTACTTGAAAGTGTTCGCGCGGGTCAGACATTGAACAACATCTTAGGGTATCAGTTCGAACGCGCACTCCACGACACCGCTGTCGCCACGGATGAAACGCCGCTTGACCAATATCTCGATGAGTTCCGCGAGTTATACCCCCAGGTTCTTGGACGGATTGACGAGAACTACGAAAATGGCGAAACCGACGCCGCGACGATGGCCGCGGGACAGGTGGTGGATGGCCTGGCCCTTATGAAAGCATGGCAAGAAGACGCCGATGCTTTCTTTGCTGACGTTCCTGATGCTCCGCGAACATACATAGAACCGATTGTGAGTGATCTCCAAAATACGCTCGACGCCGCTTCCGACGCGCTGACGGCAGAGAGTGTCCACCAACTGGTGCAGGGTAACGTCTCCCGGCTCAGCGCGACATTGGATGCGGCTTGTAGCGGCGATGCTCCGGTTCCAGATCTACTCTTTCCCAACACTCCGTACCGCGGCTCCAGCATTACTCATCGTTTGCTTTTCCTTGCTGCCGAGACAGGGCCCCCTTCAGTATGGCCAGCCATTACGGGCAGCGCGCGAGCTGCCTTGGAACCAAACCTGGAATCATGGGTCGCCGCGCAGTTGGGTTCTCCCGGTTCTGTTGTAATTGCGGTCGATTACCTGCCGGCTATTGGAGAAGGGGACACCATCCTCCAGAGCACGACGTTTACTCTTCAAGAAGTGGTGTTGGATTTGCAAATGGGTGCCCTTGATTTCCTCGCGGTCCTTCCGTCGGACGATACCCAGCGCCGCTCTGAATTGGATGAGCGTATTCGCTGGCACTCCATGCGGGTCCGCGATTCCAGCAAGGTTCCCGAGACTGCTCGTGTGCAGATCACCTACACGCGCTCCGACGACATTCCTGCGGACTCACTTGCACTGGCTGAATTCACAGAGCTAGGTCGAGCTATCCGGCGAATTCTTACCTCCTCTCGTGGCGCAACGGCTTACGATCTGGCTCTTCCGACCGATAGCGTTGAGGAGGTAATTGACATCGCTGATCTATCAAGCCCCATGTCGATGGCGAGCAGAGCGGCCGCCATCGCAGGCGCTGGGGCTGCAAGTTGGAACCTAGCTGTCCGTTTAGCAGCGTTACAACACGTTCTACGCGGTACCAATACGGAAAATGTGCGTATCGAGCTGGTCAAGATGGCTAACATTGGGATTCCTGGCGCCTTCCCTCACGAACCGGTAGGCGATACTGACGAGGTGCGGACAGTTATCTACGCCCAAGCCTCGAGGGTAGTTTCTCGCGTCAAAACGTTGCAAGCAACGATCGCAAAATTAAACGCGGCATTCGACTCTTCCACCGCTTCCAGTACAGCGGCGATCAAGCATTATACTGAGGTTATCCAGTCGGTGCTTGGCAAAACCTTCGTTGTTCTTCCCCGTTTTAAAGCTTGGAATCCCACTGAGCTCGCAGCTACTTTCGCAGCTAGTACGTCACTCCAAGGTGGTGACCCCACCGCGGTCTTTGGCTGGCTCTCCAGTGTTGCGCGGGTCCGGCCCGGCGCTGCTCGCCTCGAGCGATTCGTTCTGCTCAAAGAGTCACTCCAGGATCAACTGGTTAACCCCGGTACGTTTAGTCTCACGGTGGGTCAGCTGCCGAACGGGGATAGCACTTGGGCGGCCATGAACATAAGCGAGAAAGACCTCGGCGTTGGCGGCCGTGCATCGCTTGTAGTTCACCTTCCTTCGGGTACGATTGGTTTGGATGGCTGGTTGCAGGGTTTTGTAACTGATGAGTGGAACGAGAAGCTTCCGCGCTCCGATGAAACTTCAAGCGTAGCCTTTCACTTCGATTCGCCAGGAGCGCGACCTCCTAATGCGGTGCTCCTTTGCACCGCGTGGAACCCGTCGCCAGAACAAGGATGGCGTGTGGAAGACATCTATGGCTCGGTAGTGGAAACGTTCTTTAAGGCCAAATTTCGGATGGTCGATACAGCTACCGCCCAAGACGTCGGTCAGTTCCTTCCCGCCATCTTTATCCCGACCGACGCTTCCGACGGTCATGTCGAAAGCGACTTGATGCGTGGGGTAATTCAGAAACCAGGTTAAGATGACTGCCAAACCGCCACCACCTCCTCCGACACTGACAGGTTGGAATCGGCTTGAGCCGAGCACAAGTCTTACTGAGTTAGAGCGCGGCTTACAGGCTCGCATCGCCGATCCGCTGTGGTTACTTGGGCGACAGTGGCAGCTCGGCGAATTCCTGGGTGAAGATGCCGCCAGTCCGGTCGACCTACAGATCGATACCGAGCGCATTAGCCTTTCTCGGATTCGACTGCGCGACAGCACCACGAGCGCTGCGATTGTATCTGCTCTTCCCGCGGGACCGTTGGAAGCTGTGATTGAGCGCGAGAGCGTTCTCACCGGCCCTTCTAAGTTGCAGCGCGCCATCGAAGCCGGGCAGCATTTCTTTCGCCTCCTGACATTCTTCGGAGGGACCGCCAAAACTCTTCGTGGTAAGTTTCGACAAACTTATCCTGTCGCCGCACAAACCGCGGACCAAGAGAAACTACTCGATCCCGCTTCGCGACGCTTTCTTCGCATAATGGCAGGGCGCGCCGTTGACGGATACGTTTTGCGCGCCGCGGTGAAGAAGGCGGGGGGCGCAGTTGTGCCTCCGGAGCTGGGGCTCACCGGATCCGATGCCACCGCAGCAAAGAGCGCTCTGACTGCTTGGAAGTCATGGTATGATGCACGTTTCACCGAGCCTACAGGGCGCGCGACCGCCTGGGTGCGCGAGCGCATGGAGTACAGCTTCTCTGTCTCCGCTCCCCTGTCTGACCGGGAATTAGTTCTCACTGTGCCGGAACACGATGGTGGTCACCTCGATTGGTATTCCTTTGATGTTTCCGACGAGACTTCACTGATGGATCCGCCGCAAACCACTGCGTTGACCGTTAAGACCACACATATGCTGCCGGTCCCGTTGTCCTATCCCGGAATGCCGGCCAGCCGGTTCTGGGAGTTTGAAGATTCGAAAGTAAACCTCTCTCGCTATTCGTCTGGTCCGAGCGACATATCGAAACTGCTCCTGGTCGAGTTTGCCATGGTCTATGGCGATGATTGGTATCGCGTCCCGATTGATATGCAAGTAGGTGATCTGGTCCGCATCGATACATTGCGGGTTTGGGATAACTTCGGCGGCGTAACAGTAGTGCAGCCGGCGACCCAAATCGACACTCCAACCGCGCCCTGGCGAATGTTTGCCATGAGCGGTGACCCGGCACTAACTGGGGGTGAGGTTTCCAGCGTTGTAGGAACAATGAAAGGACCATGGCTTTTTCGCGCCCCAAGTCTGGCTAAGAACCTCAACGGCGATTCGCTCGAAGAAGTCGTGTTTACCCGGGATGAGATGGCAAACCTGGCGTGGGCGATCGAGAGAAAGATCGAATGCTCGACCGGAGTGCCAGTCTCCCGCGTCGAACGCTGGCTGGAACAACAGGCGACTACCACCACGACTAACGGAGATGCTACGGTAGACGCTCGTTACAACATCCAAACCACTATTCCTGACTACTGGGTGCCGCTGGTTCCGGTTAAAAGATATGGCGTTGATGAACCGGCCATGATCCTGCGTCGCGGCCTCACCCTTTTACCATCGGGTGAAATCGGACCAGGCGCTCTAGGTCGCGTGCTCGACCCAACGCGCGCACTCCTGATCTTTGAAGAAGAGGTGCCGAACGGCAGCACAGTCGTAAGTCGCCACTGGCAACTCGCCCGCTGGCTCGACGGTTCCACCTGGCTCTGGCTGGCGCGGCGCAAAGACCCCGGCACTGGAGAGCAATCAAGCGGACTAAGGTATGACTTGATCGAAAAATAGAAGCTATGGACGACGACGAATACGATCCAACCGACCCAGAATGGCCTTTGAAAATGTGCAACGTACAAGCCGCCTGGGACCTCGGCAATGGAATCTATGGCGGCAAGACTCAAGGCGAAGGTATCACCATCATCCATCCAGACACTGGTTGGACTAAGCATCCGGAGCTGATTGAAGGAGACAGATACGGGTATAACGATTCGAGGAGCAAAAACTTCTTCGTTCATGTGTCGCCACTTGGAAACGACGCTTATTGGAATCTTCCCGATGGTGATCCTGAATGGACCGACCGTAAGGATAAGCCAACTGACAAATATGCTAATGATACTCTCGAGACTGGGACGCTTTTACAGCCAAGTCACGGCACAAGCACAGCAAGTCTTATGCTCAGCGCACAGGGTTATCCGGCCGGGTTTCCCGACTATTCGGAACCTATAAATCATTTTGTAACTGGAATTGCACCTAAAGTGGAAAATATACCGTTACGAGTTACCAACTCTGTTATTCTGAATATGAACACGGGTATTTCCACATACCGAACGGTAGCAAACGCCATTTTTTGGGCGATCGGTTTGCATGACATAGATCCGTTGTCGGTAGGAGTCATTTCAATGAGCCTTGGAGGGCCAGCAACAGAATTTGGGCTCTATTTAGGTGAGGCACTGAAAATGGCCAGGCAACGTGGTTTGATCATGTGTGCCGCTGCGGGACAAGCGTCCGGTACGCCTGTTTACGGTCTAATAGCGCCGTTTTTGCCTGGTAAAAGCGAACACGTTATCTGTGTCGCAGGATGTGATCACAAATATGGCCAGCCTATTGACGGCTTTTACGGGAACGAGGTCGACATTACCGCACCAGGATGGGGAGTTACCGTTGCAAGAACGATAGGCGCTACAACTTCTTTCACTATTGATACGAATGCTGCGGGCACTTCTTATTCCACAGCCTTGACAGCTGGGGCCTGCGCTTTGTGGCAGGCATACTACACTCGGGATTATTTAATCAAAAAATATGGCCATCCATTGCTGCACAACGCTTTCAAGTACGTTCTCCAGAGGTCGTGTGATACGCCGGGAGATCTTGATGGCGCTTGGAATTCCGTAGTCAGGGGTGCTGGAGTCCTCAATGCTGCCGCACTACTAACAGAGCCCCTGCCGAGTTTTGACGAAACTGAAGAGGCTGCGGAAGCAGAGGGCTGGGGCGAAAGCGAATGGGGAAAAGCGGATCTTTGGGGAGGCAACCTTTGGGGCAGGAAATCAAAATGACTACGGGTGACTTTCTGAACGAGATTGTGTGGTTTGTAGCACCTCTCACCGATGCTGCTCAGTCAACAGACGATCTCATAGAATTGTTCGGAGACTTTGGTTATGAACTCAATGAGGACGATGCGACTGCTATCTCAAAGAGTTTCCAATCAGTCACCGACCTCGTAGGCTCGATTTTTGCGAGCTCGGATGACGAAGATGATAATTTTGACCCTGATGAGTTATTAGAATTATTTGCATCGATCACTGCTGTTGCCGAAAGCGAGGAGGTAAAGAAATATGTCGGTCTCGAGTTTTTCGATGAAGTCTTCGACTATTTGCTTTGCCAATATCTGTTCACCAAACAACCTCTCATTTATGCCATTTTGTATGCTCTTGGCGTTATCGAAACCAAAGAAATAGCCGCCGGTTCTGCCGATCCCGATGCACGGGATGTAGACTATACACAACGGCTTCTTCTTTGGTCACGAATTTCGGACTTTGTATCTAACACCGCGCAATGGGCAAAGGATGTTTATGGCTGGGCCGGAGACCCGACTAATCCGGATGAAATCCAATTTGATTATACCAAATGTTTTGTTGCACTCAGGTTGATAATAGAGTCGACCGGCTTTGGCCTTGCGACAATAGACTCTGTGGACGAAAGCGAGCTGTCGTCCTTTCTTAAAAATACAACCGGCGAGATTTACCTGTCTGCGGTCATACCCATTTACCAGACTTCACTGGATGATGTCGACGACAACGGCAAGCCCGTATTCTTGAATGAGGCCGGCTTTAAATTGTTACCATACGGTGACATGAACGAGCGTCAAAACCTGGGCTTTGCCTTCGCTCCTTATGTTCAGGGTGACGTTTCCGCAGGTTTAAAATTGTCGGATACGGTCACGATAACGACTGCGATTTCTTCAGACGCAACTGGAGGAGCTTACGTCACGCTAACTCCGCAGGGAGTTTCTAATACTACTGGCGCCAGCACAGACGCTGGCTTTGAAGTTAAGGTCATCTATTCGAAATCAGACGCCGAGCCAATATCATTGCTCACCGTCCTGGATGATTCACATATCTCAGTATCAGAGGTTGATTGGGTGGTTGGGGGCAATATTAGTGGTGACATTTATTTAGAAATCAGGTTCGAAGATCTACAGGCGGTACTGGATGTCGGCGACGACAGCTTTTTGGGAAATGTTATCACAGAACCCATCAGTCTCGAGGTCGGGGAAATCATATTTGGATGGAGCTATCAGAACGGGGTTACTTTTGAAGCTGGCGATAAGTTAGGAATTGCAATACCGCTCAACCTTGAAGCGGGCCCAATAGCGGTACATGAAATCGATTTGGAATTTGATTTGTCAGATACCCCTAAGTTTTCCGTTGAGGTAACTGGAGATCTTACTTTAGGCCCGGTAGTCCTTACCGCTCGTGGGTTCGGTGTTTATATATCGTTGATATCATCAGAAGGCGGGCTTCTAGGAAAATATGATTTGCATTCTGGCTTAGTGCCACCTGACGGGCTCGGTCTCGTCCTCGAGATGGATTTCGTCACCGGCGGTGGCTATCTCTCTTTTGATCCCGACGAGAACCAGTACGCCGGAACGGCAGAGCTTGAGTTCGTTGATGTCGCTCTTGATGCGGTCGGGCTGGTCACGACTGAGCTGCCGGATGGCAGTGATGGCTGGTCTATGATCATATGCGTGGCGACCGGCTTTCCGCCGATGCCGATTGGGATGGGCTTCTTTCTCGAAAAAGTGGGAGGCTTGTTCGCCTATAACCGGTCGTTTGATGAAGATGTGCTTCGCGACGGGCTCAAGGATGGTTCCCTCGACTTTGTTCTTTTTCCCGATGACCCGGTAGCGGACGCTCCTGAGATCCTCTCCAATCTCGAAGCGGCTTTCCCCACAAGGGAGGGCCAAAGTGTCTTCGGGCCTATGGCCAAGATCGTGTGGCCTGCCAAAAGCTTCGTGGATGTTGATCTGGGCATCCTGATTGAAATAGGCAATAGCTTCCGAATCGCAGTCCTGGGACAAATCGCGGCTGCGCTGCCCAATGCAGATAACCCACTCCTGGAGATACATGTGGATGTTCTGGGCGTGATCGATTTCGACGAAAGCACGCTTTCCATCGACGCGAGTATCTATGACTCGCATGTGGCTAACTTTAATCTGAATGGAGACATGGCTCTCCGTCTAGGTTGGAGTGGGCAGCCAACATTCCTCCTGGCAGTAGGTGGATTTCACCCCGACTATAATCCACCCGCTGGTTTTCCCGATTTGGACCGTATTTCGGTGGCCCTCGATTCGGATGACCCACGCATCTCCTTGGAGGGTTACTTCGCCCTCACTTCGAATACGGTGCAGGTGGGCGCTGAATTGGATATCTCCGCGTCCCTGTCGCTTCTTTCGATCGAGGGTTATGGAGGCTTCGACGCCTTGTTTGTTTTGTCGCCGTTTAGCTTTGAAGTCGAAGCACACTTAGGCCTGGATATCCAGGCGGCAGGCAAAACGCTGCTTGGCGTAGATCTCTCTCTTGAGATATCCGGTCCACAGCCCTGGGAAGTCAACGGGAAGGTAACGATCTATTTCTTTGGCAGTCACACCTTTCATGTAAGTCTAACGATCGGTTCAGGAACACCACAGGCGCTTGAGTCGGTGAATGTGCTGGAGGACATGCTGAGGCCCGCTATCGAAGACACACGGAACTGGACCGCCATTAATGTCATTCAAGACGATCCAGGAATCACATTTATTGAGAGCTATGATGCTACCGGCGCCGTCCTGGTGCACCCTGCCGGTGCGGTTGAGTTTCGACAAACTGTCGTACCGTTAGATATTGATATTGATGTTTACGCGGGTCGGCCTGTTACCGGCCCTACTCGCTTTGATCTTTCGGTCACCAAATTCGGGAAGGTCGAAGGATCGGCAGAGAGCACTCCGGTCGAGGATTGGTTCGCGCCCGGCCAATACTTCGAGTTGGATGACGACGATAAGTTAACTGCCGCCGATTACGAGTTACTTGAAGCCGGGCTACAGGTTAGTTCGGCGGCTCTTGCTCAAGGGAAACAGGTGCCCGTGGAGCTTGGATACGAGACTATTATTTACGCAGAAGATGGGCAACGAGACGATTCGCAGCCCGCCCACACCCTGTCTCCTGACGAGCTTCTCTTTTATGCTGGGTCCAGCGCAACCGCCCGCGCGCGCGCGGCCGCGATAGGCGCCACGCGTTTTCAGGGCAGCAACGTCAGTATGCAGCCGAGCGCCACGAAATGGTCAGTCGTAGGCGTTGATGATCTCAAGCCGACGGCCATCGGCGATCTCGGAGAGGTCACGGCTACAACATACATTGAGGCTCTCAAAGCGCTCCAAAGTTATGATGGGGATGCCGAGATTCAGATTGTTGCGGCGCATGAGGCGAATGTTACGTAGTGCAAGGATGTGATCAGATAATGATGGTGCCTCACGTTAGGAAGTGAGACTTGCCACCGGGCGGAGCGCAATGCACCCTTCCAGGTCTCTTTTTGGCTTGCGGCCAACAATAGGATCGAAGACGCTCGGGCACATGCCCACAGGTTTAAGGACGGTACGCTAGTCACTACAGGGGTTGTACGGAATGATTGTCGGGAATACTCGTTTGGCCTCATAGGTCGTTTGGGAGCGATGCACAGAATTCCGATGTACGACGTGTTCATAAGCTATCGCTGGGTTGATCCGGAGATGTCTTGGGTCCGGGATCACTTAGTTCCCGCCTTGCAGGCAGCTGGGCTGCGGACCCTATTGGATGTCGAAGACTTCGTCCCTGGTCGAGATTTGATCCTTGAGATGGATCGTGCAGGTCGTGAGAGCCGGCGTGTATTGTGCGTCCTTAGTCCAGCGTATTTTGAGGGAGATCGGATGGTCTCGTTTGAGTCCCTGACGGCGCGGCGAATGAACCCGACAGGCTCTGAGTCCCGTTTAATTCCGCTGCTGATCCATCCGACCAAGCTGCCGGAATGGATCCGCGGGCTTGTTCCAATTGATTGGACTAACGACTGTATCCGGGTTCGAGAGTGGAATAAGTTGCTTCGGATTTTGGGTGCTCGGCGAAAGACGGAGCCACCACGCATTTTGACAGAAAGCAAACTGCCGCAATCAAGCTTCGAAAAAAATCTGGTGCCTGTTGGTAAGACCAAGCTCAATGCGGCAAGCGTGATAACCACTGGGCGCTTCGAGGCCAGCGCCACGTCGGAGAACAGAGGGAATTTGCTCAAATATCGGCTTTTCGAACAGCAGCGCGAACTTCGATATTGCGATGTTGTGCAGCTATGGAAGCGAGATCACGAGTTTGTCGATTTCTACATATCTATCTTCAAGAGATGTGGATTTCAATCATATGTCTGGGAGACGCCTCCCGTTTCCAGTAACACCATGGATCGGCTATTTGAGTTTGTTCTGTGCAACATTCCATCCGCATCGCGAACGCCGGACAGAGAAACATACGCATGTTATTTCGACACTACGACCAGCTATGAGGGTATTGTGGCTTTTAACAATCTAGGTGGTGATGCTATTCTCGTCGTTCCATCGCCGTTCCGAATAGATGCCAACTACGCCGATCTTGCGGCGTTTTTCCGAGAGGCTCCGATTACTCAACAACGCGCCCTATGGAGCGAATTGGCCAGACAGATTGAATCGATACTCTCCGACGAGCCTATGTGGATCTCCGTGGCTAGTGGAGGCATATCCTGGCTTCACCTGCGCTTAGACAGTGCGCCTAAGTATTACAGATATGTGCCGTATGCCTCGTCCTGACTGTACGTGCCATCTTGCGTTCAGCGGTAGGTTGTAGCCATTTTCTCTCCGATGCCAAGGGAGAGCCCCTTACGATATCAATCATCGACAGCCCATCTATTGTTTGAGGGTAGTTTGCTAGAGCGGAGTTATGCCTTAACCAGTCACCGTTTGCTCGTCGCCGGCCATTCTTAGTTAACGCGCGAAATATCCTGGCTTCGATTCGCTTTGTGCTTCTTGACGACTCGCACCTATTGATCGCAAGGTGGGTTGAGAAGGTCACCGAACTCAAACGTTATGCGACTTTTGTTGGCTACACAGTGGCCCGCCGTAGTAGCGATGTTCCGATGTCGCAACGCAGCGCTGGCAAAAGTGATCGGGCGCATCGGAAATCAGAATTTGCGCTGCGTGCAGCAGATGCGCACGCGGCGGGAGTAGACGCTCGCCTAACGAAATTTACCCGCCACTCCTGCACCTTCGCGGGCGCGAGTGCCCCTGGTGGGAAATCGGGGATCTTTTTCACCTAAGCGTCGCGGCCACCCTCACGGTAATCCCAACGCGCTTTTCCATCGTTGATGCCGAAAATATCAGAAGCGATTCGACGCAGATAGGTGGCATAAAGGCGAAATGTTTTTGGTTTTCCATCAAAAACCGCTTCCGCGGCGGTCAGGTAATCCCCGATGGTAACTTTTGACGCAGCGACTCGCTCGATCTGTGTTTTTGGGGCGAATTCTCGAATAGTGTCATCCCAACCGGCAAACGGTGAGATGAGCATGGATCTCCGCGGCCTTTCGAGCAGCCTTGTCACGGTCAGCCGTGTTAAGATTGAAGGTACGGCGATCGCCGCCTTTCTGGATGCAAACCGCGAGTTCCGGCTGGGAGAAGCAATGTCCCATCCCGTGTAAAAGCGGAATGAGAGCGCATTTTTTCTTGCGTCATCTCGACGAGGATGGGATCAGCGGAGGTGGCGGAATGACATACATTTGGACGTGCTAGAAGGTGGCAAAGCCGGGGCGCCCGGAGCGAATGCGCCTGGAGAAGTCTGGCGCGTCGTTTGCCGAGCGAGCGGCGGAATTGATGTGCGCAGATTGCCGCAGCTGTTCGAACGGCAAACTGCCCATAAGCGCCCCCTGCTCATAAAGCATCTGGTCGAGGTAACCGTTAAGAAGAATACGCCAATCCCATGGCTGACGTAGCGATGCGGTGTGCTGGCTACGAATGCTTGTCGTGCAATTGGTCGTCACGGCGTTATACCAGCGAGGTGTTGTGTGGAGTGCATTGAGCGTAGTCAGATATTCCACAAAACGCTCGCGGGCATCCGGCGGTCTTATCGTGGTGTGATAGAGATAGACTTCTTCGCCATGGCGAAAATTGGTGCGCAGCCTGATAACATCGCGCTCATCGGCGCAGACGTAAATTAGCTCGCATCGTCGATACAAGGCTCCAATCGCCGAGTAGGATTCTCCGTTCTCCAGCCGCGCCTCGATGGAAAAGCAAACCGGCAAAGCGTTATCGAACTGAAAACTGACAATGGGATGTGCGATCCATTTGGAGCCCCAATAGGTGATGGCGAGGTCAACCCCAGTGAGATGCGACAGATCGATTGTGCGCGTTTCCCAGCGCGGTGTGTAATCGGTCTCGGTGCGATAATCGCTATTGCGGACGCTATGCAGAGTTACACGGTCCTTGTTAGTTTCCGCCCACGCGGTGCGGTCGACATCGGGCTTCCAAGTGCGATCGTTCGACGGCTTGAGCGTGAGCCACCAGCCGAGCACAAGGAAGAAGCCACCCGCGACAAACCCCTGGGCCGCCCAGTGCTTCCTGACTGCGAAGAAAATCGCGGTCGCGCCGAGTGCGTAAAGTGCGGCGACTGATTCGCGCAAAGCATTTACAGGGAAATCGAACCAGAGCGCGCCAAACGCCCAAAGCGTCGTTCCAAGCAAGATTAGCCAGAGCAATCCTCTAACTAGTCGCGATGCCAGCCTCATGACTTCCCTGAAGACATCAGGCGTATATCATGTGGAAACAGAGCATTTCGGGCAAAGCTTCATTTCAATGGTCCCGGCATAAAGCGGTCCTGAACGGTATAGCCCTTCGCTTCCAACTCATGTCGCAACTGCGGCGAAACCATTCCGCTGATCGCGACGAGACGCGACGGTTTATCGTTGAACCTCAACGCGAGCGCCTGAGCGAAGTCCGCTGCCAGTTTCGTATGTGCAGCATAATCCCACTGAAGTGCGACAATGACGGTTCCATCCTTTCCAAGACAGATCGGAAAGTGACCGAGGGTCGTGATTTGAGCCAGACGATGTTCGCCATGATGCAGCTTGCTCATCAGCGCAGCGGTCTGCACACAAAAGACGGCATCCGACTCGGCGCTGCTATTCATGCCCGCCGCCTTGATGAAGGCCCGACGGTTTTCCAGTCCATCGAGTGACTTCAAGTTGACAACGAAAGCTGTCGCCGCCGTGGGCGAGAAGGCGGCGTTTTCGAGCATACTGTTGGCTTCAGCATCGGTCGCTCCCATGGCAATGAGCGCGCGGCGATTGCTGATCTTTAGATCGGTGGCGGACTCGTCGCGCAGGATATCTTCGAGAGAGCTTTCGATTCCCGTAGTAGTCAGTGCAATTCCAGCTCCGCCGCCAATGGGAAGCGTAGCCAGCGAGAAAGTCGCGCCTCCCGCGAATGACGCCCAGGCGATTTCCTCAAGCTCTTGCTGCAGCATGGAATTACTGGTGTAGGGATCGACTCCCAGACTAATCGCCATCTTGCGCTTCGCATCGGAGAAGCCAATAACTTGCTGCATCTTACTGCCTTCATACTTATTCGCCTCCCTGGTCTTACCAATACCTTTTAGTGACTCACCAGCGGAGCTCATGAATTTCATAATTCCTTTTTGGGCATTCTCCACGGTTCCCATTGGGTCGCCGATGATCTGTTTAGCAGCCCTCACCGGACTTTTGGCGGCTTTGAGCAATGCGTTTTTGTATTCATCGGTTCTCGAAATCTCCTTTAACCTCGCAATCGCATTGATCTCACTAATCCGTGTCAGGAGCATGGCGTTGCCGTCTGCTTCAAAGACACCAAAATCGGAATCGATCGTAAAACGATTGGCTCCTGAATAAGTCGGGACATCCTCTCTGACCTTGTGATGCAGCCCAGTGAGAACATCGGTCCGCAAGATTTCGCTCGCTTTTAAGACGGGGAGCTCTTCGTAAGTCTCGGCGGAGCCAGGTGGTGACGGTGACGCCTCGGGCTCTGCTCGACTCCAAGCCGGCGCGGAAAAAACAAGGATGACTGTAATTGCTGCTGCTACTTTCATATGGATGTCTACCTTGGGTGGACCCTGACGATCGACTTAATAGGCCTTGGTTTTTGCCCAAATTAGTCGGTGCGAAGCTAAGTCATAGCTCTCGGAGGCCAAAATTGTCTAGACAGCCTGAGTCGTTGCCATGTCTTGTCTGTGACTATGGAGTTTCATATGGCGGTTCATCGGTCGCAATCGGAGTGACTTGAGCCGGCGGGTTAATCAGGTTGAAGATCAGGGCCGCAACGATGGCTGCACCGAAATTGGCCACCAGATACAGCCAAAGATTGCTCCAGGCTGAAATTCCAAGAACCGAAATGCCTACCGCGACCGCCGGGTTAAAGGCGCCACCCGAGATATCACCGACCGCGAAGGCTCCGGTCATGACAGTCATGCCTATGGCCAGGCCATAGAACGAATTGCCCGACGTGCCCTCGGCGGTGGCAGCGTTTAGAACGACATAGACGAGCGCAAAGGTGAAGAGAAACTCTGCCAGGAAAGCAGGTCCCATGTTTGGGGCAATCGGTGTAACGGCAATTCCGGCTCGCAATATTTTGCTCGTCAGCAGGGCCGCGACCGTGGCGCCGATCAACTGCGCTATGATATAAGGCACCACGTCGCCTGGCTTGACCTTACCCCGGATCAGGATACCAAGGGTCACCGCCGGATTATAGTGAGCGCCTGAGATATGTCCGCCGGCGAAAACCATCACCATCAGAGCGGCGCCAATGGCAAGTGGTGCAATCACACCGGCACCAGCACCAATCCCGGTGCAGCCAATGGTCAGGACGAGAAAGAACGTGCCAATGAATTCTGCAATGTATTTATTCATATCAAGTTTCTAGTTACGAACGCGATTGCGCCTTATATGCACTGGGAGTGACGGCAGAGTAAATCTTTATTTTGAATGGTTAGCCAGTGTGAAATGAGATTCACGGAAATCGAAAACCGGCGTCCCTCGCTCACGCGTCTCCTTCCCGGCTCGTAGGAGCTGTCAGTCGTGCAACTGGCACGTTAAGCCATTTCGCCGCCGCTCTTCGTTCTTGAAAGATATGAACCTTGATCGGTGAGCCTTGAGTCAGGAGTGCATGCAGCCGCGCGTAGTGGATGGCTGTAGCATCGGTCGCCAAAATGGCAGACTTAACCGGCGGCCGGCCGGAGTAAGAAAGACGCCGATATAGAGAAATGTGAAGAATATATTGGAAATTCAGATCAATCGCCTCCGCGTCCACCGTATCGGTGAATCGATTGAAGGGCTGCTTCAGGGAAAACTCCAACTCTCCAAGAACCTTGATGGCGCGATTGACCGACGCCTCATTTAAAACGCCTCGGGGTCGGTAGCAGAGCAGTCGGAGATCGTCAAAGAATTCGACATCGGGTGGGAATTGTATGTTAGATGGCAGCTTCATTGCGTGAGATTGTTTTCCGTCGCCGGCATTTATTGCCACCATATAAGATCGCGGGCGGATCCAAAGAGCGATGCAGAGCCAATCATGCTCATTCGATCAGGCGGAAATCTGATTCCCTTGACGATCTGCCTGGCCTTTAAGCTGATTTCGCATTGACTCTCCTCTCAAAAGTTAAGATTGGCTCTTAATCCCAGCACGGTGGCGGTATCGACACTCCGCAGCACCGAGTCCACCACTTGCAAGTCGAGAGTCAGGCGAGCTGCGGGAGTGATGGCGATGTTGTAATAGCACTCGAAACCCTGGCTGGATTCTTCGACTCCCAGAAAGTAGTAATCTCAATGTTTGATTCCGGTTGTAGTAATAGCCGAGACCATAGGTGTCATTTGGCCGCACAGGAATCAAACCGCGTCCGCCAATTCCGCCGCTGACTGAAATGTCGATTGGATTGGTTTCTTCATCGGCAAATCCGACTCGCGCAAAAAGGCCAAAGCCCTGGTGTTTGGCGGCGCCACTCATCTCGATTAAAACTGGTCCGCTATCATCGACATAGAGATATTGAAAAGCACTCCAGTAAACCGCCCACGTGCTGTTTTGCTTCGGGATGGACAATCCTTCTCCCGGACGGAAGACGAGCCGGGTATTCAAGTGGGCAAAGTCTTGATTAAAAGAATAAAGGCCGCCGAGATTCATTCCTCCCGGCAGATTTCCCAAAGCATATCTAAGATCCAGTTCCCCGGTCCAGGTCGTCCCTTCGTCGAAATCATCAAAGCCGCTGCTAAGCGATGAGTCGGCCGTGTTGCAGACTGTATTTGTAAGCGTGATTCCCCCTTTCGCGGAAGGAGGAACGGGCATCCAGATGACGCTCGTGGCCAGCGTGCTGTAAGGCAGGCGCAAACTTAGCGCCGGATTAAAGATCATGTTTGCGTTCATGAACTGAGTGACTCCGCGGCCGGACGCGAATTCGTTAGGGTCGCCATCCAGCGTATCTACCTTTCCCAGGACTGTGCCGACGTTCGGCGAGAGGAACTGGACCCAGGCGAGGTCGGTGATGGTAAGACCGATGTCTTTGTCCAAGGTGCTGTTGAGTGGAAACAAGGCTTGCGTATTGACAGGAAGGATCGGGCCGGCGTCAGCGTTGACAGAGTCGCCATAGCGGGATTCTGCCCGAAACTTGATGAGAGCTCCGGGTAGCACACCCATGCGCATGAGGTCCAGATTGATCGTGTAATTCAGATTAGCGCCATACTCAGTGGTCCGATCGTTGCCACCACTAGCAACACCCTGAACGAACTGCGTCCATTCAACTCCAACCTGAACGCCTTTATTGGCAAGATCGGTGCGCGCGCCGCCCCAGTCACCGGTAAGGTACGCGTTACTCCAGAAGGTGGCCGAGTAATCAGGAATCGGCAGGATTCCCGCCGGACTAGCCGCCGGGGCTGGTGAGGGTAACAATATACTTGACAGACCGTTTTCACCTATGTAAATTCCCCTCATGAACGAAACTCCCACTACGTTGCTTGAGGCGGTCCAATACTTCGGCGACCCAGATAACGCTTTGGACTTTTTCGCTGCCGTTCGCTGGCCGCGTGGCGTGGTTTGTCCGCGCTGCGGTTCCAAGGGCGTTACGTTCCTGAAAAACGCGCGAGTGTGGAAGTGTAAGACTCCGCATCCGTCGCAGAAGTTTTCCGCCAAAGTCGGAACGGTGTTTGAAGATTCGCCGATTGGTTTGGAAAAGTGGCTTCCCGCCATCTGGCTTACGGCCAACTGTAAGAATGGCGTCAGCTCCTATGAGCTTGCTCGCGCTCTTGGCGTCACGCAAAAGACCGCGTGGTTTATGTTGCAGCGCATCCGGCTTGGAATGCAGGATGGCGGCATTGAGAAGATGAAAGGCCGCGTGGAAGCCGACGAAACGTTTATCGGCGCAAAGGCGCGCAACATGCACAAAGGCAAGCGGCCAGCCGGAACGGGTGTTGTCGGCAAGACTGCCGTTATGGGCTTGCTTGAACGCAACGCGCCTGACAGGCTCTCTCGCGTGCGCTGCAAAGTCGTTCCCACCACTCGCCGGAAAGACCTTGACCCAATCGTTCGCGAACACGTCGAGAAAGGCTCTGAGGTTTTCACGGATGCGCTGCTGTCCTATGAGAAGCTTTCCGATGCATACGCGCATCAGGTGATTGATCATGCCGAGTGTTACGCAAAAGATCACGTCCACACTAACAGCTTGGAAAACTTTTGGTCGCTGCTCAAACGAGCACTCAAAGGAACCTACGTGAACGTCGAACCGTTTCATCTGTTTCGCTACTTGGATGAACAAGCCTTTCGGTTTAACGAGCGCGGCGATAATGACGCTGGACGTTTCACGAAAGCCCTTGCTGGCGTTGTCGGCAAAGGTCTGAAATATGCCAAGCTCATTGCTGCTGAAGGCGGTGATGGTCCCTACCCCGAGACGTGGGAAACGGCATAAAAGCGAGTTGATGCGCTAATGGCATGACTAGAAGACACTCGCGAAGAAAAGACCGAGCAAAAGCGCACCAGCCACAATTACGACAGCTAAAACAAAAGAGTAGATGGCGTCGATTACTATCCCCCCTTTTGTCTCCGACCGGTAGAATCGGGACTTTTGTTGGATTCGTGATTGCAGTCCTCTGCGCATACTATCAATTTCGGACAAAGTTATCGGTCGAACCCGACTCCCCTATAAAATCTAAGTCCCTTATTAATACACCATTTCGGGTGACTAACGAAAGCGCTCTTCCGATCTATAATATCACTCAACAGTGGCATATTGAATGTGGTCGGGGAGGGATTGGGCCAGATGCGCTGCAAAAACCACAGTTCACCGTATTAAGAGCGCTGGAGATGGATACGGAATCTACTGGCGCGTTCGCTAGGCTGGAAAGTTACGAGTCCCGAACGGTCTATCCGCTGGAAAAATCGGGTTATGACGAAGTGACTGTGGATCATATTAAACTTATCGCTGAAATCAAATATCAATCTTTTTTGTTTCATTGGCATCGTGAAAAACTATTTTGTTTTGAAGGAAGCTTTGGGACAGATGGCAGTATTCATTGGTATCATACGACGATGGATGCTCTAAAAGGTAGGGGTGAGTAAGACATGCCATACCTATCCCGAGGAAGACGGCCTGAGCTTCATGGGTAAAAAACGACGTGAACGGCAAAGGCGCAAAGAATCGCCATCGATGAAAACCCAATCATAGCCACAGCCCATTGACCACCATGCAACGCCCATCTCGCCCTGTAACCAATCGCCCAAGCAATGACACACAAAGCAACGCCCCCACAAACACGGACTGGCAGGCTAGACACTTCGCACTGCAAATAGCTCTTGGGATGATCGGAATTGTTGCCTTGATAATCTATGGTTGCCAGTTGAAAGAGATGCAAAGGTCCTCCAAAGCCGCAATAACCGGATTGGCCTTGAGTGAACAAATGAACCGGATTGAAGAAAGAGCTTGGGTCGCACCTGCTGGAATCTCCGGTGATCTTGAAGTTGGTAAGGAATTTAGACCTCAGGTTGTGTTCAAGAACAGCGGAAAGACGTTTGCCCTGAGAATGGCCAGTAGCATCAAAATAGAACTCGTAAAAAAAGGTTCCGACCCCAATTTCGACCGAGTTAAGGAGCCTTCCAAGGTCGACGATATTTGGAGTTCCGTTCTCCTCCCACCAAATGGGCAGTGCGGCTCCTTGCCAGACCCGCTGGAAAAGTCTCCATTTAGTCAGGAGCAGATAGATAGTATCCGGGATACGCAAAGCTTGTTCGTATACGGGAGAGTTTCGTATGCCGATATTTTCGGACATTACCACTGGACAACATTCTGCTACCTTTACGATGTTCGCGAAAAGACCTACGGATACTACAATAAGTATAATGAAGCGGACGAAGATAAAGAATGAGCGAGAACAAGCCGCATTCATGTTTAATATGACAAAAGGAAAGCACGAATCGCTCGATGATGAAAGCTAAGACACGCGAAGGGACGCTCACGGAGCTCGCTGAAAGGAGCGCGAAAGGAAAAAACGCTGCCGACAAGTTCAACGTGCTTCTCAAGCGGCTGGTAAAAGTTCCGCCACAGTCTGTGACTGTGACCAAGAAGGGGAAATGATTTAGCTGCCCTGTCACGGCGGCCTATAAATAGATTAATAGTCACGGTCCGTCAAGTATGTTATTACCCTGGTGAGGGTTGGGAGTCTTTGCTCGGATCGTGCTCATTCGCCTTTCCGTGATGAGTAGCCGGCTTCGCAGGTACCTTGGAATTGGTGGTTGCCGCGCCGTCGGGTTGGCTGACAGCATCCTGCGCGGGAGCCGAAACGGGAGCAGCCAGGAATAGAACGGGCGGGAAAAGAACTGTTACCATGCGACTGGCAATAGCCTTTCGCTTTGTATTCATGCTTGGGTGCGGTTTCTGTGTAAGTGGCTTAGCCAGGTGCTTCGCCACTCGTTTTCTCTTTCGAAAGAAGGTCAACTGGCACACCGAGCCACTTGGCGGCCGCCTCAGGTTCTTGAAAGATGCGAACTTTTATTGGTGAACCTTGCGTTATTATCCCATGCAACTTGGCGTAGTGAATCATCGTTTTGTCCGTTGCCAGGATGGCCGTCTTTACCGGCGGGCGACCAGAATAGGAAAGCCGGCGGTAAAGAGAAACGTGAAGGATGTAATGAAAGTTAAGATCGACAGCATCCGCTTCAAGCGTATCGGCAAAGCGATGAAACGGTTTGTTCATCGAAAATTCCAGCTCTCCGATGACTCTGATTATCTTGTTGACCGCCGCTTCGTTGAGCAAGCCGCGGGGGCGATGAATCAAGAGCGGAATATCTTTTTGAAATTCAACATCCGGGGGCAACTTTAGCGTTTTCGTAGGCTTCATGGCTGGTTTGCTTTAGGCATGAGAACCGTCCTCGGAAAAACAATCCATTTCGTTTTCATAAGATCGCCGATCGAACGATCCAGGAAACAAAGCGCCCTGACTATAGGACTTTGGTCCCACGAAGCCCCGTCCATCGTCCTTGCAAATCTGGATGTTTGAGAACGAGAACGACGACGAGATCGAAGAGAATTGTCACTTCGCCGAAGTTTGATGCGGCTCCGCGCTCGTTCCGCCGAAAGGAATGACCGGCGTCACCGTAAAGCGGATACCCCAATCTGCATTGCCGCTCGGACCTTCGGCGTAGACTTTGAAGCCGAGAGCGAACTGGATGGGCATTTTGCCGATCTTCGTCAACTGGGTGACCGAGGCATTGATCGGCACCGTCCATTGTTCGTTGCGCCAGTCGTAAGTCGACTCCGAGTTGATCCCGAAAGTGGTATGACTCTTCGTCGTATAGGAGAGAAAGGGCTGGAGGAATGTCGAGCTAACGTCAGCTCTGTGATCGTTTCCGGCATAACTCCAGATGTGATTAGCCAGCATTCCAAAGGTCCAAGGGCCTTTTTGTTGTAACAAGATACCGGTAGGACCCGCGCCCCATTTGTCGGAGCCTAACAAGTCGTCCGTGCCGGTAGGCCAAAGAAGAACCGGACCGAGAGCTATAATCCATCCGCCGACTGACTTCTTTGGTGAAAAGAAAAAGCTCTGCGTGATATCGCTTAGACCTGTCTGGCTCGTGCCTGGAATGACATCGTCCTGGTAAATGAACGGCACAATCGTGCGGATGATCAGGTTGAGGTCCTTGCTGATGGAAACCGGAACGACCGGTTGAAAATTCATCGTGTAACGAAAGCCATCGTCATTCGGCCCGATGTCAAAATCGAAATTATTTTGGAACGGTACGCTGATGACGTTTGAAACAGGATTCTGCAGCTTCTTCGCCAGCTCTGCCTGGCTGTCCTCGGCGCCCGCGACTTCGCTGTTAGGCAGAGAGTTGCCATTAGCGTCGACAGGCGCCGAAGCCGCCCCAACGAACTTGGACGAACAAAACATGACAGCAAAAGAGATCGCGGCGGCTGCCATTAGCTTGGTTTTCATGGCGGCGTTCTCTTCTCGGGCAATGATTTGCTCAAGGTGTTTCTCCGGCCTCCGGCATTAACAATTCGATCGGCGCTTCGAGCCATTTCGCAGCTTCCTGTCGATCCTGGAAAATGCGGACGTTAATGGGCGACCCTTGAGTGAGTAAGGCATGCAGCCTGCCGTAGTGAATGATCGTCGAATTGGTGGCAAGAATCGCAGACTTAATCGGCGGTCGGTTTGCGTAGGTCAGGCGGCGATAGAGAGAAACGTGAATGACGTATCGGAAGTTCAGCTCCACTTCGTCTTGCCCCAAGGTATCGGAGAACCGATTGAAAGGTTCTTTCAGCCTGGCCTCGAGATCTCCGATAACTCTAATGATTCTGTCCACCGTCGCTTCGTTCAACAAACCGCGCGGCCGAAAGATGAGCAGACGAGTGTCTTCGTGAAACTGGATATCAGGAGGAAGTTTCATTAGACAGTTCCTCTTGGTTTGGCTCCTTCATTTCAGCGGGCCGAAAGTTAACTTATTTTACTTCCGCGATCACCCTTTTGATGCCAAAGGCGCCGCCGATTAGGAGGTCGCCGTTTTCGAGAATGGTGGTGATGCCACCGAAGGCGTTCCAGAGACGGCTGTCATCTGGGAAAATCCAGCGCTCCTTAAGCGCGCCGGTCTTCCAGTCGAGGCCGACGTATTGGTAATTGCAGTGGTCCTTGTGCGCGCAGTAGAGCAAGCCTGTAGCAGCCGAGACGACGGGCACCATGATGTCGGTGTTATCAACTTCTTTATTGATCCACGCTTTCTCGAATCGGTGCGTCTTCGTATTCCAAGTGAATTTCTCAACGCCGAGCGGTGCAGGTCGAGTGACGCCGGCGGTGAAACCGTTGGGAAACCCCGGATGCGGCACGGGCTTGGGATACGAGCCGTTGATGTAGACCACGCCGTAACCGAGCACATTGGGGGACGGCTCGATGGTAAGCTGCGAGATTTCGATGCGGGCCTGGTCGGCAATGCGACGCGACTTGGTGCCGGGCTTTTGCTTGAAGTCAGCGGGAATCGCGTCTCGCCAGAACGCGACAGCGTTAGTGCCCGACTCGGCGGCGTCGGCGATGACGATGAGTTTGTCCGGGTCGTCGCCGAAACCCATCAGCGTCGGCGTCGTGCCTGAACCACGCGAGATGGCTCCGGCAGCCAATGCTTTTTCGTCAGGCGTCCATTCGTAGCCGGCTTCCCACGCCCCATCTTTTTCGTTGGTGGAAAGTTTTTCACCGTTCCAGACAAACTTCACCATGCGCCGCGAAGTAACGACGTAGATGCCGTTGTTCTCGTCAACAACGATACTGTTGTCCACGGCCTCCCCGGAGAAGGCTACATAAGACTTCACGTTGAGGTCGCGGTCGAGCACGACGAGTGCGCCCGGCGCCGCGGCGGCAATGTAACCGTCGTAGGTCATGTTGATTCCGATAATCCGGGACACGGCCTTCGCGGCATCCGCCGGCATCGCCGCAGCGACATCGACGGACTTCACCACTCGAACCTCGCCGCGCACTTTGTTATCGTCGGTGGACTTGAGCACCTTCGTCCCGCCGTAGACGCAGTAGTGGAAGCCATCCTTGTCGAAAAGGTTGTAGACGCCGTTGATCCCAGAGGTCAGGGTCACTCCCAGCCCCTCGATTCCTTTGGTGGCTGCGGTGACCAGACGGGTGTCGTCCTTCGCGCGTGCCGCCGCATCGAACTCAGCCAGCAGCCGACTCACCGCCTTGTCATTCGCCCTTTTCGCCATTTCCTCCATGCCGGGATAGGGCATGAACGACACATTCTCGAACTCTGTCCCGGTCGCCAGAATTTTGCGTACGCCGAGCGTGCCGCTGGCGAAAAGGATCGTATCCGATCCGATCTTCTTCACCGTGGGATTGGACGCCATGAGGTTGGGCACCACCTTCACATCCTTATCACGCGTGAGCTGTTTCCCTTTTGTTGGCCCGGCGTGCAGAACGGAGTCCGTCGCCCCCGGATTGAAGTGCGACGTTGGATAAACGCTGTCCGTCAGCCACGGATTGCGCGCTGGCATGTTCGGAGGATTCTGCGCAAGTGCGGTACTTTCCAGCGCGAGCGCGGTGATGATGAAGTGAAGGACAATGAGTTTGGTTTTCATCGTGGTACCTAAACGGTCACAGTGATTGGTATCATTTGATCCTCTCGAAATCACCCAGCGGCCAGCTTTTGTCGAAGTAGGTCTCGGTCGGCTCGTAGAAGCGAAAGTAGGCGAACCAACTCTTTCCCGCGATGGTTGGGATCCAATTGGCCTCAAAGCCTGCGGGAGCCGTGGGACCGCAATAGATATCCACCGAACCGTCGGCGTTCTTCTTTAGGTCCATGCGCGAGGAGCGATCCGCTACCTTCTGCTTGTTCACGAGCAGCGAACGTGTGTCGACATCGTAAAGGGTGACAGACCAGAACAACTTCGCCGGTGCATCGGGCGGAACGTGAAGCTTGTAAGATTGTGCGCCGTCGAGCCAGTCACCTGACTTATCTGTGTAGGCGCCGAGATAGGCTGAGAAGGGACCAGGGTGTTTCGGCGCCATGTCGGGTCCGGCGCCAACAGCTTCGTAAAACCAAGCGGCCCGCTGATCGAGACGATCCCAGAACGCGTCGGGAGCGTCGGCGTCGAGTTGAAGTGCAAAGTGCCAGTGCGAATCCGGGCGATACATCATCCCGGCAAAGCGACGCTCGAAGGTATTGGCTTTGGCCATCGCGTCGCCGACGAGCGCGGCGTCTGTGAGAATCTTTATCTGTCGCGCGTCGGGCTTGAACAGTTTGCCTTTCTCGATGCCGAGTGGCTTGAGCATTTCGTGAAAGAAAAGATCGCGCTCGTCGATCGGCTCACGCTGGATCACCTCGTCAACGCGCTGCCAATATTCCATCCCGCGCGGAGGCATGCCGCTCCACCTCTTCCCCTCCGGCGAGACGATTTTAGGTGCCGGAGGATTTGCGTGTTGCGCGTAGGGGTAAGCTCGAAACTGTGCGAGCAATGCCGCGGCTTCTTTCGGATCAGTGACAGTAATGCGAATACCTACGAACATGTTGAAGGTCGGACAGCGCCGGACCTCAAACCCGGCTGCGTCGGCGGGCCCTTCCTGTCCCGGACCCAAAACGAGGTACTTGGCTGACTTGTTGGTGTCTGGCAGCGCGTGTTGCCAGGCGTCGCTCAAACCGCCGCGCACATCTGGCGGAAGATCAATAACGAGCGGCCCGCCGCTCAGGTCGTCGAACACAATGTAATAAGGCGTGGTGGCGTTAGGTGTAAGAATACCTAACCGATCGTCGTAGCTAAGGATGGCCGCGATATCACCATTTCCAGCTCCGAAGGATGCCTGCCCGCGCTGCCACTGCGCAAATGAAACCGCAGGTATAGCCCAAAGGTAGGCCTGGCAAGCTCGCTGAAAATCACGTTCGTCATAAAGCTTCTCGACGGTTTCCTTCGTTGGATAACCATTGGCAAAGTCGTGAGTGAACTCCAGTTTGCCGATCCGGCTGTCGACGGTCTGGTTTTCCGCCAATGCAATCGAAGCTGCGAATGCGCCGAGGAATGCGTAACTGAGCTGTTGTTTGGTTATCATATGAGCTCCTTGGTTCGTGCTTCGTTAGGCAGTTTTGCTGAGTTACTTCATTTTCTCGATTTCTCCGAGTTTCCACGTCTTCTCGAAGAGAGGCTTTTCCGGACCATAGAAACGGAACAACACTTCAAACTGACCGCCGGACTTAGCTGGAACCCAGTTTGATTCCTTACCCTCCGGAGACTTAGCTCCGAAGTAGATGTCCACCGACCCGTCCGCATTTATAGTAAGCCCCGGCGTTTGCGATGAACGGCTCGACCATTTCATGTTGCGTATGAGTCCATGCGTCGCCCGATCGTAGGCGGTGGCAGACCAGTATTGATTAACCGGCGCGTGGGCCGGAACATTGAGGCGATAGTTCTTGTCCCCGCTCAGGCCCTGACCAGCCTTATCATTGAAGGTCATCAGGTAGAACTGGCCCGCACCCAGATGCTTCGAGCTGAAAAAGCCGAGCGTGTAGGCGGTGCCGCGGCTGTCGATGGGATAGGTGCTGGGTTCGCTGAAGAAGGTCGGCATACCTTTCGCCACCTCCGGCGAAAACGGTGCGTGCCATTGCCCACCGTCATAAAATGGCGGCGGGAAATAGTTGTGCTCGTATTTATCCGCGAGCCACGCGTGAGCTTCCTTGATGGCTCGTTGAAGAATTTCCCTGGTCTTCGAATCGGGATTGAAGGGCTTACCCTTCTCAATGCCGATGGACTTCAGCGGATCAATCATCGCCTTGTCCCGCGTGAGCCACGGCTGGGATTGGACGATGCGATCGAGTGATTCGAAGTAGCGCAGGTCGTAGGGAATGTTTGCCTCGAAGACGACATCGATCGTATCCACATAGGTGGTGGGCGGCGGACTTGCCGCCTGCGACAGTGGATAGAGCTTCATGCGTTTGCCGTAAGCTACGGCTTTGGCGACATCCACCTCACTGCCGCTTTTCGGATTCGAACGCACGAGCGCGTAGCCAGCGGTGGTGTCCGAAGGCATGACGAAGTAGCCGTCGGGCACATTTCCCTTGTAGTCCGGCGGTAGGATCAGGCATTTGCCGCCCTTGCCCTTGTCCACACCTGCGGGCCCTACGTCTTCGAGCGCGGATTGCCAGCAATCCATGATCGAGCCAACAATGACTCCCTCGTCACCGGACGGCGGGACTTCGAGCACCATCGGCCCATCCTTCGTGTCGAAGAACGGCATAAAGTAGATGGCGTCCGGGTTAGGCGTAAGCGTCTGGTTCTTCCAATCGAACAGTCGCGACCAGTAGACGATCTGGTTCTGCGCGCCTTTGGCGTCGCGCACCATTGCCTGATACATGATGTCATAGTTAACCGCCGGCATGCCCCAGATTACCGCCTCGATCGCGCGGCGCTCGATCGTGTGCTCGGCAAGTTGCGCCGGAGTAAGAGTCTGATCGTCCTTGGCATTCTTCTCCTGCGCGAACGCGGAGGCGATCAGGATTGCGCCCAGCTCGAAGGCCAGCGCGAATTTTGCGATTCTTGTTTTCATTTCACTTTCTCGAATCCGTAGCTTCCAAGTTCTAGCGAAGAACGGCTTATCAAAGCCGCCAGGTGTTGATTACTCCTCCTCGTTACTTTGAGAACGCAATACCTAACGAGTAAATCGCTAGTATTATTGTTTTCCTGACCGTGAGATTCGTCATTCCTCCATTGTCTCGATTCATGAAGGAAGCGCGGCGATTAAAATACGACCTTGAGCAGCCCCTCGAGCAGTTCGTCCAGTGGGATCATCGTTAGCAGCAGTGGCGCGACGGGGAGCAAGGTAGTAACGGTGAGTTGCAGCACGGTTTGCACGGTAAAGGGCACCAAGCGCATTTCCTTTACGACGGCATAGCTGTTGTCTAAATCGGCGAGCGACTGGATGTCTGCGCTGCCGAGCAGCGGCTCGTCCGCGGGTGCGCCGCCACGGAGCCATTTGTGGTCGAACTCGCGCGCGTAACGTTGCGCGAGGACGCCGTATTCGCGAAGGCCCGCGCGCTTCGCGGCGGCGAGTTTCGGCAGGAAGACCAGAAGCGGACCAAGGACGGCGAAGACCATCACCGTGACTAACCCAATGATCTCCAGCTTGAAGTCGATCAACTTCCCAGCCCCAAAAAAAATGCGGTTGGCCATCACACCCGCAAGCAGGGCTCCTTGCGCGACCAGCACCGGCGCGAACGCCTGGCTGATCAACGCCAGAAAACTCAATCCGCCGCAGCGATCGGGATGCGTCGGAACCAGGCTCAGGTCGAGGCGAGACACCTGCCAAAGGAAGCGCGTCCAGATGCAGAGGCGGAAATACCAGCGCAGGAGTAGGAATTGGAACAGCGGGAGACTGACGCAGCCCAACCACCAGCCGGCCATTGTCGGATGAAATGTCCTGTTCACCGGCGTGCCATGCCAGCTCGCTACATCGAGCGCCACCTGGGTGCGCCAGATGAAGCCCACACCCACGACATAGACGAGCGCAATCATGAGCACCTCCGCCACGATGGAATTGCGCAACCGCATGGCTGAGGCGATGGCCGCGTCGAACCGCGCCTGTGCCGCGTCCGGGATGAGACGGCGCGCGAGGAACTGCTGTACTACCGGGCGCATCCGCTGATGGACGATCAACTCTGCCAGGATCAAGAGCGGCAAGGCGAGCAACAGTCGCACCTGCATTTCGATGTCGTGGAGAAATGGCAGCTTAACTTTCCCGCTCCACACGTTGCCTTCCGCGCACGATAGCACCAGCAGCGGCACCCAGGCCAGTAGCACTGCCGCGATGACGCGCCGGTGCAGTAGTTCCAAGGCATCCCCGCCCAAGTGTGTCCGCCGGCAAAGCTGAAAGAGCGGCCCGCCGAGCACGAGCGAGAAGTCAGGCGGTTCCTGCAAGAGCGGACCGGAAGCGCTTATGGCCATATCATCTTACTTCACCTTTTCAATGTCCGTAATTCCAAGTCTTATCGACTGAGCCGACGATCATTCCTACTTCGGCCGGCGCAATCTCCAGCACCACCGGGCCGACGTTCCATCGTGTTAATGAAAGGCATCAGGTAAATGGTGTCGGGTTAGGCGTAAGCGTTTGGTTCTTCCAGTCGCACGGATGTGACCAGTAAACGAGCTCGTTACTTCCGGGCCCAGCCTTGATGTCGCGGACCATAGCCTGGAGCATCATGTTATGATTTACCGCCGGCATTCCCCAAAGCACTGCCTCGGTTTCGCGACGTTGCAGTGTCCGCTGTGTCAATTCTGCTGGGGTGAAATTGGAAACGTCTCTCGTTCTCTCTTGCGCGAACACCGAAACGCCTAAGGTAAGAACCAATGCGAAGTGAGTGAGCGTTGTTTTCATTGATCAAGCGGAAATGCAAATGACCCTGACTGCCAGACTGACAATCCGAAGAACTAGGCGACCGACTATAGGACTTTGGTCTATTAAGGACGCGAAGAGGTTGTTTCTGTCACCCTTTGCTGGAACGCGAAACAGGATTGAGCGGCTGCAAGCGAATCGGACGAAAAGGATCGATGATGCGGCGCCAAAGTCGTGCGAACGGAATTTTTCGACGGAGCACTAATGCGACGGGCGCAAGTGCGATCATCCCAAGCAACGTCACAACGTCCTGCCAGGTGCGGGAAGATGTTGTTAAAGCAGTCCCGCTCGGCAAAGCCGGATTTGGAGCAACTTCGATAGTGCGACTTGAAAACTTCTCGGTACGCAGTTGCTGAGTGTCGAGGTCCCACCAGGTTAGCTTCACGGCCGGAATGACAAACCGTCCGGGGCGCTCGCATACATAGGTAAGCGTATCGCGTCGCTGTCCTAGCAACGTGCCGCGATTGGCCTTGTCGAGCACCTCTGGTGCTTTCGGGTAAATACCGAGACCGTCGATCGTGCCCGTGGGAAACGCTGGGAACGCCATCGCCGGCACGTCGGGCGCACTGAAGGTAATCATGCGGGTGAAAGCGTCGCCCGCCTTCGCTTTGCCCGGTTCAGGATTCCACCGCTCTTCTATCTTTAGCTCGCGCGCACAAATGATCGCGCCGAGATCCTCCGCGCCGGGCGCCGATTTGGCGACAAACTGTATCGCGGTCGCCTGCACAGTTTGCTCGACCGGCTCTTCATCGAGCGCGTTCCGCTTGAATTGCAACCGAATTGGAAACGCCGGTATCTCATGTTGACCAGCGCGACGCACGAAGACCGAAAATTCATGTCGTTGCAGGGTGTAACTGATTCCGTTTTCCTCTGTGCTGCTGACCACGGGACTTCCTGTTGGTGGAATCAGGAGTACGCCCGGCACACTGGGAAGATTGTAGGCGGCCGTTCCGGAAAAAAATCCGGGCGCAAGCAATTCGACTACAAGAATAACGCGCTGTCCCACCAGCAGCTCCCCCTTCACCTCCAGATGCGCGCGCGCCTTGGCCATGGGTTCCTGGGCACTCGCTGCCTGCAATGACAGGCCTAACACTAGGGCTAACTGCATCACCTTTTTCATGGATGTGCTTCTTTCATGGCCGCTTGATAGTAAAACTTCGCTCTTAGGAAATCGCCGGGCGTCGTTTGCACGCGGCGCAACCATGTCGCCTGCAAAGCTGCATCGGACTGCGGTTCGCCTTCGGCTAATTCCTGAGCTTGGCCGCGTTTGTTCTCGCCCTTCAAATCAAATACGACTTCATCTGGTTTCTCCTCGCCGGTTTGTTCTTCTGCGGCATTCCCGCCCGATGCCGCGATCTTCTCTTTACGCGCGATTGCCAGCGCTTTGTTCTCTTTGGCTTCCTTCCAATCGTGTCTGAACGCGAGCGCGCGATCGTAGCTCGCGATCGCTGCGTCGTAGGCGCCGTGCATGAGCCAGGCGTTGCCCTGGTCGAAAGCGCCGAACGCGCCGGGGACACGCGCAAAAGTTTTCGCCGCGGCCTCGAAATCGCCATTGCGATACTGCGCGGTCCCGACTCGCAAGGGATCGGTATAAGTCTTCGCCGCCTGCGAAAATTTCTTCGCACGGCACAGCGCGTCGCCGCGTTGATCTGAAGTTCGCCAGAAGTTCGGATCGCGAATTGTGCCAATCAAAAGCGCATCCGCAAAAACTGCGCACAACAACCCGAGAAAAAAAATTGTCGCAGGTTTAGTCTTCACGATCGCGCCGCGGTTGGCACCATCCATCCGCTCCGAAAGAAGAAGAGAAGGATGATCGCGAGGAGCGGCGTAAGCCAATAACCGCTTTCTTCCCATTGATTACTGCCCTCGTTACTCGCGGTGCTGGAAAATTTCGCTTCACGCGCAAGGTGACGCACATCGGCATCGTCCGGCGTGAGGCGGACAAAAGTCGCCTCTGCATTTTTCGCCGCCTGATGGAGCGCGCCAAGTTCCGCGCCTTCGAGCAATGGCGGCAATAATCTCACCGAGGTCGCGGATTGTTTGCGCCATGTCGCGATCGGCTGACTCTGTTCGGTTGCCACGCTGTCGGTGATCCATAAGATCGAACCGCCACCGGCTCCCTTGAGAGTTTCATCTGCGAGCTTTAGTGCGTCGGCGGCAACGTCGCCATCGTCCGGCATGATTTTGGGATCGAGCGCTGCAGCGAAAGTGTTGATGATTTCTTCATCGGTTGTCGCCGGCATCACGACATGCGCGGTTCCGGCGTAAGCAATCAGCGTCGTCTTCGCGCCACGGCGCTGGCCTAACAAGTCGTGAATCTTTTGCACCGCCCGTGCCAGCCGATTCGGCTGCACGTCTTCGGTCACCATCGATGGCGTGACCTTTACGATAATGGCGAGCGCCGCAGTGTCGTCGGCGAACGGTGCCGGCTCGCGACGCCAGGTCGGCCCGGCAAGCGCGACAATGGCAATGATCCATGCCATGCCAATCAACATGAGCGGGCTAAAACGCGTCCGTTTCGTCTCGCCGCTTAGCAAATGTGGCAGCAGATGCGCGGCAATAATCCCGCGCCAGGCGCGACCGACGTTCTGTCGTCGCCTAACAAGTAACCAGATTGCGATCGCGGGAATTAATGCGGCAAACCACCATGGGCGGAGAAAATAAAAATCGCTAATCATGCCGCGATTGCCGCCGGTCTTGATGATGAGCTTTCCTGCGGTCCAACGTGCGCATGACGCTTCGCCCTCAGAAGTTGCAACGCTTGCTGCAGAAAGCTCGCGATTAATCCGATCGCCAAGGGCCAATAATAAATATCGCGCCGCGGGCGATGGCTGGCGGTTTGCGCCTGACGCGTTTCCAGCGCATCGAGCTTGCGATAAATTTTTTTCAGTTGAGATCGATCGGCCGCGAACGAGTAAAGACCGCCGGTCGTTTCCGCCACTCGCTTCAGCGTATCGACATCGAGCGCTTCTTCGCCGGCTGCTTTCGGATCGCCCACCGCGACGGTGTGAATGATGATGCCGTTGTCCTTCGCGATCTCGGCCGCTTTCGTCGGCGGGATCTTGCTCGCGGTGTCATTCCCGTCGGTCAAGGCGATAAGCACGCGTTCCTTCACTGGACTGCGCTCGAATAGCGTAATGGCCAGACCGATCGCGTCGCCAAACGCCGTTTGCGGTCCCGCCATTTTCACCTGCGCTTCGTCAAGCAATTGTCGGCAGACTTTGAGGTCTTCGGTAAAGGGTGCCTGCACAAACGGCGCGGTGCCGAAAAAAATCAGACCGACGCGATCACCTTCGCGGTGCACGAGAAAGTCATCGAGCACTTCTTTAACCGCGGTGAGTCGATCGACTTTTTTGCCTAACGAATTAGTAAAATCCTGCGTCTCCATCGAACCGGAGAGGTCGACCGCGAGCAACATATCGCACGGGGACGTTCTTTGTGATCGGTGGCTCGATGATTTGCGGGCGCGCCAGCGCGCAGACAATGCCGCTCCAAAAAATCACCAGCGAAATCTTGCGCAACCAGCCGCCGCGCATGACAACCGCACCTTCCGCGGGTTGTTGTCCGGTCTCTTGAGCGAGTCGATCGAGAAACGGAACGACCAATCCCTGGCGCGTTTCGCGATGTGGAGGCGCCAAGCGATAAATCAACCAGGGCAACGGGAGCAGCAACCAAAGCCAGGAATATGCGAAGGTGAGCATTCAAATATCGACGCGATGATGCGCAATCCAGTTACGGGTCACACTGACGAGTTCTCGCGCTTGCGCTTCGCTGAAGGAATTCGCAGCGCGGGGATCGTAGGAAATCTTTTCAAGCTGTTCGCCAAATCCTGAAAAGGATTTCGTCCTTCCCGCGGAACGGTCGAGAAAATCAGACCAGGACGGGCCAGTGAGGCCGGCAACCGTTTCGCGCGGCCATGCAGCAAGCGCTGCGCGTTTCAAAAGCTCCGCCAGAAATGCGATCGCGGCGGCACGTCCGGCCGGGTCGTCGAATCGGAATCGCGTCCGATCCAGTTCCGCCAGCGCATCGCGCCGGTAGCGGTTGCGTTGCCAATGCATGAAGGATCTAACGAGTGCGACAACAAGCGCGAGTGCAGCAAAGCCGATCACCCAATCCCAGGCAGGCGCGGGCGGCCACAACGCAGCCGGCGGCGGAGCGACTATATCATGTAAACGATCGAGACTTGTCGGATCGGGATTCATTGCGAGATCGCACCGAGATGGCGTCGAATTTGTTCTGCCGCGCCTTCGGTTGTGCTTAATGGGATGACCGGCGTTTCGCGATGAAGCAGGAATTCGCGACCGGCGGCGCGGATTTCGGAAAACGTGTTCTTGTAGCTGGTGCGCAGCGCGCGGCTGCTGGTATCGACTTCCAACTGACGCGTGCCATCGCCGCAAACGAGCGGACCGGCGTCAGGCAATTCCGCTTCGAGCGGATCGTGAATGAAGGCAAAGAGCACGTCGTTGTGTTGCGCGATACGAGTGAGCAGATCGCGTGTGTTCTCATCATTCCCAAAACCGTCGCTGATGATCAGGATAAGAACGTCGTGTTTCGCCAGGTGTTCGCAGCGACGCAGCGCTTCATTGAACTGCGGGGGATTCGAGCGGATTCCCGCGTCGAGCGAAAGGGCATGATTCTGTTCGATCACCGCCTGAAGGATTCGCATGACGGTGGCGCGGCTGCGTTGCGGACGAATCTCTTCAATCTGCGTGTCGTTAAAGACGAGCACGCCGATGCGATCGTTTTGCGAAATAACGCGCCACGCAGCGAGCGCCGCAGTTTCGGCCGCGGTAACCGATTTCAGGTTGCGGACGCTGCCGAAGAACATTGTGATTCGCTGATCGACCAACAACAGAACGCTGCGCTCGCGTTCCTCGGTGAAGACGCGCGTGTGAGTCTTGCGCGTGCGCGCTGTGACCTTCCAATCGATCTGGCGAATGTCGTCGCCCATCTGGTAGCGACGGATTTCGTCGAAGTTCAGGCCGCGACCGCGCAATCGCGAAGCATGACGCCCGGCGAGAATGGAATGAAGCGGTTGATTCGGAAGGAAAGTGAAGCCGCGCGCCTTGAATTGCAGTCGAACGAGGTTGTCGAGATTGGCGTACACGCCGGGTGTCGAAAATTTCTCGTCCTTCGTCCTCGAGCCTTCCGAGGACGAACCCTTCCGAATGCTCGGGAGAATTGCTTCATTCATTTCTCAAAGGGACTTTTCCTTTTTCGTGGTCGTCCTTGTGCTCGCGCTCGATGGGCATTGTTTTTCGAGGACGAGGACGACATGAATGTTACGGCACAGCAACCAGCTTCGCGATATCGTCGAGAACGTTGTCCGCGCTTTTGCCTTCGGCGTTGGCTTCGTAGCTCAGGATCAGACGATGCCGCAGGCATGGATGCAGCACGGCGCGGACATCATCGGGTGTGATGATATCGCGACCATCGAGCCAGGCGTGCGCGCGTGAGCAGCGATCGAGCGCGAGCGTGCCGCGCGGGCTCGCTCCGACGTGAATGCATTTCGCCAGGTCCGCGTTGTAATCTCCCGGTCGTCGCGTCGCGGCAATGAGCGCGACCATATACTTCTCGATCGTGTCGGAAACCTCCACGGCCAGAACTTCCTTGCGCGCATCGAGCACAACCTGCGCGGGAATCTGTTTGTTGTCGTTAGGCGCGCGGCCGGCATCCTCGTTCCGGACGAGATCGAGAATTCTCCGCTCGTCCGCGTCGGTCGAATAACTAACGAACACATGGAGAAGAAAGCGATCTGTCTGCGCTTCGGGCAGGGGATAGGTGCCTTCCTGTTCGATTGGATTTTGCGTTGCGAGCACAAGAAAAAGCTCCGGGAGTTTGTGAGTCATTCCGGCAACCGTAACTTGCCGTTCTTCCATCGCTTCCAGCAGTGCGGCCTGTGCTTTCGCCGGTGCGCGATTGATTTCGTCGGCGAGAATGAGGTTTCCGAAAATCGGGCCTTCCTGGAACTGGAACTTCCCGCCTGCCGCTTCGCCAAGATAAATCTCTGTGCCGGTTATATCGCTCGGCAACAAATCGGGTGTGAATTGAATGCGACTGAATTTCGATTCGAGATTTTTCCCGAGCGTCTTGATCGTGCGCGTCTTGGCCAAACCCGGAAGGCCTTCCATCAGAATGTGACCATTCGCGAGTAGCGCGATTAATAACTGATCGATCACATCGGTCTGTCCGATGATGTCGGCCGCGATGCGCTGCTTAAGCTCGAGAATCTGTTCGCGCGCCGTCATGCCACCAATTCCCTCCTCGTCTTTCGTCCTCGAAACTTGTTGGAATCGAGGACGACGGACGAGCACGATTATTTGTTCGCCGACTGCTGTTCCGACATCTTCTTCATCACTTCATCGAGGTTGAAGCTGGCGGGCTTCTGGCGTGGCGGGAATTCCTTAAAGCTTGCCAGCCATTGCGCGGCGGCGGCTTGCGCCGGGACGAGCAAGAACGACCGCTTCGCCTGCCAATCACCTTTGTAGATCGAATCGTTGCTGCGCTCGAATGGATCGGACCTCAGGTTGTAGAGGTTGGGCGCTCGTAGTTTGGTGAACTGGCCTTGCCAGACACTTATCGGCGTTATCGGTCCGACCTCGGCATGTTGTTCCATAAAGGCGGCCTTCCAGTTTCCGACGCGAATTGCCATCAGGTCGCCGTCGTCACTCCAATAGAGGAATTCCTTGCGCGGTGATTCTTTCACGTCGCCGTTGAGGAAGGGCATCAAGTTATAGCCATCGAGATGAACCTTGAAACTCTTACCGTTGGCGCTGTAACCCTTGAGCACCTTTGCGACCAAATCCGGCTCGCCCGCGGCTGCGGCGAAAGTGGGAACAAGATCTTCGTGGGCGCAGATGTCGTTAATGACCTCGCCGGGCTTGATCACGCCGGGCCAGCGGATGCACATGGGCACGCGGAACGCGCCCTCCCAATTGGTGGCTTTCTCGCCCTTGAAGGGTGTGGTGCCGCCGTCGGGCCAGGTGAAGACTTCGGCGCCGTTGTCTGTCGTGTAGACTACGATCGTGTTATCCGCGATGCCGAGGTCCTCCAGCTTCTTCAACAGTTGCCCGACCATGCCATCATGTTCGACCATGCCGTCGGGATAGATGCCCAGGCCGGTCTTGCCCTCGCTCTGGGGCTTGAGGTGGGTGAAAATGTGCATGCGGGTCGAGTTGAAGTAGCAAAAGAACGGCTTGTTCGCTTTGTGCTGGCGATCCATAAAATCCAGCGCCGCCGCGAGAAACTCTTCGTCGACCGTTTCCATCCGCTTCTTCGTGAGGGGACCTGTGTCTTCGATCTTGCCGTCTGCGGTACATTTGAGGACGCCGCGTGGGCCGAACTTCTTTTTGAATTCCGGATTCTTTGGGTAGTCGGGATTCTCCGGTTCTTCCTCCGCGTTGAGGTGATACAGATTGCCGAAGAACTCATCGAAGCCATGATTTGTCGGCAGGAATTCGTCCTTATCTCCCAGATGGTTCTTGCCAAACTGCCCGGTGGCATAACCCAGTTGCTTCAGGAATTCGGCGACGGTTGGGTCTTTCGCGCTCAATCCAACATCTGCCCCGGGCAAACCAACCTTCGTTAGGCCGGTCCGGATTGGCGATTGCCCGGTGATAAACGCCGCGCGACCCGCGGTGCAACTTTGCTGACCGTACCAATCGGTAAAGCGCGCTCCCTCGGTCGCGATGCGGTCAATGTTTGGAGTTTTGTAACCCATGATCCCGCTGTTGTAACAACTGGGGTTAAACCATCCGATGTCGTCACCCATGATGACGAGGATGTTGGGTTTCTTTGCCTGCGCGAAAGCGTGGGCGTCAAGGAATAGACAAAGCGCAAAGCCGGAGATGATGCTGACGAGTTTTGTTTTCATACGGTTAGTATTCCGAATAGTTATTTTTCTGCGTTCTCTGTGAATCAGTTTTCATTTTCGATTGTTTGGGGTGGGTCCGCTCATACCTTCCGACGATTGAACGCTCTTTGTGGCCGTTAAACTAACGGACCAACGGTAATAAGGATTCGTGGGTGCGCGACGAAGGATCACCGTCATGATTTCTTGCCACCTTAGTTGGTCATGAGCTAACGCGTAAAGGCCGGCTTGGTAAAAATTAAGAAGAACATCGCGCTCGGCGTTCATTGCAGCAGTAAAGAGTTCGTCGGTATTGTGTAACGATAGTGCGGAACGCTCCTCGATCATGAGAGATAGCGTTTTGCCGATGTCGCCAGGCGAAACCCAGGCTCCATACTCAATGCGCGGTCGATCGTCAGTCGTTGGTGGCGTGTTGCCAACATAACGTTGCAGCCCGGCGCGATCGGTCACATAAGTGGAAAGTAAGGCCGCTGAAGAGTTAATCCCGACTTCTCGCAGGGCCGTCGACACTGTGGGTTGAATGAACCGCGTGTCGATTCGGGCGAGATCGAGTTCAATCGGCTCGCGTGATCCTACAAGGAGCATCTCGTGCAACTCGGTGGTCCAGAGCGTGACGTAAGGAAAGGCGTCGAGAAAACTGCGCACGAGCGAACGCGTTTCTTCATTTTTCTGCGTGGACAGGGGCAACCACTGCGCGAACAAGCCATTTCGGTTGAGTCGGCGTGCGGCTAGTTCGTAAAAGTCGCTGGAATAAAGGTTCACTACGCCGGACGCGGATGGCGGAGGCGGTTCCAATGTGATGACATCGTAGGATTCCCGATTGCGCAATAATTCGTGGCGTCCGTCACGAAGCCGCACTTCAAGCTGTCGATTTCTGCCGGCGCCGTAATTTCCGTTGAAGAAGGCGCTGCCCCGGACAACCGCCGGGAGAAGTTCTGCGCAAACGCGGCGTTCGAGATTTGGATAACGAAGCAAACTACCGGCCGTGATTCCAGTTCCGAATCCAATGACAAGAACTGACTTTGGCTCGCCGTTGTGAATGATCAGGGGCAGAAGCGCCTGCAATCGCATGTAGCGCACTGAAGGCAGTGAATCCCCGGAATTGGAAACGCCTTCGATATACAAGCGCCGAAATCGATTTTCGCCCGCGGGTTGTTCGATGATGGCGACAGTGCCGCCCGCGCTTGGTTCATGGAAAAGTAATCGCCCACCCCGCGAGGCCACGAGCAGGTTAGCCAGATGATTTGACGGAAGAAAAACTGCGGTGGCGAGAATGGCGACGGCGCAAACGCACACCGCCCAACGCAACTGCTGCCTAACGAGCTTACCCTGCGCGACAGAAATAAGGCCGATAACTGCGGCGCAAATCGCAAGTACTCCCAAGCTACGTTCAACGCCAAGCAATGGAATGAGAACAAACCCCGTTAGAATTGTTCCGGCAATTCCACCGGCGGTATTTAGTGCGATGACAGCGCCGCTATCGCGGCCCGGGGTAGATTCGCGGGCGCTGAGACGGAGCGCGAAAGGAAATGCCGCGCCGAGCAGGAATGTTGGCAGAAGAACAAAGAAAATCGCCGCCACGATAAAGCGCGCTTCGATGGCCAGCGCCTCGACATGGGTCAGCGTGAAAATGACAGTTGCCGCTTTTAGCTGCAGCGCGCCTAACCAGTTCCCGACAACGGCAATCCCTAGAAGTGCGCAGAGTGCGGCTCCGCTAATCAGCAATCCGAAATATGCCCACGGCTCGACCGCGCGGTCGGCCGCAGACGAAAAGCAGGCACTGCCAAGGACAAGGCCGGTCAAATAAACTGCAAGCACAACCGCAAAGGCGAACGTGCGCGTGTTTGTCCATTGCACGATCGCGTGCGACCAGGTGACCTCGTAACCAAGAGCTAGTCCGCCTGCGACCGCGTAAAGAACTAACGCGAGCCGATTGCGCTGCCCACGTTGACCGTAGGTAGCAAAGATCGGAGTCATTCTAGTCTTGCCATTTCTAGCGAGAACAAAGGCCATCAACGCCGCTGCGAGGTTCAAGGTAGCCGCCACGAGACCAGACATCCGCACACCGAAAGTGGGTATAAGAAAGAAGGGAGCGAGCAGGCATCCAGCGATAGCACCGGCCGTGTTCGTCGCATAAAGGCGTCCGCCCAAGTGGGCGAGTCGCCCCATTGAGGGAGTTAGGGTGCGAACCAGGACGGGCAGGGTTCCGCCCATAAAGAATGCAGGCAGACTAACGAGCGCAAATGGTAAAACCCACGCGATTAGTCCTGCCTTCTCTTCGACCAACACAAACCAGCGCGCGGCTGGAAACAACAACAATGTACTCGCCAGGCCACAACATGCTACGCCTGCCTCCAGACATCCATACAGAAACAAAGGACGTTCCGATAGATCCGCACGCTGGCCGAAAACATAATTTCCAAGCGCCAAGCCGGCGAAGAATGCACTTATACCTATGGTTGTTGCATAGACATCCGCGCCGACAACTAGAGTCAACTGTTTAACCCATAAGACTTCGTAAACAAGCGCTGCGCATCCTGAGACGAATGCGAGTAGTAGTGCCGTAACCAGCAACCCAGTTCGCGCGCCCTCAGCAGGCGGCAATCGAGCCTTTAGTCCCTTACCCTTTACCGCAAAACTCATCGACCTGCGCATTATTTTTCCAAGCCGCGTTTTTTAAAGGATTCGTCAATCGCCTTTTGGCGGAACTAATCAGTAACCCAGGAAGCAAAGCTGTCATGGTCGCGACAAGGCTCATGGCCAGTTTCACAGCGTCTTTTGAATCCAGGCTGAAATGGTGCTCGGGAAGGTAACGACGCGCATATCTTCCGAGCATTACGATACCAACGAGGCATCCGAACAAAACGACTGCGGTGAGGGCAGTAGTCATCGCGTGTTCCTCACTAATACGAATGCACCGAGCCTGCCGACGGGCTGTCCGTTCCTGCGTTCATGACACAACGGAAACCGAGATGGTTAGTGCCGGTGTTGGGTTCGCCCTTGCCGCGTGTTCCTACAACGTAGCGCGAGCAATATTGAGGGTTGCAGAGAAAGGAGCCGCCTCGCTGGACTCGCTTATGCTCGTTAGGCTCAGCAGGATCAAAAGATGACTCAGGCCCCATCGGGTTGGCCGTGATGCCGCCGGCTGCGGCGAGTTGAGCATAGTAGTCTGGACGATACCAGTCGCTGCACCATTCCCAGACGTTGCCCGCCATGTCGTATAGCCCATAGCCATTTGGCGGAAAACTTTTCGACGGCGAGAGACCGACGAACCCATCCTGGCCTGTATCTTTTATTGGGAACTGGCCCTGCCAGGTGTTAGCCATCCATTTTCCGTTAGGTCGAAACTCATTGCCCCAGACATAGGTTTTGCCGGAAAGGCCGCCACGAGCGGCGAATTCAAACTCGGCTTCTGTTGGCAAGCGTTTACCCGCCCAGGCAGCATAAGCTTCGGCATCCGGGTAAGCGACTTGAACCACCGGATATTTTTCCCTCCCGGCAATGCTGCTTGCCGGCCCGGCAGGATGGCGCCAGTTGGCCCCTTTCACATAGCTCCACCACTGATAGTGATCGTTTAATGAGACTTCATGATCGGGCGGAGCGAAGACAACGGATCCGGCAACCAGATTCTCTGCTGGTGCGTTAGGAAACTCCTCCTTTGTCGGCGTTCGCTCGGCGATTGTCATATAGCCGGTCGCTTTCACAAAGGCGGCAAATTGTTCGTTCGTGACAGCAGTCTCATCCATCCAAAAGCCGTTCACCCGGACGCGATGCACGGGTCCGGCATCGTTGGAAGCCATGGGCATTTCATCACTGCCGTGACCATTGACTGCGGCACCCATCGAGAATTCGCCGCCAGGAATCCAGACCATGCCCGAAGGACGGCTCTTTGATTTGGCAGTCGAGGCTACAATGGTCGAAGCGAATTTTCCCGGCACGGAGTCAATCGCGCGGGGTTCTGCGCCGGCAATCGAGGCTGGCAACAAGAGTGCAAGACTCGTGGTGACATGCGCAATGGCAGCGATGAATTTTCTGCCATCGAATGGTTTCGGAAAATATCCAGCCGCAGTCAGGTGCGCAGCCACGACGCGCGTAGCCGCGTGATCGACCGCTACGATTTGTTTGCTCGCAAACATGCTAGGTCAGGCAATGATGATGTGGGAAGATGCGCGACATTGCGGCAGAGTCTAGATAGGACCTTGGACCTGTGGAGACCTGGCTTTTGGGGCAGGCAAAGTGCTACCGGTCCGAGATTCAGCGAGGACGTTGAGCTTGCGTATGACTTCGTTCGAGCTGAACCTTGGGCATGGCGGGACAAGGTTCGACTGGTAATGTCATCGCGGCGCTTTGCAGCTTTTTTATTCCTGGCCTGGGCCAGTTAATTCAGGGCCGGCTTTTCATGGCGATCATTCAGTTCGTCCTCGCCGCACTCCTTTGGGTGGTTCTTCTCGGCTGGTTGATTCACCTCTGGTCGATTCTCGACGCGGCGCTCTGGAAGCCGCGTGCCTAACGATTTCCTTGACCGTGCGGCGTTTTATGGCCGCGTAATCTCGTTAGGCGAATTGGTCGCCTGAGGGGTGACTGAGTTCCCGCCAGTGGCGGGAAAGATGGATGGGGTGACGGTCGGCGCGACCGGCGACAGCGGTATCGGCTCACGCGGGCGATGTCGCACAATAGCCAATGGTCGCTCCGTTTCTTCCGTTTCGTAGAAAGCAAAGAAAAGCCCTCCGGTGGCGCAGACTCCAACGATCAGCAGGAGAACAAGGGAAGCGTCGAGGCGGAGCAGGCGGAGGGGCGAAATCATGGCTTCAGGCGGGTTTTCACACCATCATGAAGGGAGCAGGAAATGTTCCGACGCCTTCGGCAGCCGTGCGAAAGCGCGATCAGGGTTGCAGCTTTTTCAGGAGCGATTTCCAACGTTCCCATGAGGCGTCGTGTGCCTTCTGATTCGCTTCCATGGCATGCGGCTCTTCACCGGCGCGCATAAACCCATGGCCCGCCCCTGGATAGACAACCGGATCGTAGTTCTTGCCTAACGAGCCCATGACTTCCTTCGTCTTTGCAATCGTGCTGTCGATCCGTGCATCGTTCTCGCCGTAGAATCCGTAGATCGGACACGAAATTTTTTCCGCCGCCGCCTTTTCCGCCGGGCCTTCGCCGTAAAAAACATACGCGGCCTTCAGGTCGGGATTATGATTGGCGTAAGCGAAAGCCCGCCCGCCACCCCAGCAGAAGCCGCAGACCACGATGGTGCCGTTGCAAGCCGGCAATTTTTTGGCGTAGGCGGCCGCGGCGTCGAGGTCGGCAAAAACCTGCGGTTCTTGCAGGCCCGAAACCGCCTTGATCGCCGCTTCCTTGTCGTAACTCTGCGTATCTTTACCTGGCTCAGTCAGGAGATCAGGTACGATCGCGATGTAGCCAGCAGCTGCCACCTCGTCAGCCAGACTCTTCGCCCAATCGGTCAGCCCAAAAATTTCATGGACCACCAGCACGGCCGGCGCTTTTTCCTTTACCTCTGGGAAGGCAACGAAGGCCTTAACGGTGCGATCGTCGTGCTTGAGATCGACCCATTGATGGTGACGCGGCGACTGGTTGAGCCTGGCCTGCGCCCATTGCTGAGCCAAAAGGTTTTCCGCGCCTAACGAGAGTAAGAGAGCAGAGATGACGAGACAGGGACGATTCATAATTAAAGGAACTCGGTTAGCAGCTTGAGGCAAGTAATAGACGATTCCTCTTAGGCGAGGATATCTCATGGCGCTTTTGGCTCGAAAGTTAGCCAGTCGTTTCCATACGAAAGAGGATCTTGCCTGCACGTTTTTCCTCGCTGGCGCGTGCCACCGCCTCCCGGAAATCGCGCAAGGGATAGGTGAGCTCGATCTTGGTCTCAAAGCGGGAAGCCTTTGCCACCTCGAAAATTCGTCCAAAAGTCTCAGCCCGCTCGGCAGGGGTAGCGTGCTCGTACCATTTGTTTACCCAGAAGCCGGTGAAGTGAAGGTTTTTGAAGATCAACAATCCATTGGGCATGGTCAGCGGTTTCAGACTCATGGCCCCAATTGTGACGATGGTCGCTTCGGGGGCGACGATCTTTGCCAGGCGCAAAGCGCTTTCCCCGCCAACCTGGTTGATCCCAAGACGTATCGCCGCGCGGCTGGTCGCTTCGGCCGCTGCCTCACGAAGCTGGTCGTTGTCGAGCAGGACCACGTCGCCTCCGGCTGTGTGCAGTTCGTCGATGAGTTCCTCTCGCCTAACGACATTAACTGTGCGCCAGCCCTGCTCGCGGCAAATGGCGATGACAGCCCGTCCAACGGCGGAATTCGCCGCGTTCTGAATCACCCAATCGCCCTTTTCGAGCCTGACGAAGTCGTGTAAAAGCCGCCAGGCAGTGATGGGATTGATCTTCAACATCGCGGCCTGTTCCGGCGAAATGCCGCCAGGCACACGCGTCAGGCTTTCGGTTTTGACCGCAACCATTTCGCGCCATGTGCCAAGATTGTGCGGCAGAATTACGAGGTCACCAATCTTGAAATCCGTGACGGTAGAACCGATCTCCTCGATGCGGCCGGCTCCTTCAAAACCCGGCGTCGCGGGCAGCGGAGCGCGGATTGGATATTTGCCTTCGATCTGATTGAGATCGGCGGGGTTGATCGGCGCGGCCAGCAGTCTAACGAGCGCCTCACCGGCGGCTGCCCGCGGCCGAGGTTGCTCTTCCAGCCGCAAAACCTCCGTCGGTTTTCCGTGCGCCTGATAGACAATGGCCTTAAGACTCTCGCTCATCCGATGGCCACGCATCCTAACGCGAACATCGCGGCCGGCAATCTGCAATCCGGTGCGCGCGTTGCGCTCATTGGAATGGGGGCGAACGTTGTCCTTGCCACCGCCAAGATCCTCGCCGGTTCGCTCGGTCATTCTTATGTCCTGATTGCCGACGGGATCGAATCGGCGCTCGACATCGGCGGCTCAGCCATCATCTGGGGCGGACTGAAATTTGCCTCGCGCCCACCGGATGAAACTCATCCGTATGGCCATGGAAAGGCCGAACCACTCTCGGCCGTTTTGGTTTCGTTAGGCGTAATCCTCGCCGCGTTGGTCATCGCTGCTCGGAGCGTGCTGGAGATTTTCCGACCGCATCATGCGCCGGAGTCCTTTACTCTCATCGTCCTCATCGTGGTGGTAATCGTGAAAGAGCTGCTCTTTCGTTTCGTGAATCGCCTCGGACGCAAGACTGAGAGCACCGCGCTCCAAACGGACGCCTGGCATCATCGCACGGATGCGCTCACTTCGATCGCCGCTTTCATTGGCATCTCGATCGCTCTCATCGGCGGTCCACACTGGCAAAGCGCCGATGCCTGGGCGGCACTCTTCGCCTGCGTTCTCATTGCCATTAACGGATGGCGACTGTTCAATCCCGCCCTCCATGAAATTCTCGACACCGCTCCGCCCGGCGGGATCAGCGAGCAAGTGCGAGCGGCCGCGGCTGCCGTGCCAGGCGTGATCGAGATCGACAAATGCCTGGTGCGCAAGATGGGTTTGGAGTTTTACGTCGATCTCCACGTCGAGGTGGACGCCGAGATGTCGGTCCGCGCTGGTCATGACCTGGCACACAAGGTGAAAGACGCTATCAGGCGAAGCCATCCCGGGATCGCCGACGTGCTGGTGCACGTCGAGCCGGCGAAAGCTGACGGTCGACGAAAGATCAACTGATGGTTGTCATCATTGCGGCCGATTTGTCAGGCTGGCCTGGCAGTTAGCAAAGAAACGGATCGATCGCGATTAGAGTTCCCTAACGAGAATCGCCAGGCCGCCGGTGAGGCTGGCGCGCGCGGAGGAGACCTGACGGGCGAAGCGCGTTAAGCCTGCGATGGCCAGCGGATGCGTGACCAGGTAGCCAGTCAGCCGCAAGAGGTTGGTTCTTTGCCGCTGAAGATTGAAGAGGACATTCGGCGGGGCCGGGAAGGGCGCGGCTGCGGTGTCGCTGATTGCGCGCAGGGAAAGCATAGGGATTTGGTGCGCAGCACAGGCGCGGGCGATCCATTCTGTTTCCATGTCGACCGCAACGGCACGATGTTCTTTCGCCAAGCGCTCGCGCTCGGCGGCGCCTTCGACCACACGTTCAGTCGTGGCGAGTTTTCCGACCCGTGCGATGAGAATTTCCCGGGCGCGCTCCAAAAGCTGGGGAGCGGAATGGTTCTCCGCCAAGAGCAAATCGCCCACCCCTAACGACGGATCGATTCCGCCGGCGAAGCCGCTGCTGATGAGAAGGTCAATGGGTTGGGACTTGAGGAACGGCTCCAGCCGTTCGCGGCAGGTTTTGCCGCCGACGCCGGTGTGAAAGATCTGAATTTCGTTAGGCCGCGGGTGAGTGAGCCTGACGAAATCGCGGCTCTCGCTTGGATGGGCAAAAGTGACCGCGATCATCGACGCGCCCGATCAACGCGGCTTGGAAAGAATGATCTCCAGGTGCACCGGTTCGTTAGGCGAAGGAGCTGGTGTAGCCGGTGCTGGTGGCGGGGCAGCCCCCAGTTGGATGAGCGTGTTGCGAAAGTCTGCTTCGGCTGAAGCTGGAACGAGGACAAGGACTTTCACGCCGTTGTCGTCAGGTAATTCTTTCGTGCCCGAACCTCCGGCCTTTTCCGCAGCGGTAACGATCGCCTTTGCCACACTATCCTGTTTCTCCGAAGGAATGGTGAGCGCAACCGATTCCGGGCCGATGGTTGGCGGAGTAAACTCGGCGGCGGCAGCGCTGTGCAACGAAGTCTCGACCTGCCGGCGAATCGCTTCAGTCTGCGCCTGCTGCACTTCGCGCGGCAATTTTGCGGAGCGAAAAATGAAAAAGAGACCTATGCCCACATTTACCGCTACGAGGATGGCGAAGGCCGCCGCCAGTTGTCGTTCTCGCCGCCCGCTGCGCGTCACGCCTGAGGATTCGTTAGGCGGCCGTTCCATCGCGCGATGCACTTCACGCACGGCGACGAATTGCTTTTGCAACTCCGGGTCGGCGATTAGGGCACGCTCAAGACCTTCCCGTTCGTGAGGTGGTAGTTTACCCTCCAGGTAGTCGAAGAACTTTTCCGGCGTCATTGAGTGGGCGGGAGGCTTCCGATCGCAAAGTAAGCGGGCATTGCGCGGTTAGTCCAGAAAGAGGGACGCGCGTCCGGATGATGGGTTGCGATTGCAGCTTGAGAACCTAACTTGGGCAAACTCGTGGGCGACGACGGAGAAAGCAATGTCCAACCGCGCCTCAGCAGAAGTTGGATGCGCTGGCTCCTCATTGGGCTGGGTACGACTTTCCTCCTTCTGCTGGTTTTTCATGCTCCGATCCTGCGCGCGGTGATTCATATCGTCGCGACCCGGGTCGCGGCCAGCCAACACTTGCGACTCGACTTTCTTCTCGAGGGTGATCCGTTCGAGGAAATCACCCTCCGCAGTGTGCATGCGAGTGCGACGGGACCAAACGCGGTGCGATCGCTCGATGTTGGCAAGGTGAAGGTCGACTACAGCCTTTCCGACCTGCTGTTCCACGGCATTTCGCAGACCTTGAAGAACGTCGAGTTGCACGATGCCAGCGTAGTAATTGATCCCTCGAAAGCGTCCCCTCCAACTCCCACTCCGACGCCAGAGCCTAACGAAAAGGCAAAGCTCCCGGACGTTTTCCCGGATCGCGTCGACGTCACAAACGTTAGCCTGACGATTCGCGGTCAGCCGCAGGATCTGGTGATCCAAAATTTGAACCTCGGCCTGTATCCGAATCGGGATGGGCGGTTCCAAATCGGGAAGGTGCAAATTCCCGGCGTTCACACCTGGTCAAACATCAACGGCGCCACCAGCTACGCGAATAAGAATCTCTATTTTCGGAACCTGACAATCGACGCCGAGAACCAGCTGCAACTGTTCAACGTCGATACTTCAAAGGTAGGCGACGGAAAGCTTGCACTGAATCTGCATGGTGCGATCGGAGGTGGAGACATTACGAGCGAGCTGCAATTGTTCGCCAAGGGCTCTTCCTTCGATACGACAGCGAAGCTACAGGCGCACGGCATTTCGTTAGGCAAACTGACCCAGGCGATCGGGCGATCGCCAGCCGAGCTGGGAGGCGACGTTACGCAGGCGGATGTGAATTGGCAGGGGAAACTCGACGAACCTTCCAGCTGGAACGGAACGATCGAGGCCGAAATGCATAATTTGCGGCAGAGCGGTCTGGCAGTCGACCAGGTGCAACTCGGTGTCCAGATGGGGAACGGTTTGGCAACGATCAGCGCGGCGCGGATCGATCAGGGAAACAATCACCTGCTCCTGCGCGGTTCGATCGATCTGCCAAAAAACATCAATGGTTTCGGGCATACCCCGGGCAATTTTCAGATCACAGTGGAAGCGCCGGATTTGCAAGGCCTCACCGCGTTTCTGCGTCCGCCGGCCACCGGAAGCCTGCAGGCCACTGGCACGCTTAAGATCGCAAACGACACCGTCTCTCTCGATCTCGGCGCGACCGGTGACCTGATCGGATTCCAGGACGCAGCGATCAGGAAATTGACCGCCCGAATCGCGGCGACAAAAAAAATTCCTGCGCCTAACGAACAAAGGCCGCCGGCAATTTACGACGGCCTGACTTCCGATGTGCAGGCGCAGTTGGACGAACTTCGTTACAAGGATTTCGCAATCGATCAGGTGCAGGCGCATGTGACCAGCAACGGCGCCCAGGCCTCACTCCAGCCGGTGACCGTCAGTCGCAGAAATAATCTTTTGCGCGCGAGCGGCAGCCTGCAGCTTCCTCCGCCTAACGAAAAGCTGACCGATCAGCTGGTCGAGCTGCAATTCAGTTTGCGCGCGCCGCAACTCTCCGATTTCTATCGCGACGAAGCGGAGAACAAAATCACAGGCTCACTCCAGGGCGACGGACAGGTACGCATCCGGCGAGCGGTGGCCAGCGGCATGATGACCTTTTACGGACAGCAAGTCACCGCGCAGAAACTGGTCGTCAGGCAAATGGATTGGCAAGCCACGATCGCGCAAAACGTCCTTTATCTGAACGATCTCAACGCAACGCTGAACGACAAGGATTACGTCACGGCGCACGGCACAGTCGCTTTGCAGAAACCGTTTCACTACACGGGTTCAGCCACGGCAAATCTGGCTGACCTTTCGGCGTTTGAGCCCTTATTGAATACCGGCGGCACGGCAGCGACGCCTTCGACAAAAACGCCGTTGGCTGGTTCGTTAGTCTTGAATTGGAATGGGGAAGGCGAAGCGGCAACGTTTCAAAATCGCGGCGATCTCAATCTCAAGCTGGAACGCGGTCGTTATGCTGCGCTGCAAAATTTGCAGGCCAACGTCGAGGCGCATTACACGCCGCAGGAACTCAACGTCCCAATCATCTATCTCGGGAGCGATAAACTGAGTTTTCAGGCGATTCTGCAGGCGAAGAACTCGACCCTCGAGATCGATAAAATTCAGATCGATCAGGGACAGGCGAAATATGCCAGCGCCTACGCTTCGTTGCCTTTTACCTGGAGCAACCTCGGCAGCGCGCGGCCGCTTTTTCCGCCTAACGGGAAGGTGATGCTCAATTTCCAGTCCGAGAACCTCGACCTTGCGAAACTCTTTCGCGACCTCGGCAGAGAGCCGCCGGTTTCCGGTCAGTTATCGGTGAAACTCGACGCGCAGGGACCGCTTGATCAGCTGAAGGGGGATCTCAACCTGCAGTTGCAGAACATTCAGGCGGCAGCTGCCAAACAGCTTCAGCCTGCGAAAATCAACATCGCCACGCACCTGGAGAACAACGCGCTCAATCTCGCCGGGAAAATTGAGCAGGCGAAAATCCAGCCGGTGCAGATCGACGCTCGTCTGCCGTTCAACATTTCGGACATCGTCGCGAAGCGAAAACTGGACGAACAGACACCGGTAACCGCGAAGGTCGTAATGCCACGGAGCTCGATCAATTTTCTGCGCGAGTTTGTTCCGGCGCTCCGGCAACTCGATGGCACGACGGCCCTCAACGTCAGCGTAGGTGGCACGATTGCCAAGCCGGCCCTGAGCGGCGCGGCCGAAATGCATATCGTTTCTGCGCGCTTTGAAAATCCAACTTTGCCCGCGCTTTCCAATTTCAATGCTCAACTCAACTTCCGCGAGAACACGCTGAGCTTCGATCGCTTCGGGGGCGATCTCGCGGGCGGCCCGTTCACGCTCTTGGGGCGAATCAATCTGCTTAAACTAACCGAGCCGACCTTCGATCTTCATCTCGTCGCGAAAAGCATTCTCGTGGCGCGCAACGACAATCTCACCGCGCGCGTTGACGCCGATATTCGCGTCGAAGGGCCGCTCAACGCTGGGACGGTTAAAGGCGAAGTGCTGACCACCAACAGTCGCTTCTTCAAAGACATCGACATCATCCCGATTGGTTTGCCGGGACGTCCGCCGCCGCATCCGGAGCCGCCCGCGGCCGCGCCGACGCTTTCGTTTCCCAATCCGCCGTTCCGCGATTGGAAATTCGATGTCGTGATCAAGAGCAAGGATCCCTTTCTCATTCGCGGCAATCTCGCCACCGGTTCGGCGATCGTGGACATGAAAGTTTCCGGCACCGGTTTGCATCCGCAATTGCAGGGACAGGTGCGGTTATCCAACTTCGACGCCACGCTTCCTTTCAGCACCCTGACGATTAATCTCGGCTTTCTTTATTTCGATCCGGACGATCCATTCAATCCCCGGATCGAGTTGCAGGGCACATCGCTCATTCGCGACTACACGATTCACGTGTACGTCTATGGCACAGCAAATTCCCCCCAGGCTGTCTTCAGCAGCGAGCCGCCGTTACCGCAGGAGGAAATCATCTCGCTTCTGGCGACGGGAACCACACGTGAAGAGTTGAGTGGCGGCAACGTCCTCGCGAGTCGCGCCGCTATTCTGCTCGTGAAACAGCTCTATCGAAAGGTTTTCAAAAAAGGCGCGCAGCCGGAGAAGAACGACAACTCATTTTTCAGCCGGCTGGATGTGGAATTTGGCAACACCGATCCGCGCACCGGCGAGCAAACGGCTACCGCCCGTTACAAGTTGAGCGACCATTGGGTTTTGATCGGAGATCTCGGGGTGCAGGGCGGCTTCCGGGGTCTGGTGAAATATCTCATTCGGTTTCGTTAGGCGATGAAGATGTTGCGGCATCGAATGAACACCCGCGGTCACCGGCACCGGTTGGCAGCCACGACCGCACTCCTTTGCCTAACGACGGCGACCTTTTTTGGCCAGGCCGCAGTTCAACTTCCGCAACAGGAGCAAAAGGAGAAACAAGCGAAGGCCAAGGCCAAGCAACAGGAGAAGATCGCGCAGCAGGCTGACCTCGAGATTCACGGCAACAAGGCTTTCAGCGAAAAGGAGCTTCGGTCTCAGTTGAAGGAGCAAATCACCTTCATTGAGGAAAATGGCCTAACGAGTGCGCGGGCGGATGATGCCGCTTTTTTTCTCGAGCTCTTTTATCGTAAACATGGTTACGCAAAGGTCGGCGTCAGCTACACAATCGAAGGGGCAAACCATTTTCGCCTGACGATCGAGGAAGGACCACAGGTCCATCTGGAAAAAATCGTTTTCGACGGCAATCATCAGGTGCCGTCTGAAAAGCTTTTCGAGTACGCTGTCGGCCCGACGCGCGAGCGTGAATCAAAAGCTACGGCCGTTCTCCCGTTTGTTCCGAGCGACATCGAGGAAGGCGCCAGCCTCGTCCAGCGTTTCTACATTTCCGAAGGCTTTGTCGAGTGTCTGGTCGATCCGCCGACTTTCGAATATGTCCGTCCTGATCTGGTGACAGCGCGGATCAATCTGCACGAAGGCCAGAAATATCTTTTCGGCGATGTCACATTCGTTGGCCCGACAATTTACGATCCGTCCACTTTGCGTGGGCAAATGCTCGACCTGCTGCGACTGCCGTACACGGAGGCCCGGCTGGCCGATATCCCCCGGCGCTTGCAGACTTACTACAAAACCCGCGGTTACTTTGCCGTGAAGGTGGACGCAAACGGCGATCCGAAGTTGGCTGATCATGGGTTGGTGCCAGTGCGCGTCACAATTGAGCCTGGACCGGTTTACCACTTTGACGGGGTGACGGTAAGAGGAACGCGGAAGTTGCATCCTAGTTATCTCGTCAACCGCTTTAAGAAGCTGCGGGGACGTCCTTATAGCCCGGAGACGCTGGACAAAAAGTTTCGCGAGATGATGCGCACCGGGCTCTTCAACATCCTGCAGGTGAAACCGACGCCGGTCGACGGCAACCTTCTGCGGCTCGATGTTAATATCGAAGAGGCGAAGCCGGAGGAATTTGGATTCTCGATTGGCTACGGCTCCTTTGATGGCGCGATCGTGGGCGCTTCCTATGCGAACCGCGATCTTTTTGGTTATGGCCGCCCGATCACGACTTCGGTTGAATGGTCGCAGCGCGGTTACAAAGGCGACGTCACCTACGATGATCCTTATCTCTTCGACACCAGCCTGGCACTTAAGGTCCGCCTGTCCGCCATCACGTATGACTTCGATGGTTACTCCAAGTTTGAGCTCGGCGGGCGCACGACATTAAGCCGTCAAGTCACCGATAGCTATTCGGTGAGCCTGGTTGCGTCGGAGCGACACGTCGAAATCACGGACGCCACGATCAAGCCGCAATTCCTCGGCGTCACTTCCTATTTCATCAGCGCGATCGGCTTCTCCCAAACGCTCGATCTGCGCAAAAACCCGCTTGTCGCGCCGCGCGGGTTTGTTGTCGATAACACGGTCGATTTCGCCTCCAGCGCAATCGGGAGCGACATCGACCTGCTCCGGGTGACCGGACGCCTGAGTTACTATCTTTCCTTCGCTTCCGAGCCCACCCAGCTGGAAGGCGAAAACCTGCAAAAATCGAGTCTGCAAAAATGGTTTGAGCGCAGTCTGCTCGCTTTCGGCGCGCGCTCCGGAATCGTTTACCCGCTCAATACCAATGGCGCTGACGCCGCCTTCGCCATTCCGATCGACGAAAGGTTTTTCATTGGCGGGAGCACGACCGTGCGCAGCTTCGGCGAGCGCGATCTCGGCCCGCACGACCTGCGGGGCAACCCGATCGGCGGCGAGTTCTACAGTATCTTTAACGTCGAATACACGTTCCCGATTTATGGCGAATTGTTAGGCGCGGTTTTTGTCGACGCGGGCAATTTGTTACCCGACGCGCGTTCTCCGGGGTTCGAAGATATGCGCTACGGCGTGGGTGTGGGTTTGCGTTACAATCTGCCGATTGGACCGGTGCGCCTGGACTACGGCATCAATCCCAGCCCGCGACCGGACGAAGATTTCGGCGCGTTCCACTTCAGCTTTGGCTTCGCTTTCTGACGCGCGCGCCTAACGGTTTTTCAATCCATAGCAGACCGGCGCTACAGAAATTGGTTGTGGTATTCGCGCCCGGCCGGAGGCGGGTTGACGCCTGCTGGTTTTGAAGGGTCGAGAGCTGTCGCTCCGATTGTGGACTGGCGGCTCTTTTCATTGCGGGAGGCAATCGACTTCACGATCGCCTGGCGCAGGGTCGTCAGGTTAAAAGGCTTGCCCAGAACCATGTCGATCGCGGGCGAGACGGAGTCGGAAATGCCATGCTCAGCGAAGCCGGTAAGGAGGATGACACAAATGTTTTCTCGAACTTCCTTCAGCGTGGTAGCGAGCTGCTCTCCGCTCATTCCCGGCATCGCCTTATCGGTAATTACGATATCAAAGGGCTCCTGGTGGAAAATTTGGATCGCTTCGTCGCCATCGGCTGCCGAGACGACGTGGTGGCAGTCGTTCTTCAACTGCTCGGTTAAGATCTCACGCAGGATCGGTTGATCGTCGACAACCATGATGTTGAGCGATTCCGCGATGCGCTCGGTCAGCGTTGTCTCGATGACGCGGGAAGGTTCGGTGCGGGGAAGGCGAATTTGGAAAAGTGTTCCTCGGCCCAATCGGGACTCAATTTCGAGCGTCCCGCCGTGTCGTTCGACGATGCCGTAGATCATAGCCAAACCGAGGCCGGAACCGCGCTCGCCTTTCGTCGTAAAGAATGGCTCGAGACAGCGCTTGCGGACTTCGTCGCTCATGCCCGTGCCGCTGTCTTCGACTGCGAGCAGAACAGTGCTCCCCTCCAGGCTGATTCGAATGGTGATGGTGCCGCCGCTCGGCATGGCGTCCACCGCGTTGAAGATCATGTTCGTAAGCAGCTCGCGAATTTCCGCCGAATCGCCGGTAACGTGTGCCTCCTCGTTCAGCTCCGTCACGATCTCGATGTCGATACCGTTGGCGCTGGACTGTTCTTTCCAACGTGGTCGGGTGAGATCGACAGCCTGATGAACCAGGCGCGCCAGACAAACGGTTTGCTGGACTTCGCCCTCTGAGCGTGCGCGCTGAAATTGCGTCAGCCGATTGACCATCTTCGCGCCGTCGCGCGCCGCGCTCATGACGGTCTTGAAGTATTTGTCGATTTTCGAGCGACCGGTGCGATCGCTTTGGCTCAGGAGCAACTCGCCGGAACCGATGATGAGAGAAAGGAGGTTGTTGAAGTCGTGCGCGATGCCCGTGGCCATCATGCCAAGCGCGCGCAGTCGTTCCTGTTGCACGACCTGCTGCTGAGTGTTGCGCAGTTCCGCCAGAGTCTCCTGAAGGGCCGCGGTCCGTTCCCGCACCTGTTCGTCGAGAACCTTGTTTTGGGTTTCCAGCCGGCGTTGCAGAAATCGCGTTTGCAGCGCGTTTTTGATTCGCAGCGCGACTTCGGTGTTGTCGAAGGGTTTGCAAATGAAATCGGTTGCCCCGCCGGCCAGGGCGCGGAGTCTAGCTTCGGGCGTGGCATCAGCCGTTAGGACGATGATCGGCACCGGGACTTGCGGATTCTGCAGGCCGGCCAAATCGTTCATCACTTCGTAGCCACTCTGATGCGGCATGTGCAAATCGAGCAGAACGAGATCGGGCGGGTCGTCGACAAACATCGACACGGCGTCGCGTGCGTCGGTCGTCATCGCGATGTGGCAATAATCCTGGCGGCGAAGAATTCTTTCCAGAAGCCGCACATTGGGCAGCTCGTCGTCGATCACCAGAATTCTCGCGTTAACGATCAGTTCGGAGAGCATGTAGAGTGAAGGTCGGGCTGACTGAAGCAGCTTTCGTGCGCCAAACGCAGATAATTTGAGGGCAAAGGAACTTGCCGGAGACGACCGATTTGGTTTGCGGCGCATGAGCTTCGCGACAATAAAGTTCGCCGTGCAACGTCTGAAAAAGAGTGGCAGCTCCGGCGCGGGATTGGCTTCTGTCTGTCCGATGGCGCAGCAATGAATCCTCCGATCCAAGAAATCGACATCCTGTGGCTGACTGCCGGTCTGGGGTGCGATGGCGATACAATCGCCATGACCGGCGCTTCCCAGCCATGCATCGAAGACGTTGTGCGTGGGGTGATTCCGGGCATTCCGAAAGTTAACTTTTACAATCCCATCCTTGCGACTGAAACCGGCGACGAATTCGTTAGGCATTATCACGCCGCGGCGGAAGGACAGAGTGGTCCATTCTTACTCGTGGTCGAGGGTTCGGTGCCTAACGAGAAAAACAAGAGCGAAGGTTATTGGGCAGCCTTTGGATTCGATCGCACCACCGGTCAGCCGATCAAGACCTGCGATTGGATCGATCGTCTTGCCCCGCGCGCATGGGCTGTCCTGGCCGCCGGAACGTGCGCGACCTACGGCGGCATCCATGCGATGGAGGGAAATCCGACTGGTTGCACCGGCCTAGCCGATTATCTGGGTTGGAATTTCCAATCAAAAGGTGGACTTCCAATCGTAAATGTTCCGGGCTGTCCCGTGCAGCCGGATAATTTCATGGAGGTTCTGCTTTACCTCCTGCGTCAGGCTGCGGGCGTTGCGCCCATGATTCCGCTCGATGAAATGTTGCGGCCGACCTGGCTCTTCTCTCAAACTGTGCATGAAGGGTGCGATCGCGGCGGCTACTACGAACAAGGCGATTTCGCCGAAGAAATTGGCGCCCTCCCATGCATCGTGAAGCTTGGCTGTTGGGGTCCGGTGGTGCAATGTAACGTCGGCAAACGTGGCTGGATTGGCGGAGTGGGTGGTTGCCCTAACGTCGGCGGAATTTGCATTGGCTGCACGATGCCCGGCTTCCCCGACAAGTTCATGTGCTTTATGGATCAACCGCCCGGTTCGATGCTTTCTTCGCAGGCGATCCAGACTTACGGGCACGCCATACGTGCCCTGCGCGCCTTCACCAAAGCTTCAGTCAACAAGGAACCGCCGGGTCGCAGACCGGCCACCCCGACTTTCAGCGTCTAACAATGCCGCCACCCGAGACTGCTTTCTCCGAGAACCTGGTCGAGATGTCGTGGGACCCGGTGACGCGCATTGTCGGCAGTCTCGGGATTCATACTAAAATCGATTTCGAAAATCGCCGTGTCGCGGAGTGCTACAGCACTTCGTCGATCTTCCGCGGCTATAGCGTGTTCATGCGGGGAAAGGATCCGCGCGACGCGCACCAGATCACGAGTCGAATCTGCGGCATCTGCGGCGACAACCATGCGACCTGTAGCGTTTACGCTCAGAACATGGCTTTCGGCATCAAGCCGCCGCCGCTCGCCGAATGGATTATCAATCTTGGCGAAGCAGCCGAGTACATGTTCGATCACAATATTTTCCAGGATAATCTGGTCGGAGTGGACTACTGCGAACAACTCGTTAGGGCGACGAATCCCGGAGTCTTCGCCAGGGCAGAGAAGAGTGAAGCACCGCACGGTGGCATCCATGGTTTCCGTACGATCGGGGAGATCATGCGCGCGCTGAATCCGTTTAGTGGCTCTTTCTATCTCGAGGCGCTGCAAATGAGCCGGCTCACACGCGAGATGTTTTGCCTTATGGAAGGCCGGCACGTTCACCCGTCCACACTTTATCCCGGTGGCGTCGGCACGGTGCCGAGCCTGCAGTTGTTCAACGAGTATCTCGTCAGGCTGTTGCGCTATATCGATTTCCTCAAGCGTTGCGTGCCGCTCCACGACGATCTCTTCGATTTTTTCTACGAGGCGCTTCCCGGTTACGAAGAAGTCGGCCGGCGCCGGATTATGCTTGGCTGCTGGGGGGCGTTTCAAAATCCGGAGGTTTGCGATTTTCGCTATGAAAACATGAGCCAATGGGGGCGAGCCATGTATGTCACGCCCGGCATCGTGCTTGATGGCAAACTGATTACTAACGACCTGATCGACATCAATCTCGGCATCCGCATTCTCCTCGGCAGCTCCTTTTATGAGGACTGGGAACAAGGGGAGAGATTCATCACGCACGATTCGTTAGGCAACGAGATCGATCAACGGCATCCCTGGAACCAGACGACCACGCCGAAACCGGCAAAGCGCGACTTTTCCGGCAACTATACCTGGGTAATGTCGCCACGCTGGTTCGACCGCAATTCGAGCCAGCATCTCGCGCTCGACTCCGGCGGTGGCCCGCTCGCGCGTTTCTGGGCCACAGCACTTGCCGGCCTGGTCGATATCGGTTACGTCCAAGCGACCGGACACAGCGTTAAGATTCGCCTGCCGAAAACCGCGAATCACGACGAAACGGAATTCGAATGGAAAATTCCGAGTTGGAGCAACACGATCGAGCGAAACCGGGCTCGCACTTATTTCCAAGCCTACGCCGCCGGTGCCGCGCTTTATTTTCTCGATCAGGCTTTCAAGGAAGTTTACGCCGGCAACACCAGAGTCTCGACAGCATTCAAGGTTCCGCAGGGAGCAATCGGTTGCGGTTTCCACGAAGCCGTGCGCGGGATGCTGTCCCATCATCTCGTCATCCGCGATGGACGTATCGCCAACTACCATCCTTATCCGCCCACCCCCTGGAATGCGAGCCCGCGCGATTCGTTAGGCACACCCGGGCCTTACGAGGACGCGGTCACCGGTTCACCAATCTTTGAAGAGAACGGCCGCGACAATTTCAAAGGTATCGACATCATGCGCACGGTGCGCAGCTTCGACCCTTGTCTGCCCTGCGGCGTGCACATGTATGTCGGCGATGGCAAAGTCATTGAGCGCCGGCACTCGATGATTTTCGGAGCAGAGCTGACATGACCGAGTCGAAACCGGAATCGTTACGTCCGCAGGTTCCGACCGATCTGGAAGCGGTCGAAGCGCTCCTGGAATTGGCGCAGGCATTCAGCCCCGGTTTTCAACTCGCTGATTTCGGTGCGCGGAAGTCGTTAGGCGAATCGGACAGCTCGGATGAAGAGCGCATCCGCAGAGCCGAAGCGCGCTATCAAACGCTCGTCGAACAAATTCCAGCCGTCACGTTCATGGCCTCCTTCGAAAATGGCCTGAGCGAAATCTATGTTAGTCCACATATCGAAACCCTCCTCGGCTACACCGCGGCGGAATGGATCGACAATCCCATTCTGTGGTATCAACGGCTTCATCCCGACGACAAACCGCGCTGGAACGAAGAATTTTCTCGCATCGTTTCCTGGGCCGAGCCGCTTAAAGCCGACTATCGCTTTCTCGCCAAAGACGGACGCGTCGTCTGGATTCACGGTGAAGCACGCGTCATTCGCGATGCATTCGATCGACCTTCGTTCGTGCAAGGGATTGGTTATGACATCACCGAACTAAAGGAAGCGGAAGAAGTTCTGCGCCTTTCGCGTGAGGAACTGGAGATGCTCGTCCAGGAACGCACCGCCGAATTAGCGGCGGTCAACAAATCGCTCGTCGATGCCAAAGACGAAGCGGACCGTGCCAATCGTGCCAAGAGCGAATTCCTTTCCCGCATGAGCCACGAACTGCGCACGCCGCTCAACGCTATTCTCGGCTATGGCCAACTTGTCGAAGCAGACGTCACCCAGCCTGACGACCGGGAGGGCGTCGCTCAGATTTTAAGAGCCGGCCGGCACCTCCTCGGTCTGATCAACGAAGTGCTCGATATCGCGCGGATCGAAGCCGGCCGCATGGAAGTGTCGCTCGAGCCGGTCGTGCTCGACGAGGTGATTCATGACGCCATTGAGTTCGTTAGGCCGCAGGCCGCTCAACGGCAAATCCAACTCGTAGCCGTGAGCGACGAAAAATCCTATGTCCTGGCCGATCATCAGCGACTCAGGCAGGTTCTACTCAATCTCCTTTCCAATGCGATCAAGTACAATCGCGACGGCGGGCGGGTGAAGGTTGATTGTGTCGTGCAGTCTCCTTGGGAGGTTCGCGTGCGAGTCACCGATACCGGCCAGGGGTTGTCCGCGGAGGACATATCGAAGCTCTTCACGCCCTTCGAACGCCTGCGCGCTGCGGAGACTCGCGTTGAAGGCACCGGCCTTGGGCTTTCGGTTTGCCAGCGGATGGTCGAGTTGATGGGTGGCACGATTGGGGTCGAGAGCCGGCCAGGGGAAGGAAGTTGCTTTTGGTTCCAATTGCCGCGCGCCAATGACTCGACTGACAATGTTGATGTTCTTCCACCGGCACGCATTTCGAGCGCGGACTCCGCGAGTGGGCCCATTTCGATTATTCTCTGCATCGAAGATAATGCCTCCAACGTCCGGCTCCTCCAGCGTGTTTTGAGTCGGCGCCAAAAGACCACCTTTCTCGCCGCGATGCGTGGAGGAGAGGGCTTGGAACTCGCTCGCGCGCAAAAGCCGGACCTCATTCTTCTCGATCTCTACCTTCCCGATATGAACGGCGACGAAGTCCTGGCGAAGTTGCGCGCAGACGAAGCCACTGTCGCCATTCCCGTCGTCATGGTGAGCGCGGACGCGACCCTCGGGCAACCGGAGCGACTCTTGCGAGCTGGCGCTCAAGCTTATGTAACAAAGCCGCTTGACGTAAAAGTCTTGCTCGAAACGGTCGATCGCACCCTGCGGGATGCGGCCGCGGCCAAGGACGCGAGATCGTGATAGACTAACGACTCGTCAGTCGTTAGTCTCCGAATTCTCTCTGAGATTCATTCTGGGGATTGCGGGAGCGGCGGCCTGCTCTTATAATTTGTTCCAGTCGTGCCGTGCATTTCGGCCTGTCGCAAACAATTGCAGAATCGAACTTATGGAAACAACACTTGAAGCACCAAGAGCCGGCAGCGCTCCGACCCAAACCGACTTCCTGCCTTTGGAAGGAACCGACTATGTCGAGTTCTACGTCGGCAATGCGAAGCAGGCGGCGCATTTCTACAAGACCGCCTTCGGCTTTCAAAGCCTTGCTTACTCTGGCCCCGAAACTGGCGTTCGCGAGCGTGCCAGCTACGCCATCCGGCAGAACAAACTCACGTTTGTCCTTACCACGCCACTCCGCACCGATAATCCCATCACGGAGCACATTCATAAACATGGCGACGGCGTAAAGTTCCTATCCCTGCGTGTGCCCGACGCTACTTCCGCCTGGGAGGAAACGACCAAACGGGGCGGCAAGAGTTATCTTGAACCCAAAAGGCTGCGCGATGACGACGGCGAGGTGGTCATGAGCGGCATCCACACTTATGGTGACACCGTTCACCTCTTCATCGAGCGCAAAAACTACCACGGCATTTTCATGCCGGGCTTCCGCAAATGGGAGACGAGCTACAACCCGCCAGATGCCGGCTTGCAATATGTCGATCACTGTGTCGGCAACGTCGGTTGGAACCAAATGAATCCCTGGGTCAAGTTTTATGAGGACGTGATGGGTTTTCGCAACATCCTGAGCTTCGACGACAAGGATATCTCGACCGAATACTCGGCCCTTATGAGCAAGGTCATGAGTAACGGCAACGGTTTTGTTAAGTTTCCCATCAATGAGCCAGCCGAAGGCAAAAAGAAGTCGCAGGTCGAAGAATATCTCGACTTCTATAACGGCGAAGGTGTGCAGCACGTCGCCATCGCGACCAGGAATATAGTTGAAACCGTAACCAACCTGCAGGAGAGAGGCGTCGAATTTCTCAAGATCCCCACAAGCTACTACGACACAGTCCTCGATCGTGTCGGACATATTGATGAAGATCTCGAACCTTTGCGTCGCCTTGGTATTCTGGTTGACCGCGACGACGAAGGTTATCTGCTGCAAATCTTCACCAAACCGGTGGAAGATCGACCCACCTTGTTCTTCGAAATCATCCAGCGCAAAGGCGCGAAGAGCTTTGGCAAGGGTAACTTCAAAGCTCTCTTTGAAGCTCTGGAGAAAGAGCAGGAGCTGCGAGGTAACTTATAAGAGGAGACTACGATGCCGCATTATCAGAAGCTTGGTCAAATCCCGCGTAAGCACCACATTTGGTTTCACCGCAATGGCTCGTCCAACGGTGGCTACAAAAACGAGGGCATCGCCTACGAACATGTGATCACGACGGAAGGCTTCAACGAAGCCTACTCGATCATGTATCATATCCGGCCGCCAACGCGGGTGCGCAGCGTCGAGTTACTCAAATGTGAGGAGTTAAAGAAGGTCACCAATAGTCCGCTGCGGCATCATCATCTCAAGACCGCTGAGATTCCACGGCGTGGCGACGTTTACACCGGTCGTGTGCCAATGCTCTTTAATCAGGACATTGTCGCTTATCGCTGTAAGCCAGAGAAAAACTTCGGCAGGTTTGAATATTACAAAAACGGCGGCGCAGATGAAATCATCTTCGTCTTCAAGGGCGCTGGCACGCTCGAAAGCATTTTCGGCAAGCTCCCCTACCGCGCGGAAGACTACATCGTCATCCCGCGCGGAATCACTTATCGCCTTGTGCCGGACAAGGTGGAAGACGACGATTATCTCGTTCTCGAATCGGTCGGGCCGGTGCGTATCCCGCGGCGCTATCTCAACCACGATGGTCAGATTCGGATGGGTTCGCCCTATTCTGAGCGTGACTTCCATGGCCCGACGGAGCTGATCACGATCGATAGCGACAAGGATATCGAAATTCTGGTCAAGGACGGGCCGCGGCTGACAAAAGTAACTAATGCCCATCATCCTTTCGACGTTCTCGGGTGGGATGGTTATGTCTATCCTTATACCTTTAACGCGGCCGATTTCGAACCTATTACCGGCACCGTGCATCAGCCGCCGCCGATCCATCAGACCTTTGAGATTCGCGGCTATGTTGTCTGCACCTTCGCTCCGCGTTTGCTCGATACGCATCCTGAAGCGGTCAAGATTCCATGGGTCCACGACAACGTCGAAGCCGACGAAGTGCTCTTTTATGTCCGCGGGAATTTTGGCTCCCGCCGTGGTATCGAAGCGGGCTCAATCACTCTCCATCCGCGCGGCATTCCGCATGGTCCGCATCCCGGCACAATCATGGCGAGTAAGAACGCCGAGCGCACAGAAGAACTTGCAGTCATGTTCGACACCGAACACACCCTCGAACTGACCGAGCAGGCCGTGAATCTCGACGACGAGAAATATCCTTTGAGCTGGCTCGATTAGTGTGACTGCCTGACGGCGCTCGTATGCGCATCGATCCGGCAAAAGTAAGCCTGGCCGAGCTGTATGGTTGGATGATCAGCGCGATCGTGCCTCGGCCGATTGCGTGGGTCTCGTCTATTAACGCTGACGGCCTGACGAATCTCGCGCCGTTCAGTTTCTTTCAGGGAGTTACGGCGAATCCGCCCACGTTACTCTTCTCGGTTGTAAACGATCGGCACGGTGGAAAGAAGGACACTATCCGCAATATCGAGGCTGTGCCGGAGTTTGTGGTCAACGTCGTTTCTTACGAGCTACGCGAGCAAATGAATCGCTCATCTGCTTTGTTGCCCTACGGCGAAAGTGAGTTCGGATTTTCCGGGGTCACTGCCGCGCCTTCTGAGTTAGTTAGACCGCCGCGGGTCGCGGAAGCTCCCGTGCACTTCGAGTGCCGGCTGCAACAGATCGTGCGGGTGGGGGAAGGTCCGCTGGCGGGGAATGTCGTTTTTGGGACAATCCTGCTCATCGACGTGAAAGAAGACGTACTCGACTCCAATGGTCGAATTGATCCAGCCAGGCTCGACGCCATCGCCCGAATGGGTGGAGAATGTTATAGCCGCACGACCGATCGATTCAGTCTGAAACGTCCGGGCCGTTAGGTTCCAAGGGTCTAAATGCTATATTCGTTAGGCGATCATTGAAGGCAACGGCCGGGCAATTTGACTTGTCCTCCCGCGGCTGGGAAATTTGGTCAATGATTACCCAAGATCGCGAGACTGAACTCGAAGCCGCGGAGCGTCGCATCCGCAATTTGCCGCGATGCCGCGCCGCCAAGCTCGAGGGAATGGAGCATTCCTTTCGAGACCTGCTCGAATCGGTGGGGGAAGATCCAGAGCGACAGGGTCTGGTGAGGACGCCGGCCCGCGCGGCGCGTGCCTTTGAGTTCTTGACCCAGGGTTATCGCCAGGATCTGGGCGAGATAGTTAATGGCGCGATCTTCGATACCGACGCGAGTGAGATCATCATAGTCAAAGATATTGAGTTATATTCGATGTGTGAACATCATCTCCTGCCGTTCATTGGCCGGGCGCACGTCGCCTATATTCCAAATGGCAAGGTGATAGGTCTCTCCAAGGTAGCCCGCATAGTCGATGTTTTTGCCCGGCGTCTGCAAATCCAGGAGCAACTCACGACTCAAATAGCTGACGCACTCATGCAAGCCTTACATCCGTTAGGTGTGGCGGTCGTCGTCGAGGCAAAGCATCTCTGCATGATGATGCGTGGCGTGGAGAAGCAAAATTCCGTCATGAAGACCTCGTGTCTCCTCGGTGTTTTTAAGGAAGACGCGCGCACCCGGAGCGAGTTCCTCTCGCTGCTCGGCCAATGACACAATGCTGCTGACGGTCAGCAAGCGGCTGGAGTTTTCCGCTTCGCGGCGTCTTTTCTCGCCATCCTTGTCGGAAGAGGCGAACCGCCAAGTCTTCGGCGCGGAAACGAGCGCGCGCTTCGGGACCGGCCGCAATTACGTCGCGTATTTTGTTTTCACCGGCGAGGTCAGCCCGGTGACCGGGATGCTGGTCAACATCAGCGAAATTAAGAGGCGGGTGGAGGAAGTGTTACACGCACGCTTCGATCATAAGTTTCTGAACGAAGATCATCCGAGCTTTCGCGATCTGCCGCCGACTGCGGAGAATATTGCGCAGCAATTATTCCTCGAGGTCGCGCCACTTTTCGATGACGGTGAAGCCAGGCTCGTCGCCTGTCATTTGGTTGAGTCGCCGGAGCGAAGCGCGACTTACTATCTCGACGGCTCAATTGACGAGAATCATTGGCTCGAATTTTCCGCCGCGCGCCAAACCATGTCGCCGCATCTGAGCGCGGCGGAAAACGAGAGATTCTTTGGCGTCGCTTCCTCTCCCTTTGGTCACGGACATCATTATCGGGCGCGTTTCACCTTTCGCGGAGAGAAGGCAAATGACAGCGTCCATCACCTCGCGTTGACAGAAGCGTTGGGCGGTCTGCATTCCGAGCTGGATCACAAGAACCTGAACCACGAAGTTCCCGGCCTAACGAATCGGCCAAAGACGACCGAGAGTCTGGCGCAATATCTTTTCGAGCGGGTGTCGGACGCGCTGGCGCTGCATCGTGTCCGGCTGCATGAGCGTGAGGATTTCTTTGCCGAGTATTGGCACGACGGCCAATGTTTCCTCGGCATGCAACGGGCCTTTAGCGCAGCACACCGTCTTTATGCCTCGGCATTTTCGGCGGCCGAGAACATTTCGCTTTATGGCAAATGCAACAACCCGCGCGGGCACGGTCACGGCTATCTCACCGAAGCTACGATCGGCGGCGCATACGACGAACGCAGCGGAACGCTCTACGGTTTTACCGAGTTCTCGTGCGCTTTGGAAAGTGCTCTTACGCCCTGGCAAGACAAACATCTCGAGCGCGAGACAGAGGAGTTCAGGCAAGCGCCTTCGACCGGGGAAAATATTGTGCGCACACTCTGGCCAAAAATCGATCGGCAACTCGAACATCGCCTCGTTAGGCTACGGTTGTGGGAAACGCCTAACAATCGTTTTACGCTCCGGCGCAGCTAGCCCCCCATGAGTAAAGGGCTTCGAGTGGCTTGTTCCCTGCGCGGCCGTGTTTAAGCTGCGCCATGCCGGATTCGAGAGCGGGCGAGCGATTGGAGCAGGATATTTGCATTCACATTTTCAGCGTCTCGGCGGCGATGGTCGGGGTCTGTCTTACGGTTATCGGCCTGATTCGCGTTGTTATCACCCTGCGCAAGGCTGACACGATGGCGGATGATCTGCTGGCAGGCGATGCCTTACTTTTTCTTGTCGCCTGTCTTTCATCTTATTGGGCCCTACGCACTCGTCAGCGGTCCAGAATGTATAAGGTGGAGCGGTTTGCCGACATTGTTTTTCTGCTCGCGCTTTTCCTCATGGCAGCGGTGTGTGCTTACATCGTTTACGCAATCGCGGTGCGGGCGTGATTCCTTGACTCGTTAGGCAAAGAATGACCGCCGATCAGTTCCGCAGCCTCGCTCTCAGCTTTCCTGGGGTTGAGGAGAAGGCGCATCAGTCGCATCCCGACTTCCGCGTGCGAAACAAAATCTTCGCCACGCTTGGTTATCCGGATGAGCTGCATGGGATGGTGAAGTTAACTCCGAAGCAGCAGGCTGAGGTGATGGCGGCGGCGCCGGGCGCGTTTTATCCTGCCGCCGGTGCGTGGGGGCGAAACGGCAGCACAGTGGTCCTTCTCTCTCAGGTTATCCCGCGGGAGCTGGAGCCCATTCTGCGGCAAGCCTGCGAAGCGGTTCGTTAGGACCGACTCAAACGAAGGCGGTAAATCACTTGCGCGACTAGCAACATTCCTATCCCAACAGCGCCGTAAAGAGCGACGGTAGAAGCGTTCGCCTTTCCATAAAAGCCGGCAAAATCCAACCAGCGATTGGTGCCGGCATCGTTTACCACCAGATACCAAAAACTGAGGAAAACGATGATGAAGGTCTTGGCGTTTCCGGTCATCACGCCTAACGAGGTTGCAAGAGCGGCGACGAACCAGAGCCCGATGAGGAGGGCGCAAAAAGGCCACGTCCCAGTTACGGCGCAGCGGACGAGAGGAACGGTGCAAAGCGCCACTGCGAGAAGAAAGCTCGAAGCGAGTTTCCACCAGAGAAAATCCTCCCGCAGACGCCGAGTGGCCCAGAGGAGCAATATGGTGTTAGCCCGCTGATCGCGCGTGCCTACGTCGGCAACAACGAGCGCAAGGCCGAGGAAAACTATTGGCAGCGAGCTCGAAAGCGGAGCGAAAAGCGTCGAGAGCGTAATGGGAAGAAAAAGGATAAGTGTCAGTGGATAAAGCGCGATCGTCAGCGCTGCGTCGTTCCAGATCGCCCTGGGTAACGAAGCTTTCCCCGGCCGCAGCAGCAAGCTGACGGCAGCTCGACTGATTGGTCGAAAGAGATTCTGCAAACGTCCAATCCAATTCCGCTGCGACCCTTCCGCAACGCGCTTCGTCCGCACCGGATCGAAGCGATGAAAGCAAAACGTCGCCAGCGGCAGGAGCAAGACCGGCGCGATGGTCGAGACAATCCGAGGCCAGATCCACTCGCCCGGGAGCGAGAGCCCCGCGAAAACAACCGGCGCTTTGTGCGGATCGAAGGTTGAAGCCCCGATCGAGACCGAATCGGTGTGCAGAGTGTGTTGCAGTTGATCGATCATGAAACCGAACCCGGTGAAATCGAAATAACGGGCCCAGCTAATTCCGTGATGGCTTGCCTGGTCGCCGACCACCAGGCCGAAACAAGCGATCCAGAAAAAGAAATAGACGACGTCGCCAAGTTTTCCCGAAAGCCAGGAGATGGACTCGAAGAGAACGGCGACCGCCGAAACGAAGACAATCGCAGCCGGCGTAAGGAGGAGATATTGCCTAACGAATACAAACGGTTCGAGCGACGCCTCCCCGCGAACAAGCAGCATCGCCATCGAGCTGAGCATGAATCCGCCAAGGAAGGTGAAGAGAAAGCAAAGGTTGCCGAGAAATTTCCCGAGGAGGTATTCGCCGGAGCGCATTGGCGTGGAGGCCGCGACCAGGCCACAACGCGTCACGATGTCTTTACGCACCGCGTTCGAGATGACGTAGAAACCGAAAAGTCCGACAAAGAGCAGGCCTAACGATGCCGTGCCCAGTCCGATCGCGCCGGAGTTGTATATCGCGCGGTGATCGTTGATCTGGATCAACGCCCGCCCTGTGGCCGGTGCGGGAATCCAGACATAGGCAAATGCGGATAGCAGCAGGAAGACAACCACGGTCGAAAGGCGACGGAACCTGACGAGGAAGTCCACTCGCACGATCGCCGCGACACGTTGCAGACTTTGCTTCATCAGGCTGCGGCTTCGCTGAAGTTCATCAGATAGAGAAAGGCATCTTCCAGCTCTGGTTCGACTGGATCCGCTATGATCTCAGGTTGTGGCCCGACAAAACGAACGTGCACGCCATCGCTTCTCCGCACCGCCGAAGAGATTTTCAAGGTTCCGCGCTGGCGATCGAATTCCTCTGAAGTGACGATGCTCTGCCAGACTTTCCCTTCGCAAAGCCGCAGCAATTCTTCCGGTGCGGCGATGGTCAGCAACGCGCCGTCCTTTAATACCGCGATTTCCGTTGCGATCGACTCGATGTCCGAAACGATGTGGGTGGAAAGAATGACCAGCTTTCCAAAGCCGATTTCGGAAAGAAGATTGCGAAAGCGGACGCGCTCCTCTGGATCAAGTCCAGCTGTCGGTTCGTCCACGATGAGCAAGGCAGGGTCATTGATCAGCGCCTGCGCGATGCCGAGGCGTTGCTTCATTCCGCCGGAGAATCCGCCGATCGCGCGTCCGGCAGCCTGGTGCAGGTTGACATTCTCAAGCATCTCCGTGACTCGCTTGCGGCTACGCACGCCTTTGAGCGCGGCGAAGTAGGTGAGGAATTCGCGTGCGGTCAGATTCTCGTAAACTCCAAAGTCCTGCGGCAGATAACCAAGCTTGCTTCGGACATCGTTAGGCCGTCGCACCACATCGACGCCTTCGAAGGAGATTCGCCCGCTGGTGGGTCGTGTGATGGTCGCGATCATTTGCATCAGGGTCGTCTTGCCCGCTCCGTTCGGCCCCAGAAGACCGATTACGCCCGACTTCAATTCAAGCGAGATGTCGCGCACGCCGTAGTTGCCGCCGCGAAATTGTTTCGAGACCGAATCGATCTGCAGCATCCTCATTGCATGACTGGAAGCGCGCTTCCTGTCGAGTGATCCGTTGACGGCCCACGGCAGTTTTGCCAGTCTGCGATTCGTTCTTTATGCCGAAGAAAAATCCCGCCGTCGATACCTACATCGCGCAAGCCAGGCCGTTCGCACGTCCGATCCTGCGACATCTCCGCAAGATCGTCCACGCCGCGTGTCCCAACGTGGAAGAGAAAATCAAATGGGGCTCTCCGCATTTCGATTACAAGGGCAGTCTTGCGGGCATGGCCGCGTTCAAGCAGCATTGCGCGTTCGGATTCTGGAAAGCGGCCCTCATCCTCGATCCCGAAACCGCGCAACGCGACGATGGCATGGGACATTTCGGACGCATCACGAAGCTGTCAGATTTGCCTAACGACAAGGCACTCCTCGCTTATGCGCGGAAAGCGGTCGAGCTCAATGACGCCGGCATTAAGCTGCCACGAAAAGCGAAACCGAAAGGTCCGCGGGTTTTGGCAATTCCCGACGATCTGACGGCGGCGTTGCGCAAGAATCCGAAGGCGCGGCAGACCTTCGAAGGTTTCAGCCACAGTCATCGCAAGGAATATGTAGAGTGGATCACCGAAGCGAAACGCGAGGAGACTCGACGCAAACGCCTAACGACCGCGATTGGATGGCTGGCGGAAGGCAAGACACAAAATTGGAAGTACGAGCCAAAGCGTTAGGCGGCGCGACAATTTGCCATCGACCTCCGGCCCCGGGAAGTTGCGAGCAATGATCAACCGCAAGGAATTCCAAGACGCGCTGGTCGAGGGAAAATTGATCGAGTCGACCGGGACGAACTTGCGTCGTGTCCTGGAGAAGCCCAGCACGTCGGTGGTAACGCAATCGATCGCGGAACTGGTCGAGGCCTGCCAATGGAATGAATTGAACGACCGCTTTTATAAAACCCTCGCCTTCGGGACCGGCGGGATTCGCGGCCGCACCATTGGCAAGATCGTGACCAAAGCCGAGCTTGGAGTGCCTAACGAACTAGGTCGGCCGGAATTTCCCTGCACGGGCACGAATGCGATGAATTTCGACGGCGTGCGCCGCGCAACCCAGGGGCTTGCGCAGTATCTGCTCGAATGGTTCGCGCGCGAAGAGCTTCCAGGTCGACCCAAGATTGTGATCGCGCATGACACGCGGTTTTTCTCCATTGAGTTCAGCCGGCTGGCGGCCGAAGTCGCGAGCGAGAATGGTTGCGACGCCTGCATTTTCGATGGCCCGCGTTCGACGCCGGAATTGTCGTTCGCAGTGCGCTACCTGCATGCCGACGCCGGCGTGGTGATAACGGCGAGCCATAACCCTCCGCATGATAACGGCTACAAGGTTTACTTCGCCGACGGTGCGCAGGTGGTGGAACCCCACGCCAGCGGGATCATCGCGAAGGTGAACTCCGCGAGGGGCGATGTGCCTAACGAAAAGCGGGGCGAGATCATTACGCTCGGTCGCGAAATTGACGACGCCTATATGACGCGGCTCGAGACGCTCATCCTCAATCCGGAGCTGGTGCGAGCGCAAAGCGATTTGCGCATCGTTTACACGCCAATCCACGGCACGGGAAGCGTGATCGTCAAGCCGATGCTGGAACGGCTTGGGTTTAACTTCGACGTCGTTAGGCAACAAGACCGGTTTGACGGTCGATTCCCAACCGTAAAGTCGCCCAATCCGGAGAACGCCGAGGCCTTAAAACTCGCCATCGACCTGGCAGAAAAGACGAAGGCGGATCTTGTCATCGCGACAGATCCTGATTGCGATCGAATGGGCGTGGCGGTTCGAAGCCTGAGCGGCGAAATGACCCTGCTCACTGGCAACCAGATTGGCTCGTTGCTTGCCTATTATCGGGCAACCGCGCTTTTCGAGCAGGGAATCCTCAACGCGGAAAACGCTTCGCGTGCTGTGATCATCAAAACTTTCGTCACGACCGACCTGCAAAAAGCGATCGCGGAAAAGTTCGGTCTGCGTTGCGTCGAAACGTTGACCGGCTTCAAATACAACGGTGCCAAGCTTCTGAAATACGAACATGGCGTGCCGCTGGCGGAAGGAGTCGATTATCGCGATCTCTCTGAGGAAGAAACGCGCCGGCTGCGGCTCAAGCATTCCGCGTTCTATATTTTCGGAGGAGAAGAAAGTTACGGTTATAGCGGAGCCGATTTTGTCAGGGACAAGGACGGCAACGGCGCTGCGATCATGTTTTGCGAGGTCGCGGCCTACGCACGATCCCTCGGCCTAACGACTGATCAGCTGCTCGACCAGATCTATTGCGAGGTCGGCTTTTATCTGGAGAAGAATGGCGCTCTCACTTTCGAGGGCGCGGAAGGCGCGGCCAAAATTCAGAAGTTGCTCGCCACCTATGTGAGCTCTCCGCCGACCGAGATGCTGGGGACGAAGGTTGTGACGGTGCGGAATTTCGAAACCGACGTGATACGCGACGTGGAGGGCGAAGAGATTCCGAAGGAAAAAATGCTCATTTTCGAATTGGCGGATAAGACCCGCGTGGCGGTGCGCGGGTCGGGTACTGAACCGAAAATCAAATATTATCTTTTCGCCCAGCGTCGTCCGAAGAGCGGGCAATTTAGCGAAGCCGAATTAGCTGCGATCAAACCGGACGTGACGCAAAAGCTGAATAGTTTGTGGGATTGGCTGCAAGAGGACGCACACCGTCGCGTCAACTGAGTTTAAAAGTTGAGGCGCGTTCCTGCCGTTCGCTAATCGAACCTCGCCTTGTTGTCGGATGATTGAAGTCAGCGTGCCTAACGAATACAGAGGCTGGCGCCTCGATCGCTATCTTGCCGCGGTCCTCCCCCAATTCTCGCGTGCACGGCTGCAAGCTCTCATTCGTGCCGGCGACGTGCGATTACGCGGTCGGCCGGTTCGCCCACGTGATATCGTCCGGCCGGGCGATCTCGTTAGGCTGACGGAACCGGCGCCCGTCGAGATTGCGACCCGGGCAGAAGAAATCCCGCTGGCAATCCTTTTCGAGGATGAAGACTTGCTCGTGCTCGACAAGCCGCCGGGTCTGGTGGTGCATCCGGGCGCGGGCAATCAGGAGCACACCCTGGTGAACGCGCTCCTCCATCACTGTCGCGATCTGTCGGGGATCGGCGGGGAGCAGCGTCCCGGCATCGTGCATCGTCTGGACAAGAACACGAGCGGCTGCCTGGTCGTCGCGAAAAACGATCCGGCGCACCGGGCCCTCGCACAACAGTTCGCCAGACGTGAAGTAACGAAGATCTATCTCGCTTTGGTGAGAGGAAGTTTGAAGCGAGTCAGCGGCACGATCGATCTGGCCATTAGCCGACATCCCATCCAGCGAAAGAAAATGCACGTCGATCTTCGTGGTCGATCCGCGCAAACGGATTATCGCGTTTTGAAGTCGTTAGGTGGAATGAGTCTGGTCGAGTGCGTGCTCCATAGCGGCCGAACGCATCAGATCCGAGTTCACCTTTTCCATCTTGGTCATCCCGTAATCGGTGACGCGCTTTACGGAAAGAAAGACAACGCTCCGCGTCAGATGTTGCATGCCTGGAAACTCGGTTTTGTACATCCGCGCACGCAGGAACGCCTCGTTTTCGAAGCGCCGATTCCGCCGGATTTCCGTGCGCAGATGGACGCGTCGTAGCGGCTATGATTGTGCCGGAGCCATTCGGCGCCGCAGCTCGAAGAACGCGGCCACGATTGGCGGAATGAGGATAAAACCGCGCAGCCAGGGTTCCGAATGCCAGGGGAGAGCAAAGAGGTGTTCGTTCCAGAAAAGATAGTAGGCGAAGATTGTGACTGAAAGAACCTGCCACCCTTCCACGCGGCGCCAGGCAGCCAAGGGAAGAACCCAGGTGCAATACCAGGCGTGGAGCACAGGGCTGAGAATCAGTGCTGTGCCCATGACCCACACCGTGCCGCGCCGCCAGTTGCGAAGAAAGAAAAGCGAAACCACCACGACCGCGACAATGATGATGACGTTGTAGTGGTAATTTTTCTGGTGCGGATTCGGCCACAGGGTGTCCTCGATTAGCCACCAAAACATATCGTTGACGCGCGCAACATAGGCGAATCGCCCTAACGATTGCCAAATCGGCACCCGCGGGAAACCAAAAGGCAGGCTGAGGAGAAACGGAATCGTTAGGCTAAAAAGAAGCGCAATGGCCCGACGTCCAAGAGCGAAGAGGCAAAGGGGCAGAAGGAGGACCGGAACCAATTTGAAAGAAATTGCGAGACCGAGAGCCGTCGCCGCGAGAAGTGCGTAGAGCCATTTCTCGGGCTTCTTTGTCGCGCTCTCGCAACGCGCGACAAAAAGAATCGCGGCTAGCATCGAAGCGATCATCAAACTGTCGAAGTGACCCGCGCCGGCGAAGCTGTAGATCACCAATGGATTCCAGGCGTACCAGGCGGCGTCCGCGTAACGCGAGGAACCGCCGATGAGTGCCAGGAGGAGCGCGACCGCGCCGAGATCGACCGCGGCGAAAAGGAGCTTGTAAAAAAGTGGGGTGGCACGGCAGTGACTGAGGGCCCCGAAAAGCAACTCTGTTCCCGGAGGATAGATGGCGCTAAACTCGCGATGATTGATCCGATTCCAGTCAGGACACTGCCGGCGCACTTCCAGCAGTCGTTCGTCGTTAGGCGCGAGCACGTAGGGATTGAAACCGGCATTCTGAACTTTGCCTTCCCATTGGTAACGCCAAAGATCATCGGTGGGCTGGAGCGGAAGCACAATGAGCCGAAACAGAATCGCCGCGCCCCAGAACACGATTTTCGTTGTTCGAGCGCCTGCGAACCGCTGAAAGGAAGAGGCAGCAGCGAAAAATGCGATCCCGCAAATAATCGCGGTCTCGACGAACTTGATCGGCATCTCCGCATAACGCCAATCGTCGAAACGCCAAAGGAGAGCGAGGAGCGCGGCCTCGGTCGTGAGTGCAGCGAAAAGGCGTACCCTCCATCGTCGCACCGGTTCGCCTTCCTCGGTAACAACCGCGTCTTGCTCGTTAGGCATTTCGTGCGATCAACGATAACAAACCGCGATTACCGGGTCATCGGCCGTTTGCGGATTCGCTCCAGACCGATGCGATTGGCCGCCACGTCAACGATTTCGGCGACCCGCCGCTTCAAGCGTCGTGCACGAGTGACCAGCAAGACAAGAAACAGGCTGTAGGGGACAAGAATTCGCCAATCGAGTCCGGCGTTGTTCAGGTCACGGTAAATGAGCATGGCGAGGAAGAGGAGGTTGATGATGACGGTGGTGGTAACGAAGCGGTAGCGCAGGCGCACTCTCGTCAGGCACTTCGGACCGCCGTGATATTCGGTCACGGTCTGCAGGACGACGCTCCAGAAAAAATTGCCGTAGATTTGAATGTCCCATTCCTTCCAGCCGGTATCGGCTGAATAACTCCAACCTTCTTCCTCCAGAAGGTCGAAGATCGATCGAAGGAGCGCGTTTCGCTCCACTCCGGATTCGCTCCAGTAGACTCGCCGGCGCAGGTTGCCAGCGCCGGGTTTGGTCTGCGGCATTTTTTCGTGAGTTCGAATCACGCCACGCGGAGTGCGTTTGAATTCCAACCAGGTGAAGTAGCGATTCCAGCCCCTAACGAGTGGCTGAGCGAAGGCGAGAAACATGACCAGAAGGCGGGCCGCCGCGGTGTCGAAGCGCGGCTCGATGCGTGCCCGCAGCATGTAGGAGAGCGCGACACATAGAGTGCCACCCAACATTAGATAGGGGACGATGCGCAGAACGGGCAGGAAAATTCCGAGACCGAAAAGAAAAATCGTTAGGGCGAACCATTCGATGCTGCTGACGTAATTGGCGATCTCCGATTGGGGCGTGGGATAAATCGATTGAAAAAAGCCTTCGCCGAAGATGCCATGGTAGATGATCGGGCGGTTGATGAACCAACTGAAGCGCGGCGAACCATAGATTTGGCCGCGCCATTTCGCGGTGCCGGTAGGTCCGAAGAAGATGAGGTGCTTGAAGCGCAGCATCGACTCGGCTTCGCCGTAGCCGGCTTGTTGCTTGCGAAAAGCGCCGAGGGTAAAGCGGCGGTGATGCCAAACGATTGCGGTCGGGCTGAAGGAGATGACGTGGCCTTCCTGTTGCAGTCGCCAGCAGAAATCCACGTCGTCGCCCGCCTTGCGATATTCGATATCGAAGCCGCCCACGGTATCGAAGGCCCAGCGGTAAAAAGCCATGTTACAACCCGGAATATGCTCGGCGACCGTATCGGTGAGCAGGACGTGGCTTGGGCCGCCGGGCGCGGCCGCGACACAGGCCTGAACCCAGTTTTCCGCCGGCGGAGAGATATTTGGTCCGCCTACTCCGGCGTAGTCTCCGCTGAGGAGCGTACCGACAAGATAGTAAAGCCAGTCAGGATCGGCCATGCAGTCAGAATCGGTATAGGCCAGAACCTCGCCCTTAGCTGCGGCGGCTCCCGTGTTACGAGCATAACTGAGCCCCTGATTTTCCTGGCGGATGTAACGGACATTGGGATAACGCGCGGCAATCTCCGGTGTGTTATCGGTTGACCCGTCATCGACCAGGATTGCTTCGTAAGTCGGATAGTTGATTTTGCCTAACGATTCCAGGCAGGGAGCGAGTGTCTTGGCGCCGTTATAGGAACAAACGATGACAGAAACGAACGGGGTGCGCGGCAAATCACGATGGGGAAGGGCGGAATCGTCCTGTCCAAGTTTTTTCTGCAGGGCAAAGAATGATTTTTTCGGGGAACGATCGCGCCTAACGAGCCCAAAGTTCCAATCCGTGATTTCCTGTTCGCCGGTGAACCATTCGTCCGTCCAGGCGAAAAAGATGGTCCCGGCGAGGCCACAGCGCACCACACTGTCGACGTGCCAGGAGAGCATGTCGGCCTGCTCCTCCTCGGAGTGGCGAACGGTGTCCATGCCGAATTCGCCCAGCATAAGGGGCTTTTCCTCGGCGAGGTTTTGCAGCCGCAGGAGATATTTCTCAAAGTCGCGCTGGTCGTGCAGATAAACGTTAAAGCAATAGAAATCGACGTTTTGCGGCAGGAGATACTCGGTCGGCGGATAACTCGCGTAGGAAAAAAGGACGTCGGGATCGGCTGCGCGTCCGACGCGGATCAACTCCTCAACAAATTCGGTTACGCGCCTGACGCCGAGCCAGCGGACCATCGTGGTCGGAATTTCGTTCCCCACGAGGTAACCAAAGATCGCGGGATGACCGGCATGCTTCGAAACCGTGGCCCGAACCAGCCGGATAATCTCGCGCCGGGATTTTCGCCTAACGAGAAATTCGACGTGTTTCGCCCACGGCAATGTGATGAGAACGCGCACGCCTGCCTCCAGACAACAATCGAGAAACCAGCGCGGCGGCAGATGGTAGATGCGGGCGACATTGATCCCGAGCTCGCGCATTTGAGTGAGATCGCGTCGTGCCTGCTCCGGCGTGCCAAGGTAGTCGCCGCTGGCGTCGGGCTTGAATGGTCCGTAGGTCGCGCCCTTAACGAAAAACTTCTGTTCGCCCTCGAAAAAGAACTTGGCGAGCGAACGGACGCGAACGGTCGAATTCACGAGGTGCTTTCCTAGTGCAGGGCAGGAGGTGACGCAAAACTTTTGCGGCGACGCGCCTAACGGCAGCTCTTTTCCAGCGCCTGACAAACTATCCGCGCCGTGGTTTCGATCTGCGATGGCTGATGCGCCGTGGAAATAAACCCTGTCTCAAATTGGGAGGGTGCAAAATAAACTCCCGCTTCAAGGGAATGGTTGAAGAAGCTTGCGAACCTGTCGAGGTCGCTCCGGCGAGCGCTGGCGAGATCAGTTACCGGTCCAGCGGCGAAGAAGAGGCAGAACATCGAGCCGACGCGATGGAAGGTTGCTTCCGCCCGGGTTCTGCCTAACGAATCCAGCATAGCTTTTTCGAGCTGGGAGCCGAGTTGCTCAAGCAATTTCCAGCCGTCGATACGTTCCAGCTCACGCAGTTGCGCCAGTCCAGCCGCCATCGCGAGAGGATTTCCCGAAAGCGTTCCCGCCTGGTAAACCGGACCCAGCGGTGAGAGTTGGTCCATGATTTCTGCCCGCCCGCCAAAAGCGCCCACTGGCAGACCGCCACCAATCACTTTGCCGAGCGCAGTCAGGTCCGGCCGGATGCCATATATCTGCTGCGCTCCACCGCGGGCGACCCGGAAACCTGTCATCACCTCATCGAAAATGAGAAGAGTCCCATGTCTGGTGCACTCTTCGCGCAGTCCCTCGAGAAAGCCTGGCTGCGGGAAGTAGAGTCCCGCGTTTGCCGGAATAGGCTCGAGGATGATCGCAGCGATCTCGCTCTGGTTCTCGCGAAATGCGCTTCGCACCGCTTCCAGATCGTTAAACGGCAGAACAATCGTCAGTGCCGCAAATTCATTAGGCACACCTGCACTGTCCGGCTGACCGTGGGTGAGCGCCCCGCTGCCGGCTTGAACAAGAAGCGCATCGACATGCCCGTGATAACAACCTTCGAACTTGATGATTTTGGCGCGCCGAGTGAAGCCACGTGCCAGACGGATGCACGACATCGTTGCTTCCGTGCCGCTGTTGACCATGCGCACTTTTTCGATCGACGGCATCCAACGACAGATCAGATCGGCCATTTCTACTTCCAAGGGGTTGGGAATTCCAAAGCTCACACCACGTGCAGCGGCCTCACACACCGCATCGACCACCACTTGCGGAGCGTGCCCCAGAATCGCTGGACCCCAGGTGCCGACGTAATCGATGTAGGATTTACCCTCAACGTCCCAAATGGTTGCACCCGCCGCTCGATCGACGAAGAACGGCTCACGGCCCAGGCCCCGAAAGGCGCGAACGGGAGAATTCACTCCACCGGGAATGCGTTGGCGAGCGCGGGCAAAAAGTTCGGCTGAAGACGCGGTCATCGCGTCCAACGTTCAGCGGTCAGGGTGCAACATTCAATCGCTGAGGAGTTGCGCGATTCAATGAGTTTTGGGCGCTTAACCAGCCTCGACATTGGATGCTTCATCGATCGCCAGCTTTCTGCCCGTCTGCAAAGATGCGGCCGCCGAACAGCCTGTTGCCGCGACAAGTGACGCCCGTCTCGTGACTGCGCGCTCGTTGACACGGCAGGAGCACGCGTTACCCTCCGGTTCGCAAATCGGCGGGGTAGCCAAGTGGTAAGGTCGGGGTCTGCAAAACCTCTATTCGCGGGTTCGATTCCCGCCCCCGCCTCGTATCCTTCTTTCTCAAACAATCCTGTTTGCCTAACGAGCGTTGGCCAGAACCGACTAAGCCGGTGTCACAATGCGCCGCTCCTGTGTACCACCGCTCCGACGGTATTGCAGTCTGCCAGGGTTTCAGCGGCGCCGGATGGGAACTAGTCGTGAGTTGGTCCCGAGGGCAATCTAGTCCGTCGGGCAGCAGCGTAGTAAGATCGATACACTTTTTTGGGCTTCGTTGGGTATGACGAGGTCTTGCTGGCCATCGCCATTTAAGTCACCCACCGTAACGCTGGTAGGGTTATTGCCAACGGTGAAACTCACGGGAGCACCGAGATTGCCTGCTCCATCGCCCAACAAAATCACAACGCTGCTCGAAGAAGAGTCGGTTGCAGCAAGATCTTGTTTGCCGTCACCGTTGAAATCACCCACCGCGACTGAGTCAGGTTTATTGCCAGCAGTGAAACTGACGGGAGCGCCGAAATTGTCTGCCCCATCGCCTAACAAGAAGATCGCTATCCCCTCCGACGTGTAGTCCGCAACAGCCAGATCCTGATTGCCATCAGCATTGAAATCGTCCACTGCTAAGGCTTGAGGCGAGTGGCCAAAGCTGTAGTTGATGGCGTGTGCGAAACTCACTGGCAGGCATGTTTCTGGCGTTGTGACCGTCAGGGCGAACTTCTTGGTCGCAGTCGCGCCACCGCTGTCGAAAGCAGTGACCGTCACAGTATAGGTTCCCGCCGGATGCGCATCGGTCACCCGCACTACGCCCGTCGCGCGGTCACCTACGAGCGTGCCCTTGAAATCGGTCGAGGTCGCAACATTGATACTGACGGCGTCGGTCGGCGCGGCATCAGGTGTCACCGTTGTGTTGGTGCTCAGCGGAAGGGGAGTGTCTGGATAGTTCCCCAGGATCGGGGCTGCCACCGCCGCGCTCGCGAACAGACCGGCAAAGGCGAACATCAAAACGTGCGAGACGGCGTGTTGGAAAACTCGAGCGCAAGGTCGAATCCGGGTTCTGAGTTCGGCCGGGTTATGCGTGAGGGTGCCTTTTGTTTTCATGGACGGGATAAGGGAAAATCTACTTTCTTATCGGAAAGAGCCTTCGACTGCCCGGCCTTCTTTTATGAGACTACTCGCAAATAGAAACTACTCGCGCCGACCTTATGCTCGAAATGTCGTCGACAGCGATTCGCTCGGCAAATCTTGACTGCGCATCCTAGGCGCGAATCTTTTCGCGAAACTCTCCGAGCCGCCGAAATGAATAGCTAATTGTATCGCGCTTCGCTGGGCTCAGCCGCGTCCTTTCCGGCGAAAAATAAATCGTTGTCTCGGCGAAAATCAGTCCTGTTAATCAGCAAAGTCTGCCGCCATGTTAAAGGAGTTCGCCGAGCGAGGCGACGCGCAATAATGCGGTCGCTCTCAGCTCGCCTCACGAAGCACAAGTATGAACGATCGACCACATTCGCCACACGGAAAGATTGACCTTCACGGAAACGGACTTGGAGTTCCTTCGCCCGAGTTGGTAAAAAAACGTGCGCGCGAGATCGCAATGATCGATGAGCGCAACCCGGATGAATTCACCGACGCTGATTGGAATCAGGCAAAGAAGGAGTTGCTCGGAGTCGAACCCGGACGCGCGCCTGAGGTGAACGAAGAAGTTGCCGGCGAAATGAGTGAGCGCGACGAGATCGCTGGTGCTTCCGGCCATCACGTGCCAAACAACGGCTTCGACGAAGAAGAGACGCTCGGCGAAGAGCTAGTGAGCGACGGAATAAACGAAGCTGCCCACGATCAAATGGTCGAAGCGCGTCGCGAAGAGATCGAGGAGCAACGGGAAGAATCATGAGCAGCCAGGCGGTTTACGATGAGGTTGCGCCAGCGCGATCGCGTCGCGACGAATCGCGAAATCGGTTCGAAAATTTGCTCACGCGCTATCGTACGGTCCGCAGCTTTACGCAGAAGCTCTGCGAAACTTTGCAGCCCGAAGACTGCGTCGTGCAGTCGATGCCAGATGTTAGTCCGACGAAGTGGCACCTCGCGCACACCGCCTGGTTTTTCGAGACTTTTGTCTTGAAAGTCTGGGATCCGAACTATGAACCGGAAATCCCGGAATACGCTTATCTTTTCAATTCCTATTATAACGCTGCCGGTAGCATGCATCGGCGCGATCTTCGCGGGTTTATTTCACGACCAACACTGGCGGAAACCTACCGCTTTCGCCGTTCGATCGATGAGCAAATTGAGCTCCTGCTCGAACGTGCTGACGAGGAATTGCTGGGCGAACTCGAACCCGTTTTCATGATTGGTCTGAACCACGAGCAGCAACATCAGGAACTGCTCGTGACCGATATTAAACACGTCCTCGCGCAGAACCCGTTGCACCCGGTTTACCGCCCGCGCGAGGAGCGGATCACGCCGCGTCAGGTCAACGCGCCCGGCTTCATCGAATTTGAGGAGGCAATCGTCGAGATCGGCCACGACGGCCGCGGCTTCAGCTACGACAACGAAGGTCCGCGCCACCGTGCGCTCGTGCCCGCCTTCGCGCTCGCAACGCGACCGGTGACGAACGGCGAATTTGTCGAGTTCATCGAAGACGGCGGCTATCGCAGGCCTGAGCACTGGTTGTCGTTAGGCTGGACAACTCTAAATGAACAAAAATGGGAAGCGCCGCTCTACTGGGAGAAACGGGATGGTTGCTGGTGGAATTTCACTCTCGCCGGCCTTCGCCCGGTGGATCTGTCCGAGCCCGTCACCCATGTGAGCCATTTCGAAGCCGACGCATTTGCCCACTGGAGCGGTGCGCGGCTGCCGACGGAATTCGAGTGGGAACGTGCCGCGCAGGATCTTGCGATCGAGGGAAACTTCGTCGAGGCCGAACGCTTTCAGCCCGCTCCGGTGGAAGCGCAGCCTAACGGAATATTAACGCAAATGTACGGCGATGTCTGGCAATGGAGCCGCAGCGCCTATCTTCCCTATCCGGGTTATCGCGCTGCGCCCGGCGCGCTTGGCGAGTACAACGGCAAGTTCATGAGCAACCAAATGGTCCTGCGCGGCGCCTCGTGCGCCACATCGCGCAGCCATGCTCGTCTCACTTACCGTAATTTTTTCCAACCGGAAAAGCGCTGGCAATTCACCGGCATACGACTGGCGCGCGATCCGGCATGAATGATGACTCTGGCGCGGTGGCGCTTCTCGATCTCGAGCCCGCCACGGAAGATTTTCTGCGCGAAACCATCGCTGGCCTAACGAGTTCCCCTCGCATCTTACCGACCAAGTTTTTCTACGACGAGCGTGGCTCCGACCTCTTCCAGGAGATCTGCGAGCTGCCCGAGTACTATGTTACCCGCACGGAGACAGAAATCCTGCGCCGCTACGCACCCGAGATGGCGGCGTCGATTGGCGCCAACGCGGAGATCGTTGGATTCGGCACTGGTGCAGGGATCAAAACCCGGATGCTGCTCGAGGAACTCGATAATCCAATCGCCTACGTGCCGGTCGACATCTCGAAGCAGCGCCTAACCGATTCCGCTGAAGCCCTCGCGCGTGAGATGCCCGACCTCGAAGTGCTGCCGGTTTGCGCGGACTATTTGCAACCAATCCGGCTGCCGATTCCAAGCAGGCAGCCCGATCATATTGCCGTTTTTTTCCCCGGCTCCACTATCGGCAACATGCAGCCGGAGACAGCCCGTCATTTTCTTGCCCGCGTCTGCCGTCTCTGTGGACACAGCGGCGGGTTGATTATCGGAGTCGACCTGCAAAAGCCAAAAGACGTTCTCGAAGCCGCCTACAACGACCGTGCGGGAGTGACCGCGGAGTTCAATCTAAACCTTCTCGTTAGGGCGAATCGTGAGCTCGGTTCTGATTTCGATCTAGGGCAATGGCGTCATCGTGCCATCTACAACCCGACTGCACATCGCATCGAGATGCATCTCATCAGCCAGCGTCCTCAGACCGTGCACGTGGGAGGGAGCGAGTTTCGTTTTGAGCGCGGCGATAAGATCATCACCGAATTTTCCTACAAGCATACGATCGAAGGATTCACCCTCCTGGCCGCCTCCTCGGGATTCCAGCCAACGCCTCGAGTCTGGACCGATTTGGAAAAGCTCTTTGCCGTTTTCCATTTCACAACCGGCTAGGGCGGCTAGTCAAGATAGCCTGACACCGGCACCGTTCTCACTACTCTTGCCGTTGAGATGGATGCCCTGGTGCAACTCACCGGAGTAAGCAAGAGCTTCGATGGAGCTATCGCGCTTCACCCGACAAGCTTGGAATTCAAACGTGGACTTACGACCGCACTGATAGGTCCCAGCGGCTGCGGCAAATCGACTCTGCTCCGGCTCATTATTCATCTGCTCCAACCCGACTCGGGGACGGTTAAGTTCGACGGAGTCGAAATTACTTCCCAGAACGCTCGCGATATTCGACGCCGCGCCGGCTACGTCATCCAGGAAGGCGGCTTGTTTCCCCACCTGACCGCTCGTGGCAACATCCTCCTCATGCCGCGCCACCTTGGCCGTGCGCCTAACGAAATGGAAAAGCGCCTCGAGGAACTTACGGCTCTCACACAATTTCCAACCGCCGCCCTCGATCGTTACCCGGCGGAACTTTCCGGCGGGCAGCGCCAGCGTGTCAGTCTCATGCGCGCACTCATTCTCGAGCCGGAAGTGCTCCTGCTCGATGAACCTCTCGGCGCGCTCGACCCACTCGTCAGGTCAGCTCTGCAAAAGGACCTGCATGAAATTTTCGCCCGCCTGCAACAGACCACTATTCTCGTCACTCACGACATGGGTGAAGCGGCTTACCTCGCCAACGAAATTGTCCTCATGCATGAAGGTCGCATCGTGCAGCGCGGCACCGCTGCCGATCTGCGCGATCGACCCGCGACGCAATTTGTTTCCGACTTCATTCGCGCGCAAAGGAGCGCCGCATTTTGAAAGGACTTCTTCTTGTTAGTCTTTTTCTCGTTTCGTCGTTAGGCGCAAAGCCAATCGTCGTGGGATCGAAGAAATTCACCGAGTCGTACGTTCTTGGTGAAATTGCCAGGACTGCTCTCGAACGGGCTGGTCTTCAGGTCGAGGAACGCGCCGGCATGGGTGGGACAATTATCCTTTGGCAGGCCCTGCGCGGCGGACAGATCGACATCTACCCGGAATATACCGGCACGATCGGCGAGGAGATTCTTAAGGCGAAAGAGCGATTGCCCGAAGAGGAACTACGCCGCCGGCTGGAGAAGTTCGGAGTCGGGATGTCCCGCGATCTCGGTTTCGACAACACTTATGCGCTGGTCATGCGCCGCTCCGAGGCTGTGAGCCTGGGGATTCAGTCGATCAGCGACCTGAAACAGCATCCGGATCTCAAGCTCGGTCTGACGCACGAATTTCTCGATCGGCAGGATGGCTGGCGGCCGCTCGCGGAAACTTATGGCCTAACGATGCTTGATGTTCGCGGAATCGATCATGCCCTCGGTTACGCCGCGCTCGCCAATGGTTCAATCGACCTGAAAGACGCTTATTCGACCGATGCTAAAATCGCGGAAAACGATCTTGTCGTCCTGCGCGACGACCGCCACTTCTTTCCAGAATACAAAGCGGTTTATCTCTACCGGCTGAGCTTGGATTTACGTGCTGTGGACGCGTTGCAACAAGTCGGCCCCATCGATGAAAAGAAAATGATCGCGCTCAACTCCGCAGCCGAGAAAACAAAAGATTATGCCTACGCTGCGTCTCTCTATTTTGGGGGCACGGCTAAGGGACAGAAATCGGGGCAGGATTTTCTACCCAAACTCGCCGGTTGGATTACGCGCCATCTCGAGCTGGCCGGAATCTCGCTGCTGTTTTCCGTCCTTATCGGATTGCCGCTCGGCATCGCGGCGAGCCGGGGTGGCTCGTTAGGCCAGGGAATTCTGGCCGTCGTCGGTATGGTCCAAACCATTCCGTCGCTCGCCCTTCTCGCCTTGTTAGTGCCCGTCCCTTTCCTCGGCATCAGCGCCACCACCGCCATTGTTGCACTTTTCCTTTATGGCCTTCTTCCCATCGTTCGAAACACAGCCACTGGGTTGCAGGACATCCCTCCGGCGCTGCGCGATTCTGCCATCGCGCTCGGTTTGCCGCCTTCGGCCCGGTTGCGAAAGATTTATCTGCCGCTCGCCTCGCGCACGATCCTCGCCGGCATTAAGACAAGCGCGGTGATCAATATCGGCACGGCCACGCTTGCGGCGCTGATCGGAGCAGGCGGATTGGGTGAACCGATCCTGAGCGGACTCAACCTGAACGACAACGCGACCATTCTTGAAGGCGCGATCCCCGCCGCGCTGCTCGCCCTTCTCGTGCAAGGATTGTTCGATTTGCTCGATCGCGTATTGATCCCGCGCGGACTCCGGCTCTCGCAAAACTAACACGCCCTTCAGTTGTCGCGACTCGTTAGGCCAGATGGAAGATGACGCAGCCCTCAAACAAATCGGCTGGGCGCGAGGATGGCATCGCGCATGCCGTGGAGCAGCTTCTTATCCGCCGGACAAATTGTGGCGAGTGCGCCGCGCAACTCCGCTTTGTTGTTCTCGACAAAATAATAAGGACTGAGACGCACCCGGCCGCGCATGGTTGCGATCTCGTTAGTCTTGTCTTGCCAATAACGTTGTTCGAAGAGGTGCCCCTTGTGAAATTGTTGCAGAATCATTGGCGCCTGCTCGAAATTCTTCAGCGCATCGTGAATTCGCTGTTCCCACTCAGCCTGCGGCAGGTCCGCGCCTAACGAGACTCCGCGGCTGCCCCAGCCTAACGGCGAAAAACCGCTCACCTTTAGGATGAGATCGCGCTCTTTCTGGCTGAGCTTCGCCGCTTCGTGCCAATCGTTGATCTCGAGCCGCGGAATGACTGCGTGCTGCGGAAGTGGCGTCGGATCGAGGAGCCAGGTATAAGGGATCATCGTTTGGAGCTGGCGAAAATATTTGTCTCCCAGCTCACGTCGCCAGAACTCGCGCAGTGGCTGAAGCCAGAAAAGCGCAAACCACATTTTCTCCTCGAGATAGGGCTTAAACGGCGGCGACACCTTCAGCTCGTCGCGAGCCGCCGCTGCCATCAGCTGGTCCACGCGCGGAAGATTCGGCAGGTCGAATAATTCGAAGAACCGGTAGACGTCGCGACCTGTTGTCGGATCATAATCTTCCGCCGTCTTGACCTCCCATGAACGATCGGCCCGGCCGTTCAGCTGCCTAACGAGCCACAACATCTCTGGCCAGTAAGTGGCCGACTCTTCCGAGATCACGATATCGCCGCCGTTAGGCAAAATCGTCGCGAAGCCTTCCAGCATTCCTTCGCGTCCGCCGATGACTTCCATGCCGAGATCCGCATAAGTTTGATTGAGCCACGCGGTCAGGCCGATGCCGCCGGGGACGGAATCGATCTCGGCTATCGTCCAGCTGTTCTCTGTTAGAATGAGATCGGGGCGAATGACCCGCGGGAGATCTTCCCGGAATTCCTTCCGGCGCGAAAACTCGATCAGCTCCGGCGGTTTGCCGAGATCAAGATAGCGCGCCACCCAGGCAGGTTGTTTTCCCTTTACGCTTTGCTGGTAGAGCTGGTTACAGGCGCGCTGAAAGACCAAAAGTTGATGCCCCAGTCGCTCAAGGTCCGTGTGCCATTTCTCCTCGATCGCGAAGGGCTCGGGCGTGATGAGCCAATCCTTCTCGGCGAAAAGTCCTTCGGCGGGGAGAGCGTCGCGAATGAATTGGAGACGATCGGCTTCAGTCAGCATCAGAATTCGGTCTCGAAAAATCCCATGGACGAAAGGGCGCGTCCAACGCGCGCTCGAGGCAGAGCGCGCAGAAGCCCGCATCTCCTAAAAAACGCGAGGTGCCGCAGGCCGACGATGCCATGCGCAGGATCATGACAGATGTGCCGCGATCGTTAGGCAGCCCGAATCAATTCCGTGGAGTCTCGACTGGCAGGGTGAGCGGTGGAAGGACTTTTTCAATCGCAGCCCGATTCGGCTCGAGCCACGGCGGAAGGACGAGTGTTTCGCCTAACGACTCAAGCTTTTCGTCGACATGGAAGCCAGGACCGTCGGTCGCCAATTCAAAGAGCACTCCGCCGGGCTCACGAAAATAAACGGACTTGAACCAGAATCGATCAATCACCGGTGTCGGATGCGCACCACCGCGCAGGACATGCTGACGCATTTCCAGCTCGTGCTCATCGTTATCTACCCGCCAGGCGAGATGGTGAATGCTGCCCGTTCCCCAGGCGCCTCGTTGTGCGGCCGGCGCAACGCGGAGATCGAGATAGCGCCCCGAAACGCTTGTTTCGACCGTGGAAATACCTGCCTCCGGAAGCGCATAGCGTTGCCAGCCATTTTCCTCGTCCAACTTCTCAAAGCCTAACGATTCGCGAAGAAACGAAACCGTATCGGCCAGGTCCTGTTCAACCATCCGCGCACTTTCCAGTCCCCGAATTTGATGCTCGACCGGGATTGGACTTTGCTCCCAAGGACTGAAGGCACGGCCTAACGAACTCTCACTTTCCACCAGTGCGATGCGCAAAGCATGTGGATCCGCCAACGGCAAGACCCTTTGTCCGAAGCGAGTCTCGAGATCAAAGACACGTGTGCCGTAGCGACCGAATCGTTCTCTCCAGAATTCCAGGCTTCCTGGTGCCACGGTGAGCGACACTTCCGTGCTCAAGCCATAGCCGTCCTGACTCGGCGCGAGATCGGCCCACGGAAAAAACGTGATGTCCGTTCCCGGATGTCCTTCGGCATCGGCGTAAAAGAGATGATAAGTGCCGGGATCGTCCTGGTTCACACTTTTTTTCACCAGCCGCATTCCGAGAACGCCGGCGTAAAAGTCGAGATTCTCCTGTGCCGGACCGGCGATGGCGGTGACATGGTGGAGTCCGTTCACGTTCTTCATGGTTCGATTCTGCTCCAAATAACTGGATTGAAGAAAGGCGCCGCTAGCAAACTGCGCACATTAATGAGCAAATCGAATATCTTACGCGCCGGGTCCGGGCAACCCGTAAAGAGTGCGCGCCAACAAAAATGAATTGATGATCGAACCAGATTGCAGCCACGAGTTGTTGAAGTCGGATTCCCCGCCCGTAGCACGCTGGCATACGTACGCAGTTGTGGTTTTGCTGTTCGTGAGCATGACATTGCTCGCTGCTCCCACCTTCGCGGCGTCGATGATCTTTCTTGTCAGGCACGCGGAACGCGCGGATTCCGGTGGAAGTGTTTCATCCGATCCAGGCCTGTCCGCCGAAGGCAGGACCCGCGCTCTGCATCTGGTGCAGGAACTAAAAGATGCAAAGATCGCCGCAATTTTTACCAGCGAATATCAGCGAACTCAGCAAACCGCGGCGCCGCTGGCGAAATCGTTAGGCATTCATCTGGAGGTCGTTCCCGGAAAGGACGTGCCATCGTTGGTCGCCCGAATTCGCGCAACGAGCGGGAACGTGCTTGTCGTCGGGCATTCCAACACTCTCCCCCAGATCATCAAGGCACTCGGAATCTCCACTCCGTTGATCATGACGGAAGCCGACTACGATAACCTGTTTGTTGTCCTGCCTGGAGAATCGCCGCGGCTGATTTGGCTTCATTATCGTTAGGCGCGGTCGTCTATTTTTGCTCGAACAACGTTGTTCGGGCGACGCGTTCGCCTTTGAGAAAGACGTAAGAGATGGAGGAGAGGACGCGCACATCTTCCAATGGATTGCCATCCACGACGAGGAGATTTGCGTCCTTTCCTTTCTCGACGGTGCCCATACGTCCATCGGCTCTGAGCAATCGTGCTGCATTCAACGTTGCCGCCTGCAGCGCGACCGGTGCCGGGATACCCGCCGCCGCCCATAACTCGATTTCGCGCTGGATCGTCGGACCATGTAAGACAAGCGGATTGCCTGCGTCAGAGCCGGTCACAAGCATGACGCCTGTCTGCCACGCCTTGCGGAGGTTACGACCGCCGATTTCCATCGAGAGCGGATAATGGCTTAGCCCTTCGCGCATTGGTTTCATCTCTGCGCTACTGGCGGCCTTGCCAGTCCCTTCCAGCAGATCCTTTGGTGTGACCTGTTGGGTTAACGAACGCTGCAAAAGCTCCGTTTTTCCTTTCGCAAAATCACCCAATGCCTCGACCACGCTCAGGGTCGGATCGTAAGCGATTCCCTTCGTTTTCATCTCAGCAATCGTGGCGTCGGGAATCTCATCGCGAAAAGAGCCATGCTCGACGGAGTCGGCGCCTAACGACACTGCGTCCACCACGTCGTGTGCGTCACCGGTGTGAATCGAAGCCGGCAGCTTGTTGACGTGCGCTTCCTCCACCACCGCGCGCAGCAGATCGAGGTTCATGCGGTTGAAGCTGTAGCCAGGCACGCCAACTTCGAGAATCCCCTTGATCGCGTTCACCCTTTTATGCGCGAGGTCGTCTACCATTTGACGCGCTTCGATCTGCGTTTTCGGGATGCGGAGAAACTGCGCGTTGAATCCGGCACGCGCCATCTCCGGCATATTCTTGGCGTATTCCGTGCCATGTCCGCCTTCGGCGGTAAAGAGCGGACCGCAAAGAAGCAGCTCGCTCCCGAGTCGCTCACCGCTGTTGAAGCGCGCTCGGAGTTGCAACATCTCATCAACCTTGTCCCCCGCGCTCCGCACCGCAGTGATGCCGCAATAGAGATATGACTCCAACTCGTGTTCGTAGGATTTTTGCGGATCAAGTTTCGACCAGTCTTCGTAGAATCCGCCGGGGCCGCCGAGATGCACGTGCACGTCGATCAGGCCGGGCAGGATGGTCTTGCCGGCGGCGTCGACCGCCTCGGCGTTGAGCTGTTTCGCTTCCGGAAATTTGCCTTCGTAAACCTCGGCGATTTTCCCGCCCTTAATGAGGACTGCGCCCGACTCGATCACTTTGCCGTTGCCGACAAAGATGCGGCCATTCTGAATCAGCCAGGTCTGCCCCTGACGCAGTTGGCGCGAGAGGATGCGCGCCTTCACCAGGTCGTGCTGGCTCCATGCCTGATAAACGCCCAGCAATAAAAAGGGGAGCAGCACCACCAGCACCCAAAACTTCGCCGCCGGTCGCAGTTTTTCGTCCTTCTCCCAGCGGAATAGTTTGGTCGCGATGAAAGTGGCGACCACGGTAGTGAGAATGAGCGCTCCGATTGCCGGCAGATTGGCGAGGAGCGTTTCGCCGCGCACGAGCATGCCGCTGATTCCTGTCATGAGATAGGTTGCGGGGATGAACTGGGTGATGTTTTGCAGCCAATGCGGCATGAAGGTGAGCGGAATGGTCGCGCCACTCAGAAAGAGCATCGTCATGTAGATCGGCTGAATGAGAATGTTGCTTTCCTGCGAAGAGTTGACGACGGCCGCGATGATCAAGCCTAACGAGCGAAAGGCGACCGCCCCGAGACAGACGAAGATGATGAAAGAAATAAGCTGTGTCGGAACGGCCATCCCGTAAAACTGGCGCGCCAGCCAGAGAATGAGGATCACGCTTGGCACAAAAAGCACCACGCCGGTGATCATCGAAGCGCAGAGCAGGGGCACGGGCGTAATTGGGGTAACCTTGTAACGGCGGAGAACATTTTCCTCGCGTTCCTGCACCGCGCGCATGCCGGCGCCGAAAAGGCCGTTCCCGAGAATGCCAAGCACAGTCACCATCGCGACCACTTGGAGAATGATCGAGCCCTGATGCGCATCCATCAGTTGGGCAAAGACAAAGAAAAACATGAGCGGGAAAAAATAATTAAAGAAGAGGACGGTGCGATTTCGCATCGCCAGCTTGAGGTCAATCTTGAGCAGAGCGAGGAAGGCTTTCATTCGTTAGTCGCGCAGACGTTTTCCAGTCAGCTCGATGAAAACGTCTTCGAGCGTCGGACGTTTTAGATGGACGTCGACGAGTTCGATCCCATGGGCGTCGACCCAGCGGATCAACTCGACAAGTGTCTGTGCGGGACGGCTTGAGCTGACCGAGAGGCTACGGCGGTCGTCGCTCACGATGGTGCGGATAACGCCGGGCCATTGTGGCAATTCGTCAGGTGGAAGCGGTTGGCCTAACGAAATTTCGACTCCAGATTGGGTGGCGCTTTTCTCCTGCAGCTCGCGCGGTGAACCTTGTGCGATAATAACGCCGTTATCGATGATGGCCACCCGGTCGCAGAGTCGCTCCGCCTCCTCGATATAGTGCGTCGTGAGAACGATGGTGCGCTTTTCAGCGCGTAACTCTTCGATCAATGCGCGAATCTCGAGACGCACCTGTGGATCGAGGCCGGTCGTCGGCTCGTCGAGGAAAAGCATTTGCGGATCGTTGATCAGCGCGAGGGCGAGCGCGAGACGTTGCTTTTGTCCGCCGGAAAGAGTCGCATAACCGGCTTCGCGTTTTTCCCAAAGCTGCAAACGCTGGAGCAGCTTCTGATCATCGACACGCCGCGAATAGAACGCCCCGAAAAGAGCGAGGGCTTCGTTCACTCTTATTTTGTCGGGGAGATTCGTCGCCTGGAGGCAAACGCCGATGCGATCCTTGAGCGTTTGCTTTTGTCGGTCGGGATCGAAGCCAAGGACCGTGACGTCGCCAGCGCTGCGCGGACGAAGGCCCTCAAGAATTTCGACTGTTGTTGTCTTGCCGGCGCCGTTAGGTCCCAGCAAACCGAAAACTTCCCCGGTCTCCACTTCGATGTCGATGCCTTTGACCGCCTCGAGCGAGCCATATGACTTGCGCAAACCTCGCGCAGAAATGGCCCAATCGTTCATGGCCCGAGATTATGAACGAAAATGCAGATGACGCGAGCGTATCACTGCAAAGACGGTTTTCGTCTGGCGAGCTGGATACATCGCGCGAGAACAAGCATCACGGTCGCCCCGGCGCAGATCTCGGCGAACAATTCGCCGTGTCGAACATAAAACGTCAGCCATCCATCGGTCGGGACATCAAGGCCGCCGCTCAGGACGCCTTGTATGAAGGTGCTGCCGCTCGCGTTCTTCAGTTCCTGTGTGACGCGACCGAAGCGATCGACAAAACAAGTTACGCCTGTGTTCGCCGCCCGTACCATCGGCCGGCCCGTCTCGACGCAGCGAAAGATCGCGTTTTCCAAATGCTGCTGAGAACCCGCAGATTGCAGGAACCATCCGTCGTTTGTCACATTGGCGAGGAGATTTGCGCCGCGCAGAACAAACTGCCGAGTCAGTTCGCCTACCGTGTCCTCGAAACAAATCAGAGGACCTACTTTGAGATCGCTGGTCGTTAGGCGAAAAACCACCGGTTCCTTTCCTCGGGTAAAATCGGCCGGCACCTGATCGCCCACGATTCGGGCCACAAAGGGAACGGTGTTCCGGCCCGGGACGTATTCTCCGAAGGGCACAAGGTGAAGCTTGCGATACAGCTGGATCTTTTCCCCGCCGTTGGTGACGAGAATGGCGGCATTGTAGTCGCCCTTTTCATCGGCATCGATCGTGCCGAGGAGCAGGTCCGTTTTCGTCGCGGCGGCAGTGCGCATGACGAAGCCGTAGTTCTGGGCGTCTATCAGCACGGCCTGCGGCGTCGAGCTTTCCGGCCAGATGATCAACTGGGGTGGAGGACGGACGGCGACTGCGACATTCGTTAGGCGGGTAAAAAGCTGAAACGTTTGCTCCTGAAATTCACGGCTGAATTTTACCTCGCGCGGCACGTCTGCCTGTATCGCGGCGATGCGCAGCGGCTGGGTTTCGCTTTTTATCTGCAAGACGCGAAGGCCGTACGCCGCCAGACCGACGATCGCGGCCAGAGTCAGCGTGAAATCAAAATGCGGCTTCCGGATGCGGAATTTGGTTTCGAGAAAAAAGCGCCAAACGGTCGAGATCGCGATCACATTGGCGAAAGCGACGAGAAAGGAGAGCCCGGTGACGCCGGTATATTCCGCCACCTGGATGAGCGGGAGAATCTTGTGCAGCGCAACGCCGAGGCCGTTCCAGCCCCAGCCGGAGAAGAGCCAACCGCGCACCCACTCGAGCGCCGCCCAGGCAGAGGCGAGAACCAACGCGAGCCAGAGATTGTGCAGCGAGCTCAGCCAGGGCGAGCGCGCTTCCGCGGGGAAGTCGTTAGGCTGCGAGAACGGCTTGACAAATCGGATCTGCGCCGGCGCTCGCTGCAGTCCGCGCGGGCGGAAAAGCCCGGCAAGCCAGCTCCAGGCGGCAAAATAAATCGCCATGTAGGCTCCGACGAGAACCAATCCGGAGATCGTGACGGTGTAGAGCCAGTAAAAAACGCTCCAGAAAAACACCAACCCGGCAACGTAACCGAGAAGCAGATCGCGCAGCCATCGGCGCCGCGCCTTTTCACCTGAGAACCAAACTGCGGCGAGCAAAGGAGTGAGCGCGATCCAACAAAGCCAGGTTTGCCCGAAGGGCGCGAAGCAGAGCGTGACAAGAAAGCCACTTAGCGCGGCGGCAAACCATGGCCAGAGGCCAAGCCACCTGTTCTTGCGCGCCACCTCGCTCACCCGAAAAAATCAGGAGCGCCGCCGCCGTCGTCCCGCCTCGGCCCTGTTCCGCGAAGGATAAACCGCGTCCCGCAGTTCGCGCGCATGCGCGGGATTGACACGAAACTTCGCACTCTTTACCGCGTCGAGATTGCGAATACTGACCCGGTCGCAAAGGACGTAATCAAGCATGATCAAACCGTCGAGCGCATCGATTAACTCCGCCGTCTCCATATCGTCCATCCGCTCAGCGAGCTGACTGCCAGCGATTATGCCACCGCCCAGTCCGATCGTCTTCAGAATGCTGATCTCGCCGCCGTTGAGGTTAATCTCGCGCACGAGGGATTGTGCGCGGCTCGCGGCGGATGTCGAGGCCACGGACGATTTTTGTTAGGCACGATTGGCTGCGACTAACGAATTGCTGAGCAAAGTGCCAACGGGAGATCTCGATCTGTTGCTACTGCGTTTGCCGAAACGAAACAGCCTGGTTAGAGAAAGCGTCTGGCGCATCAACTGCTTTTCAAATACTGTGCGCTCGCTGATCCTTGGCCTTTTCTTTGCATCGGTCCTCACGCTCGCCGCATCTCTTCAACCTCTCTCAAACAAGGAGATTGCTCTCATGCTCCGCTCCGGCTGTTCGAGCGCGAGCGTCCTTGCTGATCTGCAACGCCGACGAGCCCTCGAACGGCTGGATGAAGCAACCCGGAAATCGCTGCTTGAATTTGGCGCCAGCACGGAGTTGGTCAGCGCGCTTGAAAGCGGCGCCTATCTCGTTTCCGCGAGCGAAGCTGACGCCGCTCAAGACCATGCCGCGAAGCTCGCGGCCCAACGCTCCGCCGCAGTCGAGCAAGATCGAAAATTCAATACTCTTCTCCAGGCGCAGCAGGCGGAGGCGCGTGCCAGATCTGCGGCTGCGCCGCCGACTAACGAGACGCGTATTCTCGATGCGTTGAAAACCAAGCTGGTGCATTGCAACGAAGGCGCAATCAAGGAAGGGGACGGCGGCGAGCTGAAAGACAAGAAACTGATTGCGCTCTATTACTCAGCGCACTGGTGTGGACCGTGTCGCAAGTTCACCCCGCAGCTCGTGGAGTACTACAACCGCGTCGTGCGTCAGCATCCGGAGTTTGAGATCATTTTCGTGAGTGACGATCGCTCGCGCTACAATTGGCAGAACTACATCCAGGAAGAAAAAATGCCGTGGCTGGCAATTGACTACGATCAGCTCGCCGCTTTGCCCAGCGTGCAAAAGCTCGGTGGCAAAAGCATTCCCTCACTTCTTGTCTTGAGCGACGACAGCCGGCTGCTCGCAAGTAGTTACAATGGCGCAGAATATCTCGGTCCGCAGAGTGTCCTCGCGACGCTGGATCAAATCTTCGCGTCGGGCGCAGCGGCGCACTGATGCGTTCAATCTTGAAGCGGGCGCGTGCGATAGTTGCCGACGAAGTCCCGCCGAAACCGATCGAACGTTCCGGCCGCGATCTCGCGCTGAGCACGGCGCATGAGCTCGAGGTAGAAATGAAGATTGTGCAGAGTGATCAGGCGCAGTCCCAAAATTTCTTCCGCCTTCACCAGATGGCGGAGATAACCGCGGCTGAACTCGCGACAGGCCGGGCAGGAACAACCCTCCTCAACCGGCCCCTGCTGCAGCGCGAACTCTGCATTCTTGAGATTTATAGTGCCCATGGCGGTGAAGGCCGTGCCGTTGCGCGCCAGGCGTGTCGGCAGGACGCAATCAAACATGTCGATTCCGCGCGCGATGAGCTCGAGTAATTGTGGCGGCGTGCCGAGGCCCATGGCATAACGCGGCTTGTCGTTAGGCAAAAAAGGTTCGCTCCATTCGACCGCTTGGATCATTTCCGGCTCCGGCTCGCCCACGCTCACGCCGCCGATGGCATAACCATCGAATCCGATTGCAACCGTCGCCTCCGCGCTCGCCCGGCGCAGCTCTTCGTAGATTCCACCCTGCGCAATTCCGAAGAGCAACTGGCCGGGCGGGCGCGGAATTGGCGACTCCTTGCAGCGTCGCGCCCAACGCGCCGTCAGCTCGAGGCTGCGCGCAACGTATTCGTGTTCGCCCGGCCAGGGCGGGCATTCGTCGAGCACCATGGCGATATCGCTGCCTAACGACGCCTGAATTTCCATCGCAATCTCCGGCGAAATGAAAGCCGGCGTGCCGTCGACGTGATTCTGAAAATGCGCGCCCTCTTCGGTAATCTTTCGGATCCTAGCGAGGGAAAAAATCTGGTAGCCACCGCTATCCGTCAGAATCGGCCCGTCCCAGGCCATGAAGCGGTGCAAGCCGCCCAGGCGGCGCATGACCTCCATTCCCGGCCTAACGAAAAGGTGATAGGTATTGCTCAGAATGATCCGGGCCTTCAACTCACGCAGTTCACGCGGACTCACACCTTTCACGCTGCCCTGCGTTCCCACCGGCATGAACACCGGCGTCTCGACCGTGCCATGCGCAGTCGTTAGGCAGCCGCAGCGGGCCTTGCTCGCCGGATCGATCGCTAAGAGCTTGAACACTGTCGCGAATATGCGCAGGCGGTTGCCATCGGCTAGTTGACACCCTCACGAGGACGGCAAGGAACATTCCAGTGAACCCGGGCAAGACCGAAAATGGCGCGGGCATTGCCAGGGAGTGGAGCCCTTTTGGCGCTTCCCCTCGGCCTATCTATGGAATAGCGGTTGTGACAGTGTTTGCCTACGCGGCTTGGTTGCGATGGCAACTTCCACTCGCACCAATGTGTTTCTAAAGCCGATATTTTTGTCTGAGGTAACTGGCGACTGCAATTTGTTCGGTCCTGGTCAGGTGACGGGCGACCATGATCACCTCCGCGATCGCTCCATAAAACAAAGTCTTAGGATCGGTTTCGGAACCGCCTAGTTCGATTACCCAGTCCGACTGGAGTCGTGATCGGACCGATGCGGCAAGCCGAGCCATAGGTGCGATACTTTGCACTCCATCGGCTGAGATAAGGAGTTGAGGATTGCATTCCTCCTCAATTTGAAAATGAATTATCCGCCATTGTTGGTTCGGATGGGACTCGCGCTCCGTCACCACGGAGGCCGATTGGTCGCCGATTTTAAGTGTCCCTCGTATGGCCCGAACCTGGCGATCCCACTCCAGCGTGAACTCTGCACCTTGACCGTCCGATCGAACGCGCAAAGCCACCATCCGATCCTGGCTAGGACACGTCTTCTTGGGCCGGTGCGGTTTGATCAAGGTAACCAGAGAAAATGGACCGCAAATGAGCGAACCCGCTTCCATTATGGGACCTGTGAACCGGAGGATACCGCGATCGCCACGCAACCGTTCTGGCGCCTTGCTCGTGGGGAAAAACAATGCGGACCGCCCATTGAGAAACGGAATACAAAATGGCGCCTGGCCATCTGCCACCGCGCGCAAAGAAAACGGTCCCTGTTCCTTCAACTCCAGAATTCGGTTGTTAATTGGCGAGAGCCGCTCCGAATCCAACCAAAATGACAGGCCATCCAAGTCGGAGGCCGGTTTCGGTGAAGCCGTCATAACCTCGCTCGTCCAATGGCGCGGTGGCATGGGCGCATCCGCTGGAAGCCGGCGCGTCGCAGGTCGCGAAAATTTCGCTGCCGCGACCGCTCTCAGCTGCCGGAATGAACGAGGCTTGAAGGTGCGGGCAGCATCGAGCGCCTGTAGCGTCTGACGGGTGACCTTTTGGATTGCCTCTTGAAGCGGCGGCGGAAGATCACGTCGGCCATTTCCGCGATCCTTGAAGATTGGCCTTCCGCTTATCGCCAACGACCCGCAGAGTAAATCAAAGACTTGGGAATCGCAGATCAGATCCTCGTAGCGGACAATCGCAATCTCCGCTGGATGCTCGGTCTGAAACTGGAGCGCGAGACGATTACGTGTGACCCAATTCTCTGCGCCTCGTTCCCCTTCCAATTCGAATGACAGCCAGCCTTTGCGCGACATTGAGAGAAGGACATCGATGGGGTTCCGATAAATCCAGACGAATCGAAGCGAATATTCGGCATACTCGGCGCGGAGATCTTCCAGCGAGCGATAGAAGGTTTCGGTGATTGGCTTGAGCAGAATCGCGCCAAGTGCGGCGTTCAGGATCGGCGCCGTCTCCTCCACTGGCCGCAACCGGTAGAGATAATAGATAGGGTCATCGACGCTTTCATGGAATGAAGTAAGCGATGGATCACCTGCAAGCGACCTAAACAGGACGGTTGTGCCCGATCGCTGGACCCCCATAACCATGATTACTCTCTTTTTCATTCTCCGGCTCAGTCGCGACGCTCTCAAAAGCGCCGTCGTCTGTAAACCCGGCTGACAGCTTTTTTCGGGCGACCAATTCGTTAGGGGAAATCAATCGCAAGGATGGCCAAAAACAGAGTTTCCCAGTGCAGGATTTCGCCCATGGTTCCTCTCTTGAGGAAAATAATCTTGCCACTCCCGCTTTTGTTTCTATATTGCGCGCTCTCCGTATCAGGTGCGTGAGATAGTTAGCACGGCTTGAACGGTTTTTTTGTCGCCCGAAGCGTCACAGTTTTGCGGCCGATTTTGTACTGAAATGCCAACCATTAATCAGCTTATTAGGAAGGGACGAAAGAAGGTCTCGGTGAAGTCGAAATCACCGGCCTTGAAGAATTGTCCACAGCGGCGTGGCGTTTGCACGCAAGTGATGACGCGTACGCCGAAGAAGCCGAATTCCGCTTTACGCAAGGTGGCGAAGGTTCGCCTCACGAATGGCCAGGAAGTGATTGCCTACATTCCAGGCGAAGGGCATAACCTGCAGGAGCACTCGATCGTCCTGGTGCGCGGCGGACGCGTGAAAGATTTGCCCGGGGTGCGTTATCACATTGTTCGTGGCACGCTCGACTCGTTAGGCGTTGACGGCCGCCGCCGCAGCCGTTCCAAATATGGCGCGAAACGGCCGAAAGCCGGCGCCGAAGCCGAGAAAGGCGCAAAGAAAAAATAACTTTTAGCTTCCGATTTTTCCAGATGTCTCGTCGTCGCAAGGTTTATAAGAAAGAAGACAAGGTCGATTCGCGCTATGGAAGCGTCGCCGTTGCCCGACTCATCTCTACGGTGATGAAACGTGGCAAGAAATCGCTCGCGGAACGCATCGTTTACACGGCAATCGAGAAATCGCGGGAAGGTTCGGATTCGGTGGACCCGCTCGAAGTAGTGAACAAAGCTCTCGAGAATGTGCGTCCGCGCCTCGAAGTAAAATCGCGCCGGGTTGGTGGCGCGACTTATCAGGTGCCGATGGAGGTCACTGCATCCCGTCAGGTTTCACTGGCGATGCGTTGGATAGTAACCTACGCCGACAACCGCCGCGGCATGCCGATGGCCGATGCGCTCGCCCATGAATTACGCGACGCCGCCGCCGGCCAGGGTAACGCCATTAAGAAGCGCGATGACACCCACAAGATGGCGCAAGCCAACCGCGCCTTCGCTCATTTCCGCTGGTAAAGGATTTTTTAATGGCAACTGCGACTTTAGAAAAACCCGCGACGACGAATCCGAATTCGCCCAACCGCAGGTTCCCGCTCGAGAGAACGCGGAACATCGGCATCGCCGCGCACATCGACGCCGGCAAGACGACGCTGACCGAGCGCATTCTTTTCTATACCGGCATGATCCATAAGATCGGTGAGGTGCACGAGGGCACGACAGTAACCGACTGGATGGAGCAGGAGCGCGAACGCGGCATTACGATCACTTCCGCCGCAACGACCTGCGCCTGGACACAGAAGATAGAGGAAGGCGTTTACAAGGCCTACGAAGGCGTAAAAATGCGAGTGAACATCATCGACACGCCGGGCCATGTTGATTTCACGGCGGAAGTCGAACGCTCGCTTCGGGTCCTTGATGGCGCCATTGCGGTTTTCGACGCGGTCGCTGGCGTGCAGCCGCAGTCTGAAACAGTCTGGCGGCAGGCAAACAAATATGAAGTGCCGCGTCTCGCTTTTATCAACAAGATGGATCGCGTTGGGGCCGACTTCGAAATGTCGATCGAGTCGATGCGGACGAAGTTGAACGCGAACGCGTGGCCAGTTCTGATTCCGTTAGGCAAAGAAGATCAGCTCAAGGGCCAGCTGGATGTCGTTAACGGGAAAGCGGTGCTCTATTCCGATAGCGACATGCTGGGCTCAATTTACGAGGTGACGGACGTGCCGGCTGAGCACAAGGAAATGGTCGACCGGGCGTATAACGATTTGGTTGAGCAAATTTCCAACATCGATGACGAAGTGGCCGAAGCTGTCCTCGAAGAGCGTGAAGTAACGCCCGAGATGCTCAAGGCTGGCATTCGTCGGCAGACGATTGCCAACAAGTTTGTGCCCGTCATTGGCGGCAGCGCCTTCAAGAACAAAGGCGTGCAGTATCTGGTCGATGCCGTGATCGATTATCTCCCGAGCCCGCTCGATATCCCGCCAGCGAGAGGCCAGGACCCGGACACGGGCGAAAAAATGGAGGCCCTAACGAACGACAACGATGATTTTTGCTCGCTCGCTTTCAAGCTTTGGAGCGACCCGTTCGTTGGCAAGCTTGTCTTCTTTCGCGTCTATTCCGGAACATTGTCCAAGGGGGACACGGTTTATAACCCACGGACGAACAAGCGTGAGCGCATTTCGCGTTTAATCCAGATCCAGGCCGACAAACGCGAGGACATTGAGACTTGTTATTCGGGTGATATCGCGGCCATCGTCGGCATCAAGAACATCACGACCGGGGACACTCTCTGTGATGAGGATCACCCGATCCTGCTGGAGCCGCCTTCATTCCCTGATCCGGTTATTTCCATGGCGATTGAACCGAAGACGAAGCTCGATCAGGAAAAAATGGCGACTGCCCTTCAGCGACTCGCCGAAGAAGACCCGACCTTTCGCGTTTACACTCACGAGGATACTGGCCAGACGATCATTGCCGGCATGGGTGAACTGCACCTCGAAATCATTCGCGATCGAATGTTCCGCGAGTTCAAGGTCGACGCGAATGCGGGCAAACCGCAGATCGCTTATCGCGAAACCATCACGGCTTCGGCACATGGCGTTGGTAAGCTCATCAAGCAATCGGGCGGTCGTGGTCAGTACGGGCACGTCGAGGTAGACGTGCGGCCAGCTGAGCGGGGTAAGGGCTTGGTAGTCGAGAACAAGATCGTCGGCGGCACTATCCCGCGGGAATATATTCCGGCGGTCAAAAAGGGCATCGACGAAGCGGTCCTCAACGGCGTTCTTGGTGGTTATCCGGTCGTGGACGTGGAAGTCGATATTGTCTTTGGAAGTTTCCACGAAGTCGACTCAAATGAGCTCGCCTTTAAGCTCGCCGCCATTTTCGCCATGAAGGACGGTTTCAAGACCGGCAAATCAATTTTGCTCGAGCCGATCATGAAGGTCGAAAACATCACGCCAGAGGAATTTCAGGGCGACATCATTGGCGACCTCAACCGTCGCCGCGCCAAGATCAATAGCATTGAGGCTCGTGGTAATCTGACGATTGTGAACGCCGAAGTGCCGCTTGCGGAAATGTTCGGGTACGCCACCGCGATCCGCTCGCTCTCGAAAGGCCGCTCCAGTTACTCAATGGAGCCCTCGCATTTTGAGCCTGTGCCGTCGAATCTCGTCAGCGCAATCCTTGACCAGAAGGAAACGAAGTAGCATGGCCGACACGCAACGCATTCGGATTCGTCTTAAGGCATTTGATCATCGCATGCTCGATCAAAGCGCGGTCGATATCGTTGAGACCGCCAAGCGGACGGGCGCGCGTGTGGCGGGGCCCATCCCGCTCCCGACGTTGGTCGAAAAATTCACCGTTAATCGCTCTCCGCACGTCGACAAGAAATCGATGGACCAGTTCGAAATCCGTACCCATAAGCGTCTGCTCGACATCATCGAGCCGACGGCAAAAACAGTCGACGAGCTGAAGAAGCTCAATCTGCCGGCGGGTGTAGATATCACGATCAAGATTTAACGCGTCCCGAGAAACTTTTGACAGGCCTGGAAAATGAGCATCGGACTTTTAGGAAAGAAGATCGGCATGACCAGCGTCTACGACGCCGGTGGCAAGCTGCGCCCGGTGACCGTGATCGCGGCCGGCGATAACTCACTCTTGCGCCGCCTAACGATCGAGAACGACGGCTACTCTGCGGTCCAGGTTGGCTTCGATATGCAAAAGGAGTCGCGCCTAACGAGAGCCGTTTTTGGCGTTTTCAAGAAGGCCAGCTCGGAACCAAAGAAGTTTGTCCGGGAATTCCGTCTCGGTGAGGCTGCGCCAGAAGGGGAAATAAATCTCGCTGTTACCCAGTTCCAAGCCGGCGACTTCGTCGACGTTATTGGACGCTCGAAAGGCAAAGGGTTCCAAGGCGTGATGAAGAAACACAACTTTGCCGGGCAAGGCGCGGCCCATGGATCGAAGACGCATCGGCGAAACGGTGCCATCGGCAATCGTTCCACGCCCGGTCGCATCTGGAAGAACATGGGAATGCCCGGACACCTGGGTGACGAACGCGTCACGGTGCAGAACCTTCAGATTGTTCAGGTGCGCGAAGCGGATAAGATCATTTTGGTGAGCGGCGCCGTTCCCGGTGCGAATGGCAGTTATGTCGTCGTTAGGCCGGCGATCAAGAAGCCCGCCGTAGCCGGAGCTAGTAAATGAGTGCAAAAGTGTTGACCGCCGATGCTGCCAAAGAGGCGAAGATTGATTTGCTTGAAGGAGGCCACGGCACCCAGGCACTGCACGAAACCATTGTCGCGATGCGGGCGGCGCGTCGTTCTGCCTCTGCCAACACCAAAACCAAGGCAGAAGTGAATCTTTCCGGGGCCAAGCCTTGGCGGCAGAAGGGGACTGGTCGTGCCCGCGCCGGCTATAAGTCTTCCCCAATTTGGCGAGGCGGAGGCGTTGTTTTTGGTCCCAAGCCGCGTGATTACTCAAAAAAGATCTCGAAGAGCGTGCGCCGGCTGGCCTTTCAGAAGGCTCTTAGCGAACGCATCCACGCGGGTGACGTGCTGACCGTCGACGGTTTTAATGTCAAAGAGCCAAGGACAAAGGCTTTCGTTAGTCTGGTGAAGGGTCATACCGAGGCGAAGAAGGTGTTGCTCATTTCAGAGTCCTTCGACGAAAAGTTGTATCGTGCGGCCCGTAACCTGAAGCCGGTGCTGCTTGCGACTGTGGCTGAGGTGAATGCTGAGCAGCTACTCGCTTTCGATAAGATCATTGTGACGGATGGGGCGCTCGACCAGCTGGCCGACAGGATGCGCCTGCGCCGAGGCCCGACAAGCGCGAATAAAAAGGGCGCGCGGAAATGAACGAGTCCTACGATTTGATTCAGACAGTCCAGCTAACTGAGAAAGCTACCCTTCTCAGTGAGAAGCTAAACAAGTACGTCTTTCGAGTTAGTCCGCGCGCCAACAAGATCCAGATCAAGCAGGCGGTGGAACGGCTCTTCCAGAAGAAGGTCGTCGACGTAAACACGTGTAATTATGCGGGCAAGAAAAAACGCGAACGCAGCCCTAACTTTGGCCGCAAACCTCATTGGAAGAAGGCGATCGTAACCTTGGCTGAAGGGGAGAAAATCGATCTCGTATAGTTATGGCCTTACGGAATTTCCGACCTTTAACTCCAACCCTGCGCTTTAAGTCAATTCCGGTTTTCTCGGAAGTGACCACGAAGAAGTCTGGTCCGGTCAAAAGTCTTACCGAACCGAAAAAGAGAACCGGTGGTCGTAATAACCGTGGCCGACTCACGTCGCGTCATATTGGCGGCGGCCACAAGCAAAAGTATCGCAAGGTTGATTTCAAACGGCGCAAGCGTGGCGTGATGGCGGAGGTAGTTTCAATCGAATACGATCCAAATCGGACTGCCCGCATCGCATTGCTCAAGTACCAGGATGGCGAGCAGAGTTATATTCTCGCGCCGGAAGGTCTTGTTGTCGGCGCGCAAGTCACCGCGGGTGATGACGCTCCGCCTAACGTAGGTAACGCGCTGCCATTGCGTGCAATTCCGTTAGGTGCAAACATCCACAATATCGAACTTATGCCCGGTCGCGGTGGACAAATTGCGCGCAGCGCCGGTCAGCAGGCCACTTTAAATAACCGTGAAGGGGACTACGCGTTGGTCAAAATGCCTTCCGGGGAAATCCGCCGCATCCACGCCAGCGCCTATGCGACCATGGGACAGGTCGGCAATGTAGACCACATGAACGTCTCGAGCGGTAAGGCTGGTCGCACGCGCTGGCAGGGCCGGCGTCCGCATGTCCGGGGAATGGTGATGAACCCGATCGATCATCCGATGGGTGGGGGTCAGGGTAAGTCAAAGGGCGGCGGCGGTCGTCATCATCCGATGAGTCCCTGGGGGCAGTTGGCGAAAGGATTTAAGACTCGCCACAAACATAAGGGGAGCGACCGATTCATCCTCGAAAGAAGAAAGGCGAAGAAGAAATCCTAGCGCAAACCGGCAGGAATATTTCAGATGGCCAGATCATTAAAAAAAGGACCGTTCGTTGAGCCACACTTGCTCGAAAAGATCGACAAGATGAATAGCTCTAGCGCGAAGAAGCCGATCAAGACCTGGTCGCGCCGCTCCATGGTAACTCCCGATTTTGTCGGCCACACGTTTCTCGTCCACAATGGCAAAATATTTCAATCCGTGTTTGTGACCGAAAATATGGTCGGCCATAAACTCGGCGAATTTTCACCTACCCGTGTCTTTAAGAAACACGGGTCACACACCGCGAAGGTGACGAAGTAGTCCCAGCGATGATTGCGGAGTGAGACGATGAGATGAAGATCTCGACTCTCAATCTTCTCCTCGGGACTGCTTTATGGTGTCTGGCGCCGGCCTTCGGGCGGGCGGCAGAAGATAGTTCTTTGTCAGATCCAAATCTTGAAGCTGCGGAGGCGCGAGTGACATCAGAGACGTTGCTTTCGCAGAACGAACTTTTACGCAAACAGCTTTCCCTCGATCGCGAAACACTGAAGACATTGACCGATAGTCTCGTCGTTTCGAACGCGGAAGCGGAACTGTTTCGCCGGAAGTTCTCGGACCTGCAAGCGCGTATGGACGCCCTTGGAGTGGAGTCGATCAGCAAGGATCGCGCGAAACTCGAGCAACGCCTGCTGAAAGCGGTGAGCGACCTTCAACTAACCAACAAAGAAAAGGAAGGCTATCGCGAGCAGTTGCTAACGCTAAGCGAAACGATGTTGCACTATGTGAAGACAACGCAGGGTGCCGATGCGGAAGCGCGAGCCGAACTCGAAGCGCAGTTGCGAGCGACCAGTCAGTTGCTTAGCACGAGCAGGGCGACTACGTCTAACGACATCGCGCCAGACCTGATGGACGGAAAGGTGCTGAGCGTGAAAGAAGAGTGGGCGCTGGTCGTCGGCAACCTTGGAGCGCGACAGGGAGTGAAGATCGGGATGCCATTGCGCGTAGTGCGCGAGGGGAAAACGATTGCAACTTTGCGCGTCGTGGACGTGCGCGAGAAAATTAGTGGGGCAGTTATTCAGGAATTGGATTCGGAGAAAGTGCAGATCAAAGTGGGCGACTGCCTCCAGGTGGATGCCCGCCGGAATGTAAGTTTAAAATAAATGCAAGTTAGCTCGACATATCGTTATGCGAAGATTTCGCCGTTTAAAGCGCGCGAAGTCACTCGTGCCATTCAGGGCTTGCCGGTTTCGGCGGCGCTCGATCTGGTTGCGTTCAGTTCCAAGAAAGCGGCGGCTCTTGTGAGTAAGACGCTTAAGAGCGCAGTCGCAAACGCGGAAAATAATGCCAACCTGCGGGTAGACGGCCTGGTCGTGAAAGAAGCTGTTGTCGGCGAAGGCCCGACGATGCGCCGGATGATGACTCGCGCTCGCGGCAGTGGTAGCACGATTCGCCGACGCAGCAGTCACATTCGTATTGTCCTGACTGACGAGATCGAGATCAAAAAACGCGAGAAAACGAGCGGAAAGAAAAGGAAGGGCGCGGCGAAGAAGAAGACCAAGGGCGCCGAGGTAGCAAAGGCCTCCGGCGAATCCGAAAAGGAAGACGCCGCAGAGAAAGAAAGCTAAGCCATGGGACAGAAAGTTAATCCAATCGGTTTTCGACTGGCAGTGAATCGCGACTGGCGTTCCCGCTGGTATGCCTCTCCGCAGGAGTTGCCGTCATTCTTGCATAACGACATTAAGATTCGCGACTATGTTAAGAAAAAGCTGCAGTTCGCGGCTGTCTCGAAGATCATTATTGAGCGCGCCTGGAACAGCATTCGGGTCACGATTCACACCGCGCGTCCGGGAATCGTGATTGGACGCAAGGGGGCTGAGATCGAGAAAATGACCGAAGAGATTTCCCGGATGGCACAAGGGAAGCAGGTCAAGATCGACATTCAGGAAATCAAAACTCCGGAGCTCGACGCACAGCTCGTGGCGGAAAACGTTGCGCTACAGATCGAGCGACGCATCGCGTATCGCCGGGCGATGAAGAAAGCGGTGCAGGTTGCGATGGATTTCGGTGCCGAGGGTATTCGTCTCCGCAGTTCCGGGCGGCTTAACGGCGCTGAGATTTCCCGCTCGGAATGGTATCGGGAAGGGAAGGTGCCGCTGCATACCTTGCGCACTCCGATCGACTATGGCTTCGCAGAAGCGAACACCGTTTACGGGAAGATCGGAGTAAAATGCTGGATTTGTAAGAAGGAGGATGGCACTCAAGCTTCCAACTCCAATAACGCGGGAGCCACACCGGAGGCGGCCACTGCCTAACGAGTGAAGGACTGCAGCCAGGCGAATGAAGACGAGGAAGATGGTCGACGGATGACGGAGATTCCGGCAGGACCTATAAGAGGAGACTTATCATGCCATTAATGCCCAAACGAGTGAAGTATCGCAAGACCCAGCGGGGGAGCCGCAAGGGGACTGCTTCACGCAACCTCAGGATTGATTTCGGCGAGTTCGGACTCCAAACCCTGGAACGCGCCTGGATTACCAACACCCAGATCGAAGCCGCCCGTGTCGCCTTAACCCGCAACATGAAGCGCAAAGGAAAACTCTGGATTCGGATTTTCCCCGATAAATCTGTTACCGCCCGTCCCCCGGAAACGCGAATGGGCAAGGGGAAAGGTCAGCCGGAATATTGGGTCGCAACCGTGCGACCTGGAAACATCATTTTTGAACTGGACGGTGTGCCGGAATCGATCGCGCGCGAGTCGCTCCGCCTTGCGGCGGACAAGCTGCCGGTGAGGACGAAGTTCCTTACCCGTCACCATGTGGCTGCCTAACGAGTAAAGCATATGTTGAATTTTAAGGAACTGCAGGAAATGAGTACGGACGAGCTTTTGACGAAGCAGCGTGATCTGCGACAGGAGACTTTGCATCTCCGTCTCCAACAACAGAGCGGCCAGCTGGAGCAGCCAAGCCGTTTGCGTTTGCTGCGTCGCGACGTGGCCCGGATCCAAACCGCCCTTACCCAGCGCAACATGCAGGCAACGACAGAGAAGAAGTAGGCGAGCAATGGACGAAACAATTCATCAGGGAAGACCGAATAACGAACCCGCTCGCAGCACGCGCAAGACCCGTGTTGGCGAAGTCATTTCGGGTGGAATGAATAAGACGATTGTGGTGCGGACCGTGAGCCGCGTACCGCACGCGAAGTTTGGCAAGATCGTGAAACAGCAAAAGAAGTTTTATGCGCACGACGAAGAGAACAAGGCCAAGACCGGCGATATGGTTCGCATTATGGAGACGCGGCCATTGAGCAAGCTAAAACGCTGGCGCCTGGTCGAGGTCATGGTGCACTAACGAGCAAAGGAGAGCTTATATGATCCAGATTAGATCGCGATTGGATGTGGCTGATAACAGTGGAGCACGCATGGCGACGATGATCGGCGTGATCGGGAAGGGCACGGCGCAGGTTGCGCACATTGGCGACGTTATCACCGCGAATGTGAAAGAAGCGAGTGCAACTGGCGCGGTGAAAAAGGGCGATGTCGTCCGAGCGGTTTTGGTTCGCACGAAACAACCCATTCGCCGGGATGACGGTTCGCTCTTGCGCTTCGATAACAATGCGATCGTAATCATCGATAAAGATTTAAACCCGCGTGGCACCCGCATTTTTGGACCGGTGGCGCGCGAGCTACGCGAGCGCAATTTCATGAAGATTGTTTCGCTTGCGCCTGAAGTTTTATGAATCGGATCAAGTTCCACGTGAAGAAGGGCGACCAGGTCCAGGTGATCTCAGGAAACTTCCGGGGATCGACCGGAAAGATTCTTCAGGTGTTGCCGCAGAAAAATCGCGTTGTCATCGAAGGGGTGCGCCTGATCAAGAGACATCTGCGCAAGTCGCAGGATAATCCTTCGGGCAAGATTGCCGAGCGCGAAGGGCCGATCCATATCTCAAACGTAAAAGTGATCGAACGCGAGAAGGAGACGAAGAAGAAAGGGAAAGCAAAAGCGACGAAGGAGAAAAAGGCGAAGAAAGAGGAATAAGCTGGCCGCTTTTACCTAACGATGGCTGAGAGGAAAATGGAAAACGAATTTTACCGAGAATACAAAGACCGCGTAATCCCGGCGCTGCGGGAGCAGCATGGTTACAAGAATCTTCATCAGATTCCGAAGTTGGAAAAGGTTGTGATCAATACATCCGTCGGTTCGCAATCCGACGTGAAGCAAGCTTTGGAAGACGCAAAGGCCGAGCTGGCACAGATCACCGGTCAGCGCCCGGCCGAGACGCGCGCGAAAAAAAGCATCTCAAATTTCAAACTTCGCAAAGAGCAGGCGATCGGCGCCAAGGTCACTCTGCGCGGCGAACGGATGTATGAGTTTATGGAGCGGCTGGTCAAGGCGGCGCTGCCACGCATCCGCGACTTTCGAGGCATTTCTCCGAAGGGCTTCGACGGCCACGGCAACTATACTCTGGGAGTTTCCGACCAGTCCATTTTCCCCGAGGTCGAGCTGGACAAAATCAAGCGCAACATTGGTTTTGATGTTACAATCGTGACCACCGCGCGCACCGACGAAGAGGCCAAGTCCCTCCTCACGGAAATGGGGATGCCCTTCAGCGATCGGGCCAAGAAATTGGGAGCGCAAGCCTAACGAATTTATATGAGCACTGTCACTGATCCCGTTGCCGACCTATTGGCGCGCGTGCGTAATAGCACCCAGGCGCAAAGAGCGGAGATGTTTGTTCCTTATTCCAGGATTAAGAGGGACATCGTGCGCATCTTGAAAGAGGAAGGCTACATCGAAGATTTTGAGCTCGATACGACCGCTGCCCATCCGCGGATTAGGATTACGAACAAGATTTCGAATCGCAGCAGCGCCATCACTGGCCTGAAGCGCGTCAGTCGTCCGGGCCTCCGTCGCTATGTCGGGGCGGATGAAATTCCGCGCGTCCTTGGGGGGATGGGTACGGCGATTTTATCCACCTCGCGCGGCGTCATGTCGGGTCGCGAGGCAAAGAGACAAAACGTGGGAGGCGAGTTATTGGCCTTCGTTTGGTAACTAAGGTATGTCGCGAATTGGAAACAAACCGGTAGAGATACCGGACAGGGTCAAGATCAACGTTGACCAAAGTGGAAAAGTAGCGGTCGAAGGACCGAAAGGGAAGTTGAACTGGACCCTCCCGCGGGGGATCAAGGCGAAAGTTGCGGATAAGGAACTATCGCTCGCCCGCGAGGCGGAAACTCGCGCGGTGAAAGCATTACACGGACTTTCGCGCGCTCTCATTAACAACATGGTCCTCGGCGTGAGCAAGGGTTTCACCAAGAACCTGGAGATCGAGGGCGTAGGTTTCAAGGCGGCGGTGCAGGGTAAGAATCTTAACCTTAGTCTCGGCTTCTCGCATCCAGTGTTGTTCCCGATTCCATCGGACATCAAGATTACCGTGACCGAAAACACAAAGATCGCGATCGAAGGTATCGACAAGAAGACTGTCGGGCAGGTCGCGGCGGACATCCGCCGCTTCTATCCACCGGAACCATACAAAGGCAAAGGCGTGCGTTATGCAGGCGAACAGATTCGGCGCAAGGAAGGCAAAACGGTTCAATAGTTAGCTATGGCGACGAACAATCGAAAAGTAATTCGCGGCCGTATTCATCGCCGGATTCGGCGCAAGGTTGCTGGGACCGCGGAGCTTCCACGCCTGGCGGTCTATTTTTCCGGCAAGCATGTTTACGCGCAGGTAATCGACGACGACGCAGGTAAAACGCTCGTCTCCGCGGCCACGACTGAAAAGTCGTTAGGCGGAAAAGGAACGGCGGCGAATCGCACCACGGCGGAAAAAATCGGCAAGACAATTGCGGAACGCTCGCTGGCGAAGAATATCGACCGGGCGGTCTTCGATCGGGGCGGATTTCTTTATCACGGCAAAGTGAAAGCGCTCGCCGACGCGGCGCGCGAAGGTGGACTTAAACTCTAAAGATTCATGGCATACGCAGGCAATCCCAGCAGGCGCGCGGATTCGCGCACGACCGACCGGACTCCTCCGGCTCGAGGCGACACGACAGAAAAAGTCGTTTTCATCAACCGTTGCGCGAAGGTCGTGAAGGGCGGTCGTCGCTTTAGTTTTAGCGCTCTCATTGTGGCGGGCGATCACGACGGCAGCGTCGGTTGCGGTTTTGGCAAGGCGAATGAGGTCTCCGAAGCGATTCGGAAAGCTTCGGAAGCGGCACGCAAGTCGATGGAAAAAATGTCACTGCACGAAAACACCATACCGCATGAAACTCTCGGAGAGTTCGGGGGAGGACGGGTGCTACTGCGTCCGGCTTCGCCCGGCACCGGGGTGATTGCCGGTGGGGGCGTGCGCGCGGTGGTGGAAGCCGTTGGTATTCGCGACGTGCTGGCGAAGTCTTTAGGATCGAGCAACCACGCCAACGTGGTGAAGGCGACGATTGAGGCATTGCGTTCTTTGCGGCGGCGCGATCAAATTCTGAAGGCGCGTGGAATTCGAACGAGCGCGCCTAACAATGGCGATGGGGAGGCGCAAACGCCGCAGTCATGATTCGTTTGCACAATCTCAAGCCGCGTCCGGGTTCGCGGCATCGCGTCAAGCGTTTGGGCATCGGCGAAAGCTCGGGCCATGGCAAAACAAGCGGCAAAGGTCACAAAGGCCAAAAAGCGCGCTCGGGCGGAAGCATTCGCCTCGGGTTCGAGGGCGGGCAGATGCCGCTCATTCGCCGTTTGCCGAAGCGCGGCTTTAACAACGCGGCATTCAAAAAGGAATATGCGATTGTCAATCTCGATGATCTAAATGCCTTTACGCCCAACACGACCATCAACGAAGAAACGTTGCGGGAATCGAAACATATTCGGGGTCACTTCGCCGGACTAAAGATTCTCGGTCGCGGAGAGTTGAAGCATAGCCTAACGATCGAAGCTGACCGAGTGAGCGGGGCGGCGCGTGAAAAAATCGAGAAAGTCGGCGGAACAGTGACCTTGCGCGAGCGCAAACCGGCGGCGAAGGAGGCTCACGAGCCAGCCAAAAAGGCAGGGAAAGAGAAATCTTCAGCGGCGAGGAAGAAACCCGGGAAAAAGAAGCCGGGCGCGAGAACGAAGAAGTCAGTTAAGTAACGGCTCAGGACTAGGGGATGGTTTCGGCTTTTCTCAACACGGTCAAGATTCCGGAGCTGCGCCGGCGAATCTTGTTCACCCTGGCGGTGATCGTCATTGTAAGGCTGGGCGCGGCCATTACAACGCCGGGCGTCAATCCAGCGGTTTTGCAGGATTGGTTTCGCACTTCCTCTCAAAGCGGCGGCGGTGGAATTGCGGCTCTTTTTAACCTTTTTAGCGGCGGAGCGCTGGAGAATTGCGCCGTCTTTTCGTTAGGCATCATGCCTTATATCAGCGCGTCGATTATGCTCCAGCTTCTCACCGCAGTCATTCCATCCCTCAGCCGGATGTCGCGCGAGGATAATGGGCGGCAGAAGATCATGCAATACACGCGCTACGCGACCGTGTTTCTTTGCATCTTTCAGGGTTATCTGCTCGCGATTTCCTTTCAACATCCCGAGTCGTACCACACCATGCTTCCGGGAATCAGTGAGACCACAGCGCGTTTGGGGATTCCGCTCGTGGAAAGCCAGGGTTGGGGTTTCCGTCTAGTCACGGTGGTCACCTTGACCGCTGGCACGCTTTTTCTGATGTGGTTAGGCGATCAAATTACCGACCGAGGTATCGGTAACGGGATTTCTCTCATTATCACCATTGGCATCGTCGCGCGCTTGCCCGCAGCACTGGCACAGGCATGGAAAACGTTTGTTCCGACTGGAGGAAATGCCAGCCAGGTGAGTCCGGCGATCCTTGTCTTGATGGTGGCCTTTTTGTTCATCGTCATTGCCGCGGTCATCGCCGTCACGCAAGGCGTGCGCAAAATTACCGTCCAGTACGCGAAACGCGTCGTCGGTCGCAAGATGTACGGTGGCCAGACGCAGTATATGCCGCTAAAGGTGAATTACGCCGGCGTCATGCCGATCATCTTCGCCTGGGCGTTACTTCTTTTCCCGACGACGATCGTCGGACTGGCTTTCAAGAACAGCCGCACAGCTCGTCAGATTTCTGAGATGCTGGCCAGCGGATGGCTGCATTACGTTTTCCTCGCAGCGATGATTTTCTTTTTCAGTTATTTCTGGGTCGCGACGCAATTCCAGCCTGCGCAAATTGCCGACGACCTCAAGAAATATGGCGGTTACATTCCTGGCGTGCGTCCGGGTAAGCCGACCGCGGATTTTCTCGACTTCACCATGACGCGCCTGACTTTCGCCGGCGCGATCTTCCTTACTCTCATCGCGATTTTACCCAGTTTGCTTAGCCAGGGTCTACACGTGCCAACGATTACCGCACAATTCTTCGGCGGCACCAGTCTGCTTATTATCGTTGGTGTGATCCTCGACACGATGCGCCAGGTGGAAACGCATCTCATCCAGCGGCATTACGACGGCTTCCTACGGAAGGGTCGCATCCGCGGGCGGGCTTTCGATCGTGCCAGCTACAGTCGAGGCGACGCGGCGCAACAAGGCACGCTTGTCTGGCTGTATGTCGGGATTGCGGTGCTGGTCATCGGTGGCGTCGCGATTTTTCTCTATGGACGTTGAGCGGACGATAACGACGCGGTGAAAAGTCGGATCGTCCTTCTCGGCGCTCCCGGTTCCGGTAAGGGAACGCAAGCGGAAATGATCACCCGCCACTTTGCGATCTCGGTTACCTCGCCAGGAACGATCCTGCGCCGCGAGCGCGACTTGGGGACGCCACTCGGGCTCGAGGCAGACGAAATTGCCAGGCAAGGCGGGCTTGTGCCCGATGATATTATCGTTCGGTTAATCGCAGACTGGTTAAATCTCCACGGCCAGGATGGATTTGTTTTCGACGGTTTTCCGCGCACCGTCGGCCAGGCGGAACAGCTGAATGAAATTTTGTCGAGGATGAAGAGTTCGCTCGATCTCGCGATCTGGCTCGACGTGTCCGAGCAGACGGTGCGCGATCGTGTCGCCGGACGGTTGCAATGTCGGCGCTGCGGCTTTACCACTAGCCTAACGAGTGCTCGCTTTTCCGAACGGCCGATCTGCCCATACTGCGACGGACCGCTCATCCGGCGCGATGATGACGAGTCGGACGTCCTTCAGGCACGTCTCGCCGAGTTCAGGTTGAAGACCGAGCCGTTGCTTTCTTATTACGAGAAAAGCGACGCTCTTCATTGTATCGATGGCAATCGCGATCGCGATGCAGTCTTTGCCGATATCTCGGCTCTGATCGAAGAGCGAACAAAATGATCCCGATAAAGTCTATCCGGGAAATCGAGAAGATGAGACAAGCCTGCCGCACGGCGAGCGAGGTGCTGGATCGGGTGAGCGAGATTATTCGTCCGGGCGTTTCGACGAAGGAAATCGATCAGGCTGCGGCTGACCTAATGGCGGAAGCCGGAGTTCGTAGCGCGTTTCTCGGTTATCGGCTCGGGCACCGCGTTTTCCCCGGGCACATCTGCATTTCGCTCAATGACGAAATTGTTCACGGCATCGGTAGCCAGCGCCGCGTGCAATATGGCGACATCGTGAAGCTCGACATCGGAGTGGTGCAGGATGGCTGGGTAGGGGATACCGCGGCGACAATTGCTGTCGGTATGATCGATGAACGCATCGAGCGACTCCTCGAGGTGACGCAGTCAGCGTTGCAGCGCGCAATCGGTCAAGCCTGCGCTGGGGCGCGTCTGGGCGATTTGTGCGCGGTAATTGAAGAGGAAGCGGTTCATCATCATTTCAGCGTGGTGCGAGAATTTGTCGGTCATGGCGTCGGCCGAAAACTGCACGAAGAACCGCAGGTTCCCAATTATGGCAAACGCGGCAGCGGCCCACGCCTCAAGCCGGGCATGACGCTCGCGATTGAGCCGATGGTCAACCTCGGCAGTCCCGACGTGCGCCTGCTCGACGACGGGTGGACTGTCTGCACAGCGGATGGTTTGCCCTCGGCCCATTTCGAACACACCGTCCTCATCACCAAAGACGAACCCGAAATTCTGACATGGCGCGCAAAGACGCAATTGAGGTAGAGGGCACAGTGGTCGAGCTGCTCCCCAACACCATGTTTCGGGTCGAGTTGCCTAACGGCCACCTCGTCCTGGCCCATATTTCGGGTAAAATGCGGATGCACTTCATTCGCATCTTGCCAGGCGACAAAGTTATGCTAGAAATTTCCCCCTACGATTTGTCGAAAGGGCGAATTACGTTTCGCCATCGCTAACGCGGAGAATCGGCTCCGCGTTTTTCGTTTCGTTAAGCCATGAAAGTACGACCATCAGTGAAAAGACTTTGTGAAGCGTGCAAGATCGTGAAACGCAAGAACGTCGTCCGTGTGATTTGCGCAAAAAATCCGCGGCACAAACAGCGACAAGGCTAGAAAATCGAAACCCTGAAAAAGAATTATGCCACGACTTCTAGGAGTAGAAATTCCTGCTGAAAAACGCATCGAAGCGTCACTCACCTACATTTACGGAGTCGGCCCCACGACCTCGAAACGCATTCTCGAACAGACCAACATCGACCCCAACCTGCGGGCGAAAGACCTCAGCCCGCAGCAGATCAACGAGATCATCCACGCCATCACGCACAACAAGGTTCCGATCGAAGGCGATCTGCGGCGGGAAGTGCAGAGTAACCTTAAGCGCCTCCAGGCGATCAATTGCTACCGCGGCATCAGGCATCGCCGCGGACTGCCGGTGCGTGGCCAACGCACTTCGACCAACGCGCGGACGCGCAAAGGTCCGCGCAAGACCGTCGGCGTAATCCGTAACAAAGACGCCAAAGCAGGCAAGGTTTAACCTAACGAATCGATATGGCTGACGAATCTGAAAATAAGCAGGCCGCAGAAGAATTGCAGGCTCCGGCCGTCGCGGCGGAGTCCGCGCCACAGTCGAACGCTAATCCGGCGACGGACGAGACCGTGACCGCTCAGGTCTCTGAAGCGGCCCCGGCAAAAAACGAAACTCCTCCCGCTCCCGCGAAGACAGAACCCAAGCCGAAATCCGCGAAGAAGACAGCGAAGAAAACCGAAGTACCTGCCGCCGCAGAGGCACCGAAGGAGAATCTCTCCCTTGATCCTAACGACGTTGAGAAGCCGAAAATTATCAAGGCAAAGGGCAGCAAGAACATCCATTCGGGCTACGCCCACGTCCTCTCCACCTTCAACAACACGATTGTCACCATTACAGACTTGCAGGGAAACGTGATCGGTTGGTCCAGTGCCGGCAAAGTCGGTTTCAAGGGTTCGCGCAAAAGCACCGCCTACGCAGCGCAGATGGTCGCCCAGGACGCCTCACGCCAGGCGATGGGGCACGGGCTGAAGGAGGTCGAAGTCCTGGTAAGAGGACCAGGCGCCGGCCGCGAGTCCGCCGTCCGCGCGTTGCAGGCGATTGGCTTGGAACTCACCATCATCCGCGATGTCACACCCGTGCCCCACAACGGTTGCCGGCCGCCAAAACAGCGGCGTGTCTGATCCGCTTCTCGTTTATCATTCGTTACCTTTAACTTTCCTAATGGCCAGATATACCGGACCCAAAACCAAAATCTCCCGCCGTTATGGCGTGCCGCTTTTTGGATCTTCGAAATCGCTTGAGCGAAAAAACTATCCTCCCGGCATGCACGGACCGAAAGGTTCGCGCCGCAAGCAATCGGATTACGCGATTGCATTGGGTGAGAAGCAGAAGCTTCGTTTCCAATACGGCCTGATGGAAAAGCAATTCCGCCGCATCTTCGAGGTCGCGCTCAAGCGTCGCGGCGTTACGGGCGAAACCTTGCTGCAACTTCTCGAGACTCGGCTGGACAACGTCGTCTTTCGTCTTGGCCTCGCTAATACGCGCAGCGCTGCGCGGCAGCTAGTTTCGCATGGCCACGTGCTCGTGAACGGCAAGAGCGTCAATATTTCTTCCTTTAATGTGAAGGCCGGCGACGAGGTCATGATCAAGGATCGACCGAAATCGCGGCAGCTCGCTCTGCGCAATCTCGAACTCACGCAAATCGCGCCGGTACCCGATTGGCTTACAGCCGATCGCGACGCGCTGAGCGGAAAAGTCGCCCACATTCCGTCTCGGGAAGAGATGCAACCGATCGTCAACGAGCAGTTGATCGTCGAGTTATATTCGAGGTAAAGCCCGCTTCGGGTCTAGGGCCTTCACGCTTCAGGGGTTTCCTTCCAGAAACGCCAGCGCCTTGTCGTAGCTACACCTCGCAAGGTAATGTGCGAGCTGGGGGTCGACAGGCTGGGGGAGCGAGTTGCCCAGAGTCGCAATTTTTTCCGAAACCGCGCGCAGTCTATCCAAATGTTGAGCGAGCTCGCGCCGGCTGGCTTCATCGGCGATAATCTGCCTGCGTTGCCGAAGCGCGTTGACGAGATCTTCTTGAGGTGAATTCATTCGGCGGCCGACTTCGGCAAGAAACGTAATTCGGGCAACAAAAGCTTGAATGCTCCCGTGAGTTCGCGCAAGCCTGTCAGGATGGAGATCGGCCAGACAAAGCGCGTTTTGATTGTTGATGACGATACGGCAGTCCTTCGCCTGATGCGCGAAACGCTGCAAAACCTCCTGCATTACGAAGTCGACACTTCGCCAAAGCCCGAATACGGCTTCGAGTTGGCCCTGAAGAAGGAATACGATCTTATGATCTTCGATTTCTCAATGCCGCTGATCGACGGCACGATGCTCTTTCTTCTCATCTCGAAGGCGTATGAACATGCGACGCCGGCACGACGAATGCCGCCGTTGTTACTGATTTCGGGACAGGGCTCAAGCGAACGCGCGCAGGAGCTGCTGAAAGAAGCGCCAGTGCGTGGGTTTTTGGCCAAGCCATTTGCGATCAATCGCCTGGTGGAGAAGGTGCAAGCCTGTTTTCCGAAGATGGAATCGGTGTCTTAGCGGCGACCGCGCCGACGGTTCAATCCCTGGTATGAGTGCCGGTCTTTTGTCGTTAGGCTCGGCCTTCGGCTTCCGCGACCAATTGTCGCCGCGCCTCCAGCCAATCATGCCCAGAGTCGCCTGGCAGACCTTCGCGCATCCGCCGTTCAGCAATGAAATAGGCGCGGAGCCGAATTTCATCATCGGAAACGGAGACCGGCTTTTCTGAGCGCCTCGCAGATTGATTTGCACGTCCCTTGCGTTGCGCGGCAGTTTTTCGCTGTTTTGAACCAGTTGCTTTCGCGCGCGCGATCGTTTTGCCAGCCTCGCCCGCTCTTGTCTTCGGTTCGACGAGACCAGAGTGCGACGGACCGTTGCCATTCCGGCTCTCGCTTCGCGAAACAATCGGGGTCATCTCCGGTGCCGGCGATACCTTTGATTTTTTTGAACTTTTCGCCATTTACTTTTCTTCTACCTCGGCAAGCCTGTACGCGCTGAGCAAACCCGCGCAAGAGGAAATCGGCATGAAAAAGGCTTCTGCGAATTCGACCAAACCATGAGGCATTTTCTGTTTCGCTGGGCAATCACCACCATCGCTGTCATGATCGCGTCTGGGGTTGTCGGCGGAATCCGTTACGATAGCGTCGGCTCGCTCATCGGAGCGGCGCTGCTCCTCGGAATTCTGAACGCTTTCCTTCGCCCGATCCTGCTTTTGCTTACGGCGCCGCTTATTATTCTCACGCTTGGATTGTTCATTTTTGTCGTGAACGGTCTTTTGCTCTTGCTGGTGAACGACCTCGTGCACGGGTTCCATGTCGATAGTTTTGGGAGCGCCTTTTGGGGGGCAATTCTCATCAGTATCGCGAGTTGGCTCCTGAGTGCCTTCTTTCGAGGAAGCGACGGCCGCGTTTATCCAATCACACATCACAGACGGATGCGGCGTGTTGAAGGACGCGTCGTGGGCAGCAGCAAACCAGGCGAGTCTCCATGACCTACTGTCTCGGAATGCTTTGCCGCAAAGGCCTCGCTTTTCTTTCCGACTCGCGCACCAGTGCGGGGATGGACAACATAACGGTCCGCACCAAAATGCGGATCTTTGAGAGACCGGGCGACCGCGTGGTTTGCATTATGAGTTCCGGCAACCTGTCGCTCTCCCAGGCGACGCTGGCTTTGATCGACGACGACCTGCACCTGAACGAGAGTCATCCTGCACGCAAACATCTCCTCAATCGGGAGACGTTTTATGAAACCGTGCGATACGTCGGCTCCAAGGTGCGCGAGGTCGAGCAGCGCGATCGCGCGGCCCTTGAGGCGGATGGATTCAGTTGGAACATCAACGTTATCGTTGGCGGTCAGATTGCCGGCCTTGCCCCGGAAGTGCACGCAATTTATCCCCAGGGCAACAGTATCCACGCGAGTAAGGATTGTCCTTTTCTCCAGATCGGCGAGTCCAAATACGGCAAACCGATTCTTGATCGTGGGTTCAGTTATGAGAGCACGCTGATGGACGCGCTGAAATTCGGCATCATCTCGATGGATGCGACAATGAAGAGTAACGTCGCGGTCGGTCCGCCGATCGACATTCTTTGTTATAAGACCGATTCCTTGCAGGTGAAGATGCGCACGCGATTGGAAGCGCACGATCCCTATCTTCAGGAAATCAGCCGCAAATGGCAGGACGGAATTGTGCGGCTCGTTAGGCAGATGCCGGTGGCTGATTTCAGCAAGACGGCGCTCGGTTTCGCGAACGCGGCCTAACGCCTAACGAGCGTAGGAATTGGAAGGACTTTCCTTCCCGAGCCAACGCGCGCGCGCGCGTTCAGAAGCGCTTCTTCGCGGATCACCTGGCACTTCTAGTCGAGCTGACTTCCCGGGTTTGGCGGCCCCTCAACTCCCTCTTCCAATTCGCCGGACATTCCAACTTTTTCCGTGCTGGTCTGGTTCCTGCTTTTAGCTCCTCCGCAGTGCAAACCGGATCGACCTCATACATCATGTCCACTTCAAGCAAACGTCTTATTGGCGCACTCTGCGCTTCGGTGACCGTGGCCGCTGTTGCCTTCGCGCAGGAAGCTCGCACGGTTAAGCCGACACCACCGCCCGCGACGCCCGCAGCCAGTCTTGCTCCCAGCCCGCGGTCCGATCTTGCGCCGATGACCATGGTCCAGGCTGCTCCAGCTCCTGGTCAAAGCTTGACCCCCGCTCAGCCAAAAGTCTCCATCGTTTCCGCTCAAACCGCCGTCGCGACCGCGTCTGCATCGCCGACTGCGACGACGACCACCACGACTACGACTAATCCCGAGATAGAAAATGGCGGAATCGGCGTGCGGGAATTTCAAGGTGACGACGTCGGCCAGGTCCTGCGTCTTCTCGCCCGCCAGGCAAAAATCAACATGGTAGTGAGCGATGCTGTCGCTGGCACGGTGACAATGCGGTTAGAAGACGTAACTGCATTGCAAGCGGTCGCGATCATCGTGAAAGCCAAAGGGCTTTTCATGGATAAGATCGACAACGTCTATTACATCAAGACCGCGGCGGAGCGAACCCAGGAGCCGACAGAGAGCGACAATTATCAGTTTAGCTACGGCAGAGCGAAGGACGTCGCGCCGCTGCTTGCTTCGCAGCTGGCGAGCAAGGATCAACCGCAGGTCGACGAACGTACCAACACCATTTTCTTTCGCGAGACGCGCAGCAACATCGACAACATCCGCAAGATGCTGGTGCAAATCGACAAACCGACCAAACAGGTCATGATCGAAGCCCGCCTTGTGGAGGTGAATGCCAACCCGCGACAGAGCTACGGCATCAACTGGGCAGGCGTACTCGGCAGCTCGACCACGCCGCAGACGTTCCGTTATGGCGGCTCGACTCTCGGCACCAAAAAAGTGGTGCAGGCGCAACAAGTAACGGTAAATCCGGACGGTTCCGTCACCACCACTCCGCTGCTTGATGCCAACGGCATTCCGGTCCAGGCGGTGCAACAAGATCAGTTGCCCGCGGTCAAGACGAACGATAACGGCACCTTTTCTCCGCAGGATTTTCTGTTGAACGCTTTGCCCGGTGGCGGATTGAACGCGCTCGCCGGACAGTTCTCGATTCTTTCCGTCCCCCAGATGTCGTTGACCTTGCGACTGCTGAACGAAGACTCTGATGCGGAATTTCTCGCCAATCCGCGCATAGTCACCGCCGATAACCGCGAAGCGAAAATCGAGATCACGCGCAACCAGCCGGTTCCGCAATTAAATTTCAACGAACAAACTGCGACTGCGGTTTTCGGGGGTTTTCAGGACAAGAAATTTGGCAACACCCTGCTCGTCACGCCATCGGTAAACAAGGACAACTTCGTCACCTTGTCGGTTAAGCCGGAAATCAGCAACAAGGTTGGGGACGCCACCTTCGTTTTTGCGGGCGCGACAGTGGCCAGTCCGGTCATCGACACGCGCTCACTCAATTCCAATGTGCTTATCAAGAGCGGCGACACGCTGGCAATCGGTGGCTTGATGCAAGACGAAGTGACCAAAGGCCGCACTAAAGTCCCGATCATGGGAGACATTCCAATTCTTGGGTATCTCTTTCAGGAACATCTCAATGCGCGCGTCAAACGTAACCTGCTCGTCTTCGTCACGCCGACGATCATCGATCAACACTACGGTACCGGACTGGAGGATCAGGTCAGTGGCCTGCATAACAGCGGTGAAGAGTTTGCTGATCCAAACGGCTGGCGAAACAACGCCCGCGGCGCGGTCCGGCTCGTTCCGACTTCGAATCGCCAGATCGTGACTGATTATCCCGTGCCCGGCATCGCACCGCCGCCTGATCGCATGCGCTACATGAGCACGGCGACGGAGCGAGATCAGTAAGATTTGTTGTTGTGGGTCAGGGGGCGGATGTCGTGAGATGTCCGCCCTCTTTGGTTTCAGCCGCCTAACGCCGGCCGCACTTGCGCTCATGAACCGCTCTGTGCATCATTAGCCGCCCGAGTTTCCCCGCAGGACGCGCGTATTTAGGTCATGAATTTTTCGCTGATTCCAAAAGCGCTCTGCGCAATTGCCGAGAAGGTCGAGAGCGCCCAGAGGATCTCCGATGATGATGCGCTGCGGCTTTACGAGTCGCACGAACTTAACGCCCTCGGGATGATGGCCAGCACGGTGCGGGAACGAAAAAACGGTAACGTCGCGACCTACATTCTGAATCGCTACATCAACTATTCCAATATCTGTGTGCTCTCGTGCCAGTTCTGCGCCTTCGCCGCGCGCAAACGGGATCCGCATGCTTTTGAGTACGTGATCGACGAGATCGTTGAAGCCGTGCGCCAGGCGCTCGGCAGCGGAATTACTGAGGTCCACATGGTCGGCGGTCTTCACCCGACCTTGAGCAAGGATTGGTATTTGGAATTACTCCGGCGTTTGCGTGTGCTGGACCCGCAACTTCAACTAAAAGCTTTTACTGCGATTGAGATCCGCCATCTTGCGCGGCGCATCTTCAAACAATCCATCCCCGAAACGCTCGCGACGTTGCGTGAGGCCGGGCTCGGTTCACTAACCGGCGGCGGGGCGGAGATTTTCGATCCCGGAGTGCGCGATCAAATTTGTCGAGGCAAAGAGACTGCGGAGGAATGGCTCGAAGTCCACCGGATCTGGCATCAAATGGGGGGCCGCAGCACCTGCACGATGCTCTACGGACACGTCGAGACTAACGCGCAACGGGTTGATCACCTGCGACAGCTTCGCGAATTGCAGGATCAGACCGGCGGTTTTACTGGCTTCATCCCTTTTGCCTTTGAGCCTACCACAACTGTCCTCGCCCACATCCCGCGTGCGACTGCTTTCGAGCAACTGCGCACCCTCGCGGTCAGCCGCATCTATCTTGATAACATCGAGCATCTGACTGCGTATTGGGTAAGCCTTGGCCTGCCGCTCGCTCAGGTCGCGCTCGCCTACGGAGTGGACGACCTCCATGGCACGATCATGCGCGAGAAAATCTTCCATATGGCGGGAGCGAAGACGCCGGAGGAACAAACGCGCGAGACCCTCGAGCATGCAATTCGTCAGGCAGGACGCATTCCAGTGCAGCGCGACAGTTATTACAATCATCTCACCGGACCGAAAGCAGTCCGCGCTTCGTCCATTTCGCCTAACGAGCTCGTCTGCGCCTGACGTGGGCGCCTCGCCTCGGCTCGGTTGCGTTCAATACCTGAATGCCCTTCCGCTCATTCACGGTTGGGAGGGTCAGGTGCGTTTCGATCACCCTTCCAATCTTTGCCGCGACCTGGCAGCGGGAAAGCTCGATGTCGCGCTCGTCTCCAGCTTTGAATATCTGCGCCACCCGATCTACTTCGCGGTTGATCGAATTGCGATTGCATCCACTGGGCCGGTCTACAGCGTGATCCTCGTTCACCGCGAACCGATCGAACAGTTGCGCGAGGTCATCATCGATCCTGCTTCGGAGACTTCGGCCAACTTACTTCGTTGCTTGTTAGGGGAACAGTCAATCAAGTTCGTTAGCGATGGTAAAATCAATGCGGAACGAGGACGTCTACTCATCGGCGACCAGGCGATCCGCTTTCGCCAGAGGGCGGGCGATGAAGTGCAGATTCTCGACCTCGGCGCCGCCTGGCAGGAGTTCGCTGCGCTCCCGTTCGTCTACGCACTTTGGTTGATTCGGCCAGACTACAACGCAAAGGATCAAATCGCGACGCAACTTCGATCGTTAGGCAACCATAATCTGCAGAGTCTCACGAAAGTGATCGCCGCGCAGCCGGCTGAGAAGCAAGATTTCTGCGAGTTCTATTTTCGACGCTGTCTGCGCTTCGACCTCAGCACAGAGGAAAAAAAAGGTTTTCAGAGATTCGGAGAGCTGTGCGCTCAAAGGAAAATTCTCTCCGGCGTTCCCAAGCCGCCGAAGTACATTTGATCCGAAGAGACAAGCTGCGAGTCGGGATCTCCGGCTCGAACTATCGCGGCTGGCGCGGCGTCATCTGCAAAAACGCGAAGTGGAGTTCGCCAGTCACGTTTTCAACACGATCGAGATTACCTTCTATTCGCTGCAGCGGCCGAGCGTTCAAACATGGTGGACAGAAACGCCTGACGATTTCCTCTTCGCGGTCAAAGGCAATCGCTTCCTCACGCATAGGAGAAACTGCACCACGTGCGCATTCCGCTGGCCAGTTTTTTCGCCTCGGCATTCTCGCCCTGCGTGAGAAGCTCGGTCCCATCCTCTGGCAATTTCCGCCGAACTTTGGCTGGCACGCAGCACGCTTTCGCGAATTCTTCGACCTCCTTCCGCGGAATACAACGGAGGCAGTCCAACTGGCGCGCCAGCATGACTACAAACTCAAGGCGCGAGCCTGGCTGCAAACTGACACTGCCGGGAAATGGCGCTACACGGAAGAATTCACGACCGACTTCGTCTATCGCCGCTTGCACGGCGCCACTGCTCTACGCCAGCGGCTACAGCGATCGTATGCTCTCATCGTGGGCCGAGAAAAATAAAACGTTGGCGACACAGTCGGCAGGTTTTCGTTATTTTTGATAACGATGGCAAAGTTCATTCCCCAATTGATGCCCAGCGTCTCGCTGCACTTTTTGCCTAACGAGTTTCAATTATGAAACGCCCCCGTCGCTGGATCCTTGCGCCTAACGATCAGGAGCCGCTCCCGTTTTCCGATGGGATTTGTGGACCAGCCTGCATCGCGCGCCTCCTGGCACGAAGAGGCCTGCTGACTGACACGGAGGCATCGGATTTTCTGCATCCCCGCCTGCGCAATCTAAGCGATCCATTTCTTCTTCCGAATATGCGGGTCGCGGTTGATCGCATTCTGCGAGCGATTGATGAAAAAGAGCGAATCGTCCTCTACGGTGACTACGACGTCGATGGCGTCACCTCGCTTGCGTTGCTCAACGAGATGCTCTGCGCCTACGGCAATCCACCCGCGCTCTTTCTACCGTCACGGATAGAGGAAGGCTACGGACTGAGTCGCGAGGGAATTGAACGCTGCTGGCAATCGCATCAGCCACAACTTCTCATAGCAGTTGATTGCGGCACTTCTTCGTCCGCCGAGGTGGGAGAGATCTGCGCGCGCGGCGCGGATGTCATCGTACTCGATCATCACGAACCGAAGGCCGCGCTGCCAGATTGCATCGCGGTCATAAATCCCAAAGCTTCCAACTCGCCTTTCGACTATCTCTGCAGCGTCGGGATTGTTTTCAAGCTTTGCCACGCTCTGCTCAAGAGTCGGCGGTTACCACAGTTTGACCTGCGGCGCCGGCTCGATCTTGTCGCTCTTGGAACGGTGGCCGACATCGTGCCGCTGGAGGCTGAGAACCGCATTCTTGTCCATCACGGGACACATGAGATCGCGCGTCGTCGATTGTTAGGCATTAGTCATTTGCTTGACGTTGCGGTCGTTAGGCCACCGGTTCGCTCCGAGCATATCGGCTTCCGATTGGGCCCACGACTCAACGCCGCCGGCCGCTTGTCAACGGCTGAGAAAGCGCTTCGCCTTTTTCTCACCACTGACTTCACGGAAGCCGAGGCACTCGCTGGCGAGCTCGATGGCCAGAATCGCGAGCGACAGAATATCGAGCGCGAGATTGTCCTGGCAGCGGAAGAGAAAATCCTGCAGCAGAGTTTGTCCGAGCTGCCCGCGATCGTGCTGGGCGAACGCGGCTGGCACCCTGGGGTGCTTGGGATTGTCGCCTCCCGTATCGCGAAGAGTTATCATCGACCGACGATCATCGTCGGTTTCGATGCCGACGGTCTGGGAAAAGGAAGTGGGCGCAGTATTCCCCATCTTTCGCTTGTCGCCGCCCTCGGACTTTGCAGCGAACACCTGGAGAAATTTGGCGGACACGAGATGGCTGCCGGCCTGACGATTCGGGAGGAAAAATTTTGCAACTTCGCCACGGCTTTCGCGGAAGCTTGTCGCACGCTTCTTGCGCCCGAACACCTCGAGCCGCAACTGCGTCTCGATGCGGAACTGACTCTGCGCGATTTGAATTGGGATCTGTGGCGCTGGCACGAATCGCTCCAGCCCTTTGGTCAGGGAAATCCACAACCGCTTTTCCTCGTTAGGCAAGTCGAGGCGGCAGGTCCGCCGCAAATCTTGAAAGAAAAGCATCTTGCCCTGCGTCTGAAACAGGATGGTCGATTTCAGCGTGCAATTTTCTTTGGCGGTGCGAGTGAACCACTGCCAGAGCCGCCCTGGGATCTCGCCGTTCGCTTATCGGCGGATGAATATGAAGGGGAAATGCGCTTGCAATTGCAGGTCGAGGCATTGCGCAGCGCAGCGCCTCATCGGCAGTAGGAACCGAGAGTGTTGTCCGTTGGAATTGCGAGCTTTCCGCTCGTCCGCATTCGCAGCTCGCGAATGGCGCGATAATGTCCTTCCCAGATGGCGGTTCACGTCGACCAATCGTTAGGCGAAATAGAGTGGATTCCGCAGCCACGGAAGACACAGCTCCGTCGGCTTGGTCTCGATACCGTTCATGATTTACTCACGCATTATCCGCGGCGACATGAAGATCGCCGGGAGTTCGCCCGTTTCCCACGAGAGGAAGCCGAACATCCGGTTTGCCTTTGTGGAGAGGTAACAAAGACACGTCTTCTCCGTTTTGGCCGCGGAAGAAAGATTTTCGAAGCCACGGTGCAGGAGACTGACGCGCATGCCCTCAGCCAGCCGCTCGTCCTGCGGTGGTTCAATCTGCATTACGTGCAAAAGATGATTCTGACCGGACAGCGTCTGGTTGTTTTCGGTAAGCCACGTCTGCGCGGCACCCGTCTTTGCATGGAACATCCGGAGTTCGAAGTGATCGAAGATGACGCGGAGAGCTCGATTCATTTCCGGCGTATCACACCGATTTATCCCGCGACCGAAGGGCTCTCGCAGCGCATTTTGCGCGCGTTGATTTTTCGGCTGCTCGACGAGTGCTACGACGACGAGTTGGAAACCGTGCTTCCAGCAGAACTACAGACCGAATTGAGTTCGAAGGCGCTGCGCGAAATTCATTTTCCTTCGAGCGAGGAGACACTCGCCCATGCTCGGGAGTGCCTGGTGTTGGGGGAATTTTTTACCATGCAAATGGTGCTCGCTTCACGACGGTCGCGCGCGCGTCGGCGTGTGGGCAGAGCGCAGCATGGTTCAGGTGAATTGTTGCAACGCTTTCTCAAAACATTGCCCTTTGCCCTAACGAACGCGCAAACGAAGGTAATCGAGGAATTGCGTTGCGATCTCGACTCGACGTTTCCCATGAACCGATTGTTGCAAGGCGATGTTGGTTCGGGAAAAACGGTGGTGGCCATAGCGGCTATGTTGCTTTGCGTAGAGTCAGGCGCGCAAACCGCTTTCATGGCGCCGACACAGATCCTGGCCGAGCAACACTACGCCGTCTTGCAGCGCTGGATCGAGCCATTGGGTGTCTCAATTTCCCTCCGTACTGGTGCGCGAAAGGAGGACGCATTGCCGCTCTTCACACTTTCACGCACGGATCGCGCAATGAGGGGCGAGCACAATCTTTCGGGGCCAAGCTGTGCGGGCGACCCCACACCCCAGGTCCGGCGGGCCAGCGCCCTGTACCCCTCGGGAAAAAAATCGGCGGGCCAGATCTTTGTCGGAACGCACGCCTTACTTTATGAGCCGGAGGGTCTCGGCGTTCCGGGTTTGGTGGTGATCGATGAGCAACACAAATTCGGCGTGGCCCAGCGCGGACGCCTAACGACCCGGGAACCCGCGCCGCATGTGCTTGTCATGACCGCTACGCCCATTCCTCGGACCCTCACCATGAGTCTTTACGGTGATCTTGATGTCTCAACGATCGACGAAATGCCGGCGCATCGCGGGAAAATCGTCACGGCGGCGCGGGATGGAGACAAGTTACCGGACGTGCTGGCATTTTTGCGCCGAGAGTTGGCAGCCGGCCGGCAGGCCTATATCGTCTATCCGCTGATCGATGAGAGCGAGAAGCTGGAAGCCAAAGCGGCTTCGGCCGAGTTCGACAAATGGCGCGAACGTTTGTCGCCATTCATTTGTGAACTCCTGCATGGACGCGTTCCGCCGCCAGAGAAGCAGGCGATCATGGAGCGTTTTCGCCGCGGCCTAACGAACGTGCTGGTTAGCACCACGGTGATCGAAGTGGGAGTGGATGTGCCTAACGCCACCGTTATGTTGATTGAAAATGCCGAACGTTTCGGACTCGCCCAATTGCATCAACTGCGCGGGCGTATCGGACGCGGCGAACACAAGTCCTATTGTATTCTTCTTTCTTCCGATTCATCGCCCGAAACGGCGGCCAAGCTGGAGGTGTTGGAAAAGACAAGCAATGGTTTCGAGGTGGCGGAAGCGGATTGGGCCATACGTGGGCCGGGTGATTTGCTCGGAACGGCGCAGAGCGGATTACCCGCCCTGAAACTTGGCGATCTACGCCGAGACGCGCAGTTAATGCAGCGTGCGCGGACGGCGGCGAGCAGGATCTTTCGCGATGATCCCGAGCTGACGAATGCGGAAAATCAACGTTTCCGGCATTTGATTGTCGAAGATGGGGAAAAATCCTTCTCCCACGTCAGTTAATGAAAAACCTACTCAAATTCCTTTTGTTAGTCTTGGTTCTGAGCGCCGGAGTTTCACTGCTTTACGACTACCAGCTGCGCCACGGCCATCTGACCCTAACGAACCGCCGGTCGCCGGAGAAATTCACCCTGGCAGAAAACCCGCCGATTGATTCGAAGTCGATCGCCAGCCTGGGGTCGTTAAGCAATGAACGGCGCCGACTGGTCGCGAGCGTGATTCCGTCGGTTGTAAGTGTAAAGACAACCAAACGAATTCCGCGGCAATACGGCCTCGATCCTTTCGATTTTTTCCGCGGCAACTATCGTCAATTTCGCGGACCGATGGATGATTCGCTCGTCCAGAATTCGTTAGGGTCTGGGGTGATCGTGACCAAGGAAGGTCACATCATTACCAACAACCACGTCGTCGATCAGGTCGACGAAATCGAGGTGCAATTGAGCGATGGACGCACGCGCAAAGCACAGCTCATCGGCGCCGACGAACAGCTTGACCTCGCAGTCTTAAAAATGGACGAGCCCGATGCGAAACCGCTCAAACTGGGCGATTCCGATCAAATGCAGGCGGGCGATTTTGTCCTCGCAGTAGGGAATCCGTTTGGCTTCGAGGAGACGGTGACGGATGGAATCATCAGCTCGAAAGGGCGGCCGAATCGCGTCGATGGCTTCGGCGATTTTCTGCAAACCAACGCTGCGATTAATCCTGGCAACAGCGGCGGACCATTGATCAACCTGCGCGGCGAGGTCATCGGAATCAATACCGCCATCATTTCGCGCAGCGGTGGATCGCAGGGAATCGGCTTTGCCATTCCATCGAACACGGTGAAAATGGCCTTGGAAAGCTTACTCAAGCAGGGACGAATCATTCGCGGCTATCTCGGGATCGAGACGGTGGGCTTGCAACCGGGGCAAACACCGAGTGACGACAATGGTGTCGCCGTCGCGGCGGTGATGCCCGACTCACCGGCCGCGGATGCCAAGATTCAACGCGGCGATGTGATCCAGGAATTCGACGGTCACAAGGTTCACAATATCATCGAACTCCAGAGGCTCGTTTCAGTCGCGGAGTTGAATAAGAAAGTCAGTTTGCAGGTGGAGCGAAATGGAAAACCGCTCACGGTCTCTACCACGCTCAAGGAACGGCCGCCTAACTATGGTTTGGTGCGTGCAGCACCGGGCGGGCCGGGCCGGCAACCGGTGCAACCTCCTTCGCCTAACGATTCGGATAATGAAGACCGGGATCAGGCTCCGGATCAAGCCGGCAACAGTTCGCTTGCATCCCTTGAGGTGCGCGAGTTGACGCCGCAACTTGCGCAGCAGCTCGGAGTGCCGCCGAGCGTCCGCGGTGTGGTTGTCGCGCAGGTCGGACCGGGCTTGAACGACTCGCAAATTCGCGCCGGCGACGTGATCGAGGCGATCAATCAGCAACCGGTTGAGTCGGTGAAGGATTTCGAACAGGCGGTTCAATCGCTCGATTCTAACGAGTCGCAGGTCCTCTCGGTTTGCCGCCGACGCACCAGATCCTTTGTCGTAATCAAGCCACGTTAGTCCAGGCCGGTTGGTCTTCGCGACTCAAACAAAGGCCCTGATAGATAGAGAGCGACTAAGGCTGTCTGGAAACACGCGGCGCCTGGACGATTTCCGAATGAGTGAATAACACTTGGAGCAACTCAGTCCAAGACTTACACCAAAGAATAGCATGAAAAGAATCTTAATCGCACTCGCGTTAATCGCTTGTCTCTCCCCCTTCGTCTCGAAGAGCCGAGCAGACGCGGAAGTTTCGCTCGACTTTTTTTACGATAACCTTTCGCCGTACGGCAGTTGGATCGATGTGGATGACTACGGCTATTGCTTTCAGCCTAACGTCGCTGTGAATAACTCGGACTGGCGGCCCTACAGCGATGGGTACTGGGCTTATACCGATGTCGGCTGGACCTGGGTCTCCTACGAGGATTTCGGTTGGGCGACTTATCACTACGGTCGTTGGGCAGATCTTGAGAGCTACGGCTGGGTTTGGGTGCCTGGATACGAGTGGGGTCCGGCCTGGGTTTCGTGGCGAACAGGTGGTGACTACATCGGGTGGGCACCTTTACCGCCGCAGGGCGAAACTGTCTACGAAGGTCGCCCGATCAGCGGAGCGGTCGATGTCACTTTTGATATCGGGCCCCTCTACTACAATTTTGTCGACATTCGCTATATTGGCGAACCCGTCCTGCGCCAGCGGATCATCCCTGCGCAGCGCAATGTTACGATCATCAATCGGACGGTGAACGTAACTAACATCACTTACAATAACTCAGTCGTTTATAACTACGGGCCGAGCTTCAGCCGGCTGAACCAGTATTCCGAGCGCCCGGTTCCTCGACTTGTGCTTAAACGGGAGTCTAACATGGCGGGCCAGTCGGTCATGACGCATGGTGGAAATCTCAACCGTGTCAGTAACGGTCAGCTGATGGTTGTTGCGCCGCCTGTGCAAAAATCACAACAGAAAATCGCGCCCAAGCAAGTGAAGGCTACCGTGACTAGGCCCCAGGTAGAGCACGGTTGGAAGGGCATCAACAACCGCCAGCAACTCCAGGCGGAAATGAAGAAAGAGAATCCAAAAAATGTGCCGCCGCCGAGCTTCACTCCGCCGGCCAATTACAATGGAGTAATGACTTCCAACGGTAAGGAAGGTTGGAAGCAGGGAGGCATGCCTGCACCGCGACCTCCACAGAGCACCCCTCCAACTGCGGTCACGCATGAGACTTCAGCTCAAAATAATTCAGAACGCACAAGGGAAGAAAATGCTGCGGCCGCTCATCGGCCCGCGCCCGAGACTGGTCGGCCTGGGGATTTGCAACGTCGACCAGGCGTCCAACAAACAGAAGCGACAACGCCTCACCCGGCCAGGGCGCCAGAGATAGCGCAGCCTGCTCGACCTCCCAAGCGGCCAACACCATTCGCCCAGCCGCGCCGACCCGCGCCAATCGAGCCAAGTCAGCCTAGCGACCTGGAACGCACTCAAAACCAGCCAGGGCCAAGGCCTCGGCGCCCACAACCGGCACCGGCGGAAAATCAACCGCAGCATCACGAACAGACTGAACACCCCAACGCGGATGGCGCTTCACCGGCAAACGGCGAGCACCAAGGCAAGCCGAAGAAAAAGCGGCCTAACGCCGAGCAAACACCAAACCCCTAACGAATAAAGGAGACAACGTTTCACGGCTTCGAGTTCATCCCGGGCCGCATCTTTCCTTCAGCTGTTGAGCAAACGCTCAGAGTAATTCCGCGATCTGCACCGCATTGAGCGCTGCGCCTTTCAGGAGTTGATCTCCGCAAACCCACAGGGCGAGTCCATTTTCCAAGGCGCAATCCAGCCGAATTCGTCCGACCTGGCAGTTGTCTTTTCCGGCGACCGTAAGCGGCATCGGATAAAGATGCGACTGCGGCTCATCCACCAGGTCGACTCCGGGCGCCTTGGCGAGAATATCACGCGCGGCCTCAACTGAAACCGGATTGAGAAACTCCGCGCTCAATGCCACCGAATGCGCGCGATAAACCGGCACGCGAACACAAGTGACCGAGGCTTGGAAAGTGGGAAGGTGCATCATCTTGCGCCCTTCATTCTGCAGCTTCATTTCCTCGCGGGTGTAGCCGCTTTTAAGAAAGGAATCAACCTGTGGAAGAGCATTAAAAGCGACCGGGTGCGGGTAGACCTCGGCAATCGGTTCGGCTTCGCGGGACACCGCTTCGATTTGCCGGCGCAATTCCTCGATCGCTCGCGCGCCGCTGCCCGAAACAGCCTGATAACTTGCCGCAAAAACTCGCTGCAATCCAAAACCGCGATGCAAAGGATAAAGCGCCATTAAGGCAATCGCCGTTGTGCAGTTCGGATTTGCGATGATTCCGCGATGCGCTTGCAGATCGTCCGGGTTGATTTCCGGAATGACGAGCGGCACGTCTTCGTCCATGCGAAAAGCGGAAGAGTTGTCGATCACGATCGCGCCAGCTTGTTGTGCGAACGGCGCGAATCTTTTCGCCGTCTCCGAGCCGGCGCTGAAAAAAGCCAGGTCGGCGCCGGTGAATGAATCTTCCCCAAGCGCGGCGACAGGATATTCGCGACCTCGAAATTCCAGCATCCGTCCCGCCGACCGCGGCGACGCAAGTAAGCGCAGGTCTGCCACTGGAAAATCGCGTCGCTCCATCACGCGCAGTAACTCGATGCCAACCGCGCCGGTCGCGCCCACGATCGTCACGTGATACTTTTTCCGCATCGCGAGCGCAGTTTATCGTCCGCATCCTGACATGCAAACGACCGAGCTGACCATCCGAGTTTCTGTTTCAGAGCAGCGTCTTGATCTTGTCACGGGCGACCAGATGCTTGTCAGCTATCCCATTTCGACTTCGCGTTTCGGTCTCGGCCCCGAGGCCGGCAGCATGAAGACGCCGCTCGGCAAATTTCGCGTCGCGGAAAAGATCGGCGCCGATGTTCCGCTCGGTACCATCTTCCGTAGCCGTATTCCTCTTGCGCCAAAAGATCCACTCCCGCCGGATGACGATCTCATTCTTACCCGCATCCTCTGGCTCGATGGGATGGAAGATCACAATGCCAATACGCGAGACCGCTTTATTTACATCCACGGCACAAATCACGAATCGGAGATTGGCCGGCCCGCGAGTCATGGCTGCATCCGAATGAGGAGTACCGATATCGCTGATCTTTTCGACCGTGTACCGGTGGGCACAGAAGTGGTTATCGCGAGCTAACGAAAAAAGGAGAGAAATTCGTTGCGCGGGGGGGCTTCCCCGCCTAAACATCGGCAGCAACCTGCTAAAGGAAGGAGGCGAAGTAAAATAGTGAAGATTCTGAAAGCAATTCTCGTAGTGGCCGTTGCGGCCAGCGTGCTAAGCCTGGGTGCTTGCGCGCAGAAAAAGGAGACGGCGACCCAGACGACGGCCACCACCGGATACTCCAAATAGAAAGCCGCCGGCGGTTCGCCTCCGACCGGAAAACTTTAACCTAAGAGGCCAGGTCGCTTCTCGCGGCCTGGCCTTTTTCCGTCATGAGGCAGCGCTCTGGCGGGGCGGGGATACAACCGTTTCTGTGACGGCAGTACTTTGTTAGGCGTGCTGGCGGCAAGCTGCCTAACGAGTAGCGAGGCTGGCGGAAATGTTCCGCCTCCCTTAATGTGGGGTCCTGAATGATTTCTCTTTCCGGCCGTCCTTTAACGCTCGAGCAAATTGCCAGCGTCGCACTTGTGTGCGAGCCGGTGGAGGTTTCGGCCTCAGCATTTGCGGCAATCCGCGCTTCGCGCCGCGTCGTGGAAGAGATTGTCGCACGTCGCGCAGTCGTCTACGGCATTAGCACGGGTTTTGGAAAACTTGCTGATGTGCGCATTCCGCCCGACAAGCTCGAGCAGCTGCAGGTTAATCTCGTGCGGAGTCATTGCTGCGGGATCGGCCGACCGCTCTCCGAACTGGAAGTGCGCGCGATGATTCTCCTGCGCGCCAACGTGCTGACCCTGGGCTTTAGCGGCATCCGATTGGAAGTGATTCAGCTTTTGGTCGAGATGCTCAACCGCAGAGTCTGGCCGGTGATTCCCGAGAAAGGATCGGTCGGCGCCAGCGGCGACTTGGCGCCGCTCGCGCACCTCGCGCTCTCCCTGATCGGAGAAGGCGACGCATTTTTCCGGGACGAACGCATGCCCGCCGAAGCCGCCCTGCAAAGGGCTGGACTCCGGCCAACCGATCTGCAGGCAAAGGAAGGTCTCGCGCTCCTCAACGGTACTCAGGCGATGCATGCAGTCGGCGGTCTTGCGCTTATGCGTGCGAAACAACTTGTGCAAGTGGCTGATGTCGCGGGCGCCATGGCACTTGAAGCGCTTCTTGGCACGCCGGTTGCCTTCGACGAGCGAATTCACAACGCACGTCCGCATCCCGGTCAGCGCGCGGTCGCGCGGCATTTGCTCGCTCTGCTACGGGAGAGTGAAATCCGCGCCTCCCATCTCACTGGTGATCTGCGCGTGCAGGATGCTTACAGTCTGCGTTGCATGCCACAGGTGCATGGAGCGATTCGTGGCGCGCTTGCCCATTGCGAGGACGTGCTGTCGACAGAGTCGGGCTCGGCGACCGACAACCCGCTCGTTTTCACCGATAACGGCGATGTCCTTTCGGGCGGCAACTTTCACGGCGCACCGCTCGCGCTTGCTCTCGACTACGCTGCGATTGCGATCACGGACCTGATGAGCATCAGCGAGCGGCGAATTGATCGCCTGCTAAATCCCGATCTGAACGAAGGTTTGCCCGCCTTTCTTGCGCAACAACCCGGAATGCAATCCGGTTTCATGATCGCGCACGTCGCCGCGGTTGCGCTGCTGAACGAAGCCAAAATCCTGGCGCATCCGGCGAGCGTCGACAATCTGCCGACCTCGGCCGGAAAGGAAGATCATGTTTCCATGGGCATGACCGCCGCGCTTAAATTGCGGACAGTGATGGACAACGCCGAGCATCTCTTTGCCATCGAGCTGATGGCTGCGGGGGAAGGATTGGAATTTCGTCGACCATTGAAAGCCGGCGTCGGGGTCGAACGGGCCTTCGCCGCTCTCCGTGCAATCGCGCCTCGTTTGGAGGAAGATCGCGTCTTGACGGGCGACATTGAACGTGTGGCTGGAGCGATTCGTGCCGGCCGGTTTAGTTTCGAAGATGAATCCTGACCAGCGAAGCCCGCGGAGGCCACGGAATTGTATCTTCTCTGCAGGCTCGGTCATAATGTTCTAGTCTGGCCTAACGAATTATGACGCAAAAACGAACAATTCGCGCCCCGCGCGGCAATAAACTCAGCTGCAAGGGCTGGCAGCAGGAAGCGGCGTTGCGAATGCTGATGAACAATCTCGACCAGGAGGTAGCGGAGAAGCCGGAAAACCTGATTGTTTATGGGGGAACCGGGCGCGCCGCACGCAGTTGGGAAGCTTTCGACGCGATCGTTAGGGAGCTGCGGGAGTTAGAGAATGACGAAACGCTTCTCGTCCAGTCTGGCAAACCGGTTGGTGTCTTTCGCACCCATGATGAAGCACCGCGCGTCCTGATCGCCAATTCCAATCTCGTTGGCCATTGGTCCAACTACCCGGAATTCAACCGGCTCGAAAAACTTGGCCTGACGATGTACGGCCAGATGACGGCCGGCTCCTGGATCTACATCGCGAGCCAGGGAATCGTGCAGGGAACTTTCGAGACCTTTTCCGCCGCCGGAGCGAAACATTTCGGGGGCACGCTCGAGGGTAGATTGCTCGTGACCGGCGGCCTCGGCGGGATGGGTGGCGCGCAACCGCTCGCCGCTACCATGGCCGGTGCCTGTTGCCTGGGAATCGAAGTCGATCCCATGCGTATCGAAAAACGCCTAACGAGTGGCTATTGTGATAAGCTAGCGCGCTCGCTCGACGAAGCGATGGAGATCCTCGACAAAGCCAAAACGAAGAAAGAAGCGATCTCGGTTGGCTTGGTCGGCAATTGCGCCGATGTCCTCCCCGAGATGGTGAAGCGTGGGCTTGTGCCCGACGTTCTTACCGATCAGACGAGCGCGCACGACCCGCTCAATGGTTATGTGCCTAACGGGATGTCGGTCGAGGAAGCGTTCCAGTTGCGCGCTGATAATCCCGACGAATACATCAAGCGTTCGATGGCCGCGATGGCGCGGCATGTCGAAGCAATGCTGGCCCTGCAGAAAAAAGGCGCGGTCACGTTCGATTACGGCAATAACATTCGCACCCAGGCAATGAAAGCCGGCTGCGAAAATGCTTTCGATATTCCCGGTTTTGTCCCGGAGTACATCCGTCCGCTTTTCTGCGAAGGAAAAGGTCCATTTCGCTGGGTCGCCTTGAGCGGCCAGCCTGACGACATCGCTCGTACCGACAAACTTGCACTCGAGCTTTTTCCCGAAAACAAAATTCTTTCGCGTTGGATGAAGCTGGCGCGAGAACGCATCCAGTTCCAGGGGTTGCCGGCGCGCATCTGTTGGCTTGGCTATGGAGAGCGAGCAGAGTTCGGGCTGGCGATGAACGAGCTCGTTAGGCGGGGCGAACTCAGTGCGCCGATCGTGATTGGCCGCGATCATCTCGATACTGGGTCCGTTGCCTCGCCGTTCCGCGAAACCGAAGGCATGATCGACGGCAGCGACGCAATCGCGGATTGGGCGTTACTCAATGCGCTGGTCAACACCGCCGCCGGCGCCTCCTGGGTTTCGATCCACAACGGCGGGGGCGTAGGCATCGGCTACTCGCAACACGCCGGCATGGTTGCGGTGGCGGATGGCACCGACGGCGCCAGGCACCGCCTCGAACGCGTCCTGACAAGTGACCCAGGCATGGGCGTGATCCGGCACGCCGACGCCGGGTATTCGAGGGCAATCAAGTTCGCGAAAGATCACGATATCAAGATCCCGATGCCGGCACAGGCTCGCGACTGACGCTCACTTGGCGGCAACGGCATCAGGTCGCGGCCCGTTCTCAGGGAAGCAAATCCCGCCGCCTTTGGGCAGAGATTCGCGGATGTGCTAAGTGTCAACAATTGCGGATGAAAAAACTCATCGAGTGTGTGCCAAATTTCTCCGAAGGCCGCGACCTTGGTGTGATCCAACAAATCACGTCCGCGATCGAAAGTGTCGATGGAGTGTCGCTGCTTGATGTTGATCCTGGTGCGAGCACCAATCGCACCGTAGTTACGTTTGTTGGTTCCCCGGAGGCGGTGGTCGAGGGGGCGTTTCGCGGGATTCAAAAGGCTGCGGAGTTAATCGATATGCGCAAACACAAGGGGGCGCATCCTCGTATGGGGGCGACCGATGTTTGCCCGTTCATTCCGGTGAGCGACGTCAGCTGGGAGGAAGTGATTGGGTGCGCGAAATCGTTAGGCAAACGAGTGGCGGAGGAATTGAAAATTCCAGTTTACCTTTACGAGCGCGCGGCCACCGGGCCGGATCGCTCAAATCTTTCCCTTATTCGTGCGGGCGAATACGAAGGGTTCTTTGAGAAGATCAAGCAACCGCAGTGGAAGCCGGATTTTGGTCCAGCGGTTTTCAATGAGCACTCGGGGGCGACGGTGATCGGCGCGCGCGATTTCCTCGTCGCCTATAACGTTAATCTGAACACGAAGTCGGTCAGGCGGGCGAATTCGGTCGCGTTTGACGTGCGGGAGAATGGACGCGTGAAAACGGAGGACGGCACGCCAACAGGAAAGAAGATACTCGATGAAGAAGGCGAGCCGGTGCGCATCCCAGGAATGCTGCAACACGTCAAGGGCATCGGCTGGTACGTTGAGGAATATGGCATCGCACAAATCTCGATGAACCTAACGAATATCTCGGTGACACCGCTACACGCGGCCTTCGATGCCTGCTGCAAGTCGGCCGAGCGGCGAGGGCTGCGCGTCACCGGCTCGGAAGTTGTCGGGATGTTACCCAGGAAATGTCTCATCGATGCGGGCCGCTTCTTTCTGCGCAAGCAAAGCTGCTCGGAGGGCGCGTCGGCAGAGGACCTGATTGGTCTGGCGATTCGATCGATGGGTTTAAGCGAGCTGAAACCATTCGATCCGAAGGAAAAGGTCATTGAGTACAAGATTGAGAAGACAGCGGACGCGTCACTCGTTAGGCTCAACCTGCGCCAGTTTTGCAACGAGACGCTGAGCGATTCGCCCGCGCCGGGCGGAGGCTCGGTCGCGGCCTTGATGGGGGCGTTAGGAGCATCGTTAGGCGGAATGGTGGCAAATCTTTCTGCCGCAAAGCGCGGTTGGGACGATCGGTTGGAATTTTTCAGCGATTGGGCAGTGAAAGCGCAGCATTTGAAGGATGATCTGCTTTTTCTGGTGGATGAGGACACCGCGGCTTTCAACAAAGTGATGGCGGCTTTTGGATTGCCGAAGAATACGACGGAAGAGAAGGCCGCGCGGACGCAGACGATCCAGGAAGCAAATCGTTATGCGGCGGAGATCCCGCTGCGAGTGATGGAAGCGGCAAGTCGAGTCTATGAGTTACTGACTGCCATGGCGGAGAACGGAAACCCGGCGTCGATTTCAGACGTAGGCGTGGGATTGCTTGCCGCCCGCGCCTGCATTGAAGGCGCGGGGATGAATGTACGAATCAACCTTTCGGGATTGAAGGACGAGACGGTGAAAGCCGGGTTGCGACAGAAAATGGAAACGCTGGTGCGTGAATCGGAAGCGCGATATCAAAGTGCGCGCGAGCTCGTGGAGAAGAAACTGACCGGCTAGCCATCCGCCTGAAGTGCTGCCAGGCGGCACTCCACCGTCCCGATTTCTCCAGCGCGGATCAAAAGATTGGAGCGGTTCTTAGCAGATTTGCCAACGTGAATTCGATTGCCATCCTCCACGCGACTCAGCTCGTTACTCTCGCCGGTCCGGCGCGGCCGCGGGTTGGAACGGAGCTGAGCGACCTCACCATTATAGAAGATGGCGGGATGCTGGTGCGCGATGGCATGATTGCGCGAGTTGGCGATTCAACCGAGATCGAGCGCGAGTTGCCTGACGGCTGTGAAATTATCGAAGCGCATGGGCGAGTGGTGCTGCCAGGATTTGTGGATGCTCACGCGCATCCGGTTTTCGGCGGAACTCGGGTGGACGAGTTTGAGATGCGCGTTCGCGGGGCAACCTATGAGGAGATCGCGGCCGTTGGTGGCGGGATTCGTTCGACTGTCCAGTGGACGCGCCAGACGAATGAAGAGGAGCTGCTGAAGGAAGCCAGTTCGCGAATTCGTTGGGCGCTGCGTTGTGGCACGACGACGATGGAAGCGAAATCGGGTTATGGCCTGTCCCTGGAAGAGGAGCTCAAGATGCTACGGGTTATCAGGCAGCTGTCCGAGAACAGTCCCATGGAATTGGTGCCGACTTTCCTTGGAGCGCACGCCTTTCCGGAAGAATTTGAGGACCGGCCGAGCGATTACGTCTCGCTCGTCGTCGAGGAGATGATTCCCGAAGTCGTTAGGCAAGGGATCGCCGAGTACTGCGACGTCTTTTATGAGCGCGGCTATTTTGACCGCTCGGCCGCTCGTCGGATTCTCACGAAAGCGAAAGAAGAAGGTCTAGGTCTCCGCATGCACGCCGATCAACTAACGAACTCGGGCGGCGCCGTACTTGCGTCTGAGGTGGGCACGGTGACCGCGGATCATCTCGAGCAAACAGAAGAGGAGGGGATTGCGGCGATGCGAGCAGCCGGTGTTCAGCCGGTCTTACTCCCGGGTTCGGTTTACGCTCTTGGCAAGACGCGCTATCCAAGAGCCCGCTCCATGATCGAAGCTGGACTTGCCGTCGTGCTGGCGACCGATTTCAATCCGGGGTCATCCCCCACGCTTTCGATTCCGATGATTCTTTCGCTGGCGGCGACACAAATGAAGGTGACGCCGGCCGAGGGTGTAAGCGCGACGACGATCAATGCCGCCTACAGCCTGGGACGCGGCCATCAGATCGGTTCACTCGAAAAAGGTAAAGCGGCCAATTTCACTCTCTTTGAGTGCCCGGATTATCGCGAAATCGCATACTGGTTTGGCTTTGTGCAACCGGAGATGGTTTTCGCGCGTGGACAACGAATGGTGTAGCGGCAGTCGCGGCACTAGCCAGCGGATTCGTTAGGCAAATAGCGATGGCCGCCGAAAATCGGATGCGGCCGCGAGCGACCATCGCTACAGTGATGCCTGATGAAGGTCGAAGTTGAAAATCAGCCTCATTGCGTTGCGACGCTTAAAATCGAGCTGCCGCCGTCGGAGGTATCAAAGGAATGGGACGCGATCGCGAGCAGTTTCGCCACCCATGCGCGTATTCCCGGTTATCGGCCGGGCAAGGCACCAAAGCGGGTGATCGAAGCGAAGTTTCGAAAGGATATTCAGGATGAACTGACGAAGAAACTCGTCGCAAAGAGCTATCGGGAAGCGATTGCGCGGGAGCAGCTGCGAGTCGTCAGCCTAACAAATCTCGAGGACGTAGAGTTTGGCGAAGATCGCTCAATGCGTTTTCGAGCGACGGTTGTGACTGCACCGGAATTTGAGCTGCCGGATTACAAGGGAATCCCATTGCAGTTGCCGGGCACGGAGGTGACCGAAGATGAGATCAACGCAGCGATCGAACGTCTACGCGAACAATCGGCCGACTTTGTCGATGTGCCTGCGCGCGGACTGGAGATGGAGGATTTTGCAGTGCTCGATTTCGAGGGAATGATCGAGGGAAAGCCGATTGGGGAAATAGCGCCGAAGGCGAGCAAGAATCTGCAAGGTGGCAAGAAATTCTGGCTTCGCCTTGCGCCGGACAATTTTCTTCCACGCTTTGCCGAACAGTTGATCGGACTTAAGCCTAACGAGTCGCGTCAGGTGCAAGTGGAATTTCCGCAAGATTTTCCGATCGGCGAGCTGGCTGGCAAGACTGCGCGATACAATGTGACATTGCTCGAGATCAAGCAACGCGTCCTTCCATCGGTGGACGATACCTTTGCCGGCAAATGGATGCCCGGGAAAACGCTGGAAGAATTGCGGCATAGGCTCGAAGAGCAGATCGCGCATGAGAAGGAACATGAACGAGAAAGGGCGCGCGAAGCTCAGGTCGTTAGGTTCTTGGATGAGCGGATTCAGTTCGAAGTGCCGCCGAACCTGCTCAAATCCGAAACGCGTAGCGCACTCGCCGAGTTGGTGGAGCGCAATCGCGAGCGCGGAGTGCCCGATGACGCTTTACAGGACAAGGAAAAGGAACTCATCCAAGCCGCAGCCGGCTTGGCAGCGCATCGGCTAAAAACCAATTTTATTCTGCATCGCATCGCCGAGCAGGAAAAAATTCAGGTAACGCGCGCGGATATCGACGAGCGGATTCGCCATCAAGCGATGCATCACAACATCACCGCGGAAAAAATGCGACAGGAAATCGAAAAGCAGGAAGGCATGAACGGTCTCGTGGAACAGATCCTATTGGCCAAGACGATTGATTTCCTCGGGTCGAATGCTACCATCGAAGGCGCTCCCGCGGCGAAGGTGACCGAGGCGCCGGACAAACAACCATGACAAGGAATCGCGACACTCATTTTTCTCAATCGGTCCTCGTGCCGATGGTCGTGGAGCAGACCGGGCGCGGCGAACGCAGCTACGACATTTATTCGCGTCTGCTCAAGGATCGAATTGTTTTTATCGGGACGCCAATTGACGACCACATTGCGAACCTGGTGATTGCGCAGTTGCTCTTCCTGCAGATGGAAGACGGCAAGAAGGACATCAACGTTTACATCAATTCACCCGGCGGATCAGTCACGGCTGGTCTCGCGATTTACGACACGATGCAATTTCTCACCTGCGACGTGACAACCTATTGCCTCGGGATGGCGGCGAGCATGGGCGCCGTCCTGCTGGCGGCCGGAACAAAGGGCAAGCGCTACGCGCTTCCGAATTCCGACATTATGATCCATCAGGTTTCGGGCGGCGCGCAGGGCCAGGCGAGTGACGTTGAGCGCACGGTGGAATACATGTTTAAGCTAAAGAAACGGCTCATCCGCATTCTCAGTCAGCACACGGGCAAAGCTGAGGAACAGGTGCTGCGGGATTCCGACCGCGATTATTATATGACGGCGTCGGAGGCGAAGGCTTACGGGCTGGTGGACGAGGTGATCAAATCACGCAAGGAGGCGAAATTACTCGACGGCGATGGAGCAAGCGGAAAGTTGAGCGACCGCGCGACGGCAATCGCGGAGTCTGCTTTACCGCAGAAACTCGAGGAATAGGACCTGCTTCTAACGGGGAAGAATGGCACGCGCCTCGAATCTGACCATGTGCTCCTTCTGTGGCAAAAGCCACGCGGAGGTCCGTAAACTTATCGCCGGCCCGGGCGTTTATATTTGCGATAGCTGCATCAACGTCTGCAAAAGCATTCTCGACAAGGAACTGAATGAAGACGCGCGCCGTCAGAGCTCAACCATTCGGGTGCCGAAACCAGCCGAAATTCGACGCTTGCTCGACCAGTATGTCGTCGGCCAGGACCTGGCGAAAAAGACGCTCTCGGTCGCGGTGCACAATCATTTCAAGCGCGTTTTGCAAAGTGCCCCGCCGGCGGATACCTCCGCTGCATTCCAGCCCGACCCGTTCGCCGATGTGGAGATCGAGAAAAGCAATATTCTCCTTATCGGGCCAACGGGCTCCGGAAAGACACTGCTCGCAAAAACTCTGGCGCGCATTCTCGACGTGCCTTTTTGCATCGCCGACGCGACAACATTGACCGAAGCCGGTTATGTGGGCGAGGACGTGGAGAACATCATCCTGCGCCTTCTGCAAAATGCCGATTATGATGTCAAGCGTGCCGAAATCGGGATCGTCTACATCGATGAGATCGATAAAATCGGACGCAAGACCGACAATGTTTCAATCACGCGTGATGTCTCAGGCGAGGGCGTGCAGCAAGCCCTGCTCAAGATTCTCGAGGGCAGCACCTGCAATGTTCCACCGCAGGGTGGCCGTAAACATCCGCATCAGGAATACATCCAGGTAAACACGGAGAAGATTCTCTTCATCTGCGGTGGCGCCTTCGTCGGTTTGGAAAAAATCGTGCAAAAGCGGCTCGGCAATCGGGTCATGGGTTTCGGCTCGCCCTCACTTGACGTGGAGGAAGCGATGCGACGCGAAGCTGTCCGCCAGGTCGAGCCAGAAGACTTGCTCAGTTTCGGCATGATCCCGGAGTTCATCGGTCGCCTGCCAGTGATCAGCGCTCTCGACGCGCTGACCGAAGAAGAGATGGTCATGATTCTGACCGAGACGAAGAATGCGATGATCAAGCAATACACCAAGCTCTTCGCCATGGAAGATGTTCGTCTCACCGTGACGAAAGATGCACTTCGCGCCTTGGCCGCGCAGGCTGTGACGAAGGGGACCGGTGCCCGTGCACTGCGCTCGATGCTCGAGCGCATCATGCTCGACATCATGTACGACGTACCGAGCCGCGAAGACATCGCCGAGGTCACGATCAATCGCGGAGTCGTCGAAGGGAAAAAGACGCCGCTCATTCGGAAAAAGCAGGACAAGGACGCCGCCTAAAATTATCTGTCCACTGTTGGACGGTAATCGAGACGGTCTGGCTTCGGCCACCCAGGATCAAGAAGTTCGGCCAACGTCTCCTGTTGGCTGCGCAAATCCTGCGGTCAGCGCCGGATGATCGGAAGCGCAACCAGGACGGAAGCGGCGTCGCATTGGCGCGAACTCACCGGTCGCGCGTATAGTTCACGGTGCGCGTCGTCGTCATCAACACCGGAACAGAAATCCTGCTAGGTGACGTTGTAAATACGCATCTCGGATTCATTGCCCGGGCAATTTTTCCCCTCGGGTTGCGGGTGGAACGCCAGCTCGCAGTGCCGGATGGTGCGGCCATTGGTGATGCGCTGAGCGAGAATTTTGGGCGGGCGGATTTGATTTTTGTGACGGGCGGACTTGGGCCGACGACGGACGATGTCACTCGTGAAATCACTGCAGAGTTATTGCGACTTGAGCTGGTACCTGATCCGGTTTTGGCGGCGAGCATCACCGAGCGCCTAACGACGCGCGGCATTCGCCTGACAGACCGCATTCTGCGTCAGGCGATGGTGCCAGGCGGCGCGCAGGTTTTGCCTAACGAAAACGGGAGCGCGGTCGGACTCTATCTCACCGCCGAGGTCAATCCAGCCCTGAACTCACCGCACTTGTTTCTTCTCCCGGGTCCGCCTCGGGAGTTACAGCCGATGTTCCAGCAATTCGTTCTGCCCTTGTTGGAACGAATCGTTAGGCGCGATGAAACGGTGGCCTATCGCAATTATCGGATTGCAGGCATGGGCGAGTCCTATGTGGAAGAAGCAGTCGGCGCGCAGCTCCTCAGCCTGGCTGGTCTCGAGTTGGGATACTGCGCGAGGATGGGCGAAGTCGACTTGCGGCTCATCGGGCCACCAGCGATTTTGGAGGAAGCGCACATCATCGTCCAAGACCGGCTGGCAAAGTTCATTTTTTCAACCAGCGGCGAAAGTCTGGAAACGGTTGTCGTTAGGCAACTAGCGAACAGCAACAGAACCCTGGCGGTCGCTGAATCGTGTACTGGCGGATTTCTGGCTCATCGTCTAACGAACGTTCCCGGCGCCTCTCAAGTCTTTTTGGCTGGATACGTCACGTACTCGAATGAGGCCAAGACGGCGTCTTTGGGCGTTTCCCCCGAGGCGATGGCGCAACACGGCGCGGTAAGCGAGGCGGTGGCGGGTATGATGGCCGAGGGCGCGCGCGAAAAATCCGGCGCCGACTTTTCTCTCTCAACAACCGGGATTGCCGGCCCCAGTGGTGGCAGTCTGGAGAAGCCTGTTGGCACTGCTTATGTCGCTCGCGCGAGTAGGGATGGAACGATCGTTAGGCATCTTTTTTTTCCAACTGATCGCGAGACCTTTAAGCAACTGGCCACACAGATGGCGCTCAACCTCTTGCGCACGACTCTGACCTGAACGGCACCGAGCGATCAGGCAATTAATCGCCCACCACTACGGGTGTTCCCACCTTGACGTGATTGTAAAACATTTCGGCCGCGGCCGACGGCATTCGGATGCATCCATGCGACGCCGCATAGCCCGGCAAAATTCCGACATGCATCCCCACGCCCTCTTCGGTGAGGCGCATGAACCACGTCATGGGCGCGCCGACGAAATGCGTGCCGCTCGGTGCCGCATCGATGCGGCTGCTCACGCCCGCGCGGACCGTGCGGCCGTAAGCGTCTTTGAAATCGCCATAGATATTGGAGCGATGATCCTTGTCTTTCTCAAGGACATGAAAGCTTCCCTGTGGAGTGGGCCGGGCACGCTTGCCGGAGGAAATCGGCGAATCGACCACGACTTCGTCTCCCATCATGAGATAGGCGCGTTGTTTGGAAATCGAAACGCGAACGTGCGAATTGTCAGGCGTGAGCTTGGCCAGGAGGCGGGGCGAAACATTGATTGGCTCCTGACGATGGATTAGTTCGTTCGCCTGCTTCATTTGCGGGCTGGATCGGCGCGCATCTCGTTCTCGCGAACCGAGAAATTGAGCCTGGAGTGCCGCGCCCGCGATGAGCAGGAGCGCAAGAATGCCGGTGAGTATTCGGAAGCGGGCGATCACAGAGATTGTGCGTGCATCAACTGGGCGTAAGCGACAAGCAAAATGGAGAGTTTACAAGCCGGTGGCAACGCGGAAATTAGGTTTCCATCGTCGCACGCTGTGAATTGTTTGTCACTTTCTAGAAATCCGGCGGTTTTTGGCCTAACGATAAGTCGCAACACGGCTGAGCCATCCCGGCAGCCAGCGTTTCTCATGGCGTTCAGGCGGTGAGTTCTCAACTCGCTCCCGGAGGACGCGAGCTGCCGAATCGGCGAAGTCCTTTCTTTCCGTCTCTCCACGGGTGGTCGCGGGCATTCCCTCCAATACTTGTAGCAATCCCCAGCCGCGTCCCCGATAACGCTCCCTCGCAAGCACGCCTTCGCCTTTGAAGTTCACATAGTCGACAAGCGCATAGCAACCTCGTGCAGTGCTCGCGACACCTTGGAAGCTCTGCGTGATACGATCGCGGTCGCCAGGCGGCGCGCTTTCCAGCATGCGAGGAAGGGCATTCCGTAACCGCGCCACGAGAACCTGCGCTTGGAGGTCGATTGTATCGGCAAGAAACTTGCGCAGGAGTTTCATGCGTGTACTCGATTCTGCGGCGAGGAATTCGCCGCGCGAATTCCAGGGACACGGAGCGTCACTCCTTGCGATGACTTGTTCTGGCACCTTTGCCCCATGCTGTTCGGCGAAATGCAGGAACGTGGGGAAACTCTCCTCGAAGGGCCCGCGTTGACCCGCCGGATACCAGATAAAGTGTCCGATGCCGAGGGAGGCAAAATCTTCCCCAACGTTCCAAGAGGTGAGGCCGGCAATCGTTCCGCCGCACTCGTTTTGCCAGATTCTGCGACCGATGCTCATTGCCTCTGAATGGGAGACGGAGATCGCGGCCAGAACTGGCGGAATCGCGGCCATCGGGAGCGCCAGAAATGCCACGCGCCACTTTGTCCATATCCAGCGGGGCGATCGACATCGTTCTCGTCCGCTTGACGCGGACGCCATCTCCGTGGATGGGTTGTGCGCGACAGACCTGGCGTTAGTCGGTTTGCTTGCAGTTTTATCGATCACCTTTATGAAAATTTTGTCTTTTATTCCCGTCGCCATTATCGCTGTTTCCCCTCTTTTTGCTGCTGAGCCCACGCCGAAAAGCCAGGCGAGTCCGGCCGCGAGCGCGAGTCCCACGCCGGATATCGATCAACCGATCGGACCGCTCAAGACGCAAAAGGACAAGATAAGTTACAGCATCGGTCTCGACATCGGCTCGACGCTCAAACGGCAGTCGATTGACGTTGATGAATCTCTTATGGGCAGCGGAATCAGGGACGGATTGAGCGGCAACAAACCTCTCATCACCGACGAGCAAACGAAACTCATCATGAGTCGTTTCCAAAAGGAGATGATGGAAAAGCAGGTCGCGATGCGGAAGGCAACCGGTGAAAAGAACGCCGCGGAAAGCAAAAAATTCCTCGAAGAAAACAAGAAGAAGGAAGGCGTAAAGACGACCGCCAGTGGGCTGCAATACAAAGTGCTCAAGGAAGGTAGCGGAACCTCACCAAAGGAAACTGATACCGTGAAGGTCAATTATCGTGGAACCACCATTCATGGCAAAGAGTTCGACAGCTCGTATAAGCGCGGTCAGCCAGCGACTTTCCCGGTCAATAGAGTGATCAAGGGCTGGACGGAAGGTCTGCAACTGATGAAGCCTGGCGGCAAATATCAATTCTTCATTCCATCCGATCTCGCTTATGGCGAACGTGGCGCGGGTCCAGACATCGGACCGAACTCGACTTTGCTCTTCGATGTTGAGCTAATCGATGTCGAAAAGCCGACTCCGACTCCGCCTCCGCATAAGTCGACCTACGATTCGAGCCGGCCGGCAGGCCAGCCGGGCGCAGCAATTCCGATTAGCCCTAAGCCCAAGCCATCGCCAACCGCGAATTAACTTCGCGCTGGTCTTGCGGCTCTGATTCAATTTGGGGTTTCTGCCGGCCTTACACGGAACATTCGAGGAGGAGACTTTTTTACCGAAGCTTGATCGCTAGGCGGGGAGCGTCGCTCCAGAGGTCTTCCAGACTGTAAAAGTCCCGTTTCTCGGAATGGAAGACATGCACAATCACCTGCAGGTAGTCGAGCACGATCCATTGACTAGCCGGGAAACCGTCTACGGCCGCCGCACGGACGGCGTAATCTTCATGCAATCTGGTTTCGATCTCGCCCGCGATTGCCTTTAGGTGCGGCTCCGAATTTCCCGAACAGATGACGAAGAAATCGGTGAAGGTGGAAATGTCGCGCAGGTCAAGCACGACGATATCCTCCGCTTTTTTATCGAAGGCGAGTTGGGCGCAGGTCTTCGCTAGATCTTCGGGTTCGATCGGTTGTTTCCTTGGTAAAGTTCTTCCCGGCGGATAATTTGCTCGACCGCCTCGGGCACGAGATAACGAATCGATTGCCCGCTGGCAACCCGATTCCGGATGATCGTCGCCGAGATGTCGATCTTCCGACGCACGACTGGGTAAGGATATTCACTGCGGCCACCGGAACGATCGAGCACAACAAACTGCACCATCCGTCGCAGGTCGTCGAAACGATGCCAGCTCGTCAGCTTTTCGAGGTTATCCTCGCCGAGGAGAAAAAATAGTCTCGCGCTCGGATTTTCCCGGCAAAGAACCTCGACCGTCTCGACCGAATAGGATGGCTCCTCCCGATCGATCTCCAGCCGCGAAGCTGAAAAGCCGGGTTCGGCGTCGAGCGCGACGTTCAACATTTTCCAGCGCAGCGTCGCGCTCGTCGGCGTGTCCTTGAATGGTGATTGGGCCGCGAGCACGAAGATCACTTCCTCGAGGTCGAAAGTCTCCCTCGCTTCGCGGGCGAGAATAAGATGGGCATGATGGATTGGATCGAAACTGCCGCCGTAGATACCGATTCTTTTCAAACCATTCTTCGCGGACAGGCGATAATCTTCGGCAGCGATGTGGCCGGCGATTCGCTTTGCCTAACGACTTGTTTCCTGTTTCGCGCCTTCGCCATCGATCTTAAGGTCCGACGTTATGGAGAGTGCTTCATCGGGTCAACTCATCCTTACCGGCGTACCCGGCAAGGAACTCGATCGCGAATCGGCCGCGCGTTTTCGCAAAGTCCAACCAGGCGGCTTCATTATCTTCGGACGCAACATCGAGAGCGCACGACAACTGCGGAAGTTGATCGACGACCTGCGCGATCTCAGTGCGATCGAACCTATCATCACGATCGACCAGGAAGGCGGACGTGTTTCGCGTCTGCGGCTGATCGGCAGCGAGCCGCCAAGCGCGCAACAACTGCGGGACAAGGGTGATATCGAGCTCGTTAGGCGACATGGCGAACTGACTGGACGTCTTCTGCGCCTTTTCGGTTTCAATCTCGATCTCTGTCCCGTACTGGATATTTCTTTCGATGATGAAGCGGATAATTCTCTTCGCGGCCGCTGCTACGGGCGTGACGTGGAGGAGGTCGTCAGGATGGCCGGCGCCTTTAACGACGCATTGCGCGCCGAAGGGATCGCGAGCTGTGGTAAGCATTTTCCCGGTTATTCCGCTGCTACGGTCGATGCACATCACGACCTGCCACTCATCGAGCGTTCACGTTCCGAGCTCAACGAAAACGAACTGGCGGTATTCCGTCAGTTTGCTGGCCGCGTTGATAGCATGATGATCTGCCATGGCTGGTATCGCTATCTTGAGCCGCAAAAAACCGCCGCCTCTCTCTCGCGGCTTATCGTAACGGACCTGCTCCGCCGCGAACTCGGCTTTTCCGGTCTCGTCATGACAGATGATCTGGATATGGGAGCAATTTTGAACGAATACGGTTTCGAAGAAACCATCCGACGCGCCATTGGCGCCGGGAATGATCTGGCGATGATTTGCCACCGGGTAAAGGCGATTGAGGAGGCGCTCGGCTACATTGAAAGATTGCCGGTCGAGCAGCTTGACCGCGCGCTGGAGAATATCGCACGCTGCAAAGCCACGCTAAAAGCGCCTCGGACTTTTTCGGAAAGCGAATTTGCCAACTTGAATGATGAGGTTTGGCAGCTACGGGTCGCAGTCTTGGGAGAGGAACACGCCGCGCGACTCAGTCCTGAAGATGGCAAACGGTCGCCGGTCGAAACGTATTGAGTCAGTGGTGAAATTCGCGGATCAGCGCTGAAAGGTTAGCAGGTAAAGCCAGTTTGCCGCGAGCAACGCGAGGACTGAATAGCGAACTGCGGCGCGCTCAGCGGACGTCAAGCCGGTAAAACGCAGACGTGGGGCGCGCAAAATCAGCACGGCGAACGCATAGAGATCAAAGGCAACGACAATGCAATAGGCGAGGAAGGCGAGTGGGTTGAAAAGAAACGAAGCCAGAAAGTGCCCATGCAGAAATTGCCAGGCCGCACGTGTCGCGCCGCAGGTCGGGCAAGGCAATCCAGTGAGGGAGCGAAAAGCGCAATGCGGTGTGGGCAGACCCAGGCTGAGCCAGAAGCCCAGGAGAGCAACCGCGCCTAACGACACGACGAGCCAGAGCAGTTCGTGGTCAATCGCATTACTTGCGCGACGGCGGCGGCACACCTGCATACGCGATCAATGATGGCCGATGAGTGCGCCGAACACTCCAAACATCATGGCACAGACAAGTCCACCGCCGCAGCAAACGATTACCGGCAAAAGGACGGCGAGTAACGCCTTACCCGTAGTCGTATCATGTGCTTTCGCCAATCCGATGCATTCGCAGACGAGGCACCAGATGCCGCTGATCAGCCCGCCACAGATGGGCACGATCATGAGCGGATACGTCGAGCCGCAGGAAAAACAAAGCACCCGAAAGGTCGTTTCAAAATCGCGCTTCGCGCCGCCGACCAGGGTGAGGCAGAGATGCAGAACCGCCGAGCCGATGAAAACTCCTACGACCACGAAGACCGGAATGAGGATAATGAAGAAAATCGTTCCGATGCCCAAACCCAACATTCCGGCGAAGACATTGCGATCGTTCATGATGCCGAACGAGCTCATGAAAACGCTAAAGAGAATATAAAACAGGCAGCCGACACTGCCGCCGGAGACAGCGTAGATGAGCGGTTCGCTGAGGCCACCAGTGGTTCTCATCGCCGCAAAGGCCGCGGCCGGTTCGAGCAAGACGAGTTTGAGAGTCTCGAAAAAGGCGGGAAAAAAGCCGAGCTCCTGACGACGATCCCACGGAAGACCAGTCGGCATCACTGAGGTCGTGATTGCATCGGGCGCGGCCCCGGTGGTCGTCAGGCCTGGGAACTGGGAAAGCGGAAGCCACGCGGGCATCCCTTCGCGCCAGCCGAGATCAGATGGCAAAAAGCGCCCGTTTCGCAAACCTTCCCTGACTTCCTCGTCGGAAAAGATGCCGAGCTTCGTCTCACCGCGATTGACGTGGATGTTAGGCATAATTCGGGTTTAACAACCCGCACGCGAAACGTCAATCCTACATCGATTGCCTAACGAGGGAAGTCCCTCCTGGCGCAAGTAAGCGCAGCCTCTAGCGAAGCGCGTTCAGGATCGGCTGCGGATAAACTCCGAGGATGATAATCGCTGCAATCAAGCCCGTCATTGTCAGGCGAGAAAGCGCGCTCACAGTGAGCGGCTCCGAGGTTGTTGGCTCCAGCCAATACATCGCCCTAACGACCTTCAGGTAATAGTAAAAGCCGCAACCCACCGTAACCACGCCAATCACCACCAAAAACGTTTGATGTTGGCGTATGGCGGCATCGAAGATGAAAAACTTGCCGAGAAATCCGGCGGTAAACGGCACTCCGGCAAGCGCGATCATGCCGATCAAGAGCGCGAAGGCAAGAAACGGCGAGCGTTTCGCCAGTCCGGCATAGTCTTCGATTTGGTCGCCGGTGCTACTCCCAACGGCGACCAGGACGGCGAAACAAAGCAGGGTCATGAGGAGGTAGGCGACAAGATAAAATGCGACTGATGTCCCAGAAAGTGCCGCTACTCCGACGAGTACATAACCAGCATGTGCGATGCTCGAATAGGCGAGGAGACGCTTGAGGTTTGATTGCGGAAGCGCAGCGAAGTTGCCGTAGATCAGAGTGAGCGCAGCGATGCCAACGAGCAGGCGCCCAACCTCCGGCAGGATAAGAAAGGGTGCCAGCACCCGCAAGAGAACGACAAACCCCGCCGCCTTCGAGCCTACCGAGAGAAAGGCCGTGACCGGTGTCGGCGCGCCTTGATAAACATCCGGGACCCAGATTTGAAACGGTACTGCTGCAATTTTGAAACTGAGGGCAACGAGGACGAGGCCAAAGCCAAACAGAATTGGAACGCGATCGATGTTTGCGGTCGTTAGGGAGACGCCGATTCGACCCAGATTCGTCTCCCCCGTCAGGCCAAAGATCCAAGTAATTCCATAAACAAGGAAACCGGTCGAAAGCGCGCTCAAGATCAAATACTTCACTCCCGCTTCCAAGGTAAGCGGATTACGCCGTGTGAAACTGACCAGCACGTAGAAGGAGATCGTAATCAGTTCGAGCGAGACGAAAATCATGACGAAATCGATCGCCGACGCCATCCACATTAAACCCGCGCAGGTAAAGATTGGGAGGGTGAAAAACTCGCCTAAACCCGCTTGTCGCGTCGCGCTGGCGACACCGGCCTGAATTGCCGGCGCGTAATCGATCGCCATTACAAGGACGAGAATTGTTGTCACGAGGGCGAATCGTTTGAAAAAAATTGCGAGCGGATCGGCGCTATAGAAACTCCAAAAACCTTGCGTCGCGCTCGGTGGAGCCGTTGCGAGGAAAAAGCTAGCCACCAGGACCGCGATAAGGCCCAGGATTCCTGCGATGGCGAAAATCCGGCGATCAGATTCTCCCGCGAATGCCTCCCCCAAAAGAAGAATCATTCCCAAAACGAGGACGGCAATTTCAAGGACTGGCGCCGGGATCATGGATTGGCGGCTAACGACGCAGGAAATGTTGGTCGAAGCACAGAAAGCAGGCTGCTGGGAAAAAAACCGACGATGAGCGTAGCGGCGATCAGAAGGATGACCGGCCAGCGCAAAGTGAGGGTAAGATCGGGTGCAGCTTTCCATTCGCGCAGTGTGCTGTCGTTAGGCGGTCCCATGAAAATTGCGCGGTAGGCGCGCAACATATAAACCGCGGAAATGACCACCCCCCAGAGCGCGAGCGCGGTCGCGATTTGGAATAGGTGAAATCCCTGCCAATCAGCGCCAACTCGAAAGGCCCCGAAGAAGACCATGACTTCGGCTGCAAAGTTGGCGAAACCCGGCAAGCCGATGGCGGCGAACGTGGCGAGGCCAAAGGCGAAGCCGGCAAATGGCATGAGTTTGCCGAGGCCGCCGAGGTCGCTAAAGACGAGCGTACGGGTGCGTCGACGAATTTCTCCCGCGAGGGCAAAGAGAAGCGCGATGGAAATGCCGTGTGCGAACATGAGGACGGCCGCGCCGTTCAGGCCAATGAGATTAGCGCTCGCGATTCCGAGAAAGATGTAGCCCATGTGCATTACGCTCGAGTAGCCAAGCATCCAATCGAGCCGTTTCTGCGCGATGGTCGCGAGACCGACGTAAATGATGTTGCCTAACAACAAGACAATGACCAGCGTCCTCCAATGTTGCGCGCCCTGCGGCAACAATGGGAGGGCAAGACGGAGAAGCCCGTAGAGACCAAACTTTTTCAAGACGCCGGCATGCAACATCGCGGCCGGAGCTGGTGCGGAGGCGTAAGCTTCCGGCGCCCAGCTGTGAAAGGGAAAGAGGGAAACTAGAACCCCGAAGCCGATAAGTAGGAGAAGGAAGATCTGGTTTTGCGCCGGGGCCGCGATCCCGCCGTTGGCGGCAATGGTTTGCAGGTCACGCAGATCAAAGGTGCGCGCGCCTTCCGGCACGCTGCGATAAAGGAGAATCAAACCGAGCAGCAAAACGAAACTGCCGACGCCGAGATAGATGGTGACTTTCCAGGCTGCACTGGAGCGATTGCCGCTCCCCCAGATGCCAATGAGAAGAAACGTTGGAATCAGCGCCAGCTCGTGAAAGGCGTAGAAGAAGAAAAGATCAAGCGAAGCAAAAGCGCCGATCGCGCCGGCTGCGACGAAAAGCAGGCAGACGTAGAACAGTCGCTCCGATTTTTCGATGGGTGGCGTAAACCAAACCGCGCAAAGCAAAACCAGCGCGGCCAATAACAGCATGATCAGGCTGAGTCCATCCGCGCCTAACGAAAAGTGAATCCGCCAGCTTTCGCTGACCGTAAAGGAGCTGAGAAATTGAAAGCCTCCCGGAACCGGTCGGTAAAGGAAGAGCGCAAGGAACGTCACAGCCGCGCTGACGGCCGCGCTAAACAATGCCGTGAGCCGCGCCGGACTGCCAAGCAAGATGAGGGTGGCCGCAAGCAGGGGAGCGAAAACAAGGAAGAGGAGCATCAGTGGAAAATCGTGAAATAAAGCAGCACAACCACGCCGAGCCCGAAGAGGAAGCCATAGGCCTGTAGGTTACCGACCTGCAGGAGGCGCAGCAGAAAGCCACCGCTCCAAGTGCCGCCGCTTAGGCCGCGGATGATTGCGCCGTCCAGAATCCAGCGGTCGACAAAACCGGCGAACGACGCGAGCAGGTCCTCTGTCCATCGGATGAGCCAGGCGTAAAATTCGTCGAGGTAAAATCGTTCGCTAAAAAGCGGGATACTAATCGGTTCCTCGCTCCGGTTACGATAAAGAAAGACAGCGCCCAGGACGCCGACGAGCAAACAGCCAAACGCGACGATCGGAACGACGAGCAGCTTTTCCTTTTCGTTAGGCAATGTGAGGAAGCGCGCCGCGAAAAAGCCGAAGCCGCCGATCGCCGCCGGAATGGCGAGCAGCATGAGCGGAATTGTCATCACTGCCGGCGATTCGCCACTCTGCGCCGCCATCTGACTGCGCGGCCGTCCGAACAGGGCCACGATGACCAGGCGCGTCATGTAGAATGCGGTGAGGAGGGCTGTGAGTGCGCCGAGGACGAAAATTGACAGGCTGCGCTGGAAGGCGAGCGCGAGGATGGCATCCTTGCTAAAGAAGCCGCTGAAGCCCGGAAACCCGATGAGCGCGAGCGTGCCGATGAGGAAGGTGAGAAATGTGATCGGCAACCGCTTGGCCAGACCACCCATTTTCCAAATGTTCTGTTCGTGGTGGAGCATGTAAATGATCGAGCCTGAGCCGAGGAAGAGCAGTGCTTTAAAGGCGGCGTGAGTGAAAAGGTGAAACATCGCCGCCGCGCCGGAGGCGAGCCCAACCGCCATCACCATGTAGCCAAGTTGGGAGAGGGTGGAGTAAGCGAGAATGCGTTTGATGTCATCCTGCTGTGTCGCCATCAGCGCCGCCAGAAGGGCAGTGATTGTGCCGATCCAGGCGACGACGAGTAGTGCGGTTGAGGAGGCGTTGATCAGAAAGCCAACCCGCACCAGCATGTAAACACCCGCCGCCACCATGGTCGCTGCATGGATCAGGGCCGAGACCGGCGTCGGACCTTCCATGGCGTCGGGCAACCAGACGTGTAGGGGGAACTGGGCGGACTTTCCGACCGCGCCGCAAAAGACGCACAGCGCCGCAATCGTTAGGTAAGTTGGATGGCTCGTCAGGCGATTCAGGTTTGTCGCGATACCGTCGAAGCCCAGCGAACCGGTCGCCGACCAAACCATCAAAATGCCAAGCATGAACCCGAAGTCGCCGATGCGATTGGTGATGAACGCCTTCTTCGCTGCCTCGGCGGCCGAGGCGCGTTCGAACCAATGGCCGATGAGCAACCAGGAACTGACGCCGACCAGCTCCCAAAAGATGAACATCATGACGAAGTTGTTCGCCAGCACAATGCCGAGCATGGAGAACATGAAGAGGGAAAGACCGGCGAAGTAGCGTGATTTTCCCTCGTCCGAGCCCATGTAGCCTAACGAGTAGATATGAATGAGCGCGCCTACGCCGGTGACCATGAAAAGCATCGAGCGGCTGAGCGGATCGAGAGCGAGCCCGAGTGGGACCGAGAAGGTAGAACCAAGATCAATCCACAGAAACGATGGCGCGGCAGAAGTCTCTTGGAAGAAAATTATCGCCGCGCAGACGAAACTTCCAAGAACGGCCGCGACCGAAATGAGCGCGCTAATTGTTCGCAGCGGCCGGGTAGCAATCGTGATGACAAAAACTGAAACGAGCGGAAGCAAAAGCGCGATCCAGGGAAGCGTGCTCACGATAAGTGCCTTGGACCGCTCACTTGGTTACCCGGAATGTTGGTTTCTTGCGAGACGATCATTTCCAAAACTTCCGAGGCTCGATGTTCGTGACACTTAGCAGGCGGCCAATGCCACCTCGCAATCGATCGAGTGAGTAAGGCAGGCGAACATTCATTCGGGACACTGCGCATTATTTTGAGCGACTCAACCCCGGCTTACGGGCGCCTTCTACCCGGTGATGGAGAACTCCAGCTTGGGACTGAAATCAGAATACTAATGAAATGTTCCTGCGCTTCTGCTTTCCCGATTGCAACGCGGCGGCGCGGGGACTTCCGTTCGCGAGGTTGATTACAGCCGGCGCGTAGCCCGCCCGGTAAATTGAAGCGCCGTAGCAGACTGCGGCGCTTCCTTCTCGGGCGTAGCGGATACGATTTAGCTTCGCGTCCCAATGCTCAACATATGAACAATTCGCCGTCATCGTGCTGCCAGGGATCGGCACATAGCGGTTTTCCGTGAGAGTGAGGAAGGCCGCTTCACCGGTCAAGGGGAATGGCGCTGCCCAGTTTGGCGAAAGCTGTACAAAATGAGGGGTGGTCAAATCGAGGGCGAAGACGGTGTCGCCGTCAGTGCTATTGAGGTGTAATTCACAGAAGGCCAAGCGAAGCGCACCGTCGAAAAGGAAGCGGCGGTCTTCATTCCCTACCTCGTGCAACAGATCCATCACGCCGAAGAACCCCGGTAACTTCCCGAATTCAGTTTCAGTCCCAGTTTTCAAGTCCCGGAGGAGAAAATGTTTTCCGTGGCCGGGCAGGTTGTATTGATCCTCTTCATCGCTCGGATCTTCGCGCAGGATCAATTCAACAGAACCGTCCGGCGCGCGATAGCTCGTTACGGCTTCAGGCGGAGGCGAGGGCGAGGCATTTTGGTCTGCGGGAATAGACGTGTCGGTGTCTTCCGGTTCGAAGTCTGTGAAGAAACTAGAATTCTTAGTCCGGCTATACCAATCTGGCGCGACCTCCAGTTTCGCGAGATGGTGGCTTCGAGGATTGATGCTCCAGAACTCGCGGACGTCATCAGGCTTCTGCCGTGTAAAGAGGATCACCGAGCCATCAGCGGAAAAGACGGGAGATGTGTCTTGTCCAGAATCGCTGTGGGTCAGTTGACGCGAGAGCTTTCCATTTTCGCGGTAGAGGTAGATGTGTGAATGGCTGGCCCCTTTCGGTCGAAGGTAGCGAATCGCGATGGCGATCTCGGGATCGGCGTCGAGAGACGACATGCTTACGGCTATACTGATAAGAGTAAAGCAGACGAATCGCATTTATTTGTTAGGCTAAGATCTAATCGAGGTGCAACGCCGGCGATTGCGGGTGCGGCGATTGGCTGTCAAGGCACGGAAAGGGTCTCACGAGAAGGCAAAGGGCCGTGACTCCCCAGAGTTATCTTTGGAAACCTGCTTTCCTTTGTGACCTAACAACTCCTTGATTTACTGGATTGCCAATCTTCAATTCAGTTCCTTTATTCGTTAGGCGATTGCCTGGCACTCTTTGACTCGATAGGTTGACGCGGTTCTAGAACTTCAACGTGTTGATGTCCTCGACATGCGTCGTTCGCCGGGCGCGATAGAGGGCGACGATGATGGCAAGTCCGACCGCCACTTCCGCAGCCGCCACGGTGATGATGAAGAAGACGAAGACCTGGCCGTGATAATTGGGCTGGCCTAACGAATCGAGGCGGAAGCGCGAGAAGGCGACGAGGGAGAGGTTGGCCCCGTTCAGCATCAACTCGAGCGACATGAAAATAATGATGATATTCCGTCGCAGGAGCACGCCGGCGAAGCCGATGGTGAAAAGAAGTCCGCTCACCACGAGATAGTCGCCTAATGTCACCATGGCTTAGCGCAGTTCCTTTTTGCTCAGCACGATTACACCAATGGTCGCGACCAGGATAAGGATGCCGATCACCTGAAGCGGCAGGTTGTAGTTCCCGAAAAGAAGCAGTCCGACGCTATGGACGTCGTCCGTCCGCGCCTGAGGCAATGTGGGAAAAGGTAGGTTGGCGATCGCCAAGTGGTTGATGACCGCGTAAAGCTGAAAGAAAAAGATTACCGCGACGGCCGCGCCGCCGCCGAAGGCGAGGAAGTTGATCCGACGCCGTTCTTCCGCTCGCAAGTCGAGCAACATGATGATGAAAAGGAAGAGGACCATGACGGCCCCTGCGTAGACCAACACCTGAATGGTCCCGAGAAAAAAGGCGTCAAGCGAGACGAAGAGCGCCGCCAAGCCAATGAAGCAGACGACCAAACTGAGTGCGCTCGCTACCGGATTGCGATTGATAATGACCGCTGTTCCGAAGATGAGCATGAGCGCAGAGAAGAGCCAAAAGAACAAAGGCGACATTTGCTAAGCTCTTACTTCTTCTCGTTCCATTTCAGCACCAGCCCGTGAAGAGTGCCGCCGATCTCGATCAGCTTCTCTTTGTTGTGCACCATTTCTTCTCGCGTGTAGCCGGTGATGGCGTAATCTTTTCTCAGGAAAATGGCCTGCTCCGGGCAGACTTCTTCGCACATTCCGCAGTAGATGCAGCGGATCATGTCGATGTCGAATTCTTCCGGATACTTCTCCACTTTGGCGAAACGGTCGCCTGACGGAATCTCACCGGGTACGATCTTGATCGCGCGCGGCGGGCAGATGAATTCGCAAAGCTGACAAGCGACACAGCGGACGCGATCGCGTTCGTCCTTCACCAGGGCCGGTGCGCCGCGATAGTGATCGGGCAAATGGCTATCCCATTTTTGCTCTGGGTATTGCATCGTCACCTTGGTTTGCCCGGTGAGCATGTTCTTGAGATGGCGAAAAGTAATGGCCATCCCACCCAGGATCGCGGGCAGGTAAAGCTTCTCCGACCATTTCAAATTGGGACGCGGGACGGTGATGGCCATGGAGCAATTGAATGAATCAGGAAGGCAGCAAAGCCGGAAAAGTCCGCAAAAGTGCCCACTCAGCATGACCGACCCTTCCTGCTTTCCTCTTTTCCTGATTCATTTCTTATCTCGGCATGCAGGCGATGATGATCGCGGCGAGGAAGATGTTCACGAGCGCGATCTCGAAAAAGAAAACCCAGCCAAGTCGCATGAGCTGATCGTACCGAAAGCGCGGCAGGGTCCACCGGACCCAAATAAAGAAGAGCAAAACGATCGCGACTTTGGTGAAGAAAACGAAAATGTTGAAAAGTCCGCCCAACACTCCGAGCCAGCCGCCTAACGATCCATCGATCAGAAGCCAGTGAAAACCCTGCGCGTGGTTCCACCCCGGCACCGGCAGATGCCAGCCGCCGAGGAACAAAGTCACGATAATGGCGGAGCCGGTAATCATCGCTGCGTATTCGCCGAGGAAGAAGAGGGCGAACTTCATTGAGCTGTACTCGGTGTGATAGCCGCCAACGAGTTCCGTTTCCGCCTCCGGCAAATCGAAGGGAAGGCGGTTTGTTTCCGCGAAGATCGCGATCGTGAAAACGACAAAGGAGATGAACATCGGAATGGCGAGCAGCCATTTCCAACCGTCGGTCCAATGGCCGATGAAGGGCGCAATGAGCCAGCCGTTCTCAATCTGGTAGCGTACGATGGTCGTTAGGCGGAGTTGGCCGACGAGCAGGAAAATGGGGATGACGGACAGTCCTAACGAGAGTTCGTAGGAGATCATCTGCGAACTGGAACGGACTCCGCCAAGGAATGGATATTTGGAATTGGAAGCCCAGCCAGCGAGGACGATTCCGTAAACGCCTAACGATGCGATGGCGAAGACGTAGAGGACGCCAACGTTGATATCGGCGATCACCATCGGCACGCCGAAGAGTGAGCTTCCGAATGGAACCACTGCGATTGTCATGATCGCCGGCACCATTGCGAGGCAAGGTGCGAGCCAGTAATAGAACGTGTTGACGCTCGAGGGCGTGAAGTCCTCCTTGAGAATGAACTTCATCGCGTCCGCGATCGGCTGGAACAAACCAGCGGGCCCAACGCGGTTTGGGCCGAGTCGATCCTGAATCAGCGCGCTCACCCGGCGTTCCGCGTAAACGCTGTAGGAAACCATCGGCAGGATGACGACAAAAACGATCGCGACGATTTTGATCAGGGAAGTGATAACGAGAAAGAGCGTCGGATCCATGCGCCACGACTATTGTGAGTGTTTCTCCTTCTCGCGTTCCCGCACTTTTGTGTCCGCGGGTTCACCCGGCGGGTTGGGCGAGCGGTCGGTTTGTAAAAGCTGCACGCCGAGGTCGCCGATACGGCTCAAGGTCAAACCGTCGAACTCCGGTGTGGCTTCACTCATTTGACGGAAAACGTCCTCAATCGTGTAAATGCCGTTGCCGCCGGTGAGCGCTTGAAGCAGGTCACGCAAAGTCTCCCAATCATCCCGCGATTGACCTGGCCCGCGTACGGCGCGGTTGAGACGTTGCAGGCGTCCTTTCCCGTTGATCATCGAACCGCGTTTCTCGGCAAATCCGAACGATGGGAGAACGGCGCTCGCGAATTCGGTTGTTTCGTTTGAGAGCAAGTCCATCACGATATAAACCGGCAGACGTTCCATGAATTCACTCGTCAGACCAAGGCGGAGTGGATTTTCGCCTAACGAAATCAATGCCTGGATTTGGCCCGAGGTCAGCGCGTCGTAGATTTGCCGCAGTCTCGCCCCGTCTTCCGAAGCGACGCCGAGGAGGCGCGCGCCGTTGGTGTTTGGATTGCGATCTTCGCTCAGGAGAATGTCATCGCCCGCTCCGGTTCTCGGAACGATATCAATCAGGGTCACGTCTAACGCCCTCGCGAGCTGGCCCGTGAGCCAGAGTTCCTCGTTGGTCATCCGGCCGGAAGCGAGGATAGCGATCTGCCAACTGACGAACGGTTTTAGCTGTGCAACCACGGTTTCGATGGCGTGGCTCCATGTCGTGGGTTTCAAGAGGTTTTCTTCGCGCACGAGCGGCTCGAGCAGGCGACGCTCACCTTGCAGGTAATCGAAATTCAAGCGCCCGTAATCGCACATCCAACAGGAATTCACCGCGTCGTTCTCGCGCGGCGTCTGGCGATAAATGGTGTCTTCGCGCGCGCCGATGATCGTGTTGCAACCGGTCGCGCAACTGGTGCAAAAACTCTTCGTTTCCTTCAGGAACCAAACCCGCATCTTGAAGCGAAAATCCGAGGAGGTAAGCGCGCCGACCGGGCAAATATCCACCGTGTTGAGCGAGTAGTTATTTTCCAGGCGCTTGCCGGGATGAGCGGTAAGGGTCGAATAACTGCCACGGTCGATGAAACCGAGGACGTCATCCTTTGCAATTTCTTTGCAGAAACGAATGCAGCGCGAGCAAAGAATGCAACGCTCATCGTCAAGCGTAACGCGCGGGCCCACTTCGACGTTCTTTGGTTTCTTCACCTTATTCTCAAGAAAGCGCGAATCCTGTCGGCCGTATTCGATGCTGAATTCCTGAAGCCGGCATTCGCCAGCCTGATCGCAGATCGGGCAATCGAGCGGATGATTGATGAGGAGAAATTCCATTACTCCGCGGCGGTACTCTTCAACCAGCGGTGAATTAGTCCGCACGCCCAATCCCTCGGAGACATCGGTTGCGCAGCAGATTTGCGGGCGCGGCATCCAACTGATTTCTGGTTTGCCATCCTCGCCTAACGATGGCTTGCGGTCGGGCCCCATTTTCGGCATGCCCATTTCAATCAGGCACATGCGGCAATTGCCGGGCGCAGTGAGCTTCTTGTGGTAGCAGTAGCGGGGCACGAAATGCCCCGCCTGTTGACAGGCTTCAATTACCCGCGTGCCCTTTGGGAATGGATGCCAAACGCCATTGATCTGGACGTTAACCATCGGAATTGTTGCGGCGTCGGACATGAAGAGAAATTAATTTGGAAGCCAGGAAACCAGAAAATTAAAAGGAAATGTCTTCTTCGATCGAACGAGAGCGAAACTCGCGGCCGACCCGCTTAGTCGTTAGGCGCGTGGCTGCAAAGTTGAATAGAAGGCCGCCGAATAGGCCGAGCGCTCTTATGTAAGAGCGCAGGATCGCGAAATGAACTTTTTCCAGCGCGGATGTTGCTTTCAGCCCACCAACGATCGCGCTTTCGACAAGCGGATCGGCGCGATGTTCCCCGATCGGCTGCGCTCGGTAAAAAATCGGCATCGGTTTTTGTCGGTCGAATTGAACGCCGAGGCTGCGCAATTCAATTCCAAGGGCTTCTTCGTAGAGCGATTCCAGAAAGCCAGGACCAAGCTCTGTATGCACGCGAATCGCCGCGGCGATCACGCGCTCGATGAGTGCTTCATTTCCCAATTCTTTTTCTGGTTTTCTGGTTTCCAAATTCATTCCTAAATGACCCCGGGCGCGCCAGCTTTGTCCCACCCGGGATCGTGGGCGAGCGGCACTACCGGAATTTCGTCTTCGGAAATAAGCTCGCCAGAGGTGTATTCCGGCGGCAATGGCGGCGGGACCGGCTTGCGGGCTTTGAGGGCGAATTCATCGCCGAATTTTTCGAGGAAACTTTGCGTTGGCCAGGCGCAGGCTTCGCCAAACGCGCAGATCGTGCGGCCGGCGATGTTGTCGGCCACGTTTTTCAAGGTCGCGGGATCCTGGGTCACACCGCCGCCTTCCAGCATGCGTTGGGTGATTTTTTTCATCCAGAGCGAACCCTCACGACATGGAGTGCATTGGCCGCAGCTCTCGTGGGCATAGAACTCATTGATGTTATTCAACGCCCAGACCATGTCGCGCGCGTCGTCCAGCACGATGACGCCGCCTGAACCAGCCATCGAGCCGGCCGCGGCTAACGAATCAAAATCCATCGGGATTTCTTCCAAAGAGACTTCGCGGTCTTTGAGCTTAAATGTGTCACCAGCGCGCAGGACCTTTGCCGAGCTGCCACCTGGAATGACCGCTTTGATCTTGCGTCCGGCTTTGGGTCCGCCGGCGAGGTCATTGATCACCTGGCCCATGGTGAGCGCGCCTACTTCAATCTCGAAATAGCCCGGCCTAACGACGTCGCCACTGACACAAACAATGCGGGTCCCGGTATTGTTGGGCCGGCCGAGGCGCGCGTATTCCCCGCCGCCCATCGCGATGATGTGCTTCACATGGCAAAGCGTTTCTACGTTATTCACGATTGTCGGGCACATGTAGAGCCCGAGCACCGCCGGAAAATAAGGCGGTTTGATGCGCGGGTAGGCGCGCTTGCCTTCGAGCGATTCAATCAGGCCGGTTTCTTCGCCGCAAATGTAGGCGCCAGCGCCACGATGAACGTAAAATTCAATGTCGAAACCGGTGCCCAGAATGTTCTTGCCGAGGAAATACCTGGCGCGGGCTTCTTCGATCGCGTGCTCAAGAATCTTCGCTCCCTCGGGGAACTCGCCACGGATATAGATATACGCAGTATGAACGTTGAGTGCCCAACAGGCGATCAGCATTCCCTCGAGCAACTGATGCGGATCCTGATGAATGATGTAGCGATCTTTGAAGGTGCCCGGCTCGGATTCGTCGGCGTTGCAGATTAAATAGACCGGCTTTTTTTCGGCGGACTTGATGAAGCTCCACTTCACACCACAGGGAAAACCCGCACCGCCGCGTCCACGAAGCCCTGAAGTCTTGACCTCGTTGACGATCTCGGTGCGCGACATCGTGATCGCTCGGCGCAATTGTTCATAGCCGCCATGTCGCAGATAGCAGTCGATGTCGACGGTATAGTCTTCACGGCCGATATTCTGGAAAACGAGACGACGCTCAAGAGGATGGGGAGCGTGGTGAGTGAATGATAGCGCGCGATTTGTGAGAAGCGCGGAAGCCGATTCTGAAGCAACGTTTTCGTGCAGTTCGTCATCGACCATGCAAACCGGCGCGGTGCCACAGCTGGCAAGGCATTCGACAAACTCAATACTGTATTCGCCGTCGGCACTAACGGAGACTGGATTGTGCATTCCCTCTTCCTGGTGCTCACGATCGATATTCGTTAGGCTGCTGAGTTTCTCCATGAGGGGATAAGCGCCGGCCATGGCGCAGCTCAGGGTTCGACAAACGCGGATATGTTTCCGTCCGGCTGGCGACTGACGAAACATCGGATAGAAGGTAACCAGCTCAAGAATGTTGATCGGTTCCAACTCAAGCCGGGCGGCGATCCAGGTCACACCCTCGTCGCTGAGGTGGCCGAAATGTTTCTGCCAAAGGTGCAGCAGCGGAAGAGCCGCGCTCCGTTTCTGCTCGGCTGGATAATGACTGATCGCCTCTGCCATTTTCCGCTCGAGCTCTGGCGGAATGTTCGTGGTTATGGTCGCCTCCACGGGATGACGACTAATCGTGGAGATTGCTTTCCTTGGACGTCACTTCGTCATTGAAAAAGACAATGGTGACCGATTCATTGCCTTGCTGATAAACGTAGGTCACTTTCTTTGTCACCAGCAGATTCGTGCTATCGACCGACGTCGGCGGCCCCAGAATGGATTCAACCTGCTTGCGGCTCATACCTTTGTCGACTTCGTCGACGTTCGCTCTCGTTAGGCGTTTTCCCTGGCAGGCGCTCCAGGCGAACAGCACGACCAGCAGAAGGCTGAGCCAACGCGAGGGTTTCAGGTTTGTCATCATCACCATGCAGACACGCAGTCTCTACGGCTCGCGTCCGAGATTCGTGTCCTTACCGTCGACCTCGTCGTTCTTGAAGGTGATCATGGCGAACTTCTTGCCGTCCTCGTAACGGTAGGTGGTTTTCTTGAAAATGATCATGTCCTTTGTCTCAACGGTGGTCGGCGGCCCGAGGATCTTTTCCACCTGCGCCTTCGACATCCCGAGTGAAATTTGGTCGTAGTTAGCGCTGGTGAGCTTCGATCCAGAGAGGCTGCGAGTGCAGGCGTCGAACGATAAGGAGACCAGCATTGCGACAAGAAGGCAGAGGAGTTGGCTTTTGCTTCTCATGAGGTTTTTCACCTGTCGCATTCTCCCATAACGAAGTCCAGACTACCGAGGATGGCGACAACGTCGCTCATCATATTGCCGGGGAGCAGCTCAGGCAAAATGCTCAGATTGACAAAGGAGGGCGCACGGATCTTCAGGCGATGGGGCACACCGCCGCCTTTGCTGTTAATGTAAAAACCGAGCTCGCCCTTCGGGTTTTCTGCGCCGAAGTAAATCTCTCCCGGCGGCGCGTCGATCCCCTCGGTTACGACCATAAAATGATGGATCAGTTCTTCCATTTTCGTCAGGACGCGTGCCTTTGGCGGGAGCGTATTCTTCCAATCGCCGACATTGATCGGGCCGCTCGGAAGTCTGTCGATCACCTGCCGCAAAATGCGAACGCTCTGTCGCATTTCTTCGATGCGAATGAGGTAACGATCATAGCAGTCACCGGCGCTTCCGATAGGAACCTCAAAATCGTATTGGTCGTAGTTGAGATAGGGATGTTTGCGTCGCAGATCGTGCTCGATGCCGCTGCCGCGCAAGTTCGGACCGGAGAGCGCGTAGGCAATGGCGCGATCCTGCGGAATAACGCCGATGTCGCAGGTCCGATCCACGAAGATACGATTGCGCGTCAGGAGACGATCGATCTCGTCGAGCTGCGGAATGAAACCGTCAAGAAACGCCGCCAGCTGCGGGATGAATTGCGCCGGCAGATCTCGGATTTGTCCCCCGACCCGTGTATAGGAGGTGGTGAACCGCGCACCGGTAAGCAGTTCGAACAAATCGTAAAGTTTTTCCCGCTCCGTAAAGGTGTAGAGGAAAACCGTCATGGCTCCGAGATCGAGCGCCATTGCACCCAGGCCTAACAAGTGCGCCGAGATGCGCGCTGTTTCGCAGCAGATGACGCGGATCGCTTTGCCGCGCGGCGGAAGCTCCCAGCCCATCAGTTTCTCGACCGCGAGCGCGTAGGCAACGTTGTTCGAGAGCGGCGCAAGGTAATCGAGTCGATCGGTATAGGGAATAAATTGATTGTATTGCATATTCTCGGCGATCTTTTCGTCGCCGCGATGCAAGTAGCCGATGTCGGGGGTCGCCTTCGTCACCAATTCCCCGTCCAGCTCGAGCACAAGACGCAAAACGCCGTGAGTCGCGGGGTGGGATGGGCCCATGTTGAGCACCATCTTTTCGCCAATCAAATCGTCGTTAGGCGTATTCTCCGCCTGGGCCTGCATGGTGCGGGCGAGGGGATCGGGCGCAGCAACTTCGCGAGTTTCGGCCGGCATTTATGAAGATGAATTGGCAATTGCCGGTTGCCAATCGCCAATTTTGAATGAGCGCTAACCAGTGAGCAGAAAAATCGCGATCCTTTTTTCGGGACAAGGCGCCCAGACTATCGGGATGGGAAAGGATTTGGCGGAGCAATTTCCCGAGGCTGCCGACTTGTTTCGTCGTGGGGACCAGGTCCTCGGACGCAGTCTTAGCACCATCGCCTGGGAAGGTCCGATGGAAGAACTGACTCGCACGAGCAATTGCCAACCTGCGCTTTACATTCACGGCCTGGCTTGTCTGAATCTGCTGCGCGAAATCGCCGGGCCATTTCCGGTGGCAGCTGCGGCGGGGTTGTCGTTAGGCGAATGGACCGCGCACGCGGCCGCTGGAACATTTTCATTCGAAGACGGGTTGCGGCTTGTTGAGCGGCGAGGGCGCTTCATGGAAGCGGCTTGCAAAGCTACGTCCGGCGCGATGGCAGCGATGATCGGCGCCGACGAGTCAGCGGTGCGGAAACTCGCAGCCGATACAGATGTTGACGTAGCGAACCTAAACGCGCCCGGACAAATCGTTGTCTCTGGAGAACGGTCAAAGGTGGAAGCTGCGGTTGGTTTGGCGAAAGCTCATGGCTTACGCCGCGCGACTTTGTTGAATGTCGCGGGCGCCTACCACTCGCGCTTGATGGAGAGCGCATATGTGCAGATGGGCGAAGCGCTGCGTGGCGTTGACCTGCAGAAGCCGCAGTTCCCAGTGATCAGCAACGTAGCCGGCGAGCGGGTTGAATCAGCGGACGACATCCGGCGCACGCTTCAGGATCAAGTGACATCGACTGTTCGCTGGACCGACTGTATGGAGCGAATGCTTGAAATGGGATGCGATTTCTTCTTGGAGCTTGGTCCTGGCGGCGTGCTTGCAGGGTTGCTCCAACGCACGCGCAAGGGCGCCGAAGTCGTGAGCGTGAGCGATGTGGCTTCGGTTCAGAGGTGCGTTGAAACGCTTAGTGCGATAGGCTAGAGGGCAGGTTTCGGGTTGCCGTCGGGCATATTTCGATGCGCGGGGCGCGTTATTTTAGCTTGAGCGGGTCGGGCGAATTTTTTGCGGCCCTCGGCTTGTCAGTGGCAATGCTCACGCTGCGCCTGCTGAATATTTTCCGCTATCGATTCGACACGGATGAGTCGCAGCACATGCACGTGCTCTGGGGTTGGACGCACAACCTCGTGCAATACCGCGATATTTTCGACAATCACATGCCGCTTTTCCAGATTGCTTTCGCGCCTCTCCTGGGACTGGCCGGCGAACGAGCGGAGACACTTTTTGTCATGCGGTTGGCGATGTTGCCGCTCTATTTTCTTGCCGCGTGGGCGACCTATCGCATCGGCGAAATTCTCTTTTCGCGGCGGGTCGGCCTATGGGCGGCGATTCTTACCGGTTGTTATCATCTTTACTTTTTCAGTTCGCTCGAATTTCGGACAGACAACCTCTGGGCGCCGCTGGCGTTACTCGCGATTCTGACCTTGATCGAGGGAGAATTCTCTCTGCGGCAAGCGTTCACCGCGGGTTTGGTCTTGGGCTTTTGTTTTGCGATTTCCGCCAAGACATTGCTTTTGCTGTTCGTAATTCTTCTTTCAGGCGTTTGTGCGCGCTTTCTTTCCGCGCGACCGCCAAAGCTCACGCGCTATACGCTTGCCTGGCTCGCGGCGATTCTGATTGTGCCAGTCGTAATCATGCTTTGGTTTGCGGCTGCGGGTGCCTGGTCGCAATTCTACTACTGCGTTTTTCAGCATAACATTCTCCCGGGGGTTGATCGGACCAATGATCCGGAGACTTGGATGGTTCTCTTCCCATTGAGCTTTCCGCTCCTTCTGTATGCCGGCTGGCGAATCGTTCGCGGCGTAAGTGATTCAGAACTGGGCTTCCGTCGTTGCTTCGTTTTCCTCATCGCCGCCTTTTATTTCGCTGGGCTCTATAGCTTTTGGACCCTTCTCACCCGGCAGGACATGCTGCCATTCTTTCCGCTTTGTTTTGTCTTTGTCGCAGCAGCGGTGTTTGCCTTGCCGGACCGCGTCCTGCGTTCCCTGCCTCAGGCGTGGTTGGTTGTCTTTGAATTGCTAACGGTGATTGTGACTCGGCCCTTGGAAGCCAACGGTGCGGGGCGGGAATACAATCTCATAGCCGATACACTTCGCCTGACGACACCAGCGGACCCTGTCTTCGATCTCAAGGGAGAAACGGTTTTTCGCCGCCGCTGCGTCTATCATGTTTTTGAACCGTTAACCCTCGTGCGAATTCATCGACGATTGATCACGGAGCCTTTCGCCGAGCGCTGCATCTCGAGCCACACCTGTGTCATCGCGATCGAAGACGGCCATCTCACCGGCGAACTGCGGGATTGGCTGCAGACGCGTTATCTTCCCGTGACGCGCGATCTGCGCGTCGCAGGATCCTTCCTTGCCGGCAATGGAGCAGGCCGACCGATAGTTTTTCAAATCACAATCCCGGCGGAATACGAAATCATTTCTCCCAGGGGGGCCGTTGACGGTTTGCTCGATGGCGAGCCGCTAAAGAAAAGGCGATTCCTGACCGCGGGTGAGCATCGATTCGTTCCTGACACTAACGGAAATGCCTTGGCTGTCCTCTGGGCGCGAGCGGTTGAGAAGGGTTTTGACCCCTTTCGGCTGAGGAATTTCGAAGTGCGCAAGGGATAAAAAGGTCCGGCCGCGGCTTGCACTAACAAATAGTTCTGTTAAGACCGATACCCCGCGCATGATCAGTCCATCTTTCCAATCGCGCTCGCGCGTGATGATGTTTGCGCCTCATCCAGACGACGAATCTCTTGCTACCGGTGTGCTTTTGCAGCGCGCGGTCAATGCGGGCGCCGAAGTACGCGTCGTTTATGCGACCGACGGCGAGCGCAACTGTTGGCCACAGCGCCTGCTTGAGGGAAAAGTGTGGCTAGGCGACATGGATCGCCGACGCTGGGGTGCGCGCCGCCGGACAGAGGCTCTGGCCGCTTTGCAGGTTTTGGGAATCGAGCCGGCCCAGGTGGATTTTCTGAGTCTTCCTGATCAGGGGTTGACCGACATGCTGCTCGAAGGACAAGACGAGATCGTCCTCCGCATCGCCGAAACCATTCGAGTATGGGAGCCAACGCATCTGCTTTTACCGGCAGCGGCTGATACCCATCCTGACCATAGCGCGCTTTCGGTCTTGCTCGATATTGCGCTTCAGAATTATCCGCCGGTAAGCCAACGCGTCGTTAGGCTGCATTATCTCGTCCATGGCCGGAGCGAAGCGTTCGGCCGCGGAGCTTTCGAGCTTGCGGGAAGCGCGCTGGAGAAAGAGGCAAAATGCCGCGCCATCCGTTGTCACTTCACTCAAATAGCTCTTTCGCGCCGTCGATTCCTTTCCTATGCGCAACGGCCCGAGCGCTTCGTGGTTGGCGAACGCGATGTCGCGCACGGCTGCGACGGTCCAATTCAGTCGTCCCTGCGCGACCACGATCAGTTGCGGCTGGATGTCGCGTTCACGCTTAAGCCTCTGCGCGCCGACGGCGCATCGCTTTACCTGCTAGGGCACGAGAGTGCTACTGAGTTGCGCCGCCTGCGAACTGTCTTGCCCGGGCGGAGCGCCCGCATAGACCTGATCGATTGCGCCAGTGGCGCGATTGCCGGCGTTGGTCGCTACCACGGCGACGCTTTCAGAGGACAGATTCTCCTCCCGCTGCGTGGTTTTGATTCTGATCGGTCTCTTTTCATTAAGCTCGACCGGCGGGTTTGGTTTTTTGATGAAGTCGGGTGGATGCAAATCGCTTCTCCGGTCCCGCGAGAGGCTGCTGTCTGCGCCCAGCTGGCTGTTGCCTAACGAGCAAAGGATGGATTAAAACGTGACACTCACTGAGCAGATCGACGCCGATTTAAAAGATGCCATGCGCGCCAGGGATGCTGATAGGCTTGGTGTTCTGCGCATGCTGAAATCGGCCTTCAAATATGCCGCAATCGAAAAGTCTGGCGCGGAAGGCGTGCTTGATGATGCGGAGGCAACCCTGGTCATTCGCAAACAGGTTAAGCAGCGCCAGGACTCGATCGACAGCTTCGAGAAAGGCGGTCGCACCGAGTTGGCGGAGAAGGAAAAGGCCGAGATTGCGATTCTGAATCAGTATTTGCCCGCGGCGATGAGTCCGGAGGAACTCGCGCGGCTCGTTAGGGAAACGGCGGCCGAAGTCGGAGCGACCTCAAAGGCGCAAATGGGCCTGGTCATGAAAGCGCTTGGACCGAAAATTGCCGGCCGCGCCGATGGACGCACGGTGAGTCAGGAAGTGCAAAAGCAGCTTGCTTGAGAAGCTGAGAGGATAAGCGGTGCAAGCTGTAGCCAGCTCTATCCTCGCAAATCCTCAACCGATCGACTCATCAACGACTGCTCTCGTGGCCATCGTCGTCGCTGGCGGCAGCAGCCAGCGTGTTGGTTTTGACAAGCTCTTTGCCCCGCTTGCCGGAAAACCGGTCGTCGCGCATTCCATCTCGGCCTTTGAGTCTACCGCCTCGGTCGAATCCATCATTCTCGTTGTCCGCGCGGAACGTCTCACCGACTACGACGAATTGATCCGCGCGCATGGTTTTCGCAAGGTTATCGCGGTTATTCCCGGTGGCCGGCGCCGGCAGGATTCTGTCCAGCGCGGCCTTGAGCAGCTTCCGGGCAAATGCGATTTCGTGGCCGTACATGACGCCGCGCGACCGCTCGTTAGGCCGGAGTTGATCCGGCGAATTTACGAGTGCGCGCGGGCTCACGGCGGGGCGGCCAGCGGCGCTCCGATCATCGACACGCTCAAGCGGGTTGACGAAGCACGCGTCGTTGTTGGAGGAGTTGATCGAGCGAATCTGTTCGCGGTGGAGACACCGCAAATTTTTCGACGCCAGATTTTGGAAGAAGCATACCGTGTTGTTTCCGAAGCTGCCCTCGAAGTGACCGACGAGATATCTGCCGTAGAGAAAATTGGTGGCAAAGTAGTGCTGGTGGCTAACAAGGAACCGAATTTCAAGATTACCTATTCGCCAGACCTCGCGCGCGCCGAAGCGTCTCTGCGCCGGTAAACGCGGTCGAAAGCCTGTTGGTGCCCGGAGCGTTCGAAGCGGCGATCGATTCACACACGAGGTGAAACCGACGCTGGCGCGACTTTGAAGCCCAAGGGGATTAGAGCTGCACTCATTGCGACGCTGTACTTTGCAGGCTAATTATCCCAGTGAGCGTTCAGGTCTACGGCATCAATCATCTCGCCATTGAAGTGGATGACGTCGCGAAAGCAGTCGAGTTCTATGACGATGTATTCCACCTCGAAAAGATGGATGAAGGTGAGGGAGACGCTTTCTTCAAGATCGGTCAGCATCAGTTCCTGGCTATCTTTAAAGTCGACAAAATTCAGCCCGATCGCACGAAACACTTCGGTCTCATTGTGCGCGACGAGGCGCAGCTTCAGGAAGTGCGCGAAAAGCTGACAAAGAAGTACAAGCTCAAGCTCATCCCCGGCTTCCGCTGCGATTTTCGCGATCCCTTCGGCAATCGCATCCAAGTCGTCGATCTGCACGACGAATCGTTAGTCTGGCTCTTGCCCTACCAGGAAGTGCAGAAAGCCGGCCTCAAGTTTGAGTAGCTGGGAAGGTGCTGGCACCAGGGTTTCTCTTGCAAGACGAATGCCTCAGCCAGCGGATGACTGATCGCAACTAGGCATGAGATTCGCGTAGCGCCGGAGGGGTTTCTTTACCTTGTCCCGCCACAAATGTTCGGCGGCAATGATTTCAATGTGCGGGTTGCGGTCTCGCGGTCGATGGCTGGAGAAAAATGGATTGTTCAATCGCCAGCTGACCGATGCGAATCACCGTCCCGTAGACGCCCGCATTGTTCCGGTTTGCCTGCACGATCGCTTTCATCACTTTCGGTGCGCGCCTCGCTGAGTCTGGGTCAAAGTTCACCACCGGGCATCGAACATCGCGCATCGTGACGCTAATGGCAGGAGCGTTGTCTCCGTCGCCGAAGGAGAGAATGCCGCCTACCCACTGGTCTTCCAGGAAGGGAACTGGTCGGAGCAAACGAACCACTACATTCGGGCGAAATCGTCGCACGTCTGCGCTCAGTCCTGTTAGTCGAGCGATCTCGTGCACCGTCTCGGACGCAATCACGGAGATGCTGGCGTCATCGAAGATTCCATGCCTCAAGTGCATCATCTCGACCGGAGATCCGTGGCGGCGTCCGACCTCCGCAACCAATTCTTCGCCAAAGACGGGCAATTCGTTGTTTTCCGGAGTGCGCACATGAGTAGGGAGATCTCCAATCGTAGCGCCTCGCCGCTGCGGGGAGAATAGAAGAAGCTCGGGCAGCTTGCTGGCTATTAACCATGGAAACCCTCTGGCCTCATTCATTCGCCGGAAGGCCAATCGCCGGTCACCCTCGAGGCCGTGCCAACCCAGTTGGGCGGTCTCAAGCGGTTCCCCCGCCATGGACTTTATGGGATAACGGAAGATCGCCTCTACCTGTCCGATTTCTACGCCCATGGAATAGTTCCAGTCCGCCTAACGAGAATAAGCCGCTACAAGCGAGTCAACCGTTTCCTTTCTGCATATTACAGCGTCGCGTGACACCAGCTCGGATTCTATCTTCTCACTCGCTCGGAAAGCAAAAAGGTTTCTTACCCTGAACGATGAGTCATTGCCGTGACAGCGGGCAGAGAACTTCTGATTTCCCTCTTACTGCGATGTCTGGGACAGAGCCCTTATCGACGGTGCGCTAGCGCGGCGGGCCTTCGCGACTGGCGTAGTAGGCTTGAACTTCCGCTTTGCTGAGATAGCCGTCGCCATTCTTGTCCGCTTCGCGGAAGGCCTTGGCCGCGAGGCCATGTTTGCGCCCGTATTTGAGAGCTTCCTCCCTTGTCACCACACCGTCGTGATTCAGGTCGCGTTTCTCAAACCCACTCGCCGTTGTCGGATCGCCGGCAGTCCATTCTGCTTTGGTTATTTTGCCGTCGTGATTGAGGTCGCTGGCGTTGAAAATTTGCTCGACGAGAAAGTCACTGGCTTCGGCGCGGGAAAGTTTTCCGTCATGGTTGACATCGGCTAGTTCAAAGCCGCCTTCACCCGTATTGCCGGTGGCTTGTGCAGGTTGCAGGTTCTTGTTGTAGGCACAACTGCTCAGCAGAGCGGTAACAGGCAGGGTTAAAAGGAAAAATCGTTTTGCATTCATAAGAGCGTTCTGTTGTTGGAGACCTTATCATGGCAAATTCTACGCGCCTCCAAATTCGATACGATTTCGGCGAGAGCGACGGTCGGGTGAGTGGTAATTATTCATCGAGATGCGATCGAACAATCTCAAGCACACTGCTCACGTCTGAAAGCCTGAAGGCCTGGCCTTTTTCGCGACTCGCAGGTGTGGGCAAGTGGGACACGCGATTGAGGAGGCCGCTTTTCCAGACCCACGCGTTCTTATTATAGGGACCGACCTTTCGCGGATCGCTCCAAGTATGAATGGAGACGAGACGGTCAGTGAGCGCGGCAGCGATATGCATTGGACCGCTGTCGACGCTAATGACGAATCGCGCGCGACGAATCAGCCAGATCAACTGGAGAACGCTGGTATGATTGAGGAGGTTGATACAATTCTCGGGCGTAGGCAGGTCGCGCTTTGTCAGGCCAACGAGCACGACGCGATGAGGCGCAAGATCGCGGCAAAATTTCTCGACTGCGAGATCGCTCAAGGATTTGCGGTCGCCGCGTGCGAATGGATGAAGAAGAACAAACGGTTCTTCATGATCAAAGCGCGGAATGTCGTCTCCCGTCGGAAGGGGGAATCGAAGCGGTCTTTTGATTGGGACGCCAAACGTTTCGACGAGCCTTAGGTAACGTTCCACGGAATGGGCATTGCGATCAACCTGAGCGGCGTGCTGATAGAGAAGGCTGGCGCCTTCGCGTGCGTCACTCATCCCGTAGAATTCGCGTGGGCGGCTTATTCGTCCGATGAGCGCGCTGCGCAGGAGACCTTGGAAATCTAGCGCGGCGTCCGGTCGCAGGCGGCCGGTTTCGCGCAGCCAGGGCAGAAGATGTTGTAACCAGCCAAAGCCGCCGAGTTCGCCACGGGGAAAAATGTGAACGTGATCGATGCAACGATTGCCGCGGAGAAGAGGTGACCATTCTGGGTTTATGACCCAGGTGATTTGGGCTTCCGGATAAGCGTCGCGAATCAAGGCTGCCGCCGGCAGGGTGTGGATAATATCGCCTAACGAACTCGGCTTGATAATAAGAATCGAGCGAACAGCGGCCTTCAATTTATGACGGGAATTACAGGTCTTACCGGCTTGGATTTTATTCGGCAACCGCTTCTGGATTTCCCATTCCGTAAATCCAGTTAATCCCGTCTCTGCCTCAGCGCCCCGCAGCAAGTCGATCGGCGAGACGACCTGGCAAACCAGCTTCGCGAACCTTACGCTGGGTGGTGGCGAGGTCGTATCTCACGCGGCGTTGTTCGACTACATTATGCTCGACGTCGTAAATGGAGTATGCGGCGCGCCAGTCGCCATCGCGCGGCTGACCAATACTCCCGGGATTAAGAAAATATTTGAAGCCGGGAGCGAGCGCGATCTCTCCAGGCATTAGACGATGGACGCGGCCGTCGTCCGCGAAGGCCGTTGGCCAGTGGGTATGCCCAAAGAAGCATAGGGCAGTTTGCTGATAGGTGAAGCTGGCGATGGCGTCGACATCATTGAAAACGTAGCCCCAGTTCCCGGGAGAATCGAGAGTCGCGTGGACGATGGTGAAATCATGCACCTGTTTGGTGAACCGAAGGTCAGCGAGCCAGGCCCTGTCGTCGACGGAAAGATGGCCACGTGTCCAGCTGATCGCTGCCTCGGCCAGCGCGTTGAAATCTTCGGTTGAGGCCGCGATGGAAGCCTGCTCGTCGTGGTTTCCCTTCACAACAGGGCAATCCAGTTCGCGAATGCGCTGGACACACTCGGATGGGTTGGCGTTGTAGCCAACGACATCGCCAAGGCAAACGAACTGTGTGCACGCCTGAGCGCGCGCGTCGGCCAGAACGGCGTCGAGCGCTTCGAGATTGGAATGGATGTCGCTCAGGACGGCGAAGCGCATTTGGAAGGGTTACATTTGTGTGTCGGGAATTCGGTCTTGCAATGGGAGATTGAGTTTTTTTTCGAGAAATTTCAGGCGCTTGAGGAGAGTGGGCAGGCGCTCGTGCGGCCCGCGGTCGTAGAGCGAACGCAAGATCTGCCAGGCTTCGCATTCCCGGCCGGGCGCGTAGGAGAGTTCGTAAGCGGCAAAGCGTTCGTCATATTCCGGCGAGCCGGGCAGCGAAGCCGCTTTTCTATAGCAGGCAGCAGCGGTGGCGTGGTCCCGCAACTTATCTCGATAAAGCCGCGCGAGCGACTCATAGAGTTGTGGACGTCGCGGATTGTTGCTGATGCCGCGTTCGAGAAAGTTTTTTCCCAGTTCGATGTATTGGCGCTGCGCCTGGCGGCGAAGAAAGTCGGTAGGCAGGGTGCGATCATGCGACGCTGCGGCGCTCGCGTTCCAAGCCATGTGCCAGGCCGCCATGTCCCAATAAAGCAGCGAATGCGGTTGCAAGGTAGTCGCTTCCTGAAAGGAAAGGAGGACGCGAGACCATTCGGTCCGTTCCCAGGCCGTCTGCGCTTCAATGAAAGCGAAGTCCGCGGCTAACGAACGAAAACCGCTCAGGGCCGCAATAAATCCCAGCTGACCGATCTGTTCTCGAAGCTCGAGACGGAGATTAACTTGGTAAGAATAAGCGACGCGATCCTCTTCCGTGAGCGCATTCTCGATCGAGAGGCGCAATACGCCAAAGATAAGGATGAGGAGAGCAATGAGGGCGGGGCGAATCACAATTCTCTTTCGTGAAAGGCAGCCCAGGCGAAGAACAGATAGACCGACGTGTAAACGCAACCGAGCGCCGCAGCCTTGGCAAAAAGCGCCAGAGGAATGGCGGTGCCGGCGACAACGTCGTCGATAAGGTTAAACGGTTGGAGATCGGGAAAAACGAGTGCAACGAGACCGAGAAAGGTGTGAGCCAGCCAGCCACTGCTGTGTCCCTGCAACCAATAAGTGCGCGCCGTTGCCTGAAGATGTCCGATGAAATAAACGAACACCATCGTGACGCTGGTGAAGACGTTCGAAGAAGCAAAGGTGGAAACGAAAAGTGTGAGGGAAGCGAGGAGTGCAGCCTTTAAATAAATGAGCAAGATGCCCGGGAGGAGGTTAAGGTTGAAGGCTGACGTCTTGAGGCTGGCGATCGCCGCGGCGATCTGCGCCGGAGGCAGACCCGAGCGGGTTGTTTCGCCGAGAAGGATTTGTTCTCTGAAGAAGAGCAAACCGAGAAAAAGCGCAGTCATCGCGAGAATGCCGAGAGCAAGAAGAAGAAGCATGCCGAGTAGTTTGCCGATGAGGTATTCGGAGCGTGCGACCGGCTTGGCCAGAATGGGATAGATGGTGCGCTCCTCTAAGTCACGCGGGATGAGCTGCGCAGTGGCAACGATGGCGAGAAGCGAACTAAAAATATTCATCGCGCCTAGCGAGACATCCTTGAGGATTTGAAACTCCGCCTGAAAGCTAAGCCGGGCGAAGAAGAGTGAGCTGCCGATGAGAAGCAGGGCGAAGAGAAGAAGAAAATAAAAGACCTTTAGCCTAACGAGGCCGGTGAAGGTATTGCCGGCGAGAGCGGCAACGCGGAAAGGGGAGAAGGAGGGGTGTTGCAAGGGAGAATCAAAATAGCTGCTCTTCCGTTCAGCCGGATGGTTTGGCCCTTGTCGCCTCCAGGAAAAGCTGCTCGAGTGAAGTCTTGGGCTGACGTTGCTCGACGAGGCAAGTGCCGGATCTCTCCAGTAAGCCCCGAATCTCAGCAAGAATTTCCGGAGTGGCATTTTCCAGAACCAGCTCAGTCTGATTTTCGATCGTGAGCAAGTTCTCGACGCGGCCTTCTCTCACGATCACGCCGTGCGAAAGAATGCTGACGTGGTCGCAAATTTCCTGCACTTGCGTGAGGAGATGCGAGGAGAGCAGGACCGTGATACCACGGCTTTTCAAATCGAGGATGAGATCGCGAATCTCTCGTGACCCTTCGGGATCGACGCCCGCCGTCGGCTCATCGAGCACGACAAGTTTTGGTTCCGGCAGGAGCGCCTGCGCCAGCCCAATGCGTTGCAGCATGCCCTTTGAGTAACCGCCGAGTCGACGATGACGCGCCTCTTCCAGCCTAACGAGTGCGAGCAATTCGTTGGTCCGGGCCTGTAAACCTCGGCCATGCAGGCCGCTGAGCTTTCCAAAGAAGAGCAACGTTTCTTCGCCCGTCAGATATTTATAGAAGTACGGGTTCTCGGGGAGAAAACCGACGGCGGTCCGGCTACCCAACTCGCGACTGTCCCGGCCGAAGATTTGCGTCTTGCCTTTCGTCGGTGAAACGAGTCCCAGAATAATCTTCAAGGTCGTGCTCTTGCCCGATCCGTTAGGCCCGAGAAGCCCATAAACCTGACCGCGCGCGACTTCGAGGTTCAGGTCGCGCACCGCAATGAGGCGGCAACGCCGAAACGGTAGCGAAAAGACTTTCGTCAGGCCGCGGACGGTGACTGCGGGATTAGTCATGGCGAATCTCGAAACCGCGAGCGCGCGGCGGCTCCGGCAGGGTGAACTCGGTTTGTTCGCGAATGTGGGCGCGGAGTTCACTCTGGCCAATGGCCTCGATGAAAGCGCGCACTTCGCTTTCTTCGCCTGTGGCCTGTAGTTCGACGCGGCCATCAGGCAGATTGCGCACCCAGCCGATCACTTCGAAGCCGGTGGCAATGTGTTTCACCGTCCAGCGAAAACCGACGCCCTGGACGCTGCCGACGAAAAAGACTTGGAGCGAAAACATCAGCGAGAAATCGTCAACGCTCTGCCGAATGAGCAGGGGGAGAGGCAAGTGAGTGTTTCGCGAGCGAGCGAATTTGCCGGGATTTCCGTCGCGCGAGTTACCGCAAAGAATCCGAAGGCCGCGGACAGGAAATGCCGCCCAGCGAATCCGGACACGGCGAGATTAGTAACGGAAGGCTGGAGCCGGGCTGGATTCCGGCAAGGGTTCTGGTGGGGCGATAAGGCGAGGATCATTTGAATCAAGACGGAACTGTTCTTCGGGAGTGCCGCTGTGACTTGCGATCACAGCTTCGGGTACGGGCGGTGGCGTCAGTTTCTCTGTCACCACGTCTGGTGTCGCGGGTCCGATATCTTCGTTCGCGACATAACCACTTTGGCCATCCTGCAATTGCACTTTTACATAGCCAAAGGAAGGCCGGATCACTTTCATGATTGAGTCCTTCGGGAGTTGCGAATCGGGTCCGCTCGCCTGCTGCGGGCCGTGGTGATAGAAGGGCGTCTGGGAGGCTACGACCGCATACCAGTCGTTATGCGTCTTGCCGGCCGCAGTCGCACCCGCCTTTTTCGAGGATGCGCAACCCGCGGCCATGCCTGTGACGGCGACCGCCAAAGCGATATACCGAATTTTCACTTGTAGCTGTAAACCAAGCATACCCCCGCCGGCTCTCCGGCGTCCAGCCGTACCTGCACGTAATATTGGCCGCTGCTCTTCACGGTAAATCCAGCAGCGGCTTTCGTGCCTGAGGTATATTTTTCTGTGGGAACCAGGGCGCCTTTCTCGTCGAAAACGCTTATCGAAATCTTCTTCGCTTTCTCAGTCGCGCCGGCAGAAAACCAATAATCGTTTCCCGCATAAAGATTCACGGCCACGAGCGTGCTCTGGTTAGGCGCGAGCGTGCCGGCCCAATGGCCATCGCGCATTTTGAAGCCGTCGTTGGAAAACGCGCCCGCGAGTTCGAGAGCGACTTCCCGTCCGGCCACCTCCTGGTCAGTCTCTGATATAGCCGGTCCGATCGTGGCGAGGAGAGCGATGGCCGTCAGGAAAAGGCGAAGTGGGCGGCGCATCGTCAGTCTTTCTTTTGAATCTCCTGCATGAGCTTGTTTACACTCTCGCTCAAAGTCATCACCTCAGCCTCGGAGAGTGCTTGGCCGAATGGCTTGGCCACAATCTGCTCGATCTCTCCTAACTGCGCGTTGACATCTTTCACCAGCGGATCGTTCTGCATTTCTGGCGAGATTTGCTCGATTTTCGAGCGAATGAAACGCAGCAGCTCCGGCTGACGCAAAACCTGACCGAGCTTCGCGTCGTAGTTTTTTGCGATCACGCTGCTAACCACCTGCGTACCGCGAATCCAGCCACCCAGACTGACGAGAATAATCAGATCCTGATCGCGATGCGATTGCATCGAATTCTTTACCTCGTTCTGCGTCGCCTCCAGCTCTTCCTGAAGCGTGGCCCATTCCTGGTTTTCGGCGAATTGGTTGATGCTGTTGCCACGCGCCAAAATGCTCTCGCTCACTCCAAGGGCCTTGGCCATTTTTACAATGTCGCCGCCGATATTCTTCACCTGCTGCGTGTCCTGCGCCTCCACGGCGATAAACCCATCAGCGATCAGGCCGCCGAGGTTGAGTGCAATCTGGGCACGCGTTTTGAAATTGGTGGGAATCTCTCCGCCCAGCCGCGCCGCCCAGTCTGGTTTGGCCGGTTTGGCGAGTGCGGCGAAAAGCTCGCCCGGGGTCGGAATGGTGACCGAATCGCTCTTGACCGCGTGCGCGATCTGGTCGGGCGGGAGCGAACTCGTCTCGGTCGCCGCCGAAATGGATTTTGGCGTCCCAGCTGCGGGCGACGGACTGGGACTTTGCCTCGCCATAGAGGTCACGCAAAACAGCGAAAGCACCGTTCCTATGGCAGCAAGACGTGCGGACATTCGGGCAGATTAGCCGCACGCCCTCGCAATGCCAGCGCGAAAATCAACCGGGCCGGAAAAACGTCGAGTCGGGCTGTCAGTTGCGACGCGGCGAAGTAGCAGGAACCGCTTTGAATTGTGCCCTTACGCGGTGCCCTTTCCGGGCGAGCGGATTGCCGCCGGAGGTCACCTGCACTCTTGAAAATAGCAACGGTAAGGGTTCGTTAGATTTTGTTGCACTTGGACCGGTTAGGCCTGTCGCCATCTCGAAATACTCAGTTGGCTCTGGCACGATCAAATCAGCAGCCTGGAATCCTTGGAGACAATACGAAAACGAATGAGAAAGGATTGGCAGTCTTCGATCGGTCTCCGCACTTTTCGTCGATGAAAAGAATCGACCACTGATTTTCCCCAATTCCCGGTGGCTCGCTTATGCAATTGCTGGAGCGGCCACCGCGCTCATTCAGCCGAAGCCGAGATCCACTACTCGGGTTCGCTCAACATTGAGTTTGTTGAGTTCAATAGCGCGAAGTTCCAATTGAACAGCAAGGTTTCCATTTCTTTTGCCGCTTACTAACGGTGATTCCAGCTCCAGAAGGACAGAGGAGGATTCCTTCATTACATATGGTGCTCGCGAAAGCGACGCAGATTCTATTGCCGCGAGAGTTACTTCTACCTCGGCCTATCTGAAAAAGCTGGATTTCGGGACAACCGGTGTCTATTGGAACGTTCGACACAGACCTATTCCTGGCTGCGCCTTACTTCATGGTATCCCAGCGTGGTCAGAGGGGCGACTTCCGCGCTCGAGGCTCGGCTCTTATCGGATTCTCTCTTAATGTTGGCAACGGAGGACAATATGGCTGGGTAAGGGTGCGAATGAAGGGACCTCTTTCGCATGCCTTGATGCTGAAAGACTACGCCTTGGTGATCCCTGAGATGCGATCCTCACCTGGTAAACCAGCCCAGCCGACGAGATGGTAGATGCTGTTCTGCCGCCGCATCGCTGGGCCTTTTGGCGTTGAGTGGGGAGGGACCGGAGGCAGGGCGGAATGCTCGGACTACGTTGCGGCCTCAGGATTGACAACCGGCCTAATATTACCATGCTCTTCCCATGAACAAGAACCGCCGGAATAAGTCCATCGCGATCTGCAAGTCCCGTTGGTTTGCCTATTCTGTTGCCGGTGCCGCCAGTGCGCTCGGCGCAAGCGCGGCTGAGGCCGAAATTCACTACTCAGGAATGGTTAACTTTCCTTTTCCTGGGACCGATCAGGTAAGCTCTGCGTACTTCCCCTTGAACAGCGGCGCTAATCTTTTCTTACAACATTTCAATCTCGGTTCGAAGAGCGGCGCGGCGCGGGTCGAAGTTCTAGGTCCGACTGGTCGGGCCGGCGGTAGCATCGGTGGATTGGTTGGCAACTTTGTTGAGTATGGTGGGTTCTATGTCTCAAATCTCGTCCCTCATCTAAAGCTATCGCGGCTTCGCTTTGGTGCCTATTGTCGATACACCAGTTCTGGCACCGAACTGCATTGCTTTGGCGGGACAATCGGTTATTCGAACCGCCCAAACGGAAAATTCCGAAATCCTGGTGAAGGATTTATCGGCTTTGCCTTCGATAGCGGTAAAGGCCGGCAGAATGGTTGGGCAAGAATTAAGACCAATGGCACGCCGGCGAATCATTTTATTCTCCTGGACTATGCCTGGGCGGACCCCGGTGAAAGCATTCAAACCGGCCAGAAACATGGCTCCGATGAGACGGCGACGGCTGCTAATCGCGGCTCATTGGGATTACTCGCGCTCGGCGGCAGGGGCTTGATGGCGTGGCGCCAGACTCGCACGACGGCGTCTCAAAAATAAGTCGCATAGCGTCTGGCTGCTATGACTTGTACCAGTTGCGATGTCTGCCCATAGCGCAGATCACGCAAGTGCAAAAGAATTGACTTTTTCTCCGGTTCCCCAGTAGCCTGCGTGCTATGAAAACAAGCCGCCAGGATAAATCATTCATGCTGCCGAATTCCAGATGGCTTGCCTATGCCACCGCGGGTGTGGCGACCGCGTTTTGCGCCGCTCCTTGTGCGGATGCCGAGATCCATTATTCCGGACTTATCAATGTGCCGATGGAAGGGATTCAGTCGATAACTCTTCCTTTAACCGGCGGAGCATCGCTCTTCTTCGATATCACCGCCTGCAAGCATTGCGCGTATCCGAACGCGTACTTCAGCATGAAAGGCGCAGAACTGGGTTCGGCGCGGGCCAGCAGCAGCAGTCAGGGCGCACAGTTTTTGGCTAACCTGGATCGGGGGGTCCAGGTTTCGGACGGACAGTTTGGATCGGTCGCGAGGATGCCAAGCATCGGTGCACTTCTATCCTATCTAGGTCAGGGGAATTTCGGAGACACGGGAACGGGGGCAATCGGCTTTAAGTTTGATATTGGTAGTGGCACCCACTATGGCTGGGTTCGTCTTAAAGTGGAGAGATCCGACAAACATCCGTACCGCTATGTGATTAAGGACTATGCGTGGGGAGATGTCGGCGATAGAATTCAGACAGGCCAACGCAGTTCGACCGATGGGAAGGTTAGCGTGACACACCCTTCCAGGCCGCTCGGCTTACTGGCTCTTGGTGCAACCGGAGTGATGGCATGGAGAGACGTTCATGCGGCGTCCCGAGAGTGACCGAGTGCCTTAACTGATAACATAGATGCTGTTGTCGCGGTCGCTGGATTTTTGTATCTAAGACTGCGACGTTTATGGTTTCAGCAAAAGCATTGCAGGGTGGATAAAGTCTAGACTTCAATCTCATCGGCTAACTAGCCTCGTGCAATGAGAAGGAACCGTCTTCGCAAATCACTTATCATTTCCGACTCCCCATGGTTGCCTATGCGAAACGCTGGCGCCGCTAGCGCGATCGCTGCGACTCCGAATTCGGAAGCCGAAATTCACTATTCTGGTCTCATTAACTCCATCTTTAAGGACGATACGGTCAGAAAATTCCCGCTGGAAGGCGGTGCCAAGCTTGTCTTTGTTTATGGCTACGGACTGACTTACCGCCGCCGCGGATATTATGGAGCGTGATTTCGTGTTGCCGGCGCATCTATCTCCAACAGGTTTCGAGGTTATTCAAGTCCCTGGGGTACTTTCTATGTTTCCCGGCTCAGCTCTGGAAAGGCAGTTTCAAACGGCACTTTCGTGCGGGATAAAGTGCGTTTTCTCGGATTCATGGCAAGCAGCTATGGAGCCGGGGCCTGGGGCACGCAGGGTGCGAGCCACGGCCCGGAGGGGTTTATTGGATTCCGTTTTATCACGGCATCGGGATTCAATATATGGCTGGGGCGCACATCAAAATTCACTATCCTGACCTCGGCGCCGGTTGGGGATTTAGACTGGTCGACTATGCCTGGGGCGATCCGGGAGACCCGATCTCCGCGGGGCAAACAAGCTTTTCGGGCGCGATGGTAGATGCCGCGCCTTTGGACGGGTCGTTAGGTTTTCTCGCGCTGGGTGGGACTGGCTTGGACGAATGGCGCAAAGAGCGCGCTAAGAGTGTTAGCAATCGGCCTTGGCGGCGTGGTATTGCTATTCTTGGCAGCTGTTCTCATAACTCCTGGAGTGTAGAGCAAGTACTCTCGTACCGGGCTGGTTGATGTGCGGTTGACCTGAGCAGGAGAAAGCCGGAGTCGCGCACAAAGGGAGATGGTTTTTGGCCTTGACTAATGCTTCGGCGCCTTGATAGCCTCGACTCGTGAAAAAGAGGCGCCTCCGCAAGTCACTAACCATCTCCAAGTCCCGATGGCTTTCCTACGCCACGGCTGGCGCGGCCACTGCCTTAGGCGCTGCATCATCGACCGAGGCCGAAATCCATTACTCCGGTGAAGTCAGGTCCAATATTTTCCCCGACTTCTTGCATTCGTTTAGATTCAATGTCGATCATGCCGCGAGGCTTGTCTTTCGATATTCTTCTTACAGCCTGCTTTTCTCGGTGGCTAGCGCGGCTGTGTCCGGTCAGTTTCGCGGATATCGCACCCGCCATGGATTCACCTACATTGTGTCACGGTTAGCCCCGGGGATTCCGGTCTCGCAGGGAAGTTTCGTCGGAACCACGCAGGATCCGTTCGGATTTTTCATATCAAGCTACTTTGTGAAAGGCCCTTGGAACCCCTACGGACCAAGAGCGGGCTTTGTTGGTTTTCGTTTCGATAATGGCTCCGGCCAGCAGTATGGCTGGATGCGCCTATTAGTGCGACACGGGGGCCCCTTCGATTTCGGAGCTATCCTGGTGGACTATGCCTGGGGCGATCCCGGGGATCGAATTCTCACCGGACAGAAAAGCTCCTCTGGCGAGATGGTAAATGCAGTGCCTGTGGGCGGTTCGTTAGGTCTGCTCGCGCTGGGTGGGACTGGCCTGGACGAATGGCGCAAGGAGCGCGCTAAGAGTGTTAAGAGTCAGCCCTAGCTGCGTGTGACTGACGGCTTAATGTTTCGACGCCTCGGTGCGCTGGCATCATGAAGAAAAACCACCTCACCAAGTCACTCGCCATTTCTAACTCCAGATGGGTCGCATACGCTACGGCCGGCGCAGCGACGGTATTTGGCGCTGCCGCCCCAGCCGAGGCTGAAATTCATTACTCGGGCGTGCTGAATATCCATTTCAATCGAAATGAGCCGCTGCCCTCAAAAATGGGGAGAGAGTTTGACCTTGACCACGCGCGGATGTTCTTCGGGCGGGACAGCTATGGTGCCCAATATGTGAACGATAAGTTTGGACTCATTGGCATCGTCTCAAACCAGATTAGAGGCCACAGCTTCCTTGACATCTCACGGCTGCAATCGGGAGAACCGGTTTCGCAGGGAGCATTTTATCAGCTTGATAGCTTTCATTATGCCCTGATGGTTGGTTTATATGGCAGCGGCAATTTCAGACACTCAGGCGAAGCTTTCATCGGATTCAAATTCAACAGTGGCGACGGACCGCAATATGGCTGGGCGCGAGTAATCATGAGCGGGATCAGGAAGAACAGTAAGTTCATCCTGGTGGACTACGCCTGGGGAGATGTGGGCGACAGCATTAATACCGGACAAACAAGCTCTGCTGCCAGCTTAGCTGATGTGAGGCCCGGCACTGGCTCCCTTGGCGTACTCGCGTTCGGCGCAGTCGGCCTGCTCGCCTGGCGCAAGCAGCGTTGTCGAGGGCAAATGGTTCCTGTCTCGGCCGCTCACTGAAGGTGGAGACAGCACTCATCTCATTAAGCCAGCTCTTAGATTGACCGTGCGCAAGGTTCTACTTATCGGCTGGGACGCCGCTGATTGGGAGCACATTAATCCCTTACTCGAAGAGGGTTTGATGCCGACCCTCGACTCTTTCATCAATCGAGGAGTGATGGGTAACCTGGCGACGCTCCAGCCGATCTTGTCTCCCATGCTGTGGAATTCCGTGGCGACGGGTAAGTTTGCCGACAAACATGGCATCCACGGCTTCATCGAGGCTGATCCAGTGAATGGTGGCGCACGGCCTTACACCAGCACTTCGCGCAAGTGCAAAGCTCTTTGGAATATCCTAAGTCAGAGCGGACTGCAATGTAATGTCATTGGTTGGTGGGCGAGTCATCCCGCGGAACCGATTAACGGCAACGTCATCACGAACGCTTTTGGCGGCGTAAGATTCGATCCTGAGAAAGGGTGGGTTGTTCCGAAAGGCGCCATTCATCCTAAGGAACGCGCGTCGGAGCTGGCCCGTTTCAAGGTCTTTCCTAATGAGCTGACTGAAGCGCATATTCTTCCTTTCATCCCCGACGCGGCAAAGATCGACCAGAACAAAGACAAGCGACTAAGTTCTTTTGCAAAGGTCCTGAGTGATAACGCTTCCGTTCACGCCGTCGCCACCGCGCTCATGGAAAGCGAGCCATGGGATTTTACGGCGGTTTATTACGACGGCATCGACCATTTCTCTCACGCTTTTATGCCTTACCACCCGCCAAAGCTCGAGTGGATCAAGGAGGAGGATTTTGCCATGTATAAGGATGTTGTGAAAGGCGCTTACCGCTTTCACGACATGATGCTGGAGCGGTTACTCGATCTCGCAGGTCCGGAGACAACAGTTATCCTTTGCTCCGACCATGGCTTTGAATCCGGCTCACAACGTCCGCGTGGGACGCCGCGCGAACCGGCCGGCCCTGCGGCATGGCATCGGCAATACGGTATCTTTGTCATGGCAGGGCGGGGAATTCAGAAGGACGAACGTATCTATGGAGCGAGCCTGATTGATGTTGCGCCGACTATTTTAACTTTGTTCGACCTGCCCATCGGCCAGGACATGGATGGGCGACCGCTGCTCGAAGCTTTCGAAGAGATACCCAAGGTCAAGACCATTCCGAGCTGGGAGCAGGTTGAAGGCGACAGCGGCATGCACAGCGGCGAGGAACAACTCGACCCTGCTCAGGCGAATGAGCTCATGCAACAGTTCGCGGCCCTGGGTTACATCGAAGATCCCGGTGCCGACAAAGAGAAGGCGGCAGAGTCAGCCGAGATCGAAAGCAACTACAATGTCGCGCGCACTCTTCTCTGGAAGGGGCAGTCGGAAGCGGCGCGCGCGCTGCTAGAGGAAATCGTTAGGCGACGGCCATGGGAAGACCGATTTTTGCAGCAACTCGCGAGCTGTTACTTCCAAGGCGGCTACCTGGCTCAAACTGAGCGTCTGCTTTGCGCGATGGCCGACGGCAAGGAGCCTGACTCTGCCAGTGGCCAGCTTCTTTGGGCGCGAGTGAAACTTGCGCGAGGTGATCTTGGCGGCGCCCTTCGCGCCTTGCTCGAAGCAGAAGCGGCCGCTCCGAAACTCCCAGGTATTTATCTTCAGTTAGGCGATGCTTACCTGCGTCTCTCGCAACTCGAAAACGCCAGAGGTGCCTATCAGAAGGCCCTCACCGTGGATGAGGATAACGCTCGCGCCTTTCTCGGACTTTCTACGGTTTACCGCCGACTTGGAGATAACCAGCAAACAGTCGATTGTGCTTTGCGTGCGGTAAGTCTGCTTCACCGTCTTCCGCTGGCCCACTTCAATCTTGGAGTGGCATTAGTGCGATCGGGCGACAATGACCGGGCGCGACTTGCCTTTGAAACGGCGTTGCGCTTCCAAGCAAACATGGTCAATGCGCACCGCTATCTCGCCATGATTCATCGGCAGGAAGGCGGTGACCCGGAGAAAGCCCGATACCATCGGGAGGAACTCCTTCGTCTCAGTCGCACCCGCCGTCGCGCGGACGGGCCCAACGAGTCCAGGCGTGAGCAACTTTTCGATCTCCCAGAAATCCCAAAGCGTGCTGAACGCCTCGCGACCTTACTCAAAGAGCGACCTGATCCGAAACCCGAAGAAGAAAAATCCGGCAAGACTTTTGTCATTGTCTCAGGTCTGCCGCGCTCGGGAACTTCACTCATGATGCAGTTACTGGAAGCCGGTGGGCTTCCTGCCATGACCGATCATGAACGCAAGGCGGACATCGATAACCCGCGCGGTTATTACGAGTGGGAAGCGATCAAGCAGATCGCGAAAAAGCCGGAGTTACTCGATGACGAAGCGGTGCAGGGAAAAGCAATCAAATGTATCTCCATGTTGCTGCGAGCACTGCCGACGAAGCATCACTACAAAATCATTTTCATGATGCGACCCATTCCAGAGGTGGTTGCTTCACAACGTGCCATGACCAACCGGCTTGGAACCAAGGGAGCTAACCTGGAGTCGGAACAGCTCGAGCGTGGATTGCGCGCCCATCGCGAGGAGATACGCCGCTGGGGCTCGACAACACCGGACATAGAATGGCTGGAGATAAGCTACCCGACGTTGGTGGGCGACCCCGCGCCCACAATTACGAAGCTGGTGGAGTTTCTTGGCAGCGAGCATTTGCCTAACGAAAAAACAATGGCGGCCGTGATCGATTCATCGCTTCATCGAAGAAGAAGCTTGGATGCCTAACGATAATGGCGTAACTGACTTTAGGCTTTACTATTTGTGTAACGCCTACCTATGCTCGATGCATGAAGACGACCCTGCTAAAGAATCGTGTTGTAAGAATTCCGACAGCGCGGTGGCTGGCTTATGCGAGTGCTGGCACCGCGACGGCTTTGACGATGGCTTCTCCTGCGGAAGCTGAGATCCATTACTCCGGGCGAGTTGATGTGACATTTGGCACTAACGACAATAAAAAGGTTTCGTTCGTCCTCGACCAACCGGGGGATTCGATTGTTTTCGCGCGCAATGCCGGCAGCGGGGGAGTGGACTTTTTCGGAGCTCGCGGCGTGAGGAGCGGTGCCTTCCTCGGCTCCTATCCCGTCTTCTCGTATGCCTATGTTTGGCGAATCAAGAATAGGGATCAAAATCACTATCTCTCGCGAGGCCATTTCACCAACGGTGGATTCGGATTTGGCACCTCCGGGACGATGGTCCGTGGGGATCGTTCAAGTCTGAATTGGCGTTGGCTTGGCAAAGGGACCGACTTTGTGGGCTTTCGTTTTAACAATGGTTCCGGCAACCAATATGGCTGGGCTCGCGTTCACATGGATGGCCCGTCAACAAACTTCAGTTTCACCGTTGTCGATTATGCCTGGGCCGACTTAGGAGAGCCAATCAGGGCTGGACGGACCAGTTCTTCCATCTTAGCCGCCGAACCAAAGGAAGGCTCGATGGGTCTGCTGGCTCTGGGTGCGGCCGGGCTCGCCCTTTGGCGCAACCGACGCAAATCCTGATCGGTTCCGCGCCTGACTGACTGATTGATCCAGAGCGCTCCTGACTAACGACAGAAGGATAGAGGCATAACTTTATACTTTATTTTCGCACCGTGGTTCGGTATTTTCGAAGAGATGAAGACGCGTTTATCATTGACCCAACCACTTCACATTTCGACTTCGCGTTGGCTGGCTTATGCTGCCGCCGGCGCAGCGACGGCACTTCCGGGAGCGACCTCCGTCGACGGAGAAATTCATTATTCCGGGCGGGTGGACGTAAGTTTTGCACCTGACGAAAACAAGGGGGCTAGCTTCTCGCTGGGCGAACCGGGAGCCTTTATCCGGTTTATCCACTCCATAGGACGTGCCTACACTGCCTTTTTCGAAATTAACGGCTTACAGAGCAACGCCTTTAAAGGCTACTATGTCGGGTTCGAGTACGCTTATCCGGCCCAACTCCCGCACAAGAACCGCTACATCTCGCAAGGCGACAACTTCGTCAGATTTTATGACATCGGAACTCTTTATGCCGACCGGGGACGCGGCTATGGAGCGTGGGGTGGGAAGAGTGCCGGCTTCGTCGGCTTCCGTTTCAATAACGGGGCCGGTGTACAGTACGGCTGGGCACGGCTTCGCATGTACGGGGATAGGGCGAGCTTTCTCCTCCTCGATTTTGCTTATGGAGATCCGGGCGAACCGATCCGGCCCGGTCAGACTAGCTCTTCGGCAGGAAATGATGTAGCGGAAGAGGGTTCTATCGGGTTGCTGGCGGTCGGTGCAGCCGGGCTCGCTCTTTGGCGGAAGCAACGCAAGAGCTTTATTCGTTAGGGAAGCGTTGCATCACCGGTTTGCGCTCGAGGTTCTTCAGCAGATTTCGCGGCGGTCCATTTGCCTTTTTGCACTCTGCACGAAAGAGAGATTGCGCCCAGCGAGATCAGTGGCTAAATCCGTAGCGAAATGGCGGCGACCAGCATCAACAAAATCGTAGCGCGCGAAATTCTCGATTCGCGCGGCAATCCGACGGTCGAAGTGGACGTGCATCTCGATGGTGGTGGGTTCGGTCGCGCGGCCGTGCCGAGCGGCGCCAGCACCGGGGAGCATGAAGCCTGGGAAGTGCGCGATGGCGACAGGCAGCGTTACGGCGGCAAGGGCGTGAGAAAGGCCGTCGCTTCGGTGAACGAAACGATCGCACCGGTCGTTATTGGAATGGATGCGACCGAACAGGCGAAAATCGACCAGGAACTGATCACGCTCGATGGCACGCCTAACAAACAAAAGTTGGGGGCAAATGCATTGTTAGGCGTTTCCCTCGCGGTGGCACACGCTGCGGCCGATGCCGAAAAGATTCCGCTCTTTCGTTATCTCGGAGGAAGCCAGGCAAATGTTTTGCCCGTTCCGATGATGAACATTCTCAATGGCGGGGCGCATTCCGATGCACCGATTGATTTCCAGGAATTCATGATCATGCCCAAAGGCGCACCGACATTTCCGGAAGCCTTGCGCTACGGTGTCGAGGTCTTTCACGCTCTCAAGAGTGTGCTGAAGGAGCGCGGGCTCTCGACCGCAATTGGTGACGAAGGCGGTTTCGCGCCCAAGCTCAACTCCGCCGAGGACGCACTGGAGTCGATCGCCGCCGCGGTGAAGAAAGCCGGCTATTCGTTAGGCGAACAAATCTTCATCGCGCTCGATGCCGCATCCTCCGAATTTTACGACAAGGAGCAGAACGCTTATGTCTTCAAAAAATCGGACGGCTCCAAACGTTCGGCAGAAGAGTTGATCGATCTCTACGAATCGCTCGCGCGGAAGTTTCCCATCATTTCGATCGAAGACGGCTGCGCGGAAAACGATTGGGATGGCTGGAAGAAGCTCACCGATCGGTTAGGCAAAAGCATGCAGCTGGTGGGCGACGATCTTTTCGTGACCAACGTTGCCTTTCTTCGCAAAGGCATCGATCTCGGGGTCGCCAATTCCATCCTCGTAAAAGTGAATCAAATTGGCACCCTGACCGAAACTTTTGCGACGATCGATCTCGCGAAGCAAAACGATTACACGGCGGTGATTAGTCATCGATCGGGCGAGACCGAGGACACTACGATTGCGGATATCGCAGTCGCGTCGAACGCCGGCCAGATCAAGACCGGCTCGCTTTGCCGCACTGATCGGGTGGCGAAATATAATCAGCTGCTGCGCATCGCTGAAGAGCTCGGTGACAAGGCGGTTTACGGAGGTAAGATGCGTTAGTGGACACGGGCGGTTACAGCGATCTGCGGGCGCGACATGAGGCCACCGTGTGGCAGCGCATGAATCACATCCTTGGCATTTTGCTGCTCATGGCTGTCTGGCTGCTCATCATCAGCTTCTTTCTTCCCCCCTACAAGAAGCTCACCCAAAGCCGCCATGAGATCGAGCAGATGCAATCGCAGCTCGTGGAAGAGAAGGCATTGCTCGCCCGGCAAACTCGAGAAATTTCGCTTCTGAAAAGCGATCCCACTTATTTGGAAACCATCGCGCGCGATAAGCTCGATCTTATGAAAGAAGGCGAGACGATTTTCCGCCTCGAAACACATCGAACTGAGTCGCGCTAGGCTTGTTGGAACTCCTGCGATTGCGCTTTTAATCGGCAGATAAGACGTCTGTCCTATAGTCGTTAGGGGGCTTTTGTTGCGGCAGCCGACCCGGAATTGAGTTCCTCTGCGAGCTTGCGCAACAGGGTGCTCGCCGACGCGTCAGGCACAACACGAATGGTTTCGTTTGCCAGCGCGGCCGCCGCCTTTTTGTCGCCCGATCTGGTCAACGCATCTACCTGTTCCAGGACCGTGCGCAAAATGTCGTCCGGTTTCGAGTAGAGCGTGCGCGCTTCTCGCAGATAACCAATCGCAGCGGCAAAATCGCCTCTTTCCTTTTCCTGCAAGGCCAGATCCTCAGCCATCGGTCCATTGCTGGCGCGCGATGCGGCGAGGCGTCCATTCTTGAGGTACTCGAGCCTTTCCGCCTTTGCGTTTTGGAGCGCAAACTCATGATACATTTGCCAATCGCTCTTCTTGTTTTCGTCGCGTCCGGTTTCGAGCTGGAGCCAATCCTTGTAGGGCCGATAGAGCGGATCACCAACCGCGACATTCATCCACGAAAGCGTGCACAACGACATATAGGCGCTCTCCGCAAAAGTGAAACCATGGAGCAATCGGTTGTTAAAAATATCGAGGTGATGTGTCAATTGCAGATATGGTTCGTAAACGTTGCCTAACGACGCCGCGGCGCCTTTACTTAGAAGGGGTCCTACCCAGCCAGCTTCCGGCGAACGGAGTGTGCTCGCGCTGAAGGAGTAGATATGCACTGCCACCGCGCCGGGCGCGAAATGGAAATCGGGATCGACAAAAGGTCCGGTCACTCCATCGGCGTACCAACCGTAATAAAGGACGCAGTCGTTCATCGGGAAACCCGAGGGGAAGAGCGCGCCTTCCTGATCATAAACCGTCGGAATGCCGACGCTGCGCAGATCCTTCACCACGCTTTGCAACCACTTGTCACCGTCGGCCAAGGCACCGGAAGAATGATCGGCGCCATCGACGTAGGCGCGACCCCAAAGCCCGGAATTCTCGGTCGCGACCGCGTCGCTGATCATTCGCCTAACGACGGCCTCGCTTGGCCCGTCCAGTCGGCAAACCAGCAACAGCGGCAGACCATCCAGCTCCTGTATCGCCCGAAAGCTTTGAAAGTATGGGTTCACTATCGGTCCGGAAATCTGGCGTGAAAAAAGACCCAGCGCTGCCAGCTCAGAATCGACGGAACCCCTGTTTTCTTTTCCCGTCGGGTTGTCCTCCGGATGATCGCCGGGATAGGTCTCGATCGCGCGAATTTTAAGCGGCACGCCGCGCATGAGCGCGACGAAATGAATGCGCATAGTACGCACAGTCGGATGACCGTCGAGCTCCTTGCCCAACGTCCACCACTGATGCTGGGTGAAAACCCTGCGTAGTGGTTCGGCAATCTTCGCATCGTAATCCTGGCGGTTGATCTCCTCCTCGGTCGAACATTCCAGCCCGATGAGGTGATCCTCCGGAATGCCGCGCGCTTTCGCATAAAAGCGGGCCAGTGTCAGCGAGTCGGATGCTTTCCGATTGTAAACAATCACGGTCGCCTGAGCGAGGTCCGTGGAATTCGCAGCGAGAAGCGTGCTCGTGCCTAACGACACCGTGACCAGCACGCAGAGCAATTGATTCATGCCGGGAAGTCAATTTTCAGTCCGTCGTAGGCGATGCCAACGCCGGACGGCAGGGTCGTTTCGGCGCTTTGCGGCAGCTCGTGACAAATATGAGTGAAGAGTGTGCGCGTCGGATGGACCCGTTGTGCCACTTCCAACGCCTGGCCAATGCTGAGATGCGTGGGATGCGGCTTTGCGCGCAGGGCGTCGATGACGAGTAACTGCACACCTTCGATCTTGCGTGCAATCTCGTCGGGCACTGCACTGCAATCGCTCAGATAGGCCGCCAGCTTCGCGCCGTGGCGTGAAAAGAGATACCCGTAGGTTTCGGATGATCCGTGCGGCACGGGCAGCGGAGTGAGGAGTGTTTTGCCTAACGAGAAAGGTCCGCAAATGATATGCGGTTCCGGTCTTAAATACCCGGGCCAGGGGTTGTCTGTTTTGAAGGCGAAGTCGTAGACCCGCTCCAGGCTCGCCATCGTTTCGGCCGAAGCGTAAACCGGCATGCGTCCGCCCCGCGTCGCCGCAAAACGCCGCAGGTCGTCGAATCCCATAACGTGATCGGTGTGCGCATGCGTCATGATCGCGGCGTCAACCCGCCAGATATTTTCGCGCAGGCATTGCGTGCGAAGATCGGTGCCGGTATCGACGACATAAGCGCCCTCCGGCGTTTCGAGATAAATCGACGCACGGCTCCGATTGTCGCGGGGATCGCTGGAACGACAAACTGCGCAGTCGCAGCAGAGCATTGGCACGCCGACCGACGTGCCGGTGCCGAGAAACGTGAGCCGCAGTTCGAGGCCCTCGGGGAGTTGAGACTTCCCGTTTGGCAGTTGAGATTCGGAGCCGTTCAGAGACTCCACCTCTCAACTCTCAGTCCACAACTCTCAACTCCGGTGTTGCTCAGCTTGCTTCGAATCAAAAACCTTGCTCTGGTCGAGGATCTGGAGTGGGAGCTGGCGCCGGGATTCACCGCGATTACCGGCGAAACGGGAGCGGGCAAATCGATCATCATCGGCGCGCTCCAGTTATTGTTAGGCGAGCGGGCCGATAAATCGCTCATCCGCACCGGAGCCGAGGCCTGCGCCGTAGAGGCAATTTTTTCGGGCGATGATTTTACCGCTCTCAACGCGCGGCTGGACGAGTCGGGCATCGAGCCGGTCGACGACGAGCTCCTGGTAAAACGGAGCTTTTCGTTAGGCGGAAGCAATCGGCAGTTCGTGAACGGTTCACCCACCACCCTGGCGCTTTTGAAGACGATCGGCGACGGCCTGGTGGATTTGCACGGGCCGCACGATCACCAGTCGATCCTCTCGCCCGAGCGACAACTGGATTTGCTCGATCGCTTCGCGCACGCCGAGCCGGTCTTGCAGGCTTATCAGAAAAGTTATCGCCGTTGGCAGGAATTGATCGGCGAGGAAAAGGCATTGAGCACGGCGGAGTCAGCGCGTGAACAGGAGCTGGATCTTTTGCGTCATCAGGTGAGCGAAATCGCGGTGGCAAATCTTGCGCCTAACGAGGAGGAGCAAATCGTCGCGCGCTATAAAATGGCGAGCAACAGCCGCCGGCTGATCGAGCTGGCAACGGCGGTTTCGCGACAACTTTCCGAGATCGACAACGCCGTTCTCAACCAGCTTGCTGAGACGCAGCGACTGTTACGCGAACTCGAAAAAATCGATTCCAGCCTAACGACCACGGCTGCTGCGCATGCCACTGCTGTGGTCGAACTGAACGAAGTGGCGCGCACGCTCGATCGCTACGCGGAAAGGCTCGACCTCGATCCGGAGCAACTGGCGCGGCTCGAGGAACGGGTCACAACGCTCGAGACTTTGAAGCGCAAATATGGCGCGACAATTTCCGAGGTCATGGCCTTCGGCGAGCGCGCAGCAGAACGAATGCGCAAGATCGAAGGTCGCGAGGCGGAGTTGGAACGTCTAGGGAGGGAAATCGCGGAGACAAGAAAAACAGTGAATCGCAGCGCGGCGACACTGCGGAAGGCGCGACAAGGGGCCGCGCCGAAACTGAGCCGAAACATTCGGCAGCAATTGGCCGACCTCGGGTTTCGTCAGTCGGAGTTCGAAGTGCAACTCACACCTGAAGGTGAGCCGCGACTCCGCGGGACGGAATCGGTCGAGCTGCTCTTCTCGCCGAATCCGGGCGAACCGCTCAAGCCGCTGCGGACAGTGGCGTCGAGTGGCGAAGTCTCGCGTCTCATGCTCGCGATCAAGTCGGCTCTTGCGTTGCAGGATGAGATTCCGCTTCTGGTTTTCGATGAGATTGACGCCAACGTCGGCGGCGAAATTGCCAACGCTGTTGGCGAAAAGATGCGTGTCCTGGCGGAAAAACATCAGGTGCTTTGCATCACGCATCTGCCGCAGGTTGCGGCGCGGGCGAGGACGCATTTTGTCGTGACCAAGGCTGTCACCGGTGGCCGTACTTTCTCGCAACTGCGCGAAGTAAAAGGCAAGGCGCGCCAGGAAGAAATCGCGCGCATGCTCGGCGGAAAGAGCGAATCGGCGTTAAAGCACGCTGCAACGTTGCTGGGTTAGGGCGTGATTTTGTCCCAACTAGACGACCGCATGGAACGGAGAGTGCTTAAAATCTGGTGGCCTGTCACTCCGATCTCTCGTGGACGCGCGAACAAGAAAGATTTTAGCAACCGCAGCCCTGGCCTTCGCCTGGAGCGGCGCAATTGCGTTTGGACTGTGCATCCTGCTCAACTACGAAAGCACACCGGGAGGCGTCGGCCGAGTGCCGCAAACATGGCCGGCGAAATCGAGAATCGCGCACGCCCTCGATCGACCTACCCTGGTGATGCTTGCGCATCCACTGTGCTCTTGCACGCGCGCGAGCGTAGATGAGCTGGCGCGGGCCCTGGCCCGCGCGCAGCGCGAGGTGAGCGTCTACGTGCTCTTTTGGACGCCTAACGAATCGCCGGCATGGCAGGAGACGGAGCTTCGACGGCGCGCGGCTGCCATCCCGGGAGTGACTGTCGTGTCCGACCGGGGAGGCACTGAAGCGCGTCTCTTTGGTGCGGAGACTTCGGGGCAGACTCTGCTCTTCAATGCCCGGGGCCGGCTGATCTTTAGCGGCGGGATTACCTCCTCACGGGGGCATGCCGGCGACAATGCGGGTGAGAGCGCGCTCGTATCTCTGATCAATGGTCAGTACGCCAAGGTTTCCAGAACGTTCGTATTCGGCTGTTCTCTGAGTGGCCGGCAGGAGAAAGCAGATCAAACGTTATGTCCGCAATGACCGCACAGAAGGAGCTGGAGCGGGCCTCCGCCGGCCGGGCGGATGAACTATTCCGGCGGCATCAGCACGAAATCTATTGCAAGACCGACGTGCTTTTCGCGCGGCTGATGCTTTTTCAGTGGGTGGTCGGTATCGTCGCCGCGCTAGTCGTTTCGCCGCTGACCTGGAGCGGCCAGTCGAGCCAGATTCATATTCACGTTTGGGCGATGATTTTTCTGGGCGGCCTGATCACTCTTTTTCCAGTATGGCTGACTCGGGTCTGGCCGGGCGCGGTCGGGACGCGATATGTGATTGCCGTCGCCCAGATGCTGATGTCCTCCTTGCTCATCAGCGTAAGCGGTGGACGAATTGAAACCCATTTTCACATTTTCGGCTCGCTCGTCATTCTGTCGTTTTATCGCGATTGGCGGGTCCTGATCCCGGCCACGATCGTCGTCGGACTCGACCATTTCCTGCGCGGAATTTACTGGCCTTACTCGGTCTACGGCGTCCTCTCCGCCAGTCCCTGGCGTTCCATCGAACATTCCGCCTGGGTCATCTTCGAAGATGTCTTCCTCGTAATCTCCTGCTTGCGCAGCATCACTGAAATGTGCTCCATCGCCAACCGCACCGCTGCCTTGGAAGCGAGCGAGCAAAATTTTCGGCAGATTTTTGAGGAAGCTCCAATCGGCATGGCGGTGGTTGGACTGGATGAACGGTTTCGCCAGGCGAACGCCGCGTTTTGCCAGATGGTGGACTATTCCCAGGAAGAACTGATCACTCGCACGCCTTTGGATATCACCGACCCCGAAGATGTCGCGCCCCATCGGCAATGGGCGCAGGAGATGTTGAGCAGCAACGGGAGCAACCGGGTGGAGAAGCGCTACCGTCGCAAGGGGGGAGAAGTCGTCTGGTCGACACGGAGCGGCTGCATCATTCGCGATGGCGTGGGCGAGCCACGTCATTTCCTGATCATGGTCGAGGACATCTCGGAACGGAAACGCGCGGAAGCAGCCTTGCGCGAGGCAAAGGAGGAAGCCGACCGGGCGAACTGCGCGAAGAGCGAATTTCTTTCCCGGATGAGCCACGAATTGCGCACGCCGCTCAATGCCATTCTTGGCTTCGGTCAACTCCTCGAAGGGGAGTCTCCGACCGAATCACAGAGCGACGCCATCTCTCATATTCTCGGTGCCGGGCGTCACCTGCTCGAACTCATTAATGAAGTGCTCGACATCAGCGGGATTGAAGCCGGCCGCCTCCAGCTTTCGGTCGAGCCGGTCAGCGTCGCGGAGGCCATCCGGCAAGCCGTCGATCTCATGCGTCCACTCGCCGTGGAGCGGGCGATTGAGATTTGCCTGCCGTTGCGCATCGATGACCGGCTTCATGTCCTGGCCGACCGGCAACGCCTCAGACAAGTCCTGTTAAATTTGCTGACTAACGGAATGAAATACACGCGGGTTGGCGGCATGGTCCGCGTCTCCGTCGACGAGCGCAATTGGGAAAAAATTCGCCTTATCGTTAGTGACACCGGTGTAGGCATTCCCACGGAAAAGTTTTCACGGCTCTTTACCCCGTTCGATCGGTTAGGGGCGGAATATTCCAATGTGCAGGGCACGGGGCTCGGGCTCGCGCTCTGCCGGCGTTTGATGGAAGCGATGAAGGGATGCATCGCAGTTGAGAGTACGCCAGGGCGCGGCAGTAGTTTTTCGATTGAACTCCCACGCGCGCCACTGCCCATCGAGTCCCTGACGGTTCACGAGCCAGCAATCATGGGCAGGCTATCCGAATCGGTCGGTCCGGAGAAGCGGACGATTCTTTGTATCGAAGACAACCCTTCGAGCCTGACGCTGATCAGGCGGATATTGGCAAAGCGACCAGCGATCGAATTGCTGACCACCGTGCAAGGCAGCATCGGACTTGAACTTGCTCGGCAGCAGCGGCCCGATCTTATCCTGCTTGATCTACATCTGCCTGATCTACCCGGCTGGGAGATATTGGCGCAATTGCAAGCTTGCCACGAGACCCGCTCAATCCCCGTGATTGTCATTAGCGCCGATGCGACCGCGAGGCAGATCGATCGCCTCTTGAGCGCCGGGGCCCGTGCTTACCTTACCAAGCCGATCGACGTCGCAGAGTTTTCCAAAGTGATGGGAGAAACGCTCAATTCGGTAAAAGAGGGCGTCGCTGCCTAACGACAAGCGGAGACGAACCACCGGCAGACGCCGCGGGGGGCCACGAAGTTGGGAATCGCGCGCTCCATCGCCTTGTCAGCTTCCTCCCCACAGGCGGCCGATCGGCTGCGATTTTCCAACAGCGCTGGAACAGGGTCTGCTCAGCAAGAGCCGGCGTATTCCCGCACGCCGCCGGGATGAAAAACCAATCCAGCCTAACGATAAATCGAGCCGAAGAATTGTTCCGGGAGCAGCGAGAGGCGGTCTATCGGGAAACGGACCGACTTTTTAGCCGCCTGTTGCTCTTGGAATGGGTGGTCCTGATCATTGTGGCGTCGCTCGTCGTCCCGGAGAACGGGCAAGGACATCCCGGCCAAGTGGACCTGCATGTCTGGAGAACGGTCATTCTCGGCGGAGCGATCACGCTGCTGCCAGTCGCTCTAACGCGATTCCGGCCGGGCGCGGCGGCGACGCGCTACACAATCGCGGCGGCCCAGATGTTGCACTCGGGGCTTCTCATCAGCCTGGTTGGCGGCCGGCTGGAAACGCATTTTCACGTCTTTTGCTCGCTCATGATCCTCTCGTTTTATCGGGACTGGCGGCTGCTGGTGCCCGCCACGCTGGTTGTCGCGCTCGATCATTTTTTGCGCGGTGTTTACTGGCCGCTGACGCTTTTTGGGACACTTAGCGTCAGCCCGTGGCGCTCGCTGGAACACGTCGTCTGGGTGATTTTCGGAGACATTTGTCTCGGGATTTCCTGCCTGCGCAGCACCCAGGAAATGCGCGCCACGGCCAACCGCACCGCGGCCCTTGAAACCAGTCAACACTCTAATCAGTTGATCATGGATAACTCGCGTGACGTCATTTGCGCGAACGACTACAGGGGTCGTTTCGTTACGGTGAGCGCGGCCTGCGAAGCGCTCTGGGGTTACAAACCGGAGGAGCTAATCGGAAAGACTTGCGCCGATCTCGTGCACCCAGACGATCGCGAGCGCAGCCGGCTCGCCAACCTTGAGATTATGGCCGGTCATCCGGTGACGAATTTCGAGAACCGCTATCTTCGAAAAGACGGCACTGTCGTAGATGTACTTTGGTCGGCGTACTGGTCGGAACACGACGGGACGATGTTTCAAGTGGCGCGCGATATCACGCAGCGCAAACGCGCCGAAGCCGCGCTCGAAAAGAGTAATCGCCAGCTCGCCTCCGCGCATCAGGCGAATCAGCTCATCATGGACAATTCACAGGACGTGATTTGCAGCTTCGATGCGCAGGGTCGTTTCCTTTCCGTAAATGCAGCCTGCCAAAGATTGTGGGGCTATGAAGCGGAGGAGTTAATCGGTCGAGTTTATCTCGCGCTGGTTCACCCGGAAGATCGGGCACGTTCCCGACAGATGGAGGAAGGAGCGCGGACGGGGCGGAGAGTTTTTGATTTCGTCAATCGCTGCCTGCGCAAAGACGGAACGGAGGTCGATGTTTTGTGGTCGACGAGTTGGTCGGCGTCGGACGAAATCTTATTCTGCGTGGCCCACGACGTGACCGAGCAGAAGCGTGTCGAGCGCGCACTGCGCGAAGCGAAAGAAGCAGCCGATCGCGCCAACCGCGCCAAAAGCGAGTTCCTTTCGCGGATGAGTCACGAACTGCGCACGCCACTCAATGCCATTCTTGGTTTTGGTCAGTTGCTCGAGCGCCAGAATCCGCGTACGACGCAGGCCGCGCATTTGCATCACATCCTCACCGCCGGCCGGCATCTGCTCAAACTGATCGACGAAGTACTCGATATCAGCCGCATCGAATCGGATCGCATGCATTTGTCGCTTGAACCGGTGAGTGTGAAGATCGCGCTCAAAGAAGCAGTTGAACTAATCCGACCCCTCGCCACGGAGCACGCGGTGAATCTCTTTGCTCCGACGGAGCCCGAGACCGATCACTTCGTTTTTGCGGATCATCAGCGACTAAAACAAGTGCTGCTCAACATTCTCAACAACGGCGTAAAATACACGCCGGAGGGCGGCACGGTCGTGATCACTTGCAAAGTGTCCGGGCAAAAGGTTCGTCTCAACATCCACGATACCGGGGTCGGGATTGCCGCCGAAAAGCTGTCTCGGCTCTTTACACCTTTCGATCGTCTTGGTGCTGAGCAGTTGGGGATCGAAGGCACCGGCCTAGGGCTGGCGCTCTCGCGGCGATTGATCGAAGCCATGCATGGCGAGATCGGCGTCCAGAGTAACCCCGGGCGTGGAACCACATTTTGGCTCGAGCTCGAGCGTACCGAATCGCCGCTCAAAACGATCGAGCGAAAAACGGTTCTTCGCCCTGAACTGCCGATCGGGACTGAGTGCACGATTCTTTACATCGAAGACAATCTTTCCAACCTGAGCCTCATCGAACAAATGCTTAGTGAAGATCCCGGCATTCACCTGATGACCGCAATGCAAGGCCGGATCGGCCTCGACCTTGCCCGCCAGCATTCTCCGGATCTCATCCTTCTCGATCTCCAACTGCCCGATATGCCCGGTTCCGACGTGCTCGCCGAATTGCAATCGGAGAGCGTAACCCGCGACATACCCGTCGTGGTTTTGACGGCTGACGCCACTGCGGGTCAGTTGCGATGCCTGCTCAGCGCCGGGGCGCGCGATTACATCACCAAGCCGATTGATGTCAGCCGCTTCTATCGCCTGATAGAAGAAATCGCGAACGAAGAGAAACGTCCGGTCTTAGCCTAACGAGCTCGCTCTCGTCAGGCGGGATGCTTCTCCGACGGAAGAGGGACGGCGACTGCCTACCCGACCGAGTCATCAGGATGAGAGTGCCGGCTTCGGCTTTTCTCTGAGCAAGTAATTCATAAGGTTATTGGTCGCTTTTTCGAGCAGCATGCCCCAAATAGCGAGTACAACGACGGTGACCAGTGCAATGAAAACAAAGCACCAGATAGGTTGTTCGCGAATGCGAAGTCCTAGCCAGATGACATAGGGTTGATGCACGAGATATAGCCCGTAGGAGTAGATACCGGCAAGCGCGATCGCCCTGGCTAGTGAGTGAGCGCGTGAAATGATTCCTGCGATTCCGACCAGGACAAGAAAACAGCAAGTGCCGGTGGCAAAGTCTACAAAGACATAGGTCGTGAGGTTTGCATATAGCAGTAGCGCGCCAGGATAGAGGAGTAAACCTGTAAGAAGGGCCGGGCCGTTGAGGAGGAAGCGCTCCAGTCTCTTAGGGTAACGTTGATCCCAGATCGCGAGAGCCATGCCAGCGGCAAACTCCGGGAGGCGACAGATGGCCAGCCCTCCCTGGACCCACATTCCATTTACGGGGTGGACCACAAGGAGAAGATAACGCGCAAAGAGGCCGAGCCCGCAGGTGCAGACCAGATAGGTTACCGGCCCAAGCTTCCTCGCCGTGATGAAGAGAAACGGAAATAGAAGATACAGCTGGATCAATAAGGTAAAGTACCACCACGCGGAATTAAGATAGTAGAACGTGTTGCTGATATCGATAAACCGCAGGCCGAGTAGACTAAGAAGGAAACGACCATCGATTTTTTCGAAGTGCGCGGTGCAAGGCGAAATAAGGTAAACAACGTGCGCCACCCAGTACATGGGATAGAGGCGTAGCAACCGGCTGCGATACCAGGCGCGCCAATCGACACTGCCTTGCGCGGCACGGCAGGCGGTCGACTGCATGAGTGCCCAGCCGCTGAGAATGATGAAAACTCCGACAGCGTGAAATCCCAGCCCGGAGACTTTCAGCCAGAGGTAGCGCACTGAGGTCGTTAGGCCGGCCAGGAAGCTATGCCAATCCGGCGGGGGGAGGGTGCCGTGTTCGAAATAAGTCCGAAAGAAATGGAAGTAGACGACCACGATAATGGCGAGGCCTTTTGCCACATCGAGCCAGAGAAGGCGCTTCACGCTCGATCGGTTAGCAGGCCTGAAGCGAATTAGAAAGTGCGAAAGTCGCGCGAGCATGCTTGCCTACAGATGAAATCGGGTTGGAGGCAGGAAGGGAAGGCGAGCCTTTTCTGTCGCCAAAGGGCCAGCTAGATTGGACGCATGAGCTCAGCGGGACCAATGATGGTGAAACCTGAAAGGAACAAAGACGATCACTGGCCGTTCCTGCGCGACGTGGTCGTCTTCCAGCTCAAGATGTTCCTGGATAATGTGCGCGATTTCGCCCTCATGCCGATTTCGCTCGCAGCGGCGGCGATCGATTTGCTCTTCCGTGGAGAACGGCAGGGGTCGCTATTTTATCAAGTGCTGCGCTGGGGAAAACACAGCGAACAAGTGATCAATGTTTACAGCGCGGTTGAAACGCCCGGGGCGCAAATAAATCACGATTACACCATTGATGCAGTCATCGCCCGCCTGGAAGGCGTGCTGGCGCGCGAATGCGAAAAGGGCGGCACCGCTGCAAGCGTTAAGACGGCAATGGATCGCGCCATCAGGCAAATCCAAATCGATGCCAGCGTTCCGCGCGAACGAGCACGAGAGGTATGGAGCCGGGCAAGCAATAAGTTGCGCGGCAAAGTGGAAAGCGATCCGCCCGGCGATTCCTTTACTCGTTAGGCTTAATATCGTCCTGCCTGGGCTAACGGGAAGGATTGACCAGGTGCTGGACAACGCGCTGCACTCCAAGCACCACCCGCGTCATCGAATCATAGTCAAGTTTGTCCGGTGTATCGCCGGCAGAATGATAATGTGGATAACGAAAGGGCGCTGTGTCGGTAATCATGATTCCCAGATAGGAATGCTGCCAAAAAGACCATTGATCGGACCATCCGACGCCGGGAACGAACTGAGGCAACGCTGCACCTTCCGACGGAATGGTGGCATGGCGGCGGAACTCCCCGATCGCTTCCCGGACCAGATCGCGTGAAGGCAGGTTGCCGACGAAGCCAATGAAATTGCCGGTGCGCGGATAGATCAACCCAAGGCCGACAGCCGGATATTTCTGAGAACCAGGTCGATCGGAGAAGTAGCCAATCGTCTCAAGGCTGATCATCGCGCGAATTTGATCGCCGCGCTGACGGCAGCGCGCAGCGTAGATGTAGCTGCCCATCTGTCCTGTCTGGAAATAACCGGGCTCTTCATTTACGAAAGCGACGAAACGCAAAGTCTTTTCGTTCGTCTGAGCGGCAAAACGACGAGCGAGAGCGAGGAGAGCGGCGACGCCGCTGCCGTTGTCATTCGCACCCGGCGAGCCGAAGACCGAATCGTAATGCGCGCCGACGAGCACGATCTCAGGCGATCTTCCACGGAATTCGGCCTGAATATTGTAGCAGGGCTTGCCAAGCACTTCGTAGATGTCGCGGTCGAGCTTCTGAGTGGATAACTGACTCTCGATATATTGTGCCGCAGCCAGGAGCTGAGGATATCGCGAAAGATTGCGTTCCCCGATTGTGCCCCCAAGCATTTGCACGTGGGCCATCAACTCGGCACGGAGTTTAAGTTGGTCGGACGTGAGCGGCGGGGCTGAGCCGTGAAAGCTTTTGCCGGGCATGCGAATCATGAGCCACCAGCTTACCACCAGGAGAAAAAGCAACGTGAGCCAGAAGAGGAGGCGAGAGACGTTGAAAGCGGTGAACGTTCGCCTGGTCATGCGATAATTATGTTGTCCCTGGACCTTGGTGAAATGATCGGGAGTTTCAGGTTCCAGAGCGAGCGAAGATTTACCTCGCGCGAGGCTTTATTCTTCTCAGCGGAGGACGCAGACTGCGGGCGCATGGTCAGCCCGAAGAAAAGAGCCACCACCACAGCCTCGGAGACCGGATTACCCGCCAGCTACGGTAAAGGTTGGTTCTCACGAGTGCGCGGGTGGGACTGGGAAACGATCTTGCTTGTTCTCGGGATCAAGCTCCTTGTTCTCACCTTTGGCTTGGAAGCGGTCGCAGCGCTTAATGAAGAACACGTCGGCTGGGACGCGATGTGGAATCGCTGGGATGCAACGCATTACCTTGCTCTCGCGAAAGACGGTTATCAGGCAAGTGGCGACCAGCTTTTCTCGCTTGTTTTTTTTCCTCTCTATCCATGGCTGGTTCGCGGAGTCGCCTGGGCTGTGTCCGATTACGTCACAGCGGCGTTTGTCGTGTCTGGAGTCGCTTCGGTCGCGACCGGCTTACTGCTGCGACAATTGGTTTGTTGCGATGAGTCCGACGAGGTGGCGCGCAACGCCGTTTGGTTTCTCTTTATCTTTCCGACGAGCTTTTTCCTGCATGTGCCCTATACAGAAAGTCTGTTTCTCGCGCTCACTCTGGGCTGTTTTCTTGCGGCGCGGAAGGAACGTTGGGAGCTCACAGGTTTGTTAGGGGCGGCGGCTTGCCTTACGCGTGTCAACGGCCTTGTGCTAGTGCCGGCGCTCGCGACCGAGATCGGACTACGCTTTTGGATAAGGCGGCGGATCGATTGGCGTTGGCTTTGGCTGGTGCTGGTGCCGCTCGGCTTCCTCGCCTATCTCTGGCTAAACTACAAAGTTACCGGCGACTACCTGGCCTTCACCAAAATCATGAAGGAGCATTGGTATAAGAAATTCGCTTGGCCCTGGTTCGGCGTGCATGACGTTTGGCTGCGCGCGCTTGGGGCGAATGTAAACGAAGGGTTAAACGAGTTTATTGCCGTGGTGTTGATTTCGGTCTGCACTCTTTGGTCGTGGATGCGGTTGCGTCCCTCGTATTCCGTCTGGATCACGCTTAATTGGCTGCTTATCAATAGCACCGCCTTCGTCCTGAGCGTGCCGCGCTACACCCTCACGCTTTTCCCGGTCTTTATGCTCTTCGCTATTGCCTGTACGGGCCGGCGGCTTTGGTTTTCGATGGTAAGTGTGTGGTGGCTGCTTTATCTGGCGCTTTACACCGGTCGCTTTGCCCAAGGCTACTGGGCATCTTGAGGCTTGCGTCGCGAAACGGCCGCAACAACGTGCGCCGCCCAGGACATGGCTTTCCTAGTCGGCTGAGTGCCGGGCTATGAAAAAGACCGTCAGCTTGGCACGACCTCCGGGTTTGCCTTGCGATCGAAAAGCGTATTGCGAAACTGAAATCGTTGATCGCGGCGCGTCTCGTTTACTGGAATTTCCTTGCGCCGCGAAGCCTCTGCGGCGATTAGGAGACCATGAGCACGGAAGAGGTAGGAAAGAAGTTAGTCGACCTTTGCAACAAGGGCCAATACGAGGAAGCGGCCAGGTCGCTTTACGACAAAGACATCGTCAGCGTAGAGCCGCGTGCGATGGGTGGGATGCTGGAGGAAATGAAGGGTCTCGACGCCGTTGCCCAGAAAACAAAATGGTGGATAGAGAATCACGAGATTCATAGCGCGAAGGCAAGCGGACCATTCGCCGCTCGCGACACGTTCGTGGTGCGCTTCGATATTGACGTAACAGAGAAGAATTCCGGCCAGCGTATGCAGGGTTCGGAGGTCGGAATTTACAAAGTGAAAGAGGGGAAGGTCGTACGGGAAGAGTTCCTGCCCATGATGGGGTAAGGATTTTGCTGCATTCGGTCGTCGATTCGTGCAAAATACCCGTTTCCGAAAATGAAAACAAAACTTCTTATCAGCCTCATTCTCATCTCTTCTTGCCTAACGACGTGGGCTTGGTTCGATCCTTCCATCTCCCAGGGAAAGGTTGACCAGATTCGCATCGGTCAAACCACAGAGGCTGACCTGATTCATTTTTTTGGCCGCCCCACAACTCGACAGATTGACCTACGTCACCACGTCACATTGGACTTCATGCGATCCGTTCCCATGCCATGGCAGGGTTATGTGCCATTCATTGGCTCATTTGTCGGCGGTCTGAGGATTGACGCCCAGGAGCTATGGGTGGAGCTAACGCCGGACGGTCGTGTCCTACGCTATCGGGTTTACAGCTCGCGCAATAGCGTCAAAGCCAGGACTGTCACCAGTACAACGGTCGTGAGTCATTCCTCCTACTCGAAATAGCTGCAGGCAGCTTCCTGCAGCGCCTTTTCGAGTTGTGCGCGAGCGATTGGCTTGGGCAGGACAGCCAAAGCACCCGACGCTTCGGGGGTTAGCTCGCGTCGATCGCTTAAACCGGAGAGGAAAAGGATCCGGCCCTTCGGGTCTTCGCTCAGGATGTTGCGACAGGCAGTGAGCCCATTCAGTCGCGCCATGGCGAAGTCCATTAGGACCAGGTCTGGCTTGTGCTGTTTGTAATATCGAATCGCATCCAATCCGCTGTGCACCACGCCGACCACTTCGTAACCCAGGGAGCGCACCATCTCAGCAAGAACAAGCGCGAAAGCTCTTTCGTCATCGGCGATCAGCACTCGCATAATGAAAGAAGCAGAAGTTTTCGTGCCCGCGAAAGAAATTTGTAATCAACCACTAAATCCCAATCGCACGTTTAGTGCGTTGAATCTGGTCTTTGTATCAGGAGAATAGGATGCGATCGCTTGGCCGGTCACGAACTATCCGCTTCTGAAAACGCTGATCCATGAGCAGGGCTTTTGTGAAAGAAGACGTGGATCCGCCCGAGAGGTCGGGCCGATCGCGAGCGCCTTCCGGTTTGCCACCGGGTGCGGTCAATTATGCCACTGCCCTGGGAGCGAATCTCTTACAGGAAAAGCTGTTGCGGTTGTCCCGGGAAAAAGCGCCTAACGAATTCGCGCTCGCCGAATTGGAACGAGTATTAAAATCGATTACCATTGTAGAGGTGCCTAACGAACCTGAAGACCAGATTGCTTTCGGTGCTCGAGTTACGCTGCGGAACTCTCTTGGCGAGGAATATGGTTATCGAATCGTCGGGGTGGACGAGCTCGATCTTTTCCCGGAAGCGGTGAGCTGGATTTCGCCGACGGGCCGCGCTTTGCTTGCAGCAGATAACAGAGGTCGAGTCACTCTGCCGAACGGCGATACTGTCACGGTCGTAAGAGTTGAGTATCCTGCGAGCTAACAGCGCAGCCAAAGGCGCGTGTTCGGTGAACGAATCTTCAGCTCCGCACCTGTCCGTCTCCGCGGATAAGATACTTGTATGTTGTCAGTTCCTCGAGACCCATCGGACCGCGGGCATGTAGTTTATCGGTGCTGATTCCGATCTCAGCGCCGAAACCAAATTCGCCGCCGTCGGTAAACCGGGTCGAAGCGTTCCAGTAGACTGTCGCGGAATCGACTTCCTCGAGGAATTGCTCTGCGGTCTCCTCGTTTCGCGTGATGATGCAGTCGCTGTGGTGCGAACCAAACTGCTCAATGTGGGCGACTGCGTCCTGGGGCGAATCGACCACTCGCAGAGCGAGAATGAGGTCGAGAAATTCTGTCGACCAGTCTTCGTCGGCCGCCGGGCGCAGTGTTTGGTAGCGCAAAGATTCGAGCTTTGCGAAGGCCGTTTCATCCGCCCGTAGCTCGACTCCCTTTGTCGTTAGGCGAGTTGCCAGGCGATCGAGAAAGGCGGAAGCGATCTGGCGATGCACGAGGACGGTTTCGATCGCATTACAGACTCCTGGCCGTTGAGTCTTGGCATTGTCCACAATCTCGACCGCCATGTTGATATCGGCTTCGCGATCGACGTAGACAATGCAGACACCGTCAGAATGTTTGATCACCGGCATCCGCGCAGCCTTCACGACGGTGTCGATGAGCGCCTTGCCACCACGGGGAATAATGAGATCGATGTAGCGATCCATTTCCGCCATGAACTGCACGCCTTCGCGATTGGTTTGCGAAAGGATCTGCACGCTGTCGTCAGGCAAACCAGCCTTCGCTCCGCCGTCTTGCAGCGCCCTCGCGATTGCGAGGTTCGATTCGAGTGCTTCCGAGCCGCCGCGCAGGATGACGGCGTTGCCAGTTTTAATGCAAAGAACCGCCGCGTCGCTGGTGACGTTTGGGCGCGACTCATAGATAATGCCGATTACTCCTATGGGAACGCGAACCTTTGAGATGCGAATTCCGTTAGGCTGAGTCCACTCGCGCAGAATTTGTCCGACGGGATCAGGAAGCTTTGTGACCCGGCGAATACCGTCGGCCATCGCGGCGAGCCGCGCTGGGTTCAAGGTAAGCCGATCGAGCATTGCACCCGTGAGCCCGCTCTCCTTAGCGCAGTGCAAATCTTTTTGATTGGCGGCAAGGATTTCCGCGCTGCGCGCCAGGATTTCGTCCGCCATGGAGTGGAGGATGGCGTTTTTCTTTTCCACCTTGAGTCGCGCCAGAGCCCGCGATGCTCCCCGCGCTCGTTTGCCGAAATCGAGGATTTGTCGTTGCAAGTCCATCACCTGGCAACTTGAGCCCGGCGTTTGGCCAGGAAGCGGGTGCCAATTTCTTTGTCCCCTGCAATCAAGGCTGCGATGCGGTCAAGGCGGCGGCCGTTGAGGATCACCGTTGTTATTCCGGCGTCGACGGCCATGCGAACAGCCTCAAGTTTGGAGGCCATTCCGCCGACGGAGAATCGACCTTTGCTCCCGTTGGCGAGGCGTTTCACATGATCGATGTCGCGCACCAGTGGGATGACTCTTTCGTGTTCGTCGAGCAATCCATCTACCTGGGTGAGGATGATGAGCAGGTCTGCTCCAGCCAGCATCGCAACTTCCGCGGAGAGACGATCGTTGTCGCCGAATTTGAGCTCTTCCACTGCCACGGAATCGTTTTCATTGATAATCGGCACAACGTTTCCTTTTTCCAGCAAACGCTCGAGCGTATTGCGCGCGTTCGTCCGGCGCATCGTGCTGTCGAGGTCGCCGTGGGTGAGGAGGAGTTGTGCGACATTGAGTTTGTAACGGCTGAATGCAGTCTCGTAGGCGCGCATCAATTTTGATTGGCCAATGGCGGCACTCGCCTGCGCTGTGGCGAGATCGGTTGGCCGTTCGCTCAGTGAAAAGGCGCTCATGCCGGCCGCAACCGCGCCGCTCGTCACCGTGACGCATTGATGGCCGCGCCTAACGAGGTTCGCGACCTCCGCGCTGAGTCTTGCGAACTGTTTCAAGTCCAATCCAAGACCGCGCGGGCGGGTGAGAGTACCCGAGCCGAACTTAAGTACGATGCGACGATGCCGGCGAGGCGAAAGATAACGATTGGTCATGAGATGGGCGTCGATGTCGATCCGTTAGGGCGCGAAAGTTCCCACGGAACACGAATCGAGCAAGCGGTATGCCGTCACGAAATATTGGCCGCCGGATCGAGATTCCTATTCAACGGTGTGGATTTTGTTTTACTCTTTCGGCTTCTGCATGGCTTTCGTCGCTCGATTCGAGGCGACTCGCAGAACAAAAATGGTTCTTTTGGAAGGGCTTTCCTTCGATGTCTATCATAGCACCACGTAAACAATACCTTTGGGTCTGGTTTCTCTGGCTGGCCGCATTTTATGGCGTCTGGGCCTGGCTTGTTTTTGGCAAAGGGCAATGGCCGCTTGCCGTGGCGCATTGGCCAATCGCACTCGCGATGGCACTCGGCAGTTATGTTGCCGGTTCGACGCCAATGGGCGGAGGCACGGTCGGATTTCCGGTATTAGTCCTTCTGTTTAAGATGCCGGCTACGCTCGGCCGCGATTTCAGTTTCGCGATTCAATCCATCGGCATGGTCAGCGCGGCGGTCTTCATCATTTCACGACGGCAGCCGCTTGCCTGGTCGATGTTGAAGGGTGCGATGCTTGGCGCCGTGATCGGGTTGCCCTTCGGCATTTTCCTTTTCGCGCCAATCGTTCCGGAGCTCTGGATTAAGCTGGTCTTTGCCATCATCTGGGCGAGTTTCGGCGTGCTCCACCTTTATCGCCTTTCCGAGATCTCTTCACACGTAGGGATGACGGAATTTGATGAGCGCTGGGATTTTCGAGTAGGCCTTCTCCTCGGTTTGTTTGCGAGCGCGACGGTCGTCTCCGTGACTGGGGTCGGGATTGAAATGATGCTTTATGCCGCGCTCGTTTTGCTCTGCCGGGCGGATCTCAAGATCGCGATTCCAAGTGCGGTCGTAATCATGGGTTTTACTTCGGCGGTCGGGGTCGCGATCAAGAGCCTAACGATCGGTCTTCAGCCGGGGGTTTATGGCAACTGGCTCGCAGCCGCACCGGTGGTGCCGTTAGGCGCGCCCTTAGGCGCTTTGGTTGTCAATCTTGTCGGGCGTCGGCCGACTTTGCTTTTTGTGGCTCTACTTTGCGTGGGACAATTTATTTGGACTTGTAGCATGGAGCGCGAAGCCCTTGGTCTTCTCGGTTTGATCGCGTCGGTTGCCGCGGTGGGCGCATGTTTGTTCGGTTTCGAACGACTTCGGGCCTGGGGAGCCATCCTGGTTGGTGAACGGAAGGCAAAGCACCAGGCGCGTCGCGCCAATGAAAAGTTGCGCACAAAGGAAACTTCGCTCGCGAGCGCGTGGGACAATAAATCCGGTTAATCGGGCGCTGTTTCTGCGTTGGAGGTTGTTTCGGTTCGTGCTTTTATAGCGCGACCGGGCCTATAGCTCAGCGGTTAGAGCAGGGGACTCATAATCCCTTGGTCCCAGGTTCGAATCCTGGTGGGCCCAGGTAGATCGCTAATGCCTGACTCGAGAGTGGGCGGTCGATGGGCCCGAAAGGCAATTGAGTGCATTACTTCGCGTAAAAAATCGGCTCTTCGTGCACGTTGGCGTTGACACTTCGAATCGAGGCTCTAATAATGCTGCGTGTTAAAGAAATTCATCCCGCAGAAGCCCGCGCCTCCGGCAGAAAGTTCTTCCCCTGGCGCGAGCTTTGCTGAGGAATCTCACGCTCCCTCTCGCCGAGAGGAACCACCGAAAATAGAAACTACCAGCGTTCAGCAAAAACCTATGGCCGATAATTCAGGCAAAGACGTCCTTTCGAAGGATGTGGAGATCAAAGGAAGCATCAAATTTCAAAAGGAGTTGATGATCGACGGCAAAGTCGAAGGCGAAATTCACTCCGATGGTGTTTTAACAATTGGAGAAAACGCCGACATCCGGGGTGAAATTAAGACCAAGTCGATCACCGTCTTCGGAAAGGTGCACGGCAACATCACGGTGGGCGAGCGTTGCGAACTTAAGTCGCGCTGCACGTTACAGGGTGATTTGAAAGCGGCTCGTCTTGTCATCGAGGAGGGCGCTACCTTTATCGGCAAATCCGAAGTCACCAGCGGTAAGACGAGTCCTTCCAGCTCGAATAGCGGCTCCCGCCCCGAGACGTCGCGCAATGACGAAGCGCCGGCCTCGGCCAAGCCCAGCTTTGCCGGTCGCTCCTAACGTACAGCGCTTCAATTGTGGCCAAGTCGCCTGCGAAGCTCAGTGTGGAATGTCCGCACTGTGGCTTTAAGCAGTTGGAGTATGCCGCGGCCAAGAACACGCTATGCCGCCAATGCGGCAGGCATTTTCCGGTTGCGGGCGTGCGAGAAGCGGCGAAGTCGGCCTTTGAGATCGCGGAAAGCGTTGCGGTCGCGCAGAACTTTTTACGACGCTTCGAGCACATATGGTCTCGTCGGCCGCGCGTCACCTCGGTGGCATGTTTCGATTGCGGCACCACGCAGGAACTCAACTCGGCTGCGACCTCTACCATTTGCCCCTCGTGCAGTGTCCACATGGACCTGCGGGACTACCGGATCACCACCTCCTTCAGCCGCGCGATCCGCACTCACGGCGACGTGCATATTACTTCTTCGGGCGACTTGAGCAGCAGCAGTGTTGTCTGTCGTCGCGCAATCATTGAGGGAAAATTGCGCGGCAGTTTGCAATGCATCGAGAAGGCGGAATTCCGCACCTCGGCGAAGTTACAGGGCAAGTTTTCCGCGGCGCTCGTTATCATCGGGAAAAAAGCCGACGTGCAATTTTTTCGCCAGCTTCGGGTCGGCGCGATCGAGATTCGCGGCAGGATGTCCGGTGAGATTGTAGCAGAGACTGTCGTTCGCGTTACGAGCACTGGCTCGCTCGACGGTAACGTTGTGGCCCGTGCGATTAATGTCGACAAAGGCGGAACATTTTCCGGTCAGCTCATCATTGGACAGAAGAGCTATCAGCAGGCAGAACTGCTGCCGGATCTGGAGGCAAAGGAGTCGCAGACGAACGAGCAAGTACGGCGTCCCTCGCCACATCCTTTTGGTTTGCCCGCGACGAGTTAACGGCTAATGCAAAAGCTGTTTCCGCGCAGTCCTTACGAGCGGCTGGGAGGATTCGTCCATCTCCCGCGCCTGATAGACAAAGCGCGACTGCATCGCAGAGGATTGCTCAACGGTTATAACTATAAGACTGTCGGTTTCGACAAGCATTTGCTCGCGTTTCTGGAGGTCGATCCAGACGCTTTCGAGAGAGCGGCTAACGAGTGCGACGATCAGGGCGTGCTCGATTGGATCGAACAAAACGCCGTCGCCCACTCCCCAGCGGAAATTGAGCGATGGAACGAGGCGATGATTTCCCGTCATCCCGATACCGCGGCAAAGAAGGCGCGCTTTGTCCATTTTCTGCGCGAAGCCGGCGGCGCAGGCCGAACAGACGTGCGAACCTACTTTGACCTGATCGAATTCGACGAAGGCCGGCTAAAGTAGGATTCGTTAGGCCGTTGCCGTTGCGGCCGGACGAATCGAGTTACTCCCGAACAAAGGCGGCGAATACTTTGTTCGCTTCCTCCAGCGACTCCTTGCTTCCGATATCGAACCACGTTCCTTTGATCTGGAACGTTTTCACCGGTCGACGCGTGTGGAGCCATTGAATGAATCGCCCCGGCTGATCGGGATTATTGCCAGCGGCAATGTAGGTGGTGAAAAGCTCGAGTGTCTCCGGCGCGAAGTAATAGAGCGCGATGCCGGTGAGGGTCGTTTCCGGTTTGGCCGGCTTCTCTTCGAAGTGAGTGATCACGCCCTGGGCATCGATCTGGATTGCGGAATATTTCTTCATCGCTTCCAGATCCCCCACATCGTAGGTCGCAAGTGTCGCGGCTGATCCTTGTGCCGCGGCGACAAAATCGGTTAACGGTTCGCTGAAAAGATTGTCGCCCGCGACGACGATCAATGATTCGTCAGTCAATTCTTCTCGTGTCAGGACGAGTCGGATATCGCCAATCGCTCCCAGCTTATCCGAATCGCTTCGCGAGCCGTCGTTGACGATCTTGAAGGTGAGCTTCGGCTGCGATTTCGCGTACTCGTCAGCCCACGCCTGGAAATCCCTCGCGAACTTGTCGTTCGTCACCACATAAACCGTCCGGAGATCGGGCACGGGCGCGAGGTTATCCAGCACCCACTCGATCATCGGTTTTCCGGCCACCTCGAGCAGCGGCTTGGCTTTGTTTTCCGTTACTGGGTAAAGCCGGGTCGCATATCCGGCGGCAAGAATAAGTACGTTCATAGGATCGAAGTCGTGGAAGGTAAGCGAGTCGGTCGATTCGGCAATTGCAGGCTGAGCGTTCCTATATTCGTTAGGCACCCAGAGTGGCCGCCTGCAGTTGCCGCTGCAGTTCGCTTATCCTTTCCGCATCAGTGATCTTTCCGCGCGTGATCGCGTCGGTGACGTAGAACGTGTCGATCGCCGCGCCTTTATCAGTGCTGATGCGCGAGAGCGTGATGTAAACACTGTTGCGGCCAAGACACGCGACGAGGTCGTAAAGTAAACCAAGCCGGTCCGGCGTTTCCACCTGAATGAGAGTATTCATCGGATGACTTTTGTTTTCGATGCTGATGCGCGTCGGGAAGTCGATCTCCGAGGCGCGCGGTTTCATCTTGCTGCGCACCTTGGCAAGAAGCGGCGCAAAATCGAAAAGCTCCGATTGCAGCGCATTGCGCAAGGTCGATTCAACCGTCGCGATTTGTCGTTGATCGGTCACGGGTCGCAGCTTCTCGTTGTTCACGCGAAAAACATCCAGCACCAGGTTGTCACCGCGGATGAAAATATCCGCGCTCAGAATATTGAGCGACGCGACGGCAAACGCGCCGGCGATACTGGCGAGAAGATGCTGCCGATCCCAAGTGGCGATCGAAACTGCGCTATGACCTTTTTCCTCCATCGCCTCCCAGCGCAAGGCAGGCGCAATGCCCGGCTGATCTTCCCGATAGATCTGATGCCAGAAAGTGCGAAAGAGTTCGAGGTGCGCCACGATTTCCTCCACGCCGAAAGCGCGGAAATAATTGTCCGGCATATGATCGAAATGGGCTTCGATCTCTTCCGCAAAATCTGGAGCGACCCGCGCGGCAACGGCGGCGTGGAGGCGGGCGCGTTCCAATTTTCCCTGCGCGATGAACCCTTCCTGATCCTGCAAGTAACGTGAAGTCGCGCGATACAGATTCCAGACTAACGATTCTTTCCAGTCCGACCACATGTCGGTTGTGCCCTGGCCATCCGCCAGAGTGATGAGCATGAGCGCGTCGAGGTTTGACTGCGATTTCACAATTTGGGCGAACTCAATCACCGTCGCGGGATCATCGACGTTGCGCTGTTGCGCCATGCTCGAAAGCGTGACGTGATGGTCGACGAGCAAGACTAACGAGCGCCGTTGCTCGGATGTGAGCTGCAGTCGCGCTGCAACCGCCTGTGCAAAAAGCGCACTCGCTTCCGAATGCGGACGCGCGCCGACGCCTTTGCCGGTGTCGTGCAGGAGGAGCGCGAGATACAGAACGTAAGGATCGGAAATTTTCTCGAAGAGTTTCCGGTAAGGTTGCAGTTTCGGGTCTTCCGTCTTGCAGAGTGCATCCAATTTTTCCAGGCAAACCAGCGTGTGCTCATCCGCCGTATAACGATGAAAAAACTCGTGCTGCACGAGGCAGGTGAGATGAGCAAATTCGGGCACGTAACGGCCGAGAAAATCGACCTCGTGCATCATGCGCAGAATGTGCGCGACTTCGCCTTTGCGGCTGAGGATGCGGCCTAAAATTTCCCGCGGCACTTTGGTGTAACGAAATTCGCGCGTAACGAAACGGAGCCCGCGGCCAATTGCATCAGTCAGCTCCGCGCTCAAGTCGAGATGCCGCTCCTGCGCATGCTCAAAGGCTTTCATCAGTTGCTCCGGCTCGCGTGCGAAAGTCTGCGCATCGCTCACATGCAGTTGTCGGCCGCGACTGAAGAAATGGTCAAAGCGCTCGATTCGCTCACGCCGTCGCAGCGGTAAAGGAAAAAACAGGCGACGCGTCGTGGTCGCAGTGCCGGTGGCGAAGCGTTCCGTCAGGCGCTCGGTGATGCGAAAAATGTTTCGCGTGTGCTCGTAATAATCCTTCATGAACGCCTCGCTGCGGGCGATGGGCGTCTGCTGCCGATAGCCAAGGTGCCGTGCAGCCTGTGACTGCGAAGCAAGATGCAATATGTCAGTCGTGCGCCGGTTCATGTAGTGCAGTTGCGTGCGCACGCGTAAAAGGAAGTCGTAGGCAGCATCAATGCGACGACGATCGGTTGGGCTTAACCAATCCTTGCCCTCAAGGTGTGTTGTCGTAAGAGCGCCCTCTTTAAAGTAGGTGATCCAAAGAAGATTCTGATAATCGCGCAGACCGCCGCAGCCGGTTTTCACGTTTGGTTCCTGGAGGTAAACACTGTTACCAAACTTCGCGTGACGCTGCGTCTGGTCCTGCATCCGCGCGGCGATGTATTTGCGCTCGTGGCCCTGCACGCAGTTGGCGCGGAAGCGCGCCCGGAAGCGTTGAAAAAGCACGGGGTCGCCAGCCAAATGCCGCGCCTCCAGCATGGCGGTTTTCGTTTGCATGTTGTCGTTGGCCTGGGCGAGTGCCTCGCGCACGGAACGGGTCGAGTGCCCCACTTTGAATCCGATGTCCCATAAAAAGTAGAGCACCTGTTCGACGGTTTGCTGCAGTGACTCTGGCACGTTCTGTCCAGTGTGCGGATGCAGAAACATGACGTCGACGTCGCTGCCCGGATTAAGTTCACCGCGACCGTATCCGCCCAGTGCAACCAAACTCACCGGGATAGCTTTGGTCTCACTCTTCGTGGCTGAGCTCGTGGCCTCGGCAAAGATGCGACGCAGAATCAAATCGATGAGCGAAGCCCGGCTCGCGCAGACTTCGCGTCCACCACCACCCGCCTGATGGCGCAAACGCAGTCGATGATTTTCGATGCGAAGAAACTTTTGATAAAGCGGGAGCAGATGGGGCGAATCGGAGCCGGGGGACCCCGAAAATTCACGTTGTGCGTGCTCGAGAACTCTATCCTGCTGCGGAATCACGATGGAATGAAACTAAGCTGAATATTAAAGATCGAAATCCGAAACAGAGGCTGGCACTGCTCGAGAAACGTTCGCAGCGAAGATGTGCCCCGCACCATTTTGCCCCCGGCCGGTCAAGCCCGGATTTGTTGGAGGCTTCGATCTTCGAATTCTTTCTTAGATCTGAATTTCGTAACGCCGCATCTTGTTGTAGAGCGTCGGGCGCTGAATGCCTAACAATGCCGCGGCTTTTTTCTTATTGCCGTGACATTTTGCGAGCGCGTCCAGAATTGCGCTTCGTTCCATCTCGTTCAGGCTGCGTACCGCGCCCGGATCGTGATGGTTTGCGGCGCGTTCGGTTTTCTGCAATGCGACCGGCAGACGCACCTCGGCCGGTAATTCCTTAACCGTGATTTGTCCCTGGCGCGCAAGAACGACCGCATACTCGATCGCGTTTTGCAGCTCGCGCACATTTCCCGGCCAACTGTAATCGAGCAATTTTTGGAAAGCCTCCGGCGACATGGATGGTTCCGGTTTTCCAAGCTGGAGGGCAAAATCTTTTAGGAACGAGGCGACAAGCGGCGGGATATCGGCTTTGCGTTCGCGCAAGGGCGGTAGCTCGATTTGAAACGTGTTCAGTCGATAATAGAGGTCGGAGCGTAAACGATTTTCCGCCATTGCCTGATGCACGGGTCGATTGGTCGCAGCGATGACGCGGAAGTTGGCCCGCACAGTCTTCGTACTGCCTAACGGACGAAACTCGCGCTCCTGCAACACGCGCAGGAAGCGCGTTTGCAATTCCGCCGGCATCTCCGAGATCTCGTCGAGAAACAAAGTGCCGCCGTCGGCTACGGCGATCATTCCACGAAAGTCATTTGTTGCGCCGGTGAAGGCACCTTTGACGTAGCCGAAGAGTTCGCCTTCGATCATGGCCTGTGGAAAGGCGGCGCAATTCAGTTTCACCATCGGTTTTTCGGCGCGCCGGCTGCGATCGTGAATGATGTTCGCGATCACTTCCTTGCCGACGCCGCTTTCGCCGGTAATCAGGACATTCGCTTCCGATGGTGCCATGGCGGTGATCAGCTCGTTGATCTGCTGCATCTGCTTGCTCTTAAAAATCGGCGCGAGTTTAGTCTCCGCTTCCGCGAGTCGCTTCGTTAGCTGCTGCGTTTTCTCGCGCAGCTCGGCGGTTTCGCGCAGAAGGGACTGCTTTTCCAGCGCCTTCTCCACCAGGCTGAGCAGCTCTTCCGGCGCATACGGTTTGCTGATGAAATGATAAGCGCCCCGCTTGATCGACTCGATTGCGTTGTTAAGCGAATCATGAGCCGACAGGATAATGACCTGCGTCTGGGGATGATCCGCTTTAATCTGATCGAGCATCTGCAGACCGTCGGCATCAGGCAATTGCAGATCGAGCAGGACAAGAGCTGGCGATTTGCTCTGCAAAAGGCGCATGCCAGTTGTGGCATTGCCCGCTACTTCCGGATAATAACCGTGCCGGCCTAACAATGCCTCGAGCGTCATGAGAATCGGGCGCTCATCGTCGATGATCAGGATGCGTCGGTTTTCGGTGCTCATTGGAAATGCCAGCGGCGAAAAGTGAGCGCTAGCTCAAGCCGTCCTGAGCGGCAGAGTGACGGTCGTGACGAGAGAGGAACTGGAAGGATCGAACTCTGCTCGCAAATTGCCATGGTGTTCCGCGAAAATACTGCGCGCTCGATACAGGCCAAGGCCATAATGACCCTGTCGGATCGTTCCCAGCGGTCGGACGCCCCAATTGACAGTATCAGCTTCAAACTGCGTTTTTGGTTCGCGTAGGACAAATTCGATCCCGTCGTTCGTGCTGTGCGCTTCGAACGAAAGGGCAGCTTTACCACGCCCATGAGTGAAGGCGTTGCGAAATAATTCGACAAACGCCTCGAGCAAGAGCGAAGGATCGATCGAGATCGGCTCCGCGCCTAACGAGTCCTTCCATTCGATGGAGGAGGATTGCTCGGAGAATTCGCTCGTTACTTTTGCCCGCAAATCCTCGACCAGTTCTCGGGCCTGATAAGTCATGGGTGTGACCCGCACCTTCGCCAGTTGTGCGGAAAGCCGCTGCAGATGAGTGCCGAGGTCGGCCGTCATCTCGCGAAGTCGTTTCACTTCGTCCTTCGCCTCGGGCTGTTCAACGATTTCGCCCAGGAAAGCAGCCTGAAGTTCGAGTGCGTTGAGGTGATTGCGCAGGTCGTGATTCAGTTGGCCGATGAATTGCGTCACCGCCGGCCACTCGATGTTTGGTTGCGACATTGAGAAAGGGCGTAGCCGTTTTCGGGCGAGCGAATCTAGGCGCCGGTGCGTCCGGCGCTACTGGATCGATGAAAATTCTTCATCGGCCGGTGCGCCGCCGCTGGTTCTGATCGATGATGGATCGTTTGCCGCGAGGTGTTGCAGGAGGTGATAAACATCCTCCGGGTCGCCGTCGATTTTTTGCGCGATCGCCTCGGCCGTTTTGCCGGAGGACGACAGCTGCGCGCGGATCCTGGGTTGTAGTTGCAGAATGCGACTGGCCGCTTTTTTTCCAGCTTCTACGCCCGGCTGATGATAGGCGTTCACATGCACGAGCGAGCCGTAGAAGCCGACCGCCCGTTCGTAGAGTGCAATCAGCGCACCTACGTGGAACGCGTCAACTTCCGGAATGCTGAGCGTGATTGAGTCCCGGCCATTTTCGTAAAGTGCCGCGCGCGTGCCGCGGAGGAGACCTTGCAGGTAATCGCCGCTCGTGATGCCGTCTTCCACTTCGAAGCGCTCGCTCGCGCGGTCATGACGCACTTCGATGAACGTGACAAAGAAGTTTAGCAGGCCGTCGCGCAATTGCTGCACGTAGGCGTGCTGGTCGGTCGAACCTTTGTTGCCGTAAACCGCGATTCCCTGATGGGCAACATTGCCGTCCAGGTCTTTCTCTTTGCCTAACGACTCCATGACGAGCTGCTGCAGGTATCTGCTGAAAAGGGCGAGGCGATCCTTGTAGGGCAGGATGATCATGTCCTTTTTGCCCCGGCCGTCGCCGACGAAGTACCACATCAGGGCGAGAAGCATGGCGGCGTTTTGAAATTCGTTAGGCTGCCGGGTGTGTTTGTCCATCGCCGCCGCGCCGGCGAGAAGCTGGTCAACGTCGAAGCCCTCGAGAGCTGCCGGCAGCAGTCCGACTGCACTCATCACTGAGGTGCGGCCGCCGACCCAGTCGAACATCGGAAAACGCGCCAGCCAATTGTGCGATTCGGCGTAACGATCAAGCTCGCTCCCTTTGCCGGTCACAGCGACAGACTGCCGGCTGAAATTCAGATTTTGTTTTTCGAATCGTGCTTCCGCTTCCAGCATGCCGTTACGCGTTTCCTTTGTTCCGCCGGATTTCGAATTCACCACAACAAGCGTGTGATCGAGTCGTTTGCCGAGCTGCTCGAAAACACGGTCGAAGCCATCGGGATCGGTATTGTCGAAAAAGTAAACCTTCATCGGGCCGTTTCTTGTCCCGAGGGCGTCGGAGATAAATTGCGGCCCGAGAGCGGAGCCGCCGATGCCGATGGAAAGAACATGCTCAAAGGGCCGACCGCTCGGTGCGGAGATGCGGCCGACATGGACATCGGAGGCAAACTTGAGGATGCGCTCTTTGGTTTGCTCGACATCGGCGCGCAAGTCGTCGTTAGGCGCAAGTGACGCGTCGCGCAGCCAATAGTGACCCACCATGCGGTTTTCGTCCGGATTAGCGATCGCGCCTTTCTCCAACTCGCGCATAGAGGTGAAAGCCTTTTCGACCTTTGGCTTTATCGTTTCGAAGAATCCGTCGGGGAAACGCATTCGGCTGATATCGATGGAAAAGCCAAGATCGTCGTAGCGCAGATAATATTGTTGGAAGCGTTGCCAGAGAGATTGCGAAGGCATGCGCCAGCTAACGGAGGATTGGTGGCAGGGCAAGCTCCTCGGCATGCATTTCCATGGTTCGGTCGCACCGCGCCGTTCTTGAATTTTCACTTGTCGTGGGAGATGATGTCATTGGATCCTGATCGGATTCAAAAAAGGGGGCGCGAGAACATGAACACGACGATTGCAAAGGTGATTGCATTTGAACTGGGTGTCCTGATTGCCATTCTGGCGTGGCTGGCGGTAGCCGGGTTGCCAGGGACCAAACCCGTTCAAACGGCGGCCGCCGCCGTGCAACAACCAGCGGAGGAATCTTTTGGCAACGTCTCGCCGGTTTATCATCCGCGACCGCAGCAATTTTACGCCGCCGAGGCAGTGGATTATCCCAATAATAATTATCAGGATAACGGCGCGTCGCCCGCTCAGGCTGTACAGACCTACGATCAACCGATCGCGAGCGCTCCCTATGCCGCAACTTTCCCGGAAGAGTATCCGGCCGCCCAGGAAGCGCCCAACTCGATCGGCACTTTCCCCGAGCCAGTCCTCTATTCTCCCTACGATTGGCCTTACGATCCGTATTTTGGTTATGCGCAGCCGAGCCAGATTATCATTCTGTCCAACGGCCGGACTTGTTCGCATCGTGCGATGAACGCACCACATTTCGACCGGTTCCGCCCAGGGTCGCGCCCCATCGTGACGACCCGACACCCTCGCCCTACAAACTTACACGCTGGCGGCGGTACGCGCCTGGTTTCTCATCTTCCGGTGGCCTCGCATGGGATAAGCGGGCCGCAACGGAGTTCTGGAGCGCACGCCGCGCGGCCAGGTGGCAGCCGAGTGCTCGCGTCTCGTTAGGCATTTTTTTTGACTCCGCAGGCTCGGCGGCTGCTGCTACCGTTAAATTGCTTGATTCTGCACCCGCAGATAAACAAGCTTTCCTATATGGACCACGCCTGCTTCGCCCATGACTTACCTATGCTTTCCCGACCATCTCTGCCTTCGTTGTGGTCACTTTTGCTCGTCCTAACGATATTGTCCCTCGCGATCGTCGATCAAAGCGACGCGCAAACTCGTTATTCAGTAGGTAATCCCACGAACGAGCAACAATACATGCTCGAGTTGATCAATCGTGCGCGAGCCGATGGGTCGGCCGAGGCCGCGCGTCTGGGTTTGAGTAGTCTCCAGGAAGGTCCTCCGATGATTGGCAACGAACCGTGGACAATTGAAAACTCGGCCCAGCCTCTTTCCTGGAATCCGCTCCTCGCCGAGGCGGCGCAGGGACAGGCCGATCTTTTGAACAGCGGCGACCAATTCTTCCTGGGCGTCTCGCCTCACACCTACGGCGGCGAGACTCCGGATCAACGCATCTCCGATACTGGTTATGTCACTGCTCCTTATAGCGGTCCCACTACTCCTAGCGGCGCCTATCCGGGCCCGGAAAATGTCGCGGAAGAGATAAGTCAAGGTACAGGCGGGTATACGGGCGATAACCTTATCAGTGCGATCTCGCGGGCGCATGACGGATTATTTACCGATTTGATGACTCCCGGCCGCGGCCATCGCGAGACCACCATGCTTGGTTTCTTTCGCGAGGTTGGCATCGGAATCAGTGTTGGGACCGACAATCAGAAAGACCCGGGTCAGCCCGGCGGGGGCTTTGACTCACTTTACATTGTGCAAGACTTCAGCACGCAACCTGGACAGAGCCCGCTCCTGACTGGTGTGGTGTATTACGACGCCAACGGAAACAGCTCTTATGACCCGGGTGAAGGTATCAGTGGAGTCACAGTAAACGTGACTGGATCCAGTTACTATGCTGTCACCACCACGTCTGGCGCCTATAGCGTTCCGGTTCCGGGCGACGGCACCTACAATCTAACTTTTAGCGGGCCAGTCGCGACCAAAATGGAGCCAGCGACGGTGTCTAATCTGGAGAACGCGAAGGTGGACTACGTGTCGGCCGACCCGGCGCCCACCTTATTCGCCAATATCTCCACGCGCTTGTCAGTCGAACCAGGCGACAATGTTCTCATTGGCGGCTTTATCGTCACGGGCACGGGAACAAAAACCATCCTCGTCCGGGCCATCGGACCATCATTGCCGGTAGATGATCATCTGGCCAATCCGACTCTTGAGCTGCATGACTCTAAAGGCGGCATAATTGCTTCAAATGATAACTGGAAAGATTCTCCCCACGAACAAGCCATTGTTGACACAACCATCGCGCCAACGAACGATATGGAATCCGCCATTCTTCGCACGGTCGAACCTGACGCCTACACCGCAATTGTGCGCGGGGTTAATAACACTAGCGGCGTAGCCCTGGTCGAAGTCTATGACCTGAGTCCTTCACTCGATTCCAAACTGGCTAACATCTCGACTCGGGGTAATGTGCAAACGGGTGACAATGTCCTGATTGGCGGCACAATCATTACCGGTAATTCTGCCCAGAGTGTGCTCGTGCGCGCGCTCGGCCCCTCGCTCGGTATCGACGGCGATCTGGCAAATCCAATGCTCGAGTTACACGACGGGAATGGCAACCTTCTAAGTTCCAATGACGATTGGCGGAGCACCCAGGAAGCTGAGATTGAAGCGACCGGCATTCCACCTTCCAATGACTTGGAGTCGGCCATTATCTCCTCGCTCGCCCCTGGCGCGTATACGGCGATCGTGCGCGGGGTAGGGGACACTACCGGTATCGGCTTAGTCGAATTCTACGCGCTCGACTAATCGCCTGACGGCGTCAGCGGTCGACTGAAGAAGCGACTCCGGGGCCGGAAAAACAGCTCCGCTCAGGAAATATCAACGCCCCATGCCACGTTTCTTGCTTTGAGAAACGATGGTTGATGACAAATGGTCGAGCCGGTCGTCGCCTGAAATGAAGCTCTCGTCCTTGCTTGATAGCCCCTTTCCTCGCGGGTCTCACTGGTGGGTTATTGCTGTCACGGCCTTCCTTTTCGCTCTGGTCGCCGCGTTCGTCGATCTCAAACCGGTCGTCGACGAAAGCTTCTTTTTTTCCAGCCGCGATCCTTCCTTTCGTCAGGCGAGAAAAATCGACCAACGCTTTCCCTCTGCACCGGAACTGATTCTTGCCGTTTCCTCGCACGATATCTCGTCTCCGCGTTACCTGAGTCGAATTGCCAGGTTGACTCATCGAATTCGTGAGATCAACGAGGTCACAACGGTTAAGAGCCTGACTGATGGTCCCAAGAATTATAAGGATGCCATCGAAAGTCCTTTTTGGGACCGGCTGCTAGTCTCAAGGAACCGCAAGGCCAGTAACATTGTTGTCTTCTTCGAAGGCGAAAAAGATCTGGAGAAACCAATCCAACAAATCGAGCAAATCGCGCGTGAGATGGATGCAAAAGACTTTGGGGTTCATCTTGCAGGTGCGCCATATGTCGTGGAGCAGATGCGGCGCAGTCTTACCCATGACTTCCGCTATTTTTCGCTGATGGCCGTTTTGATCTTTGGTCTAACAATGGCAGTCATGTTCCGGTCCTGGCGCATTTTCCTGGGCATGCTTGCGACGTGTGCAAGCGCGGTTCTACTTACTCTTCTTCTGCATTCGCTCTTCGGCCAGAAGATCGGAGTCCTTACGGTGAACCTTGGGACAATCGTTTTTGTCGTAACTCTCTCGCATCTGATTTATATGACTTTTAATTGGCAGACGCTCGCAAAGGGAGGGAAAGACCTGCCGGCCCTGGCCGTAGCCGCGCGACATATGACTCTGCCCGCCTCGTTCTGGTCTATGATCTGCGCATCCCTTGGATTTGGCAGCCTGCTTCTCGTTGAGGCGCGGCCCTTGCGCGAACTGGGCTTCGGCGGTGTTCTCGGCACCATGGTAGCATTTCTCTGTGCGTATCTGATGTATCCGGCTTTTCTACAGTGGTCCACGCCAAAGAAAACAAAGCTGCTTGAGCAGGAACTACCACGGGACTTTTGGACCCATCGCTTCGCTCTGACTTCCCTTCTGGTTGTTCTCGGAGGCGGTTTTCTCAGCTTTGGCCTACTAAGGCTAGATACCGATCCTAACCTTCTTGATTACTTTAAGCCTGGCGAGGAGTTGCGAGACGGTCTCGAATACGTCGACCACAATGGCGGCGCCAATCCTCTTACCCTGGTAGTCTCGGCGGCGAATGACGGCAGTCTGACGACGGACCAGGCTTATCAGCGAATGTGGTCCCTCCAGCATGCTCTGGAAAGCAATAAGAATGTAGGAACGGTCGTCTCGCTTCCAACCCTCCTGGCCGAAGGAGATCGGACGCCGTTCTCTTTTTTCCTAAGCTACGAGACGCTTACTCGGATCATGGAAGAGCCGAAGCACGCGCGAATCGCCAAGAGCTTTGTCAGCGACGATCGACGGGAGGCGGTCTTTCTCCTGCGCATGAACGAAAACCGCCGCACTGAGCCGCGGCTCGTGGTCATTAACGAGTTGCGTGGTATTGTCCGCAAATATGGCTTTTCGACTGATCTGGTAGGCGGCATTTATTACCTGCAAGGCGAACTGGCGAAGTTGGTCGCAGCGAGTTTGGTTACAGGGCTTTTTTGGCTGAACCTTTTGTTTGTTGGCATCGCATGGATTGTGGCTCGATCCTGGCGCGTGGCCCTGGCCATGATAGTTAGCCTGATGCTGGTGCCGCTCTACATGCTGGGAGGTATTGGATGGTTGCACGTGCCGGTCGATATTATTTCCGCGCCGGCTACCAATGTCTGTATTGGCATTGCGATTGATTCGATGATTCACCTCGTCTTTGGCGTGCGTCGCGCACAGCGCGGGGGCGGGAAAGGGTGGAGCGCCTGGGTGGCGGGACGACGCGAGCAGTGGCGGGGAATTGTTTACTCCGATGTCATTCTCGCGGCAGGCTTTGCCATCTTCGCCCTCTCCGCCTTTCCACCTACGCAACGGTTCGGACTTGTTGTTCTCGCGGGAACCGTGATCGATATCCTGGCAAATCTCTTTGTCCTACCCCTCCTGGGTGGTGCGGAATGGAAAAAGGCCGCAGCCTAACGAATATAGGCCGCGAGAAGAATCTAGCCCCGGCGGATGGCGGCGAGGTTTCGCACCGCCGCGACTAATTCGGTGAAGTCAACCGGCTTGGGCAAATGCATTTGAAAGCCTGCTTGCAAAGCTCGGGTGCGATCGTCGTTCCGCGCCAGGGCGGTAAGGGCGATCGCTGGGACGGCTTTTCCTTCTGGTAACGCCCGCAGGCAAGCTATCAGTTCATAGCCATCATGTTCCGGCATGCCGATGTCGCTTACTACGACGTGAGGAGAGAAAGCGGTAAACTCGCCGAGCGCCGCTTCCATCGAGCGACTGCCGCGCACTTCGGCGCCGCGACGTTCGAGAAGGCGTTGGACGATCGCGACCGAGTCTTCCTCATCGTCTACTACCAGCACCTTGACCCCGGCCAAATCGGGCTTAAAGGCTGGCTCGTCCAGCCGCGCACCACTCATGAGACCGGTTATGTTCGATTCATCGCGCGCGGGTTGCAGCGGAAAAGAGACAATAAAGGTGGCGCCTTTCCCTTTACCTTCGCTAGCCACTCGGACGTTGCCGCCGTGTAACTCGACAAGATGCTTTACGATAGATAGGCCCAGACCTAAACCACCGTGTCGTCGCGTCGTCGTTCCATCAGCCTGGCGAAAGCGATCGAAAACGTGGGCAAGAAATTCTGGGGCGACGCCCTGGCCATTGTCCGCGACACTTACTTCCATGTGTGAATTCACCCTCTGAATGACGACGTGGATTCGACCTCCTTTAGGGGTAAATTTGATTGCGTTGCTTAGAAGGTTCCAGAAGATCTGCTGAATGCGGTTTTGGTCGCCCATCACCGTTCCTCCGCCGCTGGAAAAAGTGGAGTGCACTCGAATATTTTTTGCCTCAGCCGCGGGACGCACACTGTCGATACTGGCGCCGACCACGATGGCAAGATCGATCGGTTGAATATCAAGAATCATTCGACCGCTCTCAATACGACTCATGTCGAGCAAGTCCTCGATAAGTTGTAACTGGGTCCGGGCACTCTGTTCCATGATCGGTAGCGCCTCAACCAGATCATCGGGACGTGCATCGTCTCTTAGAATTTGTATCCAACCAAGAATGGCGTTCAGCGAGGTGCGCAGCTCGTGCGAAAGGGTGGTAAGAAACTCGGTCTTCATTCGGTCGGCGCGCTTCAATGCCTCATGTGCTTCCGCCAGCCGGCGCTGCGCGACCTTTTGCTCGGTGATATCCCGGGCAATCTTTGAAGCCCCAACAATTATTCCCTCGGCGTTGCGGATCGGAGAAATGGTGAGTGAGACATCAATCAGTTTACCGTCCTTGCGTTGTCGCTGCGTCTCGAAATGGTCGACACGCTCCCCCTTTTGCATGCGGGCCATAATCTCCCTTTCTTCCTGCAAACGATCGGAAGGGAAAAGCTTCTCAATCGATTGCCCGATCATCTCCTCGGCTGAATAGCCGAACATTCGCTCGGCGGCCTTGTTCCAACTTTGTACAATGCTATGAAGATTCTTGCTCGCGATGGCGTCGTCGGAAGAATCGACAATCGCTTCGTAGAGCTGTGTAGATGGCATGAGCGAGAAAAAGTCAGGCATGATATTCGCTCATATCTAGCGCAAAAGGCGGCTCGGAGCGAGTGTGTTTTCCAGCCTGCAGACTGCCCACGGGTGGCGAGTGCGAACCAATCATGTCGATCATGCAACCAGACGCCATTCGCCGAATCGCGGATCGAAGAATAGTACGCACCCGGTGGTACCTTGCTAAACTAGTAAGAAAACCTCGACCAACCTGGCAGTCTTTGAAGCCTATCTTTGCCGACATAGCTCAAACCTGAGTAACAAGCCATCGAAGCCGATCAAGACACAAGGTGCCTTCCGCAACCTGGTAGCGTCCCAACGCGCATTTGCTTGACAAACCGGCGCGAGGCGGCCATTCAGCAGGCGACACCATCCTTTATATGAATCTTTTTCGACGAAAGACGATCACCGAACTGCAAGCGGAGGCGATGAACGATCATAGCCTGAAGCGGGCTCTCGGTGCGGTGAATCTCACGGCTCTTGGGATCGGCGCGATTATCGGCACAGGTATCTTTGTTCTCACTGGGACGGTGGCAGCGCAGAATGCCGGGCCGGCCGTGGTTCTTTCCTTCATTTTGGCTGGGATTGCATCGGTCTTCGCCGCGCTTTGTTATAGCGAGTTTGCTTCTCTCGTTCCGATGGCCGGGAGCGCTTATACTTATGGCTATGCTACCCTTGGCGAGCTCTTCGCCTGGATCATTGGTTGGGATCTCATTCTCGAATATGCCGTAGGTGCGATCACTGTCGCCATTGGTTGGTCCGGTTATGTGGTCTCTTTTTTGCATGACTTTGGGATTGACGTTCCGCCGGCGTTTTCCGCCGCGCGCGGGGTTGAGTTGCTTAATGTCCCGGCAGGTCTGGCTGCCATCTTAAAGATTAAAGCCGGCTGGGTGGCGATCAGCGCTTCCTTGCTCGATCAAATCAAAGCAGCCGGGACAGACCCGGCGACGCTTGGTCACGTGACCGCAATCTTTAACTTACCGGCGGTGATCATCATCTTCGTCGTGACAGTCCTACTGGTGATTGGAATCAAGGAGTCAGCGCACTTTAACGACTTGATCGTTCTGGTTAAGCTGGCGGTTGTCCTTGTCTTTATCTTTGGCGCTTTTCACGCGATTAAGTCGGGTAACTGGCATCCCTTCATTCCGCTTAACACCGGTTCCTCGGGTCACTTTGGGTGGAGCGGGGTCATGACGGGAGCCGGGATCGTCTTTTTCGCCTATGTCGGTTTCGATGCGGTGAGCACAGCTGCGCAGGAGGCGCGCAACCCACAGCGCGATATGCCAATTGCCATCATCGGCTCTCTGCTCATATGCACTTTGCTTTACATTATTGTCTCCGGAATAGCGACCGGCGTTGTCCCTTACGGTCAGCTCGACGTGCCGGACCCGATCGCGGTCGTTGCCGATCGCGCAGGACTTGATTGGATGGGGAAACTAATCAAACTCGGAGCGGTCGCGGGACTCTCGTCAGTTATTCTCGTTATGCTGCTGGGTCAGTCGCGTGTCTTTTATAGCATGGCGCGCGATGGTTTGCTCCCGCCGTTCGTTAGCAGGGTGCACCCGCGCTTTCGCACGCCCTGGATAACTTCCATCATCACTGGCATAGGTGTCGCAATCGCCGCGGCCCTTTTTACCGTGCGTGAGGCTGGAAGCCTTTGTTCCATCGGAACCTTACTCGCGTTTGTCATCGTCTCGATCGGCGTGCTGGTTCTGCGGGTTCGCGAACCGCATTTGGAAAGAAGATTTGCCACGCCCTGGGTGTGGTTTGTCGCACCGGCCGGCGCGCTTTCCGCCCTGGCTCTGATGTCTGCTTTGCCATGGCCGACGTGGCGGCGATTACTGGTGTGGTTTGCTATCGGAATGGTGGTTTACATTGGCTATAGCGCGCGACATAGCAAGTTGGCGCGATCGGATTCAAGCAAGTAATAAGTTAGAGAACAAGGCGGAGCTGGCTGTCTCCTAAACGAGATAGGACCAGATCCCACGCTAAGGGGCGTGGCTTGCCATATCCGTTTTGTCATTCCGGTGGTTGTCAGCGGGAGCTTCTGGCTGTTCAATGAAGGATGGCAATCGCTTCCATCAACCCGGTAACCGGAGAGACATTACGTGAATTTGAAGCCCTGACCGGGAACGAGCTTGAAGAGCGACTGGCGGCGGCGGAGCGAGCGTTTGACAGTTATCGCAGAACTTCGGCTGGCACGCGGGCCGGCATTCTCCTGGCAGCGGCCGATTTACTGGAACGGGAAACCGACAAACATGCGCGCGCGATAACGCTCGAAATGGGCAAGCCGATCAGCGCGGCACGCGACGAGATACGCAAATGCACCACGGCCTGCCGTTACTATGCGGAGAACGGGGCGCGTTTTCTTGAGGAAGAAATCATTCAGACAGCCGCGGCGTGCAGCTCAGTGCTATGGCAGCCGCTGGGACCGATCCTGGCTATCATGCCATGGAATTTTCCTTTCTGGCAGGTCTTTCGCTTCGCGGTACCAGCTTTGATGGCGGGTAACGTTGGCCTGCTCAAGCACGCCGCGAATGTGCCACAATGCGCTCTCGCCATTGAAGACATCTGGCGTCGGGCCGGCGCGCCGCCCGGCACTTTTCAAACTCTGCTCATCGAATCGACACGCGTCGCCGATGTGATCGCGGACCGCCGGGTCAAAGCGGTGACGCTAACTGGAAGCGACCGCGTTGGAAGTGAGGTCGCGGCGACAGCCGGTCGAGTCATCAAGAAATGTGTTCTTGAGTTAGGTGGGAGCGATCCTTTTATCGTTATGCCAGGTGCAGACCTGGATGCTGCCCTAACTGCGGCCATCAAGGCCCGGACGCAAAACAGCGGACAATCCTGCATCGCAGGCAAGCGGTTTCTGATTGCCGAATCGATCTACGACGAATTCGTCACGCAGTTTGTCGAGCGAATGAAAGCATTGAGGGTGGGCGATCCGCTGGACGAGGCTACCCAGCAGGGACCACTGGCGACAACGTCGATTCGCGAAGGTGTCCATGAGCAGGTGCGGCAATCGATCGCTGCCGGCGCAAAGCTGCTTGCCGGCGGCAAACTGATGGAAGGTAAGGGTAATTTCTATCCACCCACCGTGCTGGCAGACATTCCGCATTCCGCGCCGGCCTTTCGAGAAGAAGTCTTTGGGCCGGTCGCGTTACTCTTTCGGGTAAAAGATGCGGCAGCAGCCGTCGAGCTGGCGAACGAGAGCGACTTTGGCCTGGGCGCGAGCGTCTGGACTAACGATAAGTCGGAGCAGGAACTGTTCGCGCGAGAATTGGATTGCGGAATGGTATTTGTGAATGCGCTGGTCGCTTCAGATCCAAGATTGCCTTTTGGCGGAGTCAAACTTTCCGGCTACGGGCGGGAGCTAGGCTCGTTAGGTATGCGCGAATTCATGAATGCCAAAACCGTTGTCATCGGAAGCTAGGCCGCGCAGACGCAGCTTCGAGGCTTAGGCAGATTCTTAACCTCGCCTTCTGCTTCGTGAGCGAACCCCTTTGCCAAGGCTCTCGTTTTGGCCGGGACCGGTGCGCAAAGTCTCCGAGGACGAATTGAAATGGAGGATACAAGAAACGTAACGAATCAGGTCCCAACACCGTAGAACCCTGGTTAGCATCGGAGTCCTTAAGGGCTCGTGCCGGGTATCTCCGCCGCCGGCCAGAGGCCGCTTTCGCTTGTCCAACCAATGCCCTGCTCTGGTTGTGTATAGGCTCTGACGGCTAGAATCGATTGTTGCCAAGCGCCGCAAAATGTGGGGGCGTTCACATTGTCCGGGCTGGCCACCAGCCAGTATTGTGTCCCAGCGCTCAGGGCCACGCCCGCACCGGGCAGCGTTACCTTTGTTAGCTCACAGCAAGTGCCCAAGGTGGCTGGTGGAGATGTTACTTTGAGATGAAGCTATTCGTTAGGTTCCTTGAACCCGCTTGCATTGCACCCAGCCAAAAGCTGTCGCTAAAGACAAAACTTGGCTCGTTGGGTATGCGCGAATTCATGAATTCGAAGGCCGTCGTCATCGGAAGCCGGGGTGGGAAACTAACTCCCGAACTGGTCTTCCTTCTGTCTAAAGAGCACGTTAAAGGTGGTAAGTGAGCCATAACACCGAGTAATGTATTGCTGAAGCTCGACTTTCTCTGCGTCGCTGAGTTTCTCCTGCGCGTTCACCTTTTGCTCCAGGACCCGCAGATTGTTGCGGATCATCACAATCTTGTGAAAGAAGGTTTCGAGGGGCACTTCCTTTGGCTGAAGTGACTCGTCGGCCGGCTTAAGGATAATTACCCCGCGCTGCCAGCGCGTGCCGAGCCCTTCCACGTCTAGGTCGGATTTCTCGAGGCCGAGTGCGTCGATCATTGCCTGCGCTGTCTCTTGAATAAGCCGAGAGAGAGGCATCTGCATTTCCGTCAGGCTCGCTGTCGCCTCTGCGGCCGTTAGCTCGCTCGTTGCGGGATCGACTGTGCGCGGCGCATCGTCGAAACTGATGTCGGCAGTGTATTCGGTCAGCGCTTTCACGGTCCCGAGCCCGTGGCGTGGATGCCGCACTTGCATACCGATGTGCAGGTTTTGAACTGGAATTCCCATGATTCTCGCAAGCTCCCGCCTGTTTCGGGCAATCGCAAATCGGCTCTGCGCTTTCGCTGATGGTCCCAAAATCCTGAATCCAATCACGCAACAATCGGCATCTGATAGTCGATGATTCATGATCTTAAGTTCGCTTTCCGGCAGTTGCTCAAGACGCCGGGCTTCACTGCGATTGCGGTGCTGACGCTGGCGGTCGCGATTGGTGTGAATTCGGCCATCTTCGCGCTGGTCAACAGTGTCATCCTGCGCCCGACGGTAAGAGTGCGTCCGCAGGAGGTGGTCAATCTCTTCACTGCGCGGCAGGGCGCGGCGCATGATTATCGTCCGTTTTCCTACAACGAATTCACGGCGCTGCGACAGAGCAACGATGTCTTCTCCGATGTCGCGGCGATGGGCTTTGGCCTCGCCGGCATTGGGCGCGACGAAAGCATGCGGCGCAGTTTCGTGTTCCTCACCTCGGAAAATTTCTTTTCACTCCTGGGGGTGAAGCCGGCACTCGGCCGCTTCTATGATGCGGCGGAATGCAAACCGGAGGCCAATGTCCCGGTAGTGGTCGCGAGTTACTCCTATTGGAAAAAATTAGGCGGCCGCGCGGATCTTATCGGCAAACAACTGATCGTGAACGGCCAGACCTACACTCTCATCGGAGTTACTCCGGAGGGTTTCGCCGGCACTCACGCATTACTTGCTCCCGATCTGTGGGTGCCGCTGGGAGTTGCCTCGCGGCTGGGATCGGCGTTCAGCGATACAAGCGAAAAGATGAGCCTTCAGGAACCGAAGAATTACTCGCTCAATCTCGTTGCGCGGATGAGTTCCGGCCTGACGATCGACTCGACCAAACCACGGCTGGCTGCGCTGGCTCGGCGTTTAGATGCCATTCAGCCCGGCGATGCCAGCGGCCGGCGCGAACTTCAGATTCAGGCTCCCTCACGTTTCAGCATCAGCACCACGCCGAGTGATGATGGCCCAATGGGCTTGATCGGAACGCTTCTCCTCGCGATGGCGGCCGCGGTTCTCTTTATTGCCTGCCTCAACCTGGCAAACATGCTCCTCGCTCGCGGTGCGAGTCGGTCGAAGGAAATAGCGCTCCGTCTCGCGCTCGGCGCGAGCCGCTGGCGAATCGTCAGGCAACTTTTATGTGAAGGAACCCTGCTTGCTTTCGCGGGCGGCGCGCTTGGTCTGCTCATCAGTCTCCTGAGTAATCGCCTGCTTCTTGATTCGTTAGGCAGCCTTTTCAGTTCAATGGATTTTTCGATCGTCGTGAATCTGCGACCGGATGCAACGGTGCTCGCGGTCACCTTTCTCATCTGCTTCGTTGCCACTCTGCTCTTCAGCCTCGGGCCCGCTCTCAAAGCTTCGCGCGCCGATCTGGTGCACGACCTGAAACAGCAGGTTGGCGAGCCCGCGCATGTCGGCCGCCTGAATCGCTTCTTCGCGCCGCGGCATCTGCTCGTGATGGTGCAGATCGCCTTGTCGCTCACTTTGCTTTTCAGTTCGGGCCTTTTCTTTCGCGGGGCGCTCAAAGCTGGAGGGCTCAATCCCGGGTTCGAGCGCCATGGCGTCATCTCGGCGGAAATGGATTTCACGCTTGGCCAGATGAGTGAGGAGACCGCGCAGCGGACAATGTTCGCCGCGCTCCATCGCGTGCGCGAGTTGCCGGGTGTGCGGGCGGCCGCGCTCACCACCATGCTGCCATTCGGCAACATCACCAACGCGCGGCGCATCATGCGTATGGACGAAAGCTTCGCCAATCGAGCGGATCCGAAAGCACCGGAACCCGGAACCGGTGGCTTCTTCACCGCCGTTACCTCGGGATGGTTCGAGAGTATTGGTGTGCGGCTTTTGCGTGGCCGCGATTTCACCGACGCGGAAGCGGAACACAAAGGCGCGCCGGGCGTTCTCATCATTGACGAAATGATGGCGAAGAAGCTTTTCCCAAATCGCGAAGCGCTCGGCCAGCATGTGCGATATACGGAGGCTCCGAGCGACGGTTCGCCTAACGATTTCACAATCGTCGGGATCGTGAGCGCGCATCGGCATGAAATTCTGACCGAGGAAATGCCGCGCCGCATCTACGCCCCGCTCGCGCAGGCTTACAATGGTGGAGTCACTCTTCAGGTGCGGCTGAGCCGAAGTGACCGCGCGGCCGTCGCCGCCATGATTCCGACTATTCGGCAAACGCTGCGTCAGGTCGATCCCAACATGCCTATCCTGCGGATTGAGCCGTACGAAAACATTGTGGAGAAGGATGTCGGTCTGTGGGCGGTGCGGTTTGCCGCGATTCTGTTCGGAATCTTCGGCGGGATCGCGCTCCTCCTGGCGGCGGTCGGTGTCTATGGTGTGAAGGCGTACGCGGTCACGCGCCGGACACGGGAGATCGGCATTCGCATGGCACTGGGCGCCGACCGCAGTGACGTTTTCGGCCTCATCATGAAACAAGGCGCATTACAGACGGCATTCGCCCTCGGAGTCGGTTTGCTCCTCGCGCTCGCGCTTGGGCGTGTCCTGGCGAAGATGCTTTATCAGGTGAGCCCGAGCGATCCGGTAGCTTTGGTCGCGGCGAGTGTGTTGTTAGGCGCTGCGGCGTTGCTTGCTTGTTTCCTGCCGGCGCGACGTGCCATGCGCGTGACGCCGATGACAGCTTTGCGGACTGAATAGCCGGGACTTTCGGCACGCTGACGATGGCGCGCCGCGAGGTCCGGTGCCTAACGAACCAACGCGCCTAACCGCCTCGGCGCTGCGGTTTCACCTCGCGCGACGAGGCGCCGCAGGACGCAATCACCATCGGTGGGCCGCGGTTGCCATTGCTCCTACCAAACTTGCCCGACCCCTGCTAGAAAGACGGCGTGCTGAATTACATCTGGCTTGCCCTGGTCCTGCTGGCGGTGGCGATTGGCGGCCTAACGAACCGGCTAAAAGAAGTGACGGATGGCGCGTTCGACGGTGCGAAGACCGCGGTCACCATCTCGCTGGGCCTAATCGGCATCATGGCTCTCTGGCTCGGTGTCATGCGCCTGGCAGAGCGCGCCGGCTTGATCCAAAAACTCGCGCGCGGTCTGCGTCCGATCATGACACGACTTTTCCCCGACGTGCCTAGCGATCATCCGGCGATGGGCTCGATGCTCATGAACATGGCCGCCAACATGCTGGGCCTGGGCAACGCTGCGACGCCGCTCGGTTTGCGCGCGATGCGGGATCTCGAGTCGCTTAATCCGCATCCGGGCATTGCAAGTAATGCGATGTGCACTTTTCTCGCAATCAACACCAGTTCAGTCCAATTGATTCCCACGACTGCGATTGCCATTCTCGTCGCCGCCGGTTCGATAAATCCGACTGCGATCGTTGGCACGGCGCTTCTTGCGACCTTATGCGCCGCGAGTGTCGCGATTACCTCCGTGAAATTGCTGGAAAAACTGCCGCTGTTTCGCGTGGGTAAATCGAATAGCCCGATCATCGCTGCGCATAACGAACATGCAGGGAGCGGTGAGGCGTTCAGCAATTCGACCCAGAATGCCAGCTCGAATCAATTGCCGGATTCGGGTTCTTCTACGCTGCCCTGGTGGGGTAAAGGCTTGCTCGCGCTGCTGGTCGTTTTTTTCCTATTCCTATTTATTAAACAGGTATTCCCCGGCTTGCTCGGGAACATCGGAGTGCTGCCGTTCCTGGGCTCGGTCGCGCCTAACGAATCGGTTGCCGGTTCTGCGAATGTTTTTGTCCGGATGGTGAACGTCATCTCCATCCTGGCGATTCCTTTTCTTCTAGCCTTTTTTGTTCTTTACGCGGCTCTTCGCGGCCTGAAGGTCTACGATGAATTCGTCGAAGGAGCGAAGGAAGCCTTCGATGTTATTCTCAAGATCATTCCGTTTCTCGTCACCATGCTGGTAGCGATCGGCATGTTCAAAGGAGCAGGCGGCATTGAGCTTTTGGCGCGCGCTCTTTCGCCCGTTCTCGCGACGCTTCATTTTCCTGTCGACCTGCTTCCCATCGCGCTCATGCGACCGCTCAGCGGTGGCGCAACGCTCGCGCTTTTCACCGACGTGGTGCATCGTCTCGGACCCGATAACCTCGTCAGTCGTATGGCCGCCACAATCTATGGAAGCACCGAAACTACGTTTTACGTCGCGGCGGTTTATTTCGGGTCTGTTGGGATCAAGCAAACCCGGCATGCCATTCCGGCGGGGTTGATGGGCGATCTCGCCGGTGTTATAGCCTCGGTGGTCGTTTGTCGGATGGTTCTCTAAATCCCTGAGCCAAGACCCGCCGGCTCCCAAATTCCTCAGCCGGCACCTCCGAGAAGATCTCCGGGCTCGATTATTGCCATGAAAAATTCCCTCGCCATTTACTCGTCACATTCTCTATCGTCCGCTTTTCAGCTATGATTCAACGCGACTATCTCATTATCGGAAGCGGAATTGGCGGGGCCAGCGTCTGTGAGGGCCTGCGCCGTTACGATAAGAAAGGAACCGTAACCCTCGTCGGGAGCGAGACCTATCATCCCTACAAGCGCTGGATGCTTTCCAAGCAATTCCTGCGCGAGAAAAATCCCCTCGAGAAGAAACTCGCCAGCTTCGATGAACGTTGGTACGCATCGCACAAGATCGAGACGCGGTTCGGCACGGTCGTGACGCAATTCAACATAGATCGCCGGCTTGCCGTGCTCGGTAATGGCGAGACGATCGAGTTTAAGAAAGCCTGCCTCGCCATGGGTAGCCGCCCGGTGCGGCCACCAGTCGCGGGCATTGGACTGGGTAATGTCATCTACCTGCGCACGATTCGCGATGCGCGCGCTCTACGCGAAATGTCGCAGTCCGAAAAGATGATCGTCGTGGTCGGCGGGGGACTTCTGGCCTGTGAAGTTGCGGCCAGCCTCCGCGCCAACAAACTGAAGGTCGCGGTGATGCATCGGCATCAAACACTTCTCAATCGCTATCTTGATCCCGAAACCGCTACCTGGGTTACCGAACAATTCGCCAAACATGGCGTGACTCTTCTCCTCGGCTCCAGCCTCAACGGCTTCGAAGGCAAAACGGTATTGCGCAACATTCAAACCAAGAGTGGCGAACGCGTCGCGGCTGGCGTTGCGGTTGTAGCTTGTGGCTCGGAACCCAGTCTCGATATCGTTCGCAACACACCGCTGAGTGGACCGCATGGTTCACCCGTTTCCGATTATCTCGAGACCGAGGAGAAAGGAATCTACGCGGTTGGCGATCTGGCTTTTTATCCGGATCGACTGATGGGCGGAATGCGTCGTCAGACTCATTGGGAAAACGCCCGCGAGCAAGGGCTTATCGTTGGCGCCAACATCACGGGAAAGAAACGCCAGCGTTATGAACAGATACCGTATTTCTGGACGGAGATGTTTGATCTCAGATTTGATTTCGTCGGCGACCTATCCCTTTCGCCGACGCGCATTGATCTGAATGGCACTTATGCCAAAGGCAAGTTCACCCTGCGCTACTATCAAGGTGAGCGGCTGCGCGCTATTGTCCTATGTCGCCACAGCGAAAGCGAAGTCGACTCCGCCAAAGCTGAGCTAAGACAAGCGGTCGCTAAGTGAGTTCGCTCTAACTCTAAGGCAAGAAGCGTAAGGCACCTCAACGCTGGTGCGGACGGTGCCTAACGATTGATGGAACAGTCGCTCCTTAGGTCTGAGTCTATCCGGCCGACATTCCCAAGTCACAATTCGACTGGCATGCCAACTAAGCCATAATTGCTCGTGACTTAGCCGGGATGAAGTCGACGCGGCAATATTACTTATTACTGACCTTGATCGGCGGCTCCTTCTTGGCCCAGGAGGGGGGAATGTCGACGTATTTCCCGTATTTGACCTGGATGTAGTATTCCAAGGCGTTTGCTTCCCGATCACTCAATTCGTTCGACAGAGTTTTGGGATCAAACTTCTGCCTATCAGCCGCGGGCAGACCTCCAGCGAGAAGGGAAAGACGTTTATTCTTTTCTGCAACGTGAGTCGAAGCCGGCTTCTTAAATCTGTAGGTACCGTTGAAGATGGCTTGTCCCATGTTGTAGGGTCCTTGTTGAATGGCCACCTTGGGTGTCATAGCCGCAGCGGGGCTTGGCCGGTGCAGATTGCCTGGTTCGCCGGCAGAGACTTCCGTACCCGATTGCCCGTAGGCCAGCGAGGGAAGAGCGATGGCGAGAACGACAGCGTGAAGAGTTATCAATAATGATCGCATGCCATCAGCATACTCAACCCCCTAAAATGAGCCACATCTATTTCCGGCCATCCTTACCCTTCAAGGTGCTCGTTCGCGAAACGCGATCGACTGGCAATAGGAGCGAATGGGGTGAAGCGCGAAACGCCCGCAAAGGGCGGACCAACGATCGTGGGGCTTTTGACGCCTTCTTGTAACCATTCAGAATTTGCGCTTTAAAGCGTCCGGACCAAAGTTGCGGTATGAAAAATATCGTTTTGGCTACGGCGAGCACCGCACTTCTGATGCTTGCAGTGGTGGGCTGCGCGAATCAGCCGACGACACACCTTGCGACGGCTCCGATTACCGATCCCAGCAACCGCACCTATACCGATCAACAGTTGCAATCGACGGGCAAGGTCAATCCAGGAGATCAGCTTCAAACCCTGGATGCCTCGGTGGATGTGAGACATCATTAGAAAAGGTAAGTCAAGATAAGTTAAACAAAGAAGTCCGATTACAGGTTAGGTGCCTGGAATTTGCAAGGACGGATTGCGTATTTCGACCAGGTCCCAATCCCAGGGTTTCCAGCTCTTTCTGCGCCAATGAAGCTCGAATGGTGTCGTTAGGCTGTTGACCCGAGTGTTAAGTTCGGACGCTAGTTCTGAGCCCGAGCCGTTAATTTGAATTTTTGCTTTCCAGCTCGCATCCGGTGGTGTGAGCGTGACGTTGGGTTCGCCCGCTTTGATCGTTAGGGAATTTAGGGAGCCCACGACCAGGCGCAGCCGGTTAAGAAGGAGCGCGCGGTCGTCGCCCCAATCGTCGTGATAGTCGGCGGCGATGAAATTCCCCGCGCCAAGAATGTCGCGCTTTTCGACCTGCCGGAGGAAATTCTCGCTGTGCAATTGTACTTGTTCCGGCCCGCTCCAAAGGTGAACCAACCAGAAACCGACGAAGATCGCCAACGTGCAACCGATGTAGAAGCTATTTCGGAATGTCGAGTCCAAGGCGCAACTTAACTCATTTCGAGTCTCGATTGGCCATCCGATAATTCTTTCCGCTGTGGAAGCCTGGGCACAGAACGTGCGGACATTGGCCTCGACTAATCTCGACTCTATCTCGCGTCTCATGCTTGACCAACACGATCTTGAATGGCTTGCCAGTCGCGCCACCCAGCTAAAAGGTCTCCTGCAACAGGTTTCACGCTGTTCGGATAAGGCGCGTCTGCATCGCGGCGAGGATCGTTATCTCGATCTCCTTAAAGAACGCGTCGAACAGGCAACGCTGCGATCAGAGGAGCTTTTCGATCGTCTCGTCTCGCGCACCGTAACGGGAACGACCAAGACGATGCCGGGTATGCTGGGAAATCTTGCTTCGGTGCCGTCGAACGCTCGCTCGACAGCGAATAAGATCGTGAAACTTCCGCTGGGCGAAGTTGGCGTCGATTTTCAAGTTTGGGAAGAACCGCTGGTTCGCAATCCCAAGGGGACCAAGGAAATGATCCTTGTGGTTGATGACGACGAGGAAGTATTGGAGCGCACCGCGGAGATACTTGATTTCGAAGATTATCGCGTCGTCGCGGCCAAGGACGGGCCCGAAGCACTACGCATCTATCGAAACATGGGCGAGAAAATCGCGCTCGTTCTTCTCGATTATTTCCTACCGGTGATGGATGGCGATGCGGTCTTCGATGAGTTGCAGGCGATCAATTCTGAGGTCCAGGTCGTGCTGACTAGCGGATTCGGGGAACAGGCGAAACTCGGGAGTATGTTGGCGCACGGTTTGAGGGGCTTTATTCCGAAGCCCTATACACACGAGAAACTGATCGAGCAGATTCGGCTCATCCTCGATGCATGAACGCGCCCGCGATGAATGAAATGGTCAACGCTTTAAAGGGGGGCCGCAAATTTGCCGCGCCTCAAGGCGAAACCTTCCCACCCATTAAGACACCAGCTCCTTAGCAATCCGTTCCTGCGCTGGCACTAATTTAGCTTCAAGGGCAGCAGCTCCCATGGCTAGAATTGACGCATTCTTCAAACTAATGGCCGAAGAAAAAGCTTCGGACCTTCACCTCGCGACGGGCAATCCGCCAATGCTCCGCATCAATGGCGACCTCGTCCGGGTCGATTATCCACCTTTGGAAAACGACGAGCTCAAGACGATGGTTTACGAGATCGCACCCGAAAGCAAGATCAAGACTTTCGAGGAAAGTTCCGATGTCGACTTTGGCTATGAAGTCCCGGGCGTGGCGCGTTATCGGGCAAATTTCTTTCAGCAAAAATCCGGTATCTCGGCTGTCTTCCGTCTGATTCCATCCAAGGTTTTGACGGTTGACGATCTCGGCCTCCCACCCGTGTTGAAAAAATTTCCGCTGCTGAAGAAGGGTCTCATTCTCGTTACCGGGCCAACCGGCTCGGGCAAGTCGACCACGCTCGCCGCGATGATGGATTACGCGAATCTGCAGCGGCACGACCACATCATTACGGTCGAAGATCCGATTGAATTTGTACATCGTAGCCAAAACTGTCTCGTGCAACATCGCGAAGTTGGCGTGCACACACGCTCGTTTGCTTCGGCTCTGCGCGGGGCGTTGCGCGAAGATCCCGATATTCTGCTCGTGGGCGAGATGCGCGACCTGGAGACGATCGAGCTGGCATTGACCGCTGCCGCAACTGGCCATCTGGTCTTTGGAACACTGCACACTTCCAGCGCCGCGAAGGCGATTGACCGCGTCATCGACGTTTTCCCGACCAACCAACAAAACCAGGTCCGCACTACCCTCGCCGAATCGCTCAAGGGGGTGGTGGCGCAGAACCTCTTCAAGCGCATCGACAAACCAGGACGACTCGCCGCGCTTGAAATTCTGGTCGTGGATGTCGCGATCGCCAATCTTGTCCGCGAAGCCAAGACGCATCAGGTGCCGGGCATGATTCAGGTCGGCAAGAAGAAAGGCAATCAACCGCTCGACGACGCCATCATGGAGCATCTGCGGCAGATGCGCATCTCGCCGGAAGAAGCCTACGACAAGGCGATCGATAAGAAGAAATTCCGCCCTTTCTTGAAGACGCCACCACCCGACGAATTCGATGAATAAGATTTTCCGATGAGAACGCCCGATCTCGACCGGATTCTCTCGGCGATGCTGAAGACCTACGATGGCATCTCCGATCTTAATTTCAGCGTTGGTCATCCGCTGCAAGTGGAAGACTACGGCGAGCTCAAGCCAGTTTATGTTGATCCTCCGATCGAGCGTCTCACGCCATTCCAGACAGAGCATCTGGCTCTTACTCTGATGCAAGGCAGTCGCCGTTTGATGCGCGACCTAATTCAGGAAGGCTCGTGCGATTGCAGCTATTCGCTCAATCAGGAAGCGCGGTTTCGGGTCAACATTTTTCGACAACGCGGGAATTTCGCCATCGTCATGCGCAAATTGCAGGCAAACGTTCCGTCACTTCAATCGCTTGCGCTTCCGCCAATCTTTGAGGAAATCGCGAAAACGAAAACCGGCCTCGTGTTGGTGACGGGCGCGACCGGCAGCGGCAAGACCACCACCCTTGCTGCCATTCTGAGTGAAGTAAACGCCAAGCAATCGGTCCATGTCGTGACGCTGGAGGATCCGATCGAATTCATTTATGAGCATGGTTCTGCAACCTTTAATCAGCGCGAGCTCGGCCTCGACTTCGATAATTACCCAAGCGGTTTGCGCGCCGCTTTGCGTCAGGCGCCAAAGATTATTCTCGTTGGGGAAATGCGTGATCGCGCCACGGTCGAGGTCGCGCTGATGGCGGCCGAAACCGGCCACCTCGTCCTCAGCACTCTGCATACGATCAACGCCGGCCAGTCGATCAGTCGAATCCTCGGCATGTACTCGATAGGCGAAGAACAGCAGTTGCGATTGCGATTGGCCGACAGCATTCGCTATATCGTCAGCCAGAGACTCGCACCTAAGGTCGGCGGAGGCCGCGCGCTCCTTACCGAAATCATGGGACATAACCTGCGGACCCGAGAGGCGATCGCCTTGGGTGAAAATGAAGCGCGCAGCTTTTACGAAATCGTGGAGGCGAGCGCGCCCTTCGGTTGGGGCACCTTCGATCAATCCATTCTTCGCGAATACGAAGCTGGCAATATTAGCGAGGAAACCGCGCATCTTTTCTCGTCAAAAAGAGGTCGAATCGCGCGAGGCATCGATCTCATTCAGAAAGCGCGCGGGATCGACAACGATAGACCGACTGATCTGCGGCTCGACCGGCCGGTCAATGCTTTTCGTTAGGCCAAAATGAATCTTGCAGCGGCGAGTCCTGTTTTTGATCTCAGCGATCTGACCGCACTGGTCTGCATCGACCATCTGCAATACCAAAAGATGATGGTCGCGCAGTTAACCGACCTCGATTACAAGGTGCATCTTGGCCTTTTCGAAGAGGATGTGCTGCTAAAACTCGCGACCTATAGCTACAGTGTGGTGGTCATTTACGAGAACTTTAAAGGCACGAGCCTCGAGCAAAATCCCATTTTGCGCGAACTGGTGAACCGGCCTGGCACGCTCCGGCGCGATTATTTCGTCGTTCTGCTCAGCCACAGCGGCGCAACCAACGACGCCATGCTGGCCTTCAGCCTGAGCGTCGATCAAATGATCAACGTCGCGGACATTGCCAGTTTTAAACCAGTTCTGCGCCGTGGCATTGCGCAGCACGGCGATCTTTACCGGCCATTCCTCGAGACGCTCGCGACGGCGCAGGCGCGCTAGTCGAAATTGTGCAGAATCGGGCGTGCGATTTTTGGAAACGTTAGTTGCCCATGCATGAGACCTCATGATAATTTTTGCGTCCACCGTCATGAAGCTCGTTCACTGGATTCGATTTACTTGGGATTTGGACAAGCTTCCGGCGATTACTCCGGTCCTCCCGCTGCATTATCGCTTCGATGAGGTGAGTCAGCCTAACGAACGAGAGGTGCGTGCTGTGATCGCACGTTCCCTGGCCCACGACACCTCGTGGGGCGATGCCATTCATGAAGTGACCGCGATGATCGAAAGCTGGCTGGAGGATGTCTTCGCTCCGGAGAAGAATGGCATCTGCGTTGCGTTGCGTCACGGCTCGCGCATCATTGGCGCGACGGTCTTGAATCCTGATCCCGCCACGGACGACCACCTTGCTCCAGGGCCTTGTGTTCAGATGGAATATCGCAGTCGCGGCTTGGGAACGGCTTTGCTTGGCGAAGGGCTGCGGCGTCTACAGGAAGCGGGACTTTCCCGTGCCGTTACGCTCGCGCGTCTGAATGGTCCGGCGGCAAGGTTCCTTTATCCGAAGTTTAACGGCGCGATGATGCCGGCCACGACGCCGTTGCTTGCCGCGTGATTTCTCTGGCGACTTAGCCCACGCTCAATATTCCGGGGGAGTAAACGTTGAAGATCACCGCTGGCGGGTCGCCGCGGTTGACAAAGCGATGTTTGACGCCGGCAGGAATCAAGACCGCATCGCCCTCGTGCAGGAGGCGCTTTTCGCTCCCGATCTCGCCTTCCACTTCGCCTTTTAGGACGAGCAGAACTTGCTCGCTTTTCTCGTGCGTACTAGCCGACGAACCACTTGCTCCGCCGGGCCGCAAGGTCATCACCGCGATCTGGCTCTTCTCACCGGTTTGCAAGACTTCAAAGCATTCCCTGGCATTCTGGACGCTGGCGACTTTCACTTTGCTAACGAATAATACCGCGCTCGCTCTCCTCGATAAACCGTGCGATTGCCTGGGCTTCGTCGCTCGCGCTCAACTTCTCGCGCAATTCCGCCACGGCCTGCGCCGTATTCAGGTTCGAGCGGTAAATCATGCGATATGCCTGCTTGATCGGCTTGATCGTTTCCTGCGAAAAGCCGGCGCGCTCAAGGCCGACCTGGTTAATCCCTCGCATTTCCGCCGGATTGCCATCCGCAATCATGTATGGCGGCACATCCTGCACGATCTTGGAGCAGCCCCCGGTGATGGCAAATTTTCCGATGCGGCAAAACTGATGCACGGCCGTAAGTCCGCCAATGACCGCGTGGTCGCCCACCTGCACGTGACCAGCAAGGGTTCCGTTATTTGAAAAAACGACCTCGTCGCCAACCGTGCAATCATGTCCGATATGCGAATAGGCGAGGAAGTTTCCGCCGCTGCCAACGCGTGTCTTTCCCTTTTCAGTCGTGCTGCGATTGATTGTGACGAACTCCCGAAAACAGTTGTCTTGGCCAATCTCGAGATACGTCGGCTCGCCGCGATATTTCAGGTCCTGAGTTTGCTGGCCGATCGAGCAATAAGCGTAGAATTTGTTTCCGTTTCCGGCGGTGAAGGGACCGCAGAGGGTAACGTGGTGCTGGAGCCAGCAATTTTCGCCTAACGACACGCCGGCTTCGATCACACAATAGGGACCGACCATCGTGCCTGCACCAAGCAGCGCCGAAGGATCGACGATTGCGGTGGGATGGATCGTCGTTCCGCTCACTGGTCGAGAAAGGTAAACATCAGCTCACCCTCCGAGACGACCGCGTCGTTCACGACACATTTGCACATCGCTTTGGCCAGTTTATTGCCCCGCGCTTTCGTCAGCTCGGCGTGGATGATAAGCGTGTCGCCCGGAAAAACCGGCTTTCTAAATTTCACTCCATCCGCGCTCATGAAGTAACCCACGCGACTGGCGCTCTTGCTGATCCGCATCATGAGCACGCTCGCCACCTGCGCCATCGCTTCGACCTGCAAGACGCCGGGCATCACCGGATGCCCCGGGAAATGACCCTGGAAAAAGGGCTCGTTAATCGTAACCGATTTGATTCCGACGCATTTCGTGTCGCCGTCGAAGGAAAGAATGCGATCGATCATGAGAAACGGATAGCGATGAGGGAGGATGGCCATGACCGCATTGATGTCGAGCGCGCCCTCGTCGGAGGGAAAGTTGCGTTTCGGCAGCATCGCTTCCGTTACGGCCTGCGCTTTGGCGAGGGCCCGGGCGAGTTCCGTGTTTGCGCTGTGACCTGGCTTGACCGCCACGACGTGTCCGCGAATCGCGCGACCGAACAAGGCGAGATCGCCAATGATATCGAGGATCTTATGCCTAACGAATTCGTCGGCAAAACGCAGCGACTCCTTGCTCAAGACCGAATCGCCTCTGACAACGATTGCGTTCTCCAGGCTGCCGCCCTTGATGAGATTCTTCTCCATCAACGGCTGGACGTCTTCGTAGTAAACGAAAGTCCGCGCGGGAGCGATTTCGCGCTCGTAGATCGCGGGCGTGATGGCGGTGGAAAAGAATTGAGTGAAGCGTCCGTTTGGCCCTGCCTGCGTGCAAGAGATGCGAAATTCATTGTCCGGCAAGAGAACCAGAAGTGACCCGCTCTTTGTCTCGACAGAAATGGGTTCCCGCACGCGGAAGAGTGCGCGCGGCGCTTCCTGCGCGACGAGACCAGCTTTCCGGATCGCTTCGACAAACATGAGTGCGCTTCCGTCGCCGATCGGCGGCTCGTTCGCGTCCATCTCGACAACCGCATTGTCTACCCCGAGTGCGGAAAGCGCCGAAAGCACATGTTCGACCGTGTGCACGCGCATCGAGCCTTCGCCAATTGTCGTGGCGCGCTCGACCGTCTTCACGTTCGCGATCGTGGCGTCAACCGTCGGTTCGTCCTGCAGGTCTTTGCGTTTGAACTTAATTCCGGAATCCGGCGGCGCGGGTTGGATCGTTAGCGAAGTCCGCGCGCCGGTGTGGAGCGAAGTGCCAGCGAGCGACGCGGCTTTGACAAGCGTGTGTTGAAACTCAGCGGCGGAACCCATCCTTGCGCTAACTAGCAGAGATCGGCGCTCATCGCCAGAGCCGTGTTTTCCCTCGACACAAAATTCGTGAATCACTAGACCCGCCCTAGAGAAGAGATGTCATGGTCAATGGCATGACAGAACGAAACTTTGGCTCCGCCTTCGAAGCGATGATCCTCGCCGCGCAGCTTCACGCGATCACACCATGCAGGATAAATGCGCTCGTCCCATGACCGTGACTTGTTTGCCATCTCACCACCAGAATTAACTAACGAACAGAAATCAACTATGAAACTCACACAATTACTCCGCTCTCGGCGCGGCATTGCTGGAAGACTCCATTTTGCACGATCGTTCTCTTCACGCTTTTGGTCGTTGGAATTGACACGAGCAAGGCTGGTAGCGCCAAGTGGCGTCTTAATCCCGCTACGGGCGATTGGAACACTGCGGCTAACTGGTCCCCGGCGACCGTGCCTAACAGCCCGTCCGACACAGCGCGCTTTACTACTTCCAGCAAGACCGCGATCTCCATCTCGGCTAACACGGAAGTAAACAGCATTCAGTTCGCGCCTGGTGGAAGTGCCTTCACAATCACCGCACCGCCGTTGCTCGCCCTTACCGTTAGTGGCGCGGGTGTGATTAATACTTCCGGAACGATACAGAACTTTGTTACTGCCGTCGATGTGGCGGGTAATCACGGGATGATTAACTTCACGAATAGTGCCATTCCAGGCGCGATGACAGCATTTACTAATAACGGTCAATTGCTGAGTGGTTCTCTCGACGGTTGGCATTCAATTCTTTGACAGTTCGTCAGCCGGCACGGCGACCATTACCAATAATGGCCCCACGGTTGTCGGCGGTTTTGGGGGTCGTAATCGAGTTTTTGATGCGTCAACTGCGGTTAATAGCACCTTTAATAACCTCGGAGGAGGATTGACGGGCCAAACCGGTGGCTCCGTTCAGTTTTTTGGCACTTCTACGGCTGCTCATGGGACGTTTACTAACTATGGTGCCACGACAACCAATGGTTTCGGTGGGTTCGAAGAATTCCGGGAAAACTCCAGTGCGGGCGATGCAATGATTGTTAGTTTCGGTTCTACGGTCAGTGGCGCAGACCGGATCGTCAACTTTTTCATCGAGAACTCTACTGCTGGGAATGCCACTCTTATCAATAGCGGCAGCACAACTGTCGCCGCCGGTGGTTCCGAGATAGACTTTGATGATAACTCAAGTGCTGGAACCGCCACGGTGACCAACAATGGAAGCATGGTAAGCGCCGGAGGCATCGGCAGCACTTACTTCTTGAATAACGCGACGGCAGAGAACAGCACATTCACGATCAATGGAGGCGGTAAGCGGCGCGGCCGGCGGTTTCATTGAGTTTTCCGATCGCTACCGCGGCCAATGCTACCATCACGATTAACGGCGGCGCGAGCGGCAGCATCGGTCCTTACATGCGGATGAGCGTCGACTCCAGCGGTGGCAATTCGCGTTTGCTACTATTCGCCAATGGTTTTCTGGATCTCAGTTTCCACAACGCTCGCAGCACAACGTTTGGTTCGATCGAAGGGACTGGAACTATTTTTCTTGGTGCCTTTGACCTGACCATCGGAGGTAACAATTTAAGCACTGCCTTTTCTGGGACAATTCAGGATGGCGGACCGAATGGCGATACAGGAGGGTCACTCACAAAGGAGGGCACTGGCACAACTATCTTAAGTGGTGCTAATACCTATTCGGGAGGAACTACTGTTGACTCCGGCACGCTCCTGGTAAGAAACACAACTGGCTCTGGTACGGGGACAGGTACGGTCCAGGTCAATGCTGGCACACTTGGCGGCACTGGCCGAATTAGTGGCGCGGTCTCAGTCGGCACAATCGATGATCTCGGAGCCGTACTTTCACCTGGGTTAGGTGGACCGGGAGCGCTTACCATCCAGGGCGCGCTGACATTTGTCTCTGCAGCGACTTACAGATGCGAGGTACGAACGACCAATGTGACCGCCGACAAGGTGACAGCCAAAGGTGTTTCGATTATTGGGCCTGGTAACTCTCCGACGATTTCGCTGGTTGGTCTCGGTAATACGGTGTTAACTCCGGGCACCGTCTTTACCATCATCAATAATACCGCCGCGACACCTATTGGCGGCACGTCTGGTAATTTGCCAGACGGCTCTGCAATCACGATTGGCAATAACACATACAAGGCAAACTACGAAGACGGGACGGGCAATGACCTTACATTGACCGTGCAATAGGTGCGGGGTTCCGGCTGGCACACCACATCGTTAGCGAACGACCGACAAGGACTCCGTTGGGCAAGCCATGATCGCGGCTCTTTGCGGTTTGCGAAGAAGACTTCAGGCGCCGAATTTAAATCAAGCACTCCGAGAGGATTGAAACCATTCTGGAGAGCCGAGACCGGTTGGGTCGACGCATCCAGCTGTGATGGACAATGACCAGTCCCTCGGTAAGATGCGCGAGTGCTGCAATTCCTAGAGTTTATCGTTAGGCAACTGGTCGAATTCCCCGACGAGGTCATGCTGTCGGAAATCCCGCAGGGCCGCTTCACGCTTTTTCGGCTCCAGATGCGACAGAGTGATATTGGGCGCGTCATTGGGCGTAACGGGCAAACCATTCGCGCCATCCGCGCCCTACTCGCCAGCGCCGCCGCGCGTCACGGACAAAAGGCCATGCTCGAGATCGTCGAATAGGAGCGACGAACCTCGCGGCCGCTTCGAGAGCTGACAAGTTGAGGTGGGGAGTTCCAATTCGCTCTGACTTCAGCGGTAAATCTCGACGGCTATTTTCCCTTCCGAATCCACCCAGCCGCGATACATCCCGGAAGTATTAAAGGGCATGACAAAATGGCCCGCCGTGTCCATCGCGATGAGCCCGCCGTTGCCGCCAAGATCTTTCGCCTTTTGCAGCGCAATCTTCGCCGCGTCTTCCACAGAGGCGCCTCTGTATTCCATCAGGTCAGAGACAGTATGCGCGACTGCGGCGCGAATAAAATACTCGCCATCGCCCGTGCAGGAAACGGCACAGGTTCGGTTGTTCGCGTAAGTGCCGGCGCCAATGATGGGTGAATCACCGACACGACCGGGTAGCTTGTTCGTCACTCCTCCGGTCGAAGTCGCTGCCGCTAGATTTCCCGCCTGGTCCAGTGCAACTGCCCCAACGGTGCCGTGTTTATCCTGGTCGGACGCTGGTGTGGGGGATGCCTTCAGCTTTTGCAAAGCCTGCCATCGTTCTTCGGTATAGAAATATTTCTGGTCTACCAATCCCATTCCCATCCGCTTGGCAAAATCCTCCGCGCCTTCGCCGACCAGCAAGACGTGCGGCGATTTTTCCATCACCATACGCGCAAGACTGATTGGATTCCGGATGTGCTTTACGCCCGCGATCGCGCCGGCCCGAAGCGCTTTCCCATCCATGATCGAGGCATCGAGCTCGTTTGTTCCTTCGTGCGTGAAGACGGCGCCTTTGCCGGCGTTGAAGAGCGGATTGTCCTCTAATTTCCGCACTGCTGCTTCGACGGCGTCGAGACTCGAGCCGCCGCGTGTCAACACGTCGTAGCCATCCTTGAGGGCGTGGGCAATGCCGTCGCGATGAGCCGCTTCATTTTCCGGCGTCATCTCAGCCCGTTCAATTGTGCCGGCACCGCCATGAACAACGAGAACGAATTTCATTGCGGGCTTCTTCTCCTGCGCCACGCCATTTCCCGCAAGCGAGCAAAGCGTAAACCCAACGAGCAGGGAAGAGCGAAACATACGTAGCGAGACCACACTTTTAAGGCTGAAGACGCTGCATTCCAGTCGAAAGCTGCGCTTTTGGCAGGGAGAAAATGTCGAAAAGCTTGCGAACCCTTGCGGACCTGCTTTGCAATCACGCGTAACAAGTAAGGCAGTAATCGCGTTCTTCCCTTGTCGGCCGCCTAAGGCGAACTGTTCGACAATTTTTCTATTGCTCGCCCAATCTTCCCATGAGCACTGACACCTTTTTCTCCAGCTCCACCACAGGCTTCATGAAAGCCATTACCCATAGTAATTCCTCGCTGGAATTCAAGGTGCTGCATCCCGCGCTGTGGCACTGACATTCTCGCGGCTGTCCTTACGCGGGGAGGGCTCTCACTCCGACACAGAAGCGAAACCAACGTATCTTGCAAGTGCAGCCTTGGCTGCGCCCAGGATGCCAGGACTCATCGTTATGAGACCCTGGTGGGTGGAATCGAGGGAAAGTTTCGGGGCGCCGCCAATTCCTGAGCCTCCGACACTTGATACGGCAACGAATACGAATGTTTCGGCCGGCGCGTGAGATGGGGAAGGTGGAGGTTTCGAGAGCCAATGGCAGGCAGACGAGATGTAGGCAACTACTAGCAAATATCTTTGCACCTAAACGGTAAATGCACTACTAGCTTGGCTAACCATGAACAACCTCAAGATGAACTCCGCATTACGCACGCCTTGGTGGATTACCTTGTTGGGCAGAAGTGTCTACCTTGCCATCCTGGTGATGGCTGCGCTTTCGCAAAGCGTGCTTTCGCAAACTGGCTCGATCAATAACACGACCCAGGTGCAGGTAGCCGCACTCATGCGCGATAAGGAAGCGAGAACGCCCGCGCAGAACAAGATCAGTTCGCATCTTCTCGATGCGGCTAAGCTGCGGCGCGACGGATTTGTGAATCAAGCGGTGCCGGACCTGCGAAATTTGGTGGTCGTCGACCCTGATGGCCGAGTGCGGGTTGATATCACTGCGAATGTATCCGCGCAGTTACTAAGAGAGATAAGGGCGACGGGCGGTACGATCTTAGGCAGCTATCCGAGAGATCATTCAATTCGCGCGATATTACCTCTGGAAAAGCTGGAAGACCTGTCCGCGCGCGTTGATGTCAGATTCATTCGGCCGGAGGTAGGAGCAATGATCAACACTGGTTCCGTAGATTCGGAAGGGGATGTCGCGCATCAGGCGACGGTAGCCCGGACCTTGGGCGCGACCGGTGCTGGGGTAACCGTCGGAGTGTTATCAGATAGCATTGACGACTCTCAGGGCTCTTTTGCAGCGGCAGTAGCCAGCGGAGATATCGATCCTAACAATACCTATTACCTCACTGGCCAGGCTGGGACGGGTGAGGCGGAAGGACTGGCTATGCTGGAGATCGTTCATGATCTGGCTCCCTCTTCCGTTCTCTTTTTCGCGACCGCCAATGGGGGCGACGCTCAAATGGCGCAAAACATCCGAGACCTTGCGGCCAACGGCTGCAAAGTCATCATCGATGACTATAGCTACTTCGACGAATCGCCTTTTCAGGATGGCACTATCTCTCAAGCGGTAAACGATGTCTCCGACGGAGGAGTTCTCTATTTTTCGAGCGCGCGCAATTCAGGCAATAAGGACGCAAACACGTCCGGCACCTGGGAGGGAGACTTTGCTGATGGAGGCGATGCTTCGGGTTTGGATGGTCATGCCGGTTCGCGTTATCACGCTTTTAGCCCCGGAGTAACCAAGGACGCGGTTTCCCATATCGATTCTCCTAGAGCCGACCTGTTCTGGAGCGATCCGCTGGGAGGTTCGGCGAACGATTACGACTTGTATGTCGTAAATTCCAGCGGATCGGTCGTAGACCAGTCGACTGACACGCAAGACGGAACGCAAGATCCTTATGAAGACGTAGGCACCCTGGCTTTGGGCGAGTCGTTAATTATCGTCAAGTATTCCGGCGCCAGCCGGTTCATCCATCTGGATACTGGACGATGCTATATCAGTATCAATACCTCGGGAAATGTGCGTGGCCATAATGCGTCCGGCGCGCCAAACGCATTCTCGGTGGCGGCGATCTCGGCCGCCGGTCGCACGATTCCTTTTACGAGCGGAACGACGATTGCGACCGAAACATTTAGTTCGGATGGTCCACGTCGCATTTTCTACAATGCGGACGGCTCCGCGATTACACCCGGTAATTTTTCTTCTACGGGTGGCCTTGTCTTACAAAAGCCAGACATCACCGCTGCGGATGGAGTTAAGACGACCCTGCCCGGTTCGAGTGGCTTAAACCCATTCTATGGCACGAGCGCGGCCGCGCCTCACGCCGGGGCGATTGCGGCTCAAGTCCTTTCCCGTAAGTTGGCTGCCGCGCCTCCGCAGGTGCACTCGGCTTTGATTTCTTCGGCGTTGGATATAGAAGCAAGTGGCTTTGATCGGGATGCTGGAGCAGGAATTGTCATGGCCCCTGGTTCTTTGAGCGCTCAAACTTGGAATTTCGATTTCAATGCCGACGGGAAGATCGATATCCTCTGGCAAAATACGATGACCGGCCAACGGCTCGTCTGGCTGATGAATGGCCTGACCTTTACAGGCTTCGTTAGTCTTCCTTTTGCTAATACTAACTGGAGCTTTACGGGATCAGGCGATTTCAGCGGCGACGGTCAACCCGACATCCTGCTACAAAACAAGACCACCGGCCAGCGGCTCATCTGGCTGATGGATGGCACGACGCTCGTTCGCTATGTCACGCTTCCTTCTGCGACGACTGATTGGAGTTTTGCCGGCTCGGGCGACTTTGACGGCAATGCACAACCAGACATCCTTCTTCAGAACACCACGACCGGTCAGCGTCTGGTATGGTTAATGAATGGCACGATTTTCAATCGCTATGTAGCTCTACCGTCCGCCACGACCGATTGGAGCTTTGCCGGAGCAGGCGATTTCGATCGTGACGGCCACGCAGATATCCTGTTGCAGAATACGAAGACGGGGCAACGCCTGATTTGGCTGATGAATGGAACAACCTTCATACGCTATGTCGCACTGCCCTTTGCGACGACTGCCTGGAGCTTTGCCGGAGCCGGCGATTTCGACGACGACGGTAACACGGATATCCTGCTGCAAAACACTCAGACCGGGCAACGTCTGATATGGATTATGAAGGGAACGGCTTTCTCGCACTACGTAATGATACCGTCGGCAACGACCGACTGGTCCATGTGCAACTTCTAGTTTTTCCACCGGTTTCGCGAAAGGATGAGCAACTCTGTCGCCATCCTGTCGCTCAAGAATTACACCCCTAGGGTAAGTCCTGGGATGAGCCCTAATATGTAATTGCCGTCCTCCCTCGCTTGCCGCGTGCGGGATGTGGGGCAACTTTCGGGGCTCCGCCGCCACCTATGCCCAATCAAATCCATCCACCGCCTGGCGAAAGCCTTGTCACAGCGCCCGTCGTGGTCGTGGAAGACGTGGGCGAAAAGACCCGCACCGCGATCATCGAGGTCGGGAGCATGTTTTGGTTCATTATCAACACGCTCGCCGAAACCCTCGACCGCATTCGGCGGGGGCGGGCACCGTTTCGGGCTTCGAGTTTTTTTCGGTACACCGAACGAGCTGGCGTTGGCTCGGTGCCGTTGGTTGCAATGGTTTCGTTTTTCCTGGGCCTGACGATGGCACTGCTGACCGGTTATGAACTGCAGCGGTTCGGAACGGAACGCCTCGTACCTGGATTGGTGGCGATTGCATTTACGCGGGAATTGGGACCGTTGCTCACCGGAATCATGCTTGCGGCGCGGATTGGTGCATCATTTACCGCCGAGCTTGGAACAATGCAGGTCTCAGAGGAAGTGGAAGCAATCGAAGCGATGGGGATCAGTCCGCTCCGATTCTTGGTCGCGCCGCGAATGCTTGCGCTCTTTGCCCTGATGCCTTGTCTGAGCGTGATCTCGAGCGTGGCGGCAATTCTTGCAACCGCCATGGTTTCTCGCGCGTATTTCAACATCGCGTTCGTTTATTTCCAGGACCTGGTCGTGCAAAGCCTGCTCATTCGCGACATCGTCGCCGGCGTGCTGAAGAGTTTTATGTTTGGAATGTTGATTGGCGCCATCGCGTGTTACCGCGGATTGACTGTGAAAGGCGGCGCGGCTGGCGTCGGAACTTCGACCACCTCAAGCGTGGTGACGGCAATCACGACCGTGATCGGGTTCGACACGATCTTTAACATCGTCTACATCGTCTTTTTTCCGTGAGCGAGCCGCCCAATCACGTTGTCGAGCTGCGTGAGGTCATGCTCGAGTTTCCAACCAAGAAAGTGCTCAACGGTGTTTCGCTGACAGTCGAACCGCTCGATCGGCTGGTGGTCATGGGCCAGAGCGGCAGCGGCAAGAGCACCATCCTGCGTTTGATTCTTGGTATTCTCCAACCGACGAGCGGCGAAATTTTTTTCAAACAATTCGAAATTGGCCGCCTCAAACGCCGCAAGCTCCAACACGTACGTAGCCAGATCGGAATGGTCTATCAATACTCCGCGCTCCTCAGCTCGCGCAATGTGCGTGATAACGTCGCCTTGCCGCTGGAGGAACTCACCCGTAAAAGCACGACGGAGATTGATAAAATCGTGGACGAAAAATTGGAGCTGGTCGGAATGTTGGACGCGCGGCTGCAATTCCCATCGGAGTTGAGCGGTGGCATGCGCAAACGTGTCAGCCTGGCGCGTGCTTTGGTCATGGATCCAGAGTTAATTCTTTTCGACGAGCCGTCTGCCGGCCTGGACCCGGTAATCAGCTCAGTGATCGACGAATTGATTATCAATCTCACGGAACGTTCGAAAGTGACTTCGATCATCGTGACACACGAAATGGACAGTGCATTTCGTATCGGCACGCGAATGGCTATGCTCTATCACGGCGAGGTGATTGCCGACGCCGCACCGGAGGAGTTTAAGAAATCGGATCATCCGGTCGTGCGGCAATTCCTAAGCGGCAGCACCGAAGGTCCTATCCTGGAAGGAAGTAAAGATGCAGTTGCGACGAAATGAACTCATGACTGGCCTGCTCGTATTGAGCACGCTGGCCGTCCTGACATTTATTCTCATCCTGCTGGGAGCGCCGGGACTTTTTCGTCCATTGGTCATTTACCGGCTTTATTTTGATAATGCCGCGGGCATCAAGCTGGGTGCTCCGGTTCTGCTCGCCGGTCGCAAGATCGGGCAGGTGAAATCGCTCAATTCGCCCGTCTCTCGCGAAGAAGGAGCTCACGCGTTCGAAGCCGCCGGAAATCTGGGGACCGTCACGATAAGTCCGGGCTCTGGCGGGCCAAATATTCTGCCACGATTGGAAGTGCGGATCGACATCGAGGTGGATCGGACCGCGCTGATTTACAAGAATTGCAACATCAGGCTGATGACCCTCGGTTTATTAGGCGAGACGGCGATCGACATCTCCGAAGGCAACGATCACGCCCAACGCGCCGAAGCCGGACAGGTCTTTGTCGGCAATCGGGTGCCTGACTTTTCTGAGGCGATTTCCAAACTGCTTGGCATCGTGCAGCCGGTTGCCACCGAGGCCACCGCGACATTAAAGGAATTACAGAGCACTGCAGCCAACCTGAGCCAGATCACAGATGAAGACTCGCCACTGACCATGGGGCTAGTGCAGTTCAAGATTTTCACCGAGCATCTCAACAAGCTGACCGAACCAGAGAGCGATCTTTCAAAGTCGCTCGCTCACATTCAAAGCCTGAGTGATCAACTAACGCGCAACGACAACATTGCAGTCACGCTCTCGAATTTCCGCAATGCCTCCGAGAAACTGGACACGACCATCGGCCGGTTGGGACCTGACCTGCAAAAAACGATCAGCAACACAAAAGATCTGAGTGCCACCTTACGTGCGCAGCCGTGGCGCTTGATCTGGCCTTCAACAAAAAAATATCCGCAAGACCACGTGTTGGAACCGACGCCAACGCCCTCACGAAAGACGAAGCGATGAGCGCTGGAGCGCGCCACCCGTAGCGATTCGTTAGCGTGCTTCGATTAGCATCAGGTTACGATACCCAACCTGGGCGCGCTTACGCGATGGGTCGCAAAAAAAGAAAGCGGGATATTTCGCCGGGGAATTACTTGGAGAGTAACGCTATGCCTCTGGCGATTCCGCCGGAATATCTTTGGCGGGTAGCGCTGCGGCGGCGCGGCTGCGATTCTTTTTCAACAAGCTCCGCACCGTATCGGATGGCTGGGCTCCTCGCGCCAGCCAATGCTCGGCGCGATCGATCTTCAAACTGCTATTATCGGTTTTCAGCTTCGGGTCGTAAGTGCCGATAATCTCGATAAATTTCCCATCGCGCGGACTGCGACTGTCCGCCACGACGATTTTATAATAGGGGCGGTTCTTCGCCCCTTCTCTGCGTAGTCTAATTGAAACGGCCATACTGCAATCGAATGTTTGTAGGGAGGTCTGCGAGCTCCGAGGGAGGGAACGAATCGCGCATTTCGGGAGAATCGCAAGTCAGGTCTTTGCGCGCGACATGCGGGCCATCATCCGCTTCATCTTGCCGGCGTTCTTCATCAACTTGCGCATCTGATTGAAACGCTGCAGCAGGTCGTTCACCTCCGTTACGCTGCTCCCGCTCCCACGGGCAATTCGCTGGCGGCGCCGTGCGTTCAGAATGTCAGGATGTTTGCGTTCCTTGTTCGTCATGGAAAGGACGATTGCTTCTGTTCGCTTGAGCTGTTTCTCGTCAATGTTCACGCCTTTGAGATTACTCACGCCGGGTAACATCCCGATGATGCTTTCGAGCGGTCCGAGTTTTCGCATCATTTTGAATTGGGCGAGGAAATCGTTGAAATCGAATGAGGCCGTCCGGAGCTTGTGCTCCATGCGCGCGGCTTCTTCCTCGTCAATCGCTTCGGCCGCTTTTTCGACCAGACCGACAATATCGCCCATCCCGAGAATGCGGCCGGCCAGGCGATCAGGCACAAACGGCTCGAATTGATCCAGCTTTTCGCCGACGCCGGCGAACTTGATCGGACGCTGTGTTACTTGGCGCATGGAAAGCGCCGCGCCGCCGCGCGCGTCGCCGTCGAGTTTGGTCAGAACAATACCTGTAATGCCAAGAGCTTCGTGGAAATGTGTCGCTACGCTTACCGCCTGCTGGCCAGTGGCGGCATCGGCTACGAGCAGGACTTCCTGTGGCTGGAGGAATTCTTTCAGCCGCTTGATTTCCTCAATCAGCGCGGAGTCGATTTCCTGGCGACCGGCGGTATCGAAAATCTGCACATTGCCATCCTGCTGTGCCGCCCACTCCAGGCTGGCCGCTGCCGAACGTTTCACATCTTTTTCGTTAGGCGACGGAATATAGACCGGGACACCGACCTCTCGGCCTAACGTTGCCAGTTGCTCGATGGCGGCCGGGCGCTGCAGGTCGGAAGCGATCAGGAGCGGAACGCGTCCTTGTTTCTTGAGATAGTTGGCCAGCTTGGCTGATGAAGTTGTTTTACCGGCGCCATTCAAGCCAACCATCAGAATGCGCGCCGGCTTGGTAAGATTGAGAGGCTCGGCATCCCCCCCGAGAAGCTGGGCCAGTTCGTCGTGGAAAATTTTTACAATCTGCTGCCCGGGCGTAACGCTGCGCAGCACCTCTTCGCCGAGTGCTTTTTCTTTTACCCGGGCGACAAAATTCTTCGCGACCTGGTAATCGACGTCTGCCTCGAGCAAGGCGAGCCGCACCTGACGCATCGCGTCGCTGACGTTCGTCTCGCTGATCGTGCCATGGCCGCGCAGGTCCTTGAAAATATCCTGCAGTTTGTCGCCGAGTTGAGAAAACATGTGTCGTTAGTCGTTAGGCAAAAAGCCCGGGCGCTTTCCCTAGCACGAAGTGCCTCCTCTTTCCAACCGGGTCTGCCAAACGCAGAAATTCGCAAATCCCACCTCTTCGATTCATCTTGCATGGAATGATCGTCGCAGAATGAACAATTCCGCCCTCCTCCACATCGTCGAACGTCTCGAAGGATTCGTCGGCAAACTGCCCGATTCGATCCGCAAACCGGTCCTGAGCGAGTTGACCCCTTTGAAGGAGCTTTTTCTGCAACAACGCCCGCCGCGCTTCGTCCTCACCGGTTCGCATCCGATGCCGCTGCTCGAATTCGTGGCGCGCATTTTTATGCCCGAGAAGACCGAGTCACCTTCGCGCGAGACTCTCACCGGACTCTATCGCTGGCAAAGCGTCGCGCTCGGCCAACACGGCTCGATCCAGATACTCGATGCCCGCGGAGCCGATGCAGACGCGCTCGACGTTGTGCGCGGGGAGCTACAAACTCAGCCAGCCGATGTTTTCTTTTTTCTCCCAGCGGAGCGGGGCGCAAAAATCGCATCACGCAAGGAAATCGAGCGCCTGGAAAAACTACTCGGCGGGAATGGTGGCGGCACGATCGGCGCGAAGTTGCTCGAACTGCAAACTTCGGAAGGCCAGCGTGTCCTTAACGAGGAAACCGACAAGCCTTCGATTCGGGCAAGCTTGAGCGGGGCTCACTCGTTAGGCCCAAGTTTGCGACGCACGCTGGCGAGCGAATTGCCTAACGAAGCCCGAGTCGAACTGGTCCGCAGTGGCGGCGACGCTCACGCCCAGGCAGAGATCGCCGAGCTGCTTGTGAAGTCGACGAGCGCGATCTGCGCCGCCGTGGGTGCGCAGCCGATTCCACTCGCTGATTTGCCCATCCTTACCACGCTGCAGTTGGTCATGGTCTCTGGAATTATGTACATCAGCGGTCGCGAACGCAGCCTGCGGGCGGCTACGGAATTTGTCGGCGCGCTCGGCGCGAATGTTGGCATCGGTATGATTTTACGCGAAGGAACTCGCGCTGCGCTGAAGTTTTTTCCAGGGTGGGGGAACGTCGTCTGCGGAATGGTAGCGGGTGCCGGCACGTTCGCGATTGGCCATGCCGCAATGGTCTATTTCATCGAAGGGGCCAGTTTGCGCGACGCCCGACGGGCTTTTGCGGAAAGCAAAAAGAAACGCTTCACCCTTCCGCGTAAGAAATCTAAAGCGCTTTCCAATTCCCGACCTTGATCATCGGAGCAACGATGTTTGCCGGCGCGGCAGGGGCGCTGGTAACACGCATCTCATGGTCGGTCTCAGTCTGTAGAATAACTTGTGAATAAATTTCCGATTTCGGTGCATTTTGTTCACACAATTTTGTGAACAATCCGGCTCGCCAGGCCGCTCTTTCGCACGTGGTTAATCGCAACCGATGAAGCTCTCCGAGATCAGCGACGTCTTGCGCGAGATTCGGGTTGCGCCCGTAAGAACGCTCGGCCAAAATTTTCTGCACGATCAGAACCTCGCGAGATGGATTGTCCGGCAGGCGGACATTTCTTCGAACGATTTTGTGCTGGAGATTGGCCCTGGTCTGGGTGCGATTACTGAACCTGCGCTTCATTCGGGCGCGCAGGTTTTAGCGGTCGAAAAAGATCGACGGCTGGCTAATTTTCTTCGGCAGCAATTCGCGGATCGTTCTTTCGAAGTAATCCATGGGGATGCGCTCGATTTCGAGGTGCGACGACTGTTTCCGCGCGGCCCGATCAAACTACTGGGCAACCTTCCTTATTACATCTCAACCGAATTGATTTTTCGATTTCTCGAAGCGCCCACTCCGATCACAATGGCGTTGTTGATGTTACAAATGGAAACGGCTCGCCGTCTCTCGGCTCGCCCCCGTTCCAAGGATTACGGAATTCTTAGCCTTGTCGTGCAATCGCAGTATTGCGTGGAATATCTACGTACTATTGCGGCGAGCGTCTTTTTGCCGGAACCAGAGGTGGAATCGGCGCTCGTCCGACTGACTCCGCGCTTGCCTAACGAGTTTCCGTTTTACGATCGCGGATTGTTTCTCACTCTCATCCGGCGAGGTTTTTCGCAGCGCAGAAAGCAGCTCGGAAAGTTACTGCGCGAGCGGGTTGAAGACTGGCCAAGTGCGGCCCAGGAAATCGGTGCTTCATCACGGGCGCGGGCGGAAGAGTTGTCACTCGAGCAGTGGATCGCACTGACCAGGTTGGTTCAACCTCCCGCAGTGCAGCTGGCCGGCAACGATGCGGGGGAGGAGTTCGTGATAGTCGACGAAAACGATTCCGCAACTGGCGTCGCGTCACGGGCCGAAGTGCATGGGAATAACTTTCGTCATCGGGCGGTCCACATCTTCATTTTCAATCGCAAGGGCGACTTGCTTTTGCAAAAACGGTCGCCTTGGAAAGATCGGCATCCGGAGCTGTGGGACTCGAGTGCCGCTGGCCACGTTGGCGCTGGCGAAGGATATGACGCGACCGCGGAGCGCGAGTTGAGCGAGGAACTGGGAATAACAATAAAACTAAGGCGCGTCGCAAAAATATCTGCCTCAGAACGGACGGGTCAGGAATTTATCTGGCTCTATCGGGGGGAACATGAAGGGCCGTTTGCGCCGGCGCCTTCCGAAATCGACCTGGTGCAATTTTTCGCGCCTGAAATAATTGCGCGTTGGATCGACCAAAGACCGGGCGATTTCGCACCCGGCTTCATCGAGTGCTGGCGAGTGGCCAGCCTTCTAGCCTAACGAGCGCGTTTGGCGGGCGCAGCCGTTTTCTTGGCCGGCATTTTTTTTGCCGACTTGGCCAGCGCTGCCCTGCGAGCGGGGGAAAGAGTCGTGCGCGGTGGCAGGTCCCCCATTACTTCTTTGCGGTATTTGCGCGCCGCTTTAAGAGCCGCGTCTTTTCCGCCGTAAACCGCGTCGCTGAACATTCTCGTGCCATTGGAGGAGCCGCGGACAAAATGCACCTGAAAACCGTGCGTCTGTTTCTTCGCGCGTGGCTTCGTATCGATGCGCTTGATGTTTTGCTCGGAGTCGGGATTGGATCGTTTCCTCATAATATTTCTTGCCTAACGAGTTGAGCGTAAGGGCAACTTTTCCCTTATGCAAATTAACGTTGCAGGAAATTTAGCTTTTTTCGGCGGGCACGATTTGCGTGGGCTCGGGCAGGTTCCAATTCTTCGCCTTTTCGGCATAAATGGCGCGCGGCAGGAGGACATAGCAGGGATACCGATCGGCTCGCAGCCAGCAAATCAAGCGAATGAGCTCGCTCTCCGCCATGGTCGTGCAACCAGACGTAGCTCGCGATTCTCCGCGGCGAATGTGAAAGAAAATGGCGCTGCCGTCGTTTGGCACGGGCGGGTCGGAGTTGTGTCGGATCTCGATCAACCAGCGATAGGCGAAATCGTTATGCCGCATTTTTTGTTTCGCGAACCAAGGCGGCGGATGCTCGGGGTCGGCGATCGCGATCATCGTGTTGTAATCGGGTCGCGTCGGATCGTCGATCCAGGCGTCTGCTTTGGTCACCTGATGAAAAGGAAAATTTGCCCCGGCCGGTAGCGCGGCGTCGTAAGTATAAATTTTTCCGATCCGAAAAATGCCGGCAGGGGCCCGGCCATCGCGTTCTTTTTTGTGCAAGCCGGTTTCATCCTGGCCAGCCAACCCACGTCCCCAGGCGAGGCCGTTCTTCCCAAACAACACCGGGGCAGCCTCGCCCGTGCGCCGCCACGGCCCATTGTTCGTGCGCTCGAAGCGTTCCATCGTGCCGCGCATGGTATTCCAGTCGGGTGCGAGGCTGACAATGAGCTGTTGGCAATCCCCAGGGACGCCAGCGGCATGCACGCTGCTGGCCATGAGAAGCAATAATGCCGATAGAATTACTTGAAGCGCCTGCGACATCTCCCAATCTACACGCGCCACCCGAGCGTCGAACGCAATGGTTGAGCCGGCGCAGGCCATTTGTCGCCGCATTCCTCTTATTAATTCTCGCGCTCGCAATTTATGCATCGGCCTTACGTGATGGGTTCGTTTGGGATGACGAGGCGCTGGTCCTGCGCGATCCGCTTATTCGAAGTTGGCGGCTGATTTGGGAGGGGTTCCAGCACTTCCTTTTCACCGACGCGACCGCTTCCGATTTTTACCGGCCGCTGCAACGGCTCAGTTACACCCTCGATTACGCGGTGTTTTTCCTTTCGCCATTTGGCTATCATCTCTTCAGCATCTTGTGGCACGCGGCAGCGGCGATTGCGTTCTTCTTTTTCGCCGAGGAATTTCTCGCTCGATGTCGCGTGGACAGCGAAAGGCGACTGAAGACGGCATTTATCGCGGCACTTATCTGGGTCGTTCATCCGGTGCAAAGCTCGGCCGTGATTTATGTCGCGGGTCGAGCTGATCCGATGGCAGCGACCTTCGGTTTCCTGGGGCTTCGTTTTGGCCTTTGGCTGTGGCGCACAAGAGGAAACTGGAAATGGGCCTATGGGTTTGCGGCGGGCTTATGTTTTCTTGCCAGCGCGTTGAGCAAGGAAATTGGCCTGATCTTTCCGTTCGTTTGGATCGTGCTTGCCCTGACGGAACGGAAACGCGGGCCATTGTTAGGCGCGGCCGGCCTAACGATTGCCGTTTCGATTGCCTATCTCAGTTTGCGGCTCCCGGCAGAGCATATCGCGCCGCCGCCACAACCGGTAACGCCGTTACTCGTTAGGCCGATTGTCACCGCACGCGCGGTTTCGGAGTATGCCGGCCTAATTGTTTTCCCGTGGCGTTTGCACATGGAACGTGACGTCGAGACGCACCCGTTCGGCTTTTCGCGCGAAAGTTTGAACACTGCGGCATGGCGTGAATTGCAGACCCTCCTTGGCTTGATGCTCATTGCGGCTCTTCTTTGCGCGCTTTGGCGGGCTCGCCGTCATCGTGCCATTTTTGTTCCGCTCCTCCTCGCGATCATTTGTTACCTGCCGGTGAGCGGATTGCTTTCGCTCAACGCCACCGTGGCAGAACACTGGCTTTACCTGCCGAGCGCTTTCCTTTTTCTTTTCGGAGTCGAGGCAGCGGGTTCGTTAGGCTCGAGACGAGTCTGTGTCTGCCTAACGATTTGGTTATTGTTTCTTTCCGCGCGCACCTTCGTTCGTGCCTTCGATTGGAAAGACCAGCGCACCTTGCTCACCCGCACGATCAAGCAGGGTGGCGATTCCGCACGAATGCTTATTAATCTCGGCGGGCTGGAACTGAGCGAGGGAAGTCTGGCGGCCGCTCGCCAGGCCTTGCAGCGTGCGCTGGAAAAGGAACCAAACAACCCGCTGGCGCAGCTCAATCTTGCTGCGGTAAAAATGAAAGAGCGCGACTTCGCCGGCTCGCGCGCGCTGCTGGCGAAGGTGACTGACCCGCCGGAACTGCGGGCGCGGGCCGAGGAGAGCCTGGCGGTGCTGGAAAACCGTGAAACCGGCCAAGTGAATTTGATGCGCCTGCGCCTTGCTGCGCGTCTCGGTCCGCCGAACTGGTCGATCGAACAACGTTATATCAAGGCGCTGAGCGATTGTGGTCGTCCCGATCGTGCGATTACGGAATTGAAAACCTGTCTCACTGTCGCGCCTTATCGCGCAGAGAGCTGGCTAATGATGAGCGAGTTGCTGCGAAAAATTGGCCGGCCTAACGAAGCGGCGGTTGCCCTCGCGGAGGCGGAAGCGAACGACGTCCACCTGCACGATCGATGAGCCGCGCACGAGGCATTACGTCCAGTTGGCCGCCGGATAACGAAGCCTTGTTGATGTTGAGAATCCTCCCATTTGCGCTCGGCATTTTCTTCGCCGGCGCTATGTCGTTACGCGCGCAGTCGCCTATCGAAACCAGCCCCCTCCCGAGCCCGAGTATTCCGGCCGGTCCGCGGTCGACGGCTACCGTCACACCTCTCCAGGCGACTCCGCAATCGACCAACACCGTCACGCCGTTGCCGAGCGCGTCGCTTGCCGGAACGCAGCCGCGCACCACCAACACGGTCGCGCCCAGCCCGAGTCCGGGCCCGTAGCCGGTTCCTTAGGCAGGGGTCGCTCTTTCCACCGCCGAGGAGTCGTTAGGCAAGAATTTCATTCCCGAGAACCAGATCAAACCCGAGACCAGCATCACGCCGGTGACGAAGAGAAACGCGATGCGAATGTTCGTATGCCCGCCGACGAAACCGATCGACGGAAAGGCGAGCAGATCGCCCAGGATGTGAATGACAAAAATGTTGAGCGCGAAAGCCATCGCGCGCACCGCCGGAAGAGAGACGTTGGCGATGGCGGTGTTCGACGGCCCGGTGTTGAGAAAGAGACAAAAAATGGCGAGAAACATCGCGACCCACGCGGCCGGAAACGGCAGGTAAAGCCCGGCGATGAAGATCGGGCAAGCGACGATCATTCCCGCGCCGGAAACCAAAAAATCCGCGCTCGGAATTTTCGGTCGCAACCGGTCGGCCAGCCAGCCGCCGATCAGGGTCGAAGTCAGCCCCGCGACGACGAGGATTGCGCCGAAGAGCGTCTTGCCGGCAGCCGGCGGCTGGCCACGGAAGCGAAGATATTCCGCGACCCAGAAACCGATTCCGGCGACGGCAAACGTCATCGTCGCCTGCGCCAAAGTGTTGATCGTAAACGAGCGGATCCGAAAGAGCCCGAGATAATCGGCGACGCGAATGCGGCTGGCGGCTGCGCGGCGCTCTCGAGAACGCTCCGGGTCGCTTCGGAAAAAGCAGAGCAGAGCCAGGATCAATCCCGGCGGCACGACGAAATAGAAGGCCCAGCGCCAGCCGTAGTGCGCTCCGATTTGACCACCGAGAATATAACCAAGCGCGCTCCCAACCGGGATGGCGGAACAAAAAATCGCGAGGATGCGTCCGCGTTTTTCGATCGGGAAAAGATCGGCCAGAATTGTGGGCGCGGCCGGCCCGTAACCGCCTTCGCCGATTCCGACGAGAATGCGGGTGATGAGCAAAGCGGTGAAGCTGCCCGCGAGGCCGGTCGCGCCGGTGGCCAGACTCCAGAGGGTGAGGGCGCAGCCGACAACGAGCCAGCGCGAAAAGCGATCGGAGAGCCAGCCGAGAAGCGGCGCGCTCACCATGTAAGTGACAAGAAAAGCGTCGGCCAGAAGGCCGGTCGCGGTCATCGCGTTCGGGGCGTTAGGCGCAAAGAAGGTCGCGCGGATTTCCGGTTCAACCGCCGCGAGGACCTGGCGATCGATGTAGTTAAAAAGATTAATCGCGAGGAGCAACGCGAGCGCACTGTAGGCACCCGGCTTGGCTAGCGAATCATTCTTCATGGGATTTGCCGATTGCAGTAGTCGCTGGCGGGATTGTAAATCATAAACGGATGCCCGCGATTTCCGACGCCGAGCGCGCCCTGCGTTTCATTTCTTTGCCGCTGGCGCGCGCGATTTACCGCGTCGAAGCGGTCGGCTTGGAACGGCTACCACGGGGCGGATTTCTCCTCTTGCCTAACCACATTACGTGGGTGGACGCGATCATTCTGCTCATCGCTTGTCCACGACCGATCCGCTTCATGATTGCGGAGGAGTTTTATCGCAATCCTTATCTGCATTGGGTCCTCCATCTGACGCGGTCGATACCCATTACTTCGCGGCGTGCCAAGGATGCGATGCGTTTGGCCGCGGAAATGATTCGCGACGGCGAAATCGTTTGTGTTTTTCCGGAAGGCGAACTGACGCGCTCTGGGGTGCTGGGTACTTTGCGCCGTGGCTACGAATTGATTGCCCGCCGCGCGGAAGCACCGGTTGTACCGGTATGGCTCGACCAGCTTTGGGGCTCTATATTCTCCTACCAGGGTGGACGGTTTTTTCGTAAATGGCCGCGCCATATCCCTTACCCGGCGGTGGTCGAATTTGGAGCGCCGCTCTCGCCTAACGACGCCAATATCGCAACGGTGCGGGAGCAACTCTTGAAACTGGGCGAGAGCTGTTTCAGCCGACGGCGTGTGTTGCGCCAATCGTTAGGCGTGACCGTCCTGCGGGGTCTGTCGCGGCATCCGTTTCGTACCGCGGTGATCGATGGCCTGGACGGCTCGACGCTCAGTCGCAGCAAGTTGTTGGGTGCGGCCGCCGCACTCAGTCGATACCTGCGGCGTCACTGCGCAGAGACGCGAATCGGCATCGTGCTGCCGGCGAGCAAAGGCGGGGTGGTAGCGAACCTCGCAGTGGTACTCGCAGGCAAAGTGCCAACAGGACTGAACTTCACCACCGGACGCGATGCCCTTTCACGAGCAATGGAAATTGCCGGCCTAACGACGACGATATCCGCCCATGCCTTCGCCAAACGACTGGCCGATTTCCCGTGGCCGCAAAAAACCATTCAACTCGACGAGCTTTTGCCGACGATGAAGGGGCAAATCTTTCTCTGGTGGATGGCAGCGCTCCTCTGTCCGACGCGCATCCTCATTCGTTGGCTGCAAATACCTAACGAAGGCGATCACGAGGAGGCAGTGCTGCTTTTCACCAGTGGGAGTTCGGGCGACCCCAAGGGTGTCGTCCTTAGCCATCGCAACATCGTGGGCAATGTGGCGCAGTTTCGGGTCGTGCTCGACGCGACGCGCGAGGATCTCATTCTGGCCTCGTTGCCCTTCTTTCATAGCTTCGGTTGTACGGTCACGCTCTGGTTCCCGCTTATTGAGGGTGTGCGAATTGTCACTTATCCGAATCCGCTCGAGGCAGGGAAATGCGCGGAGCTGATATCCAAATACTGCGCCACCATTGTCCTGGCAGCGCCGACATTTTTGCGCGGCTATTTACGCAAGGCGGATCGCAAGCAATACAGGAGCGTGCGCCTAACGATCACTGGCGCGGAGAAATTGCCGCGCAGTCTGGCCGAGGCTTTCGAGGAGCATCTCGGTAAACCAGTCTTTGAAGGTTATGGTCTAACGGAGACCTCGCCGGTCGTGAGCGTCAACTTGCCGGACCCAAAAGCATCTCAACCGGGCGAGACCGTGCAACCCTTGAATCGTCCCGGCTCCGTCGGGAAAATGGTTCCTGGCATGGCGGCGGAAATCCGGGATTCGGAAACAGGAGAGAGACTTTCCTTACACGACTCCGGCATGCTTTGGTTGCGCGGTCCGAACATTTTCGAAGGCTACCTCAATGACGAGGCGCGGACTGCCGAAGTGCTGCACGATGGCTGGCTGAGGACGGGCGACCTCGGGCGCTTTGACGAGGATGGATTTCTCTTTATCGAAGGCCGGCTCTCCCGTTTCTCGAAGATCGGAGGTGAGATGGTTCCGCACGAGACGGTCGAGCATAAAATTCAGCAGGCGCTGGGGCTCTCGAGCGAAGGGGAGAGATCGATCGCGATTTCTTCCGCGAGCGATCCGCAAAAAGGCGAAGTGCTCGTGCTGCTGAGCACGATCGAGATCGACCAGGCGAAGTTGCGCGCCCAGCTACAAGAGGCTGGCGTGCCCAACCTGTGGATTCCCAGAACGATTGCGCGTGTCGAACAGGTTCCTGTCCTGGCCACCGGAAAGCTGGATTTGCGCAGGTGCGCCGAGTTAGCGGCGGCTGCTGTTCGCTAGTTTAGGCTGTTAGCATGGAATGGTTTGTTTACCGCGGATCGATGCTGTGGCTGGTCAACAAATCCCGGCCTCGCTCAAATCCTTTACTCGTTAGGCGTCGGCGAACTCTGGTTCCAGATCGCGGAGGGGTGGCTCAACTTCGCCCTCTGCGTCTTCCATGTTCTCGTTATGCGTGCGCGCGAGCAGGACGTAAAGCGAGGGCACGATAAAGAGAGTGAAGACCGTGCCGATGCTCATTCCGCCCACAAGCACGAGACCGATGGAATTGCGCGCAGCCGCTCCAGCGCCAGTGACAAGGGTGAGGGGAAAATGGCCGGCCACAGTCGCGACTGTTGTCATCATGATGGGGCGCAAACGAATTCGCGCCGCCTGGGCGACTGCGGCAACCTTATCGAGACCCTGTTGCTGCAACTGGTTCGCAAACTGGACGATCAGGATTCCGTTCTTCGAGACCAAACCGACAAGTGTCACGAGCCCGACCTGCGAATAGATATTGAAGGAAGTAGTCCAGCCGTCGGTGAAGAAATGTCCGAAGGGCATTCTTAGGAACATGAAGATGCCGGCGCCAAACATCGCCAGCGGCACGGAACCAAGCAGAATGATGAAAGGGTCGCGGAAGCTGTTGAATTGGGCGGCGAGGACGAGAAAGATCAGCGCGAGCGACAGAGCAAAAACGCTCAGGAACTTACTGCCTTCCGTTCTCAGTTGGCGCGACTCCCCGGTATAATCAATCGCGTAACCCGACGGCAAAACCTGGTGCGCCTCGTTTTCGAGAAACTTGAGTGCGCCGTCGATCGAGGTTGCCGGCACGCCGCTGATCGTTACCGCGTTTAGCTGCTGCATGCGGTTGAGCGAACGCGCGACGGTCGTGTGTTTGATGGTCGCGATCGTGCTTAGCGACACGAGCTGATTGTTTGGCCCGGTAACGTAAATGTTTTTCAGTTGCTCGGGATTCAAGCGGTCGATGCGTTTGATCTGCGGGATAACCTTGTAGCTCAGGCCCTCCATGTTGAAGCGATTGACAAAATTGCCCCCAATGCTCGCTGAGAGATCAGCACCGACCTGCTGCATATCGAGTCCCATGGCGGCAGCTTTGTCGTGATCAAAAACGATCTGCGCCTGCGGCTGATCGATTTTCGTGTCGATGTCTCCGAACTGGAAGATGTGCTGCGCCATCGCCTTCTGAAAAATCTGTTTCGCGAAGTCCAGAATCCGCTCCTGATCCGCAGTCGAAGCGATAACGAAACTGACCGGGAAGTTATCAGAGCCGGGTAGCGCAGCCGGCATGATGGGGAACATTTGAATGCCCGGAATCGCGCCGAGTTTCTGCTGTACGACAGGCAGATATTCTTTTGTCGGCGTCTTACGTTCGCCCCACGGCTTCAAGACCATTCCGCCGAAACCGCTGTCCGGAAAAGTGAGCTGAAAGGTGAAGCGTGTGTCCTTAATGTCTTTAAATACTTTACCGGCCGCGTCGGCATAACGAATCGTGTCGTCGATGGTCGCGTTGGCCGGCGCGGTGATGATGCCGAAGATGACGCCCTGATCTTCAACCGGTGCCAACTCTTTCACGCCAACCTTGGGAATGGCCATGAACATGAGGACCGCAATCAGCGAAATGCCGGCCCAAACGGCATAGACCGCCGGACGCGCCGCCAAAGTGCGGTCAAGATGACTGCCGTACCATTCGCGAAAACGGTCGAACGTGCGGTTAACCAGTCCACTAAATCCGTGGTCGCCGTGCTCGGCGCGCAGGAGGTAGGCTGACATCATCGGCGAAAGCACCAGTGCAACCACGCCGGAAATGAAGACCGCACCGGCGAGGGTGAGCGCAAACTCGCGGAAAAGGGCGCCAGTCAATCCGCCCTGAAGTGCAATCGGCGTGTAAACCGCCGCTAGCGTGACCGTCATGGCGATAATTGGCCCGATCAGTTCGCGCGCGCCGACCAGCGCCGCATTCATGCGCGTCATGCCTTCGCGCATGTGGCGCTCGATGTTCTCGACGACCACAATTGCGTCGTCGACTACAAGACCGACCGAGAGCACGATCGCGAGCAAGGTCAGCAGGTTGAGCGTGAAGCCGAAAACCTGCATGAGGAAGAGTGCACCGATGAGCGAAATCGGAATCGCGACTATCGGCACGATGACTGAACGGAGCGATCCGAGGAAAAGGAAGATGACGATCATCACGATGAGCAGAGTGTCGATCAGCGTCTTTACGACTTCGTGGATGGCGTCGTTAATGTAAGCGGTCGCGTCATAGGCGACGTCGGCGTTCATGCCGGTGGGCAGTTCCTTTTTGATCTGCTCCATCTCCGTCCGAACGCGCTTGATCACCTCGACCGAGTTGGCGTTCGGCAGAACCCAGATCCCCATGAAAACGGCTTTTTGTCCGGAGAATCGAACCTCGGTGTTGTAATCCTCCGCCCCGAGAACAACGTCGGCAATATCGCCCAGCCTAACGAGTGTGCCTTTGTCCTGCTTAACGACCAGCTTCTTAAACTGATCGGCTGTGTGCAGGTCGGTGTTCGCGGTCAGGTTCACTTGAAGAAGCGAACCCTTGGTGCTGCCGACCGCGGCCAGATAATTGTTTCGCGAAAGCGCGCTCCGAATATCGGCAGGCCTGACATTTAGTGCGGCCATTCGCTCCGGCTTCACCCATATGCGCATCGCAAACGTCCGGCCACCGAGAATATCCGCCCTTTGCACGCCACTGATCGCGGTCAAGCGCGGCTGAACCAGGCGCACAAGATAATCGGTGACCTCGTTAGGCTGAAGAATGTCCGAGGTAAAACTGAGATACGCGGAAGCGAATTGGGAATCAGCCGATTGGATCGCGATCACCGGGATTTCAGCCTCGGGTGGCAGATCCTGCCGAATTGCGTCTACCCGCGAGCTGATATCGGAGAGCGCCTTGTTCGCGTCGTAATTTAGCTTCAGCCGAATGGTGATCGTCGAGACGCCCTGTTTGCTCTGGGATTGGATGTAATCAATTCCATCCGCCGCCGCGATCGCGCGCTCCAGGTGCGTAGTAATGAATCCCCTAACGAGCTCGGCATCAGCTCCAACGTAGACGGTTGTGACGCTGATCGAAGCGATGTCGCTGCGTGGATATTGCCGGACGCTGATCGTCTTCCACGCCTGAATGCCGGCAATGAGAATGACAAAACTCACCACCAGCGCCAAAACTGGGCGCTTGATGAAAAGATCAGTAAAGGCCTTCATGGCGGTACGGACATCCGCTAGGAATCGACCGGATTTGGATTCAACTGTGGCTTGGGTGCGAGAGTATTATTGATCGTCACTTCCATCCCGTTTCGCAATTTGAAAACGCCGGTCGAAACCACGGTTTGCCCAGCCTTCAATCCTTCGTTGATGGCAACAAAATCACCCCGCGCTTCGCCAATGCGAACGAACTGCTGCCGTAAAACCTGCTCCTCTTTTCCAGTCTTTTCGTTCTTTTTTTTCTCAATGATATAAACCGAGTCGCCGAACGGCGCGTAAGAGATTGCCGATCCTGGCACCACCAGTGTCTTCTCCTTGCTTGGCAGAACGACGTCCACTTTTACAAACATGCCGGGTCGCAACACATGCTTGGGATTTTCCAAGGTTGCCTGAAGAGTGACATTCCGCGTCACCGTGTCGACCATCGGATTAATCGCATTCAATTCCCCTTTGACTTCCTGATCGCCAATGGCGTCGCTGTGCACGCGTACTTCCAAGCCTTCCTTAAGCTTTGAGAGATTCTGCTGCGGCAACGCGAAATCGACAAACACAGGATCGAGCGCGGTCAGTGCGACGACCAACTGCCCCGCGTTGATCGTCTGTCCGACGTTTACCTGGCGGATTCCGAGCTGACCATCGAACGGGGCATGCAATTCCTTCTTTCCGATCATCGAGCGCATGTTGTCGACCGTGCCGGCCTTCTGCTTGTACTTTGAGTCGGCCGAATCGAGTTCGGATTGGGAAATGACTTTGCGCTTCGCGAGATCCTGGGCTCGTTCGAGATCCGCCTTGGCCAGAACCATGTCCGCTTCGGCAGTGTGCAACTGCGCGGCCTCGGATGAAGTGTCGAGCCTCATCAGAACATCTCCCTTTTTCGCCGTACCGCCGTTTTGGAAAAGGATTTCGCTCACTGTTCCGCCGAGCTCGGCGGCGATCATCGCGCCTTGTACCGGCGAAATGGAACCGACGGAAGACAACACCGGCGCCCAATCATCTGCCTGGACCGTCGCGCTCGAAACCGTAGTCGGCGGCATGGTCATCGGGGTGCCCATCATTTTGCGTATCTGGCCGACCTTGATTCCGATCAGCACGAAGAGCACAACCGCTATCCCCGCGATTGCGAGCCAGAAGGACTTCCGCTTCGACTTTACGTTCCCTTTTAGGATTTTGGGCTTGGCCACGTCATGCATAAGCTGGTCTTTTTTCGGGTTCAAACAACAGACGCCACAAGGTACGGGCGACATTTAGTTGACGTTCGCGTTGCTTCGCAGAGGACGCGCGCGCTGGTTCGAGCACGCTGCGCATCATCGCCCCGTCGTTGATCGCTAAAACCATTTCCGCAATTTCGTCCGATTGCAATCCGCTCCGCATTCGCTTCGAGTCGGCAGAGCGCGAAATCAAATCGGCCAGACCCTTTGTCTTTGCCGAAACGACATCGCGGACCAATCTGGCGACCTTGGGATTACGGCCGGCTTCCGCGAAAAGATCGACAACGAAAGAGGAAATCAGGCGCGGCGCTTCCTCGCAGCAGTGCGAGGTGAAGAGAATCTCAAATGACTCGAGCAGTGTGGGCGCCTGGCGGGCACGATCGAATAGCTCGGCAATCTCTTTTTTGTGTTCCGCAGCAAGAGCGGAGATCACTTCGTCCTTGTTTTTGAAATAGCGATAGATCAGGCCAACGCTGATTCCAGCCTGAGCACTAATGTCATGCATCGTCGTTTGATGAAACCCGGTTTCAGCAAAGCAGATCACGGCCGCCTGCAGGATCTGGCGGCGACGATCATCAGCGGCTCCGTTGCGTTTATTGGACATGGAGTTCGAACAATGAATGAACGTTCATTCATTGTCAAACGATCGCTTGAAAACGGCGCGCAAGACTGCCAGGGGGGAGAGTTGAACTCCCGACCAAGGGCTTATGAGTCCCCTGCTCTACCACTGAGCTACCCTGGCGCGCAGAAGCCCGTAAGCTTGAATGACGCATCAGACGTGTCAACGCACCGGCACCTCGGGACTGCCAGAGGCGGCAAAGTTGCCGCGAATCGTTAGGCGCAAGCGCGTCGCCTGAAGCTTCCAGCCGCTCCATCTCCGTGGGCCGCTGCGCCATGTCCCGGGACTCTTCGTTCCATTACCTCGCTCGATCCGTGAGATAGGATCGCACCTCCTCCTCTGTGCCTCGCATCGCGATCATGAAACAAACACTATCGCGCTCGGTCACTCCGGCCGCCCAGCCTTCATCTGCCACGTAGCGCCAGACTGTTCGGGTAAGTTTCTTATTCCCGTGTGAATGAGTTTTCTCCGCCGCGAAAAGGAAGAACTGCACGCGGCGCTCCGCCAGGATCACGTGTGCGACCCGATGCCCGTCTTCATCATCGAAGACGCGCACGCCCCGCGCCCGAAAATCCGCGAATTGCATCGGGATATCGAAATGTTCGAGCTGGAACTTCATGAAGAAATAATCGCCGAGGTTGATTGCATCGGTGTTGAGCGGCTCAAACTGGACGTGCCGTGAATTAGCTGCCACGCCGAGCAATTTTTTCGCCGTTCCTGCACCCGGGAAGTCGTGCAGCTGCTCGAGAAAAAAGAAAATGCCGGTACCGGCCAAAACCAGCACCGCCAGCGCCGTGGCGAGGATGGCCGGGTGGCGCGCGGTCTTTTTCCAACTTCGTTTGGCGCCTTTGATCAGCGCGGCATTGACGAACCATTCTTCGGCTTCGCGCGGGATCGAAATATGCCGCACGAGATCGGAGAGCGCGACATCAAAACGATGTTGCGCGGTGAGGGCGGCCGCGGCCTCCGGAATGGTGCGCGCGGTTTCGAGGGCGGAGCGCATCGCGCGATCGCTTGGGGCGGCGTCGTTAATCGGCGCGCACTCGATCAGAGCGCGTTTGCGTCGCGAGAGCCAGCGTTTCATTACGCTTCCGTCACGCTGTTGAGCCAGGCTTGGAACTGCGTCCGGCCATGCGAAATAAGGTCGGCGAGCTCGTCCATTCTTACGTCGAGCAGATTTTGCATCTCGCGATGAGTAAATTCGTTCAGGTAAAAAAAGGCGAGCGCACTACGTTGCGGTTCCGGCGCGGCTGCAATCCAGGCGGCAAGCTGATCCGGCACGAGTTGCTTTACGCGCGCGGCGGCATCGGAGGAGATTGCTTCCTCCGGCATCGTGTTCGATTCGGGCTGCACGTCGCCTTTTACGATCGTTAGGCATTGATGTCGTGCCTCGTGAAAAGACCATAATCGATCAGCTGGCAATTGATCGCGCGATGCGAGTAAGGCGGCTTCACGCAGTGTGTTCTGAAAAGCCCGCAGCGCCTTGCTCGTATCGCCAGTCATGAGAAAACAGAACCGGTAGAGTTGCGGCAGACTGCGCGAAAAGCCCTGACGTTCATCCTTTTCCAAGCCGCTAAGTTGCAAGCCGCATGCGGCACACGCAAGAAATTCGCCATCATTTGTGTCTCGACGCGATGCCACCTCGGTCTGGGCCGGGAAACATCGACTGGAATTATCGATGATTCCAAGGGCTTCGTGTGCGAGAGAGCCGCCGTTCTGCAACGGCGAACTCTCCCTAACAAGCAGATTAGGGAATGAGGCGATCTTTTGCCTGACGAGTCACCAAGAACCGTCGCGAGGCAGCGCGGGCGGGTTGGACCGCGATCGCACTATCGAGCCCGCGCAAAATCCGCTGCTGCCAACCGCCGGCCAACTTCCTCGGCGTTCTCGCGACTGTTAAAGGCGGAGATCCGGAAATAACCTTCGCCTTTGGAGCCAAACCCGCTCCCCGGGGTGATGACGACATTGACCTCTTGCAGCATGCGATCGAACATTTCCCAACTGGTGAGACCAAGCGGTGTTTTCACCCAAAGATATGGTGCGTTCTTACCACCGTAGATTTTGAGTCCGGCATTTACCGCTGCTTCGCTGAGAATACGCGCGTTCCCCATGTAGTGATCCACCAGCGTGCGCACCTGTGCCCGGCCCTCCTCACTATAAAGCGCCTCCGCCCCGCGTTGCACGGGATAGCTGACGCTGTTGGCTTTCGTGCTCCAGCGCCTATGCCAAAGAGGATGTAATGGCAGCTCGCGGCCGTCGTTAGTCCGGGCGAGCAGGCGTTTACTCATTACGGTGAAACCGCAGCGCACGCCGGTGAACCCGCCGGTCTTGGAAAAGCTGCGAAACTCGATCGCATGTTCCAAGGCTCCGGGGATTTCGAAGATGGAGTGCGGGATATCAGGTTCGCTGATGTAGCCTTCGTAAGCCGCATCGTAGAGTAGGATTGCGCGGTGCCGGCGCGCGTACTCAATCCAGCCCTCGAGTTGGGCGCGCGTCGCGATTGCTCCGGTTGGGTTGTTGGGAAAGCAAAGATAGATGATGTCTGCCGGTTCGTTAGGCGGCTCAGCCACAAAGCCATTCTCAGCGCAGCACGGAAGATACAGAATGCCTTTGTAGCGGCCGCTTTCGTCGGCTGGTCCGGTGTGTCCCGCCATGACGTTTGTATCGACATAAACGGGATAAACCGGATCGGTGATGGCGATTCGATTGCGGTCGCCAAGAACATCGAGGATGAATCCGCAGTCGCTCTTCGAACCATCCGAAACGAAGATCTCATCATCGGCGATCTCGATTCCGCGGTCGCGGTAATCGATCTGAGCGATCTTGCTGCGCAGGAAAACCTCACCTTGTTCGTGCCCGTAGCCACGAAATGTTTCGCGGACCGACAATTCATCTACCGCTCCCTTGATTGCCTTTACCGCCGCGAGCGGAAGCGGCTCTGTAACGTCGCCAATTCCGCAGCGGATCAATCGCTTCGCACCGTTCGGATTGGCCTCGCAAAACTCCTTCACCCGACGCGCGATTTCGGGAAAGAGATAGCCGGCTCGAAGCTTGAGATAATTTTCGTTGAGGTAAGCCATGTGTCCGTGGCGGTCGGCCTTATGCAACAGGGCGCGATCCCGCTGTCAACGAAATCCTCTGGCCCGCTCGGGCGAGCTTAAGCGCGCTACAACCTAACCTGAGCGAGCACGAGTTGGTCGCGCAACCACTTCAGCGCCTCCGGTCGTGAGCGGGCGATGAGGGTGCGCCAGTCGAGATCTTCCACTTCATGTTGCCATTGTTGGGCGATTGCAAAGACAGCGTCTGCAGGCGCGACGATCGCAACAATGGCGCGCGGCCTGTAAGTCGCCGCGACGCGATCTTCTCTTACAATTTCCTCTAACTGCTGCCTGGTGACCTGCAGCTCGCTGCACTCGGACAGGTCGACGAATTCGAATTGAAAATTCTCCGTGTTTTGCACGAGCTGCGAAGCGGTGCGCGTGCCTTCAATCAGGTCTTCACCGGTCACGAGACCCGTGCCGACGTGCACAATACCGAGGCAGTCCTCGGTCAGTTCTGTGATATAAGGCATCTTTTCGATGCACCGCATCAGCGGATTGGGGAATAGCTAACGCAGATTGGACTGGAGGACCAATGAAAGCTGGCGGATTCGATTCGTTAGGCTGGGGGGATGCTGCCTTTGCCCTTCCGGCGATTCTTCACCCGGACAACCAGTCGTAGCCCCGACCAAGTCTCATCGACTGCGCAAACCTTGGTGTCGACCAAGCCGAGCGGGACTGCGACCTCGCGCACGACATCTTCGGTCATGTTCGTCTGGCGACCGCTGCGTTTCTTCGGCCACGAAACCCAAAGCATGGCATCGTCGTGCATCCTCGAGCGCAAGTGCCGGAGCTGTTTCGCGAATTGCCTTCGCTCGGTTGCGAAATAGTGGATTAGCTGTGGCTTATCCGCGAGCACGCCGAACCGAACACCCACCGGCAACGGCTCCAGGAGCGCGCGATAGTCGAGCGGCGGATCGATCAGCGCAACGGTGAACCCGCTTTTGATGCCGAGCTTTTCCGCGAGCGGTTTTCCAGAATATCCGGCCACTCTCTGTCTCGCTTTCGCTGAAGAGCTGTCCGCCTAACAATGGTTAGGGTGTTCCATCCTGGTTGTTGGTAAACCACGATGGCTTCGGCGGCTTGGATTTCGTTTGGGCATGTTGGCTTTTGACGCCGGGCAAAATCGCCGCCGCTGTGCTGGTCGGAACAACAGGCTTGCTGGCCGAAACATGGCCGATGGCGAGGCCGCCGATGAAAAGAATAACGCCGCCGCAAAGTTCGAGCCAAATGCGTCCAGGCATTGGCGCAGGAACCAGTTCCTGGCAGGTTGGACAGATAATAGCGGAGCGACGAAGGGCACGCTCGACCAGGATTTTTTGTCCGCAGTTACGACAACGGAAACGCCGTGTCTTGCGGCTGGGTCGCGGGGTAGAGGCAACGGCGTAGGCGCGCAACCGACCAGAGTGCTTTCGCCGCGCGGGATGGAACCTTGGGCTTTGGTCTGATATGGGCGGCGGGTTCATCTCGCAAGTGTGCCCTTTTTTGATGCAGAAAATCAAGGCCAAAATTCACGACAAAACAGGCTACGCCATGGCTATCCCGTAGATAGAGAATTACTTGGCCGTCTCTGGCCGCCCGAGCCTCCGGTCAAACAAGGCCAGATAATGTTCTTCGATGCAGAAAGGCGCTTGCAACTCATCGTGCAACGTAAACCGAGTGCGTATCTCGCGGTCAATGAGCAGGGTGCACATCAGGATTGGCTTTAGCGCTTGCCAAGGAGAAGCTGCAGACTTGCGACCCAGGCAGGGGTTGATTCTTGCTGGACAGAAGCGGGAGAATTAACCGACGAATAGAAAAACTCAGAAGAGAAAGATGAAGCTGAAGGCGCAAGAGTGAAGAAAGAGGATTCGGTTTTTGTGGCCGGTCATCGCGGCCTCGTCGGAAGCGCGATTCTTCGCCGCCTGACGAGTGAAGGTTTCACGCGCCTGCTTACCCGCACGCGAGCCGAACTCGACCTGAGAAATCGCGGCGCGGTGGACGAATTCTTTGCTCGTGAAAAACCAAATTTCGTCATCTTGGCCGCGGCCCGTGTCGGCGGGATCAAGGCGAACAACGACGAACCGGTGGAGTTCCTGCTCGCTAACCTGGAAATCCAGAACAACGTCATTCGGGCCGCGCAAGAAAGCGGTGTGCGCAAGCTTCTTTTTCTCGGCAGTTCCTGCATTTATCCCAAGTTCGCGCCGCAACCGATCCCGGAAAGCGCATTGTTAGGCGGTCCGCTCGAACCAACGAACGAAGGCTACGCCGTTGCCAAGATTGCCGGGATCAAGCTCTGCCAATCGTATGCCCGCGAGTATGGCGCGAACTTCGTCGCCGCCATGCCAACGAATCTTTACGGTCCGAATGACAACTTTGATCTCGAAACCTCGCATGTTCTCGCCGCGCTCCTGCGTAAAGCGCACGAGGCGAAACGGAGCGGCGCGCATGAGATCGTGGTCTGGGGCTCAGGGCAGCCGCGACGCGAATTTCTCCACGTCGACGATCTCGCGGCGGCCTGTTTCTTCCTTCTCCGAAACTATGACAGCCCGGAAGTCATCAACGTCGGCACCGGCCTCGATCTGACGGTGCGCGAGCTGGCGGAGCTGATCTGCGACGTAGTGGGTTTCGAAGGCGAGCTAGCCTGGGACGCCAGCAAGCCCGACGGCACTCCGCGCAAGCTTCTAGATATTTCAAAAATCGAATCCTTAGGCTGGCAACCAAAAATCCCGCTGCGCGAAGGAATCACGCGGACCTATGACTGGTTCAGGTCGCGCTATTGCTGATGTCGGAGTGAAATATCTGGAATGCCCGTTTGCCGCATATCGTTTACAACGGTCCCATCGTGCGCCTAACCATCAAAGAACTCCTCGGTAACTGCATGAGGATTGAATCAGAAAACCAAGAACCCACGAAAAGGACAGCGCGATGGAGCCGCCTCCAGACGCCTTTAGGTTTGTTGAAACTGTCGATAAGAAACTCTGACGCCCCCCTTCGACTGATTCCAGGACGCGTACATCAAGCTAGATCCGAAAGGCACCCAGCTCTCGTTGATGATTTCCTCGCAGACGATTTCACGTAATTTCAACTGCCTAGTCTGAAAATCATAGGGCCGTGCCACTATTGATAGGCCTTCAAAAGCGGCGCGATGTCCTCCGGAGGCACACCCTTTTCTTTCAGGATCTCCGCGACGTAGGCGCCGCCGTCGCTTTCCACGACTTTCCAGCTTCCGCTCGCGCGATGCAGGACGACGGAAAGGTCGCTTTCATCGGTGTAGGCCGTCGAGAGCGCCCAATCGTGTGAGACCGAGACGTGCAAAACTTTGCCAAACTTTGCCGCTACGACTTTGCGCACCTCCTTAACGTCCTTCGCATCGCCAAAGTCAGCCGCCGACAAAGGAAAAGTGAAAGCGAAAAGCGAAAGAAGTGTGCAAAGCGTGATGCCACGGCAGAAGTGTCTCATGACTTGGCATGTCTACAATTGCAGTCGATTTTGTAAAGGCTGTCGAAAATTAGGGCCGCCCAACGGGGCACCACGTCGCTGGCTATTATGACGCTATGTGGATCATCCCCACCGACCACGAGGGAATAGCTACCAACCCATCGTCCTTCTTTTTCTACGTCCTGAAACTACTGGGGCGTGTCATGTCTCGGACGCCGGCGACTTCAAGCCTTCGGGCAGCCGATCGATGAGTCCAACAGCGGCAATTTCGTCTCGCGCGGTCAGGGATTTCCGCGTTCATGTTCGACGTCGGTAAAGGTCCGCAATATGGCTGGGCACGCATTCGCACGTCGGTCGGTGGGCGGCAGAATCAGATGGAAGTGATTGACTACGCGTGGGCAGATCCCGGTGAGGCGATTCGCACGGGACAGAAAAGGGAAAGAAGGGAATCCAAGGCAACCACGAGCGAAGGCTCGCTTGCGCTTCTTGCCTTGGGCGGCATGGGTTTGTTGGCGTGGCGCAAGCGGCGCGAGAAAGCCTAAAAAGACACGCGGAGGCAAGTGCTTCCGCGAGGAGGGCTGTTCCGCGCCGTTGCGCAAAAGTTGCGAGATTGTCGTTTAGCGCAGGCGCATGACGCGCATCAGTTCGCGCTCCTCGCGGCCGGGATGCGTGTTAGCCGGGACCCATTCGCGCACAAGAGCAAAACTTTGGCCGAAAAACTCCTCCAGCTCCGCGGTGCTGACACGATGAGGTGGGCCCGCCTCGTCATGATCTGGATTAATGAAAAAGATCGCAAGCAACCTGCCGTCGGGTTTGAGCAGCCTGACGATCGTCTCAACGTACTTGTGGCGGTGCGCCGGATCGATCGCACAAAAGCAGGTATGTTCGAAGATCCAGTCGAATCGACTGTCTAGTTCGTTAGGCAAGTCGAACAGATCAGCGAGGCGATATTCTTCGTGCGCCACTTTCGGTTGCGCCTCCGCTTTCCTGATCGCAGACGGTGCAATGTCTACTCCAAGCACATGATTTTCCGCCGTGCTCAACGCACGCACGTCGTGACCCGAGCCGCAGCCCGGGACAAAAATCTCACCCGCGAGCGAGCCATTTTCCGCCAGGAAATCGACCAGGGCAGGATGCGGTTTGCCTTTCTCCCAAGGCGTCTCGCGCCGACGATAGAGTTCGTCCCACTCGGTTTGCGTTTGATTCATGCGGCCGTTCGCTGGCAGTTTGGAGCATGTCCTTCATTATTTCTAATCGCGAGCCATTATGAAGAAGCTACGGCTCGGCGTCGTTGGTGTCGGTCACATCGGAAAGAATCACGCGCGGCTTTACGCTGAAACTGACGCGGCGGAATTCGCTGCCATTTACGACATTGATGCCGCGAACGCTGCGCAGGTAGCTAAACAATACCGGGTGCGCGCGGCCGCTTCGCTGGAAGAGTTCGCCGAGTTGATTGACGCCGCCTCGATCGCTACACCGACCAACGCCCATTTTTCCGTTGCGCAGCCGCTTCTGGAAAAAGGAAAGCATCTTCTAATTGAAAAGCCGATCGCAACAGACGCACGGGAGGCGAGTTCGCTGGCTGAGCTGGCAGCGCAACGTCAGCTTATTCTGCAGGTCGGCCATGTTGAGCGGTTCAATCCGGTCTTGAGCGCGCTCGAGGCACGCCTCACTCATCCGCGTTTCATCGAAGCGCATCGTCTCTCGCCTTTTCCAAATCGCAGCACCGACATCGGCGTCGTGCTCGATCTGATGATCCACGATCTCGAAATCATTTTGCATCTCGTTAGGACGCCGGTGCAATCGATCGACGCCGTCGGCGTCCCGGTGCTGAGCCGGCGCGAAGACATCGCCAACGCACGAATCCGCTTCGAAAACGGCTGCGTAGCGAACATTACTTCCAGTCGCATCAGTCCCGAGCGGATGCGCAAAATTCGGGTCTTTCAGGAGGACGCGTATCTCTCGCTCGATTATCAAAACCAAAGTGGCGAGATTTATCGCAAGGGTCCGACCGGGATCGAACGCGCGTCGGTCGAGATCGAAAAGGAGGAACCGCTCAAGCGCCAGCTGCTTTCCTTTATTGAATGTGCGCGCACCGGATTGCGGCCAAAAGTGTCGGGCTTTGAAGCGACAGCCGCGCTCGAGTTGGCGGTCGAAATCACCAAACAAATCGAGGCGAACGCAAGCGTCGAGGCTGCCAATTAGGCGCGTCGGTTAGAGCGCGTCCTACCATGAAACGCATTTACTTCGTGGCGGGCGAAACCAGTGGCGACAATCATGGTGCTGCGCTTATGGAAGCTCTGCGCCGGTTGAAGCCTGAGATCGAATTTTCCGGCCGTGGCGGGCCGAGAATGCGAACCATCGCCGGCCCATCGTTTCTCGATTGGAGTGCCGAAGCCGGGGTGGTCGGTTTATGGGAGGTGGTCAAACACTATGCTTATTTTCGGCGCGAATTCGCCAAAACGTTGAAGGAAATCTCTGTCGCCAAACCCGATGCGGTCGTCCTGATCGACTACCCGGGATTCAATCTCCGGCTCGCCCGCATGCTCCACGAAGGTTCGTTAGGCGGGAAAATCGTTTATTACATCAGCCCGCAAGTCTGGGCTTGGAATCGCGGACGCATTCCGAAAATGGCGCGCTGGCTTGATCTCATGCTTTGCATCTTCCCTTTCGAAGCCCAGCTCTACGAACAATCCGGGCTTCGCACAATTTTTGTCGGGCATCCAATGATCGAAGATCTGGCCGCGAAGCGGGCCGTGGTAGAGCGCGATTCCAACCTCGTCGCTCTTTTCCCCGGGAGCCGCGCGCGCGAAGTGCGGCAGCTGATGCCCATTCTGATCGAAGTGATGCGTTTTCTGTCTGCTCGCCAGCCGGGGTTGCACTTTGAGATCGCAGCCGCGACGGACGCGTTGGCAACGAAGATTTGCGAGGCGCTCCAACCGGCTGGCGACTCGTTAGGCAAGATCGATCTTACGATTGGAGAAGCCGCCCTAACGATGCAACGGGCCGCCGCCGGTGTCGTGGCTTCGGGCACCGCAACCCTGGAGGCGGCTTTCTTTCGTTTGCCATTTGTCCTCGTCTACAAGGTGGCGCTGCCGACTTATCTTGCTGGCAGAATGCTCATCCGGGTCAAACATCTCGGCATGCCTAACGTTCTCGCCGGCCGTGAAATCATTCCCGAATTCATTCAGCAAGATGCTCAGCCGATGGCTATCGCGAATACTGTTCTTCGGCTGTTCAACGACCATGGATACCGTGCGCAAATGATCTCCGCTTTCGACGAAGTGATCGCCAGCCTCGGACAGGGTGGCGCCAACGAAGTCGCGGCCCGTGCCATCCTCGAAACCATCGCTTCACGATGACGTCAGCCGACTCCATCAACGAACGCATCGCCCTTCTCCACGTCGGCGGGATTATCGACCTGCATTACGATCTCCCGCTCGGGCTTTTCCTGCAGCGCGCGCGAAGCAACATCATTCCCACCGACTTTTTGCCGCAGTTTGAGGCGGGCGACATCGGTTTGCTTGGCGTCGCGCTCTACGTCGAAGATGAGTATTTGCCTAACGATGGTCTGCGCGTTGCGCTCGATCAGGTCGCACTTCTTCAAGAGGAGTTGAAGGCCAACTCGCGTCTCGCACTTTGCCGTTCCTTCTCTGAGATCGAAGATGCGCGGCGCAACCGGCAGATCGCTCTGCTTCTCACCATGGAGGGAGTCGAGCCGCTGGGCCACGATCTCCACCTGGTACGAATCTTTTACGAACTGGGTTTGCGGGTGATTTCGTTCACGCACGCGCGCGAGAACGCAGCCGCCGCCGGCGGAATCTTCGCCGCCAGGGGCTCACCCGCGCATGGCCTAACGAACTTCGGCCGTGAGCTGGTCGAGGAATGCCAACGGCTCGGTCTCTTGTTCGATCTCGCCCACATTAACCCTGCGGGCTTCGAGGAGATTTGCAGCCTGACGACTGGACCGCTCATCGTCTCTCATTCCAACGCGCGGCACTTTTACGACATCGAGCGCAACATCAGCGACGAGCAAATTCGCATAATCGGCACGCGAGGTGGAGTCATTGGCATAAACGCCATTCTCGTTAGTCCAAGAAAGGAAGAAGCCACCCTCGACCGCTATGTCGACCACATCGAGCATGTCGCCAGCCTGATTGGAATCGACGGCGTCGGGCTGGGTTTCGATTTTTGTCAGTTCCTTTGGCGGCAAATTCCCCCGGCGCGCCTCGCGGAGCTGGAAGCAAAGCTGGCCAGGCCTCATTTTCTGCCCGATCTGTCGCATCACGGGCACGCGCGCAATCTGACGCGGAAGTTAATCGAGCGCGGCTTCAACAGTCTAGACCTGGAGAAAATTCTGCGTGGCAATTGGCTGCGCGTTTTGCGCCAGGTATTATAGCGGGAATGCCATGACACCGCTGGATCAGATTCACAACTTTATCGACGGCGAGTTCGTTAGGCCGACAAGTGGGAGTTATCTCGATAATATCGAGCCCGCCACAGGTCGCGCTTATTCGTTAGTCCCCGATAGCGACAGCCGCGACGTGGAACTGGCGGTGGGAGCGGCGGAGAAAGCATTCCCTTCCTGGGCGCGCACGCCGGCGGCAGATCGTTCGCGCATTTTGTTGCGCATCGCCGATCTCATCGATCGAGATCTGGAAAAGTTCGCGCGCGCCGAATCGATCGATACCGGTAAACCGCTTTCGCTGGCTCGTTCACTCGACATCCCGCGTGCGTCTTCCAACTTCCGCTTCTTTGCCACCGCCATCCTCCACACGGAAAACGAGGCACATGTCACGGATGGCATTGCCTTCAATTACACCCTGCGACAGCCGCGCGGCATTGTGGGTCTCATCTCACCGTGGAATCTGCCACTCTATTTGCTGAGCTGGAAAATCGCGCCCGCGATCGCTGTCGGAAATACCGCCGTGGCCAAGCCGAGCGAATTGACGCCGATGACGGCTTTTTTGCTTTGCGAAATTTGTCGCGAGGCGGGTTTGCCCAGGGGCGTCCTCAACATCGTGCACGGAACTGGACCTAACGTCGGCGCGCCGATCACGGCACACCCTGGGATCGGCACGATTTCCTTCACCGGCGGCACAGTGACCGGACGCAAAGTTGCAGAAGCTGGAGCGCCCTTGTTTAAGAAAATCTCGCTCGAACTGGGAGGCAAAAATCCCAACATCATTTTCGCTGACGCCGATCTGGAAGCAGCAATCGCCGGAAGCGTTCGTTCGTCCTTTGCCAATCAGGGGCAAGTCTGCCTTTGCGGTTCGCGCGTTTTCGTCGAACGCCCCAAGTACGAAGAGTTCGTCAGGCGATTTGTCGAAAGGGTCGGGCAGTTGAAACAGGGTGACCCGCTCGAGCCGACGACTGATCAAGGTGCGATTGTTTCAAAGATGCAGCTCGACAAAGTGAAGTTTTACGTCGAGCTGGCGCGAGAAGAAGGGGGCGAGATCGCCCTCGGCGGCGCTGTGCCGGAACCGCCTAACGAGCGTTGCCGTGACGGTTACTTTTTTCCGCCGACCGTCATCACCGATTTACCCGTCGCTTGCCGGGTGAACCGCGAAGAAATCTTTGGTCCGGTCGTGACCATTACGCCTTTTGAAAGCGAGGAGGAAGTTATCCGTTACGCCAACGATGTCGACTACGGCCTTTCCTCGAGCATCTGGACACAAAACCTCAATCGAGCCCACCGCGTTGCCGAAAAAATTCACACCGGTACGGTTTGGGTGAACTGCTGGCTGGTGCGCGATCTGCGAGTGCCCTTTGGCGGGATGAAGCAAAGCGGCGTCGGGCGCGAAGGAGGCGAAGAAGCGCTTCGTTTTTTCACCGAGCCGAAGAATGTCTGCATCGCGCGAACTTGACGCTGCCTGACAAGTCAATGAGTGAATCGTTTGAAAGCCGGCGTGCTGCACAGCCAGTCGGCGCCTTTCCTCATGCCAAGCGCGTGGGCAACCTCTTGTTTCTTTCCGGGATCGGTCCACGCGTGCGCGGAAGCAAACAAATTCCCGGGGTAACGCTCGATGCGGAGGGGAATGTCGTCAGCTATGAGATCGAAAAGCAGTGCCACGCCGTTTTCGAGAATGTTCGCCTTGTGCTCGAAGACGCCGGAGCGTCTTGGAACGATATTGTCGACATCACCGTTTTCCTCACGAACATGCAGAAGGACTTTCCCATTTTTAATCGCATCTATCCCGCTTATTTTGCCGGCCCGGGCAAACCAAATCCGACCCGCACGACAGTGGAAGTGGGCGCGTTGCCAACGCCGATCGCGATTGAGTTGAAGGTTATTGCCTTGTTAGGCGAAGCCACAAAATGAAGCGTGGCTTCCGCATCCAGTCGGCCGACCATACCGGGATTACAGTGGCCGACCTCGACCGCTCGCTCGCTTTTTGGCAGGGCGTGCTGGGCTTCCAGTTGTCGCATCGCGCACATCACGCCGGCGAGTTGGCGAGCGAGGTGACTGGCGTATCGGGAGCTGAGATTTCCATCGCCGTTGTGCAAGCGCCGGGTCACCGAATCGAACTGCTCGAGTATCACGAGCCGGCGGAGCGACAAAGACTCGCCCCCAGGCCCTGCGATGTTGGCTCCGTCCACATTGCACTCACGGTAGACGATCTCGATTCGGTGCTGCGCACGATTGCCAGGTCGGGTTGGAGACAGGCTGGCAAACCCCAGGTTTTGGTGACGGGTCCGAACGCCGGCAAGCGAGTAGTTTATGTGCGCGACCCCGACGGGACGACGATCGAACTTATGCAACCGCCTTCCGTCGAACGATAGGCTGCCCGCTCAAGATCACGCGATGACTTTCTCGCCCGATGAAGATTTTGCCCGACAGCTCGACGCCGAGGATCCGTTGCGCCGCTTTCGCGGCCGGTTTTGTATTCCAGCCGATGCGCGCGGCCAGGAACTGATTTATTTCGTTGGTAATTCGTTAGGCCTGATGCCCAGGAGCACTCGCGGCATCATCGAACAAGAGCTGGATGATTGGGCACGCCTGGCGGTTGACGCGCATTTCGATGCCGCTACACCCTGGTATTCCTATCACGAGACGCTTCGCGATCCTGCTGCCCGGATCGTTGGCGCGGAACCGGACGAAGTCGTCTGCATGAACAGCCTGACGGTGAATTTGCACCTGCTCATGGCAACCTTTTATCGGCCGAGTAAAACGCGACACAAGATCCTGATGGAGGATCCGGCCTTTCCTTCCGATACCTACGCCGTCAAGTCGCAGATCGTTCACCATGGCTTTCAGCCTAACGAATCGCTGCTGCTCGCCAGCCCGAGGGCAGGGGAGGAGACGATTCGCGAGGAGGACATCGAGAAGTTGCTCGAACAAGAGGGCCAACAGATCGCGCTCGTCCTTTTTGCGGGGGTGAACTTTTTTACTGGTCAGCTTTTCAACCTTGCTCGGATCACCGCGCTCGCTCAGCAACAGGGTTGCATCGTGGGGATCGATCTTGCCCATGCCGCCGGTAACGTGCCGCTTCACCTGCATGATTGGAACGTCGATTTCGCCGTCTGGTGCTCCTACAAATATCTTAACTCCGGACCAGGCGCGGTCGCAGGCGCATTCGTGCACGAGCGCCACGCACGCAATCGCGCATTGCCGCGCTTCGCGGGCTGGTGGGGGAATGATCCGGGGACGCGATTTCGCATGCAGTTGGAGTCTGAATTTGTTCCCGTGTCTTCCGCAGACGCGTGGCAAATCAGCAATCCGCCGATTCTGGCCATGGCGCCGCTACGCACTTCCTTTGCGATTTTCGATGAGGCCGGGGGAATGGCGCCGCTACGAGAGAAATCGGAACGACTCACCGGCTATCTTCAGTTCCTACTCGATCAGGCGCCCTCCAAGCTGTTCAACGTTATTACGCCGCGCTTGCCTAACGAACGCGGCTGCCAGCTCTCCATCCTCGTGCGCGAACATCCGAAGGAGCTATTTCGTACCCTTGAGGCCGCAGGAGTGAAGACAGATTTTCGCGAACCGAACGTGATTCGCGTCGCGCCCACACCCTTCTACAACACCTTTCACGAGGTCTGGCGTTTCGCGCAGATCCTCGTCACTCACCATTAGTCAGTTTCGCTCTCCTAGCTAAGGAGCTCCCGCACGCAGCTGATCAGGCCCGCAATCGGAAATGGCTTCACGAGGAATTTCACTTCGTTCTCGATCAGGAAGTGCCGCACCTGCGGATCGGTCGCGTAGCCGGTAATGAAGATAAAGCGGTCGCCCAGGTCGGGACGCAGACTGCGCGCCTGAAGATAAAATTGATCGCCCTGAAGGTTCGGCATTTTCAAATCGCAGATGACCGCGTCATAGGCATGGGCTTTCACCTTTAGAAGTGCCTCATCGCCATCGAAAGCAAGGTCGACCAGAAAATTCTCATCGGCCAGAATCCACTGCAAAGCGGAGGCGAGTTGTTTGTCGTCATCCACCAAAAGGAGCGCCTTAAGTTCAAAGGTCTGGCCAGCTGGTTGTTGCTCGGGATTCATCGCTCCGATGCAGCACTAGCAATCGCAGTGCCACTGTGGGTAGTGGCCACGGTGCGACCAAAGCTTGGCAAATTCCCCGAAACAGTCACGATATCGTCTGCATGGCAGTGAAGTTTACGCTCATCGGCAGCGGCCTGGCCGGCGGGCTGCTCGCAGCCTTTCTAGGACGCCGAGGATACGAGGTCGAGCTTTTCGAACGTCGATCCGACCCGCGCGAGGGAAATCTGGTCGGTGGACGTTCGATTAATCTCGCACTATCGACGCGTGGCATTCATGCGCTGCAAGAGGTCGGGCTGGCCGAGCAAGTGCTGCAACATGCGATCCCGATGCGCGGCCGGATGATTCACGATCGTTCAGGCGGAATGCACTTCTCGCCCTATGATCGCGACCCTAATAAGTGGATTAATTCCATCGGACGCGGCGCTCTGAATACGGTGGTGATCGAAGCGGCCCAGCGACATCCCAACGTGCAGGTGAGATTCAATCACGGCTGCAGTCGAGTCGATCTCGAACAACCCTCGGCCCAGCTCGTTCACACTCAGACTAATGAGGCCAGCACCTCGCTCGCCGACGCGATCGTAGGGGTCGACGGAGCTTTTTCTGCGGTCCGACGTTCGATGCAAAGACTCGATCGGTTTGAATATAGTCAGAGTTACCTTCCACACGGATATAAGGAGTTAACTATTCCGCCAGGGCCGGACGGCTTGTGGCAAATGGAGAAAAATGCGCTCCACATCTGGCCGCGCAAGAGTTTCATGATGATCGCGCTTCCTAACCCAGACGCTTCGTTTACTTGTACCTTGTTTTGGGAGTTTGAAGGTCGACGCAGCTTCGCCTCGATGAAGAATGACGACGACGTGCTCCGATTCTTCGACCAAGAATTTCCCGATGCGGTCGCACTCATGCCTTCGCTCCTGGAGGATTACTGGCATAACCCAACTGGATCATTAGTTACGATCCGTTGCGCGCCTTGGTTCTATGGAGATAAGATCGCTCTTGTCGGAGATGCGGCGCATGCCGTCGTGCCTTTTTACGGGCAGGGGATGAACGCGGCCTTCGAAGATTGCGTGGTATTCGATGAGTGTCTGGCCGAATTCCCTAACGACCGTAAGAAAGCCTTCGCCGAATATTTCGAAAGACGGAAGGCAAATGCAGACGCCCTGGCTGATCTCGCGGTGCATAACTTTATCGAGATGCGCGATAAGACGGCTTCGCGTGCGTTTCGGGCGAAGAAGAAGCTTGATCATCTTCTGGAGGGATGGCTGCCACAGGTTTACCTGCCGCTCTACGCTATGGTCGCGTTTACCCGGATACCTTATGCGGAGGCGCAGCGGCGCGCCCGGAAACAGGATACTCTTATCTACACCTTGCTGTTTACCCTGGCTGCAGTCGTCTTGCTGCTTCTTATCTTCCTCATCAAGTCCCTGGTGATTTGATTCAAAAGCAGAATGTTCCCTCGCAGATGCTTTCGGCAATCTTCCGACGGCCGTTAGGGCTCTCCTTCGCCCGGAGCTTCTCCGGCAGGACTTCTTTCGGTCCCGGCCGACCGATTGCGGCCATCGCTTCGATCTGAAATTCCTTTGGGATCCTTAGCTCATCTCTGGCTCGCTCGTAGTCGAACCCTTCCATCCCATGGACGACAAGGCCTTGCCGAAATCCTTGCAAGGCAAAGCTAAGCCAGGCAGCTCCGGTATCATAAGCGTGACTAACGGAAGGTTCGTTGTTGTATTCGAAAGTCGTCCGGGAGATGAATACGACCAGCGCGGCCGCGTTGATCGCCCACGCTTTGTTTCCTTCTACAAGTAAGTCGAAAAACTTCGGCCAATGTTCGGTTCCGCGTCGGGCATAAAGCGCACGCCACTGTTGTGCGTTAAATGATGAAGGTGCCCACCGAGCCGCTTCAAACAACCTCATCAGCTCCTCGACGGGAACCTCCTCTCCGGACATTGCCCGAGGCGACCAACGGTCGAGCAGGAGGGACTCAATCGGGTAGTCGGCTTTACGAAACTCGCTTCCTTTGATCATGACGATCGACCTTGCGCAAAACTCATTCCGTTGTCGAAATCAATTTCTGCACCATGCCATTTGTTTTTTTGTCCCGCTCGTTCCAGAGTCGCTCGTTTCACGTATCGCATGCCATGAAAGATCTAACTGAGGGTTCAGTTGTAAAGCATCTCGTGCAGATGGGCGCCTTTCTAGCCGTGAGCATGGTGGTGCAAACGTTATATCTTTTGGCGGATCTGTACTGGGTGGGCCGCCTTGGGAAGGAAGCAATCGCTGCCGTGGGATTGGCAGGTAATCTCACCATGATTGTGCTCGCTCTTACGCAGATGGTCGGCGTAGGAACAACCACCCTGATTTCGCAGGCGGCCGGTCGCAAAGATCAGCCACACGCAGAAACTGTCTTTAACCAATCCTTCATTATGTCGCTGGGGATTGGCATTTCGTTAGGTATTCTTGGATTTGCCGTCCGCAACTCTTACTGTAACTCATTGGCGGCTGATGCCTCGACCGCGGCCTTGGCCAGAGACTATCTTCTCTGGTTTATTCCTGGCCTGGTCCTCCAGTTTCCGCTCGTGACCCTCGGTTCGGCTATGCGCGCGACCGGCATTGTCAAACCGGCAGTAGGATTCCAGGTACTGAGCGTGGTTTTGAATATGATTCTCGCCCCGCTTCTCGTCTTTGGTCTCGTGGGTTTGCCGCGTCTGGGTGTGAAGGGAGCCGCCTTGGCGACATTTATCGCGATCCTGGTCGCCAATCTCCTCATGATAGTCTACTTCGAAAAAAGCTATCATTATGTGCGCTTTCGAGCTGCGAGTTTGCGTCCGCGCTTAAGAGTGTGGTGGGCGATGTTGCGCGTAGGTCTGCCCGCCGGAGCAGAGTTTGCACTGCTCTTCATTAACGTTTTGATCGTTTACGGAATTATCCGTGATTTTGGGCCCGCGGCGCAGGCGGGATTTGGGATCGCCGCCAGAGTTATGCAGGCGCTTTTCCTTCCCGTGGTGGCGCTCAGTTTCGCGCTCAGTCCGGTCGTAGGACAGAACTTCGGCGGCCGGCGCGGCGACCGGGTGCGACAATCCGTTTTCGCCGCTATCGGGCTCGCCTCCGCTATTATGTTTCTGCTCGCGCTGCTGGCGCATTATTGGCCCGCGTCTTTGATCCGCGGTTTCTCAGCCGATGCGCGCGTCATCGCTTTTGGCAGTGAATACCTGCGCATTGTCGCTCTTAACTTCGTCGCAGCCGGAATCGTCTTTTCCACTTCCAGCGTCTTTCAAGGATTAGGCAATACACTGCCACCTTTGCTGAGCTCCATGCTACGCGTCCTGACCTTTGCGCTCCCGGCAATCTGGCTTTCCCGGAAGGCTGGTTTTGAGATCCGAACAGTCTGGTATCTGTCAGTTGCGTCGCAAGTGTTTCAGGCCTGCCTCAATCTCTTTCTTCTCTGGCGCGAGATGCGAAGGAAGTTAACTTTTCCTGAAGCCGCTGATTTTGTTCCGGCGACGTCATAACTATGACGGCCCATTTCCTCTCGCGACCATTGCCGGTTTCGTGCGAAAAGCAATGACCGCAGCCATGATAGCAAAAATGGCGAGGCAAAGGAAAGACTCGCGATAAGTGCCGGTGCGAGCTTTGAGGACGCCGATTAGTGAGGGACCGAAAAACCCACCTACGTTAGCGATCATTGTAACCATGGCTATTCCTGCCGCCGCCGCGCGACCATTAAGGAACTGCGTAGGCATCGACCAAAACGGGCCATAGGAGGCGCAATGTCCTGCTGGCACGAGGGCGAGTGCGGCAAGGGCGAGCAGTGGCTGGCGCAACAATGCACAGCCGATAAATCCAATGCCCATGACCAGGCAGGGTAGGGCAACGTGGAGCGGACGTTCCCCGGTGCGATCTGAGTGCGCGCCATTCAGCTGCATGGCGACGACGGTAATAAGGCTGACTCCTGCCAGCACTAATCCTACGCCGACATTACCTAGGCCAAGAAGAGACTGCACGACGAGCGGAGCCCCAAAGGAGTAACCATAAAAACCTGCGGCCACGAAAAGGAAGATAACGCCCAAACGCCAAACAACCGGATTGGTAAGGACGAGGCGAATGTCCATGACTCGTGCGGCCTGACGATCTTCACGCTCAGCGTTAAGCTTAGCGACCAGCCACTCACGCTCGACCGGAGTCAGCCAGCCAGCTGTCTCTGGACCGTCGTTCAAGACGAAAAGGACACTAAAACCGAATAGAATTGCCGGCAATCCTTCCAACAAAAAGAGCCATTGCCATCCTCTCAAACCACAAGTCCCATCCAGCCCAAGGAGTAGACCCGAAAGAGCCCCACCAACAAAGCCTGAAACCGGTACGGCAGTCATGAAAGCAGCGATGGCACGAGCTCGCTGCGCGACGGGATACCAGAGGCTAAGATAATAAATCATCCCGGGAAAGAATCCGGCTTCGGCGGCGCCAAGGAGAAATCTTAAGAGATAGAAAGCGGTGGGAGTCTGGACGAGCATTAGGCCCACCGAGATAATGCCCCACGTTATCATGATGCGAGCGATCCAAAGCCGTGCGCCCACTCGCTCAAGGACGAGGTTGCTTGGAACTTCAAAGAGACAATAACCCAGGAAGAAGACGCCGGAGCCAGCACCGAAGGTCGCGGAGCTGAAATGCAGATCGTCGTTCATCTGTAGAGCGGCAAAGCCAACATTGACCCGATCCAGCCAGGCCACGATGTAGAGTACGAACAAAAAGGGAATAAGATGGTGCGAGACTTTGGACAGGGTTGCGCTCGCCAATTCATTGTCTGTTTTGGTCACGTTTCGATTCGAGCCTTTCACCTTAACTCTGTTGCGAGTGCGGCCCAGGGCATTGCGCCATGATAACTCCTTAATTTGAAGGTGCGTTAGGCAAAGTTATTTGCAATAGAGCGGACCGCTTGAACGGTTTCAGGCGATGCCCGATCTGGATGAACCGATTGTTCATGAGCGTGGCCTGAGGCGGTGGCGTTCACACTCCTAAGGCGAGGCAGGCGGGCGCTTGCATTCAGACGTCGGGACAGAAAAGGAGGTTTTTTGCACTTGTTCGCGTTTCCATTCCGACGACGCTACCGGCGTGCAGCGTGCATTGATCGTTTCTATCCACGACGTGGCTCCGCTTACGCGAGCCCGCGTCGAACCAATCTTGCAGGAAATGACGCAAGCAGGCGCGACGCCTTGCTCACTATTGGTCGTGCCGGACTATCATCGGCAGGGGCGTTCGTTAGGTGATCCGGGTTTCGTTTCGTGGTTGCGAAACTTGGAGGCCGATGGGCATGAAATTGTGGTTCACGGCTTTTATCACCAACGGATGCGCCCCAAAACCGAGACGACGCGACAGAAGATTCTAACGCGCATCTACACGGCCGATGAGGGCGAGTTCTATGATCTTGGCTACGACGGAGCGCGCGCGTTGTTGCGCGAAGCGCAGGTTGAATTTTCCGCCCACGGTTTCCGTCCGGGTGGTTTTGTTGCCCCGGCATGGCTGCTAGGAGCCGATGCGGAGCGAGCGGCACGCGACCTTGGTTTCCGCTACACCACCACGCTACGAGGTGTGCGAGAACTCCAAAGTGGAGAAGAAGTGCTTTCGCAATCACTGGTATATAGCGTTCGGAGCGACTGGCGTTGCGCAGTTAGTCTTCTTTGGAATCGCACTCTCTTTCGTCGTCTGACAAGAAACCCGCTCTTGCGCCTGAGCCTTCATCCGCCTGATATCGATCACTCAGGTATTTGGCATCAAATTCGTGCACTCACTGGGCGGGCACTGCGCGATCGTAATCCAACGACCTATGAACGCTGGATTGCCGAGCGATTCGGCGAACAAGAAACGGCTTTGGCATGAGCCGCTGCGATCTTCATCTTCATTCCAAATTTAGCGAACGATCGGAGGATTGGATCTTCCGGCGTTTCGATTTTCCCGATAGTTATTCCGATCCCGAAGAACTTTATGATCGGGCAAAAGCGGCCGGGATGGACTTTGTTACAATTACCGACCATGATCGAATTGAAGGCTGCCAAACTATCTCGCGTTATCGTGATACCTTCCTCAGCGAGCAGGTCACAACCTATTTTCCGCAGGATCCTTGCAAGATCAACCTGCTTGTCTGGGGAATCTCGGAAGCTCAGCACGTGGAGATAGCGCGGCTGCGCGATAATATTTTTGATTTACAAGGTTTCCTGCTCGAACAAGCGATCGCTCATGCTGTAGCTCATCCGCTTTACAGCATCAATGGTAAGCTGACCAGTTCTCATCTCGAGCGACTGATCCTGCTCTTTCAGCACTTCGAAGGAGTCAATGGCCTCCGCGACGTCCTTCTTAGCGACCTGACCGGATATCTCCTCGGTGGATTGACTCCGGAGAAAATCGACACCTTCTCACGGCGTCATCGAATCGCTCCGGTTCACCCTGAGCCATGGAAAAAGATTCTCACCGGTGGCTCCGACGACCACGGCGGGATGTTTGTTGGGTCCGCCTTTACTGAGACTCCCAGGGCGGACTTGCCAGAGCAATTTCTCGCGCACATTCGCGCCGGAAACTGTAAGGCGGAGGGCCAGGGTGGAACACCGCTGGTCTTGTCGCACGGCTTTTATAACACCCTCTCGCGTTTCATTCAGGATCGATTTACGGAAAGGCTTGGACCTAGCGCCGCACTGATCGAGAAGATGTTTTCGCGCTTCATGGAGGGGCGCGATCCAACTGAGTTTACCCTTAAGGAAAAGGCCGGCTTTGTCGCACAGGGAGTGCTCTCCGGGAAGCTCTTCGAACTGGCAAAGCCGGGAAACATTTCGCTCTGGCGAGAGTTATCCGGTTACTTCGCGCGGCCGGAGGTAAAGGCGCAGCTTGCACGCGAGCTCGTTACTGGCGACGCGCCCGAGCGCCGGACCTTTATCATGGCCAATGCCGCCTGCGAACAGCTGGCCTTTCGCTTTTTCGACAAGTTTGTGCGGCAACTTAGCAGCGGAAACGTTATCGAAAGCGTTCAGGCGTTAGCCAGCATTGCGCCTATCCTTGTTGTGCTTGCGCCCTACATTTATGCTTTTAGCAGTCAGGCGCCGTCACGCCGCTGGTTACGCGAAGTCTGTCGCGACTTTACCGGGACGATTCCACCCGTGTTGCAGAATAGGAAACGCGCCTGGTTTACTGATACCCTTGAAGATGTCAACGGCGTCTCCACCACAATTCGCAAGATGGCTGCCGAGGCGCGCGACGCCGGAAAAGAACTGGTCGTCGTAACATCGCGCGATGAGATAACTCTGGATGGATTAAGGGTGAAGAACTTCCGTCCCATCGGTGAATTTGAGTTACCGGAGTATGAGCTTCAGAAGCTGAGTTTTCCGCCGATTCTTCAGATGCTTGACTACATCCAGCGGGAGAACTTTTCCGAAATTATCGTTAGCACGCCGGGACCCATCGGTCTGACCGCTCTCCTCGCTGGGAAAATGCTCAATCTGGAGATGAGCGGCATTTACCATACTGATTTTCCGCAATACATTCGCATCCTGACCGAAGACAGCTTTCTCGAAAGCCTGGCCTGGAAGTATATGCAGTGGTTCTATGGCCAGCTCGACATCATCTTTGTTAACTCCGAGCAGTATCGCCTGAGCTGGATCGAACGCGGAATTGAAGCCGCTAAGCTCCGCATCCTACCGCGCGGTCTCGATACTGAGCTTTTCACGCCGGGGCGAAGCGACGCGGATTTTTGGAAACAATTTGGTTGCGACGGAAATGGAGTGCGCCTTTTGTTCGTTGGGCGAGTCTCGAAGGAAAAGGATCTCGATGTTTTGGTGCAGGCCTTCAGGAATCTGCGCCAGGAAGATCTTCCCGTACAGCTATCGATCGTTGGTCATGGTCCTTACTCGGCGACTTTGGCTCAATTGATGCCGGAAGCCTGCTACACCGGGTACTTGAACGGGACGGATCTGGCCAAGGCTTACGCTTCAGCAGATATCTTTGTCTTTCCGAGCACGACCGACACCTTTGGTAACGTGATTCTCGAAGCGCAGGCCGCAGGACTTCCCGTGATCGTCTCAGACGTCGGTGGACCGCGTGAGTTAGTTACGAATGGCGTGAATGGCTTTGTGACCAGGGCACGGAATGTGGCGGACTTTACAGATGCAATTCGGCGCCTGGTTGAAGATGAGTCATTACGAAAAAAAATGGGAGCGGCTGCACGTCATACGGTGGAAGATAGAAGCTGGCCTGGCGCCTTTCGGAAATTCTGGGCGATGACAGAGATCAACTAAGCGGCAGAATAGGACGATGATTAAGAATCGGGTCGTCTTATCGGAGTGGTTTTGTCCTGTGCCCTTTTGCTCGTTGGCTGTGCGCCGACCCAGCCAAGTATGGCATCGATTAAGGCGGGGGGAAACGGGACTGGACACGGCCTCTTTATTATCGATTTTGATTATAAGACTGGCCAAGCGGTAGCGGTGCACGTTGTTCGGAGTACTGGCAGCGCGAAGTTAGACGCCACTACCATGGCGACACTTAAGAAGTGGCGCGTTAAGCAGCCCGGAACTGTAACTCGTGTCAAAGTGCCCATTACCTATACGATCGAAGGCGCGGGCTCGTGATTTCTGTCAACTCAGTACTGCCTTTGGGTTTTCTATCGGCGGGCGGCGCGCAAAGCTCCTTTCTGACATCATAGATCGCCAGCGCAATGGGTGAATGAACAATGAGTCGGCATCGATAGAATAAGTTCGTGGACAGACGTTGGTTCGGCACAAAGCTGTTTCGAGGTGGGCTCGTTCTGCTAGCCGGCGCGATCGCATTCGCCGTCATGCTCTCATTTATGGCGCATGATCTTATTTATCATCCGCGCGATTATCCGGCGAATTACCGGCACTTGCTTGGCGCCGGAACGATGGAGTTAGAGTTCAAGAGTGAAGCAGGACGACAGACCGCGTTCTACGTTTCACCCCGGGGCACGCAAGATTTACCCGATCACCTATGGGTTGCCTTTTGCGGTAATGGCTCGCTCGCGCTTGATTGGCTGCCGCTGGTGACTCGCGATACCAATCAGGGCGACGGATTCCTTCTTGTCGAGTATCCCGGCTATGGAAAAAACGAAGGTCGGCCAAGCATGACTCATAACCGCGCGGCGGCCGACGATGCTCTGGCCGCCTTAGCCCTGAAGTTAGGCGTGCCAGAAGCGAACCTCGAGCCTCGCCTGAATGCGATCGACCACTCGTTAGGCGCCGCCGCTCCGCTCGACTTCGCCCGGCGACATCCGATGCAAAAGATCATCCTTCTTTCGCCGTTCACCACCCTGCATGATGAAGCGGCCGCGTTTAGCGGCGCAACTTTCGCGCGCCTGTTTCCGGATAACTACGACAACCGCGCGGCCCTGCTCGAGCTATCCCGGAAAAACCCACTGCCGAGAGTGACGGTCTTCCACGGGCTGCAGGACAGCATGATCTCGGCGAAGATGGGAAAAGAGTTAGCTCGGTTATTCCCAAAGTTCGTCTCCTTCCGGCCAATCCCGAATGCGGGCCACGACGACATTGGGATTGCTGCCGGGGATGAAATCCTGGCGATTTTAAGAGCCGACGAAAAAGCAAACTGACTTATTGCCAGCACCGGCTTCATTGATATTGCCCAAAGAGTTAGTCTGACTCCGGCGGATCCCAGTGGAACTTGACGACTTTGTCACCCTTAAAGGTGAGCAGGCGATAGCGCAGCTTATTTTTGTAATAAAAGGGGATAAAGGACTTTCCGATGCTTTCTCCCCGGTTCAATACGTAGGTCCAAAGCTCTTCGCCTTCGCGGTGACCGATCGAGTCCGGCTCACCGTAATAATGAATCGCTTGCGCTTTGGTCATTCCATTGAACGGCGGCTTGGTGGAATCCTTCTTGTCGTCGTCGTTCTTCGCCTTGGAAGATTTGGCGGGAGGCTCTTTCGCAGAGGCGGTGCGAGGTAGGACGACGGCAAGCTGAAGACAAAAGAGAGCGAGAAACAATTTGGCGGCTAATTTCATTTCGCGGCCTAATAAAGTCTGGTTACGATAAACGCCAAGTCGATTTCCTGGTATTTCGCTGTTCGCCAGGGATCAGACGCTCTTACAACATCTGATCGACAAAGGCGCGGCTGTTGAATTCGGCAAAGTCTTCCAGCTTTTCGCCCGTGCCGATGAAGCGTGTGGGGATGCCTAACTCGTTTTGGATGGCAATCACAACTCCGCCTTTGCCGCTGCCGTCGAGCTTGGTGACGATGAGTCCGGTGAGATCGACGGCGGCATGGAACTCGCGTGCCTGCGCGAGGGCGTTGCTGCCGGTGGTGGCGTCGACGACGAGAAGTCTTTCCTGCGGCGCGTCGGGATCGTGTTTGCCTAACGATCGCTTTATCTTCTCCAGTTCGGCCATGAGGTTCATCTTTGTGTGAAGACGACCGGCCGTATCGCAGAGCAAAAACTCAATGTCGCGCCGGTCTGCCGATTGGTAGGCTTCGTAACAAAGCGCAGCGGGATCGGCATTGTATTGCCCGCGGATCATTTCGACCTTTAGGCGCTCAGCCCAGATGGCGAGCTGTTCGATGGCGGCAGCTCGGAAAGTATCGGCCGCGGCCAGAAGAACGGTGTGCCGATTGCGAAGGAAATAATTGGCGAGTTTTGCCGTGGAAGTGGTTTTGCCGGTGCCGTTGACACCAACGATGAGGACGGCTTTCGGCTTGGCTGGCAGCGGACGAATGGGTGCAGGCTGAATGGGGAGGACACGCAGGATTTCATCGCGCGCGACTTCGGCGACAGTTTCGGCGGTGATCTTTTCATTTTCCTCGCGCTTTTGCAGGGCTTCGACAATGCGCAGACTCATGGGCACGCCGAGGTCGCTGCGGATGAGCGTCTCCTCGAGTTCATCCCAATCGACTGGTCGCCCAGTAAATTCCTGGATGAGCGATTTAAAAAATTTCATGCCCTAAGGTGTGCGCATCAGCGCCGTTAAGGTAGCCAGGAATTGCCGTTGCGCTTCGCGGGGAGAAGGCATTTCTGCAAATAAAATGCGGCGCTCACCAGAGCGCCGCATTCCAAACCTATTTGAGTGCTATTACTTCATCTTGCCAAGAGCGTCATCGATCATCTGGAGATGCTCCTTCAAGGTCGGCAAAGTGTCTTTAGCGAACTTAACAACATCGGAATCCTCTTTCGCGCCAGTGTCGGCGGCTTCTTTCTCGAACATCGCGATGGTTTTTTCGTGATCCTTTTTCAAGATCGTCAGGTATTCCTTGTCGAAGTTTTCGCCTGAGATATTGGTCGTCTTAGCTTCGAGTTTGGATAGGTCGAGATTTTCCTCTTTTGCGATCTCCATCAGCCGATCGTTGGCCTTGGTGTGATCGGTGATCATGCGATCAGCCACATTTTTCGTGGCGTCGTCCTTGGCTTTCTCTTTCGCCATCTTGGCGTCGGCAACTTCTGTCATTCCGCCTTTATAGGCCTTCTTGACGAACTTTTTGTCGTTAACGCTGAGGTTGCTCTTAGTTTCCGTGTTCGTCGCATCGGCTGCGTGGACCGTTGCGCCGAGGCAAAAAGCGGCTGCCGCGCAAGCCGTGAAAGCCGCTTTGACTGTTAGTGTGAGGTTCTTTTTCATAGTTTAGATAATGATCTTGGTTGACTAGAATTGCCGAGTTTCGGCATTGAAAAATCGTTTTTGCGCTACTCTTTGGACGCAAGAGCTCTGCGTCGGAGGCGGCGCGGAGAGCTTGCCGAAAATTAGCTTTGGCCCGCAGTGCGGTTGTAGAAGGCTTCGACACGGGCCGCGACGTCGCGATGACTGTAGTCCGCTTCGTAGACTTTCTTCATCGCCTCGATGTATTTGGCGGAATCGCCCATCTGTTCGTAGACGAGCCCGAGTTGGTAGACGATTTCTTGCTTTGTTATATCCATCGATCCGATTTCGCGCTCGGCCTCGACGAGTTGTTTAGCTGCGAGGTCGAGCATGCCCAGTGCGCTATAACAACGGCCTAATAGATTCATCGCTTTCACCCGTGCGTTGGGGTTCCGGCGGGCGCGCTGCAATTCCGGAATGGCCTCGCGAAAGTGACCGGCGTCGGTGAGCTTGTCGCCAAGCTCGTAGCGAAGTTGAAGGTCAGACGGATTCTGATCTACGCGGTGACGCGCGTCGTCGATAAGGGTTTGAGCGCGCTGCTTGCGCATCGCGTCCAATTCGGCGCTTCTCGTGGAAAAGTTCGGATCGTCAGTCGAATGCTCGGCGAGGTACTGTTCACCCTCGCGAATCAGGTGATTGAGCTGACGCATCCTGAGATCAGCCACCTTCCGCACCAGTCCGGAATCTCCTTTGTTCGTTAGGGCAACGGTGTACTCATACCAGGCGATCGCGCCTTCGAGGTCATTCTTCTGGTCGTGCAAATAACCGAGACGCTTGGCGAGTTCGATATTTCGCGGGTCGGCTTCGTGCTGTTCATAGACCTGGTTGATCTGTTCTTCGAGCGCTTCTGCGCTCAACTGCATTTTGCTCTGCTTCTCCAACCCGACGGCGAGGTCTTTGTCATTAATCAAATCGTGGTAACTGTTCGCTTCCGTCCATCCGCCTTTTTTTATTGAAGCGCTTGCAGAAGCGTCCTTTCCAAGTTTAACGGCCTCGAGATCGAGCGGGTTGATCTCTGAAATTCTATGGTAGATTTCGACTGCCTTCTCCGATTGCTCGTACTCGCAGTAGAGCCGGCCAAGCTCGTGTAAAATCCTGCAGTCGTTAGGATCAATTTCCAGCAGCGTCTGGATCGCGAAGATGGCGATCTCAGGATAACCGGCGGCAACGGCGGCATCCTTCAGAAGCATGTTGGCCTGCGGATTGTATGGCCCGGTCGCGAGGACTTTTTCCACCAATTCGATCACCCTGCGCGGATCTTTTCTTAGCTCGCGCTGCGCCTTCATGATAGCCAGAGGAGCGTTCGAAAGGTTGAAGAAGCTCTTCTTCTCCGTTTTTGCGCGGGTGACTTCGACCCGGCGTAACATCTGACGACCGCTGAGGAATTCCGGTTCCTCTTGGAGCAGGTTTTGCAGGAGAGCGATGGCGTAGTCGAAGTTACGCAGCTCGACCGCGGCCAGGGCTTTCAGCCAATAGCCGCGCAACTGATCATTCAGATCCTTTTCATACTTTACCGCCATGACTAATCACCAGTCATTATATGGCAGGAATGTGTCCGCTAGAGAACAAATTTCCGTCCGCGCGCAGAAGAAATGCGGCTAAAGCAGGTCGAGCTGCGGCTTGTTGCCTGAGAAGATGGCCTTGCGCGGCCGCTTCTTGCGCGCGGACGGCTTTGATTGCGCTGCGCCGTTGGGATTCTCAAGATGGGCAAGAATATCCTTGGCCCGACTTAGAATTTCGTTAGGCAAACCGGCCAGACGGGCGACCTGGATGCCATAGCTTTTGTCGGCACCGCCTGGGATGATTTTGCGCAGAAAAATGATCTGCTCGTTCCATTCGCGGACAGCGACATTGAAGTTCGCTACGCCGTTGCGTTCGGCAGCGAGCTTGGTCAGCTCGTGATAGTGGGTGGCAAAGAGCGTGCGGGCTTTGATTTTGTCGTGCAGAAATTCCGCTACGCTCCACGCGATGGAAAGACCGTCGAAAGTCGAGGTGCCGCGGCCGATCTCGTCGAGAATGACGAGGCTCTGCTCGGTCGCGTTATTTACGATGTTGGCCGTTTCGTTCATCTCGACCATGAAGGTGGATTGGCCGCGCGAAAGGTCGTCGTTTGCCCCGACGCGGGTGAAGATGCGATCGACAAGCCCGATCTCTGCGCTGGCTGCCGGAACAAAGCTGCCGATTTGAGCCATCAAGACGATGAGCGCGACCTGGCGAATGTAGGTCGATTTACCAGCCATGTTTGGCCCGGTAATAATCGCGAGGCGCATTTTTTCCCCGTCGAGATCGGTGTCGTTAGGTACGAATTTTTCCTCGGCCAGATTTTGGTCGAGGACTGGATGACGCGCGTCCTTCAGACGGAGACGGAGAGAATCATTCAGCTTCGGCCGGCAATAATGAAAGAGGCGAGCGGTTTCGCCTAACGAGCAAAGCACGTCGAGGGTCGCAATCGCGCTGGCAGTCTGCTGAATGGGTGCCAGGTCGCCTAATGTTTCTTCGCGCAGAGTCTGGAAGAGCTGAAACTCGAGATGGCGTGCGCGCTCGTCTGCACCGAGGATTTTCGCCTCCATTTCCTTGAGCTCCGGTGTGATGAAACGCTCGCCCCCGACAGTCGTTTGCTTGCGGGTGTAACGCGCCGGCACGTTCGCGAGATTCGATTTTGTGATTTCGATAAAATAACCGAAGACGGAATTGAAGCGCACTTTGAGCGATTTAATGCCGGTGGCTGAGATTTCGCGTTCCTGCAACTCCGTGATCCAGCTTTTGGCATCACGTGATGCCTGTCGTAGCTCGTCCAGCTGCGGATTGAAGCCATCGCGAAAGATGCCGCCTTCTTTGAGTGCGAGTGGCGCATCATCGAGGAGGGCCTGGCCTAGCTTCGCCGCCAGTTCTGGCATCTCCTGCAAGTCGTTTTGCAGGCGCTCAGCGAGTGAATCGTTAGGGTGACTTGTGCCAAAGGCGAGCCGATCGAGCAGGCGTTTCAGCTCGCCTTTTAGGCTGGGAATTTGCTGCAATGAAATCTTCAGCGCCACGAGGTCGCGCGCGTTGCCTGAAGCCTGGCTCAAGCGACCAGCCGCGCGCTCCAGGTCGCGGATAGTTTTCAAGGCATCATGCAGGGAGGCGAGCAGATCGGGCTCTTGCAAAAGGTCGGCGATAAATTGTTGCCGGCATTCCAGCTCTCCCAAGTCGCGCAGCGGTTGCAGGATCCATTGACGCAACCGTCGCCCGCCCATCGGCGTGACTGTGCGATCAAGCACAGACAGCAAACTTGTGTCGCGCGCTCCGCGGGAAGCGACCAGCTCGAGATTGACCTGGGTGGCGGCGTCGAGGAGGAGATACTCGTTAGGCGCCTGGCAGCGCAGAGACGCAAGATGATCGATCTTTCGCCGCAATTGGTGCTTGAGATAATGCACGATCGCGCCCGCGGCAGAGACCGCTGATTGCAAATCGCCGCAGCCAAAGCCATCGAGCGATTTGGTTTTGAAATGTTCACACAACGTGAAGCGGGCATTCTCGATCAGGAAAGCGTAGTGGTCGTAGGCCACTGTGTTCGGCAGCTCTCCGAGTTCTTCTGGTTGCGCGTCGCTCACGAGCAATTCGGTTGGACCGACTCGGGCCAACTCGTCGAGGAACGCGCTCCGGCTCGGCGCCTGCACGAGGCGAAACTCGCCAGTCGTTAGGTCAGCATAAGCGAAGCCGTAAACGCCTTCGTCCCAGAAAACCGCGCCGAGATAATTGGCGCGCTTCGATTCCAGCAGATCGAGATCGCTGACCGTTCCGGCGCTGATGATCTGTGTGATATCCCGCGAAACGATCTTGCCCGGTTGCGGCTCGCTTGTTTGATCGCAGATCGCGACGCGTCGTCCGGCCTTGATGAGTTTTGCGATGTAGTTCTGCGCGGCGTGATAGGGGACGCCGCACATCGGGACGTGGTTACGTTTCGTCAGGGCGACGTTCAGCAGCCCGGAAGCTTCCTTCGCATCCTCAAAAAACAGTTCGTAAAAGTCGCCCAGTCGAAAAAGCAGCAGCGTATCTGCGGGCACAGTCGCGCGCAGTCGCTGGTATTGCTGCATCATCGGGGTGAGGGCGTCGGCCATGGCGAGAAGCATCAAATCAGAGGAAACGAATTGCCAGTTTATTTGGGCGACGCCCGATCGGTGGCGATGAAGAGGCGCTGGCGGTGATCGCCGCAGACTGACGGGCCAAAACGGTTCCCGCGCCGATCTTTCGGTTCGGTCATGAAAACGACAGAAAAATTTTCGTTGAACGTTAGGCCATGCTAGTTGTCTTTTCTCTCCCCGGCCGCGCAGCCGCATTCCGCATGATTCAAGTTCAGGACCTCAAGAAACATTTCGGACCAAAGAAAGCCGTCGACGGTGTCTCCTTCACCGTCGAGAAGGGCGAGGTGCTCGGATTCCTCGGACCGAACGGTGCCGGAAAATCGACCACCATGCGGATGATCACGGGCTTCATCCCGCCAACCGGCGGACAAGTCGCGATCGGTGGCTTCGATGTAGTGGAACAACCGCTCGAGGCCAAGCGGCTGATCGGTTATTTGCCGGAAAGCGCAGCCGCCTACTCCGACATGTCGGTGCGCGGTTTTCTCGAATTCATCGCGGAGCTGCGCGGCCTGCGGGCTGGGGCGAAAAAGCGCGCAGTGGATCGGGCGATTGAAATGTGTTTCCTGGGATCGGTTGCGCAACAAAGCGTGGAGACGCTCTCGAAGGGTTATAAGCATCGCACCTGTTTTGCTCAGTCCATTCTACACAACCCTGACATCCTGATCATGGACGAGCCGACGGAGGGTCTCGATCCAAACCAAAAGCACGAGGTGCGCACGCTGATTCGCCGCATGGGCGAGCGGAAGGCAATCATTTTTTCCACCCACATTCTTGAGGAAGTCGAGGCGGTTTGCTCGCGCGTCATCATCATCGATCGCGGGCGGATCGTCGCCAATGGAACTCCAGCCGAGTTGAAACAGCGTGCGACCGGGGCCGGTGCGGTCCGGGTCAGTTTCGCGAGCGGCGACGGCGCGATCGCGCAGCGGCTGCGGCAGGCCGAGATGGTAGGCGATGTTCGAACAGTGAGTGAATTGCCATTGACCCTGCTCGTTTTTCCGAGAGACAAATCCGCAGCCCGGGATTTGGCGCGAACGATCGGGGATCTGGCGGTGCGCGAGCGTTGGCAGATCGAGGAGTTGCACACCGAAGAAGGCCGGCTCGATGAGGTCTTTCGCAATATCACGTTGCCCGATACCAAAACAGTCACATGAGCGAAGCGACACTGACTCCCACTCAAGCGGCGAATTTCGAATCAGCGGCACCTGTGCGCACGCCTGGCTCGCTGGCAAACATCTGGACAATCGCGAAGCGCGAGCTGGCCGGTTATTTCGAGTCACCCATCGCTTATGTCTTTATCGTTATTTTCCTGCTCCTCTCGGGATTCTTCACCTTCATGATGGCGGGTTTTTTCGAGCGCGGTCAGGCTAACTTGGAAACATTCTTTGCCTGGCATCCGTGGCTTTATCTTTTTCTCGTACCGGCGATCGGCATGCGGATGTGGTCGGAGGAGCGCCGCCTCGGCACGATGGAATTGCTGCTGACACTGCCAATTACGCCGTGGCAGGCGATCATGGGAAAATTCATCGCCTCATGGTTGGTGCTGGCGCTGGCACTCTTCCTTACTTTTCCGGTCGTCATAACCGTGAACTACCTTGGTCATCCGGATAATGGCGTAGTCGTAGCCGGTTATCTCGGCAGCTTCCTCCTCGCCGGGTCTTATTTGTCAATTGCCGCCATGACTTCCGCCCTCACGAGAAACCAGGTAATCAGTTTCATTCTTGCCGTTGTCATTTGTCTCTTTCTCGTTCTGGTCGGTTATCCGCCGGTGACGAACCTCCTTGTGCAATGGGCAAATCCGTGGGTCGTGCAGGCGGTCTCGTCCTTTAGTGTCATGACCCACTTCGAGAGCATCCGCGATGGAGTGCTGGATTCCCGCGACCTGATCTTTTTTCTTTCGGTCATCGCCTCCTCACTTTTCACCACGAGCGTCATTCTGCGCAGTCATCGCGCCGGCTGAGCGCGAGTTCGCCATGAAACGGAAATCCTTCGAGGTCATTTTGTTTTCAACCGTCGGCGTGATCGCGATGTTTCTCGTGCTCGTGGCAGTGAATTATATCGCGGCGCATTTCAAACAGCGCATCGATCTCACTCAGGAGAAGGCCTACACGCTTTCGAAGGGAACCCGGGCGATTCTGGCGAAACTCGATACTCCAGTGCAGATTCGTTTTTATGTTTCGCAGCGTGCCGCCGAGATGCCCGTGTCTCTCAAGAACTACGCGCAACGAGTGGATGACTTACTTGGCGAGTATAAGCAGGCTTCCCGCGGCTTGATCGAAGTGCAGAATCTCGATCCCGAACCGGATTCGGATGCGGAAGACTCTGCGCGACTTGATGGGATTCAGGGTCAGCCTTTGTCCAGCGGAGAGCGTGTCTATCTCGGCCTGAGTGTGACCATGCTCGATCAAAAACAGGCTGTTCCATTTCTTACTCCGGACCGCGAGCGCCTGCTCGAATACGATATCTCGCGGGCGATTGCGCGCGTTTCAGAAACCAATAAGCCGACCGTGGGTGTAATGAGTTCGCTGCCGGTCATGGGCACACCTACGATGCCGATGGCGCAGCAGGAGGGTGACCAACCCTGGGCGTTCGTGAGCGAATTGCAGCGCGACTTCAATGTCAAAGAGATCGAGATGACTGCCGACAAGATTCCAGACGAAGTCCAGGTGCTGGTGGTCATTCATCCCCGCGCGATCAGCGACGCGGCTCAGTTCGCGATCGATCAATTTGTTCTGCGCGGCGGTCGCCTTCTCGCCTTTCTTGATCCAAAATCGATGCTCGACCGTATGGGGCAGGGGATGGGTCAACCGGCGAGCAGCTCCAACCTTGATAAGCTGCTCAAAGCCTGGGGCCTTTCGTTCGAAACGAACAAGGTGGTGGCCGACATGAATTACGTCGCTCGCACCCGGCAGGGCCGTGCACCAGCCATTCTCTTACTTACCGAAAAAGCGATGAATAAGGAAGATATCGTCACGGCCGACGCCGACGACATTGTCATGGCGATGGCGGGTGATTTTGCCGGAAGTCCCGCGCCCGGACTCAAGGAAACCGCTTTGATCAAAACCTCGCCTAATTCGCAACTGGTTGACGGCATCATGGCGCAATACGGAGGTGAATCGATTGCGACCGATTTCACACCTTCGGGAAAAGAGTTTCCACTTGCGGTGCGCTTGACGGGAAAATTCAAGACTGCGTTTCCAGAAGGAAAGCCGAAAACCGATAAGCCGCAGGAAAACAAAGAGAACGCGCCTAACGAACAAAAGAAGGATGAGAAGAATCTCCCGACGCTGAAAGAGTCGACCAAAGAGACAACCGTCGTATTAGTCGGCGACTCCGATATGATTCAGGATCCCATTGCGATTCGCGAAGTGCAGAATCCTTTCGGTCCACGTTGGATCACGCCGGCAAATGGGAATCTGGCTTTCGCTCAAGGTGTGGTCGAACAGCTCAGTGGCGATAGTAATCTGATCGCAGTGCGCAGCCGGGCTTCCCGCGAGCGACCATTCACAGTGGTGAAGAAGATCCAGGCGGATGCAGAGGCTAATTATCGCAGCAAAATCAAAGAACTGGAAACGAGCCTGAATGAAACCCAGCGCAAAGTGAATGAACTGCAGAAGGGCAAAGAAACCACCGGACAGAAGTTTATTCTCTCCGCCGAGCAGCAACAGGAATTGGCTAACTTTCAAAAGAAAGAGGTCGAGGTGAAAAGCCAGCTGAAAACTGTCCGCAAGCAAGTAAGGGCCCAGATCGACTCGCTGGAGACGCGGGTGAAATGGCTCAATATCGCTGCCATGCCGGCGATCGTGGCTCTATCCGGGCTGGGCCTGGCTCTCGTCAAGCGCGGTCGAAGAAGTGCGGCATGAAGCGGACGCAACTTACCATTCTTGGTCTCCTCCTCGTCGTGCTCGGGGCCGCGGCCTGGCTGTTGGCAAAACGCAGCACGACTTCGTGGCAAAGCAGCACCGGCCACTTGCCGGAGAAAGTGGTGGCGCTTCCGATCAACGATGTCGCCCAGGTCACCATCCGGCAACCTGATAAGGAAGTTAACCTAACGAAAAAAGGAGATACGTGGGGCGTCTCGGAGAAATCCGATTACCCGGCAAACTTCGACATGATCAGCAGTCTCATCCGCAAGGTTTGGGAACTGAAGCCTGTGCAGGAAATCAAAGTTGGACCGAGCCAGCTTGGTCGGCTTTCGCTGCTCCCACCGGGGCATGGAGCGGAGAGCGGGACTTTGCTCGACTTCAAGGATGCCTCTGGAAAGCGGCTCGCGGCGATCACGATCGGCAAGAAATATATGCGCGAATCCAATCAACCGACTGCCCAGGGGCGCTCATTCCCCGCCGGTCGCTATGTTATGCCAGGGGATGGAGCGCAATACGCCATGCTAGTGAGCGAGCCATTTCTGCAGGTCGACAATAAACCCGAACAATGGCTGGATCGAACCTTTCTTAAGATTGACAAACCAACCCTGGTGGAGGTTGCCGGGATGACTCCTGAGACCAGTTGGAAGCTGGAACGTGCGGCTGATTCCAAGGAATGGAAGCTAGCGGACGCAAAGCCCGGCGAGCAACTGGATTCCGCTAAGGCGAGCCAGGTGACGAGCGCGGTTAGTAGCGTGGCTTCGTTCACAGATGTTCTTCCGCCTGATACCAAGGCGCAATCCACCGGGCTCGATAAACCGACGACCATCACGATCAACACCGAGGAAGGCTTTCATTATGTTCTGGAGGTTGGCCATAAGACTAACGAGAGTTATCCGGTGAGGGTAAACCTGAGCGCCAATCTTGTCGCAAATCGCAGCACTGCCCAGAAGGGCGAAAAGCCTGAGGAAAAGGCGAAGCTGGACAAGGAATTCCAGGAAAAGAAGGAAACGCTGGAAAAGAAACTGGCGAACGAGAAGAAACTCGAGGGGCGGATTTTCCTGGTGCCGAAGTATGGCATCGATCTGCTGGAAAAAAGCCGCGCTGACCTGCTGGCAAAACCGGCGCCGGCCTCTGGTCCAAGTCCTTCGCCAGCGGCGGAAGATTAGGCGCCCGCGACCTCACAGCGGCGTCCCTTTGCGCCAGTGCTTCGAGGCTCCGGTTTTTAGCAATCGTTGGCGATTGCGGAACAGTTTGTGGCGCCTTACTCCGCCGGCGGCTCGGGCATCGTCCTGAGCCCTACCCGGGCGAGATATTCATCCGCTTGCAAGAGATTCTCGCCGGCGCGTTGAAGGATCTTTCGCAAATTATCCATCGAAGAAACCTCCTCGAGCTGTTCGGTCAGGAACCACTGAAGAAAATTGATCGTGATATAGTCGCTCTCTTTTCGGGCCAGCTCGACGAGTCCGTTGATCTGGTTCGTGACGTGAATCTCCTGGTCGAGTGATAACTTCACCGCCTCTTCAGGATTCTGGAATCTCGCCTGCGGAGCCGCGATCGCCGGGATGACCGGGTAGCCGCCGGCGTCGACCACATACTTCATAAATCGCAGGGCATGCCCTTTCTCCTCTTCCGCCTGCTTAAAGAAGTGGCCAGAGAGACGCGGCAACGCCTCCGCCGCAAAATAGGCGCCGATCGCGAAATACTGGAGCGAAGCGCTGAACTCATAGCCGATCTGTTCGTTAATGGCGTCGATGATCTTCTGGTTCGTTAGCATGGGATTAAGTTTACGGCAGATTTCGCGCATGCAAAATTGGCCATCCGGTCAGCATTGCGGCGGGCAATGAGGTCGATGTCTTTGAGATCGTGGCCAATCGCTCCACACACTGAGAGTGATTCAACACGCTGCGACGTTCCCGCGGGTGGCTCCGTTAATGGACAGCGATCGTTCGTCGTCGGCGAGGTAGCCCGGAAAGTAAAAACCCCGATGAGCTAAGCTCACCGGGGTATTTAGTTCTGGCGACGTCCTACTCTCGCACAACCTATAGATGCACTACCATCGGGGCTGCAGCGTGTCACTTCCGTGTTCGGAAGCCATCAGGCGTGCTATTCTTCACCGTCCAACGTCGGTCGGCTCGAACTGGCTCTTACCCTTTTATGACCCGCGGCATTCTCGGCCGGCTGAAAGTCACTTAACACCAGATTTGTATTATCGTAGGTGACCAGGAAGCTGCCGAGCGGATCACCGATCGGATTGTTATCAATATCAAACCCGACATAGCTATTGACGCGGCCTCCGCTCTGGACATTTGCAAACTGGCCCACAATCTGGTTTGCAGTCATCACAGTGATTGTGTCTGACTGAGAGAGCTGCGAGACGTCGTCCACGCCGCTTTGCAAGGAGCCGGCGAGAGTCACTGTACCGTTGACGGTCATGGTCGCGAGGGTGTTGGCGTCGAAGATATGGAAACGCAGAATGCTTTCTGCCGGTAAGTTGAAGCTACCGGCGACGAGGAGATTGGCCGGCAGGTAAGCAGGGTCGAGCGGAAAGCCATACTCACCCTGATAGGCATAGCCAGTGAGAGGCCAGAGTTCGAGGAATCCGCCAGCGACAGTTAAGTCGCCATTCACTGTGAACTGAGTGTCCCCGAAGATACTTAGCCGGCTTGTCGTAGTAAAGGAACCGATGGTCGTGAAATCACGATCGCCGATGAGCATGCGTGCGCTGCTCGAAAGATTGCGCAGCGCATCCTGGCCATTGCGGTCGCGGAAGCCGGTGTTGGGCCCGGTCAGAACAAGGGATGCCTCACTCGTTTGAATGTCGAAGGTGCCGGGGATGCCGAGGACCCGCGTGGTGGCGCTGCGACCGCCTGCTGCTCCCCAGCCATAGTAAGTCTTATGCAGCGTTCTGCTCGCTGCGTCGTAGTTGGTTAGGTTGCCATTAATCACGACAGTAGCGTCGGCGGTTGGTCCTGGCGCTGCCACGGACATCACGCCTTGATTTTCCACGTCCAGCGGGTACCCGATCCCAGTGTAGTCGCCATCAATGGTGACTGTCGTGGGGGCATCCGGGCCGATAAAACCGGTGGCAATACTGAGCAAAGATCCTTCGTTAACCAACGGGCGAGTAGTCCTAAAATTGCGGCCTGTCTCGACGTCGAGAAAACCGTTGAACAAAATATGATCGAGGTGTCTCAGCGCGTTTCGACCGTTCTCATCGACTATTCGTGACCGGGCGCCATAGATACCGATGTAACCCGAGGTGTCGTAAACGTCGGCGCCGTTGAATCGAATGGTCGCCGTCACGCCAGGATCCGCCGCGCTCGCGTCCGCAACCATGAGTCCAGTGTTGAAGGTCGTGCCAGAGAAATCGGCCAGATTGCCCAGGTCTGCGACCGTGTCTCTTGTCAGCGCCGTGAGATAGAGAAGGCCACCGCCGTATTGCTCACCCGCGAAATCAACACCCAGGCTGGTCGCACGGGAGCGCAAGTCGAAATCTGTCAACGAGACCCCGAAAGCAAACGTCGAAGCATAGTCCTGAGTCAGCTTCAGTTTGTTCAGGTGCACGTCTAGATCGAGTATCACGCCCAGAGACTCTGCGGGGACGCGGACTAGGAACTTTGTGTCCGGTGTGTTATTCGGCACGATGGGCGGCGACCAGTTAGCGGGATCGCTCCAGTTACCACCTATCGGGCCGATATAGGTGGATTTGATGAGATCGGCGCGCGCCGAAATGAGTGCGGCTGTGATCAGGACAAACAGAATGAGGAATGATTTGGCGTTTGTTTTCATGGATGGTTTCTTTTCCTATTCCTTCGGAAACTTTTGCGCCGTGTGACAAAGAATTTTGGCAACGGATGGATTTCTAACTTGCGGCGGCGCGGCAGGGCTGACCGGACTCACCAGCGCCGAGCCGAAGACTTCCCAAAGCGTGAAAGCCGGCGATGAAATTGGCCGCGAAAAGCGGGAGCCTCGCTTCGATGTAAGCGCCTAACGAATCGCCGCCAGCCGCAGTGACCGCCTATGTCAGGCCGCCGCTCGTCCGATCATTTCGTCTCGAGGTGAAAGACGTTATCTGGTCGCGCGAGGAGCTGCTGGAAGCGCGGATCGTCTCGCACTCGATCGAACGCGGGATCGAGGCGCAGCTCGTTTTGGTAAATCCCACAGGGAGTCTGGAGCGAATGAGCGAGGATGGGAATGGCCAGAGCAGGCTCGTCTACGGCCAGATAAGTCCGGGCAAGACCTTCGAGCATCCCCGCGCCCATGGATTTGTCGGTGGATTCAGGAACGATCTCCGTCGCGCGCCGGGCCTCGCGAATGGCGTCGTCCTTGCGACCAAGACCGGCGTAAAGCTCGGCTGCGACCATGTGCCAGCCGGCGTCAAACGGACGCGCCTGGAGAGTTCGCTCGATCGAGGGCCGGGCCGCCTCGAAGAAGGCGCGAGCCTTCACCTGATCGCCCTTGCCTTCATAAACGTGCGCCAGCATGAGCGCTTTCGGAATCGGCCAGAGTCCACGGCGATTATAATTTTCCGCCGGGTCCTCCAAGAGGACCTGTTCGGCTGCGTCATAGCGACGAAGCAGCATGTTGAATCCGTAACGTCCAGTTGTGAAGAACCCTTCCGGCCCGGTGCCGGAACGTGGCCGGCTCAGCATCTGTTCTGCCAGACTGAGATCGCCCTTCCAAAAATAGAGAAGGGAGGCTTGATGTGAGTAATAGTACCAGGAGTCAGGTTGCAGAGCGAGGACACGATCGAGTGCCTTCCAGGCTGCGGCGAAATTCCTCGTGATCTCGTGATTAAAAAAAAGCCGGTGCCAGCGCTCCACCGTGTTTGGATCGAGCGAAGCAGCCTGCTCCAGATGCGCGGTGGATTCGGCCCATTTGCCTTGGTGACGCTCGATCCGACCGATCGCGGTGAGGAGGTTGGGATCGTTAGGCGAGCCGCGCAGCGCGAGCGCGAACTCGGCCATCGCCTTGTCTGCATCGATGGCCGCCCCGGACCACCCTTCCTTGGCGAAGCATTTTCCCATCGCCAGATGCGCCTCGGGAAGATCGGGCTGCAACCGGAGTGCTTCTTTCGCGGCGGCCATTGCCTTCGCATAACGAGCTGGCGCCGGGTCATACGCCTCATTGAGGTTGAGTTCGAGCTGCGAGAGCTGCGCGAAGGCCAGAGCAAACTGCGGGTCGAGCCTAATGGCCTCTTCAAAGAGCTGCTCCCCCCTTTTCAACCCCTCCTGCACCGCCCAGTAATGTGCGATCTCGTTCGCCTCTATGTAGAGGAGGTAGGCTTCGCCATTACGCGTGGGACTACGCTGCAATCGTGCCGCTTCGCCGCGTGATAATTTCACTTCCAGAGCTGAAGCGACCCGTGCGGCGAGGTCGCCCTGGATGCGAAAAGCGTCCGTGATCTCGCGATCGTAATTTTCAGCCCAGATCTGCGCGCCATTGCCGGGGTCAATCAACTGCACGTTGAGGCGGGCGCGATTTCCCGCGCGCGTGACGCTGCCTTCCAGAATGGCGTTCACCTGCAAAGCCGTGCCAATCGCCCGGAGGTCGTGCGGCACGCCACGGTATTGCAAGACGGAATTAGCGGAGATGACGCGGAGCTGCGCGATTTTCGCCAGGTTCACGAGCACATCATCGTGAATCCCAGCGGCGAAAAAGCTGTTTGTCTTCTCGTCGCCGCGATCATCGAAAGGCAGAACCGCCAGGCTTTTTTGCGGCCCGAGCACAAGGGGTTCGTGAGAGGAACGACGCGACAGGAAGAGCGAACCGCCGGCGGCAAGAGCAAGCAGTGCGGCGGCCACGCCTAATGACACCCACCACGGTCCCCGAGCGTTCACCTGGGTGGAAACCATTGCCAGCCGGCTGGCCAGTTCCTGAACGCTGGGGCGCGCCGCGGGCTCGAACGCGAGCATGGAAATCAAGAGTGAGCTCAGGCGCGCGGGAACGCGCGCCGCTCTCAGTTGCTCGACTGGTGGTGGACCTGCGCCGGCACGGTCGCCGAAGGGCATGTGGCCGGTGAGCAAATACCAGAGCGTCGCGCCTAACGAGTAAATGTCGGAGCGCACATCCACCGGCGCGTCGGTGAACTGTTCTGGACTGGCGAAGGCTGGCGTGCCGACAAAACCGCCGTGGGTCAATTCGCGCGTGTTGGGCGTCGCGGCGAGCGCTTTGGCAACGCCGAAATCAATGACCTTGATCGTGAAATCAGTTTCGTCGCCACCCCCGATTATCATCAAATTGCCCGGTTTGATGTCGCGATGCACCAGCCCACGTGTCTCCGCGGCGAGGAGAGCATTGGCAACCTGCCGCGCGATCGCAATCGTCATCGGCACGTCGCACGGACCCTTGCGGCGGACTCGTTCTTCCAGCGTTTCGCCCTCGATTAATTCCATCGCGTAAAAGCATTGGCCGCTCTCTTCATGGATTCCGAATTGGTGGACGGTCGCAATGTTCGGATGGCGTAAAGCGGCCGCCGCGCGCGCCTCGCGCAGGAAACGCTCGCGCGCGGCCGCGGCGTTAGGCGCGTGATCGATGTTGATGATTTTTAAGGCGACGCTGCGCTGCAGGATCGAGTCGGTCGCGCGGTAGGTCACCCCCATCGCGCCGCGGCCTAACTCCCAGGTGCGACTATCTTCGCGCTTTTCGATCACATATTGACCGAATTGATCGGGCGGCGAATCGCGATCAAAGGCAGTCTCAGATTTGGCGGAGGCGAGCTGCAGCATACAAACCATGCAGCCGAGATCCGGCGAGGAGGCGCTTTCGAGCGCGGCACCACACTTCGCGCAAGCGGTCGTTTTCGCTCTGGTAACTGCGGCCATGCTATTATCCAGATGTCAGCGCGTGGCAAAGGTAACGCAGTTCCTCATCCACTTCGGCCGGATCGCTCACCGTCCCGCCGACTTCTTCGCGCAGGATCTCGCCGTAACGAGCGCGCAACCTCTCCACGTCTTTACGCAGCGTAGATACCGGCCGCTGTAATCGCGCCGATAACTCTTGGTAGGACACCGCGTCTTCGAGACTCGGCGATAGATGCGACTTAAGCGCTTCGAACAAGATCGCTTTGCCAGCAAAAGCGCATTCTTGCGCAAGGCGGGCGAGCGCCTGACGGAGCAGCGTCTCGGCCCACGCGTAATCGTAAACTCGATCCGCCTCCCAGCGCTCGTTGCGCGCGACCTGGTTTTCCATTTCCAAAATGGTTGTCTCATCGAACGGTTCGTTAATTTTGCCGCCGCCTCGCTTTTGCGCTCGTTCGCGATCGCGCGCATCGGCGACAAAATGCTTCAGGGCGCCGAGGAGAAAGGAGCGGAAACGTCCCTTCTCGCGATCGGCCCGAAGGTAGGAGCGATCGCGAATTAGCTCGGCGAAAAACCCCTGGGTTAGGTCTTGGGCATCCTCGGCCCCGATTCCCTCGCGTCGCAAGAAAAGATAAAGTGGCCGCCAGTAAATCCCGCAGAGTTCCGAAAGCGCATTGTGGACCTGCAGGGAAGAGAGCCGCGAATCTGCCGCCGCGAGGACGACCGTCCAGCGCGTGGAAACAAATTGTCCGCGCTGAGTGGCGAAATCGCGGACGGCGGGAGACATGCGGCGTTTTTACCTGACACCGAGAAAAATTTCAAGCAGAGTAACGTGCTTCAGCAAAGAAAAGCCCAGCACCTTGTTTCCAAAGTGCTGGGCGTAAGTTCTGGCGACGTCCTACTCTCGCACAACCTATAGATGCACTACCATCGGGGCTGCAGCGTTTCACTTCCGTGTTCGGAATGGGAACGGGTGGGACCACTGCGCTAGGATCACCAGACTTCGGAATCGACCTCGGCGGTCGATTGCGTTGGTCTGATGATCAGGTTATTACCAAGTATCACACTGATTCTCTGAAATCTACATACAGGAAGCTTTCCAACTTTCCAGGCTTCGTTTTATCTAAAAGTCATTCCTCTCTGTTCGCCGCTGGATTCGTTTTTTAGGCGAACACAGCGGGTAAACAGAAAAGTAAATGACCAAGCCGAACGGGTTATTAGTATCACTTAGCTGCATACGTTACCGCACTTCTACCAGTGACCTATCAACGTGGTGGTCTACCACGACCCTTCAGGGAGAACTCATCTTGGGATAGGCTTGGCGCTTAGATGCTTTCAGCGCTTATCCTTTCCGAACATAGCTACCCAGCACTGCCGTTGACACGACAACTGGAACACCAG